>NZ_LNYU01000024.1:66227-85799 GCF_001468135.1 Legionella santicrucis | reverse complement strand
TTTGATGTTTGCTCGCAGATTTTGATGGATCATTTCTCCGGGAAAAAATCTTTGGTTTTTGCTAATCACCAGTGACCTATTACCGCTATTACGTGAACGCTTATGTGGCATCTCCTCAGCCTGAACGGTTCGTAGTAAAACCTCATGCTTTTATACGAAACTCACGTTAATTTAAGGTGATTTATCTGGAAGACATTGTGATAATAGACTCGCCAAAATTAATGCTACGGGAATAATTAAAAGAGCAAATTGATAATCATTGAGTGCATGAAGATTGGTATTCCCCTTGAAATGATCCAAGAAATAACCGATTAATGGTTGTAATAAAGGGGCGCTTAACATTGCCAACGTATTGGTAAAGCCTGTGCATGCAGAGAGTGATTCCGGAGGTGCTAATTCATTTGCAATCGTAAATGCAAGCATGTAAGCGCCACAGCAAAGCCCAATAACAAAGAGCAAAATCCCCATTATGAATACACTATGTATGGGTAAATACAGCATTAGAAGAAATAAAATGGCGGTTGATAAACATGAAATATGGATTAATGGTTTACGTTTAGGTAAATACATAGAGAGCCAACCATAAATCGGGCAACTTAAGCCAGCACCAAACAAAACCATAGAAGTCAAAATACTTGCTGTTCTTAGAGTACATTCTTCTAATTTTAATTGGAGAAAAGGCACAGCCCACAGCGCAGCAAAAACAGTAATAACAGAAAACTCTAAACCAACAAATAATCCATTTATCCAAACAAGTTTATTCTTTAACATTGATAAAAGATGTACTTTGTATTGAGCGCGATTATTGATGATGGGTTTATTATTAGGAATATATTTCCAGCATAGGACGGAAATTAACAGTCCTATAACTCCTGCACCAGCAATAAAGTTTTGCCAGCTAATCTGGTTTATAAGTGCCCCCATTCCAATCATACCGAATACAGTAACGGTAAAACCTAAGGTTTCAGACAATCCAATCATAAAAGCATATTGATTTAATGGATAATGTTGCCGTAAAACACGAGTTACTCCAACAAATGCAAAAGCTGAACCTCCGCCAATGATTAAGCGTCCTAAAAATAATATAAATAAGCTATGCCCTGTAGAAAATAGAAAGCAACCTAAAGCACAGAGTAGTGCGTTTAGTGATAACAGAATACGAGTATTGTAACGGTCAAAAAGAAGACCGACGGGGATTTGCATGGTGGTATATACATAATAAAAGGCACTACTCAACAGACCGGCAGTTAATGCGGTGAGTTTTTTCTCATGCATTATTGCGCCAATAACGATTCCTGATGATAATTGTAAAAAAAATTGAAATAGTAAAAAAAATACACTGACCAGCCAAATGATGGTTCTTGGGCTACTAGGTATTGGTGTTTCAGGTGATGAGTTCATTGATTTGATTTTACCAGAAATGACGAAAATATATAGTATGATGGACAATGTGTAAATTTATTTTAAAAGATTAACGACTTTTAGTCTTGTTCCATTTCTTCAATGTAGCGTAGATTAAAGTCGATGATCATGGGAATGATCAAACAAATCTTAATAAAGCGCTAAATCTTTTTGATTATCGATTAGGATCATAAAACCATAACTTGATTTGATCTAATGGAAATGAATGATAAGTGCACCAACGCTGAATAATGTTCTGATCCATTTCATCAGGTATTCCGTAGACACCATTGGCGAGTTTTTCGTTAAGTAGTATTAATGAAGCAAGGTTATGAATATAAAATTCTGGATCTATATATTTCATTGGCGTGGGATCCTCAAGAACAAAATTGACTGGCATTTTATGATTTAGTACTTCATCCTCACTAAAATGAGGACCAAATTCGTCATAAACGCCTAAATTAGCTAGGATTTTACCGCTAAACCACGAATGAGGATAATCATTCAAAATGGCTTTTTTACCTGTTGCGGTAATAACAACATTTGCTTCAATTAAAGCACGTTCTAGTTCATTAAAATTTTCAGGGTTGATGGCTTTTATACCTAGATTTTTGGCTAAATTTCTTTGTTTTTCACAGATGTCGACAACAACAACTGGAATTTTATTTTGATTACAAAAATAAGCTACTCCGTGACCAATTTTGCCAAAACCAAAAATAACCCATGATGTTTCACTAAGGGTAATTCCTGTTAGTTTTGTGAGTGCCATATGGCTGCTTTCGGCACAACCGAAAACAGTCTCCAGCTGCTTTGTTAAAGTGCGATCAATGCTAATTACTGGGAAATCAAGATTGTGATGTCGATAAAAGTAATCCCCTGAACCTGTTAATTCAATTGCTCCTATTTTGGGAGATCCTAAAAATTGATAGAGTTGGGCACTACAATCAAAATAAAGATCAAATTGCTCCCCAACAAGAGATAGAGGTGTTTCAACGTAAGAAATATTGGCTTCTTTTAAAGCAGATACAGCTTGCGGATGAGCATGGCAAAAATCACTAGGATTGGTCACTGTGACATCAGCCCCTGCTTCAAGCAAACAGGCGATTTTTAATAAAGTATTAACTACTACGGGGACATGATGCAGTATGCGTAATCCTGCTAAAGGGCGTGTGGCACGCCATTCAGCGAGTTGCTGATGCATAAAAGGGGCTTCATTTTTAGAATAAATTTGAAAGAATTTTATTAGGGCGTTCTGCATCACATTCGTAAGATAAGATTAAGATAAAATTTAATGTTAACATAACTTGCTCGTATAAGATCTGAAGTATTAATGCTAAAATAAAAAATATTATGCAGTTTGAAATGTTTGAATCTTCATCATACTTTTGAAGCTAATATCATGAATACTAACGAATTAAAATCATTTTTAATGGTTTACGAATATCGCTCTTACTCACTCGCAGCAAAGCGTTTATTTGTGACTCAATCTGCTGTTAGCAAGCGCATTAATAATTTGGAAAATGAATTTAAAACTAAATTATTTGAAACTAGGGGAAATATGATTTTTCCTACTATGGAGGGACAGTTACTTATTCCATATGCTCGATTACTTTTACATACTTTATGTGATGCTGCTGCTAATTTAAAAAGTCCCGAGCTCACAGAAGTACCTATTATTATTGGTACGTCAACTTTGCCATGTTATCAATTTTTGCCTTTATTCATAGATTATTTAAATGAAAATGTGACTAATTTCCCCAATTTTCATATCAAACATATGACAAAGCAAGAGCTGTTCCCTGCATTACAAAATGGCTTAATTGATATGGCATTAACAACCCAAGATCTGAAAACTAATAGTTCTATTGTATGTAATCCACTTGATGAAGAAGATGCTTATGTTGTTGTGTCCCCCAAACATGAATTAGCAAATGAAAAAGAGCTTGATTTAAAAAAGCTTGCTCAATATACATGTATCTTAACCGAAACAGGGTTTTCTATTCGCGATAATTTGGAAAAGCGCTTTTCCAAAGAACAATTGTCACTTCTAGTGAAGCATGAATTATTTTCTTTGCTTGCAATAAAAAAATTAGTCAAGCGGGGATTAGGATGGAGTGTGTTGCCCAAGCAATATTATGATGAAGAATTGATAAAATTAAGAATAAAAGATTTTTCTGAAAAAATAAATTTATGCTGGTATTGCCACCAAAATCGTATTGACTCTCGAATAATTCAGTATATAGGTCAATTACTGAAAGAAGCACTTCCTTATATTCATCAGCATGTAGAAAAAGATACGTAACAAGTGCTCCTGTTTCAGGCAAGTAGTGAGTGTAAATTCAAATGAAACATTCTTAGTTGTTACAGTAAATGTCATCATGAAATCTATAAGTCTATTTCATGATGACATAGAGTATTAATCGACTGAAAGTCTGAGATTGTTATCATCTTCTTTGTCATTTTCTTTATCGATTTTAATGTTTTTTAATTCATCTTTGCTTTCATTGCATTTTGAAATGGCAGTGAGATGTAAAGGTGTAAAAAATCCCATTCTGACAAATATATTCTTATTTATTTTTGTCTCGATTTTTTGCGTATCCTTATTTAGCTCTTCAATCCTATCGGTTTTTAACTGTATTTCTTTTTGTCTTAATTCTACGCCTTCTTTCTTATGTTTTATTACGTTATCAAATTTATCAACTTGATACTGTAAAGCATTTTCTGTGCCTTTATATCCTTTTGCTCCTTTCTTCTCTAAGAGCATCGATGCCAATGGATTGTGCTCTTCTAAGGATTGGAGTTTTCGTTCGATTTTGCCATCCAATTGAGATCTTTCTAAGGGCTTATTATTTACCATACTATCAACAAAGGCTCTCAGATCATTAATACTCGCACCGATAACAGAATCCTTCTCCTCGGAAGCAGCACACTCCCTTAATAGCTTTAATAGATTTTCATTTAAGTCTTTATTTTTCGTTAACTCATTTATCGAATTCAGTTGACGAGCGCATTCCTGGGCAATCAAAATTGCTTTATCGTAGAGATCTTCTGCTTGGGAGTAATTTGCAACAGCTTGAGCATCAAGGTTCTTAACTTCATTTAATTTCTTATTGACATATTCATAAAGAGCGAAAGCTATTATTGCAAGTACAAGCCACTTAGCTAATTGTAGGACCGCTTTTGCTTTATCTTCAGGTATTCCATCTTTATCAGCAAATGCACCATAGATACCTTCAAATAACGGCATGGAGGTTTTTTTTAGAGTTCCTTCAGATACGTTGAAAAGAACCAAAAGAGGCCGATAGTCCTGGATATGTTCTTTAGCTTCCTTGAATACTTCATCTTGTATTGCTTTTGCTGAAGTAAATTTTTTAGCAGGAGTAGGATCATTAGCCTTTTGTTTTGTATCAATTACAAGATCTCCTTTGGTTTCATTGTTTTTTTGATGAATATTAAATGAGATTGGGTTATTAACGGGGTAGCGCTCTCTCTGAATCTCTTCCTTATATTTCTCAAAATCTCTTAGAAACGTTTTTTTACTTTCTTCTCTCTTAAGCCCTTCCATTATATCTTTTGTCAATGGATTTATATTGGGTGTAGTAGGTATAAAATTTGTAGTCACCACAGGAATAAAATTTGTATTCATCACATGATTTGCATTAGGTATAAAATTTGAACTCATTAAGTTATGTGTCAAATTTTGTATAGGAGCTGATTTAATCGCTTGTGTTTCAGCAATTTGCTCAGCAGCTCGTAATGCAGTTTGTATCAGTTTACTTCTCATGGTAGTCCCCCATATGGATTATTGTTGCTCATATGGTTAATTTAAACACATGATAATTAGCGCTAGATTATATAAGAACGACTTTTAGGAAAACCAATTTCCAATATGGAATATTCATAAATTTAACTTGTTTGATTTTAATGAATAAGAGAAAGATCAATTTTTTTATTCCGAGGGTTTATTGACTATACCCCCGGAATGCTTGGTTTATTGAGGGCCTTTTGATTTCTCAGAAAATGGGAGCTGTTCTGTATATTTTTCGAGTTCATTTATATTGCTATCATTTGGATTTTTAAGCGCTTTATCTAACATTTGATTAAAAAACGTGAGGCTGTTTTCGAAGGTTTTCATTTCTTGAATATAACCATGATAACGACCTTTCTTTGTGACTCCAGCACTTTCAGTAGGCTCAATTTTAGTATTTATTTTGATCTTGGTGTTGATATTTTGCATATTTTTCCTCCAATAAATTCCATTATTAAGCTGATTAAGCTTAGTCAATTGTGAAATCGATCTTACATAATATTTAATTAATATGAAAAAAATCTTAAATACCAATGAAATGATGGAATGACTCTTGATAATAATTCATGAGTAAAATAAAAATTTTTGCTGTATTTGATTGGAAATTAAGAAGGAAAACTAAGTATCACTGTGGAGTACTTATAAATTCGATTAGTAAATTTGAACTTCTTATGCAATAGAACTTTTTTCTTGGATAGTAGAGCCCCATTACAATTAATGTGAGTTCATTTAGGGCATAAAAAACATTTGTATACCCAGGGCGATTTCACCAAAGTTTAAGAATTAATCAGTCAATCCAGCTGTAATCTAAAATAAAAGGAATGAAGTAGTAGAATTTTTAAATAAATATTGATAGAAATCAGGCACCTACGTTTCCCGACGTAGATTATAAAAATCTTAAGAAGGAGCCTGATGGTGTTAGAAAGTACGCGACAATTTGGAAAAAATCAATATTTGTTTCATTGTTTTCTATCAATAAACGATCCCCGAGTTGGAGGACGTTGCACTTATTCGCTATTGAGTATATTAGTTATTGTTTTATGTGGCCTCATTTGCGGCTGTAATGGCTGGAAGGCGATGGAGGTTTTTGCAAAAAGTCGCAAGCGTTGGCTTAGTCAATTTATTGATTTAAGTGAAGGTGTTCCCAGTCATCAAACCTTGGGGAGGGTCTTTTCGTTAATTGAACCCTTAGAGTTTGAACGCTGCATAAGGGAATGGGTAGAGGCAATAAGTCTATTATTTGTAGATGATGTCATTGCTATTGATGGTAAAACAAGCCGTGGCTCCTCGCATCAGCGAGGCAATAAGAAAGCAAGCCATCTTCTTAATGCCTTTAGCCCTCGGCTGTCTGCAACTCTTGGAAGCATCGCTACTCCTGATAAGAGTAATGAAATAAAAGGGATCCCCATTTTATTAAAAGCTCTGAATATTAAGGATAAAATAATAACTATAGATGCGATGGGTACTCAAAAGGGAATTGCCAATCTCATTCGCCTCAAACAAGCACATTATGTGCTTGCATTAAAAAAGAATCATGAACAGCTACATAAAAGAGTGGATTCTCTTTTTGCTAAAGCAGATGAACTAAACTATAAGGCCATGGTTTATCAACAAAGCGAGTCACGCAATTATGACCACAGTCGCATTGAAGAAAGGACTTATACCCTCTTACCTGCAATGTACTTACCCGGCTATCGCCAACAATGGAAGGATTTAAGCGTCTATATTCGCGTAGAGTCCATACGCCATTTACCCACTGGAAACATTGAAAGAGCAACCCGCTACTACATTACCTCTTTACCTTATAAAAAGCACCAAACGATCCAACAAGCCATACGACAGCATTGGCAGATAGAAAACGGGTTGCACTATAAATTAGACGTCGGGATGAATGAAGATCAGTGTCCTATTTATCGAGGATATGCAGATAGAAACTTAAGCATTATGAGAAAAATTGTGCTCAAACTACTTGAGGATGACCAATCATCTCAGAAAGGCATTGCTTTAAAACGATTGAAAGCTGCCCTTTCTACTAAATATTTGAGAAAAGTGATAGGTTTTTAAACTTTGATGAAATCGCCCTGAGTATAGTGATGCCAAAAACCAATTTTTAAGCATATCTTAAGCTTTCTCATGTATGATCGCGCATAAATTTAACTTTATGCGTGAGTATGGGACAATGGGCAAAAGAAAAAAAAGCAGCGAAAGCCTTAAGAACGAAATAAAAAAAAGAAAAATAAATAAATACCCCTCTGTTACTTTCCATGGTTATGAGATGGACACTTTAATTTCATTAAAATCCGATTTTAAAATTGAACGTAAAAACATGCGTTTTTTCGAGCATTCTGAACCACAAAAAAATAAATATCTTACTTCTGAGAAGCAGGGAGAGTGCTGTGTGACTATAGAGGATAGTTTTTTTAGTTTCCCCAATGGTGATATCCCAGAAGGTATGTATAATTTTTGTTTAACCGCAGAACTACCACCTCAATTGTTGTGTAGTAAGACATTGCATCATTCTTACTTGGCTAATGGAAAAAAAGTATTTGGTGTCGGAACCTTGGAGTTTGAAAATGGCAGGTTGTTTAAAATGAGCAATCATAGCGGCCATTATAAACCAACGAATAATGAGATGGTGAAGGTGATTAAAGCATTATATAAAGCGAGTGATGAAGATTTAAAAGTATTTACAAGTTATTCCAAACCTACTCCTGAAACCTTTGCGGTGCTTGATATTTTAAAGCAAGATAGTTTTGATAAGTTGATCCCACTTGCAAATAATGAAGAAGTGAATATTGAAACTGGAGCTATTGAAACGATAACAGCAGATCATTCGGATTACGATCAATTCGAGTCAATTTTGAGCAATGATTCGTTACATCTTAAACCAGAAATAATCGATGATTATCAACAACAGCTCTGTCGGGAATTCCAGACAGCCCATCCATAACAACGATATGGAGCGAGGTTAAAAACCTCTATCAGAGGGCGTAACACCTGGTTGTTTTATAAAACCGTAGATAATGTACTCACAAGTATTATTGATACCTGTGAGTTAGCAGCTGGTTATAAATCGAAGTTCATTTTGGTCATAGAGATTGTATTAATGAAGCAGGCATTGTCAAACTTGAATTTAAAAATAAAATTAGATGATGTAAGAAATATGCGTCACCGTTAAATTACATGCTTCAGCACCAACCCGTAAGGTCCTACTCTCTCCAACTTTAGCTTTCAGTAATGTTTTCGCCAAGGGTGAAACCCAGCTTATTTTTCCTGCATTAATATCTGCTTCATCCAGACCTACGATTTTGACAGAATGGGATTCACCATTTTCATCGATGTATTGGACAGTGGCACCAAAAAATACTTGGGTAAGACCTACTTGAAGTTTAGGATCGACTATTTGAGCGCTTTCTAATCGTTTGGTCAAATAGCGAATGCGTCTATCAATTTCACGTAAACGCTTTTTTCCATAAATGTAATCCCCATTTTCTGAGCGATCTCCATTACTCGCTGCCCAACTTACTACTTTCACAATTTCTGGTCTTTCATTGCTTATTAAATTACGTAATTCAGTTTGCAGCATTGCAAAACCATTAGGGGTCATATAATTTTTGGTACTTGGTAGTTTTACGTCTGGACGCCCTGGTTCAGTATACTTATTATCTTTTTTAGTAAAAGCCTTACTCACCCCAAACTCCTATTATCCTAGTTATGACCTGATATTTTAATTATACTATCACGCTTCATACTAGTGCTTCCTTGCTTGAAAAACAAATGATTCTTCACTAAAGATTCATCAATCAAAAACGTCTATTTCAAAGTAACCCCTGCTTTTTCAGCCTCATCGACCGAGTGTTCAAGAAGATGTTCTGCAGAGGTTTTCATTCCGAGTGCCTCTTTAATTGTTTTCACCATTTTAGCAAGAAAGGTAAAAAACCATTTATCATTGAAAGAGTGAATCATCAATGCACTTCGTTTCCCTGAATCAGTCATATATTCAGCATGGTCTCTTATATCCGCAGAATTGCCTTGGGCACTCAATATAGGATTTATTTTTTGAAGTAAGTTATATAATATTCGCCCGCATTCTTTTTCTGATAACCAATCAATATGTTTTTCGAGATATTGAATTTTTTGTTTCGCATCAAAAGAAACAGGAAAAAATTGTTTCCCAGCCTCTTTTGACACTTTAAAAACGTCATTGGAAACGAACATGATCAAGTTATCTATAACTGCTTTTTTTCCTCTCACATTAGAAACATCTGCATTACTTAGGAAAAATGAACCAGAAAATTTTCTATTGGTGACTATAAAATCTTCTCGTTTCAACTTGTCTTGCAAAATCAAAAAATTTTTAATTACTTCTCTCAGGCAGGATTTTTTCGGGCTCATTAAATTATAACAAATGTTCAATACATGAAATGCCTGATTCTCTTTTTTTAAATCTGAAAAACTTAAAGCGCGAATAAAACCATCCAATTTTTTTGCAATGTCAGGACTTATTTTTATTCCCTGTACAGCTGGTTTTATCATTTTGAACATGTAGGTGATGTATTTATCGGGCTCTAAACCGCAATGAGTCACCGCATCTTCATAAATGGCAAAGGCATAATTCACAAAGTTCTCTTTGTTTTTAGCGCTATGAGGATTTTTTAAATAGCTTATAAATGATTCCCTAAATTTTTGACTTAAATTGGACATGGATGATTCCAATAAATTCTTTTACAACTATTATCGATCATATTGATTAACGATTTATTAAGCGTGGCCTGAGGCAATAGGCACGCGCACGGTATACGCACTGCAATTATTAGTCAAATTGAGTGAATTTTTCAAAAAAGAGTTATCCCATCCCCCGATTTTTCGTTTTCCTTTAATACTTGCTTTTCTAGAGCCATCTTTTTTTAGTAAATTTAAAGCGATTCGGCGAAGAACAGCAAAATTTTCCGCGTTATTTCCTATTCTGGCTCTTGCATAGTCATCATTAAAACTCATATCCAAACACCAATGTAAACTATTTTCTACCCCCAATGTTGTCGAATCGCCCGCGCACAAATTACAGCATCAGGAGGAAGTGAACTAATATAGTAGCGTGTTTGAGTTGTCGTATGTCCTTGCTTAAATACGTCACTTTTAATCTTAACTAAACTGTTTAGGCCTACCCATTGTTCTTGAAATTCTGGTGAATACATCACATGAAATACTGTGCAGTCTCTTTGCTCAACCCGACCATGTTTTATCTACTTGAGTATCTTTAGAGTAAACCATAGCATTAAATTGCATCTCTTCTGCTTTTTCAAAAATCGTCCTAATTTTATCATGGAGCGAACCTTGATTTCCCTTAGCATGCCAACATGTAATGATCTCCTTTTTGAATAATTTGAGCCGCTAATTTTTTTTGACAACCCATTGCATCCATTGTCACTGTACTATTCTTTAAATCGAGTGCTTTTAATAAAGTTTCCATTGCTGCAATTTCACCTCCTTTATCGCCACACCTTACTTGGCCTAAAACAAGTCCATTCTCACTTGCCCAAGCACTCACTAAATGTAATACTTTTAATCCTCGATTCTCATCAAGACTTCTTCGAGATGTCTTTCCATCAATTGCGATGATTTCTCCTTGGTGTTTCTCAACTAATGTTGCTATCCATGACATAAAACATAATTCAAATTCTTTAGCATCTAATATGGAGTAGAACCGTCTCAATGTATCGTGGGAGGGAATTCCATGTGGTAAATTTAAAAATGTACCTAACCACTCTTTCTTACAATTTCCAAATAGTTCGATATCGACCCCAACTATCTGCTCCGCATATCACCGCCAATAGGGAAATAATTAAAATATCTTTCATTTCATGACGTACATTATGATTAATAACTCGGGGATCAATTAATGTGAAAACAATGCATCAGATGATAATTTAAAATACTCCATGGTGTTATATAGGCTTGAAGTATTAGTTATTTCATACTCGCTTGTATACCAGCCTTTTCTCATAGGCATTTGATCCATTTCTTACATTGATTTGATCTTTTTATTACTTATTTTTAAAAATCAGGTGCGTTAGCCCTGCAGGCACGCACAGCGTGCTCGCAGGGATTAGACTTGATGGAGACATTGTGAACCCCAACTTTGGACAATGGGTGGTTGGAGCTAATCTTCCAAGTTAGGATGGGTTTGTGAACGCATCAAATTGATGTGAAAAAATTAGTGATAGTTAGTGAAAACTAGTTCGAAAACTCTATACATTAATCAAAGTTCATTTTAATCTAGTCTTTTAGTCTTTCTGAACAGCAAGGAATAGTAATGAGAGTAGGGTATGCCAGAGTATCAACACATGAGCAAAATTTAGACTTGCAACTGGATGAATTGAAAATGGCAGGATGTGAGCAAATTTTTACGGATAAGATAAGTGGTTCTGTATCAGAAAGGCCTGGATTAGAAAAAGTCGAAAATTTTCTCAGAGAAGGGGATGTTTTGGTTGTTTGGAGATTGGATAGATTAGGGAGATCCCTCAAACATCTAATTGCTTATGTGAGTAAACTAGAAGAAAAGGGAATCGGTTTTCATAGTGTTACTGAAGCAATTAATACTGAAACACCTTCTGGTAGGTTTATGTTTCATGTATTTGGGGCGCTTTCTGAGTTTGAGCGCAATCTGATAAAAGAGCGTACTCTTGCTGGGCTTGAAGCTGCTCGTGCACGCGGTCGTCAAGGTGGTAGACCAGAAAAACTTAGTGATGAGCAGAAAGAATTAGTGAAAACACTATATGCCAATAAAAAACATTCAATTCAATCAATATGTAAAATGGTTGGTGTAGGAAAGACAACTTTATACAAATACATTAACCAGTAATATCTATTATATTCATAGTGACTTTTTTGGGTTTAAAGGTTTTATTATTAAGGAGAGTTTCTTGCATGAGTATTAGTAATCGCTTTATTCGCGTAGATTTTCAAAGATTTAAAGCATTTAATAATTTTGTGTTACATTTAAAGAGCTTTAATATTTTGGTGGGGCCAAATAATGCTGGAAAGTCAACAATAATAGCTGCGTTTCGTATCTTAGCTGCTGCAATGAGAAAAGCAAGTACCCGTAAGCCAGAGAGGGTTGAGGGACCGAATGGAAACACGTATGGCTACAAGATTGATTTGAATTCTATTTCTATTGCAGAAGAAAATATCTATTTCAATTATGATGATTCTCAACCCGCAAAAATTACATTTTATTTATCTAATGGGAATAAAATGATACTGTATTTTCCTGAAGCCAATAGCTGCTTATTTATTTTAGATGCACAAGGAAAACCAATATTATCTACTACAACATTTAAATCAAACTTTAACTGTCCAATTGGGTTTGTACCTATTCTAGGACCTGTAGAGCATAATGAAAGTTTATTTGAAATGGAAGCAGCCAGAAACGCTCTATTTAATTATAAAGCAGCCAGAAATTTCAGAAATATTTGGTACCATTATCCCGAAAGATTCGAGGAGTTTCGATCAACGTTGATTAGAACGTGGCCTGGAATGGATATTGAAAAGCCTAAAATTGACACGTCACATGGCAAACCCAAGTTGTATATGTTTTGTCCTGAGGAGCGAATTCCAAGGGAAATCTTTTGGGCAGGATTTGGTTTTCAAGTTTGGTGCCAAATGCTTACTCATGTTATCCAGTCTAGTGAAGCAGCTTTATTTTTAATAGATGAACCTGACATTTATTTGCATTCAGATCTGCAGAGGCAATTACTTGGAATTTTAAAAAATCTTGGTCCAGATATTATTATCGCAACACATTCAACAGAAATAATAACAGAAGCAGATACTAATGAGATTGTTCTTATAGATAAAAAGAAAACATCAGCCAAAAGAATTAAAAATCCTTCTCAATTAGGAGAAGTATTCTCTATTTTGGGTTCCAATATTAATCCAATATTGACTCAGCTTGCAAAAACACGCAAAGCATTATTCGTTGAAGGTAAGGATTTCCAGATTTTAGGTAAATTTGCAAAAAAGCTTAAGGTTGATATTGTTAGCAATCGTAGTGAATTTGCTGTAATTCCTGTTGAGGGTTTTAATCCAGAACGAATTCGAAGTTTAAAAATAGGTATGGAATTTACTCTTGGAGTGGAAATATTGGTGACAGCAATTATGGATAAGGATTATCGGAGTAATGAGGAATGCTTATCGATAATCGCTCAATGTAAAAATTTTTGTGATAACGTAATTATTCATAAAAGGAAAGAGATTGAAAATTTTTTACTAGTCCCTGAAGCTATTAGGCGGGCAATTTCTCGTAAGATTGAGGATACTTTGAAACGAATAGGAAAAAAGTTGGAATATCCTAATGACATTGGTAATTTACTTGATGACTTTGCAATTTCAAAAAAGCATTATTTAACTGCTCAATACTTGGAGTTTAATGAGCGGTTTGCTCGTTCAAATTCAACAGGACAACATAAATCAACAATAAATGAACAAACTTTAAATGAATTTGAATCTCGTTGGGGTTCTCCATTAACCAGATTAGAAATTATTCCTGGTAAGGAGGCATTAAGTGTATTAAATCAAGATATTCAAAAGGTTTGTGGTCTAAGTTTAACGCCAACAGCCATAATTGAGGCCATGCACGTTGATGAAGTCCCAGAGGAAATGCATAGTCTAATTAAGCACCTTTTAGAATTTAGCTCAGCAAAATTAAGCTGAATGTTATGTATTAGTTGCGATAATTTTTTTGAATGATGAGCATTTTGATTGATGCTTGTCAAAAATACCTTTAAGGCATGTTTTTGTTCATTAAATCGATTAATAGACTCTAATGTCCATTAAGTCGTTAAAAAAGATTTTGTAGACGGTACAAGGTCAACATTTCATCTGTCTACTAATTTATAAATTAATAGACATCTATTATTGATATTGAGATCGAAAGCTCATATCGAAATTACTTTGTTTAAATTTTAAATCCAATAGTATAGTTAGTCACGATATCAGCGGACTCAAATTTATAATACCTAGGTTTTCTTTAACTGCATTGCTGTCTAAATATTTAGGCTGCTATTAAGAGTAGCGGTCATGAGCGATAAGGAAAAGTCAAACTTAATTTGGCAGCTCACCCAGAGGTTATGATTTATTAGAAAAAGTATTGAAACATGGGAGGAATACGAGACGTCTTGGGAACCTCAGAGCGATTGGATTAACCGTTGCTGGTTTTGAGGGATTATAAAGGTGGCTTAAATGGTTATGATTTAATTTTGATCAAACAATAGTATAATGCCTATTTTTTGTTAGGAGATGAGTATGTGGGAAACGATTTTAATATGTTTAGGTCTGTTCGGGTTTGGTTATTTATTAGCAGATAAAGTTGCAGACAATGTGGTCAAAAAAATGGAGGAAAAGATTGATGAACTTAATGAAAAGATTGATGAACTTATTGATTCCCAATATTCAAATCGAGAGTGGAATAAGTTCGTAGATAAAAGGTTTTAAAAAATTAACCGCAAAAGGATATGACAATTATAAATATCGATCAAAATCCAGCCTAAATTCAGGCAATCAAGGAGCTGAAGAAGGGGGAAACCTTTCTGATAATAACCAGCATCATCATAAAATATCGCAATAATCGTCTGGAATCTGACCCTGGGGTCAGTTCAATATCTGGATGTATGGTAACAGGAATGAAGAGTCTTTCATCAACCAGCTTTTTGTAGGCTACATCTGTGTTTGAGCGAAATCTAATTAAGGAATGTACTTTGGCTGGCCTCGAAGCCGCAAGGGCGAGAGGAAGGCACGGAGTCAGGCCTGAGAAACTTACTGATGAGCAAAAAGATCTTGTAAAACTCTTTACCGAACGAGAAACATTCAATCCAATCTATTTGTAAAATGGTTAGTGTAGGAAAGACTATCTAAATTAGTACCCCAAAAACACATGTTTTTGAATAGGAGTGGATGGTTAGGAAGATGAAGCAATTTTTAAAAAAGAAGTTTCCAATACAAATTTTAAATGAACTACACTAAATAAAACAAATGAAATTGGATTTTCATGAAAAAGGACAATGAGTCTCTATTGCAACAGATAGTGCCTGAAAATTTTTATAAAGAGTTCTGCTTAAATGGAGGTATATTTAAGGACCAATTTGAATCAATAAACCGATCCTGCAAAATTGATTCTTTAATTAAGCAACTAGATATTAAAAATCCAGTAATCAAGAAAAATTGTATATCCTGTGTTCAGCAAATGATCCAATCCGAAATAACATTTAGCAGAATTGATTATCATGATTTCATTCAGAAATTGAATATTATTTTAGGTGAAAAAACTATAAAATATAAATTTTCTCTATTACTTAAAAATATGAGTAATAGTATTAATTACCATAAAACTATCATCTTCAAAGAAGGAACAAAGTTTTTAGATGAAAATTTGTTAAATTTAAATTTGGAAATTACTGACCATATTTTTTCTATTGAAGCTAACTTTGATGGTTATAATTTTTTTCCTATTGGAAATATAGATCATGCATTTGGGCAGCTATGTAGAACAATTGCTTCTTTTTTTTTAATAAAAGATATATTACGAATTAAGCGAGAAGAAAAAGCTACCCTCGAAATAGATATAGCAAACTCGCTTCAGTTAGAACATTATACATCCTTGAACTTTTCTCTAAATAATGACTTTTTCAAATCCATAAAATTAAGAGATATTGATACCGATTTTATAGACATATCGCTAAAATTTTTCCAAACAATGATTGAAAAAAACGAACAAAAGCATTTAATTAATTCCTTAATAAACTATTTTTTATATGTAGATGCTGATAACTATAGTGCAGGATGTGTGCTTTATCTTGTTACTGCTTTTGAAAGTCTTTTAATCAAACCTGAAAATGATAAATTTAAATCTTCGACAAGAAATATAATTATTGGATATTTTATATCAGAATGCTTTGATGATTATCAAAAAATTATTACTGCATTAAATAGCTTAGTTCAGTTAAGAAATGAGTTGATTCATGGTGGTGGACATTATAATTTTGCGACAGCGTGTAAAATTTATAATGATGGAGAGTTTATATTTAGAAGAACTATATTAAAAATAATAAAATGGTACAATTTAGAATTGTAACTTCCCTCCTACATCAATAATTATAAATCATCATCAGTAACGCAAAATTGCTCTTAATAGGTATTAGTTCAGCCATTTCGTAAAAATCTTGAATACATGTAAACAAACCCCCTCAAAATTTACTAAAGATTCATGTCTTGTATTATTCCCTAAGAATTTTGTTGGGACGGACTCATATATACAGTTAGATGATGAAACACCACATGATAAAGTACCTATAAGAATAGATGGAAGGAATTGGCGGTTGAGTGAGCTGAGTCCAAATGAAATTTTAGGATAATTTTAAAATTTTATTCGAGCTATATCTTATTTCACTAGTCTGATTAGTTGTAATAATCAGACTTTAAGCAAGCTGATCTCGCGGGTTCAACTTGCTAATGCAACTACTAGTATAGCCCTTTAGCATCAAATTTGAATACAAGTCTTCATATTGACTCATGATCTATTTCTTCATTAATTCAGCTCTAAATGAATAGCGATTTCGAGCAGTAATTTCACTTTGAGGAAGAGAGCTGCTTTTGTTTGTTTGTTTATAAATTTCAGTATCAAGCCAAGCTTTTTCCTCTGCCAATACATCATTATCGATTATAGTCCACCAGCTTTTGGGAATTTTTCCTGTGCCGTCAGACCAGCGGTAAAGTCGATTTTTTAACAAATCCTTTTTGTCAAAAGGAGCGCTCTCGGCGCAAATAAGAGTTTGTTTTTTACGTACATTGTTTTTTAGCTCATCAAAAGCACCTGGTTCCTGCAAAAGTAGATTTAAGGTAGCCCAACAATCGTTAATTGCTCTATGAGCATCATAAAAATATCCCAACTTCCAGTTAAGGTAATCAAGTTTTGAGCTTTCATAATCCCGCACTTTCCAATCAATATCTTTTATCGTACAACCGAAAGGGAGAGATACAACTTGTTTTTGTATCTCTTCAGGTGTTTGCAATTCTAAGAAGTTACGATCAAATTGAGCATTGTGGCATATTATTAAATGGCTCTCTTTAAGTGCTTGCAACACAAAGTCCCAATTAATTATTTTGCCAATGAGATCTTCATTACGAATGCCGGTAATTTTTGTGATTTCAGGGGGTATTGGTTTTCCAGGGTCATTCAGTTCGTTATAAGTATGTTTAATTTCTAGGATTCCGTCCTCATTGGAAAATAAAAATGAAAGCATGCCTATTTCAATGATTTCATGTTGGGTTGCATCTATTCCCATTGTTTCCAAATCAATGATGGTTGTCATATATATTTTGGATGAAGGTTTAGCTGCACGTTCTTTAAATTGCATAGATATCCGCTTTAAAACTAGAAAGTCGGGGTGTCGTGATAATTCGTCGAAGGATTGTTCAATCATAAATATTTAAAAATTTTCTGCTTGGTTAAATGGTAACGTAGAATTATGAAGGTTGTTAGTATTTTCAAGAAGATACTGCCTGAATATTTATTTTTTCAATAAAAACGTTATTAAAATAAACCCCAATCATTTGAATCTTTTAAAAATTTGTCATTATGCCTAAAAATTTCTATCCGAATAACATCGTTTTTCATGGCGAAGAAATGAACCAAATCATTTCTATGAAGCCGGAGTTTAAAATTGAACGCAAAGCCATGCGGCGTTTACCTGTAGATCATCAGGAAAATGTATAAGCTCCCTATTTTGCAGTCTTTGATGAAGAAAACCATGAATTTGTTGATGCGGAGGGTAATCATTTAGATGGGGAGCATAATTTTGTATTAACCTGTGAGGAGCCTCCAAAACTGCTTTGTGATCCTAACTTGAATCATTCTTTTTTAAGCAATGGAAAAAAAGTATTAGGCGTGGGAAGTTTGTTTTTTGAAAATGGCTGCTTACGAGAAATTACTAATAATAGTGGCCATTATCGTCCTACTGATAATGAAATGCTTCCTTTTCTTAAAGCAATGAATACCATGAGTCTAGGTACTGTTTTTTCTTATCAGAGTTACTGTACCAATCCTTCTCGAACGTTTGATATGGGAGCGCTATTGGATATAGATGACTTTTCCGAGATATTGTCTTTAGAGAAAAGTGCAGAACTTGATAGCCCAATCAAGAAACACCAAAATAGTTTGGGTTATGATTATAAGTCCGAGGATGATTCGTCCACGAGACGACGTTTTGGGCGCAATCTTCCCAAAGTACTTCTGTCTCAATACCAGAATATTCTCAAAAACCCTGTATTTGAGAAAAAAGAAAATACTGTTAGAGAAGCGATACAATCTCAACACCCAACGGATCTTTATGAAGCCAAAAGAACATTTGGAAGCAAATTTTAATATGAGTTCGTGTCACAATGACCCATTCGCTTGTATGCTATTGTTTTGAAGCATGGATATTTAAAATAAAACTTAATGGACCTGTTCTCTCAAGACACGCCTCTTTTATATTGTGTCACTCATCAATGATGAAGAGCCTTTCTTAGGCTCTTGTGCTAATCTTCTTCGGAGTCATATCACCTGACAGATTTTACTACCCCCAAACATTCCCTTTAACGATTATGTGACCGGATTTAGTTTTTATCACTTCTAAAGCAGATACATTGTCTTTATTACCTGTATTTCTATGCCTTTGTACCTGTTCATTTTCGACAGTTATATTGAACAACCATATAGATTAAAGTCTGCGCATATTGAAATGAGGTGAGCCATTTTTTGTTGTACTGGTTTTAGTGAGACCTATGCAGCCAGTAAAAAGCTAATTTGGCCACCTCACATAATCCAACCTTAGAGAAAAAACATATGCCAACCTTGTCCATGCTGAATATTTTACAAGAACTCCAAACCCTTCAGGGATTAAAACAAAAAGCACTCGCCTTTAGCGCCAAAGCCAATGAGCTCATCGAGCGCATTCACCATGATTATGGTGATGAAGGGGCCTCTTTCATGAGGGCTACGTTACAGCAATGGGGATTAGATGGCTTTAGAGCAGAAAATAATAAGAAACTTTCTCATCCTGACTGTTATCAAAAAGTACTTCCTTTATGTCAATTAGCCCTTATTGTGGAGCGTAATGGGGTTGCTGAAGACCATGCTTTGAAATTAGCCACGATTTTTAAGGATGAACAAGCGGTATTAAATTATTTACTCCAATTTAAAGACCAAAATGCCTGCAACTACTTGGTTCATGATGCGTGCTTATTTGAGCTACCCAAAGAAGATACTTGTGTGCTTCCGCAATGGCTAAAATTGGCCAACCTTTACCTTGCCAATCCTCGTTTTCGTG
>NZ_LNYU01000024.1:0-66217 GCF_001468135.1 Legionella santicrucis | reverse complement strand
CATTGCTTTAAAACGATTGAAAGCTGCCCTTTCTACTAAATATTTGAGAAAAGTGATAGGTTTTTAAACTTTGATGAAATCGCCCTGCAAACAACTACACATAATCTCTACCCTTAATAAAACCTTAATGTTGCATCTTTAAAATCACTCCTATAAAAAATAGTTCATCCACTTGGAATTACCCTGTTGCTTCAAAGTATTTGGCAACCCTAAGCTTTTTTTCGGAGAAAAGCATGAAGAAAATTGTTATTATCACCCATGCTCCCCAAGGTACCTTAGGTGATCCAAGTTCTGCAGCCAAATTACAGCACTGTATTATCAGTGAATTTTCCAAGCAAAGTGAGCCAGTTGACATCAAGGTGGTCGTCAATGTTAAATCTAAATATGTAGAGCCTGTTAAAAAGTTGTTTAAAAGCAATATGCCTTATCAATTGCTCGATGAATTTAATGAATCTACTTTAATTCCTGAGATTGCTGATGCGGACCTCATCATTCTCTATCCTACTCCTCATTTTTTTGATTACTCTACAGCGGCGCTCATTGGAAAAGCAAAGAAACGTGTTCTTGCCCTTGGTGAATACGATATCGATTTAGACTATCAGCACCAAAACAGAAGTACTTTTTTTAGTACTGTTGTTGGATCAATTTTCCTTTCTACAGGCGTTGGCGAAAAAAATCTTGGGATTTATCTTAATGAACGCGACCTTTCTTACAAAAATTTATTTGATCTCATTCACCCTGAAGACTCCTCAAAATTACCTAAAGACTTAAAACAGGGCCAAGGACTGTATTTTGGTTATTTTAATAAAATAGCTAACTCTTATACGGGCGCAACTCCCGCACGTTTTATCACATTTGCGGCACATAATAATCCCGATCAGAGAGAGATTGATATCGTTATACCATTGCAGATGAAGGATGCCAGCAATTGCAGTCAAGAAAGTACAATGAGTGCATTAAGCGAGAGTGACTTTATCAAGAACTTACAAGGTCTTAATCAAGTACTCATTGCCTATTATCCTCCAGCATCCGGTTCTCCACTATACCTGATTTATCATCCAGATGAAGGAACACATTCAGAAATAAGCAAAGAAGAATTTGAAAACCAACAAAATAAATCCGACAAAATTATTCGAGTGTTTAACCCATTCCCTTTACAACAACAGTCCATAGAAGCATTTCTGGAAGTCTCAGAGCCTATTAATCTATTGACTGGCGATCAAAGTATTTCAGAAGCCTTATCTTTTGCAAAAACTCCGTTTTATCAGGCCATGTCATGGAAAACGAATTTTTATGAAGCCTTGAAAGAAGTGGCGCAAAAAAACGCGTTTACAACGCTTCATCGCTGGTTTGAACTCGTCAACGATAAATTTATATCATCGAAAAAACTTGCTGATTTTTACAACAAACATCAGGAAACACTGAAAAAAGAAACCCAAGATTTTCGCAATTATCTTCTTAAAGAGAAAAATTTATCCTTCAACATTACGGGTTACATTCGTTCCATGCTGACCATGTCACCCTATGAACTTTTTAAAACGTTTATTGATAATATGCCTCAAAATTTTAACTATTATGTTAGTGAGCAAGGTGCATGTAACAAAGCAATCATAGGAAGTATGTCTCTTTTCGATCATTTTAATTTTTATCTGGAAGAGGCAGACACCAATGAAAAAAATAGCATGATAAAGTACTTCATAGAACAGATAGACCAAATTATCGATGCAAAAACAGAAAGTATTATTCACTTGTTTTCTAAATTAAAACGCATACATCCAGAAATCAAAATACCCTTGCCTCACTCATTACTCGTTAATATGTTATGTGCTGAAGCAATGAGTCACACAAGCTCTATTGAGTGGAAATTTGACTCCTACATAGAAAAAAATGCGTTAATAGAATTCAAAAAAAATGAAATGGAGCGCGTTAAAAAGCCTATGCTGGATATGAACAACATTCCTATTTTGTTGGAATTGATCGCGGAAAGTCAATGTACTTCAAAAGAGAAAGTGAACTTACTTCAGTCGATCATGGATAATCTCATTTGTTATGTATCTAATTTTTCATCTAATGAAATCGATTCTTTAATGAAATTTATAATGCTGGAAAAGAGCCCTGATGTGTTACACCAGATATTTACATTTTTATTCACCACTCCCTGCTACCAAGATGCAATCCCCTCCATTCTATTACATAGCGGTAGACCTAGCCCGTACTTCCAAATCCCAGAAAATAAACGCATTGATTTCCTAATGAAAACATTGGCACATCCCCATGTCGATAATATTTTATTTAAATTAACTCCTCTAGCGAGGCAATATATTTTAGATGAATTACTCTTTTCTAATACTTATGAGAAACAAAACTTATTTTGGGGTGAAAGCGGAAAATGGCTAAAACCCAATTTTATTCGCCAAATCCTTTCTGTCAGCGGCAAAGACGAGCAAATGATAATCATACATTATTTGGAATCAGCTTTTAAAGTAAGTCCTTATAAGAAAAAGATTATGATGGATAACATGGACTATCTCCCCTCCTATTTACAAGAGTTCCTGAATTCAACTTGTCTTGTTGATGACCTTAACTACTCATATTAATCGCGGGTGCTTGGTGAAATACCCCTTCTCTAGCTCATGTAAAGATTAAATAACAGTCCCCGGTTTAAATTGGAGATGAAATGACACCAGAGGAATGGGTATTTTAACTGGTTTTATCACACCCCATATTCTAAATAGGAATAACTACTAATCTGATTTTGATTGTGTATTTCATGTTCTCTAAATATCCAGTTTGTATTATAGAAATTACACAGTTATTGCTAATTATTACGAGAGAGCAGAAGGAGTTGATCATGCCATATACTGAAGAAATACATCAGTCAATAATGGACCTAGCGGAACAACAAAAAAAAGCTGTTTCTACAAGTCACAACCTATATCATAGCTTTAGGGAAGATAGATACAAATTTAGCTATGAAATAGATCATAACAGTCACCTGGATGTCTTACGAGAGCAAAATATATTTTTAGATAATAATCAATTTTTTGTATATTTGAAATACAATGGAGAGAATAGTAACGACTTAAAACTTCATATCCCATTAAAGCAAGGTGCCGAAAACGGTCTTTTAGTTGCTAATATTATTAATCAATTAAATATCGGTATTGTAGGAGCTATTAAAGCGGTCAATCCTAATATTGGTAACCTTAGCGTTTCAATTGATGAAGAGTCCAAATTAAGAGCAACAACAGGGGCCGCTATCACTATTTACTTTAAAGACAATGCAACATCAGAGGAAATCGCGCAAGCAATCTATCATATTAACCAAAGATTAGAGGAAGTTGATAGGCTACACCCCATAAATTGTGGTAAAACAGCTAACTCTGATAAAAAAATAAGTCCTTTCGTAAGTGTTACGATTGACAAGGATGGAGGCTTTTATATTGATGCCAGTACATCTAAGGGCGTTGAAGCAAGACAACAATTACTCAGCAAATCGATACAACTCAAACAAATAGAAAAAATATTGCCACTTTGTAAGACTTTAGAAAAAATTGATGGCTATATTTCTAATAGAGAAAAATTAGACACTTATACGTCAAAATTTTCTCAGTTCAAATTTTTATATTCTGCAATCATTACTCCCTTTACCAAAACACAAAAACTTGACGCCGCTAATGCACTTAGAAAAGTTATTCTCGGGAACGCAACTGCTGATACACTCATAAAACATTTAGATGCTCTAAATGAACGAAACAGTAATCTAAAAAAAGTATTTGATTTTGTAATGAAAGAACATCCCCAATTATCCGATGATTTGAGAGCTAATGAGCGATGCATTAAACCATAAAAATAATTTTACTAGGTAACGTATATGGAACTCATTGATCCTACATCGAGGCGGCATGTTGGGATTAGGTACCAGAAGATGCCCCTCTTTTAACCGTTTACTCCGTGCGCAGACATCTCATTAACAAACAAAGACAAGCCGAGACTTGCGCTGTGGGTATTTATTGTCTACCACGGTAAGATACCCTCTAAAATATGCAACAACCAAGTCTTGAGACGCAGAAATTTGAGTTGTCAACAGCTACTAGCAATATTTTAGTTTTATTAATGTATCTTGCGATGTTAATAATAGGTGCAGAAAATAAGAACTCGCAATGCTCCAGGATCGACTGGATTCAATTGGTAACTCTTTGGGGTAACCACTTACATTAATAATTTTTACATTATTTTTTAGCGTTACTGTCGCATCATGTCTGCTGCCAAACACGTTACCACCATCAGATACAGCTAAATCAACAATGATTGTGCCATTTTTTAGTTTTAGTAGGGTTGACTCTGGAATTAACATGGGTGCAGCAATCCATGCGGTTGATGCTGCAGTTATAACAATATCCGCATCCTTAATTACCTGGTAAATTTTATCTTGTCTCATCTTTAATGATAAATGACGTTCAACAACAACATTATGTATGCCTTGTAAACTAAAAAACTTAGATTTGGATACATCGCTCGTTATCATGGTATGTGGTATGTTGCGCTTAACACATTCTTGAGATGCGGCAGTGCCTGCTTCACCACTACCAATAATTGCAACGTGTTGGACAGACGCATTAAAGATTTCCATCGCATGATTCAAGGCTAATCTACCTGCTATTCGGCTCATGTCCTTCAAAGAGTCCATTGGGGTATTAGCCGGAAAAAGAAACTGATCCAATGAATAATATTCAATTTTAGCCCGTTGATATTCTGCAATATGTTCAGAATCTCTTTCAAGAATATCCAATAAACCTACCATTTTGGTGTACGGCTTTATGACACTATTTTCTATTCTCTCTCGCGTTCGATCAGGCCGTTTCACACGCACAATAATATCGATATCACTCAATGCTTGGCGATAACTATCAACCTGATCATAATTAATGTGACGAATGTTAGCTCCTGCCAATATGTAATCCGTATTACTATAACCTGCCCATACACCTGCAGAATCTTCAACAAACACCATAATTCCCAAATTGATTAATCGAGCAACATCGCTAGGGATCAATGCCACTCGTTTTTCATTATGGCGGGATTCTTTTACTAAGAAAATTTTAGGTTGCAAATTCTTTATCCTCTTTTTAGTTAATATACATAATATTTTTTAATTTATCGTCATATGCTTTTCCTGTATGAATGGCGGTTCTTAAATTCGTGTTGAAATGAGGATTAATTCCTTTAATCACAGGGATTATAGCGTCATAATTTGGGCGTAATTTATAAACAACAGATAGCCTTCTCTCTGTAGTTGATTTTAAAACTTGGTGAAGCGGAGCTGGGTAATAACCATCAGTCCAAATTTCAAGAAACTCGCCAAACATAATAAATAATGTATTGGGAATATAGGGAACAATTTTCCATTCACCGCAGACATCTTTTAGCATTAATCCAGGTTTATCTTGAGCAATAATAGTCATTAAGCATAAATCTTTGTGGGCACTCATCCCATACTGATCCGCATCACCGGGATTTGACGAATGAGGATAACAATTAAGCCCTAATTGATGATTGGGATGATTGCAATAATCAGCAAAATAATGTTCTCCTAAATTTAAATTCCTGGCGATTATTGATAAAACATATGCGCCAATATACTCCAACGAATAGAAACCAGCCTGCAAATATTTTTTAAAGATTGAGCTATGCGCCTGAATAGCCTCTACCCCAAGTGTCGATGTTTTATTCTTTAAATCATTTAAATAACCCACTTTATATTGTTCACAGGGCTCATGTTGGCGATGAGCCAATTCGCTAAACTCACTACCTATTCCTCTATAGCCTAAATAACGATTATCAGCAGAGGCAATATAGCGTTTCTTTATTGACACATCTAAGTTAAAAAAATGCTCCGTTTCAGAAAAAAGACCTTGTAAGTCAAATGGAACTATTGATTCAAATCCACTAAGAAAAAAAGCGCCATAGGTTTTACATGCCTTATCCATTTTACAATATTCTTTGAGTCTTGACTGTTGGTTTTTCGTTTTTGAAATATCAATCAAAGGCAGATTAATGAAATACTTGCTATACATGATCGCTCTCGATAACTGGTTAAAATAAAAGAAATTTCAATAAAAATCTCGCTGAACTAGAGACTTACCGAGGGTAAGTTGTTTCCTAAAAGTAAACAATGACTTACAATGAACAACATATTTTACTATTTGCATATAATCGATGGGAATGTTAGACGATACAGCACTATTTGTGGCTGTAGTGCAACAAGGTGGATTTAGCCATGCCGCGAGGCATTTAGGGCTATCGGCTGGTTTAGTAAGTCGTCGCATTGCACACCTAGAATCTAAACTTGGTGTCACACTTCTCAAACGAACCACAAGACAGTTGCACTTAACATCTGAAGGAAAATTGTTTTGGCAACATTCTTACCGAATCCAACAGGAATTAGACACAGCACTTACTTTAATCCAATCATCAGCAAAAAAACCAAAGGGTTTAATAAGAATCAGTGCCCCCTTTTATTTTGGGAGACATTATTTAACACCTCTTTTAAGCCAATTTTTAAATGATTTTAAAGATATAAAAATTGACTTAGTACTGAATAATCAAAAGCTGGACCTCGTCAAAGAACACCTGGATTTAGTAATTCGTGGTGCAGGTTATATGGATGATGAAACCCTATTAAAAGACAGTAGCTTGCAAATGAGGCTAATAACTAAAGAAAAAATTTGTTTATATGCCAGTGCCAAATACCTCCTCAAACATGGGGAACCTGAATTAGTAGATGAGTTATTAAATCATAGAATAATCAGTTGCATGAACTTAACCTATTCCAATCAAGAAAAATGGAATTATAAGTATCATAACAAACACGGAAGTATTACATTTGAACCCCAATTTAATTGCAACGATATCGACAGCGCTCTTATTGCTTGTATTAACGGATATGGGATAGGTAAATTTACTGATTTTAATGCCAGGATAGCACTGCAGCAACACCAACTACAGCCAGTTCTTACACAATATGACTTTGGTTTTTATCATTTGTATGCAATCTATCCTCATCAGCAAGCCTTACCCAAGCGAACTCGACTCTTATTAGATTTTATTATGACCCATCTCAACTCTTCCTAAAGAATGCAACTTCACGTTACCTAAAAAATATTGTCAATATTGTTGAGTTAACCCAAAGACACTTGAAAAAATCATCCATATCATAGAAGATTTTAGTGGTCGACCTAACAAAGTACCTCAGTACATATTGCTCCCAATTTATGGCAAAAAGGACAAGGCCCATGCTTAAGAACCTCTTGACCACTGTATCGCTTTCTCTGCTGTTCATGATCTTATCCATGCCCGTTTTAAGTCGTACAACAACGATACCCCAAGGTTCTGATACCACCGCGGCATCAGAAACGGCTATTCCTGCAGATATAGAAGCAATCATGAGTAAGCCTATGTATAAAAATGCAACATGGGGGTTACGTGTTCTTAATCTTGAAACTGGGAAAGAATTGTTAAATTTAAATTCAGACATCCATTTTTTTATAGGTTCAGTTCGTAAAATATTTAGTGTAGGTGAATTATTAAATAAAGTAGGTCCCCAGCATCATTCTGTCACTACGGTACATAATGATGGTGTAATTCACGATGGAGCCCTTAAGGGTAATCTGATACTGGTCGCTTCTGGTGATTTGACTATGGGTGGCCGTACCCTTCCCAACGGTAAAATCGCTTTTACTCCATTTGATCATAATGAAGCGGACTCGTTGGGTAATGCAGTACTTACAAAAACAAATCCTTTGGTAGGATATCAAGATTTAGCAAAACAAATCAAAAAATCAGGTATCCATGCAATAGACGGTGACATTATTATTGATGATAGGCTCTTTGATGCGTTCTATTTCAGAAATCAATTTTATGTATCCCCTATATTTGTTAATGATGATGTAGTAGACGTCATTATTAATCCTGCCAAAGTCGATGAAAAAGCGGTTGTAGACTGGCGTCCCAAATCAGACGCTTTTAGTGTAGTCAATGAACTTTTCACGGTACAACCCAATAAAAAATATACTCTGGAACTAAAACCTATCCTGCCTGAGTGCATAGGAAAACCCAATTGTCTTGGCTTAATCAAAGGAGATCTACCAAGCAATTTTTCTCCTCCTTTGACCAATAGCTTTCCCCTGATTCAAACTTATAGAATCACAAAACCAGCTAATTTCGCAAGAACTGTATTCATTGAGGCGCTGCAACAAGCAGGAGTCGATGTATCCAAGATCACAAAAGTAAAAGATAATCCTATACATCTACTCAAACTTAACCATTTTTATAATGCGGATAATCAGGTTGCATCTCTTCAATCACTTCCATACCAAGAACATGCAAAATTTATTCTCAAAGTAAGTTACAATATAGGCGCTGATACGAGTCTTATGCTTTTGGGCCTCACCAATGGAGAGCGTACTATGACAGACAGTTTAGCTATGGAGAAAAAACTGCTCAAAGACAAATACGCTATTACTTCCTCAGAGTATCATTTCGTTGATGGCAGTGGGGGAGGTAATACGACAGCAACAAATAAAGTCATTACCCAATGGCTAGAAATAATGTCACAAGAAAAAACGTCTTTCGATGCCTTTTTTAATGCATTACCCATTCTTGCAGTCGATGGTTCATTAGATTTTGTTAAGAATTTCAAGACGAACCCAACACTCTCGGGCGCTGCGGGTCATGTTTATGCAAAACCAGGATCTTATGTACTGGGCACAGAATCTGGAATGATCCTTAAAGGGCAAGCCTTAGGCGGGTATATCCATAGTAAAAATAATCATAAGTTGGTATTCAACTTAGTTGTTAATAATGTCCCAATTAACTCATTGGATAACTTGTTAGAGGTATTTCAGGATCAAGGGGAGATAACAGCACTTTTGTGGCGTGATCAGTAGCTTCTCTCTAACTTGGATTGAAATCATAATAAGCATAATTAAGGGCAATTTGATCGGGGGGTATTGCTTGAAATTGTTTCAAGATGCTCTCGGCGCGAGATTCTTGAATTAGTTCAGCAATAAGGTTATCCATATCGATATTTAAATATCCAGCATAGTCTGTAACTATTGGACGCCAAATGGTATTAAGGTAATCCTTTATAGAAAAGAACTCTTCTCCATTATGCGTTATTCTCGCCTCATTGCCTTTTTTTAATACACTATCACGATTAAGAATGAACCACCTATTTT
Source organism: Legionella santicrucis (assembly GCF_001468135.1). Classification (GTDB taxonomy): domain Bacteria; phylum Pseudomonadota; class Gammaproteobacteria; order Legionellales; family Legionellaceae; genus Legionella; species Legionella santicrucis. Next base: position 56,978 of record NZ_LNYU01000024.1, on the reverse strand, counting down.
CTGGTAGCAGTAATAACTCTTTTGTTCTTAGCTTATGTAAAATACTCATAAAGGTGAGGAGCATTGCCTGCGTAAATACATAGAGCTTTGAAAGTGCTGTAGTATCAGCAACTCTGATCTCAATGCGATAACCTGCTGATGGATTTGTTGAGTCAATTGGCTTTGGCAGAATATCATACCAGACATTATATTGACGTAATGTATCTGCTTTATCGGGTAAATGATTACAATAGTGCTTCAATTCACTTAAATTACAAATGTCCAAAGGCAATGGACCAGTACGACTCCCACTTAGCGAATCATTAAGACGAACTCTAAATGATTTATAATTAGTGTTTCTATTGGCAAAAACAGGTGATGATTGTGTAATTACAGAACAAGGCCACATATACACTTGCAGCCAATGACACAATGGAATCAAATAATCGATGTCGTTAAAACCAACTCCGAGATTTATTTGGTAACTGCAATAAAATAATGGGCCGCCTTGTTCAGCCATGAGAGGTAACGAAGCCAAACAATATGGACTATCAGTCATGACTAGCTCATCACGACCTCTTCCCGGATGCAAACCTAACAAAAGTAATAAATATCCTTGTTGCGATAAAAATTGATTGGCCGCATTCAAACTTGTAGAAAGGCTCTGAAACGCCAAATCCACATTCTGATAAGGCAAGGTAGCCAGTTCAATTGTAGCCGCATCAAACTCCGTCTGAATCGCAGGATAGCCCTGGGAAAGAAAATAGGCTGAAATTTTTTGAAATGCTCTGTTGTTAAACTCTAGACTCGCCTTTCCTGTATTTATATCAATCACATTGGCTTCTAATTCCAACCCAATAGATAGTTCATGAGCATCCATATTGATGCCTATTTTATTAGGACAAGAGTTTATAAGAATAGATTAATTTAATTTATTTATCAAATATCTATAATAGAACAATTGATAAAAATTATCATGTGCACACAAATATTAATCTAATCTACCCCTATCCATTTTGGCGCGAAATATGCATGCAAATTAAGATTATTATTGATTAAAAAATAGGTATTAGAGAATGGAAGCAGATACAATCAATACATTAAAAACTCTCTTGCTTGATAGTATATTGACCGCGCAAAAACGAGATGAGTTGAAAAAGTACTTTAAAAAAACCTTTGAAATTTATGAAAGCCTATTTGCTTGTATTGCCAACGAGAAAGCCTATTACCTGCGTGCTGAGCCGTTAAGACATCCGTTGATATTCTATTATGGCCATACGGCGACTTTTTTTATCAACAAACTTATTCTTGGACAATACATTGACAAAAGAATTAATGAACAATTTGAATCAATGTTTGCTGTTGGCGTTGATGAAATGTCCTGGGATGATTTGAATACCGCCCATTACGATTGGCCGACAGTTAAAGAAGTTACTGATTATCGTAAGCAAGTAAACATGTTAATTGAACAATTGATTGATGCAATACCTATCGGAACGCCAATAAACCAAGATTCTATAGTTTGGCTCATTTTAATGGGTATTGAACACGAACGAATACATCTTGAAACATCCTCTGTCATTTTAAGAATGGTCCCATTAATCTATTTACATAAATCCCAAAACTGGCCATCTTGCAAGGAAGTGGGAAATGCCCCAGTAAATGAATTAATTGCTGTAACTGGTGAGCATCTCTTATTAGGTCGTGGGCATGAACATACTCTATTTGGATGGGATAACGAATATGGTCACCATGAAGTTGGGGTTAATGATTTTCATGCCTCAAAATTTTTAGTCTCTAACCAAGAGTTTTTACTCTTTATTGAAGCTGGAGGCTATGAAAACTTTGGCTGGTGGACCCATGAAGGAAAACAATGGTTAATGTATACCAAAGCAAAAATGCCCCGTTTTTGGCGCTTTGAAAATGGACAATTTTGGCAAAGAAATTTACTTGAAGAAATATCTTTGCCACTTAACTGGCCTGTTGAAGTAAATTATCATGAGGCCAAAGCTTTTTGTAATTGGAAATCATTTACTGAAAAAAAATATATTCGTCTCCCAACAGAAGAGGAGTGGATGGTTCTACGTAATAAAATTGAGGATGATGTCACTGATTGGCAAAAAGCCCCAGGAAATATCCATCTTGAATACTATGCGTCATCCTGCCCAATAAATAAATTTAAAAATGGACCTTTCTATGATGTTATAGGCAATGTATGGCAATGGACTGAAACGCCAATAGATGCATTTCCAGGCTTTACAGTGCATAAACTGTATGATGATTTTTCCACACCAACTTTTGATGGACAACACAATTTAATTAAGGGAGGCTCCTGGATTTCAACAGGAAATCTGGCTACAAAAAAATCACGTTACGCGTTTAGACGCCATTTCTTTCAACATGCAGGTTTTCGTTACGTACAAAGTGAAACTCCTTTATTACCAACAGAAAAAATGAATGGCTATGAAGCTGATCCGTCAATTTCTCAGTCATTAGAGTTTCATTATGGAAATGAATATTTCGGGGTTCCTAATTTCCCAGTCGCATGTATTAATCGATGTAAAGAGTTTTTTATTAAAGGGGCTCATTTAAAAGCATTGGATCTTGGTTGTTCGGTGGGTCGTTTTAGCTTTGAATTGGCTAAGTATTTTGAGCATGTTGATGCAATTGATTTTTCAACTCGCTTTATCCAACAAGGAGTACATTTAAAAGAAGCAGGAATTATTCGATATGCAATAACTTCTGAAGGTGATTTAGTGGATTATAAAGAATTGAAATTGTCTGATCTGGATTATCACGATTTAATGGATAAGGTTCATTTTATTCAAGGAGATCCTTGTAACTTAAAGCCAATTTTTAAAGGGTATCATTTCGTATTTTGCGGTAATTTAATAGATAAACTTGGCGATCCAGCCCTTTTCTTAACATCAATCAGTGATCGTCTTAAACCTAAAGGACTTCTGGCTTTAACGTCTTCCTATACCTGGCTAAAAGAATATACTGATAAATCCAACTGGCTTGGTGGGATTAGAGTTAATGGCGAATTTCAAAAGACCATAGAGGGTCTAAAATCTTTACTAAAACCTCGATTTAATTTGCTTGCAACAGAGGACATTCCCTTCGTAATCCGTGAAACTGAGCGTAAGTTCCAGCACTCCATAGCACAATTAACTATATGGCAATTAAAAAATAAATAATTATAGACTAAAGCACATGCTTAGCATCAAACAAGTCAAGGCATGTAGTTCTTTGCACAATTATTTAAAAAGCAAATCATGCTCCATTTTGTCTTCGATTTAAAATGACTCGAAATCGCTAAGAGATATTTTTTCCAAAATCTCCTCGATAGGTAATCCCATTACGTTGTAATAGGATCCTTTTATTTCTTTAACAAAGGTATTATGCACTTGTTGAATACCATATCCCCCAGCCTTATCAAAAGGATCTCCTGAATCGATGTAATTTTGTATTTGCTGTTCTGTTAAGGTATGAAAAGTGATGTTGGTTGTCACATAATTAATACACCATTGTTGTTCGGGTAGAAAAATTAGAGCATAACCCGTATAAACTTCATGAGAATTGCCACTTAACATATGCAACATTCTTGATGCATCTTTATGATCGCGAGGTTTTTCTAAAATATGCTCCTGATAAACCACCGTAGTATCCGCAGCCACAATGAGATCCGTATTCTCTATTGCAATTCGAGACAAAACCGTCCGTGCTTTTTCCTGAGCAAGGCGGGTTACATAGTTTTTACCCTCTTCGTTTTCTTGTCGAATTTCTTCAATATCAGCAGGCATAACCACTGCAGTCAATCCATATTCTTGTAATATTTGTAAACGTCTTGGAGAGGCGCTAGCTAGAACAATTTTTAATTGATGATTTGATTTCATGATCTCACTGATTGTTTGATGTTTAAAACATCTATTATTTAAAGTTGTTTTTGTTCTATAATCAACCAAAAAATACTTTTAAGTATTTTTTACTGTTTTTTATTTCGATGCCTGAATAGATCAAAACAATGAAAATTTATCTTAATCAATCAAACTGCCGAGCGACTTTATTTTCTTTACAGGCTTTTCTGAAAAAAGTGAAATCGCCTCTTCATCCATTAGATAAGGATGATTGGGAACAAAATATTGTTATCACTTTTGATAAAAATATTCCTCCCTCTCTTCAACGAGAAATTATAAGTTGTCTTAACGAACTATGTCTTGAGCTAGAACAGAAAAAAATGGCTATCAATCTCTGTTTTTATAAGACAAAAAATATTGCTCAAGAAATTAAAAAATATATTTTGGTTGAAAACAAAGTTCTGTGTAGACACTTAGTCTCTGGTTTTGAAGAGTTGATTGTTTCATCGAATGAGTTAGCTGATTATGTTTTAGAAGATAGTGAATTATCGAATCTATTAAATAGTATTGAAAAATCATTATTTAGTCTCTCCAATGTTGAGTTTATCCCCCTGATACAAACATTTCCAAGTTCATGTTTTGCCTGTAGTATTTTAATGGTTCTGAAAGAACTTAAACTAATTAATGAACCCACGCGCACCCAAGAACTCCAAATTTATAAGCAAATTTGGCTAGAACCTGGCGAACAAGCCGATATTGAAAAAGTAATTCTCTATCTGAGCCAATATAAAATAAAAATGATCGGCCTCGATTTCGTAGAAAAAACTGATGATTTATTGGATTTAAGCAATAGAATTAAAAACAGCCGCCCTGAACTATCGCAGCATATTATAAATCAATATACGTTATTTCATCAGAATAAAAACAAGATAAATCAATATAGTGTACTAAAAATAGAAGATCCTTATTCAATAAACAACGAGTTTTTTAAAGGAGGATTTACCTTTCTTATCTCTCGCTCTTCGAGTAGCCAGGGACTTCATGTTTTATTTGCAAGAGTATGGCAAGAGCAGTTTCAAGTCATTGATCCTGAAAATGGTGAAGTCAAAATGTATCCTTCATTCGAAGAGTATTATGACAGTTTTGAAAATTTCAGTAAGGCGTTTACCGGAGTAGCACTGCACGTTGTTTCTAACTCTAATCTAATTTAGCAATTTTTTGCATAAAACTTATGCTTTATTAAGCTTCTCTTAATATTGAGATGGTATAATTTTGCCCTTTTTGATAGTTTATTAACACACAAGGGGAAATAATGAAACATTATTCCAATTCGCCTAAAGATTCGTTTTTTAACTCAGATGAAAAATCTAAAAAATTACCATTACCAAGCCTAGAAGCGTATAACATATTAAGAGAAACAACAGCTCTTAATGATATTTCGTCCATAGTTTACAATTTTAATCAATTGGTAGATAAGGATAACAGTACTTTGAAATCTCACCACTATGGTCAAGTGTCGTCAAAGTCTTATTGATAATCAAGCGTATATCAATGATTTGAATGATATTTTAGCCCGATTAACTGCTGCTGTGAGTAATGATAAACCTTATAAATCTTTGTTTGGAGATGTCGTAAGATTAAAAGAGCATCTACAGGTTATTATAGGTTATTATCAAGACCAACTGAAGAAAGGGTTACCGGATGTCGAGTTTTATCAAACCTCTGCTTCATTTGCTCCGCTTATTTCGTTAATTGTTCAAAATAAAAAACCATTTCTTGATGATATAGAGTCAGAAAGAATAGCAAAATATGTAATCAATCATAATGCAAGAGATATTATGGGTAAGGACATGCTCAGGATAACTGACATTATCATGAACCCCTTCCTAGAAGATCATCGCAATGATAAATCATTTTCCTATTGTTAAGTCTTTCTCACATTTCATATAAACTTCCTTATGTGAATAAAGTATTAAAAAGCGGCTTTTACGCCGCTTTTTTTGAGTCAGCTTGTGCCACCTAAATCGATTATGTTCATCAAAACTAATCTTTTTCTCCCTATTAAATAATACAAATACTCTTTTTATCTCAATTTTCCCTCTTTAAATATTAAGTACAATGTAATATATTGACAAATCAAGGTGTACATTTAACTAACTCTTTGAGAGCTTACACAGTGCGATGTTCCGTTGAGATAATGCTACCTGATCTACAACCTCAGCCTAATCTTGCTGAACAAGTATTTATTTCTTCTCTGGGCAGTAAAAATTTCGATGAACAAGAATTTTTCTCTCAAATTACACTTACATCACTTTCTTTTATTGTCAAAATCGCCAAATTTTCTGTTCATTTTGTCACTCTTTGTGAGAAAAATGAGTACAGTGCACTTTGGAAACAACTTTATTCCGCATTGGGATTAATCATTACTAAAGATAAACCTTGCGCTAACGCTTTTTTTGCTCATGATGAGGAAGTAGTCAATCATTTCACGCTATTGCGTGGTACCTATTATTTTCATCTTTCTCAACAGGCATTAGCAACAAAAGAAAAAGCATTTTCTAGCCTGGAACTTTATTGGTTAAACCAAGCAATGAAATTTGCGTCAATTCATGCACACCAACGTTATATTCAATTTTTATATCAAAAATTAGAAAGGATTTCTCAAGAAAAAACTGAGAAAATTTTAATCGAGGTAATCTATCTTTGTAAGACCAACTTACCCCAATATGGCAGTTATGCTTACATGATGCTCGCAGAAGCTTTTTTTCATTATGCGGTATGGGCCCACCAAACTGGCAATTTAAGTCGTGCAAAATCAGCAATTAGCGCATCGGTGAATGCTTGTATCAAAGCTGAAAATTATTTAAACCAAAGCATATTCTCTATTCACAATGCAAGCTTAGGAGAAGGCATAAAAATGAGCAATTCTTTTGGTTTAGAAAGTCCACGAGAAGCATTCTTATTTTTAAATAATTGGGTAGTCAATAATCTAAAAGAACAAGAATTGGCGGCATTACCCTAATATTGATAGACAAACACTCTAACAAATTTTAATTGTTTTGCTGTACCTAATATTGCCGCTTTCCTACTGCTTTCTTTGGCTAAAATCGTTCCTATTCTTACCTCATAATTGCTATTTTCGCGAAAGTAACGGTTGAAAAGAAGCAATTTAACCGTTACCATGAAAAATAATTTCTATACAAATAATTTGAATGGAAATTATATAGAGTGTTATTTATAGTATCTAACTAGCCAATATAGCTATTGCAATATCCTCAAAACAGTATTGGAAATAAATTTCAATACACCAATTACTAGCACTCTCCGAAATGATTAACAAAGGAGGATTATCAAATGGATAATCAACGTAACACCCTTTTAAATTTAACTAAGAATGCTGCGCAATTGGATTGCTCCTCTGAGATAGGAGAAATTTATTTTAAAAGTAATGGCGTTTTAACATTAGGAGTAGAAATTGAGCTCCAACTCATCAATTCTGAAGATTACAATCTCTGCTCAAGAGCCACAGAGGTGCTGAATGCGACCGCACACCTCGAAAAAATTAAACCTGAGTTTTATTTGAGTACCATAGAAGTGAACACAGATAAGTGCATTACTGTTCAGGAAGTAGAAGAGGATCTTCATAAAACACTTGCTTCATTACAACATGCAACAAAAGACTTAGGAATTTTATTTGCAACAACAGGCTCTCATCCATTTTCTAAATATTCTGATTGGATTGTTTCTCCAACAGCTCGTTATCAAGAACTCATTGATCGTAATCAATGGCTTACACGACGTATGAGTGTCTATGGATTACATATTCATCTAGGTATGTCTAGCGGTGAAGACTGTATTCGTTTTAACAATTTTTTCATGTATTTTTTACCCCATTTATTAGCGCTTTCTTCAAGCTCCCCCTTTTGGCAAGGAATAGATACAGGGCTTTCCTCTTATAGACCGACCACTTATGAAGCACTACCAACAGCAGGACAACCCTATCAAGTCAAAACTTGGCAAGACTTTGAAAATCTTTATAAAACATTAAAGTTATGTGGTTCAATTAACTCCCTCAAAGATTTATGGTGGGATTTAAGACCAAGCCCAGGTTTTGGAACACTAGAAATTCGTGTTTGTGATGGCACAGCAACCCTAGCAGAAACACTTGCTTTAGTTGCCTTGGTTCATACTCTTGCCCATTGGTTTGCTGATAATGGAAGTTGGCTTGAATCGGTAGCCTATCCCCCTTATTGGCTTTCTCGTGAAAACAAATGGAGAGCCATTCGGTATGGTTTAGATGCTGAATTATTAATGAATACGGAAGGCAAAACTAAGTTAATGCGCGAGGATCTCAATGAATGGATTGAAAAGTTAAATCCACACATCAAAAAATTAGGTTATCAAACTTATTTCTCTAATCTTAATGTAATTATGAATTCTGGTACGAGTTCCGAACGCCAACGCAATGTATTTTCCCATAATCATTGTATTAAGGACATTGTGAGGCACAACATCAGCGAATTCTTACTGCAAAAACCTCTCTACAAACGCGAATCTATTATTACAAGTCCCTAGTGAGATGCTCACTATTCAATAATAAGTCGAGGAAAACATCGATGAAACAAATAACCTATACCTCAAAAAAGTTGGGGAGTGTACTCATTAAAAACAAATTAAATCAATATACAATTGCCTCAGACAGATTAGAAGCTCGCTCCCTTAATCAAGATGAAGAGTGTTTTTTAATCGATAAATATACTCAACTTTTAAAAAAACCTGAAAATATAAATCTGTTTGGTGAGGGACAAATTTGGCAATCTTCTACTGTAAAAGAATTTATACAAGATAAAACTCAATGTTGGAATTCAGGTAATAAATTCTCTGTGTTTTCAATTTACACTTCCAGTACCCAAGAATTTATCGGCTATCTCCATATAAAACACTCATTAAACGATTTTGCCAACATAGGTATAGGTCATCAAAATGTCGCTGAAATTGCTTATATCATTGATCAAGCATTTTGGGGAAAAGGTTATGGGACTGAAATTGCAATTTTAGGAAAAAAGTTTATTAAACACATTATCTCTGAGAGTGCCAATGATACTTTAGAAAAAAACATTAAAGAAATTGCTGCTACAACTCACCCTGCAAATGAAGGATCAAAAAGAATTTTACAAAAGACACTAAAACAGATGGAGCCAGAAGAATTTACTAAGTTTGGTGGTCAACCCCGCCTATTATTTTTTAAACCATTAAAAACTGATGTTACCTTGGTAGATAAATCGAACACATTAACTGCAAAATTATAAAAAGGGAGGGACTATGTGTGGTATTGCTGGGGAATTCCAATTCAATAAAAAAAACATTCCTCTTTTTAATCTAGAAAAGGCGTTGCTGAAGCAGCTTAACCGAGGACCTGATGATGGTCAAATATACCTTACGAAAAATATGGCCCTTGGGCATAGAAGACTGAAAATATTTGATCTCTCTAATCGGGGCATGCAACCCATGGTCAATTCTGACTTAGGCTTGGCGCTCGTATTTAATGGAGCAATCTATAATTTTGTAGCACTACGCGAAGTCCTAAAATCTAAAGGATACTCATTTGATTCAAATAGTGATACGGAAGTACTTCTTAAGGCCTATCATGCTTGGGGAAAAGAATGCGTTCATCGCCTTTGTGGGATGTTTGCTTTTGCAATCTGGGAACAAGATACAGGGAAATTGATACTTGCACGGGATCGACTAGGTATTAAACCTCTTTATTACAGCTCAGATGTAAATCATGGATTCAAATTCGCCTCTACTTTACCGGCCTTAATTGAATTTGGTGATATCGATACCTCGATCGATGAAATTGCGCTTCATTATTACCTCATGTTTCATGCCGTTCCAGAACCATTGACCATTTTATCCGGTGTAAAAAAACTTCCTCCTGGCTCTATAATGACTATCCATGCTGATGGTCAAATTGAAGAAAAGCGTTACTGGGAGTTAACCTTTGATAATACAAAAGCCGATCATTATCATAATGAAAGCTACTGGGTAAAAGAAACTTATGAAGCGTTAAAATCAGCAACTCACCGCCAATTAGCGGCAGATGTCCCAGTTGGAATTTTACTTTCAGGAGGATTGGACTCTTCATTGCTCGTTGCCATGGCTGCCAAACTTGGGCATAAAAAAATTCAAACATTTTCTATTGGGTTTGATAGCTCAAAAGAAGAACAAGGAGACGAATTTTTATATTCAAACCTCGTTGCTTCAAAGTTTAATACCCAACATCAGCAAATGTTTATCTCAAACAAGCAGTTAGCATATTCCTTAGGAAGTTGTATTGCTGCAATGTCAGAGCCTATGCTAAGTCATGACAATATTGGTTTTTATCTTCTTTCTCATGAGGTTGCCAAACATGTCAAAGTAGTCCTTTCGGGCCAAGGAGCTGACGAAATTTTTGCAGGATATCATTGGTTTCAAAATATACATTTAAAACCGACATTACCCTCGCAATCAGCACAAATTATTTTTAACAAAGTAGCTGATCGCTCTTTTAAAGAATATCAACAACTTGTAACTCTTGACTTTCAAACGACATTTCATGCATCTGATTTTTTAATTAAGCTTTGTGAAAAAAATAACTCTAAAAACCCAATTGATAATTTACTTAAATATGAAAGTACCTTTGCATTAGCAAATGGGCCCTTAAGTCGAGTTGATAATATGACCATGGCAGCAAGCCTTGAGGCAAGAGTCCCTTTTTTGGATGAAAAAATGCTGGGGCTCGCAGTTTCTATGCCCATTCAATTTAAATTGCCTCAAGGAGGCAAATACATTTTGAAACAGCTCGGAAAGAAAATGCTTCCCAAACAAATTGTAGATCGCCCTAAAGGATATTTTCCTGTTCCAGCGCTGAAATATTTAGAAGGAAGCACTTTGGAGCTCATGCGTGATGTACTCTCTCCTGACAAGATAAAGCAAAGAGGCATTTTTAATTCACAAGCAATTCAAAACCTATTTACTCGGTCCACAAAAAACTTTACTCCTTCAGGTATATCTAAATTGTGGCAAGTTGGTTTACTTGAATATTGGTTGCAACAACATAAATTATAAACAAAACATATTATTTTGCTGCTTCATAGAGTAGCCAGCTAATAGAGAAGGCCACTAGCACAATTCGTGGCCAATATTCCACATGCATCAAACATTCAATGCATGTTCAGAACTTCATTAAGAGCTCTTTATAGTGTTCTTCATTAAAACCTACTGCCACTGTTTTGTCATTTTGCATCAAAACAGGTCGTTTTATAAGTGAGGAATTTGCGATAATAAAGTCTATTTTTTCAGGAAGACTTAATGCTTCATAATGATCTTTATATTTTCGGTAAGTCATTCCTTTTTTATTGATAGGAAGCTCACCAGAATAATCACTCCATGTTTTTATTTGTTCTTTTGTGGGTGGGCATTTTTTGAAATCGATAAACTCATAATCAATTTTATTTTCCTCTAGGAAAAGTCGTGCTTTTTTTACAGTATCACAATTAGGTATTGCAAACATTGAAATCATTTTTGTCCAAAGAATTAAGCCACTCGTTATTGCTACATCTTATAATGTTGGGCTCATTTCTTCCAGGAAAATAATACTGTATCCCTCGTCGTACCGCCAGCATCACTAGCTCTCGTTTAAAAATATCTGAGAAAAAACTCATGAAACCTAGAGCCTTTTTATATCTCTTCAAAGAAAATAAGTATAAATTAACAGATTCATTGCAGTGAGTGGGATACCAATTTTTATAAACTCAAGAAATCCAAACCCCTTCATTCCTCGTTTCTCGATGTTTTGGATAATGATGACGTTACTTGCAGCGCCTAGTATCGATAAATTGCCTGCAATGGTACTTCCTGCTGCTAACGCCAGATACTGAGAATCAGCTGCATGATGACTTATTAATAAGGGCAAATATAAGGCAACTAAAGGCACATTAGAGATAAATTGACTGAGAACAATACTGATAACTAAAATTACTGGAATTTGTGTCACAGTTAAGTGAAAATGATTTATAGTTGCTTGAAAAAAACCACTATCCCACACACTTTGTATTAATATGAATGTACTTGCAAAAAAAAGTAGTGTTCCCCAATCCAACTGTTTTAACAAAATCCATCGTTGTTTGCTTAATAGAATCGGTAACGCAGCGATTAGAGCAATATAACTAAAATTGATGCGCAAAGATGTTTGCATGACATCGGTGATTATTTTAGTGAGCACTAAAAACAACATAAGCACTAAACTGATTTTCACAAGCATTACCATTGGATAATGATTAATCGGCCCAGGGATTGGCTTTTCGATGGGTTTGTTTAACGTATGCTTAAAAATAAAATAAATAAAGAAATAAGTCATAATGAGATTAATTACAGTCGGAATAATCAATGGCTTAATAAAATCCAGAAATGGAGATGACAATCCCCCTTTTACAGCAATAAGTAAGTTTTGTGGATTGCCTATCGGACTTATAACACTACCAATAGTAATTGCAAATGCTAAAGCAAAGAGTAAGGGTTTCGCTAAATTTTTTTGCGATTTGCATAATTGTAAAATAATAGGTGTACCCACAATGGCAATAGTATCATTCATCAATAAAGCAGCGCTGAAACCAAGAACAAAAACAATAATTAATAAAGCGTGTTTTCCTGTGACCGCATAAAAAAAGATGCGATCCGTTATAAGTTCCAAATAGCCACTTTCTTCTGCTGCTTGGCAAATCAAAAACATTCCAAACAAATAAAACATCACATCAGGTTCAATAGCGGTAAGTGCATGTAATGGAGATATTTGTTGAAATAAAATAGATGCTAGAGCACCTATCGCCATGAGACCCCATATGGGGACAACCATTTTAATGAGATGTCGCAAAGCAATAGCAACTAAAACCATGAAAAGAATAAGAACCGCTATTGGCATCCACTCATCCTAAAATTTTTTAATTTAATTATCGCCAACTCAATTTTGAAAATCATCAAAAACAATTTATTTTTAAAATAATTGTTTTACTTAATATCTTATACCTACAAAAATAAGGTATTTTAATTTCTTTCAGGGAGGAAACATTATGTCATCAGAATTCTTAAGTCGACGAGATTTTCTTAAAAAAGCAAGTTTAATTCTTGGTGGGGTTTTAATAAGCAGTCCTGTGCTCACAAAACCAATATTTGCTGCTGGAGAAAAAATTGCTGCCATGAAAGAAAAAGAGGAAGAGGTTTCTCCAGATGAAGATTTAATGAGAGAGCATGGTGTTTTACGACGCATTATTCTAATCTATCGAGAAGTGATTCATCGGATCAATGAACAGCAGGAATTAAACCCTGCCATCATTAATAAATCAGCTACTATAATTCGAGGTTTTATTGAAAATTATCATGAAAAACTCGAGGAAAATTTTATATTTCCTCGTTTTGAAAAACAAGGCCAATTAATTACTCTGGTTAGCACTCTCAAAATACAACATCAGGTGGGACGAAAATTAACGGATTCTGTTTTGGAACTATCTAAACCAAAACAATTTAAATCGCATAATAAGAAATTGATTCATATTCTATTTCAATTCATTAATATGTATGAACCACATGCAGCAAGAGAAGATACAGTTCTATTCCCAGCGCTTAGGCATCTTGTTTCAGAGAATGAATATAAAGAAATGGGAGAACAATTTGAGGCTGAAGAACATAAACTTTTTGGAAAAAGCGGTTTTGAGGGTATTGTTTCCCAAGTTGCAGATATAGAAAAGGAACTGAATATTTATGAACTGTCCGAATTTACTCCTAACTCATTTTAACACCCAATAGGCTCATTCAAGCGAATTGTTTTTATCTGGGTGTATAAATCATAAAAAGAGTAAATCGTAAATTATAAGTAGCTTTTTATTTAATTCAAACTGCAAATATCAAACTTGTGTTCTTCAAACTTAGAATCCATGCAGTGTTGAATTGCTTCAATACGCAATATTTTAATTCTTCTCGTAATCTCATGGCCTATATATTTCGAAGAAAGTTCTTTAGTGTTAATGGATTGAATTGCCTGAAAAGCATGACGTATTTTTTCAATGTAAGTCGATCCAGTATAACGTTCAAAAACATGTAAGCATTCGTTGAAGCGTTCCTTGTTTTGAAAAGCGCCCATATCTGTCAATAAATTTAATAATTCTGGTGCATCAAGTTCAGCGATGCGTTGGAACTGTGGCAAATTTTTAGTAGTTAATAATGCCAAGTCACGGTATTGGTTTGGTACGTTAAATTGTTTACAAAATTTAATTATTTCTTCTGGAGTGAGATCAAGCATCAAAGCAGCGAAGCGGACATGAGCTGAATTTTTATGATCTGTGGCTCGTTGCATGGCCTTGATACCAGAACCAGGTATTTTTATATAAGGAAATAAAATACGATCTGCATTGCATTTTTTTAACACATCGAAAAATTTTTCTGGATGAGGCCCCATAAATGCACGCTCCATTTCCTTCCAAATTCGCTCCTTGCTTAGTTCACTGACTTTACCTTCAATAACCATTTGCGTCATGAGTTCCATTGTTTCTGAAGCTACTTCAAAACCCAAACAAGCAGCAAAACGCGCAGTACGTATTAGTCGAAGAGGATCTTCAACAAATGCAGATGATATATGCCGTAGTATATGCTTTTCCAAATCAACCTTTCCGTTGTAAGGATCAATTAACTCACCCATTTTTTCTTCTTCGAGTAGGAAAGCCATAGCATTAATTGTCAAGTCTCGCCGCTTTAAATCATCTACTAAAGTAATCGAAGAAGAAGTATCGAATTCAAAACCACCATGCCCATAACCGTTTCGCTTTTCACGGCGAGCAAGGGCGTATTCTTCTTTGGTCTCAGGATGCAAAAATACAGGAAAATCACTTACTCCTTGATTCTTATGCACTGGCTTATAGCCCAATTCTAACATTTCCTCTCGAGTTGCTCCCACAACAACCCAGTCATTATCTTTGGGATGGAAACCAAGTAATTTGTCACGGACTGCACCGCCTACTAAATAAATTTTCATAACTTACAAAAGATATCTATTTTATCAAAATGATCATTTTATATTCAAATAAATAATAATTCAAGCGTAATCCATGTTACTAAGTTCTTAGCGGAGTTTTTTGTAAAGTTTTATTGACCATTGGTTCCCATTTTCTGCCTACTGGGCTTGATAAGCGGTAATCTAGCTTTTGCAAGAACCTGTTCAAATGAATGGTCAACAAGCCCCTATTACTTTGGTAAAGTAAAAATAAACCAAGCGCCCACCTCGCTGTTTTTTACATACAATTTACCTCCGC
Organism: Legionella santicrucis; assembly: GCF_001468135.1. GTDB lineage: Bacteria > Pseudomonadota > Gammaproteobacteria > Legionellales > Legionellaceae > Legionella > Legionella santicrucis. The sequence goes on along the minus strand of NZ_LNYU01000024.1, from coordinate 41,803 downwards.
ATGATTCGACAAGGTTTCGGCACATAGTAAGCCCTAAACCAGTACCCTGTGGTTTGGTAGTAAAATAGGAATGCAAAACTCGGTCTCTGTGTTCTGGAATAATGCCTGGTCCATTGTCTCGAACATGAATTTCAATATACCCAACTGTATCTTTTGTTTGTATCGTCAGCTCAGAAGAGACATTTGTCTCTTCTCGCATTGCTTCTATGCTATTTCTTGCCAAATCTAAAATAACTTGCATCACTTGAATTCTATTGATGCTTAAATTAGGCAGCCCTTCTGCAAGATTTAAATTGATCTGTAATTTTGAATGAGTTAATTCATAATTCAAAAAAATCATCGCATCTTGAATTAATACATTAATATCAGTTTCTTCGGAAAGATTTTCATCTTGACTTATGAAACTTTTCATTCGACTCATTATTTCACTAGCCTGCTTCGCTTGAGCGATGATTTTTTCCAAAAAACTTAATAACTGGTTATCCAATTTATTAATTTGATCATTTTTCTGTATCTGTAAAAGACAAGTTTGAGCGTAAAGAAAAATCGCGGTTAATGGTTGGTTGATTTCGTGTGCCAATGCGGATGCCATACCCTCCATAGTATTCAAGCGAATGGCCTGAGCAAGTTTCGACTGTTCTTTCATTCTTAATTTTTTTCTTAAATAAAATTTGGTTAAATCCTTTATCAGCAAAATAATTTCCGTATTTTGAGAATTAGGGTTATAAACAGGATGAAAATTTATTTCAAAATAAAAAATTGTATTATATTGCTCATTAGTATTTTCTATGACGATGTTCGTTTCATTTCCTAATAGAGCTTGATAACAAGCATTAATTAATTCTTGTTTGTACTTTGAAATATCAGCAATAAGCGTCAAAAAATTCATTCCTGAACAAATTTCTATTGAAAAAGTTTTTGCAAAAATTTTAATAAAAGATGCATTTATTATTTTAAAATAAAATTCTTTATCTAAAGTAGCTATAGCGTTAGGAACATTGTGCAATAAATCTTGGAAGGTATCCAAGGATTGCTTTAATTGAATTTGTTGTGATTCTAATTGTCGTATGTAGGTTATATCTCTGAGAACCAACTGTAATAATTCATTTTTTGCAGACAAACACTCCAAATATACCCATTTTTGCTCTTCATCTTTTGATAATAACTCCAGCTCACAAGTTTCTTTTACCTGTTTTTTCAATACCGCTTGGATGCATTTTTTTAGAATGTCATTGTGGGAAGCATTTATTAGTGTCAAAAAATTTCTATTAATCAATTGACTACGATCGTGCTTCAATAGAAAAGCACATTGAAAATTAACCGCTTGTATTTGATAATTTTTATCAATAGTCAAAAAAGCGGAAGGATTAAAATCGTAAAACTCAGTAAATTGATCGTGTAAACTCTTTATTTCTTCATAAAGAGCATCAATTTTTTGTTCCTTTTCATGTAATTTTTTTTGCTGCAGTAACAGTTGTTCTTGTAATTGTTTTATTTCGAGTATAGTCTGGAACGATGATTCTCCATTGATTGTTAAATCCATTTCATGATTTCCTTCATAATACTTGGTGTTTAAAATAAAGCGTTTATAAATTGTTTTATTTACTCCTTGGGTGCAGAAAAAGCAACACTAACAAGTCATCTGTAAAGATGAAATCCGGTTTATCCATTATTTCCAAACTTATTCTTTGGGAGTAATGTACTTGTTACAGCAACTTATTTATCAACTTGGAAACTGTAATTTTTCCCTGTTGTCAACATGCCTATACGTTTTTCTTGCTTTATCAAACTGCTGTTTTTGTAAGGATGCAGGATTGGAGTATCTTCCCATAGAAACAGCAATACCACTACAAAAAGTACCTCTTCAATAACCCATTAAATCTCAGAAGGATATTTCAAAATAAGATATTTTGCTTCTATAGTTTATAAGTATACGGCTTTGATTAATGCAATCTAGGAAAAATCATGACATTAAAATACGATGTGATCGTTTTAGGTGGCGGGAAAGGCGGTAAAACTCTGGCTGTCGATTTAGCAAAAACGGGGCAGCGAGTTGTTATGGTTGAAGACAATCAAATTGGCGGTACTTGCATTAATGTGGCATGCATACCAACAAAAGCGCTCGTGCAATCAGCTAAGATAGCCCATTATTGTCGTTCAGCAACAGCGTACGGTTTAGAGGCTAATCTTGCTCCTGTTGATTTTAAGGCGGTTCGTACCCGTAAGAATTCAATAGTCAATTCGATGCGTGAAGCAAACTTAAAACAATTTTTAGATTCAGGCATGGATCTTTTACTGGGTCATGGTCATTTTGTAGGACCTAAGACGATTGAAGTGAATTTATCCTCACCAAGAGATGGTCAAAAAGTATTAGAAATTACAGCAGATAAAATTTTTATTAATACCGGTGCCTTACCTTTTATCCCCCCTATTCCGGGGCTCGACAAAGTAAAATATTATACTAATGACAGTTTAATGAATATTGATAGAGTTCCTAGGCATTTGCTTGTGGTTGGTGGCGGCTATATTGGTTTAGAGTTTGCTCAGTTATTTCGTCGTTTGGGGGCGGACATCACGGTGATAGAAGCAGACAGTAAGTTTATTAGCCGTGAAGATAGAGATATTGCTGAGCAGGTATTTGATACGTTAACTAAAGAGGGAATTCATTTCACTCTTAATACTAAAATCAATAGTATTCAAGAAGAACAAGGCGAAATAATTATCAATGCAAATCAAGATGGAAAATCTAAGTTTATTCGTGGAAGCGATATTCTTATTGCTGTGGGACGTGTTGCAAATACAGCGAGATTAAATTTAGATAAAACAAGAGTTGGGCTTGATGCGCGCGGTTTTATTAAAGTAAATGAATATCTCGAAACTACATCCAAAGGTATTTGGGCTCTGGGAGATGTAAAGGGTGGGGCACAGTTTACGCATTTATCTTTAGATGATTATCGTTTAGTCAAACATAATTTACAAAATCCACAGAACAAACATTCAGTACATGGGCGACTTATTCCCTATACGGTATTCCTTGACCCAGAACTTGCCCGAATTGGAATGACAGAATCACAAGCTCTTGCCGAAGGTTACTCCCTAAAAATAGCAAAAATTCCTGCTATTGTTGTTCCTAGAGCAAAAACACAAGGTGAAACAATTGGTGTTCTGAAGGCGGTTATTGATGCAAAAACAGATCGTATTTTAGGTGTTTCCATTTTTTGTGCCGAGGCTGGTGAAATCCTTGGTGTCATCCAATTGGCTATGGAATTGGATATACCTTATCAAAAATTACGTGACATTATGTTTGCTCACCCTACATTAGTTGAAAGTATTAATCTTTGGTTTGCTGCAGTAACAGAGTGAGTTGAGTTATCTCGTATTTCTGTTCTTGAAACAATATTATCTTTCACTACCTTCGGAATCTTTAGGTCATTTTCAAAGGTTATTTTATCAAATGCATCAAATAAACTAACTACCGTTGGATTACCAGATATATTCCTTTCTTTGTTTTTTCTCTTTGCCTTGTTATCATTTTTTAGCGTTCTATATTCCCATACATGAAGCAATGTGTCCTTATTATTAGATAGCTATTCAAAAATTACATCTGAGGATGAATTCCAATTTTTTGATTATTCACATGCACAGAGCTATTTAGATAAATTGTTCCAATTCAAAACTCATGTTCATCATAATAATAGTAACTCGAAGCCTTACATAAAAATTTCGAGGAAAAGCTTTTGGCTAAGCGATTCTAAATAGCAACAAGATCTTTAGTATCTAAATTTTGTCAACAAATTCCTCACGATCAGCATTCTAATTTAACTCATGATATTTTCTTATGAGTTCCAATAAGTTATTAAGTTCAAAAGGCTTCGGCAAGAATGATTCATATTGCATCCTTTCTACTTTTTCCAAATTAGTTTTAGCTGAAGCAATTATCGTTGGAATATTTTTTATCTGCTGATTTGTTCGTTTTTTTTCTCTAAATTCAAACCCATCAAGCACAGGCATCATTAAGTCTAAAAAGATAACAAAAGGAAGTGGGTTGTTTTCAAGAAAACTTAATGCTTCTTCTCCATTTCGAACTGTTGCCACTAAATATCCTGCATATTCCAAAGTCCAAACTAATGCTTCTCTCACTGAATTATTATCTTCAATTAATAAAATAAATTTCTCATTTTTTTCTAATAACATTGCATTACTTAAAAAGTTAGGTTAAGACATGTGTAGTTATATTAAATTACCGCGAAATATATTCAAAATGATTCGCTATAATTAGCAGGCTTGCTATATTCGATAGCATTGTTTAACCAACAATAGAAGAAACACTTTAATTATTTGAACGTATCACGTCAAATTCCTCATCCCAATTAAATTTAATATATTCGCTTTCATCCTGGTTCTTTATTAAAGAAACCAAAATTTGCATTTCTCTTTTAATCTCTTCATTAATATTAATATCTTCCATGAACCTTCCAGTATGAAAAAATAAAATTTTTATATTTAAATCAATTTAAATTACATATATTGGCCGCCATTGATGTCTAAATTAGCACCTGTGATAAACCCAGCCTCATCTCCAACTAAAAATGATACGGCATGGGCAACTTCCTCGGGTCTTCCAAGACGCCCAATCGGAATGCTTTTAGTAATCGAATCAATCACCTCCTTTTTCATAGTATTAAGCATGGGGGTTTCAATATACCCAGGAGAAATAGTATTCGCCGTAATTCCTTTATTGGCTACTTCAAGTGCTAAGCTCTTTGTAAATCCGAATAAAGCAGATTTTGTTGCCGCATAATTACATTGGCCAAATTGTCCCTTTCTGCCATTAATTGAAGAAATACAAATAATACGGCCATAGTTTTTATCAAGCATATAAGGCAAAACATTGCGTGTAATATTGAAAGTACTGGTTAAATTAGAATCAATGACTTGTTGCCAGTGTTGTGGATCCATCTTCTTTAAACTAATATCGTTTGTAATGCCTGCGTTGTTTACTAAAATATCAATACTCCCAAATCGCTCCATGATTAACGAAGTTATATTTTTACAATCAGCAAAATTGACTAAGTTTGCAAATAAAACATCAATATTATAGCCTGCATTTTTTTGCGTAGTTTGCCATTGAATCACTTCATCGTGTTTTCCATTTTTAAAATAACACGCTATCACCTGATAATCAGCCGCTAAACGCCTACAAATTGCCGTTCCTATTCCACCCGTCCCCCCAGTAACCACTGCTATTTTTCGTTTCATAAAAACAAATCTCCTGAACAAATCGAATATTATTTATCTTTGTATTTGATTTTTTTATATTATTAAAACTTCTTTTAAGATGACTATTAACTATTACCTTGTGACTATTAGGGATAACCAGAATAAAATAAATAAACTTAATGAAATAATATTTACGTAAATCTTAGTCGAGTACATTGACGTGTTCGTGTTAGGATCCAGAGAGCTTAAATACGTTTAGGATAAAACAGCTAGATGAATGGACTCATACAAAAAAGCTCAGCAGAACAATTGCTTTTGCAGCTGATCCACGAGTTAAATCAGCCTTTAACTGTAATTAAAGCGTATCTAGGCGGATGTGAACTTAGGTTAAAAAATAATAATCTAAGTTCAGAGCAAATGGTAAGTACTTTACAAAAAATTATGGAGCATACAGACCTTTTTGCTAATAAAGTGTATGAAATGCGCGAAATAATTTCACAAAAAGACAGTTATATTCCTGATCTTATTACGGAAATTACTTCATTATTTACTTTTGAAATAAACCTCTATGAGATTGAATTAAAGTTAGAATTACTGGAAAATAACCTTTCTGATTTTTGTATGAATACAACTCAATTCAAGCTAAAATCCTTAAAAAATATGCCTTCAACATAACAATAAAAAGCAATTTTCTAATAGAAAAAGATGACTTAGAAAAAAAGCTTACTTATTGCCGCTCTCTTTTTTCCGAAGATTATGTCACTGTTGATACTCAATGTTTATCTCATGGAATCAGTATCTCACTCTCAATATTTCACAAGGATAGTCGATATGCCCTTTAATAATTCAACTGTTTATATTGTGGATGATGATCCGCAAATATGTAAATCATTTCGTTGGTTATTTGAGTCAGTAAATCTTAACGTAGAAACCTATGAAAATGCCAAAAATTTTCTTGATAATTATAATGAATCCCAAAATGGCTGTTTAATTATCGATGTAAGAATGCCGATAATGAGTGGCATTGAAGTACTAGAGCATCTTAATACGAAAAATAATCAGTTGGCTGTAATCGTCATTACAGGCTATGGTGATATTCCTATGGCTGTACGGGCTATGAAAGCTGGTGCTTATGATTTCATTCTTAAACCAGTGAATCATCAGAATCTATTAGAAGTGACGCAGAAGTGCTTGAAAAAAAATCACTTTAACATTCCTCGCTCGCAATCTGATTTTAATGGACGCATAAATAGTTTAACCAAACGTGAAAAACAAATCATGGATTTAGTTGTTGAGGGTAAGCTCAATAAACAGATTGCTTATGAGCTTAATATCTCTATATCCACAGTTGAAGCTCATCGTGCCAAAGTCATGAAAAAAATGCAGGCAAAAACTCTGGCGGATCTGATTAAAATTAATTTGATTCATATCAATCAAATAGATTCTTCTGAGCTAAAGAACATATATTGATTTTATTGTCGTACTTCTTGTACTTTTAAGATAGAGCCGCTTAATAGAGCTAAGAAGCTCTATCTTAAAAATGCTTTGTTGCCAATTCGATTTACGGATAAAAATTCAATTACCCCCCTGCTGTAGTGAGTAAAGAACTAGAAACTCATTATTTCCTTATAGTATAAAAGCCAGTAATTGAGGTAGTGAACTCTGGTGCAGAAAAATTTGGCCAATGATCTTTATCAAAACCAGGAGCATCTTTTAAATGCTGTTTATCTATATTAAGAATAAAACAATCGTCCTTATTGTTATATAAAAACAACTGCCAAGGTACTGCAAAATATTTATTACCAAATCCTAAAAAACCACCAAAATCTAATACTAAATAATTTACTTTCCCTGTTTGTTTATCAATAACTACTTCTGCAATTTCACCTAATTTCTCATTTGCTGGATTCATTACCGTTGTCCCAGTGATTTCCCCAGATTTTACAATCCCTCTATTTTCCATAGTAACACTCCTTATCGTTGAAAATTCATAGGTTTTAATATTAATGGTTGATGCCTTCTTAAAAACTTCTCAATCATTTTTGATGATGTTATCTTTCGTGTAGCGTAATGGTTTTGGCATTTATTTAAGGTCCTCCTCGTGCAAGCAATACAATAATCAAAATAAGAAGAATTAAACCAATACCACCACTAGGATAATATCCCCAGCCTGCACTATAAGGCCATGTAGGAAGTAAGGCTAATATCAGCACAATTAAAACAATTAATAAAATTAAGTTCATATTAAAGTCCTTTTTTAATGATCATTCTTTATTAATATAGCTAATACTTATTGAACTTCTATTACGGTTTTCCTTGCTGCCGCCTCCTAAAAAACAACAGTTTATTTTTTAATTGAGCAAATCGGCTGATTAGTCTGTTTGGCCTGGACTGAAAAATTGAAACTTGCACCATTTTCTTAATTTAAATATGATTTCAAAAGCAATGTAAAAATATTAATGATTAAATCATTTATCAATATTTTGGGATTAGGGAATGAGTAAATTATTATTTGGAAATAATTGCGCCACTATGGAAAAATCTAATCCCAACGATTTGCTTGGTGCCTTTGTTGGAGCAAGTGAAATGGAAGAATTGACTCGTACTTTTGAATGGTCAAAGACTCCAGTGGGACCAATGAACAAGTGGCCGCAAAGCTTAGCTACAATGATTAAAACAATACTTGCTAACCGCTATCCCATGTGGCTGGCTTGGGGACAAAATCTCACCCTTTTTTATAATGATGCTTATGCCAAGATGACTCTTGGCCCAAAACATCCATGGGCATTAGGTCGCTCGCTTTGTGAAGTTTGGCCTGAAGTTGGCTCTCGCGCTGAATCAGTGCTGTATTCTGGTCAGGCAACCCGGGATGAAAGACTACTTTTCTTTTTAAAGCGAAACGGTTTTCTGGAAGAGACCTATCATACCTTTTCATATAGTCCTGTATTTGACGATCAAGGCCATATTAATGGTATTTTGTGCGTAGTCATTGAAGAGACTGAACGCAACATTAGTGCGCGACGGTTGTATACTCTTCGCGAGCTTGCTGCTCACCATAATAAAGAAGTCAAATCAGTCGAAGATGCTTGCAAAACGAGTATACGTATCCTGGAAAAAAATCCAAAAGATGTACCTTTTGCACTTTTATACTTACTTGACGGCGCTCAGAAATTGATTTCGCTAGCAGCATCCAGTGGCATTATGGCTGGTGAGCCATTAAGCCCAGTTTCTCTTGAACTTTCAGATTCTGAAGAACCGTGGCCATTTACCTCAGTCATCAAATCAGGTTGTAGTATTATTATTTCACACCCGCCAGGACAATTTGGCCCATTGCCAGGAGGTCCCTGGCCAGAACCATCACCGCAAGCAATTGTTCTCCCATTAGCAAAACCAGGACAGAACCAATTTATGGGTTTTTTGGTGGTGGGTGTAAGCGCTCGTCGCTCCTTGGACGATGCTTACCGAGGTTTTTTCGATCTCGTCGCAGGACAAGTAGCAATCAGTATCACCAAGGCCCAAGCGTGTGAGGGAATGCATGAAAGCGAAGAGCACTTCAGAACGCTGATCAGCGCCACCTCCGATGTTGTTTATCGTATGAATGCTGACTGGAGCGAAATAAGATATCTGCAAGGACGTGAATTTATTACCGATCTGCTCGAACCATGTAAAAAGTGGATAGATAAGTACATTCACCAAGAGGATCAAGTGCATGTAAAACAAACGATGCAAGAGGCCATTCAAGCTAGAGGTCTTTTCGATCTGGAACATCGTGGATTTCGTTTGGATGGCTCGCTTGGTTGGACGCACTCTCGTGCTATCCCTATTCTCAACAAGAAGGAAGAAATTATTGAATGGTTCGGTATTGCAAGTGATGTGAGTATCCGCAAGGAGGCTGAGCAAGCATTACTCAATACGTCTCGACATAAGGATGAATTTTTAGCCACCGTAGCTCATGAATTACGTACCCCCCTTGTTCCTATTTTTAATGCATTAGAAATTATGCGGCTTGCAAAGAAGAATGCACCCATCATTGAACAAGCTCAGGACATAATAGAACGACAAGTTGTGCAAATGGCTCGTCTCATTGAGGACTTACTGGATCTTAATCGAATCAGTCATGGCAAAATTCAGCTGCACATGGAACGTATAGAACTGTCAAAAGTCATTCAGCAAACCCTTGAAAGCAGCTATCCCATAATCAAAGCAGCAGAACACAAATTACACGTTGATCTGCCTTCCTATCCTATTTATATCCAAGCCGATATAACCAGGCTTACCCAAGTATTTTCAAATCTTCTTAATAATGCATCCAAATACACAGAAAAAGGAGGAATGATTTGGCTATCAGCTCAACTACATCACGATCACGTGGTTGTATCAGTACTTGATAATGGCATCGGTATACCGGCCCACATGTTGCTCCATATTTTTGATAAATTTACCCAAGTTGATAAACAACTGGAACGTTCAAAAGAAGGATTGGGAATCGGATTATGGCTTGCAAAACAGTTGGTTGAGTTACATGGTGGAACTGTCGAAGCCAAGAGTAAAGGAGAAAACTTTGGCAGCGAGTTTATTGTCCGGATACCAATCGCTTCATCTCTTGATTACAAAAATGAGCCAATAAATCCAACACATTGCCGTCGTATCCTTGTAGTGGATGACAATGTTGATATAACAACGAGCTTGACTTTATTGCTAGAACTTATGGGCTACACAATAAAAATTGCGTCTAACGGTTTAGATGCAATAGATACTGCTAGCTCATTTCGTCCAGATTTAATTCTAATGGATATCGGCATGCCACAACTTAATGGCTATGATGTGGCTAAGGAAATCCGAAAACAACCGTGGGGAAAAAATATTATATTAGCCGCACTTACCGGGCGGGGTCTGGAACATGATAGACGCAGAGCCAAAGAAGCTGGCTTTGATTTTCACATTACAAAGCCTATCAAACCCGACATGTTAGAGAAGTTACTTACTGATATTGAGTTTAATACCGTATAAACCTCATTATAGATAGGGACTTCCTTGACCTATACCCAATATTTTGCACTATATAGGCAAGATCAAAAGCACTCTTCATCATTTGCTTAATCGTTTAAACTTAATTCATGCTTTTGGTTTTTTCTATACTGCTACTCACTTCTTCCATTGCATTGGCTATAGAACCTTTTGCAGCTCTATGTGCAAACATGCCCGCTTTACTTGCAATCCCAACACCAATACCTGCTGTGGCCGCTAAACCAATAGCAACTCCTGCTGTCATCACATCTTGTCAATAATAATACAATTTACCTTAAGCAAGTATTAATGAATTTCTTTATGATTATAGGAAAGGTCTTGATTTATCCCTCTTTTTTAACTCATTGTAATAACTTAATGCCTTCGTCCTTGCTTCATGATGGTTAATAACGGGTTTTGGATAGTTTGTATTCAAATAAATAGTGTCACAATTAGAAGACTCCCATGGAGCATGTATCACTTGCCCCTCCAATTGAGCAAGTTCAGGAACCCAATGACGAATATAACTGCCGTCCGGATCAAATTTTTGGCTTTGTAATACTGGATTGAAAATACGAAAATAAGGTGCTGCATCAGCTCCGCATCCTGCCACCCATTGCCAACTTGCACTATTATTTGCTAAATCAGCATCCACAAGAGTATCTAAAAACCAATCCGCCCCCAAACGCCAATCAATCAGCAATCCTTTGGTAAGGAATGACGCAGTAACCATGCGTACACGATTGTGCATATAACCTGTTGCCCATAACTCTCTCATGCCCGCATCGATTATGGGATAACCCGTCAAACCTCTTTGCCAGCGAGCTAATAATTGCTCATCGTGATGCCAAGGAAATACATCAAACTCCTCCCTAAAGTGATGATAGGGTAGACTAGGGAAGTGATAGAGTAGATAAATTGAAAACTCTCTCCATCCCAGCTCGGATAGAAAATGCTCCGCTGAGGTTAAATCACAGTTAAGATCAAGTTTTGCTAATTCAATTACTCGTACAATGATCAACGGACTGATTTCTCCAAAATGCAAGTGCGGTGATAAACGTGATGTCGCATTTTTTATAGGAAAATCTCGATTTTTTTTATAACCATTAAGATGATGCTCAATAAACTCATGGAGTTTTTGTTGTGCTCCCCCCTCTCCTGGAGTCCAATAATCGGCAAATCGTGACGCCCAATTGAGGTTAGGTAATAATTTCCACTCCCAAAGCTCCTCGCTTTGAATTTCGACTCCAGTTGGTTGCTGCATCAATTGCATAGGTGGTCGGATATTAAGGATTTGTTTACAGTGTTTCCAATAAGGGGTAAACATTTTAAAATAATCGCCGTTTTTATTTCTAATTGTCCAAGGTTCGTGCAGCAAACTTCCATTTGAACTGTGAACTACAACACCATATTCCAACAAAGTTGCTTTAATCTTTTTATCACGTGAAATCGCTGTTGGCTCATAACAGCGATTCCAAAACACGGAGTTTGCAGAAACTGACTTGACTATGTCTAAAATAATCGCTAATGGATCTCCTTTACGAAGAATGAGATTTAATCCAAGTTGTTTTAAAGAATGGCCTAAGGAAGTAAGACTATGGTGCAGCCACCATGCTTGCGCTCTTCCTAAAACACTATTTTTTTCTTCATAAATATACAGTGGAATCACAAACTGATAACGGGAACAAGCTTCAATAAATGCAGGATTATCATTCAACCTTAAATCTTGTCGAAACCAAACTAATGCAATACTCATATAAATCTCAGGATGAGGTCAATGTTTTAATTTATCAATTCCAATAACAGATGCAAATTACCAGAAGAAAAATTAGGATGGATATTCAAAACAGTTAGCGTCCAGAAGACATTATTAAATGTTCTATAATACATAAATAAGGTGAGTTCGGAATAAGAGATACATTATTTCCCTGCTCGTTCAGGCTCAGAAGGCACTTACGCTTTCTCTAAGTTCCTGTTAAGGCCTCGACATAATGCTGACGCATTTCCCAGCCTGAACGCATCCAGGTAGGTGGCTCTATCTTTATCATCACTCACAATGAGTAAATTCATTAATACTAGGGTTAACGCTTATGATTTTAAATATTACAACAGCACAATTTCCAGATGCGACGCTTAGTGATATTGAATACAGCCGAAATATCTATAAAAGCATTGATTTTAATTTTGGTAAAGATGCAGATATTGCAATTAATAAAGCTACTTTAGAAAAATTTGTAAGTACATTTAAAAAAATCCATAGTACTCATGATAAGCCTATTGAAGGAATTATTACATTAGGAACAATGAAACATCTTTCCTCAGATACCATAAAATTGCTTCTTACATCAGAAGAATTTGTTAATATGCTTGATCATAAAAGTTTCCTCAAATTAATAGTTACTTCTGACGAGGCTGCAGATTTCGTACTCAATAATTCCAAATTAAAAGCAAAACTCGACGATATTGAGCCTTCGATAGACAAGCAAAAATTTAAAAATTCTTGTACTGCAAGAGCAATTATAAGGATACTTCTTGAAAGAGGATATATTGATCAAAGCAATTATACTCCAAGCAAAGAACTAGAAATATATAAAGAAATCTGGCTGGAGCCTGGCAAAGCCGCATCGCCAGAAAAGATTGTATCCTACTTCCAAAAACACCATCTCAATGTAATTGGTATTGAAATTAAAGAGTTATCTAAGTCTGTACGCAATAAGTACTCAAGAGATACGATGATCACCTCTCTCTATTCACTGTTCAAAAAAAATGTACCTATAAGAAAAAAAGTAACACTTACAGAATTAAGCGAAGCTGATTTTCCTGAAGGAATAACAATGCTGATTGTGATAAATACGGGAGTACTTCATACCTTGTTAGGAAAGAAATACAATGGACAGTTTATAGTTACCGACCCTCAATTTGGTGATCAAAAAATATACAATGGATTTATGGATTTTCTTGAGAAAGAGAGAAAAAATATGGGCGTTTTTTTTGAGATTTTACCAGACACCGAAAAAATTTTTAGACCGTAAGATAGGGCTATAGTTTGACTATTTTCGGTTAATCGATCTTGAGATAGTTCCAGCCAAAATTTACTCCCATGAACATTTACAGCAGACTGCCAATAAGTGAGGCTCGAGGATTCGTAGACAATTCATTCTAGTTATAAGAGGCACAGAGATTAAAATAAGAAATAGTTTCTTTTTCATTGAAATCTCCTTACATGATTGATTATCTAATTGAATTCCGCGGCGATAAATCATCCTCATTATTTTTACTCTCCTCGTTCAAATTGTCTTTCCAATGTTGGACGGCAGCTCGTGCACTTTCTAATGGGCTGTCTGTATTTTTTTCTATTTTTGCCCTATTTCCATGGGTTTCAGCCATTAGATCAAACATTTTTTGGGCGGTACATTTTTTTCCATTATAACTTTTACCTTTAACCATATCCGGGGCTGCAATGATTTGACTTTCTACTTTGGTAGTGGTCCATAAAAATTCTTGAAAATCTCTAATAGATTCAATATGTGTCTTTGCCAAATCAATGAATTCATTCTGCCCATTTTTACCTAACTGATTAAACAAAGGCATCCATTCTAATTGGACTACCTTATCTTTACGATCTCTTGTCGTTTCTAAAACATTCAACACATTAATTAACAGACTATATAAATCATCTTTACCTCTATGGTGAATATTTTTTGCAGCCTCATCTTTTGAATCTGCATACAAACTCGTAACAAATTCATTACCTAATACCGCAAAAGCTAATTTTTGGTGATCTAAAGAAGAAGGAACTTGTAATTCCTGTAACATAGCCAAACATTCCTGTTCGCCATATTTTGCATACAGAGAACCACTACCATAATCAGGATTATTCCAGTAATGGGGGGTAATATTAGGATGATAGTGGCGTCCACTCGCCCGCATTAACGCTACTATTTGTAACGCTTTAATATGTTCAGGAGTTAATTCAGCGAGCTGTTTTTGCAAATGATCAGGAAGTTCGGTCTGGTTTCGGTTTAATAGATCAATAATATAAGGAAGTAAAGCTGCGGAACGGTTAGCATTATCAAAACCATGTGTGACCCTATCAGGGCTATTGGGCATAATTCGACTTCGGTCTAAAAGCTGAGTCCCACCCACATCCTGCGCTACAATCGGAAAACCTCGCAAATATACTTTTTCACCAATATATTCTGCAATTTCTTCAATTGATGATGAAAAATCCATAATTTAGCTCCTAATTGTTTAAATTTATATTAAGGTCTGTTGACAATTGGTGGTCTACATACCTCAAAAAAACAGAACAAGTGGTGCCCCGGATCGTTTATTTTTGTTTTTCAACTTGCACTGCAACTGATCTTATTTTACACACAATTGCGGCAGTTTACCGTAATCTCTTTAAAAAAAATGTATTCCGAAATAAAGCAAATTCTTTTATAACCTGAATATCATTAATTTTATGAAACTCACCTACATATTTTACTGCGTGTGATGCTTTAGCTGCAATACTACACAAAAGTGATGATAATCAGAGGGCTACGGATTTTTTCCAGTGAAGTCGCAATAAAATCAACAAAAGCTGGATTTCACTTCCCTGCAAAAATAAAAATCATTAAGGACAAATAGCTGTCTTGTGCATGCAATTAAAAACTATACTTAGGCGCACAAGTTTGAACAGTTGTTTGGGTATTTGCATTAGAATTTGCATCAAAAAACACATGCGAACTCGTCCCCACTTTGAAATCAGTTACTTTTTTACTGGGAGTAATTTCAATGGGTACATCACTAGATACAGTATTAATCCACTCATTAAGCATTTGTAGATTATCAATCATTATCACTTCAATATCGAACTGATTCGTATCAATTTTAAAGGAAAATTGCTCCTCATTACATTTGCCACTTTTCGTTGATGCAATAAAATAATCAAAATTTGCATTCGCGGCTGCTAAGTAATCATTAACATCATCACCAATATATACCGTTTTTCGATAATTTACGTGTGATTTTAATTCTCGTCTAAATTCAGGATTAGCAATGAATTTCTCGAGTTGTGGTGCTTCAACTACATTTAAGTCCATTAATGCTTTAAATTGCTGGATTAATAATTTAGTGGGATCTGGTTTATGTTTGCCCTTGAGATTAACACCCATAGTATCATTTAAAGTAATGATATAATCTCCAAATTGTATTGCTTTTTTCACTGCATGCTCGTGAGGTTCCCGATTATCGGGCAACTGACAATGCACACCGCGAATATGATAATTAATCGCCTCGGCTACGGTATCCGAATAATTATCACTGCAAATTGCAAGCTTATGCCCCTTTTCATTCATATCTAGTAAAAAACGCTCAGCCCCAGAGATAGGAAGCATATTATGTCCCATCTGCACAATAAGTTCATCAACAGCGCCGCTTTCTAATTGACGCTTCAGTTTTTCCAGATTGTCTGCAGAAAGAAATGGAAATTGCTCTTTTAATGATTGAATCAATCCATTGGCCCATGTTTTTTTGCCATAACCAATTTCAAGTAGCTCTTCCATTGTGGGAAGTTGAGTTTCCCCCAGACTAGATAAAATTGTTCTTATTCTCCATGCCTCGGAAGGTTGGGAGTTGAAAATAGTCCCATCATTATCCAGAATAAGTATTGCTTTACCCGTTTGCAATAAGCTCACTAAGTCTCCATGGGTATTTTTTTGTAACTTATCAATACGTTCTTGCATGACTGTCAACCAAATGAATAAGCTCTATATAGTATCAAAGTGCACTATTTTTTCAATTTACCTATGATATAATTTTTCGCAGAATTTTCTCGATGTAGTAACGTCAATTAGCTTTGAGGTTACAGGTTTTAACGAAAAAGTGAGTAATCTAATGACCGAAAAAATAATTAACCTGAGTCCTTTGGAAACGCCTCAAGCGTATTATGATCAAAATGCTGCTGAGTTAGGCATTGTTCCAGATGGGACAGGTTTACAAATTGTCTTCAAAATTAATGGAGAAAATTATGTTTTTGCTGGCCCTCGTGGCGGTTCAGTGTTAACAGTTAATGGTGGGACTGTTGAAAATAAAAATGATCTATTCTTAGCACAGCTTGCAGAAGAAATTGAAGAAGAAACCTTTGGCGTGTTAAAGGTAACCCACTCTAAAGAAACTGGATATCAGCTCAGTGTGAATGGAAAACAACATGCACTTACGCTTCAAGATGATAAAAGTTATCTCTCTTATAAACCTGGAAAATATGCTTATGTGACGTTCACTGCTGTTTGTAAAACAGTCACTATAGAGGAACTGGAAGCAGCACAAATGCAAATGAATCCTACAGCTGCATTCTGGAATCAAATCGGTAACTTTTTATTTCCACATACAAGAAACGCGCCAAAGGATGATACATTTTCAGTTTACTGGGAATCTCAATCTGCAGCACGAGCCAACTTGATTGCAAAATTAAGCCAATCTGACGAAAATCTTCTATTAATTAAACCAACTGTGGTTTTTGGAACTGAAACTATTGCCCAAGCATTAGCTAAATTAAATGACATCAAATCCTATGGCGAACTGATGACCATGTTTAAACACACTGTTGGTCGTTATAGCGAGCGTCCTGGATATTATGTATTTACAACTTCTGAGCTGGTAAGAGCTGTAAACAATGAGGCTATTAAAGAAGTAAACGATTATAAAGGCAATAAAGTCGCTTCTGGAATCTTTAATGATAGTGCTGTCAAAGCGATTCTACCTTCATTTATTCCCTCTCAAATTTCAGTTGGAAACTCCCGCGATAGCTTATTCGCATCACCAAACACTGTTTCTTCATCTTCAGAACAACAAGCATTGCAGATGAGCTATTCTTAATAAAAATTATTCACTAAAAGGGGCGTCTTAGAGCCCCTTATTTAGATCTTTGTGATTTGAATATCGGTTATGATGTTTACTTATTTCTTGAGCATTGCTTTTCCTAACCAAAAAAAACTAACATCATGTGCCATTTTTTCTGAGGTTTTCGCTAAAATCCAAGATTCCACTTCCTGCCAAATATCATTATTTATATCTTTTTCGTTTTGTTGTAAAAAAAAGGCGATTAACCATTTCATCTCCATACTCCCTTGCTGAGGTAATTGAATAAATGTTGTTTTAATCTCTTTCTCAAAAGGTATATTCAAATGAAGCAAGGCAGATTCTACGTCAGCTGCAGTATAAAATTGCTCGTTTTTATTTCCTATATATGCCTTGAAGCATGATTGAATTTCATAAATTCCACGATGACCTCTTAATACAATTAGGCCTGACGCCCCACACTCTGCTATGTTCCTCACTACATAAGGCAAATCCAAAGACCAATAAAGGCATTGGGAAGCGATAACCCAATCAAAATGCTCATCACCTAAATGCCTTAGAAAATAGCTTTCAGCTGTACCAGCAAAGGTATTTGTATGAACGGGAATGGTAAACTTATTTTTTGAATATTCTAATAAAGCATTTATACTAGGATCTACACCAGTTATAGTGACTTTTGAGGGCATTCTACTGGCATAAGCATCAATTATTTTTTTTATTAAGTTACCATCATGGCAACCTAAATCCAAAATATTTAGCTGATGCGAGAATGGAGAAAATCGAGTACGCATTAAGTCAATAAGTATGGATTTTTCACTAGCATTAGCAAAATAGGTTTTAAATAACTCACAGCTATCATACATAGACATTTTTATTTTTTCCTTATCCGTCAGAGTTAATATAAATAAACATGATTTGGAGACTGTAACCAATTGCTCTTGGAATAATTCACTCCCAAAGTTTCAATGAATTGAAAAGATAAGGCTTTGCGGGAACAGTTTGAATAATTGACTGGACTGCAATGAACAAAATTACCATGAAACAATAATGCATCTCCAGCCTTGACTTCTAAGGGCATATAACAATAATTTTCTGTAATAAAATCAGGAATAGAAACATCATTAAGTTGCTTAAATTGCCTGATTTTATGTTGATGATTTACATGCGAAACCCATTTTAAAGGCCAATGATTACTACCAATAACTCCATACATGCATGCATTTTCTATGCACGCATCTTCCAAGGCTAACCATAAAACAATTACTGATGCAGGCTCAGTGTAAGCAAATGTTGATTCCTGATGCGGCCGCACCTCACTACCGAAACCATAAGCATACTTAGGAATATAAACGCTCAGATGACAAATTGGCCTTCTATAGCCTATGCCTTTCAAAATCATCATCAGCATAGGATTCCGATAAATGACCTGTTGCATCATTGAATATTTTTCTATGAGATGCATACCATGTCCAATCCTATTAACTACTCTGACATTATCTATCATTTCATAAAATACATGCCCCTTTTGACTAGAGGCTTGAAAATAAGGATCAGTAACATATTCTTTAGATTCTGATTCTTGTTTCAAAGGGTTTTTAGAATAAAAACAAACGATTTCATTATTCCAATTTTGAGCAATATCGACTTCTGCATCATGTTCTATGAGTTCAATTTCACTTAATAAATGAGTTAGTTCCGTCTGATTAATATAATCTTTAAGAACAATTATGCCGTTTTGGTTATAACTGCTGATCGCCTGGTTTAAATCAGATTGTAGTTCATCAATATTATACGCTTTTAACGCATTTGAATTAGCGATAATTTTCATTTTTCACCTCTACTCTAAAGCGTTATAAACGGAGGTATGACTTTTATCTCTAAGTCAGGATGCTTTTCTCGAATGACCGTGTAATTTAAAGGAAAAATTACAATTTCTGTTGATGCGCTCGCTTCCGCGTTAATGAGATGACCACCAAAAAGCTGAAAATTATCACCACCTAAAGCTGCATGAATATGTACAAACCAACCCTCATCAGCTAAAGTTACATTGCCGGTTAAAGAGGCAATTTCATAGGTTTCCTGAAACAATTTCCTGGTATGTTGTTTGGTATCACGATGATAAAAACCCATCGTGACATTAGATAAAGCACCAATACCACTGATACTTGCAGATTTTAAATTAGCATAAGAGGCATAATTTATTATGCTTTTAAATAAGTTATCCCCTTCTTTTAGACTTAGAATATACGGGGAGTATTCGTATTGACGCATGATAATGGCTCCTATTGTATTAACAATAAAAGCCATCACCAAAAATCCTCTAGAGACAGGGTTGGTCAGGATGACTTGAAGAGTACCGACCCCTAACGATTTTCTTAATGTGAATTTAATCAATTTGAATTCTGTATGTCAAGAAAACAGAGATTTTGTTTTTCTTATTTCCAACATTATAAGCGTGTTGAATCGTCAACACGCCCTACTTTCTACTTATCATTTTTAATCATGCTTACCTGGTTGAATGATTTCCTATGGATTGCACAAGGGCCAAGCCTGTTTAAAGACTCTCTATGTCCTTTAGTTGCATACCCTTTATGGGTAGCAAACCCATAACCAGGATAAAGCGCATCCAAACTTACCATTTCAGCATCTCGAGCAACCTTTGCGAGAATAGAGGCAGCACTGATAACATTTATTAATAAATCCCCATGAACGATTGCTTCACAGTTTATGGCAATTTTGGGGGTATGAAGACCATCAATAAGCACTTTCTGTGGTATAACTGGCAAGGCATCAATGGCCCGTTGCATGGCAAGTAATGTTGCATGATGAATATTTAACACATCAATTTCTTCAACCTCAACACGACCATAAGCATAATAGAGCGCTTCTTGTTTAATTTGAAGAGTAAATTGCTCACGCTGTTTGGACGTTAATTTTTTTGAATCGGTCAAACCCAAAATAGGTTGGCGCAAGATAACAGCTGCTGTAATCAAAGGACCAGCTAAAGGCCCACGCCCCGCTTCGTCCACTCCGGCTATAAGAATCATACAAATACCTTTTATATTTAAAAATTATAGCATTGTAATACCCAATTTAAGCAGACTTATGCGGTAGGCAAGTAGACTCATCCATTTTTTTGCAAGATACAACCATAAACTACTTATTACAAATACCATATCCAATATATCAGAGGAGTTGCCACAACCAACACTATTATTTCAAGTGGCAATCCCAGTCGCATATAATCCATGAACTTATATCTTCCAGGCCCCATGACTAATAGATTGTTTTGATGTCCAATTGGTGTTAACACGGCACAGGAAGAACCGATGGCTACAGCCATAAGAAATGGATCTACGGGTATTTTTAAAGAATTTGTAAGACTCATAGCGATCGGAGCCATAACAATGACTGTTGCTACATTATGAATAAAATTAGCAATGCACATGGAGATTCCCATTAAAAGTGCAATGATCCAAAAAATAGAGAGGTGCTGTGAAAATTTTAATATCAATTGTGCCAAGAGATCGGCCCCGCCAGTTTGAGTTAACGCGTCTCCTAGGGGAATGATCGCAACTAGAAAAATAATGACCGACCAATCAAACTGTTTATATACATATGTTAGGGCTGTATTATCAGTCAAAAGCATAAGCAAAGCGGCGGCAGAAAAAACAATTTGAATGGGCATAATCAATAATCCAGACAATAAAATTGCAATCGTGAAGATTATCAACGGAATAAAATTTTTAAATCCCATATTTAATTGCAATGTTGATGTCTCTATGGGAATCAAACCATAAGAAGGAAGTGTATCTATCACATTTGGATCTTTACAATGTAATAGCACCATATCACCAGGATCAATAATTATATTTCTGATTCTTCCCATTTTAGAACTAGTCGCCTTTGATATAGCTATAAAAGAAATTTTATAAACAGCTCGTAAATTAGTGTCTTTAATTTTTTTGCCTATAATATTTGATTTAGTTGGCACAATGGCTTCCAATAAAATATCATTTGACTTGTTTTTACTTCCTTTTCTTATAAAGTTAGAAATAACTATATCTATAGAATTGGAAAGTTCTTCTAAGCTATTTAGGGTTGCTTGGATAATGAAGCGATCACCTGATTTGATTTCAGTACTTTCTTGTAAATTTATTTTTCGTTTTCTTCTTATAAGCCCCATAATCTCAGCTAATAATTTGCTTTCGTCTTTAAAACAATCAAACGTCCTACCTATCCATTTTGATTTTGGAGGTATACGAATTTCAATGGTATAAATTGGTTTAAATGAAGTTTTTTGTATTTTCTGTTTAGGTAACAAGCGCCAACCAAGAAAACTTATAAATAAAACCCCAATTAAAGCGGTAAAAAAACCAACATAGGTAAAATCAAACATACTAAAGGGTTTACCAACAGACTGTGCGCGAAAATTAGAAATAATCAAATTGGAGGCAGTACCTATTAATGTTACCATGCCGCCCATTAATGAAGCCATTGCGATAGGCATTAAAATATAAGAGGGGGAACGGTTGTACTTAAGAGAAGTATATATACTAACCGGTAATATAAGTCCTAATGCACCTGTATCGTTCAGAAATGCAGAAATAAATGCAATAAAAATGCTGAAATAAAGTACCTCTAATGATTGAGTGCGCATTTCAAATTTATTGATTACGATTTTAAGAACATTTGACTTAGCAATAATATGTGTAGCAATCATAATGCTAGCCACTGTTATTACAGCTGGGTTATTTAGTCCAGAGAAGGTTTTATCAGCTGGAACTGCACCAAGAATAACAGCAGCAGATAATGCGATTATTGCGGTAATAGCATATGACCACTTGTTCCATATAAAGAAAATCATTGCAATTAGCAAAATTAGAATGACTGAATATGGCAGTAATTGTGTGGGTAACATTATTGATTACCTCCAGTTCAGCTGATGTGAAAAATATTTCCCTATCACACTACGGAAAAAACCGGTTTAAATTAAATTATAGATAGGAATTGCTTAATCTACATAATGAAGCAAGGTTGGATCGAGAGCGAACAAAATAGCGCATGTAATTGAATCAAAATATACTAAGTGGTGTACTTTCCTGCTCAAAGCAAGAAAGCACAGGATAGATTAATTTCTATATAATCTTAATGGATTCACAACTCCTTCTAACGATGGGGTGTTGTTGTGATGGGTTGCATTGAAAAAATCACCCCCACTAACTACCCTGTTATTATTCGATGTTATGCTATGATTCTGAATAAGATTATGAATAAATGCGGTGGCATTTAAATTACTCGCAATTTTAATTCGACAAAAATTATTATACGTATAGAATTGGAGAACATTGATACCTTTCTCTTTCAATTCCATCATAATAAAATGTGCTTGGTTGCCTTTTGGACAAGAGATTTCCGTGCAAGAGATATTATCGCTAGTCCATCTTCTTTCACTCACGCGAACACTACTTAAATCAACGCCCTGTGTTACAGTTAGATTTGTTGGGGGAACAGGTGCAATAACAGCAGGCTTTACATTGTTGCTTGAGGCTACATTCACAGAGTATTGAGGTTGTACATCGCGCCCGTTCATGTATCCATAAGTAGGATGATTATTCAGAGATAGCATCGGTTGTGGGGGGCAAACTGCTGGATTTCTGGTCGGTATATTTGTCAGATTCGAATTAACCATAGCAACAGATTGCATCGAAGGATTAACGAAATTCGGTGAAATAACAGCAGGTTGGTGGTTGTTATTTGGAGCGACATTCATGTAATGATGAGAGTCATTACACCCAGTAACGTATCCATAAGATAGCATTGATGGATTAGCAAAAGGCGAAATAACAGCAGGCTGGGGGTTGTTATTTGGAGCTACATTTATATAGTGGTGAGAGTCATCACGCCCAGTCGTGTATCCATAAGCAGGATTCAGAGATAATATCGGCGGGTGGTAAACTGCTGGATTTCTGGTCTGCATATTCATCGGATTCGGATTAACTATGTTAATAGATTGCATCGAAGGACCAGTAGATACTTGAGATACTTTGTTGTTCTGGACAAGGTTTACAAAAGCCTGTTCTGCACAAAGATGTTGCTCTTGAAGAGAAAAGTTACTGTTATTCCCTTGAACCAAAAAAGAATTCACTTTTGACAATTCTTTCGCATTCAGGTGGTTTTTTTGAGTGTCATCATAAAAGTTAATAATAAAATTATTTGTATCAATTTGACCTTTGTTATTCAGTACTTGGGTTAAAAAATTAATTTGGTTATTTTTACCTGCCAATTGGCTCATCTTTGTTTGGAATGCAGATCCTAAGTCGGGAAGATAAGAAATTAAGAAGGGTCTTTCTATGCCAGCTACCTTATACACGTTAATAGCAGTAGTTGGCTGAGTTGAATATAATGTTTCCTGAAAAACCAGCTCCTTACCTAGAATACGAGAAACATATCCCGCAATGTAGGTAGGATTATTATGATAGGTGGCAATCGCAGTTAACTCATCATCGTCATTATGCTTTAACACAGCTTCAATACCCGTTTTTACATTCTGGATCGCATGATTTTTCCCAAGCTGATAAATGTCGGTCGCTGATTGATTTTGGTGATTATCTAAACAATGTTCACTGAACGTATGTTGAATACTAATTGTTTGGTCAAAATCTAAAATAGTAATTTTCTTAGCAACGCCTGGTACATTTCGCTCTTGTTTTGCCTTCATAAAATTAATCTCCGAAATCGTATTACAAAATTTTCATTAGCCAATGAGTAAGTAGTAATGATGTTTTTTGATGACTATTTAGCCAACTTGATTAATTTTAATTCTGTTTCCAAAACTGGAGAATACAGTAATTAGGAAAGTAATAATTTCTAAAATGGAAAAAAGATTCAGTTATATCAAGAGGTTTATCTCAATCCCCATGAGATTTAAAATAATATTTTAAAATGAATAAGTTAAGAATTTCCATCCTAGTATGTCAGTTAGCAGTTGAGGCTGGTTATTAATTATGAGCAACTCCATCAGACAATGCTTGCTCATAAAAATAATTCAATAATTGGCGTATTTTCTCTTCATAAGCCAGATGTTTGGGATAAATAGCATAAAGAGTTATCTTGGGTGAGGTTTCTTCAGGTAACACAGGTACTAACAGTCCTGCATCTACTTCTGTACTTACAGAAAAACAAGGTACCCAGATAAGTCCCATTCCATTTACTGCCGCTTGTTTTAATAAGTCGGCACTGTTACTTTTAAAATTCCCCGAAACAGAAATAATGTTCTTTTTGAAAATCCACTTATTTTGTAACCCATATAGTGTATTAATCAAACAACGATGATGTTCTATATCTTGTAATGTTTCAGGAATACCATGCTCTTTTAAATAGTTGGGAGAAGCAAAAATTTTACGCTGAACGGAAAACAGCTTGACACATATCAGTCTCTGATTATTAATTCTATCGAAGGACAGAGCGAGATCGAATTCGGATGAGTAAACGTCTATAGCTTGATAGCCAATATCGATATTTATTTCTAACTTGGGATGAGTTTTCATAAACTGAATACTTAACGAAGTTAAGTAAGGGATAATGGGGGTAACAGTAAAGTATATTCTCAGAGAACCTTTTAGTTCTAATTTTTCAGTATTTCCTATCGCTTTGATTTTTCCTAACTGCTCAAAAAGAATCAATGCTTGTTTATAGAGATAATAACCTTTCTCTGTTAAAACTAAACTTGTAGTTGAGCGAACCAATAACTTTATTTTTAGCTCGTCTTCTAACCATGTAATTTGTTTGCTTATCTTAGATGGAGATATGTGGAGGTTTCTTGCCGCAGCTGAAAAATTTTTATAATCAACAACGGCGAGAAAGCTTTTTAAACAATGTAGCATATTCATAATTTAAAAGTTGGTTGAACATATAATAAGTAACATTTTGTAATCCCACGTCTGATTATTCTATCTGCCCTAAGAGCATAAGCACTTTTTTATCAATCTAATGGTTCAATATTGGTAAATCGTACGGAAGGAGGATCTGCAATCAGCTGGTTGTTAATATATCCGCCCTTCAAATACAAATCGCCTTGAGGTGGCGATGCAAATCCGCCCCAAAGGGTATCTCTGTCCTGTACAAAATTACCATCAACTTTAGTTTTTATATTTAAAGGTCCGCCATGATGAACACCACACGGTGCCAACAAACATTCGTGAATCCCCATTTCAAACCAGTGACCATCCAGATGTCCGCGGGCAGAACCAGCCCAGACAGGAACACACTCATCCGAAATGGGATGCGTATGAGCAGCAAAGCAATCGCCAGGAGCACAGCGGGTTAAATGGAAGCCGCATTGACGAGTTCCATGGCCTGGCCACAAGATAAATCGCATGGGGCTTCCATTAGCATCAAACTCAGCCCCTCTGAATACATTGAATAGGGCGCCATGACGACGAATATCCGGTGACTTTAAATTCCAAGCGCGTATCTCTGGGTGAGTTTCCCTGTAACGAAGATAATTAACAGGGGAAATTGTTCCACGGCTTATTGTTTTTTTTGCTTCCTCTGCGGCATCAAAATCAATAGAACCCACGACGCGAATATAAAAACCTGAATCTTCATATAAGCTTACTAAAGGAGGAGTAATCGAGTTAACCAATATAAAATCTTCCTTATTGCGAGTAGGATTACGCAGAGCATGGGTGACATTTTCCGGAAAATATGCCATATCACCAGGTTCAATGCTTACCCACTTTCCCCGGAGATATAGTTCACCTTGACCTTGAACACATAAGAATGCTTCCTCTGAAATCGGATAATTATACATTGGCGATTCCATGCCAGGAGAAAGTGTTGATACATGGATGCTTTCTGTTTGGAAGCCATTGCCAGGCCATGCAATCAATCTTGTGGGGATATTATGCAGTATTATTTCAATTCCTTCATTAAGATCACCTATCGCACCCGCATGACGAATTTCATCATAATTACGATTTTTGGCTAAATAATCTTCCTTTGTTTTTGCCATGTTATTAGCTCTATGAAAATGAAATTTTATTCAAGTATAGACGAGTTTCTGAGCAGACACTCTTTCCCCCTTTACATCAAGACGCAAAAAATGGAGTCTTTTGTTGGAAACCTAATTTCCAGCTTGCGCCGATCGACCAAGCTGGAATTGGGTTCATTAATTAAAAACTTTAGGGCCAGTATCTAATCTCAACCATCATTTAGCTGGGCATTTCTTTTTTGCCATTGATGAAGCCTCTCTAATTTTGGAAAAAAAGGTCCCAATTTGCTGAGAAAATCATAAGCCATAAAAAGTGCACCCAGAGCAAAGACTACATCCCCAGGAAATCGTAACCATTGCCACAATATGGTTGTATTATAAAACTCAAGGCTTCTTGAATGAGCAAAGCCATGCTCATAGACATCCATTAGCTGTGACCATCCTATGGGAAAGAAATTGAGTACAATCCACAATAAAAGTCCCAGGTTATAAAGCCAAAATGCCCATGTGCCCAACCGATCACCCCACGATAAACGATCACCTGCAGCATAACGCAAACAAAAATAAATTAAACCCAGGCCAAGCAGACCAAAAGCGCCGAACAATGCGGTATGAGCATGGTTTAGTGTTAAAAAAGTACCATGTTCATAATAATTTACCAAGGGAGCATTCAACGTCCCACCGCCAAATACCCCAGCCCCAACAAAATTCCAAAAAGAAGCACCTAAAATGTAGAGGTAAGCCAAATTATAAGTAAAAGTACCTTGACGTTTAATTAATTGCCGATGTTCAATCGCATCAATAATCAAAAGCACTAAAGGTAAGACTTCAATGAAGGAGAACATCGAACCGAGTGGCACCCAGATATCAGGTGTACCTGTCCAATACCAATGATGTCCTGTGCCAATAACCCCACCTAAAAAAATCAGAATAGTTTCAAAGTAAATGGTTCGTTCGGCAAGAACACGAGATATCAAACCTGTACCCATTAAAAGATAAGCAGTCGCACAAGCTGCGAAAAACTCAAACGATTGTTCGACCCAAAGATGGACTACCCACCAACGCCAAAAGTCAGTAATGGTGAATGATTTTTCAATACCTGTTAATGGGATCATCCCAAAACAATACAATACAGCAACATTCGCCGTACTTGCCCAAAAAAGATGCTCCAGCCGAATATGCCCAGTCCAGAATTGTACCGTTGCTTTCTTAATAGCGCTTAAATCTGGCCACATGCCTCGAAAAACGATCACACTCCAAAGAAATAATCCCAGACAAAACCCAATTTGCCATAAGCGACCAAGCTGCAGATAAGAAAGTCCCTGATTACCAATCCAAAACCAGTATTGATTGATATACCCCATAATCCCTAAGTAATCGCCAATAATGGCTCCACCAACAATAAAAAGCGTGACCCAAAATAAAAGACTAACTAAAAAACCTTGTCCTTTCGGTTCTTGCCTACTAATAATTGGCGCTATAAACACTGCCGCACTAATCCAGGAAAGAGCAATCCAGACAATAGGGGTTTGTATGTGCACATCGCGAAGAAAATTAAAGGGTAAATAGTCATTAATTGCTATACCATAAAAATTCGTACGTTCCGAATAATAATGCGCCATAATGGCCCCTACACCAATCTGAAGGAGCAACACGAGTGCAACAATCACAAAATACTGTCCCACTTTACGCTGGCTCGAAGTAAGTGGTTTAAAAACCATAAATAGTTGTGTCTTTGGAGAATCATCAGGCACGCTAAGATAACGATGGTAAATGTATAAAACAGCGCCAAAACCTAAGAAAACAAAGCAAAAAGAAACCCAGGTCCAGTAAAAAGTAGCTGGTGTTGGATTATTTCCCATACTTGGTTCATAAGGCCAATTATTGGTGTAAGAACTGTTTTGACCAGGCCGATGAGCAATAGTAGTCAATGAAGAATAAAGAAGGAAATCTGCTGTTTGCAAAGCACTTTGCTTATCTAAACCATAGGCTTTTGTCCAACCCGACTGAACATCATGATTTAATAGAGTATAGGCAATTTCCTGTTGCAATTGCAAAATTGAATCAGCAACTGGCTGAGACAAAATACAGGTGGGTCTATTTAGTTGAATATTGTGAAGCTCTTGCTGCATGTTTTTTCGAACCAAATAGCGCTTCTCTTCGGATAAGCTGACAAAGGACAAACCATAATTGAGTTGTGCCATTTTTTCTTCAATAAGACGACCTAAACGCAATAAATATTTAGCAGTATAATCTTCCCCAAAATAAGATCCCATCCCATAGAGACTTCCATAATCCATCAAATCAGCACGCTGAAATCCAGCCTTGCCCGCAACAATGTCCTTTTCTGTCATAATCACTTGACCTGATTGGGTTTCAAATTGTTGTGGTAAAGGTGGAGAAAGTTGGTACGTTTTATAAGTACCCCATATCAGCACCAAAAAACATACAAGAGCAGTGAATAATAAAATCCATTTTAAAACCAAACTGACGGGGTCGCCGATTTCCTGAGAATATTGTTGAACTGCCTTTTTGTTTTGAATCATTGTTTCACTCCATGAAGCGTTTTATCAATTGCTCTTAAATGAGGATCATAAAAATACATCATTAAAGATGACCTGAGAAGGTAAACCAAAGGAAATAATCAGGTAAAAGTCAGAATCGTAGTGTCAAACAACTTAGTTAACAGCTGATGAACCCCTTTTGTCACAAGGTAACCCGAGAATACTCATGCAATACGTTACTATTTAGGCTTTAAATCATTATCTTCATCCCGATTAAGATAATTATCCTGTTTGTCATCCTCATTTATTCGCTCATAATGAGGTTTCCAAAATGAATCAAAGTTAAATGGAACTTGCTTTTCATGTTTGGATTTTACTGAAGGATGCTTATTCTCTTTGTGTTCGGATAATTTTACAGAATCAAGTTTATATAACGAAGGATTATAAGGATTTTTTTGTAAATGTTGGTTTAATTCTTCTTGTTTTTCTAACATAGATTCATTTAACTTGCCTTTTTTTCCAATATATTCTGAGCACCCCTTGGTATGGTTCACCGCAAGACTCACATTAGATGCATAGGTGCCTACATCTAGATTAACCGTATTTGAATCATAACGCACTATAGGTACGTATTCTTCCTCTTTAACTATTGGAGTATGACCAACATAGGATGGGATAGATTCTTTATGTCTTTTTTTAGTTCTAATCTTCAATTCCAATTTGGGATCATCTTGACGCGCCCAGGTAGTGTAAGATTTTTCTCTATTTGTTAATGTCATGTTATTATTAGCAATTCGTTTATACAGTTCTACATCCTCAAAGGGCATATCTGCATGGACAATATTAAATGGCTTTTTTCCTTTAACATGAATGATGTAAGGTAAATGTTCCATAAATGTTTTAATGGATTTTATTTCACTAGACTCTTGATATTGAATTGTTCCCCCTTGACATTGAATGCTCTTATTCTCCAATTCGCTTAGAAATAATTGAATCATCCATCTCCCACCATTAATAAGGGTAGTTCCCAAAGCTTTATATTCATGTTCATAGGCATATGAATCATCCAAACTTTTCAATAATAGAACCAGTTTACGCACAGATTTTTCACCGGATTTTATATAATCTCTTAATGGATGAGTATCATTGAAAATGAAGCTACTCTTTTCTTGAGTTAATCGTTCTAAGGAATTTATCGTTGCCAAGCATAAATCCTCGTGATTACCACGAATAGAAAAGACTTGCTCTTTGTGCTTCAATATTTGTCTCATCACTTCTCGACTGTTATGACCTCTATCTGTTAAATCGCCAACGATAAACAAGCGATCTGTCTTTGAAAGAGATTCTAAATCTTGTTTGAAACAATTCGCATTTCCATGGACATCACCAATAATAATATCTGATCCAACAGTATTTTCTTCTTTTAAAATAATATCTTGGGGTATTTTTTCTTTCATAATTGCACGCACTGGTGATATAAAAAACAATATGGACAATATTTATTATATCAGGCATCCTCTTTCAATACAAAAGGGCCCTTGATAATAAATGGTATCGAAGCAATGGCTTTGCAAGAAGTTCCATCAATGCAAAATCCTTACTTTGACATGTTTTTCTTAGAATTACGTTTTTTATCAAATCAAAAACATCTAGATATCGATTTCGATGCGTTTTTAGCCAGTTTTTCATATATCGCAAATCAGCATCTCGTGACCTAGAGGATCACTATTATGATTTTGGTGCAGCATTACTCATTAAAAAAATACCTTTTTACTGAAAGCAGTTTCAAGTAAATTGACTACTCAAAAAAATCTCATTAATTATGCGGATGGTTTATACTAAAATACCGCCTCTAAATCATGACTAATTCGGGCACAGTAGCCATTACTCAGTGCCATGATTTCAGACTTACCAACCAAATAGGAACTCCATCAGGGATGTTTCCTCCTTTTTAGGTTCTCGTTTAGGAGTTAACGTTTTTAATTCATGATAACTATCAAGTACACTGTCTGCTATTGTAAGTGCATCAGGAAAGCAATAGTTAATTTGTTTGCATTGATTAGCAAGTACATGTAGATTTTTCCAATAAGTTATATTATTTGCATTGATTTTTTTAGAATCAATTAATTGTTTATAACAAAAAAGTTCTAAAAATCTTTTTACTTTATTTGTGTCAGCGGTACGCTCAATTGTATTATGAAAAATTTTACCTATATGGAGCTGCAATTTTTCTTGTGTCAAAGGTAATGCAGTATTATCAATAATAAATTCCGCTGCCACTTTAAAAAAAGCGGGAAGATCGAAACTGCCTTGAGATTGGATCTGCTGTTTGAAAAAAGTGGAAACTGGAGGCTTCTTTTTTCGAACAAATAAATCTAAAAACTCACTGTTTTTTAAAGTAGAATCGAACAATAATTTGAGTGTTTCATACTTATTTTTATCGTTTTTACGATCTTTCATAGCTCCAGAAGCAGTAATATATAAAGTTGGATCTATATTGGTCAAAGGAGTCTTTGTTACTAAGGCAATGAGTTCTTGATCACAGGGAACCTTTTCACATTCTTTTAAAAGTATTCTTCTTAACGAATCTTGGTAGACAGCAATGCTTTCTAGATCATTTAAAAGAGTATCATTGGTTATGATTTCTATAGCGTGAGTAAATACTAATTTAAGTTGGATATTGCTGTTTTCTTTTTTTTCTCGGTTAAAAGAATCATAAACATCGCTAAAAAAATGAGGATTGCTCGCAGCTTTTTTTATTAAATGTTTGAAAAATTTTTTATTACTTGAATCATCGGAAGCAATGTTCTCTGCCTCATTCCATAGTATTTGATAAAATACTTCTGGTTTTCGCATTTGAGGATTTGTTGATATTTTTTTGTATGTATCTATTTTTGAATGAATATAATTTTTAATATCAACCCTACACGCCCTACTCAACGCTTTATTTTCATTAATAACATTCTCATAATTTCCGAGCGCCTTGAATGCTTTCTTTAGAGCTTCAGATTTCCTAGTATTACCAAAATAACCGTTGACTATTCCCTCTACTGATTTATCAAAAATATAATTGATTAATTGTCTAAGGTGAAAAAACTCATCATCAGTATCTATATTGAACTGTTTCTTTGTTAGATTTTTGCCTGATTCCAGCATAGGATTTATCAAATGTTGGAGAGTACTTAGGTCCCTCATTTGCGTTGTGCACCATTTATAAACATCGTCAGGTAATCGTTCTTTCAACAGCCCTTTTAAATTGGCTAAAACACAATTACCTATTTTTTGGGATTTTACATGTTTGCCCCAGCTAAAGCTGAAACCTAGATCTTTTAGTGTCTTATCATATTGATCATAAAATTTTTTATAATCCTCTTCATTCCCGTTTACTACACCCAATCCAGTAATTGTTTCAATAGCTGTTCTTAACTTATTTAAATCTAAGCCAGCGATATTAATGCGATAAACTAAATTATAAGTTGATCTTTGACCATTCCCGCGATTGCAATGTGTAATAACCAATTGCTTTTTGTCTTTATATATTTGGGTATAGATTGCATGACCATTGCAGTCATGCTCAATTGTTAAATCATTACCAAAAACGAGCTTCCTAATTCTTTTTAAGGTAATTTCCTTTTTATCTTCGATAACGATTGTTTTGATTGACTCAGAAAACCGACTAAAAATGCTTTTATATTCTTTTAACTCGGCAGCCGTATCTGTTCTTCCTTCTATTTTAATGTCTTGGGAGAGGACTGTTGACAATAGTTTTACAAATTCTTCGCTGGCGGCTTTAACAACTATGCCCTGTTTTCTAATATGTTCTTTTTGATTAACGACTAAATCAATCAGATAACCATGAAACATAGCAGACCAGAAGGGCAAGAAGTTTTTACGTTCCTCTCCATCTACATCGCTTAACCATTTTTTCTTTTTAATGATCGTTTCATTTAAAGTAGCTTTCTTTTTAACGTTGCCTTTTTTTGTTTTTATTTTATTTAATTCTTCTTCTGCATCAGTTATCTCCTGTTTGATCCGATCATAGACTGCTGAAGCCGATTTATTGAGATTTTGTTGCGCCAGATCGGTCTGCATGAATTGCTCGAACTCATGAGTAAAATCTACTATTTTTTCTACGGGAGGATTGGATACAACTCGCTTATTTTTTTCTTTTTTTGCTTGCATATACTGCCCCTCCCAATTGGTTGTTTCATAACAATACATAGTTAGTAGATATAACACATACAGCTAGATTGTAAATCTATTTTTATGGGGTTCAATCAGATTTTAAGCTGAATGAATTTTTAAATTAATTAGTTATAGTACCACTTCACGGATCAACTCCAACCAAGCCTTCGCCGCACTTGAAAGATAGGCATTACGACGCCATGTCATGGCCATATTCCATTGAAGCATATCGTCATCGAGTAAAAGAGAATGAATCTGTGGATTTGGTCGCTCAGTACTAATCATTCGTGGTAGAAAAGCAACACCAAGTCCCGAGGACACCAGTTCCAACATAAAATCAATTTGACTGCTTTGTGCAACTATTTTTGGTTGGAAGCCAGCACGATTACAAGCATCCAGAATTAAGCGATGTAACGCAAAACCACTACCAAATAAAATGAAAGGGGTATCTTTAAGCTCTTTTAATGAAATGGAATCTCGGGCTGCAAAAGGATGGTTACACGCCAAGAGCGCAACAATGGGTTCACTTCGTACTGGCTGACAATCAAACTCTTCAGAAATAGGCAGTAAAGTTCCCGCAAAGTCTATAGTACCTGCACGCAAACATTCTGCAAGCTTATCACTGCCATGTTCTATAAGTTCTACTTCGATGCCTGGATAACGCTGGCTGTAGCGTGCAAAAAGTGGGGCAAATAGAGTAGAACTACCCACAGGAGAAATACCTAACCTAAGTTTTCCTTGCTTCAAACCACGCACTTCATCAAGCTCTTTAAGAAGATCATCTCGATCCGCAAGAAGTTTAATTCCTCGACGATAAACGATTTCACCTGCTGCAGTGGGTACATTATGCCGTTTAAAACGCTCAATAAGTGGAACTCCCAGTTCATCCTCAAGTTGTTTTACTGCTTTACTTACTGTGGACTGAGTGGCAAAAAGAATTTCTGCTGCTTTGGAAAAATTACCTTGACGCACAACCTCTATAAATATACGAAGCAATTTAAATTCCATAACTATTCCAAATTAGAATGATTATTAGTCAATAAATTCATTTTATTCATACTCTACAAAAGTGTAAACTTTATTGAAAAATAAAAAATCAAAGTGATCTTGCATATGACAACAACGATTCGGCAAAACTCCTTATTTCAAGTACTCTTGGTTTTTATTTTTTGGTTTGCTAGTGAACTGGTGGTGAAACTTATCAAGCTCCCTGTGTCTGGAGGAATATTCGGTTTGGGTATTGTTTTACTGCTCTTAGTGACAAAACGTCTAAAGCTAGACAGTATAAGAATTGGGGCCCAATTACTCCTTGCGGATATGCTTCTTTTTTTTATTCCAGCGGTCCTTGCAATACTAGAGCATCAAGAGTTTCTTGGGATCTTAGGGCTTAAAATTTTATTTGTAATTATACTCAGTACCATAATCGTGATGTCGACCACTGCCTTAGTTGTTGATTATTGCTATCATTGGAGAAATAACCATGCCAAGTCATATTCTCTCTGAACCAGCAATACAAGCACTTTTCTGGTCAATTATAACGGTCAGTATCTATTTTATTTCCAAAAAGTTATATAATAAATGGCCATTTTGGTGGCTCATGCCACTTACTTTCGCACCGTTAATTCTCGCAAGTCTTGTTTTTTTACTTCATGTGAATTATCAAGATTATTTAAGTGGGACAAGATGGTTAGTGCAACTCATTGGCCCTGCTACAGTTGCCTTTGCAATCCCTATTTATGAGCAGCATGTACTCATTCGCCAGCATTGGCCAATACTTCTAATTGGTGTAATTGTTGGAAGTGTCACTGCACTGTTATCAAGTTGGTTATTAGCAAGCCTTTTAGGCCTTGATGGACAAATACGATTAAGTTTACTGCCGCGATCTATCAGCACGCCATTTGCCCTAGAAGCGTCACGCAGTATTGGCGGCACCCCTGAGCTGACTGCATTATTCGTCATTATTACCGGTATATTGGGAGCGATTATTGGTGATATTTTACTAAAGCACTTATCATGTCATTCATCCTTAGCAAGAGGTACTCTTTTTGGAGCGGGAGCCCATTCTGCAGGAACGGCACAGGCTCATAAAATAGGAAATATTGAAGGCGCAATCGCTAGCCTGGTTATGATTTTGTCAGGTTTATTCAATATACTGCTTCTTCCTTTTATTAGCCAATTTCTAATTCGATGATAAATAAACTTTTAACACCCATAGAACATGAGCATGCAACATCACATCGTTAAAATATTTAAGCATAAATATGGATTTGATGACACATATCATATTCCCTTTATAGCTATGATCCCTCCTATTTATTGGGAGGGGTATTCTTTTTATCAAGTAATGGTCTCTTTCTTATAGAAATTTTCGAAAAATTGTTGTTTTAATGATCCGTTTTTAGCCACTCCCTCTTTTTATCAATAAACAAACAATATGTTATTATTTGAAATAATAAATTTATTTTTTATATTCAAGTATACCAAGAGAGTAATAGGATAAAAATTATGGCCGAAGAGCCTAAAAACACAGAACATTGTATAAATATCAAAAACGTAACTCCCCCCTCCATTATTCATTTCATTTGGATCGGAGGAATACTTCCTGAGATGTAGATACCGTGTTTTTAAGTTTTAAAAATTTAGTCTTAAGCCCTGAGCTATTACCTTATGGAATTAAAATCCATGGCTTCATAAAAAATAATCTGGAAATATCTTCTTGGAATAATGATGTTATTGCTGCGGTTCCTCATCATCCAGTTATAGAAGATGCCATCCATCATTCCATACAATCGTATAAAAAACTAGATAGCGAAAAACAAGACCTAGATTTTATATTAAAAATGCTTAAATTTCCTGTTCGAAATGATAATACGAAAATGGATTTAAAACGATATCCTTTTCATCCCCCATATTTTGGTCCCAATAATATGTTTTTTAGTAAACGATGGGACTATACTTTGGATTCAGCAGGCCCAACCGCTTTGCAAGAGGGCATGATGAAATATATAAAAAATATACAAAATGATAACCCGGATCTCTCTTTAAAAAGTATTTATGATGGTTTCCTTATTAATCGAGTGCGAAAAGAATGGTGGAATGAGCACATGAGTTTAATTAATATCCCATTTAAAGGTGCATCTGATCAGACATGGACAAACTCAAAACATAAAATTAAAGGTTATGATGAGAGTAGTATCCCTTCTTCTTTATTTCTGAGAAAGTAAGGTTAAATTATCGAAACGAGGCAAAAGCGAATTAAACGCAAAATCAGGAAAAAATCAATCACTAGATAATTTCCAATTTTCTTGACTGAAAATATGCTAATAATCCATAGAATTAATTTGTTTAAAATTGAAATATTAAGTCACTTCCAGCGCATTTAGATTAACAAATAATCTATTATTCGCCTTTGCCTCGTTTCGTTAATTTAATCCCAAAATTGCGGGCTCAGGTCTTGTCTTTTGCCTATTTATATAACATAAAAGAAAATCCCGCTGCCATACCCACACTTATTGAATTTATATCCTAGATAAACTAAGATGAATGCGCGCAATTTGATCATAACAAAAACAAAGGTTGTAAAATGAAAAAAATTTTGTCGCTTACTGCCCTATCCATTTTGATCAGCAGCTGTGCTTCTATTTCCGCTGATCCACAAACAGCTCGTATTATTGCTTCACCTAGTCCTGTGCCCAAAGGATGTAAATACTTAGGACAAGTTGTTGGAAATCAAGGCAATTTCTTTACTGGAAGCTTTACTTCTAACCGTAACCTAGAAGAAGGCGCCATGAATGATCTTAAAAATAAAGCAGCAAAACTAGGCGCAAACTACATTCATTTAGTCACCAATCGTGCTGGAGTTACTGGATCCATGAGTGGTTCTTTTAATAGTCAGGGTGGTTTTATGAGTGGTAGCTCTGAACAAACGAACGTCACAAACTTAGGAAATGCATATCTCTGCCCACCAAAATCAATCGGATTGGATTAAATTTTGCTTACTCCTGTTCTAGGAAGCGAAGCAAGCAATAATAATTGGCCTAATATTAAAGCCATTGAAACATGGATAGCTACATTATTGGTAAGTAGTACCAAATATTAGGTCGTATTAATTCTTTTTAAATACATGACGTATCCTTACAGTGATGAAATAGGCTTTCAATAGCAAGTTAATACTCTAACTCTTATTAATATTTTTCAATAACATAACAAATTAGAATCCCCCTAGGGAAATTTCTGAGGAAATTTACAGAGACAGTCATAACAGCGAACGCATGAGTTCTTAAGTATCATCAAGCCATCCGCTTGGGTGTCGGCCTTTGCCTTCACCCAGCTACAATTTTTAATCAATTAAAAGTTAATGGCAGTTCCAGTAGGCGCGGTTATAGGGTAAGGATAAACCACTACGGGTTGAACAACAGGTGTAACAATAGGTGTCACGACAGACGTAACAACAGGTGTCACGGCGACTGCTTTGTATGTAACTACAGGTTTATAGGTAACCACTGGTTTGTAGGTAACTGTCGACGTATATGCAACTGCCGGTGTATAGGGCGGTGTGTATTTAATTGAACAACATCCTGCCATCAAAATAATATTTCCTAATAAAATAATCCATTTCATTATAAAGCCCCTTGCATGGATGCCTATATAAATAGTAGATTACTTGAACACATAAGGCAATAATAAACCATTACAACATAGGTGAAGCGGAATCTGGGATTATAACAGCTCAGTCACCCCTTCCTCAGCAAGTTTACGAAATCAAAAAACACCACCGTATCTCGAGGCATACTTCTCCTAAATATCTTTAATGAGAAGCGTCTCGCTCAAGTTAAAATAATTTAATTAAACCATACCTTTTGTCATATTCATTCTGAGCAGTATCAGATTGATGACGAATATCAGATAATTGTTTTTGAGACATTTTTTCAAAAAAAGCTATTGGCTTATCTTGTCCATCAACTAAATAAGAATTAGCTGCGACAACTTCTAACAACCTCTCCTTATAAGCTTTTTGTGCGATAGAATTCAGCGTATAGTTTTGCTCTTTAATAGATAAAAATAAGCGTATAATTTTTGCAGACTCTAGGTTATCCATAGATAATGCTATATCTAGTGCGGTGCTACCATCCTCCATTTGATAGTTTACGTTTGCACCAGCATTAATTAATGCGACTATTATCTCAGGGTTGCCAATATGTGCAGCAATGAGCAGGGGTGAGAATTGATCCCCATCGAGAACATTAGCATCAGCTCCATTTTTTAATAAACTTAAAACAGATTCTTCTTTATTGTTGTAAATTGCGCTCATTAATGGGGTATTAAAATTTGAGTCTTCCTCGTCAATATCTAAATCTAATGAGATTAAATATTCTATAATGTCAGAATGACCCATCGCTGCTGCGCAATGCAACATAGACTCGCCTTTCTCATTACAATGACTTTTATCTGCGCCGTTTTGAATTAAAAATTTTACAGCTTCAATGTGCCCTTCCTGTACAGCAATTGATAAGGGGGTTTCACCATCATATCGCGCCGCATCAATGTCGTGTAGTTTCGGAAGCATTGCTTTCATTGCGTCAATATCACCCGACTGGGCAGCAAGGAAAAAAATCGATACATTATCTTCATTTGTTCTGCGTAATATATTTTTATCAATAGGAAGAGGGCAAATTGCATTGAATTTATATGCTAAGGTTGGATCGGACTTTAAACCAAAACAGCTCATACTAAAAACCGTGAATTCAGAGGGCTCATATTCACTTTCCTCTTCTTCATCAAGTTCAACCTGTGGATTAAGCGCTTGATACAATACCTCCGCCAACTCAATACTATTTAGTTCCTGATGATAAAATCCAGTGATGTCAGACTTAATTAAATTATCTGCATTTAATAATTCCCAAACGTCCTTTTGTTGATTGTAGTTTAAAGCAATCGCATGCTCATCAGATTCTATGATAAAGCCAACCACTTGTTCACATGATTGGAGTAACAATTTTAGTTGTTCAAAATAAGTAATAAGTTCTTGTTTATTTTTTGCATGATAAGAGCGATGCACAAGCTGGGGGCCGGCACTTTCTAATTGTTTGGGCGCTGAAATTTTATGATTTGCACTGTAGTTTTGCATTACATGTTGATTATAGATCTCAGGATAAAAATCAGGATGAAGCTGTAATGTAATGCATTCAAAAAAAGGACGAACTTCAAGACATGCAAGCTCTTCATGAGTTAGAACAGGATTTTTTTGGGTTGATTGTTTAATTTTATCATACACCATTTGAATATTATGTAATAACTCCTCTGGATTTTCTTGATATCGCTCAATTAATTCCAGACGCTTGTAGAGGGTATCTCTATCGTTACAAAATAATGCATCTAAATATTTAGATGAAAGACCATAACAGACTCCTTTACTTTTTCCCTTTTTAGGATTCATAAACAAGCTATTAAGTGCAATTAAATTTTCGTGATAAAGCATAGAGCACCACTTGGTGAAGGCAATAGGTAATTGCTATGTAATTAGAGTTATAATGATACGCTATGTTTATTAATTAATTATTAAGTTCTTATTTAACCCAATAACACCTATATTCTTAGAAATGATTAGGTTCGATGTGTTTTGATAAGTCTGATAAATTTCGAGACAAAAATTTTTAAAAAGAAGTGAAAATCAAAATCGTAGAAATATTGTCAACAATGCTTAAATCAGCTTGTTCTACAAGAGGTACAATAGAATGCTGGCCTTGATGAGTACTTAGATTTGACGAAAAACATCCAGGAAATCCGGTGTAATAATACAAGGTTCAATATAATCATCTGTATTAGGTATTCTTTTTTTAATATTGCCTAACCTTTTTGCTGGCATTTCACCATCAATATAAAAAACTCTGGCAACAAGTAGATTGGGTCGAGACCCAACAATAACTTACTCTCCAAAGACTCCTCATTAAAATCATCCCCATAAGCCCGATTTTCAGGCAAAATTCCTGTTCTTATCGAACGATGAATGCTTGAGTAGAGCCAATCTGAGGCTTTCTTCACATAGCTATGTTTTACAAGATTATGAGGAATATAATTGAAATGATGCTCGTAATCTTTTGCATCACGGATAAGATGCTCCCAAAATCTGCGCTGCCATATACCTCTTTCACTTTTTTTCTTCCTAACAGGATTAACATATTCTTTGGGTGCTATTTGTTGTGAGAAATATCCTTTGATTAATCGCAATCGCAAAGAATAATCTCCATCTTCCTTCGGTAAAGTCATCAGCATATGGAAATGATCGGGAAGGATCACTATTTCATCTATTTCAAAGTGTATAAAGTGCGGACCTTGTGAAAAGAAATACATAATTTATCAATTTGATCAATTAACAAGTTGCTCTTTCTATTTAATAAATTAACTGTAAAAAAATAGGTAGCACCAGGAATTATTACTCTTCGATAGCGCATTATATTGAACTTGGTTTACATTCCATTTTGAGGAATGTTATACCTTTCTTTTGTGATTTTTACAATGTGATAAAT
Organism: Legionella santicrucis; assembly: GCF_001468135.1. GTDB lineage: Bacteria > Pseudomonadota > Gammaproteobacteria > Legionellales > Legionellaceae > Legionella > Legionella santicrucis. The sequence continues at coordinate 1,523 of NZ_LNYU01000024.1, read as the reverse complement.
ATTTTAATTAAGAAACTTTGGAGAAATGTGTTTAGGTGTTGGGAGCAAATGTTGGGCCGCGACCTAATCTACTTTTCTAAGCCTGTAATAGACTGCTCATATTTGATAAAACATTAATTTCGTTTCGTAGGGATAGAATTGAGCCACTGCCTCCATTTATCATTGGTGGCCTCAATGCCTTTTACCCACTTATTTTTAATTTTTATATCTTTGACAGTGTATACTTTATCCGCCTGAACCGTTTGCTGAAAGCCAATCCATACTCTTTGTCTGCGTTGAACTATTGCATCACCTTCAATTTTGAAATCCATTTCAATCACCCCAAGTTTGGAGTAGGTTACGTAGTAAATAAACCCCTACTGAATCAGCAATTCCTACTTAAATCATATCTCTGCATAAAAACAAGAGATATGATTTAAGCGAGAGTTGCTACTATCTTTGTTAATCAATTTACCCTGTATCTATCTTATTGTAAAATAAGAAAAATAATCGATTTATTTAATAGTACATAGCATACAAAAATGAAATTATTTTCAATGAATATTAGCCAAAGGAGTGTAGTATGTTTTTTAAAAATGAAAGTGACAATGTAAAAGCAAAGAAAAATGACATTTCATCTGTCACTGTAGATTGGTCTCGCGAGCTTGAATCTTTACCACCTCAATACGTAGTTCAGATCACTTATGAAAATGGTGCTGTTAAACAAAAATATATGAGTCAAGAAAAGATTCAAAATGAATATGGAGAATATTTAAATAAAAATATTGATGCAAAAAGTTATTAATGGGAAATTTATTGATCTTAACGCATACGTTATATGAAACAAAACGCAATTGTAGAAGATAAAAAACAATTGTTGTCTATAGATATGTGGACGAGTCCTTCGGACCAGCCTGTGCTCTACGGGACGTGTGCATAAACTGTAGACAACGGAGAACTAAGGCATCTGAGCACACAAAGCGCGCACTTTTTCACGAATATTTATTAACGCTACCAAAATAATAGTCATGATTGCCTCATACAAAATAAATAGGCTTATTTGTGTCTGTACTAAATTCCTGAAGAATTTCACAACCATCTTTTGCTTCAGCCTTTAAAAAGTTAAGAGGAACATCAGTTAGCCATGCAATATTCATTTATTTCACCGCATTAATAATAGTATTTATCCGGTATTCAACGATTGTCTTTCGACTCTCAGATTCTAGGGAGTAATTTAAATGTCCAGGCAAGGCTTGAAGGAATTGCTCGAGAGTGCGATAGAGGAAACAGAGTGCGAATATCATCAGGGTCCGAGTAAATAAAACGAAGTTGCTCATCCATGGCCGGATATACATACGCGAATACTTCATTTTTCACAAACTGTATACTTGCAAAAACGGATGAGTCCATATACGTGTCAATGTGCTCTGCGGATGATTAAAGCGGCCCCCGTAAGTGGGCTGTCTCTTGATCACATCTCCATCAATTTGGTAGCTATCCTAAGTCCTTCAACTCGCTCTTGTAAACGGAACCATCCTTTCCAG
>NZ_LNYU01000023.1 GCF_001468135.1 Legionella santicrucis | reverse complement strand
AACCAGCTTCTTACTTCTTTATATATTTCTTAGCACTCAAAGTCTTCCAAAGTGCCCACACAGTTTGTCTTCTCTCTTCTTAATGAACCGGCCCTTGGAGGCGAGCGGTGAATTCTACTTATTTTACCTGGTATGTCAATAGCTTTTTATTAAATTTTAGAGATTCGTGTTGCATCACAGTTAAGGTAACCTGAAATTGTGGGGCTAACGATGGCAAAACTCTATGAAAAGACCGCTTTATTATGCTTGTACATTTATGAAAAAACACCTTGGTAAATGATAAATCATCTGATTGACTTCTAAATTCCACCAGGAGTTTGACAGACTATAAACAGACTTATCCACAGAAAATGTGAATAACTTAAATGAAATTGCAGAAATTTAAAATGTTATAATTCAGACACGGTAAGGTTTTTAATATGTTACTGATTAGTCGTTTATAATTTGATAAAAAAGATATCCACAGAAAAGGGACAAGGAATAGAATTTAAGCAGGGCTATCTTATACAAATAAAAAATAAAAAAACAGTCTTGACTCGAACTATTTTTACTTTTTATTTTGAGCCACTGTTTGATTAAACTCTGTGCTTAAAAAATAATCCCTTTTAGAAAAAACTGAAATCCCGAAAAACCATGTTTATCATAGATTAGTTCATCAGCAGATGGCTAAAAATCTCTTTAAAACATTCTATGGAGGTTTTAATACCAACGCTTACTTGTAATAATGAATAAGATGAGTTAAATCTTGTTTGAAACCAAATAGGATTGCTTAATATTCAAATAAGGACTCAATAATTGAATTACTATTGAACTATCCGGGATTTTCAGATAGTTCAAAATTGCAAGAAATAATACTATACGGCAGCACTATATTGAACGTTAAAACCTAAAGCCTTTGCGATTGTTTAAAATTTTCCAATTTTCTTCATTTCAATAATTCTATAGCGAGCCATTGTATTTAGTGCACGACTCAAATTACTCAGTTCACGTTTACTTAGGATAGCAAGCTCTTTAATTGATTCTGGCTTTTGCTCATCAATTATTTTTAATAGCCTCATATTGTTTACATCACATAGTGATTTGATTGAACTAAACCAAATCTTAGGTTCACTTTTCTTAGGCTTATAACGCCCAGAGACAATTTCAATGGCAAGAATCCGAGATTAAATAGTTAATTCTCGCGCACAACGCACACCAAGCAGAGCAGATTTCGGTGCTGAAAGATAAATGGAGCCTCCTAAAGTAAAGTTATTAAAAAAGGCTTTGTTGATGGGGTCAAGAGTATTCGATTCTGTAGAACTCCAATAAATGCCAGCAAGACAAGAATGGCCTAATGGACAAGAAGTACTTGGGTTAGGCGCAACGGGACTTCCAAATAATACGGGAAGAAGACTGCTTTCCATGTTTTGCTCACCCGGCGCGCACAAGCCCATTTCGCAAAGGGCCGGTAGATACCAATCTGAATAGCCATCAATAGATTTGGCACAAAGACCTGCAGCATAGTAAATCAAAGGAGTCGGTCCAGAAGAAACGGTGAAGGGAGGTGAGCCTATCGCTGAGTAATTTGTGATGTAGGTATTGTAATATGTCAGAATATTTTGAGTATTACACTTACCATCCGATTCCCCAAGACATGCATTAAACACAGAGGGAGGCAAGGGTGTTGAGGGAATATAGTTACTTGAAAAATAAGTGGAAAAATCACTATAACTTGGAGACGGGCTTCCTGGCGTTGAAGTCTCATCAATACCAGGAATAAGATCATAACTTACATTTACACTAGCGGAGCCCTGTCCATTTGAGCTCCAGATTAGACTTCCTGGTTGAGGACTGCCACCAAGATTGGGAGGAGCCTGATCATTTAAACTCACTACGTTTCCTCCAATACTTTTTGACGTATCCGCTGTTTCTATCATTGCGTAAATAAAACCACTTTGATAAATACAGGCATATCCCAAGACCACAACGCTGGTTGAAACGGTATTGGCATTGGTTGAAGTCACAGAAACAACACTGGGTATAGGTTCAATTCCGGTAGTGCATGGTGTACTGTTTGCTCCTGAAGTCGCTGTAGGGCCAGGAATTACAGTAATCGTGCAGGAACTGCCAGGCTCCAGGTCGCCATTACAATCGGAGGTGGCCTTCGTGTTTAAAGGCCAGGAATTAGCATTAATAAAGGACAATCCACTTGCAGAAGAATTTCCCGTATTAGTTATGGTGATCACTCTGGGTTGGCCAGAGAGAAGCGAATTTAATGTTAAGCCTGTCACACTAAGCGCCAGATTGGTTGTACTTGTACTCAGAAGTGGGCCTGCTTGTGCCACCGTTACTGTCAACACGTCAGCTTGATTCGGTTGATAACATTGATTAAAGTTTGGACTTCCATCCGGATTTTCCTGACAAAGTGCAGGGCCTCCTGCGATACCAGATGCGGGTAATTCACTTCCATGAATGGTTAATGTTAATTGACAAGTAGCGTTTCCAGAGCCTTTAGGACCAAGCGTACAAGGGGTGTTTTGACTTATTCCTACTTGGGGTTTGAGTACCAAATTATGGGGTTTTGAGGAGTTATTCGCCACAGTATACAACACCGTTGCTGTGCCGGTTGTACTAACTGATATTTTCGGAGGAAAATTTTTATCCGGTGTGAAAGTCCATAAGGGTTTTCCTGCCTGAGCCATGGTAATAAAACAAAAAATACTAACCCCAAAACTCCATTGAGGAATTACATGCGGTAATCTCATAAGATATCCTTAGACTTTGTTAATCGCCATTTTCACAGATTTATATTATTCCCTTACGATCACTGCATATACTGACACAAACTGAGTATATTAGTAAGTTGATCCCATATCCCGCGTTTCTTTTTTATTAGCCCTATCAGGCACCAAAACATTTTCAAAGAAGTTATGCGTTATATAATAGAAAAAAGTACGATGAGACATCTAAATCCCTGTGTTTGTTAGTGACCCATTATGCTAACAAAGCACTTGCAGAACAATTGCAACAGGCGAATCATTACAAAAATTATCGTCGTATGATGAAATTATCTTTGATCTTAATAGCGCCAATATAAAAATTATTTTTATCCTATTAGCGATTAAGGGCGCAAGTAATCTCCCATATCGAGAGATTGCTAAAATGAGTGATGTAGCACTTGGAAGTATTAATAAAACTTTTCTTATGCTCCAAAAATATAATTATCTCATCATAAAACAAAATGGTGCTCGCATTTTGATAAACAAAGAAGAACTCTTGAATAAATGGTGTATCGCCTACGCAGAAAAATTACGTCCTAAATTAATTCTAGGGAAATTTTCTACCGATTTAATGAATGAGTTAAAAGAAGTAAAACCATCGGAATTTAATTTCCTGTGGGGAAGTGAAATTGCAGCAAGCCATTTAACCCGTTATTTAAAACCTGAGCGCATCACCTTGTATGCAGACAATGATTTGCCCCAATTACAATTAAAATTTAGACTTAAGAAAAACACTCATGGCAATATTGAGCTATTAAAAAAATTGGGGATCTTTGACACTGAAGACTCCACTGTTGTGCCCCACATTCTGGTATATGCAGATTTATTGAATTCTCTTGATGAAAGAAATCGAGAAACAGCGAACCTTATTTATGAGCAATACATTAAAAAAGAAATGGAATAATTTTTTCCCCTCAGATGTTGAGTTATTTAAACCCATTAAGAAAGTGGCTTCTGCAAATAATTGTGCTTATTTTTTAATTGGCGCTAAAGCACGAGACATACTTCTTGAATACTTTTTAGTCCCTCATTTTAAAATTAGTGATAACTACTACTCCACTAAAGATGGATAGGAATATAATGACTGCCCCTTGTTTTTCTTAAACGAATTTTCTATTTTGCAGATGTATAGTTTGTGTTTAATAATAACGAACCAGCGACAATAATGTTTGGCTTATCTTCGCGGTGTTATAAATTTTTATGATAAATTAAAACAATTTCCGTTTTTCAGTTTAATAAACGTATAAAGGATAGCTACATGTTAGAAAAGAAAGAAAGTATACTACTCCCAATTGAGTCCGAGTTAATCAATATAACCCGACGTAAACTCATCAATGCTTTTAAGCGACGCTCAATAAATCCCTCTGATTTCAATGCAAATATCGCTTGTTTAAAAGAATTGGCTCAAGCTTGTCATGCTATGTCCTCAGTTATATTACCTCATGCAGAAAAAAAACGAGACACTGAGCATGGGTTTATAAATGTATTTTTTAAGGATCACGCTAGAGAAAAATCGTTAAAGGGACGAGTAATTGTTGAGACTGCTAAAAGGCAAATGATGGAAGGGGAAGATCCTTTAATTATAGCAGAAATGGCAAATGAGCCAAGAATCATTGGTCTTAATTATTCTGAGATTGGTGGAGTTTATCAAATTACTTTCTCTGATAATTATAAGCTTTGTTTATGTAATCTCAATCCTGACACCTTAGCTGAAGCTAAAGTAATATTCCTTGAAAAAATGGGAAAATTAGCAGCTACAAATTCTAAAACACCCTGCTGAACTAATAAGCTATGCATCTATGTTATGACATTGCTATTTAAAATCTAAATATGACATATCACCATAACAATATGATCATTATATGCTCAAAATGGTTGGATATAGCATTTACCTTGAGGAATATTGCCATGGCCAAAATGAAACATGAATCAATTCAACCGTCAGTTACTACTGAAGGTATGCACAATATCTGGATAACTATCCGTGTCGTTGATCTGAAAGCCCTTTAATTGAAAATAAATAGAGCAATAGAGATTAAAATAATAATTAATATAACTATGTGTTTATGATTAATCATGATGAATGGTCCAATAAGCATATGTCTTGAGTTTTAGACTATTTATTCTAAAGCTTGAATTACCAAATACAACATTAATCAATGTTCTTTTGGTTGGAAATTAAAAAAGAGGGCGGTGAAAATAGAATGTATAATAATCATATAAAATTAGAAGTAACAAGAACCTAGCAAAGACTCAAAAGGAACGTTAACGGGAACGTTTTAAAAGCAAGAACCGTTAATTCATACGGGGGATTCTAATTTGAAGTGCGACAGTCAAAAAAGCTGTATCATGGTTCTTGGGGAACTTGAAACAGCAAAGGAGACTGCCACATGGGACATGTATACTCAATTAACTGTAACAGATCGACGTCGATTATTTATTTTTATTGAAATGGGATTATCGATACGAGAGATTACATTTAAACTGAATAGACATCGCTCAACGCTATACAGAGAATTAAATAGGAATAAAGAGTCAGGAGTTTATTTACCCATTATTGCTCATCAGAAAGCTCTGGATAGAGCCAAAAGTAATCGCCCTAATAAACTAAAAAATAATGGTGTTTTACGAAATTATGTGGTTAGGTCATTAGTCGATAAGGGATGGAGTCCTGAACAGATCTCTGGTCGAATGAAACGTCAAAATTTGAGTTTTTATGCCTGCCCAGAAACTATTTACCGCTATGTATACCAATCTAATGAGAAGGCTCTTTATCACTCATTAACCTTTAAGAAAGCTAGAAGGCAAAAGCTTTTTAAACATAGAACTTGTCGCTATGGAGCTCCTTATCTAATCACCCAAAGGCCTGAGGATATCGATTCCAGAGTTCGTTTTGGTCACTGGGAAGTGAGATACCATTGAATTTAAAGGGAACAAGAGTGAAGTAGTAGCAACACTTGTTGAACGCAAATCGCGAATGGTTTTCCTCATTAAAAATAGTAGTAAGCATTCTCGAGGAGTTATGGAAAAGATACATAGCAAATTCAAAAGCGTACCTAAAAAAATGATTAAAACAATTACTTTTGATCAAGGCTCAGAATTTGCCGATCATCGATATCTCGAGGAGACTATGAAGTGTGAGGTTTATTATTGCGAGTCTCATTCACCATGGCAAAAAGGAAGTAATGAAAATATGAATGGTCGGCTAAGAAAATACTTGCCTAAAAATGCTAAAATTAACTTAATCACCCAAGAGGAACTTGATTTAATAGCAGCAAAAATGAACCGGTGTCCGAGGAAGTGTATCGGATACAAAACGCCCAATGAACTGTTTATACAACAGCAAAAAAATGATTCTCGCACTTGGAGTTAAAATTCGCCTACAACTTTTCACTTTGACTTATTGATTCTATTGATACCGCTGATGTGAATCGAACACGCGACCTTTTGATTACGAATTAGTAAATTAGGGGTTTTAGCTGATTAGACACTTTTTGAAATTCTTTTAATTTCCTTTTATTTACTTGATGTTACAGCAATATTACGTTATAAGTTCTATTAATGAATTTTAAACAATTGTGCGACACAAGTGCGACACAGTTGCGACACATAAAAAACCGAACATAAAAGTCGACTATGAAAATAAACAAAACAAACGTAGAAAACCTCCCTCTTCCTCAAGCAACGGAGGAAGGAAAAACAGCACAAAAAAGATATTACGATGACAACCTAAAGGGATTTGGCATACGTGTTACTTCGGGAGGAGCAAAAGCCTTTTTCGTTGAAAAATTCATCAATAAAAAACGCTGCCGAATTACTTTAGGGCATTACCCAGAGTTAACCGCTGAAATGGCAAAGAATAAAGCCCTGCATCTCTTGGGGCAAATCGCTATGGGGATTGATCCGATTGCTGAGAAAAAGGCAGCAGAAATTCAAGATATAACACTCAATCAAGTCTTTAAAGACTACATTAAAACCAGAAAGAACTTGAAACCCAAAACGTTAGATAACTACAAACATATATTAGATAAAGCTTTCACCAGCTGGAAAAGTAAACCGATGTTATCTATTACCCGAGATCGCATTGCTAAATATCACGAAAAACTAGGCCAGGAGCGTGGTGAAGCCTATGCTAATTTGGCCATGAGAATACTCCGTGCTCTATTCAATTTTGCTGCAGGGCAATACGAAGATAATAGTGGGCACTCTCTTTTCATAGATAACCCAGTCAAACGCCTATCACAAACACGAGCTTGGTATCGTATTGAACGACGAAAAACTTATATAAAATCTCATGAGCTCGCCGCATGGTATACAGGATTACAACAAATTCAAAATGAAACTTTACGTGATTATTTGCTACTCATCTTACTAACAGGACTACGCCGACAAGAGGCAGCTACATTAAAATGGTCTGACCTCGACTTAAAAGCGAAAACATTTACTATCAATAAAACCAAAAACAATGAATCCCATACCCTTCCCCTTTCGGATTTTCTTTATGATTTGCTGATCGTTAGAAAAGCAAAAGCAATTAATGACTATGTTTTCCCGGGAGCTGGAGCCGCAGGTCACATCATAGAACCGCGCAAACAAATGGCACATGTGACAAAAAATTCGGGGGTTCATTTCACAGTACATGATTTGAGACGAACATTCATAACCATTGCAGAAAGTCTGGATATCCCTGCTTATGCTTTAAAGCGTTTAATGAACCATAAGATGAGTAATGATGTTACTGCGGGATACATTATTGTCGATGTTGAGCGGTTAAGAAAACCAATGCAGCTTGTTACTACTTATATTCTAAAGTGTATGGAATTAATTGATTCAGCTGAAGTTATCCCAATGCAGGCTGATAAAGAACAGATATAAAAATGCCTCTCTAGTTATGGCCCGCAGTGCGGTCCGAATTGAGAGTAATATTTAATTTGGATCGCAATGAGATCCAAATCATAGGTAAAGTTATAACATAGATTCGGAACGCACTGCGTTCCATATTTAAATCATATCTAATTTGGAACACACCGTGTACCAAATTAAAGAAACAAAAAAATAATGGATAGAAAGGAGGCTATCCAAGATTTGGCAGACACTGCCTGCCAAATAAAAAATCTAAATATCAGAATGTTCCATTTTGGAACCCGCTGCTTAGATTTTCGAAATGAACTCTTCGAGATTTCCGGATAGTTCAAAATTAAAGAATATAATATTATCCAGCAGCACTATATTGAATATTAAAATCTAAAGCCTTAAGAGTAGCCGATATTTTTCTCCATGCACTTTGGCCTATACCTTTATCCATGAAGAAACTTTCTCATTGAGTGATTTCATCGACTCTTCCCAGCTAGCGGTGTTTTGGTTGTATACCAAAGGTCCAATAAAATTTTGATATCTGTCTTTGTGCTTAATATCTTCTTGGAGCAGTTTAAATCCATATCTTAGCTCTTTATATGGATCATCTCGGAATTGTGGATGTTGGTTACCAAATTCCTCCATATCAATTTTAATGACTTGCTCTATGAATCTACTTATTTTAGTCATGTCTGCATTGGATTGGTTAATAAGGTGGAGATCATAGATATGGCGAATCAAAGTTTCATCATCCTTTTTCTCATTATCTCTGGCATATGCCGCAGTTCTTCTTAACAACGATACAAATTTTTCACTGGCTGTGACCTCTATAGTTGCGCATGGACATTGTGAAAGTTCTGGCGATAACCGAAGAGCTTCGGCGTGCATTGAGGAAACTGGCTTAATAATTGGTGGTTCAAGCAAAGGGGATTCTGTGATTTCTAATTGAATTACAGGGCGAATCGCATCAATCAATTGATGATAACGAGGGTATTCAATGTAGTATTGAAGAAATTTACCTTCATCTAATTTCTGTGACTCAATTAACTTAAATGTTTCATGATCTTCTAACAAGTCACGTAGTTTTTGATAAAGTTGTCCCCTTAATTTTCTTTGGACGCTTCTTGATTTCTTCTGAATATCTAAAGATGGAATTATTTTAATATCCACATCTTCTGACATGCGAAAAGTATTTATATGAGCCTTCGATAAAGAAGTTCCACCTGAAAATATGAATGAGTATGAAAAATCACTGACTGAATAAAGCCATTTGAGTAACTGAATAGCGTAGTAATCTTTTTCTACTAGAATGGGCTCTTCTATACCGAACGCATCAGCAACATCTGCAAAAATAGTAGGGTCTAGAACTTCCATCAAGAATTAACAACTTTTAATTTAAACTTACCTACCCCAAGTTTACGGTTAAACCTGCTTTTTACAACAACCTCAGCATTTGCGGGTATTTGTGTAGAGTTCGTCAAATAAGATTTCGTTGCATCGGAATATTGCCATTTTACACCAAGTCGGGTTAAAGCTTCTTTAGAGATAGCTGTAAAACCGCCCTCAGCAGCAAGCATGGGTTTGCCAGTAATTCTATTTATTCTAGCTTTTGCATACAAACCATAACCTATTTTGAGCAACTTTCCTTCTCTGGATAATTCTTTTAATGCTCTGCCAACTTGATCATAATCACTTAATTTTTCAAAATCAGAGCGTAAAAAAACCTGCCGTTTAGATCGGCCGATCTTTTTCTCAATTCTACTTCTAAGTGATACGCGTGACATAGCTCTGTTTCCGATAGTTTCTTACAACATGATTATAGCAAAAATACGACACTTTTGAAAACAAAAATACGACACCTAATCCGACCAAATTCAAAAATATAAGCAGTCAGTTCCAAAATGGAACATGCTGATGCTTAGATTTATAAAATGATCTCTCCGGGATTTCCGGATAGTTTAAAATTTAAAGAATATAATATTATCCAGCGGCACTATAGTGAATATTAAAATCTAAAGCCTTAACAATTGGTTTAGAGCGTTTCCCAATTTTCTTTATTTCAATAATTCCATAACGTGCCATTGTGCTAAGTGTATGACTCAAATTACCCGGTTCAAGTTTACTTAAGTCAGCAAGCTCTTTAATTGACTCAGGCTTTTGTTCTTCAATTATTTTCAATAACCTCATATTATCTTCATTGAATACTTCACATAGTGATTTGATTGAATTAAACCAAATCTTAGGTTCATTCTTCTTAGGTTTATAACGTCCAGAAGCAATTTCAATAGTACGACTCTGAAATTTATCTCGTGACATAATTCCTACTTGTAATGTTTTCATTTATTATCTCGTTCCCTTATCATTTAGTGATGCTAGGCACTTAGAATTACCAAATTCAGCAAACTCCATTTAAGCCTTATCGAGATTTAAAAAATAACGAGTCGCTTTAAGTTCGCCAGTTCGTTTGAGAATATCTTTTTTAACCAAATCATTTAGATCTCTGGTTGTTGTAGCGATGGGCGCGCCTGTTATGCTCATATAATTTTTAGCACTTAAGCCACCTACAAATCCTTCTGGCCCTGCATGAAATAATCTTAATAAAACCTTTTCTTGCCTTGTATTAATTTTTCCTTCCGCTTCCCTTAAGATGACCGATTTCTTAATAATAAAATCAATATACAAATAAGTGCTTTGTTGCGCCTCTAAAGCGATGTTAGCAAACCATAACAACCAAGAGGTTAGATCTAAGGTTTTACTTGCTAAACCTAATTGTTGATAATATTCCTTTCTCTTTTTTAATAATATTTTTGCTAATACCGTCATTACTGGTTTTGAAAATCCTTGCGACAAGGCTTTTTCAGCTATAGCTCGCCCTATTCTTCCATTCCCATCTTCAAAAGGATGGATACTCTCAAACCACAAATGAGCTATTCCTGCTCGGGTTAATGTAGGTAAAGGAGCTGAACCAGTAAGAGAACTCCGTTCAAACCAATTAATAAATTGCTCCATTTCGGCCGGAACCCATTTTGAAGGAGGCGCTTCAAAATGGATTTTTCGATCATAATCAGGCCCAGAAACAATTTGCATTGCTTCTTCATGCTTACGATATTGACCAATATGTTCCAAATGATGGCTATTACCCATTAAAAATTGATGCCATTCAAATAAAACCTGATGTGTCAGCGGACTAGGAATTGTTTGATATAAATTAACCATCATTTTAGCGATCCCACGCTCCGCCATGCTCGCTCTAGGAGCTTCTGTAGACAACCCTAACTCTTTTTTTATAGAAGATTGAACGCTATCTCTGTTTAAATGCTCCCCTTCAATTTCAGAGCTATCCAAAGCATCCGTACACATTAAATCGATAAATAAATTTTGCTTACCTTCTTGAGAAATATGTTGTGAGGAACCAATAATAATACCCGCACCCTCAGTAAAAGACTGTTCATATACAACTAATTTATCTGAGTCCCAAGTAAAATTAGGCCAATCCTCAAGCTTCCAATTCCATTCCATGATTAATAACCTCGCTTTTTATTAATCAGAATATAGCATAATTATGATTAATAAAGCATGATTTTATTAATCAACGTTACTTTAAGTAACAGTAGCTTTCAGGAATATCAAAGGCTAGGCTCTAGAATCGAATCCTTTCACTAAAATTTTAAGGGCTCCTTTCAATGACAACCAAAGAGAGACCGAAAGACAAAAACAATCATGCAAAAGAAAAAACTTAAGCCTTATTGTTATGACTAATTTACCCCCTTTTTTATTTTAAATATTACTTTATAATTATGTTATTTTATTGATTAGATTATTTTTAGCGGCTAATCTTAAGCTATTTCATTGCAAAATTAAGATGTTTATGTTTTCGCACAACACTTTGTTAATTCTAGGCGCAGGTTCAAGTTTAAATTATGGATATCCTACTGGAGCTGAGCTTGTTAAAAAATTAATTGATAATATAGAAACGGACGAAGTATTTTTTCCATTAAAACAAACAGAGCCCCCAAGTAATTTCAATTTATCTATGTTTACTGAGAATAATAAATTTTGTCCTAAAATTTCAGATATTCCAGAAAACCAACGAATAAACAATCATCAAATAAATGCGTCGCTAAAACGAGAAATGATACAACTTGATAATAAGGGGTATTTCTTTTTAAAAATTAAGCTAAATGAAATAAAAGAGCTTAATGAACTTAAAGAAGCTATTAATCAGTATTCTCCTGTATCGATTGATATCTTTTTACGTGACAACCCAAGCCATGAAAAAGCTGGGAAATTAATGATTGTTTATACTCTTCTTAAATTAGAAAATATAAATGATTTTAATGTTTCATTCTGGGGAAAATCCGAAAAGAACAAATACGATGACCATTGGTATCCCTATCTTTTAAATGACATTTTATACGGCTGTGCCGATAATCCAGCCAATATATTTGATCCAAAGTTAAAAATTATTACTTTTAACTATGATATGAGCCTAGATTATTATTTATATAACACATTATCTAACATTGAAATATTAAAAAATACATACCCTGATTTATCATATTTAGAGCAATATAGAATAGAGCACGTGTACGGGAGTCTATATAAAAATATCGAATTTGAGTATGGGAAGTATAATTTTGAAAAGAAAACAGCCAATAAAAGTATAAGCAGTACGAAAAGATTCGCCAAGGCTGTTGAATTAAAAGACAATATAGAAACTATGCGTGACAGCACCAGTCATATGCCACATCTTAAATCCCTCATAACGGATGCTAAAGAAATAATCATCATTGGATTTGGTTTTGATCGAACAAATTTAAATATCTTGGGGTTTCCGACCTCTGTTCATTCAAACCCTAGCTATCAGTCATTTTTGGAAGGTAAAATTATTCGTTATCTAAATTATAATGGAGAAATGACTAATATTGATACAGAATTTGAAACTATAGCTAACTTTTCTTTAAATGCGATAAAGTTAAAGCCTGTAAAGATCATCAAATCGCATGCAACAAAAATTAAGAATGCTTATTTTAGAGATTTTAAACCTTCTTTGCTGTTAGATTAAGTTCCTCAAATGTGGCAATGAAAAAATAAGGGGCAGATTGCATATTAATAATTGCCCTTACCATTCTAGATTCTAGAATTTAGAATAACTGATATGGGATTAGTTTTGACAATTTCTAGGCAAGTAAGAAAAAAAACAAAACCTGACACAATGCATTCTGTCAAAATCAATTTGAAGAAAATATGGTCACATTAAAAAACGCTGCTTAAATGGTGTGTCTCATTTCGCTTGACCACATCAAAAGTCCGCCATACATCCTCACTCTAAATTATACTTACTGCTTGATCCTGGATTTTATCAGGTCCTGGTTTATATTGTTCAATTGCTGTCACTAGGTTGTCTAATATATCCGTAAAGCCAGAGAAATTTATTGTATCTTGTTTAGGACGTATGACCTTTTCTACTAATACTTGTTTGCTATAATGCCGCTGGGAGTCAAAACCATTACCATTTTCAGGAGAGAATATTTTTTCTCCTAACTTAGTTTCTAATACCGATTTTTCGAAGAAATTCTCTATTATAATATCCTCCGGAGGATTTCTGATTGGTAATAACACAACATAAAGATTTTCTATAACAGGATAAATGAAGTTTTTCTTACGATCATAATTCACATTAGTTTTTTTAAATTTATTCTCTAAACATTGTATTACATCACCAGCGGCCTTATCATTATCCAGCAACACAATAACAGGGCTTCGTGGAATTTGTTTTGTAAACGCAATATTTTTCTTGTAGTTTTCTATAAATTTCTTCAGTAGACTTGTACCAGCATTGATGTGCATAACCTCGCTAATTCGTTCCGTGAAATGAAAAAAGTCAATTTGATGTGGAAGAAGATATTTACCCTGTTTTTTAAGTTGCTTTATTGCTATTTTTAAATAGGCCACATCTGTTTTACCTTCACAGATAATCAATGGTTTCTCAAGTGCGATAAAATAGCGAAAATACAAAAACTGGGAGTATAGATTTGTTATATTATGCTGTTCAACATTTGTCTTATAACAAGGTTCCTTATTGCAATGATTTTTTTGTTTTATAAAATAAATATACTCTAATATTCCGTTAAGTTGCTGTAAAGTACCAGGTTTAGATTTATCTCCTAATAGAAAAAAACTACCTGTACAATATAGAGCATGGCACATTGCTCTAGTGGAGCGATAGTATTCTTTTTTTACATTAATCTTTTTATTTACAACAAGCCCAGTGACAATTTGTCTTGAAGAGTGCATTTGAAGCCTGGTTTTCAATGGATTTATTTGAAAACCTGAGTGTGTAATGATGTTTTCTATTTCCTTATTTAGGCTCCACTTCATCAGTTCCTCTGATTGTGTAGCTAATTTTTGGGGAATTTCTTGGTTTGTAGATAGTGTTATATCGTCAACATAACGCGAATAAGAACATCTGTTTTTTTTGGCCCATCGAACTAACCGTATATCGAGAATATGTGCAATAAGATTAGTTATAATGGGGGAGCAAGGACTTCCTTGTGGTAATTCATTCTTAAAGCACGCGATTTGTGCAATTAAAGTAGCAACAGATGGATGCAAACCAAAATCATTGTTTTTGATAAAAAAACCACGTACTCGGCCAAAGTTAAATGAACCGAAAAACCCTGATAAATCAAAATTTAATACATATTTTTTATTTTGATGACTGTAGGCATTAGTGTGGATACCAATAGATATATCACTTTTTCTATTTGGATTAACTTCCGTTTTTTTTCTAAATCCATGTGATAAAACTCTAGGAGTGGGCTGGGGTTTAGAGTGTTCTATTTCTAGTACACAATATTGAAGTAAATGGGCTAGACATCTCTGTATATGCTTAAGTCTTTCGTGGGGGGCATTAATTATTCTCTCCCCGCCTGCTTTCTTCGGAATTTCAAATTGTTTATATTTTGTTTCATCTGGTAAAACAAAAAGAACGTACGCCAAGTGAGAGGCTTTAAGATTTAAAAGAGCGGCTAGATCCTGAATAGTTGATGCAGCTTTAAGTTTCTCTAAGTATGCCATATGCTAATCAAGGTAATTAAATAAATTAGCTTATGAACACTCTTATGCGATAACTAGTGTATATTTACTAATTGCTGCTGCTTTAAAAGCGTAATGAAAGCAAAGCATCCAACATTGGATGAATATATCGCGAAACACGATAGCAAATCTGTTCATAAGCTTCGATTACTATACTATGGTTAGCTATATTATGAAATATTCATAGCATGTATCTCATTCCTGCGTCACTGCAATTTCCCAGCAGTGACGCAGCAACATTCACCTTATTTAGCCCACCCACATCAAGCATCAAAAAGCCTTTTGTCCTGACGCACCAGATAAGATAGGACAAAATATTTCCTGTAATGGCCTTGCACCCAGATCCGCACTTTGTTATTTTTTAAATGAAGCATGACTGATGAATCGGTGAAAATCCGATGAAACGCTTAGGCGTCTTATGCTAAGCCACTCTCATTCCCTAACCTTGTGGCTGGACGTATAGTCGGGAACCCTTCAGGAACCTTTGCTATTCGGTAAAGGGAGTTTTTCGGAACTCTAAGTCATTTCTTTTGACCATGGATTGGGGATAAAGCCCTGCTTTATCGCTTTCATTTACTTTATTTAGGAGAAAAGAATACCAGAAAAACCTAGTTGTAATGGCGAGATCGTTTGCCTTATAACGATTGATTTGCCCCCTTCTTCGAGCTTTACGGTTTTTACCGGGTTTCAACAGAGAGTGAGCCGCTCGACCAACACTAAACAATACACAGGGCAAATTCTTTTTTTACTAATTTTTGCAGATGGGAAGATGCGTACACAATCCTTAAGACAATTCGCTAATCGGTTTATTAAACTGGACAGGCAAGGTAAATACTTGTACAGGAAGCACCGTGCTTATGTCATTCGTAAGATGATTGATGATTTGTTTGTTATCCGACAGGTTCCACCTTCATGGCAGGCTTTGCAGTCTGAGCAGGTTCACAAGCTGGTGCGTTACTGGAAAAAACAAAATGTTACCCCAGTCACCATCATGCGTTATATGACTATTATCCGCCGTTTTTTACAGATGAACGATTGTTCTGTTGCCAATATCGATAATCAATCGCTTGAACTCTCAAGACCTAAAGCAAGAAAAAAGAGGAAGAAAATAATCCCTCCAGATTTTTGGAGGTCACTCAATGACCCTTTAGCAAGGGTCATTATGGGATTACAAACCGAATTTGGTCTCACGTTCAAAGAAGCGATTCTGATTCAACCACGTATCCAAGTTCGTGAATGTTCTCTCTGGTTAACCCGAGACATTGCGTTTAACTCCACAGACCGAACCATACCGATACGAACTGAAAGCCAGAAAGCGGTACTCAATCTTTTTAATTGGCTCACAAAACAATACGGTAATCTGCTCCAATTAAAATCCTATGAAGAAATCCGTATCATCTGGCGCAGTACATTGACCAAGCATCGTTTATCCAGTACGAAAAGTTGGCGTTATTTGTATGCAAAGCAAATGTATTCTTACCTTCTGCCTGAATATGAGAATTACAAGACGTGTTGGCTGATTCGTGAGGAGATGGGGATTAAATCGCGTAATACACTGTGGTTATATCTTAAAAATTAACTGGGACAATTGGGACACATGGGACTGCGCATAAACACTGGCTTATCACCGTCCCAATATGTCCCATAACTTAGAAATAATGGGACAAATTTCTAGGGTCTTATTCCCCACCCCAGATTTTCTCTGTAAACACATAAAGCCTAGGTGTTCCCACTCCTTTGACTCTTGGCTTATGAGTAGGCATTCCATCTGCTGCTGGCTTCAACCAGCCTTCGTTCATTAACACCCGAACTACCGTTCTAGGCTCAAATCCCTGACATAATTCTTTTTTAAATACTTCCGTTAATACCATATACACGCGAAAGCCCGCATCATCGGTATAATAAAACCCGGCTCGATTCTGAATCCGTTCATTGTTTGGCGCTCTTATACTATCAAACCGACTGGCACCATGGGACTCAAAAAAGGCTCTAACTTGCGCTAAGATTACCCTGTCTTCCCGATTACCCTCCATGCCAAAATGCTCCAACCATGCTCGATAACATTTATAGGCTGCGTAAGTAGACTCGCCTTCTTTCCATCCAGTCAATCCATATTGGCTGGCCACTTCACCAGCAACAGCAACCAACGCAAATCGACGGGCTACGCGGATAATTTGTCCTGTCGCCCCTGGTAAGACAGCACTATTCACAAATTCTTGTATCGCATCATCAATGTCAGTTGCAATGCTTTGTTGGTTTGCCACTACTTTTTGCAGCCATGCCATACCCACAGCACCAAAATATTTTCTGGAATATTCCTTTAAAGATAAAGCCATGGTAGCTGGACTGAGTTGATTATGAATCTTTTCAAAAATCCCCATGTGGAACCCAGCATCGGCTTCAATGTCGGCTAACCTAATTTCCTGTCCAGCATTCGTCTTCTGCCTTACTCTGGCCATCAAAGACATCAAGGATTCCTCTCCAGCAGAGAGAAAGAACAATGACCATCGAGACGATTGTTTCACTGTTCCATGCCGCGAGGCCCGTGTTTTCCCTTGGCCATTGGCTAACAAGTAAGCTGCCTCTCCTGCCTCTTTGGGATCTATCTGGCTTAACTCATCCAAAATTAATAAACCATCATTATGCAAAGCAGCCAGTCCCTCAAGACCATTAGTCGTACTGCGCCATAAGCGACAATAAGCCTGTGGATTACCCCAAACGGAAGCTGCTACTTTTAAAGCAGTACTTTTACCACTTGAAGAAGCGCCTCTAAAATGAAATCCACCTGAATCTTCACTTGCAAGTTTCGACAATGCAGGAGCAAAAGCAGTGGAGATGGCAAAAATTAATCGAGAATTACCCGAGGCAAGCTGACCTATTGTTGCTCGCCAATCCTCTACAGTACCCGATACAGACATAGCTGATTCAACGGCATGACTGTTTTGAAAAACAATTTTCTCGGATGAATGGCCAATGGTTTGTGATGCAGTAACAAAAAGATTTTCATGCCAGCCCAGCTTATCGACACAACGCGCTCTGTCTTCTACAGGAAAGACCTGCAAATAGGTGGTCAATAAATCCCGGGAAATTTTATGGGGTGAGATGCTTAAACCAAGGCGAGCTAATTCTCTCCTTACTTCAGAAGCATCGCCTTGTAACAAGGCTAAAGGCATTGCCCATTGATGGAGAATGCCATCATCATCCTGCCATTCAAGTAATCGACCCCATTCCCCACTTTTAGCATCGCGTGTTTTAGCTACCACATACAAAGGAGAACAAACCCAGCGTGGTGCTATTGGGTTACCGTCTTTATCTTTTCCAAGGAAAGACACGCCCTGCTCATTTAATTTAAAACAACCACCAGCATATTCATAGGTTATAGGGTTATGATCGTTTTTGTTTTTTAATGTAATAATCTGATTTTGCAGCATAACTGTTGTTTCTCCAGCAGCGCTCATGGAAGATAGAAACCTATCCATCCGTGAACAATCTATTTTTATGGAATTTATTCGTTGACCAGTGAAAGGTATTCCCCTTCGTCACCAGTAGAGCGATAGATTTTTTGTTGTTGGAGAAAAGACAACACGTCACTTTTGCGATACAAAACCTTGCGGCCTATTTTAAGATAGGGAACGCCCTTTCCTTCCCAGCGATTGCGTTCCAAAAGTTGGGTAGAACAGTCTAAAACAGCTGCCAATGTTTGTTGATTAAACAATGCGGAAGTTGGTGCAGACTCAAATTCGTTTAACAGTTGTAAACGAGATGGTTTTTTATTCATATAGAACCTCAAATGATTATTCATTCAGCTTAATGCCGACGATATACGTCCTGCTCGATGAATATCAGTTGACTGTCCGGCCGGAGAAAAGTCGTGATATTTCATTTTTTCGTGACTTTTACAGGACCGTGGACCCGTAAAAGTTTACAGCTCGCGAGAAGTATTGCTTGGAATTTAAAAGGGAGTCAAGCGCTTTCAAGGCCTGTGATCTCATTGTTATTCAATGATATTCATTGTTACTAAAAAAATTTTGCTGACAGAATCTGTCCCATTTGTCCCAAGTGAATATTTTATATTGGTACACCTAAAACCCTGTGTTTATACGGTTGCCCCACTGTCCCAATTGTCCCCTATTTTTTAGATAATGGTTTACATTTAAATTTCAGTAGCCCACCTTTTAACACATAACCCCTAGGAACTCTAATTTCTGGTATTTTAGGTTTATAGTTAAGCAATCATGTTCATTTTTTTATGTTGTTCATTTTTAATGAACACACCATAATTATGAACACGTAAGCATGAGTGAACGCCACATCTTAGACACTGATTCGGCGATTTGCTGCAACAGCTGCTTCATATGATAAAACTTAGATTCAATAATTGATCAGGTAGTGTTAGGTTGCACTTCGTTTAGCCAAGTTGACTTGAAACGAGTATATAAAATCAACTATACTGTACATGTACAGGAAATGCGGAGAAAACCATGCAAACAGTGTCTTATACTCATATGCGCGAACATTTATGTGAAATCATGGAAAAAATCGCCAATGGTGAACAAATTTGCTTTACTCGCAAAGGACAAGAGCCTTTTATCATAGCTAAAGTTGGTACACCAACTGAGGCTCAGCTTGAAGAAGTAAAACATAAAAAACGCGCCCAAACTGTGGCCAAATTAAAAGAGCGACATGCTGCGACTATTAAAGCCTTAGCGGATAAATAATGGAATTAATTTTTTTAACAGTAGAAGATGTGATATTTATTCAAGGCGAAATATTATCTAATGCTTCTGTTACTGACATAGGGAAACTTGAGTCTGCGCTTAAACGCGCTGAACAGCACCATCATTATGAAAACATCAATGATATTATTGAGTTAACAGCTCTCTATATCATTGGCATTGCTAAAGCACATGCTTTTCCCGATGGTAATAAACGAACTGCTTTTTTGAGTGCTACTTATTTTCTTGATTTGAATGGTTATGCTTTAGAAGAAAATGATGATTTACCCGATATTATTGAACAGGCAGCTTCAGGAATTGTTGATAGACATCGGCTCGTTGAGCTTTTAAAACCCTATATTTTTACTAATGAATAAGGTCAGTTAAATCCCGTTTGCAAAACAAACGGCTAGCTTGGTAAAGATCCAGATGATCCAATCTTGGATATAAAAAATTAAAAGGCGAACCTTATTTTCGTCTGCGTGTTGGCTCATGGCGAATTATTTTCGACAGGGATGATGAAGTGAGAATTATCTCTATTGAGAAAATTAAACCCCGTGGAGGTGCGTACAAATGAATTTACAAACAATTAAATCTCTCGATGGCAAAGTCGAATATGTTTCATTACCTGTTGCTACTTACAATGCTTTACGCCATCAAATTACTGAGCAATTAAAGCATACTCAAGAAAATGAGGATTATGAGATCTTTAATCCTGCTGATTACATTGATAATCCAGTTGCATTGGCTCGTATTCAAGCTGGGTTAACTCAAGAAGAATTAGCCAATTTGATGAGGGTCACTCAAGCCTATATCAGTAAAATTGAGAATCAAGAGAAAGTTACACATAAAATGTTAACTAAAGCCAAATAGGCTTTGTCCAATTGTCATGATTAATGATCAACGCTTACTTGGCTTTGATCTATTAAATTTAATTTAAATTCTTGGGGAAAATAATGGGAATTAAAAATCCATATATCAGGACTTGCAGACAATTCACAGATGGAAGTTATGCAAATAGTGGAAAAGCTGTATATATAAAACACCCAAGTTTTGCTCAAGATGCAGCACATTACGTAAGAGCATTTCATTTAATTCAAAAAGACCTGCTTAATTTATTTGATTATATAGAACCTTCAGATATAAATTTGGATACCTACTCTTTCAGAGTGCATGAACTTTTATTTAGAACTTGTGTCGAAGTAGAAGCTAATTTTAAAGCCATTCTAAGGGAGAATGGTTACAATAAAAAAGGAAAATGGGATATTAAAGATTATATGAAAGTAAATAAGAGTCATTTTCTCTCTGACTATGAAATAATCCTTCCAAATTGGCATGGTATACAAAAAACAACTAAGCCTTTTGAATTATTTAAGGACGAAAAATCTCCTGACTGGTATAAAGCTTATAATGCCACTAAACATGATCGCCATCATGAATTTCAGGAAGCTAACTTTAAAAATCTTATTGGCGCTGTTACTGGTTTGCTTGCACTGCTTTCATCTCAATTTTATACCCATGACTTTTCTTCAGGAAATACATTTTTAGTTATGGAAAATAGCCCTAATGATGATACAGAGGCAGGTATTGGAGAATATTTTAGAGTAAGATTTCCTAAATTGCCTATAGAAGAATGTTATGATTTTGAATATAAAGATATCCAACAACCTAACTTTTCTTTTGACCGATATACTTATTCACAATAAAAGTCATTTTTCATTGCCCTTTGCTGATGGGAACTCGACTATCATTCCTTCAGAAAGAAATGAGTAAGAATTATATTTAAAGATGAATAAAATAATAGAAAATTTAAAAGTATCAATTCGTTAAAAAATTATTTTCGAGCATGACCATGCTTAAATTGTTCCCCTCCAATTTTTTTCCAATCACTCAGACTTACTCAACATTTATCTATCTAATCGAAACGACTTTCTTCATCCCCTTTAGACATGTAAAACACTATCACATTTGTTTGCATGTTGTGGAAAATAAAAATGTCGGGCGAAAGTTCGACCTACGCTTACTATGATTAATTCAAATAACCTCACCTTTTTGTATATTTTTAAATCTTAATGATTGCTAACGAGTCAATATTGACCTAATATATAAATAGATATATCTTTTTTGATATACGTACTTTAATTAAGACTTTAATGACAGGAAAAGAGGTAATAAAAACTCTTGAGGATCATGGCTGGAAAGTTCTTAGGAGCAAAGGCTCTCATTATCGAATGGGAAAAGGTAATTTAAGAACAACTGTTCCCGTACATGGAAAAACCGAATTAGGCAGAGGCTTAATTTCTACAATTGAAAAGCAAACAGGGGTAAAATTATCATGAAAGTTTTATATCCAGCATTATTTGAAAAACAAGATGATGGAAGATTTTTGGTAAGTTTCCCAGACTTTCTTGAAGCCATAACTGAAGGAAATGATATAGAAGAAGCAATTTTTAATGCGTCTGAAGTATTAACTCTGACAATTGAGGGTAGAATCGATGAAAAAATGGAAATACCAGAGCCTTCAAAGATTAATGATGAAAATTACCTATTCATTCCTCCTGCTGCAAGCGCACAATCAGCATTATTAGTCCGTTGGGCAAGAAGTCATACTGCTCATACTATCGCGGAAGTCGCAAGAGCAATGAATACATCATGGCCTGCAATATCTCGTTTAGAAGACCCACATCATTCTCCTAACATAAAGCAATTGGAAAGAGTCGCGGCTGTTCTAGGTCAACAATTAGTATTTTCTATGGAACCAATATCACCGAATGATGAGGAGGAAGAGCTTTCTCAAAACTCAAGCGCATAATTTTAATTCAATATGTTCTCTTTATCATTTTAGTTAAAGTGCTCATTACTCATCAAAAATGGAACGTTTTTTCAAAGTTTGAAAAAAACGTAATACTGGGTGATTAGAAATCAATAAAATGAGCAATCAGGGGGATGTATCCCATTCAATTTCAATAAAAACTGTTGTATTTACTTTAATTTTGATTGAAGGAGGGTAAAAATATTGTATTCTTCATTGCTAACCTTATTGAACTCACTAATATTTTTTTCTAATTCCAACTCTTGCTCGAAAAATTTTTTAAATGCCTGATGAATTTCTTTAATCCACAGTTCACTGTCACCTATCAAAATGAAATCGACCGCCTTAGGCGAAAAAGGGACGGATTGGTAATGAAATGTGGCGTTTCTTAACCTTCTTAAGGCCTCAACACAATCAGATCGACTCAACAAATTATCAATCAAGACATTGTTAAAATTTGATTGTTTATACCCCTCAATTACTACATATATTAATGCATAAGTTACAGCGACCCTCTGCATACTGAAAATTAAGGCTGCTGTCATTTTAGGATTAAAAAATCTCCCTTCAAATGAACTAGCTATGTATTCATAATCACTTTTATTTAAGTCAGATTTTAAAAGTCTGTCATTTGCCTCAGCAATCAACCAATGCTGGTGTAGTGTTATTAATTTCATATCATATGGCTTTTTCATTTGGCATCTACTCCATCATTTGCACAAGACTGACTTTTTTAATTATAAGAAAAATCAATTTGAACTATTAAAATTATAGCAATTGCAAATGCGTTTTTAAGAGTTTAAGAAATACCAGAACAAGTTAAATAAAGAGATTTAACTGCGACACAGATGCGACACAAAAACAGACCACTTCAAGAAAATTTTGTAACTCATTGATTTTACAATGCCGCTGAGAAGAATCGAACTCCCGACCTTTTGATTACGAATCAACTGCTCTACCGACTGAGCTACAGCGGCGTATAGAAAAGTATACTTAAGTTGAGTGATGATGCAACAGCTTGTAATTATTATTTGTTTTATTCTTACCTAAACGAGTCATAGAGTCGTTGAATTATCATTTTTGGGCTTTTTTAATGCGTTCTTGCAAAACTAATTATGAATGTTCTGGCTTTTGTTCATAATAATTTTCATCAAATTAGCAAAAAAATATTCAAATAGATGAAAAATGATTTATAATAATGCGTTGAATCATCTTTTACATTAGTAGAAAAAAAATTTAATGTAATATAGGAAATATTTTTCTGCTTTTTTAATTAAGAATAGTTTTAAATTATTGCAGATGAATATAACATAGCGTCACCCAAAATCATGGCAACCTGTGAGAAATAAACAGCTCGTGAAAAATAGTACAGTAGAAACAGAAAAAACCGTTAAAGACAGTGGTTATAGCCGCCGATTAAAAGATCGCCATGTGCAACTTATTGCATTAGGAGGGATTATTGGTTCAGGCTATTTTTTAGGGACAGGTGAAGTTATAAACCTGGTCGGTCCATCTGTATTTTTAGCTTATATACTAGGCGGTTTAATCATTTTCTTAACTATGCTGTGTATGGGCGAACTTGCTGTGGCTATTCCAATATCAGGTTCGTTTGTTACTTATACCGCCGACTTTATATCTCCATCAGTTGCTTGTGGCGTAGGATGGTCTTATTGGATTAGTTGGGTAGCATATATCCCTGCTGAATGTGTAGCGGGGGGAATAATAATGGAAATGTTTACCGGAGTGAATGGTTATATATGGGCTATTTGTTTTGGTTTACTGATTACTTATATTAACCTTGCAAAAGTAGATACTTTTGGTGAAATTGAGTTCTGGCTTGCTTTAATCAAAATTTTAGCTTTATTGGGCTTTGTTATTTTAGCAATTTTAATTTTCTTTGGCTTAATCCATAGCCCAGAATCTAATGGCATAATTGGGACTAAATATATCATAGGTGATGGAGGTTTCCTTCCTAATGGAACCATGCCATTGTTAACAGCTATGGTTCTTTTGCTTGTAAATTATCAAGGATCTGAAATCATTGGCCTTGCTGCTGGAGAATCAGAAAACCCGGCGAGAATGATTCCACACGCCATCAGAAATGTTACTTTAAGAATTCTTTTCATCTACATTATTCCAGTATTTTGCTTGGTATTAATTTTTCCTTGGCAAAAAGCAGGATTATCAAACTCAGTATTTGCTGATGCACTCAACTTCTATAATCTAAAATGGGCTGGTGCAGTAACCAGCTTTGTGACCCTTAGTGCAACATTATCTTGCGCTAACTCTGGATTTTACGGCACTGTACGTGCCCTGAACGCCTTAGCTCGTGATGGAATGGCACCCCATACCTTTGCAAAATTTAATGAAAACTCCGTACCTCAAAATGCCGTTATTGCTACCTTAATAACTATTTGGATCCTTTTAGGTGTAGGTTACTTTTTTGGGCAAACAAAACTTTATATAGCCCTACTTCTGGTATCTGGTTTTACTGGTACCCTTGCATGGATTTCTTTATGTACTTCACAAATTCGCTTTAGAAGCAGATTATATCAAGCAGGATATACTACAGAAAATCTTCGCTATGTAACTCCTTACTCACCTTATACCGGAATTCTTGCAATCGTACTTATGTTTATCGCCTTGTTTTTCCTGGTACTCAATAAGGATCCCACCTATAAACTCGCTTTCTATATTGGTACGGTTAGCTTTGTGATCCCTATAATAATCTATAAGCTCTTTGATCTGTCGAAGAAAAGGAAAAAAGCATTACATTTAAAAACTAGAGTTAAATTTCAAGATCTATTTCCTCCAGTTTGATGGGTTCTGCTAATAGCCTAATAATCTACTGATTTTATTGTATAAAAAGATGCACGCTTTATTTTAACGTCAGTTTTTAGGCTAAATTTCCCCAAAAAACCTCGTGAAAATCATATTTTTATAATAATTAAAAGGGAAATAAGAACAATATGAAGGGAAGTCATAGCAACAAGATTGTAAGGCACAATCGTTTAAAAAATCTCAATAACCGTTGGCCAACTTGGCTTGCTCTTATTATTATTGCTTTGCTTTATGAAGCTTTACCCCAAATATTTTATTGGGGTCCCAGAGGTTTACTACTTGGCTTGGTAACGTTAGTAATAGGTCACCCCTAATAAACTTTCAAGAAGTTTATTAGGAGAACTGATCCTCTTTATATTCTAACCAAAGCTACCGCCAAAA
>NZ_LNYU01000022.1 GCF_001468135.1 Legionella santicrucis | reverse complement strand
CCTTATCATTTTTCTAAAACTAATCTATAAAAATTGCAGAATACACTAACTTCTTTGTTTTTTATAGATATTTAATGAGGTCTGCTTACATTCTCATCTCTGACTTGAAAATTTTTCCTTAAATTAGCAAACTCACTTTTGTATCCATTTTGTGTTGCAATATTTTGATATTCTATTATTTTTTTTATTTTATCACCAATAACATCCTTCAATCTGCCTTATTTTAATGCAGCCATTTCTTTCGATGACATTATTATGCCCTGTTCACCATTTAATATTTGTATTGCTTTGTTCGCTGCACTGATCTTGATTGAGGCACTTGCATCTGGTGTAAATAATCTCGCCCATATACTATTATATTCAGATCCAGAGTCCTTTTTCTCAGATTCACGATTCGCCACATATTGCTCTAATTCAATGATTTTAGGATTTTTTATAGGATTTTTTATTAGTTCACATACTTGAGCCATGCCTATACTGTCTTTTGCATCGGTCATCACCGGATCAAGCAGTTTTTTTTCTTGGCATAGAGTTTTAAGTTGTTTAACTATTTCTGGGTTGGCGTCACGACTATTTACTTTTGTAGCAACCATGACAATAGGACTATCAGGATGATATTGTTTTATCTCATTCATCCATTTCTTTGCTGAATCAAGGGATTTTGGATTAGTAACATCGACAGACACCATATACATATCGGGATTTCGACATGTAGAATACGTTCCTGATCCAAATCTTTGATTATGCACTATATCATATACTCGTGCTTTTCTATCTTCTTCAAGACTAACTGGTTTAAAAGCAACCCCAATTGTACCTATAAAAGATTCGGTATAGATATTATCAGCTAGTCGTAGCAGAAGGCTGCTAGTACCTGTTCCTTGATCTCCAAGAAGTTGAACTGTGTTAATTTGTTTTTTCATTTGTCTCTCCTCATGAATCGGTTAGGGCATTTCCAACTCTTAGTGTATCGAGGAAAAATGAATATATATTTACCTTATCGTTTTAAAATATGCATAGCTTATTTAATGTTGTAATAAGGCTTTAAGTAATGCAGCTACTCTTTTCACTCTCGAGCCTAAATATGTGCATTTAATTGTCTAAAACAAGAAGACGCATTTAAGATGATATTTCTCCTCGTACCTTAGAGTGCTTTATGCAGCTCTTAACCTTGTTTCATAGTGCTAAGTAATTATAATTAGGAAGCAAATAATTCAGACTATAGGAGACCTTTATAAGTAACACATACTGATTGTGTTGACCACAACTTGTCTAGCTGTTTGATTGCAAACGACAAGGCGCTCCTCACCATTTTTAACTATTTCTGGTGGAAGGATAAATACCATCAAATATCTCATCTCTGGAATTTTAATTTCCCAATCCATTGAAGCTGACATACTCTTGCTCCCGACATCCAGTACTCACAGCAAACAAAACCATTTTTTCCAAATGTACAGGCAACTCACCAAAAAGCTTATTTTGTTCTTCCCAGCTCAGAGGATATGGCTTATACAAATCATGCTCAGGTAACAGCTTGATCTTGGGCGCGTTTTCCAACTAAGTGAGTCCATACTCATCTATCCGTTCAGTTGCAGCAAGGTTAAGAATGCGACGAACAAAAGGGCCTTGAATTTTGAATTTCTTGACATTCACAATTCAAGGCCTGACTCCGTATACTTCTCGTTATTTCCAGCTGACTTAAAGTTTTTTTCCGTTCTGCAAGTTGCTGCGCTCTTTCCCTTCCTGATTAGGATGCAGTAGAATCAAGGGGGCAGTTTAACATCCAGCGGAAACTATATTTATCGATCAGCATTCCAAAATGAGCCCCCCAGAATGTGTCAGCAAGTGGCATAGTGACTTTGCCTCCTACGCTAAGGGCTTTAAATAACTTTTCAGTTTGCTGGATAGTTGAACAATTGATACTAAGTGATAAATTATCACCAACTTTAGGTTTATCCATAGGATTGTCAGAAGCCATTAAAATAAAATCACCTTGGGTTAAACAGGCATGCATAATTTGATCAGGTACCAATTTCATATCACCCGGGCAGCCCCCTTCAGGTGCATCTGCATTAGTCATAATTTCTAGATTGCCACCAAAGCAAGATTGATAAAAGTTCATCGCTTCTCGACAATTGCCATTAAAAAACAGATAGGGTGTTAGTGCTTTCATGATATTTTCTCCTGTTAGATATCAACAACCATATTAAATCCCCCATAAATCAAACGCTTGCCATCAAAAGGCATTGAGTTGGTTTCTGGTTGTAAACGGGAATCTTCCATGGCTTTTTTCATTCCTTCATCCCGAACTTGCTTGGACGGCCAAAGAATCCATGAAAAAACGACTACTTCATCGTCTTTGCATTTAACGGCCATAGGAAAAGAAGTAATTTTGCCTTCAGGTATATCATCGCCCCAACATTCAACCAGTTGTAAGGCGCCATACTCTTTAAATACCAGACCAGCTTTTGTTGCATGTTCAATGTATTGCGTTTTATTGGCCTTCGGTATTGCCAAGATGAATCCATCAACATAACTCATAAAGATCTCCATTAATTTATGAAAATACAACAACCTATTAATATGGCACCCCTAGTACTATTTTTCTATATTAATTATTTTATTTTCCATAAGTTGGGTGAGTAGACCAGCGGAACTTCCCCGCCAGCCTATCTTAGAACGGTACGTGAACCTCTCAGCTCATACCGCTCCCATCAAGCAAACGTTTTGCCAGTTCCTAACATCCAATGAGCAAATAACGTTGGATTTTCAGCCGCGACCTTTTCTAAAAACTGTGCGGCTTTGGATTTCCTTCCTTTAAACTTTTTATGTTTTCGCATCGCCCATTTAACTAATACTCGATTGAAATACCGCCAGACCCTCACCAACTCTGACGGACAGTATCGTCCATAATAGTTCAACCAGCCTTGGAGCACAGGATTATATATCCTGGCTATTTCTTCTAGGCTGAGTCCACTTCTTAAATGCCATTTATATTTTCGAGTTTTGTCGCACATTGATTTCATAGCATTCTTACTGACCGCTGGGGTAAATCCTACAAACAATTTTCGTGTTTGTGGATTTTTAACCACCCGTGGCCTGAAAGTATAACCTAGAAAATCAAATGACATACGAGGATAACTTCCTACTCGATTGCTGTTCTTGCAGTAAACAACCTTGGTTTTAGCCGGATGAAGTTCTAAGCCACACTCTTTGAAACGTTCAGCCAATATCATTAGTATCTTTTGTGCTTCTTGTTCTGTTTGACAGTGTAGCAGTCGTCGAGTAGCCCAAGGGAATCTCACCCTCAGGCTCTCACAGAACCGGACTTGAACGCCTCCGCCCATCCGGCTCTTATTGTCCAGCCGCAGGAAGAACACCTAGGCGCTTCCAGTGAGGAAACAGGTATTGTTCGCGCTTCGCGACCCGTCCCACCAACTTCCCTTCTCTTAACCTCACTAAATCTCGTTTAAAGGATTGCTTATAGGGTCCTCTGACTCTACTGTCTCCATATTTTCGATTCAGATTGTGGTTTATTCACCTTTGCTTAGGAATAGCTATTTTTTTATGATGATATCAAATGATTTATATCATCATAAAAAAATGTATTAGCCTAAATGCGTTTTATTGATTAAAATATCCTCTTGGCTTTAAAAATATAACCACATAATTCTATTTAATATCAAAGGCTACCTCATGCCCATTCTTTACATACATAACTTAAAGCACAAAGAAATAGCCGTATGTCGTGCCTTATTTAATGCTGCGGCTCAAACTGAAGAAGGAATAAAAACAAAAAAACTTGGAATTCTAATGACTGCTGACATGCCAGGCTTATGGGCTCCTTTAGAAGATTTTGAAATCGAACAAGAAATTAGAATGGCATTAAATCAGAGAAGTGGAAGAGTAAGAGAAATTGGCTACTTAAGGGTTAATCTCATCCTTAAATCAGACTCCTTAGATGTTACCGAATATGAAAAAATCTATGGATTATCCGCTAAAGCAATTTTAGAATCTGCTAGATTTATTTGTAGTGATGAACCAATAAATACTCCTTCTAAGGATATTCCCCTTGCTTCTGCAAATGCTTACAGTAGCTTCTTTAAAAAAACGACTGGAAACAGCTCTGCTAAACGCACTAAGAAGAATATTGAGGATGATAAACGATTTAAGAAATCAAGCGATGATGACATATTGTTCAAAGGAAAATCTTTTTCGTTTATTAGCGATGACGAATTAAGAGCCTATGGTGCTACTCAATGGAGAAGAGAAAAGGATGGAGTGGATAATATAGTATTCATTTTAGAAATGGACAATCATAATCCCAACCTAGCTCTCTAAACTAATTTTGAAGTAATTAATTAAACTATAATTGTGCATAATGAAACAAATACATTTTTTACTCCCATATAATCCTGTGAAGGCATTACAGCAGATAATTTTGAAACCAAATATGCTGAGTCTTTTGCTTACCATCATATCTCTGCGTATTTGTTAAGGGAATAGGTATTTCAAAACACCTATTCCCCATTTTTCAAAAGTATCATGCTTACTAATTTGGCTAATTTATTGATAAGGTTGGGATGAGCTTCTAAAATCTGGCCAAAATTAGTTTTTGTTATGCCTGCTTCTCGGCATTAGAACTTAGCAGAGAGAACCCTATTTAGTATAAACTCCGTAATGTTAAACCTGTTTGCGTTTGATAGGTAGAAAACGTATCATTCTCTTCCAATTTCATCGGTTTAACAGATGCATCCATATCGTTTTCTTCCCGCTTACGCTTTGCATGCCATCCAATGATGGCGAAACCGCCCTCGATTTTGCAAAAAAATTTGAGCATTCAGACCTAATTAATTTGTTGAAAACTCATTCTCCATATCCCTTTTTCTTACAACATCTTAAAGTTCAATCTAAACAACTAACTGCTAAAAAAGTAGCCAATGCTTTATGGCTATCCGATAAAGATGTGACAACTACCAATATTTCTAAATCAGAATTTGGATTATGGGCAGAAAAAAAGCTCTATGCTTTAATCAAGATGAGGTTGAAAAATCCCTTTCACAATATATGATGAAAAAATAGTGTCAAAGTTATTTGGTTGCATTTGTTTGCAGATAATAAGATGCAACCATTTTTGAACAGAATACTTAAGATTTACAATACTATTCATATTAGTATCTCTATTTTAAAAAGACCTCTTATATGAGAAGCCATAATTAGAATAACGTGCTAATTGCTACTGACTATAAGATAGTTTATTATTCCAAAACTAGTTATAGGTAAAATTAAAATATGGATTCAAGGAAAGAATATGATAAAAAAAACTGCCGTATTAGTGACTGTCACTACAATATTAAGCCATGCAGCCTTTGCCGGTGACATGGGTGTTATCGAAGAAGGTTGGAAACGCGTCCTCACTCTTAGTGGAGGTCCAAGCTGGAGCCAAAACGGTGAAACACAAACCTTTTTCCTTCAACCGGATATTCAAAAAACCTATGATAATCAGTCATCCAATAGCACCCTAGGTAGTGGCGAAGTATTTTTAGGA
>NZ_LNYU01000021.1 GCF_001468135.1 Legionella santicrucis | reverse complement strand
TTCATGAAGGGAGGACTGTTTCAACAATCAATTTTAATTATGATGCTTATGCTGATTTGTTATAGATATTTAATGAGGCCTGCTTAGAGGGATGACGTGATCCCCTGGTTTTAGAGAAGTCACACCAGGACCAACATCAACAACAACACCAGCACCTTCATGTCCTAAAATTGTCGGAAAAATACCTTCTGGATCAGTACCTGATAAAGTGAACGCATCTGTATGACAAACACCTGTTGCCTTGATTTCAATAAGAACTTCACCTTGTTTAGGCCCTTCTAATTCAACCATTTCGATTGTTAATGGCTTCCCAACTTCAAATGCCACTGCTGCTTTTACGTGCATCAAAACCTCTCTCTATCCACTGAAATATGATTATCAAAAAATAGTTAAGTAATCGTAACATAATAATTATATTGAAAAAAATCAGGAAATTGAAAATAAAATATTGAAATTTAAAAAGAAATTTTAGTAACGACAATATAATTGAAACTCTTGCTTCTTTTGAGGCATATTTATTTATTTTTAGTACTCTTTTATACTTATCTATTAATAAGTAATACAATTTTTCGGAAAAAACAGAGTATGATCATTAATAGTGAATTTAAGCCTGCTAAGTGGCTTAAAAATCAGCATGGGCAAACTCTGTATCGAACGTTTACAAATAGATTACAAGTTCCTATCAATTTTTATGAGCGTGTTGAATTACCTGATGGCGATTTTATTGATTTAGCCTGGAGTACAAGCAGTTTAAATAATCATGCTCCTTTAATTATTCTGCTGCATGGATTAGGTGGCAATATAAATTCAGCTTACGTTGCCAGCTTATTTAATGCCTTCAATAAATCTGGTTATCGAGCAGTTTTAATGAATCTTCGTGGCGCAAATGGCCCTAATCGTTTGCCTCGTTCTTATCATGGAGGTGATACAGCTGATTTTGCTTATGTTCTAAGTCAATTGAAATTAAGAGAGCCCTCAACAAAAAAAGCAGTAGTTGGAATTTCATTAGGTGGAAATATTTTGCTCAAATGGTTAGGAGAAACAGGCCATCAATCTTTGATTCATGCAGCTGTCGCCGTTTCTGTGCCTTTTCAACTAAATACTGTCGTTCAAAAAATAAATAAAGGATTTTCTCGTGTCTATCAAACCCACTTATTGGAAAGATTACGAAATCTTTTTTTACAAAAATTAAATATCATCAATCATCAGCTGACTCTTTCTAAACAAACATTAGTGTCTATAAAAACCCTGTATGAGTTTGATGAACAAATCACGGCACCATTAAATGGTTTTTCAAATGCCAATGAGTATTATCAGAAATCAAGTTCAAGGCAATACCTATGGAATATAGCAACTCCTACATTAATTATTCATGCTTTAGATGATCCTTTTATGACCCCTGATGTCATTCCAAAACTTCATGAATTATCATCAGATATTCTTTTAGAGTTAAGCCAATATGGAGGACATGTAGGGTTTATTGCGCAAAACATTCGATACTGGTTAGAAGAACGTATTCCATTTTTTTTGAAAGATTACTTAGCTTCATCATCCTGATCAGTACTTACGAGAATGAATAACATTTTTTTGAAATAGTTGATAAAGGCTAATGTTCCAACTTCCTCTATTAATTGCATCACTTTGCTCCCCCATTGCTTTCGTTCGGCTTTCCACCCTATAAAAAATGCAGAAGCAATAAAAACAACTATGATCAAGTGATAATGAGTCAATTTACTTTGGACAAAATATTTTTTATGCTCTGCCAGCTCTTTCTTTTGGCATTGCAAAATTTTATCCATCTGAGCAATTTGTGCAATTATCTGTTTTCTTGAGTTTTTCATGCTCAGTACTCTGATGTTGTGAAAAATACTCTCTGGTTTTTTGAAAACTCATATTATTTAAATTATAAGATAAGTATTTAGTCAGTCCTAATAACAGCCCTATATTTAGCAGTAAAATTAAAAAAAGAGCTAAAAAAAGATTATTAGAAGTCAATGCAACAAAATACCCGAATAAAAACATAGCAGTTAACCACACAGTAATAAAGATTACTAACAGCATGCATATATTCAATAATAAAGGAAAAACACTAAGCCCAGCCAACCTGGCCTCAAGGCGAAATAAAGACAATACTGTTCTAATAATAGATATTTTTGCTGCAATAAGGGCTTCTAATTGTTTGAAAGCTTCCATTATTTTTTCATAAGCTTGGATA
Source organism: Legionella santicrucis (assembly GCF_001468135.1). Classification (GTDB taxonomy): domain Bacteria; phylum Pseudomonadota; class Gammaproteobacteria; order Legionellales; family Legionellaceae; genus Legionella; species Legionella santicrucis. The sequence continues at coordinate 31,813 of NZ_LNYU01000021.1, read as the reverse complement.
ATAAAAATCCTATTCCACCAGCAATCAAAACAGAAGTTAATGGATTTTCTTGTATCTTCTTTAATAAATGATCGGAATACTCTTTAATACTTTCTTCCACATCATTTGCCTTATGAACTCCTTCTTCATAAAGATTATTAGCCTTCTTTTTTCCTTCCTTTAATAATTGACTAGCAGCAGCTTCTATGTGCTCTCTTGGTGTATATACTTGATTTTCATTAGAGCTTTTCATATTAATACCCTCCTTAGCGTACGTCCATTCAAAATAGTAAGTATTATATTAACTATAGTTATTGGAATAGATAAATCAATAAAATTTATTGCAAATGATTTCTAATCATTCATCTTTAGAATGATGAATTCGAGACTATCCTTATACTTTTTAAAATCAATTTTTGCATCAATTTCATTTATTTTCCACTAATAAATATACTTAAAATTATTAAAAAACAGACATTAGTAATAATACTCATATCATATATAAACAAAACGAATTGGATAAATTAAAATCACAATGATTAAATTAAGGAAATAGCTTTAGGCCGTAATTATCCAAATAAGTCAGTTTTAGTCTCAGTAGATGCAATCTGCGTTAGATTTCGGATATCCCAACATAAGAAATGAATCAGTGTATTAGGAATAGATTATGAATCCTAGAAAAAAAGTGTCAAACCAAACGATTATTGAACATCATAAAGAAAAATTCTCTAATGCGGATAAAATTGAACGTCTACATCATCGTATTAAAGAATTTGATATAAAAAATTATAAGCAATTGGGTAGAATCTTTGGTATGGAGGAAAGTCAGTTTCGTACTATTGGAGAACTGGAGACCAGTTTAAATTCACTAAGGGCAAAACCCCTAATCAAAACCACATCAGGAAAAACAGAGGAAACAGCAAAAACATTTTTAGATACACAAACCAATATGTTAAATCAATATAAAAATTATTTATTGACAGAGATAAGTCAAAGAGAAAAAGAAAGAAATATAAAAAAAGATGTAGAGGCTAGTGTTGGTATGCCTGTTGCACTCTCGCAACTAATTAGTGCTCATAGTAATTTAATTAGTGGGTTTGATTCAATTCAACATTCCATAGCTACCACTGTAAATCATATTAATGAGAAATTTGAAAAAGACATCAAATCTAAAGAAGCGCAAATAGAATTAGCTACCGCATTATTAAAAGTTGCTTTAGGTGTTGTCGGGGCTGGAGCAGTGGGCGAAATTATAAGCCAGGTTATAAAAAATGCGAATCCTGAATCTATCGAAGAGCTAACGGGTGCAGCAGGAAAAATATCATTAGACGCTATTAAAAGAGAGCTTGCAAAAGAGCTGGCTGAAACAACAATAGATACCATTACCGATGAAATGTTGATTCACATCAATAAGGTAGTGCAAAGTACTAGTAGCCGCATTAGTTTAAAATTTCAAGATCAGGTAACACTCTATTTAACCATTTTAAAGTCCAAATCCTGCGCAGCGATCACTAAAGCTATAGAAAGGGTAGGACAAACCACATTAACTCCAAAAGAATGGGATAAAGAGCTTGATGCTGCCAATAAAGCTAAATTATTAAGCATGAACCCAAATCATTTAGATGCTCTAATAAGTGAAGTTAGAAATGAAATGCACTTGAAAACTTTGTATGCGAGAGAAAATGCCGCTGTTCTTGAATATCAACAACTGTCCCAACCCATAAAAAAAGTTATTGAATTTGCAGCTTTAGAAGCAGGGCCACATTTTGTAAAAAGATATCAAGAAAAAATGGCTCCGATATCAGAGTATTTTCAAATACATTTTGTGTCATCAGTTCTAAGTAGAGAATACCGAAAACCTGGCGCACTAAAACATGGTTATAAACCAGCTGCTGCTAGAAGCAAATATGAAGGATATGAACCAATGATAAGAAATGGTCATGTGAAGCACTTCCCCAAGGGAATATTACAAGAGGATCCTCATTTATTAATGATGTTTGAACCTACGATTGTGACTGGAAACATGAGACTTGCTCAAGAAATGCATAAAGGAGGCAAGAACTTACGTCGGTTCTTGACCACACAAATTAGCGGAATCAAGGAAAATTTAGAGTTATATGGATTTAAAAAATCAAGAACAAACAGTAGTAAATGCGGCGCCATGACCCGAAAAGGCACCATAGAAGATATGCTACGTTCATACGCAATCATAATATCAATTATGGAAGGAGCAGTGCATCATCATAAACACCAATCTTCTATTCCATTATTTAAAGAAGATAGGGAAGTACTTGCTATCTTAAAAACACTTATGGAAATTAACTTATTCTTTACCTCACACCCAGAAAATAAAAATTTACCTCTTATTACTCCTTTGTGTGTGTTTAATCGCGATCCACATTTTATGGACTTAATTAAACAAAGACCTGTACTTAGGCAAGAGCTGGTCGAGTTAATGATAAATGATAATTTTATCTTAAAGTGTCTCACAGACCCAAATATAAAAGATTTAGAGAAAGATAGTAAAAGATTATATTCAATGTTAGATGAATTAATTATATTGTTAAAAACAGCTCTACCTGAAATTGAGCAAATGAAAATTTCTGAATTTAAAGAACAGGCTAAACAGTATATTGAGCATCAATGTGCGCAGATAATCACCTCAGAAGCGGAGACAGATTCGTGCAGTAATGCTCAAAGTAGTTTCACTGACTCGCCGATAAGAGCGATAAACACTGACTCGTCATCCCAAGACTCTAAGAGTAGCAATTCATCCTCTCTCCAGAATGATTACAACACCGTTCGTTTTCGTCGAATTTTAACAGAAGGCCGTAATGAACCGAATATTGTACTCCCTAATCTAGAAAGCTAACGATAAAATAAAATAACGTGAGCGATTTTATTTTATATTCATCACTTGATTGAAAATACGCTGTGCCAGACGTTTTAATGGTACATGATTTGTATTTGTGAGAATAATGATGCTCACATGATCATCAAGATGTCGCTCTATCCAACTGCTGTAACCTCGTATAGCTCCATTTTTGAAAGCAAGATGCTTGCCATTGATAGAAGATACTTGCCATCCTAAAGACCAAGCCCAGTTTTGATTACCCGCAGGTTCTCCATTTTTTAAAAAGACTGGTGCCCACATTTGACGATAAGTGGATGGTGTTAATATTTTCCCTGCAGACATGGCATTATCCCATTTTGACATATCACTGATATTTGATACGATTCCCCCCGAACCTCCCATCTGTTGCCATGGTTTTTGATTGGGATTGGGAGTAATCCTCCCCTCTTTCACTTGATATCCTGTTGCCAAATTTGGTGGAAAGAGTGAGTCAGGTAAACCTGTATGATTCATCCCTAAAGGAATAAAAATAGTTTGTGACAAATAATCAATTAATGATTGATGACTTACATTTTCAATAGCACGTCCCAACACTGCAAAACCGAAATTATTGTATGCAATTGCGGTTCCAGGTTGAAATTGCATATTTTTTTTAGCCAAGTCGCTCCATACTTTTATCCAAGGTAAATGAGGTCCGTGATGTTGAGGAATACCACTGGAATGCGACAGTAATTGTCTAATAGTCACATTTCGCCATTGCTGAGGTGCTTTAGGCACATAGTCCAAGATAGAATCATTTAAATTAATTTTTCCTTCTTGTACCAAAGTCATAAGTGCAAAAGCAGTAATCACTTTAGAAACCGAACCAATACCAAAAAGAGTTTGTGTATCCACAAGAGATTTTGTTGCAATATTGGCATAACCATATCCTTTAATGAGGAAAGGCTTGCCATCTTTGAGTACGGCTAACGATAATCCAGGAACATGATTATTCTGCATAAAGGCGGTTACTACTTGATCAATCTTTTGCTTTGTTGCTTCTGGAGTTGCATTGGTAAACGTAAAAGGAAAAAAAATGGTCAAGCAAAGCAGAAATACTAAACTTTTTTTTAACATATTTAATTTTCACTTTGGTGAATCATGATCCCTATTTTTAGGGTATCAAAAATTATTTTGTTGCCTTTTTATTATCTCAGACAAAAATACCATCTAAAAAATAACAAAAATGATTTAGATCAACTATATTTTATTTATCCTAGGACATATCGTCATAAGAGTAAACAGCTGCATCACCTTCTTTTTATAGCTGTTTTTTGCGGACATATTTTGTGATTCTAAAACATATAGAATATGGAGATAAATATGTTGAATCTTGATACAGAAACCATTTGTGATCTTCTTGATAAAGCACGGCAATTTCAAGCTAAAGAAGAAGTATCTTTCCCTGAAGAAACTGCAGAAATGGACTCATTATACGTTTTGGCTGATTATCAAGATGACCCAGTATATCAAGAAACAGTTGAATATATTGATGGTTTACGCCCCGATCAGCAAGCAACTTTGGTAGCATTGATGTACTTAGGTCGTGGCGATTATAATCAAGAGGAATGGGAAGAAGCCTTTAATTTTGCCCAGGATGAATTAACAAAACGCACCGGCGAATATTTATTATCAAGACCGTCAGTAGCTGATGATATTGAACGAGGGTTAAATATGCTGGGTATCTCCTACCGAGAATAGCTGCAGATTCGAAGAGAAATCAGAATGTCTTACGTGAATATTGGAACTTCGGAATGGGTTTATCAAGGTTGGAAAAAAATTTTTTATCCACCCTCACTTCCTGATAAAGATATGCTTGGGTATTATGCAAGTATTTTTAACTCAGTGGAGCTCAATAACAGTTTTTATCGTATGCCTACCGCCAAGAACATCCTAAAATGGAGAGAAAATACCCCTGAAGATTTTATCTTTTCTTGTAAAGCCAGTCGCTTTATCACTCATATAAAAAAACTCGACGAGGTTCAGGATCAGATTCATTATTTATTTAGAACACTAGAGGGATTAGAAAAAAAATTAGGTCCCGTTTTATTTCAACTGCCGCCCTATTGGCCACTTGATTTTGAGCGGCTGGATCAGTTTATTAAAGAATTACCTAAATCTTTTCATATTACTTTTGAGTTTAGAAATAAAAGCTGGTTATGTCAGAGGGTTTATGATTTGCTTCTTAAAAATAATATTGCGCTTTGTTTTTATGATTATAAGGGCTTTCAATGTCCGGAAATTATAACAAGCGATTTTATCTATTTGCGCTTACATGGACCACATCTCCAACCATATTCAGGCCATTATAAAGAAGAATCACTTTTAAATTATGTGCATAAATTTAAAGTTTGGAACAAATTAGTTAAAAAAATTTTTTGCTATTTTGATAATGATGAAAAAGTAATTGCGCCTCATGACGCACAATTATTAAAAAAATTAATTCTATTGACATGGAACAATCATGAGCAATAAAAATTCATCGAATTACTCGCCATTATAAAAAGGAACTCCTCTAATCCCTCTCTCTTGTTGGCCTATTGAAATGATATGTATCACTGCTACTCCTATTTTCGTTCTCTACATCATCTTTTTTCTTAAAAAAATAAGAACTCTTGTCAAATTACAATGCTTTATGCAATGATTATTATTGAAGCACTTAGACAATGATTATGACACCATGACAATTTTTAGGAGGGGCCTAAGATGAAGCGATTTCTTACAATAAATAAGGAACTTATAACCAAAAACAGCACTCAACCATTTTTATCCTCTCGAACTTTTTCCCAATCAACCCTTTCAGCAAGCGAAAATATTTTGTTACCCACTCATCGAACCAAGAAAAAAATATCTTTGAGCCCTGCTACAAAAATACCCGGTTCAAGTTTTTTTGAAAAATTAAAAAAAGAAGAACGCAAACAATTTCCACATAAAAAACGTAATAGATTCAGTTACAACAACAACCAAAGCGCCGCGCTTTCATTATCTTATTCAAATGACCAATTAGTTACCAAACAAAACAATCCAGATGAACTTCTTGCACTCTCAAAAGCATCAATCATTGAGCATGCGAATCGACGGGTTGATTTATTTTTCTACACTTTAATTGCTTATTATAAAACTTCTTTTTTCCCAACATATACACAAACTACATTACAATATGGTAAAGGTCGAACAATCGATGATGGATGTATCACAGAAGCATGTCATAGCAGCTTCACTCCTTCATTACTTGACAATATTATCTATCAAAACAAAGAAACTGGAGAAAAACTCAAAAGTTTGTTGTCAAATACCCACCTTCTGGATAATTTAAACTCTACTGTGGAATTACCTTCATTTGTCAATGATCTCGATGATGTGTTAGAAAATACCTGCAGACCTCAATGCCTAGAAATTATACGTCGCGCCTCTATTGGTGAAATTAATCCTATTGAAGGATTAACTATTTTTCTTACAATGATGCAAAATGTTTTAAGAGATCTTAAAGAAAAAGCTGAGCCCAAAAGCACGTCATGTTTTTCACAGCACTCTTTTCTAAAACAAAAATCAATAAATCCTGTCTTAATTGATCTGGTAACAACCGGAACATTGTCGGACACATTCTCTGATGAAACTCAGACAGCTACAGATGAATACATTCAGCTCTTATTAAGAATGAGACCCGATGAGAAAAAATTATGTGAAAAAAAAGGAACTAAAGAAAAAGTATACTTAAAAAAAAATCACAGAAATACAAGAAGAAATTTTGTACTCAAAAAGCAGTCAGATTTTAATGAAACTAGACTAAAAACAGTGCTCTTGTATCGCGACAATAAAATAAAGTTTATAGTGATGCAAGGAGCCTTCTATGATTTTCCATTCTAATGACTCAGGTAGAGGATATTACCTATGGCCAAACATTTCTTATTTGCATAAAATAATATTTTTACTCCAACAATAATTACTTTTACCCTGGCGGCTATTTATGGATATTCATACAGTTGTTGAAGCACAGAAAAAATTCGCTATGGCAGGGCAAGCTAAAAAGATTCTTTTCCGACAGCAGCAACTACAAAAGTTAAAAGATATTCTAAAGCAAAAGGAACAGGAACTTTATCAAGCTCTTTATGCGGATATGAAAAAATCTCAATTTGAAATCTATTTGACTGAACTTGCATTGATTTATCATGAAATTGATAAAGCCATTAAATATGTCACCAAATGGTCAAAACCAAAAAAAATAAGAACAGGATTAGTAAATCAACCTGGAAAAAGTTTTATCCTTCCTGAGCCTTATGGAACCACATTAATCATTGGAGCATGGAATTACCCCTATCAGCTTACTTTGAGCCCTTTAGTTGCAGCAATAGCTGCAGGAAATACCAGTATTATTAAACCCAGTGAATTAACAAAAAACTCCTCTTCTCTAATAGCGCAAATAATTAATCAAAATTTTGATCCTGCATATCTTCATGTAGTAGAGGGTGGGGTTGAAGTCACTCAAGAGCTCCTCAGTCATCGTTTTGATAAATTATTTTTTACTGGAAGCACTACTGTAGGAAAAATCGTTGCTAAAGCCGCTGCAGAACACTTAACGCCTGTAACGCTCGAATTAGGTGGAAAAAGCCCATGTATTGTTTTTCGTGATGCAGATCTAAAAATTTCCGCGCAACGCATTGTTTGGGGCAAATTTTTAAATGCCGGTCAAACATGTATCGCTCCTGATTATCTCCTGGTTGAGGACTCAATCTATCATCCTTTATTGGCAGAACTAAAAAACCAACTCAATAAAATTATTGGCCCAAATCCTATTGAGAGTGAAAGCTATGTACGAATTATTGATCAAAAACATGTACAGCGCTTGAAAAAACTTATAGACCCACAAAAATTATATACAGGTGGGCAAGTCATTGAAGCAGAAAATTATATTGAACCAACTATTCTTAAAGATGTAAGTTTCACAGACGAAATAATGAAAGAAGAAATTTTTGGTCCTATTTTACCGGTAATTCCTTTTTCTGACCTAAAACCCATTCTTCAAGAACTAAAAACACGTCCTCGCCCCTTAGCACTGTATGTTTTTGGAAAAAATCAGCACCTACCAACACAAGTCATCCATGAGGTTTCTTTTGGTGGTGGTTGTATTAATGATGTGCTCATGCATATTTGTGATTCTAATCTTCCGTTTGGCGGAGTGGGAGAAAGTGGTATGGGAAGTTACCATGGTGAGGCAGGCTTTAAAACCTTTAGCCACTTCAAAAGCATCGTGAAAAAACCTTTTTGGTTTGAGCCACCTATTAAATATAAACCTTATAATCAACTTAAATTAAGATTGATTCGCGCTTTATTAGGTTAATTCATTCCAAAAGATCACACATTAAACGGACTTGGAGTGGTGCAGCTTACTTTTTATCTGAAAATCGTTTCTTTTTGGGTATAGGCAGAGAATTGTCTACAGCTGCAACTCTGGATATTGGATATATAAATCAGATTAAATTCGAACAGCAAAATCTAAAAATATTAGACAATGGTTTTTAATGTGAATCAATAAATGGAAACATCGCTTATCATCTAAGCATAATTCGCGTTCTAGCATAGATTAACTTTTATTTGCTCCACCAACTTCTTGTCGCTCTAAAAAACCTAAATAAATAAACATTCAAAACAATATTTTTGCTTATTAAAATGAATCATATCAATTCACTTTGATAAATAAAAATTCTACCTTGTAGATGTACAATAATAGGTCTATAACTTAAAAAATAACAATGAGAATTACATATGGCAGAAAAAACTAAAGACAAAACTGTTTATCACCAAATGTCTACAGGGTTCCTATCTGTTGAAGCAAATGCATTAATTCTCACCAATATTATCAAAGCACTTCCTGGTAGTGTTTATTGGAAGGATAAAGAAGGAAAATATTTAGGATGCAATGATACGATGCTGGAAATGGTAGGAATGAAATCAGTAATCGGTAAAACAGATTTCGATATGCCATGGGTGGAGTCCGCTGAAACAATACGCAATAATGACTTAAGGGTAATGGCGCTGAATTCTTCTTTAGAACTTGAAGAAACGGCAACATTAGCTGATGGGCAGCAAGTGACTGTATTAACTAAAAAAACTCCGCTAAGAGACGATCAGGGAAATGTCATAGGTATTATTGGCGTCTCTTTAAATATTACTCATCGAAAACAACGCGAAGAACGCCTTCTTTCAAACCAAGAAAAGACTCAATCCACATTAGAAAACATTATTGCGCATATGCCGGGCCATGTTTATTGGAAAGATAAAAATGGGGTTTATCAAGGATGTAATAATCTCCAAGCCCAAAGCGCTGGATTGCAATTCAGCTATGAAGTTATTGGCAAAACTGACTTCGATTTACCATGGGGAAAAGAACAAGCTGAATTGATTCGCAAAAATGATCGCCAAATTATGGAAACTGGAGAAACAGAAGTGATTGAAGAAATAATTCAGGTAAAGGGTAAAGATGCCATTTTCTTAAGTCATAAATCACCAATACGCAATAAAAATGGTGAAATCATAGGTGTATTAGGGATGTCCGTTGACATTACTGAGCGAAAAAAAATCGAAGCAGAACTTAATATTGCTAAAGAAAAAGCTGAAACAGCAAATCGCGCCAAGACAGAGTTTCTTGAAAATATGCGCCATGATATTCGTACCCCACTAACTGGTATTGTTGGATTCTCCAATATCATTAAGGCAGAGGCTCATAATCCTCGCCTCAAAGAATATGCAGATAATCTAGTAGCCTCCAGCCATGCTTTACTTGATTTTATGGATGAAGTCCTCGAAGCGATCCATGTAAGCTCAGGTGAAATACCTAGGGTGAAAAGAAAATTTGAATTACAAAAAATATTACTACATGTGATTGATTTAAATAAGGCTAAAGCATTTTCTAAGCATCTTAATTTATCACTTGATTTTGATAAAAATATTCCTAAATATCTCATTGGTGATAACATTCGTATCCATCGAATTATACTTGAGCTACTTACCAATTCGTTAAATTTTACTGATTCAGGTTTTGTAAAATTAACAGCGATACTTGCAAAACAAGAAGATCGTGAAGTCATTCTGAAGTTTATAGTAGAAGACACCGGCATAGGTATTCCACAAGACAAACAACAAGAAATCTTTCTTCAATTCAAAAGACTCACTCCTTCTTATAAAGGAATCTACAAAGGCGCTGGTCTTGGTCTCTCGGTGATCAAACAGTTTGTTGATGAATTAGATGGAGAAATTTATGTAAAAAGTACTGTTTCAAAAGGAACAATATTCACTTGTATCATCCCATTAAAAGTAGCTCTTTTAGAAGATGATACTGGCGTTGACCAAGATTTTTCTGCCCTAAGAAAAACAAATCTAAAACAAAAAACAGAGCGCAATACCAATCAATCAGATGCTATCGCAACATTGTTTCAATACCGGATCTTAGTGGTTGAGGATAATCCAATCGCACAAATTGTAGCCAAAACATTCCTAAATCAGTGCAACTGTCATGTAGATATAGCTATTGATGGACAATCTGCTTTAACCTATTGGAGACAAAATAAATATGATTTGATATTTATGGATATAGGTTTACCTGATATGGATGGTTACCAGGTAACTCATCATATTCGTGTACAAGAAATTGCGAATAATCTTCATACACCAATCATTGCCCTAACAGCCCATGTAGGCGATGAAAACAAACAAAGATGCATTGAATCAGGCATGAACGCTGTCATCAGTAAACCATTAACTCCCCAAAATTGTCGTGATATTTTGAATACCTTTATTCCTGCGATACAGGCTCCCCAGCTCGAAATCGCTGATATACCTAACCCAGAAACACAGCTTTTTGAACTTTCAGCATTTCCAATATTCGACATTAAAGAAGGAATTAAAACTACTGGTACAGAAAAAACACTTTATGACATGCTCAAACTAATGCTTGAATATTCATTAACTGAAGACAGTTCTATGCTAAAAAAAGCACATGCCCAAGGTGATTGGGAAGAAGTCCAAAAATTTGCTCATAAAATTAAAGGAGGTGCTATATATGTTGGCGCCATACGTATGAAAATAGCTTGCCAATATCTTGAGCGTAGTTGGCAAAATGGCCAACATGAATTATTAGAGAAATTATACCAACAAGTTCTTCAAGTTATTGAAGAAAGTCGGACTGAAATTAGCACATGGATAAAAGAAAGAGGGCATTAAAAATTCACTTTGCCAACTCGATAACCACAACATCTCCCTAAACATAATAATTACTTAATATTTTTATCTTATAATTGGGTCCATATAACTACAGAGTGAATATAAATATGTCTTTTAGAATAAATAATCCTGGTGGTGGTGATTGTGGATTTTATGCTTTCGCAATAGGTTTAATCGATGTAATTCAACAAGAATATTATTCTAATGGCAATAGTAAAACTTTTAATCGCTGGAAAAAAGAGGGTCTTGGCATGAATCTGCAAGACATCCTAGCGATTGATTTAGATTGGTTAGCGTGCTTACCTTACAATTACAAAAAAGATCAATTAATTGCACTACAGATGTCTTTAAGAAATATTACGGTTAATGTTAATAAAGAAGATCTGCTCAACCGAATATATATAGAATTAACATCAAATGAAGAACAAACTAAAATTGAAGGTTCAATTGTCTATGGTAAATTTATGGAGCTAGTACAATTTTATTTAAGCAGAGATAGCAGTTTAGAGCAGATAAGTCAGTATAATGAATTAGCATTATCTCCTGAAGTGTTGCAATTAGCACAAAATACCGCTCGTTCACTTCGACCAATGCTTAGAGGGCAACCCTTTGATAAAGCACAAAAAATTGAAAATACCTATGTTAAAGAAGTGCTGTTAATTGATGTACTGTCCATTAATGATAGAAATTCTCATTCTGTTATCTTAAACGGAATTGAACAAATTAAGCAAAGAGGAAGATGGGCCACGCATAGTGATTTAAATGGAGTTGCAGAAAGACTAAAAATAAATTTCCACGTTACTGGTCAAGTTAATGGTACCCCTAACCCTGATTATCCCACCATTACCTTAAATAATGAAGGCAATGCGCATTGGACTACCACTGTTGGGCGGTTATTTGAACCTAAACCCAGGGAAATTTCTGTCAAGCGAGTTGCTGAGCAAACAGAATTAGCTCCCCCAAAAATCGTTCATGAAACATGGGCTCATCCCTTAAAAACAACACGAGTTATCGACACTCCAGAAGAAAACTATAAAAAACATCTCGATAATCTCTTCGATGCAACGAAAAATCAACGTTTCTTTACTACTCCAATTAAGAGTAAAATCAATGTTAATGCAATTGATAATGCAAAAGCTGCAGCAAAAGAATCTGATCAATCATTTGCTACCCGTTTACAAGAAGCAGAACTACGGCGAATTTTAATCTACTAATTTTTTCTTCCCCCAAGTCCTAAGGCCTTGGGGAATAAATTCAATTTTTGCCTTATCTAAAAAATTATTTTACTTGCTCTATAATCCCGCCTTTACTATTAATAATGATATAAGAAACATTCAGAACCTTAAGGATAATTCGGATGCATCCTATTCAACGTTTCATCGAAGCACAACAAGGTAAAGATTTTTATCCTTCCTACCAAAGCGCTTATGGTGAAATCAAAGCAGGTAAAAAACAGAGTCATTGGATCTGGTATATTTTTCCTCAACTAGTTACCCTTGGATACAGTTCAACTGCTAAATATTTTGGCATAGCAGATCTAAATGAGGCTTGTAAGTTTATACAAAATAAAGAACTGTTTAAAAATTATTACGAAATGACTCACTTGGTCTTACAACAACTTGCCAAAACGCCTATCACAATATTAATGGGAGGAGCACTTGATGCTCAAAAACTCACGTCCAGCTTAACTTTGTTTCGAGAAACTGCTGCGTTTCTTTTAAGTCAAGGAACTAAAACACAGGACTTCAAGAAACTAATAGAATGTTGTGATCAAATTTTTATAAAAATTTCAAATCAAGGTTATTTTCCATGTGAGCAAACTCGACTTTTTGTGCAATCATGTTTACCAAAAAAATAATCATTTAGAAACTTTAGATATTCGCCCCTAAACACGTAAACTCAATGTGCAATTCTATAGCACTACTCTCTAAGTTCATACATCATTGCAAGCTCGTTTGGCTCAGTCATGTGCTTTTGTACACTTCTTCACCTCACTTTACTTGCCGCCTTACCTAGAACTTAGTGGATGAAGCTATATAATAAAATTTAATTTATAATTTCGAGAATAATCTTTTCAGACTTTAAAAACTCTTGTTATAGTTAAAATGAATTAATCAAACTACAATGATTTCAAAAGGATTTTGGCATGGCACTTAAATTAAAGATAGAAAACGTCTTTTTATTAGTTGTTCTCTTAATATCAAATGGCTACTGTTGTTCCACAGTATTTTCGAATAATAATGGAATCAGTCCTACAGTGGCACGCACTATGGATTTATATATTTCTGACATGCCCTCTTTAGTCATTTATTCTAGAAATATAGATCGTTATAGTAATACTGGGGATAACTCGCTAAAATGGAAATCTAAATATGGGAGCATTGTTGTTACAGCTTTTAATTCTAATGCTGCTTCAGATGGCATGAATGAAGAAGGTCTTGCGGCCCATCTTTTGTATTTATCACACACACAATACCCTAAAACTGATAATAATAAACCCTCTCTTTCCAATTTACTCTGGGCTCAGTATGCTCTTGATAATTTTAAAACCGTAAATGATGCCCTTCAAGCGATCGATAAATTTCAAATTGTTGCAACAGAATTGCATGGAAAAACCTGGCCACTTCATTTAGCAATTGAAGATGCAAATGGAGATTCCGCAGTTATTGAGTATATTGAAGGAAAAATGAAGGTTTATCATGGCCATAATTATCGCGTAATGACCAACGAGCCGGCTTACAACATTCAACTCAATAATCTAAAAAAATATCGTTCATTTGGTGGGAATCTACCCATCCCAGGAACTCCTGATCCCTTGAGTCGTTTTGTTAGAGCATCATACTACTTACACTCTTTACCTAATGCAATAAATAATCAGGACGCAATTGCTGGTGTATTTTCAATCATCCGTACCGTTATGGTACCGTTTGGAGCAGTTGATAATTCTGGAAATAAAACAGAAGATGCATGGCCTACTCGCTGGGTAACAATTGCCGATTTAAAAAATAAAATGTTTTTTTTCAATTCCACTATAACACCCAACTTAATATGGGTTGATTTAACCAAATTTGATTTCTCATCTAAAATACGTAGTTATTCAATTAATCCATTAGATATTAGTTTGGTGGGAGACATATCAGAAAACTTAGGCGCAGAAAAAAAATAACTCTCGCCTAAGAATACAGCATCCTCCACTAAGTTCTAGACAAGGCGCCAAAGGAGTGTACTCAAGTACATAACTGAGCCGAGAAAGCATACAACGATGAATAGAACTTAGTGGGCGGCGCTATATAAAATCTTAAAACAACTAGGTAATGTCCCTAATTCAAGAGCTATAATATAAAAAGAACAGTAATTAACGTGAGCTCGAGATAAGAAAACACCGAGCATTTATCCTTGCTCGTTAAACTGCGGAGTCAAGTAGACACTCCATTAATTAATTCAGTATCATTCCATCTCAATGTATTACTGACATTTATAGATTAAATTGAAGGATGTTGATAAAACATTTAAAATAAAACGAGGTTTGCTTTGGTTTCTAACATTTACAGTAGTTCTTATTTAAAATTACCCGCTGATTTTTATGAGGTAATTGCACCTACACCCATTGCAAATCCCTATTTAGTTAAATTCAATCATGAATTAGCTTCTTTTCTTAGAGTACCTCATATATCCCCGTCCAATAAGAAAAAATGTCTCAATTTTTATGCGGGGAATTGGGTTCCAGAACATCTTAAGAGCATTGCATTGGCTTATGCAGGACATCAGTTTGGTTACTATGTCCCCCTTTTAGGCGATGGTCGCGCGGTTTTACTTGGTGAAGCATGTAGCGAAGATGGAAAACGATGGGATATACAATTAAAAGGATCCGGCAGAACAAAGTTTTCGCGAATGGGTGATGGTAGAGCGCCATTGGCTTCGGTTTTAAGAGAATACCTCATTAGTGAAGCAATGCATGGTTTAAAAATTCCAACCACTCGTTGTTTGGCTGCCATTGCAAGTGAAGAGCAAATCTATCGCCAAAACGGTCCTGTACCTCTAGGGGTATTAACACGAATAGCTTCGAGCAGTTTACGAGTAGGTTCGTTTGAATATGCTGCATCACTCAAAGAGCCTCATTTATTAAAATCTTTAGCAAACTACGCACTTGAACGGCACTATCCTGATCTTTTACAAAGTAAAAATCCTTATCTTGAATTATTTAGGGCCGTTGTTGAGCGCCAAGCTAACCTCATTGCCGAATGGATGGGAGTGGGGTTTATTCATGGGGTTATGAATACAGACAACATGACCATCTCTGGTGAAACCATTGATTATGGTCCTTGTGCATTTATGGATGAATTTGATTTTGATACTGTATTTAGCTCAATTGATGTTTCTGGTCGGTATGCATTTGGCAATCAAGCTTCCATTGCCAAATGGAATTTAGCTCAATTCCAGTATGCATTATTGCCTTTATTCGATCCTAAAGAAAAACAAATATTAACTCAATTATACGAGACATTGGATTCATTTAAGGAACGTTTTTATTATTACTGGGGTGTAAAAGTAAGAGAAAAATTAGGCTTAATTGGTGAAAGTAATCAGGTTGCAGAATTAGTTAATAATTTTTTTAGTTTAATGCAACAATACAGGCCTGATTTTACCAATACTTTTCGTCTTATGAGTAATGCAATTGATTCTCATAGCGAACAAAAGAATCTAATAAAAGCACTAGGAGACCAACCTAAGAGTAAGCAATGGGTATTAGATTGGTTAAATTACATCAACCAACAAGAGGGCGATTTACAACAAATAAAACATAGAATGAATCAGGTGAATCCCGCTTATATTCCTAGAAATCATTTAGTAGAAAATGCAATAAAAGATTTTATTGAAAATAAAGAAAGCACTTTAATGGATTCTCTTTTGGCCGTATTGAAAAACCCTTTTCGACAACAAAAAGCGACACAACATTTACAATGCCTGCCCTTGCCACATGAGCGTGTATGCCAAACTTTTTGTGGCACTTAAATCAAAGTTTGTAGCGTATACAATGCTTTTTTTGCAATGAATTGCAAATGTCCCAATATTAACATGCTTTTTTTTGGTTTACCCTTCAAATATCTTAATTCCTTCTATGAGTCCTAGGTGAAACATTTGCTCAAAACCCGGCGCCAACCGCTTTAACTTTTCTTTATTTCTGGCAACAAAATAAGTTGCAGTGGCTTAAGGAATTTCAATGAACTACTGAAATCATAGTGGCTTTAGTATATAAAAAACGATCGATAAAAGTCATAATCAAACAATTAGATTATCGATAACACCAACAGTTCCTGTTTCGCGTAATAAATTAAATTACTTTCTGATAAAGAACTTCTTTTAATAAAGCACCACCCTCATAAAACTCTTCCAGTTTGGTTGCGCTGGTTGCTTCAAATCCTAGAGCATCGTAGAATTTTCGCGCTTGAATATTGTCTTCAAATACCCATAAAAGTACTTTTTTATATCCCAATTTCGCTAATTCAGAAATAGCAGCTGTGCATAATTGAGTTCCTAATCCCTTGCGCCAATAATCAGGATGCAAATAAATTGCTTTGATTTCTCCCATTGAGCCATCGGTACCAAAATTATGAAAAATGCCTATACTCGCAAAACCAACAATTTGTTGATTGATTTCGATTATTAATACTTTAACATCTTGCATTATTAAATCATGCCACTGCCGAGTGCGTTCTTGCAGGGATAGATTTTGTAATATCGTTTCTGGAATAAAATCTTTGTACATCTTTTGCCAAGAATAGATATGAATTTGAGCTATAGCCGCAGCATCTTCTAAAGTAGCTGTTCTAATCTTTGACGTTGTTACGTATTGAGTCATAATAAAAACCTTAGAGAAGTATTTACTTCTTTAAATTATTTTGAAATTTAATGTTTAAATGACCTATACCCGATATGCTATGTTAGAATGGAAAAATTGTCACTAAAAAGGATTTAAATATGGCCAAAATAAATCACCCAGAACGAATTATATTCAGTTTGTTTGCTATGTTGATTGCCAGCACCTCGAATGCGGGTACTGTAACTAGTGATGTTTATACAACAAATGGAACTTCAGCAGGAAAAGTTGTTTTTGAAGACAGTCAATACGGTTTATTGATTAAACCACAGCTAACAGGACTCCCCGCTGGTATTCATGGTTTTCATATTCACCAACATCCAGATTGTGGCGACCATGCTATGAATGCAGGAGGACATTTAGATCCTGCGAATACAAACAGTCACCAAGGTCCGTATGGCCAAGGCCATCTAGGTGATTTACCAGTATTGGTGGTTGATAGTAAGGGAACCGCAATAACACCCATATTAGCACCTCGTTTAAAAACCAAAGACATTCAAGGGCATTCTATTATGGTTCATGAAGGTGGAGATAATTATAGTGATAATCCTCCTTTAGGTGGCGGAGGTACACGTATTGCCTGCGGGAAAATTTCTTTATAATCCCTGAATGATACTAAGTATCATTCAGTAATTAGATAAAAATAAAAAGAGATGTATTATGCCTTATCGCAATAGTTTTTTTTCAAATATTAGATACAGTTGGAATCAATATAACTCATTAAGAAATAAATATTCTCAATTGATTCCTATTCCTCAACAGTCCTATTTCAAACCGATTAAAACTTTAGATGAATTTACTAGTTTGCTGGCATGCCCCATTTATAGTCCTCTTTGGTTAGGTATCAATGCGGCATTATTTTTCTTAAAAAGTTTGATTCATTTAATCGCAACTTTATTATTAGTTATTCCTGCTTTGTTATTAGCCGTTTTTACCCCTAGCTCAGAAATCAGTTTCAGTACAAGCTCTGCATTTAAGCAATCTCTGGCGAATACAGTAGTTGATGCAACTATGGGTATTATTGCCACTTGTGCAGCGGTTGTTTCTCTTGCTTTTAATCCTCTTTACTTGATGAGTCGTTGCCTTACTACAGCGGTATCGCATTTAAATGAAGTAACTGAATCATGTTGTGATTTAAACATCGCTCGGTTTTAATGTGCTAAGAAAATAAAATGGGTATTGATCACAAAATACGAGAGTGGCTTTCCCCACTCTCGTTTCCTGATCCTAATTCCTTATTTAGTGTGTGACGTTCCATCCACACAAGTACAAGTGCCGCTTCTTTTAGTGATATCAATGATGCATGATTTAACCCCTTGGTGTGCTTGACAAAAACGCTCACAATTTCCTTGCTGGGTTGCATTACACATTTTCATGTCATCCGCAACTGCTAAGATAGGACTAAAATACAAGCCCATACTAAGTACAGCAATTAAAGGTCTAATAAACATTTTTTCTCCTAGTTTTAAAATGAACCTTTTTGAGTTTTTCTCTATGTTTTTCTTTAATTTATAAAATCAAATCAGCTGCATTATGATTGAAATTATAGCTCTAAAAAAGAGAACTCATATATATTTATGGAGTTATCTATTGCTTTTAGGCTTTAGGCTGACTTTAGTGATTAAAAAGATTTTTTGTCGAAACTCGTATCTATGTTTTATAATATAAAATGAGTATCGTATATATAAGATCTAGGCCCATCTGGGCTGAGAAGATGCTTAAGCATCGTTTCAAGGCCTTGATACGAGACATTAAATCCCATACAAGGCTTCGAGATCATGATTCGATCACTTATCCATTATGACGTTAATATAATGAATTGCTTTCTCGGTTAAAGGTTTTTAAAAATCACTATGAATGATATCAAAATAGAGCAGTTACAAAGTCTAGTAGATGAAGCTAGAAAAAACATTAAATCTTCCGAAGAAATTTTAGATGAGCTGGGTGATAATTCAAAACCAGCCGAAGTATCTTTTATGGAAGATACAGTGTATTCCATTCAATTAGTACTGCAATATCGATTCAGCTGCCAAGATGCCTTAGCAATACTTTTTCAATTGGATCAAAATCTGCTTTACCTCTTGGGGGTACAACCACAACACTCAGCCAAAATGAATTTCGATCGGTTAGCTTATGCTTTAGGCAATGATGATTTAAAACAAATGCTTCATGCACTCTCCCTACTCGTGAGTGCTTTATTAAAAATTACAAACCATTATCAAAAAGATCACGTCCAATTTGGATTAAAGGCAAATAAACCGGTAAAACAAAACTCAATTATTAAAGGAATGCAAAAGCTTATTTCGCAAAACAATCATTTTATAAGCTTAATTCAACAACTTCAAAATAATGTGAAGCTACTTTTAGAACACCAATCTGTTGGACCAATTTTTGATCATATAGCAGCCATTAGAGGACCTATTTCTCAATTTTATCAAGCAATATTAAATGGCATAGGCGAGGCGAAAGAACTCTATGAAAAAATTAATTTGCACCAACCAATAAATGACAAAGTTGATTTGCTTTTAAGACAAGCAGAAGAAGTACTTCAAATAATGCCTTCAATCTATAAACCACGTCCCCAATATACTTTATACCCAGCTCCTAAAATGTCTTCAGAACAATTAGAACAACGCGCGACTGCAAAACGCTTACGCCCATTTTTCTAATAATATTTACTGAGGCCTAAGTTTCTGCTACCCCTCCTATATTCGCTACAATCTTACTCACAAGTTATAAATCTTGGGAATATAAGTGCTCAGAAGCACTACCATTGACTTAAGAGTTTCGTCATTTTCGCGAAAGCAGAAATCCATTTTTACAGAAGCATTGAGCCTCCATCAACATGGATCCCCGCTTTCGCGGGAACGACTGCAAGTTCCTTAAGTCAACAGCAGTGGCTTTCAGGAGAGGTGAATTATAATTATAAATAACACCCTACTCCATCATAACCAATAACCTGACATTCTTTGTAAGAACCTTGATCAAGGCGATAACTTACCGAACCATAGTAAGCAATAATAGAACCATTTTTAGTTTGCTCTATATGAGGTTTTTGAAAACTATCTAGGGTTTCACAAGCAGCGTTATTTAGTACCCACGTAACACCATCCATAACAACACGCGACTTGCCTGGTACTAATGAACTCTTTCCACAATTTTTCATCGCTAAACTTTTAATGTTTGGGGATGAAAAGAGTAAATCATAACCTGCCGCTGCGGCCTTAACGGCATTTTCAGCATCCAATATTCCATGCCCACAAGGTTTTTTCCCGACACAGGATTTATTCGGATCTGAGCTTACTCCAAAATCATGTGTTGTAATATAAAGTAACTGCTCAATTTGCTCAGAGCTAAGTGCTTTATTACTCGCGGCAAGAATTAATCCCGCAACACCTGCGACATGGGGGGTTGCCATACTGGTTCCTTGATAAAAATCAAATCCCGAACCGCCATAGCCTCCACCAGGATTCACTGTGGATAAAATACCACCCCAAAGCCCATAACGCTTGTCTCCTCCCGGAGCCGCTAAAGTCACACTAGGACCATAGTTAGAAAAATAGGATCTAAGCCCCTCTGGCCCAGTAGATGCAACTTTAATAGTCCCATTACAAATTGCCGGGGCATTAAAATGTTCCCATACATTATCATTTCCAGCAGCTACAGCAAGAACAGCACCTTTGTCGCGGGCAAAAAAAACAGCTTCTTGTAACGCTTGATCACAATAATCAATTTCTTCATTAGGCCCTTTATCCACGCCAAAACTCATATTCAATATTTTTGCTGGATGGATATTCTTTGGAACTCCAGGAACATCTCCTCCTACAGCCCAATAAATAGCATTAATTACTGAGCTTTCATAAAACATCCCGTTACTTCCAGGAATTTTTAAAGGAAGAATTTTTAAGTCCTCTCCCATACCACTCATAACATGACCATAACCTGCTATTGTCCCTGCTACATGAGTCCCATGATAAGATTTGGTCTCATCGATTAAATTATTATTATTTCCCGCAAAATTCCAACCCCATATATTACCAGCCTCATCTTTAACAAGGTTATTTATTAAATTTTCATTTAAGGCTATTCCAGTATCTAATACTGCAACTACTACAGGCTCGTTAGACAAACCAGTAGTATAAAACCAAGCACCATCTCTAGAACCAGGCTTAGATTCCAACATGATTCCAGCAGGGCGCGAAAATTCATCCCATTGAATTTCATGTGATAATAAATTACCAGCATCCAAAATTTCAGGATCGGGAACAGGTTTAAAATAACTTACTCGGTCTTTCACTGCATATAAAACTTGTGGATTTTTACGCAGACGTTCCAAAACTGAGGAAGCAGTATCTTCATTATCTATTTCTTTAGAAAGAGAGCTATTTGTAGAATCTAAAATTAATAAATAGGCTCCATTCGCCATAGGATTTAATTGCTTCACAGGTAATTGGGTGATTTGTTTTATTTGCGACTTTAATGAAGAAACGCTCGTTATTTGTTCTTTATACTTGATAATCACTCGAACAGTATCATGTGCGGGTGTCGCAAAAGCATTATGGGTGATAGACAAAAGACTAAGACTTAAAATCCCTAACTTCAACATGCAAAATCTCCTTATAAAAATGCACAGCCAATCAGTATGCAATAAGATAAATCGCAAAACAAGATCAAAATTATCTCAAAATGATGCTGCCCTATACGTCATGTTTTAAACTTAAATTTGAGTAGTTCGCAATAGGTTCATCTAGTTTTCATAGAGGATGCGGGAGATTTTCTAAGAATTGACGGAAATTTAGTGTTCCAATAAAAAAAGCTTTAATAAGAAGCCATAGTCCGTATTTATCCACGAGCAAGCCTGGTTGCAAGCACCAGGCTACGAATTATGCATTAATAACGATAATGATCCGGTTTATAGGGACCTTTGCTCTCAACACCTAAATATTTAGCTTGCTCATCAGTTAATTGAGTTAGCTTCACGCCAATTCGACCTAAATGCAATCGAGCGACTTTTTCATCCAACAGTTTAGGAAGAACATAAACTTGTTTTTCATATTGTGCAGCATTTTTGAATAATTCAATTTGAGCTAAAACCTGATTGGAAAAAGAAGCTGACATCACAAAACTAGGGTGTCCTGTTGCACAACCTAAATTAACCAAACGTCCTTCAGCTAAAAGTATAATGCGTTTACCATCAGGAAAAATAACATGATCCACTTGGGGCTTAATATTTTCCCATTGATATTTTTTCAAGCTTTGTACATCGATTTCAGAGTCAAAATGACCAATATTACATAAAATAGCTTGATTCCGCATTCTTTTCATATGATCATGCGTGACTACATGATAATTACCTGTAGCAGTAACCACAATATCTACTTGCTCTGCAACATCATCTAAAGTAACAACGCGGTAACCTTCCATAGCCGCTTGAAGAGCGCAAATAGGATCAATTTCAGCAATTAAAACAATAGCACCTTGGCCCCGTAGAGCTTGAGCACAGCCTTTGCCTACATCTCCATAACCTAAAATAAGAGCAACTTTTCCTGCAACCATCACGTCAGTAGCTCGTTTTAAACCATCCAATAAAGATTCACGACAACCGTATAAATTATCGAACTTAGACTTAGTTACCGAATCATTCACATTAATTGCAGGAATGCTTAACTCACCATTTTTGGCCATTTCATACAAGCGAGCAACACCGGTAGTCGTTTCTTCCGAAACGCCCTTAATTTCAGGTAATAATTGAGGATATTTTTGATGAATGATTTGTGTTAAATCACCACCATCGTCTAACAATAAATTAGGTGCCCAGTTGCTGGGTCCAGTCAGTGTTTGTTCTACACACCACCAGTACTCCTCTTCTGTTTCACCTTTCCAAGCAAATACCGGAATCCCTTTAGCTGCAATAGCAGCAGCGGCATGGTCTTGAGTAGAAAATATATTACAAGAAGACCAACGAACTTCGGCCCCCAAAGCAACCAAAGTTTCAATAAGTACCGCTGTTTGAATGGTCATGTGCAAACAACCCGCAATACGAGCACCTTTTAAGGGTTTTGTTGAACTAAACTCTTCGCGCAAAGCCATCAATCCTGGCATTTCTGTCTCTGCGATAGCAATTTCTTTGCGTCCCCAAGAAGCCAACGCCATATCCGCAACTTTATAATCCTGAATCATATTGCCTCTAGTTCCTGCTTTATCGACTAATTCCATCACAGCCTCCTCTCATAATGCTTTACGTAATTCAGCCACTTTATCTAAACGTTCCCAAGGAAAAGTTTCACGCCCGTAATGGCCATAAGTTGCTGTTTGTCTATAGATTGGACGAAGTAAATCATGATATTCAATAATACCTTGCGGTGTTAAATCAAAATGGGTATTGATTAACTCAATGATTTCACTGTCTTTTAATCGTCCTGTACCAAAGGTTTCAACAAAAACTGATGTAGGTTCAGCAACGCCAATAGCGTAAGAAATTTGTAATTCACACTTATCGGCTAATCCTGCAGCTACTATATTCTTAGCAACATGTCGTGCTGCATAGGCTGCTGAGCGATCAACTTTCGAAGGATCTTTACCAGAGAAACACCCTCCCCCATGCCTAGCCATACCACCATAAGTATCCACAATAATTTTACGTCCTGTTAATCCACAATCTCCTAAAGGACCACCAATAACAAAACGACCTGTTGGATTGATGAAATAACGAGTTTTTCGGGTCAACCACTCAGCAGGCAATGTTGTATTAATTATTTCTTCGCGTACAGCTTCAATTAAATCATTATGACTAATTTCAGCTGCATGTTGGGTCGAGAAGACAACTGTATCCACTTCAACAGGGACCCCGTGCTCGTATTTTAAAGTTAATTGACATTTAGCATCTGGCCGCAACCAAGGTAAAGCACCTGATTTACGTAAATAGGATTGTTTCTCCATCAATCGATGTGCATAAGCAATAGGCGCGGGCATATAAACATCTGTCTCACGGCTCGCGTAACCAAACATTAAACCTTGATCTCCAGCACCAAGAATTTTAGTTTCTTGATTATCTACACCTTGGGCAATGTCTGGAGATTGTTTCCCTATTGCAGACAGTACCGCACATGATTCCCAATCAAACCCCATTTGTGAGCTGTTATAGCCTATATCTTTAACTACTTGTCGTGTAACCGCCTCTACATCTACCCACGCTTTAGTAGTGATTTCACCACCAACCAATACCATACCTGTTTTAACAAAAACTTCGCATGCCACCCGTGCGGTTGGATCTTGCGTTAAAATAGCATCTAGAATTGCATCTGAAATTTGATCAGCTATCTTGTCCGGATGTCCTTCGGAAACAGATTCTGAAGTAAAGACATGACTTTCATTCATTGTTAATCCTCTTTAAATATGTATTTGTATATCAAGCTATTGGCTTTCCAGATCCCACTCCCCAGATTATCCTCAGAATTTTGGTGAAAAATGGACAGCCACTTTCATCTCATTAACTGTATAAACTCATTAAATATTATTTCTATATCATGCGGGCCAGGACTAGCCTCTGGATGTCCTTGGAAACCTAAAGCCGGCTTCTCTTTATGTCTAATACCTTGTAAGGTATTATCAAATAAAGAACGATGGGTAATAGCAAGGCAATCTGGCAAACTCTCTTCATCTACTGCAAAACCATGATTTTGGCTGGTTATAAAAACACGCTTTTTACCTTCAGTTTCAATAACAGGATGGTTTGCACCATGATGGCCAAATTTCATTTTTTTAGTCACACCGCCACATGCTAAAGCTAAAATTTGAAAACCCAAACAAATACCAAATATAGGTATATTGTGTGCCAAAAATTCATGGGTTGCACGAATAGCATAATCACAAGCTTGTGGATCCCCGGGACCATTCGATAAGAATATACCATTAGGATTCATTGCTAAAACTTCAGCTGCTGAGGTTTTAGCAGGTACTAAAGTTAAATGACAGCCCTTGTCATATAAGATGCGTAAGATATTGTGTTTCACACCAAAATCATAAGCAACTACATGGAATTGTTGCGGTTGAGAATTTTTTCCCCATTCTCCCAAACCAACATGCCAACGTTCTATTGTTTTTCTGGAAACTTCCAGTGCCAAATCCACACCTTGTAAACCAGAAAAAGATTTTGCTTTTGCCAAAACCAATTCAGGATTTTCAATATTAGTACTTATACAAGCCCCTAAGGCACCCTTTTCACGTAAACGTAAGGTTAAATCCCGAGTGTCAATATCTGCTATTGCAACCACTCCATTTTTTTTGAGCCATTCTTGTAGTGATTGTTCGGCACGATAATTACTGTGAGTCATTGAAGCATTACGGATGACTAAACCTGAAGCCCACGCTTTATTAGATTCCATATCTTCATGATTGCATCCTGTATTTCCGACATGTGCAGTGGTTAAAGTAATGATTTGTCGTGCATACGAAGGATCCGTAAGCATTTCTTGATAGCCAGTTAGCGACGTATTAAAAACCAACTCGCCAACACAATCACCTGACGCTCCTATAGAAATACCTTGATAAATAGTGCCGTCGGCTAATGCTAAAATTGCTGGTTGGTTCATCATGGATCTACTCTAAGTTGTTTACAATGATTTTTTAATTTCGGCCTGAGTGAAACATTACATCACTAAAATGATGCTCATCACCCAAGCTCAAAAAATGCACATAAAGATAAATGCCAGCAATTGTAACTTACTTATTTTAAAATTTCATGTCTTCAAAGAACTTTTTCACGCCAGCAAACCAAGAATTAGAGCGTGGAGAATGATTTCCTTTAGCATTTTCAAGTGATTCATGAAATTTTGTTAATAATTCTTTTTGCTCACGGGATAAATTAACAGGAGTTTCTACAACTACTTTACATAATAAATCACCTTGACCATGCCCTCGCACGGATTTCATTCCTTTACCCCTTAAACGAAATACTTTACTTGTTTGAGTTTCTTCAGGAATCTTTAGCGTGACCCGTCCTTCAAGAGTAGGAACTTCTATAGAACCTCCCAACGCTGCAGTGATAAAACTTATTGGTACTTCACAATGTAAATCATTTTCATATCGCTCAAATATGGCATGCTTTTTTATACTAACCTGTACATAAAGATCGCCTGGACCACCTCCATGCATTCCAGCTTCACCTTCACCACCTAAACGTACTCTATCACCATTATCAACACCTGGCGGAATTTTGACTGTAAGTTTTTTACTTTCACGTATCCTGCCTTGTCCATGGCAACTTGAGCATGGGTCAGAAATAATTTTTCCTTCTCCATGGCAATGGGGACACGTTTGTTGAATGGAGAAAAAACCCTGTTGGATTCTTACTTGTCCTATTCCATTACACGTTTCACAAGTTTTTGGTTGGGTTCCTACTTTTGCTCCAGAACCATTACACACAGTACAAGCTCCATGTCTCGGAACAGTAATTTGTACTTCTTTACCTAAAGCAGCTTCTTCAAGACTTAATTGCACATTGAATTGCAAATCAGCACCACGTTGACCACGTGATTGTCGACCAGAAGCGCGTCCGCCTGAAAAAATATTTTCAAAAATATCTTCAAAGACATCACCAAAACCACCAAATCCACCAAAGCCACCAGGACCACCTCGCATAGAAGGATCAACACCTGCATGACCGAATTGGTCATAAGCAGCCCGTTTTTGTGGATCAGATAAAATACTGTACGCGCTTTGAATTTCTTTAAATTTTTCTTCTGCTTCAGAATCGCCAGGATTACGATCTGGGTGATACTTCATTGCCAACTTGCGATATGCTTTTTTAATTTCAGCATCACTGGCAGTTCGACTTACTTCTAAAAGTTCATAATAATCCCGCTTTTCCATAACCACTCACAAAATTTAAAAATTAATAGGCTTCACAGTCTAGATTTTTCTAACAGTATGAAACAATAAAGTCTCTATCATTATGTCAAAGTCATTCCCACGCAAAAACGGGGCCCATTTATAAATGTTAGCACAATGTACTATAGAAAATGGGACCTCTGTCTGCACAGAAAAATTATTGCTCTTAAACATAATGACCACAACAATAACGTAACCCAAGAAATGAGCATTCATTTCTCAAGTTACGCTTTGCTTCACCTAGGCTAGAATACCCAGGCTATCATATTACGATAGAACCAATTACTTCTTATCGTCCTTTACTTCCTCGAACTCAGCATCGACAACACTTTCATCCGTCTTAGCTGATTCATGTGCTTGTGTTTGTGCCTGCTCCTGATGTGCTTGCCCCTGCCCTGCCTGTCCTTCAGATGCTTTTTTAGCATAAACTCGCTCAGCCATTTTTGCAGATGCATCACTTAGCACTTTCAATTTATCTTCAATTTGTGCTTTATCACTACCTTGAATTGCTTCTTTTAATTCAGCAATAGCAGTTTCTATACCTTTTTTCTCATCTTCGGCAAGCTCAGTTGCGAGATCTTTCATCGATTTTTCACAACTGTGAATTAAGCCATCTGCTTGATTACGAAGATCAGCCATTTCTTTAAATTTCTTATCTTCTTCAGCGTGAGATTTAGCATCTTTAATCATCGCGTCGACTTCTTCATCACTCAAACCACTGGATGCCTTAATGACAATTGATTGAGCCTTGCCTGTAGCTTTATCTTTAGCAGAAACATTAAGAATACCATTTGCATCAATATCAAAAGTAACCTCGATTTGTGGGATCCCGCGTGGCGCAGAAGGAATATCACTTAAATCGAATCGCCCCAAAGATTTGTTCGCTGACGCTTGCTCTCTTTCTCCTTGTAGCACGTGTACAGTAACCGCAGTTTGATTATCATCTGCAGTAGAGAATACTTGTGCTGTTTTGGTGGGAATAGTTGTATTTTTTTCAATGAGTTTCGTCATAACACCACCCATCGTTTCAATACCTAAAGATAAAGGAGTAACGTCAAGCAATAGAATATCTTTCACCTCTCCAGATAATACCGCCGCTTGAATCGCAGCGCCTACAGCAACAGCTTCATCGGGATTCACATCCTTACGTGGCTCTTTGCCAAAAAACTCTTCCACTGTTTTTTGAACTAAAGGCATACGTGTTTGACCACCAACTAAAATGACTTCATTAATTTGTGATACGGTTAAACCTGCATCTTTTAGCGCTGTTTTGCAAGGCTCTATTGTACGCTCAACCAATTTCTCGACTAAAGATTCTAATTTAGCGCGAGTCAACTTGATATTTAAATGCTTGGGTCCAGAAGCATCTGCCGTAATATAAGGTAAATTCACATCTGTTTGCTGTGCCGAAGAAAGTTCAATTTTAGCTTTTTCAGCAGCATCTTTGAGTCGTTGCAATGCTAATGGGTCATTATGTAAATCAATACCTGCATCTTTTTTGAATTCAGAAGCAAGGTAATCAATCAATGCTAAATCAAAATCCTCACCACCCAAGAAAGTATCACCATTAGTGGCTAATACTTCAAATTGGTGCTCTCCATCAACCTCAGCAATTTCAATGATAGAAATATCAAAAGTACCACCGCCGAGGTCATAGACTGCAATGACTGAATCACCGCGTTTTTTGTCCATGCCATAAGCAAGAGCCGCAGCAGTAGGCTCGTTAATAATACGTTTTACTTCAAGACCAGCAATGCGACCAGCATCTTTTGTAGCTTGTCGTTGTGAATCATTAAAGTAAGCAGGTACTGTAATCACTGCTTCTTTTACTTCTTCACCGAGATAATCTTCTGCAGTCTTTTTCATCTTACGCAATACTTCAGCAGAAATTTGTGGTGGTGCTTTATCCTGGCTTTTCACACGAACCCAAGCATCACCGTTATCCGCTTTGATAATCTTGTAAGGTACCATTTTGATATCTTTTTGAACAACTGCATCATCAAATCGACGACCAATTAATCGTTTAATTGCAAATAAAGTGCTATCTGGATTGGTCACTGCTTGACGTTTTGCAGATTGTCCAACCAATACTTCGCCATCGTCTGTAAAAGCAACAATGGAAGGAGTAGTACGGTGGCCTTCACTATTTTCAATTACCTTAGGTTTATCACCCTCCATTACAGCAACACATGAGTTGGTGGTACCCAAGTCTATTCCTATAATCTTTGCCATTCTATTTCTTGCTCCAAAGTAGTAATTTTTTATGCAATAATTCTTATATGGGTATTATGTGCCAAATTTCAACCCACTAACCTTATAATTTATTTTTTCGATACAACAACACGCGCAGGTCTAATCACACGATCACTTAATTTGTAACCCTTTTGGAATACAGCTAATACCGTATTTGGTTCAGCATCTGGGGCATTCTGCATCGACATTGCCTCATGTAATTGAGGATCAAATGAAGCGCCAATAGGATCAATCTGTTGCACTTCAAATTTTTGCAATGCATCAACAAAAAGTTTCAACGTTAATTCCAAGCCTTCGCGCATCGATGCATCTTCTGCCTTTATAGCCAGTTGCAAAGCTTGTTCTAAGCTGTCAATTACAGGCAATAAAGAAGAAATCAATTTCTCAACGCCATAGCGATGGGCATTAGCGATTTCTCGTTCTGCTCGGCGGCGAAAATTATCTAATTCAGCTTGAGCACGTACCGCCTTTTCCCAATTCTCATGAGCTTGCTGTTCTGTAAGAGTAAGTTTTTCACTCAATTCAACATAATTTGGGTGCTCTAAAGACGCCTCTTGGGGTTCAAATGAGTCCAAAGTTACCTCAAGACTATCTTCTTCTGAATCTTGGGACTGCTGTTCTTCATTTAAATGCTGTTCTTTAAATTGATGCCAATCTTTTTTTTCTTTCTTACTCATGCACATACTCCTGATTTACCAGAATTAATATCAATAGATTATAAAATCCCATACTCATCATATCTCTGGTCTTCGAAAATTAATGTTAGGTTTAACGGACCTAACTAACGTAATGCAACATCAAAAACATAGAAGTCGCCTTTGATGTTCACGTTATCCCGTAACGCTTTTCCCTAGCAATGCTGGGCATCGCATTGATACGGATGCCAATTCTAAATAAAAGCAGTTCGATATACAAAATATCGTTATTTCTATAACAAACCTACTTTAACTAAGGCGAACAACGGAAATGGGGGCAGCATCATAAAATTTCAAGCCCTGACTTCTTAAAAAATGTGTGCTTGCAGTATATGTTCATTTATTCCATACTTAGACTTAAAAAAATCATCTAGGTTTATTTATGCAAAAGTGGTCGCCTATATCCTGGCTTCAATATTCATATCTACAGGCTGCAACATATACTGATGAAAAAAAATTAAATAAAGTTGTGGAGCAATTAAGCGCATTACCCCCATTAGTAACGAGTAACGAAATTAAAAATTTAAAAAAAGAAATTGCTCGTGCTGGACGTGGTGATGCATTTATTCTTCAAGGCGGTGATTGTGCTGAATCATTTAACGATTGTCGTGCAGAGATCATCAGTAATAAGCTAAAAATTATATTGCAAATGAGTTTAATTTTGTTACATGGGTTGCGTAAACCAATTATCCGTGTGGGCAGAATTGCTGGACAGTATGCAAAACCTCGTTCTTCTGATTATGAAACGATTAATGGTATTACTTTGCCCAGCTATCGAGGCGATCTTGTCAACTCTCCTGAATTTACTCCTGAAGCAAGAGAACCCAATCCCAAACTGTTATTGCAAGCCTACAACTGCTCAGCGATTACTTTAAATTACATTCGAAGTTTGCTTGATAGCGGATTTGCAAGTCTTAATCATCCTCAACAATGGGACTTAGGGTTTGTAGAGCATTCAAAGCAGAAAGATGAATACCAAACTATAGTAAAATCAATTGCTGATGCCTTAGATTTTTTAGATACCATAGATGGAACACAATCCAGTAGTTTATCTAAAGTAGATTTTTATACTTCTCATGAAGCCTTGCATTTGCATTATGAACAAGCGCTGACACGAAAAATGGATGATGGGCTATGGTATAACCTTTCCACTCATTTGCCATGGATAGGTATGCGCACTGCACAAACCGATAGTGCTCATTTAGAGTTCCTGCGGGGTGTTGAAAATCCTATTGGCATTAAAATTGGTCCGGGAGCTACCCCAGAATGGTTGGCAGAGGTGTTAAATAGAGCCAATCCACAAAGAGAAGAAGGACGGCTTTTGTTGTTTACTCGCTTGGGAGCTCGACATATAGAAAAACTACTTCCTCCTCTTATAGATGCAGTAAAGAAAACAAAAATTCCGGTAACATGGTCTTGTGATCCTATGCATGGAAATACAGAAACTACTTCCGATGGTATTAAAACCCGTCATTTTGACAATATTCTTTTAGAATTAAAACAAGCGTGGGAAATCCATCGTAGTATGGGTAGTTACTTAGGCGGTGTTCATTTTGAGCTTACTGGTGATAATGTTACCGAATGTATTGGTGGTGCGCGCGGATTAGCAGCTGATGATCTGAAAACTGCATACCATAGTCTGGTTGATCCTCGTCTAAACTACGAGCAATCAATAGAAATGGCAATTCAATTGAGTCGACAATTTAGACAGAGTTAAACATAATTTGGGAGAGCGTCACCCTCTGCGAAAGCAGGAGGGCTATTAAAGGTTATGCTGCAAACAAAGTTTTTAGCAATGTTTGTTGTTTTGTTAGACCTTTCACTTTTGCGGAAGGTGACGTTTTTTCAAAAACTGGGTGTTGTCTCGAAACCTCAATTCCCATTCAGACTAATTTATGGACGATGTTTGCATTCCAATCTACTGTAATAGGTCACCCCTAATAAACTTTAAAGAAGTTTATTAGGAGAACTGATCCTCTTTATATTCTAACCAAAGCTACCGCCAAAAGA
>NZ_LNYU01000020.1 GCF_001468135.1 Legionella santicrucis | reverse complement strand
ATTGCTTTAAAACGATTGAAAGCTGCCCTTTCTACTAAATATTTGAGAAAAGTGATAGGTTTTTAAACTTTGATGAAATCGCCCTGTTTGTATACCTTTATTTCATGAGTACTTAAGAATTTCTTAATTTTAATTTTTCAACATAGTGATTTAATGTTATTCTCACAATAGATTTTATTGGAGGAAAATATGAAAAAAGCTAATGAAATGGATATACCCACAAGTACAGAAACCAAAAAGGAAAAAGGTCGTTATGAGGATTTGATTAAAGAAATGAAAACCTTCGAAAACCGCCTCGCGTTTTTTAATCAAAAGTTGGATAAAGCGCTTAAAAATCCTAATGATCAAAGTTTAAAAGAACTGCAAGAGTGGACAGAGAATCTACCGTTCTCACATCAATGTCCAAGACCATAGTCTGACTAAAGTCCCATTCTGAGGATTAAATGATTGTCCTCAGAATCCAGAAAAAACCAGCTCTGCCTGACTTGTATATTGGCTACCCACAAATATTCCATAATGGAATACCTCATTCCTAATATTTATACCTAGCTAACGACTCGTTAATTATCAATTGTTTAAAATGACGTCCGTGTGATTGATATTTTTGCAAAATGTAGGAGATATATTATGAGAGCTAGAATAATGCACCA
Organism: Legionella santicrucis; assembly: GCF_001468135.1. GTDB lineage: Bacteria > Pseudomonadota > Gammaproteobacteria > Legionellales > Legionellaceae > Legionella > Legionella santicrucis. Next base: position 54,688 of record NZ_LNYU01000020.1, on the reverse strand, counting down.
GGCACTAGCAGCTACTAGAAGAATGACATCAATGAGTAGAATAGCAACTACGGCAAACACCTATGGTGGTACATATTTCCCACTCTTTACGGATTCAAATGTTATGCCTTATACATCTACTCGCGCTTATTCCACCGCAGATCATTCTTCCCACATAAAGAATATAATAAATGAATGTATAGATCATGATAAGGAATTATCAGAAGAAGAAAAATCGCAACTTGTGAATTCAGTATTATTTGAAGTTACGGAGAGCATTACAAATATTCCTCGAAATTTTAAAATAAATAAAAGCTTACAAGAATACTACGATAATATTGAGGGGGGCGTCTCAAATGCCCCAAACCCGAAAGTTCAGGAAGTTAAAGGCGGAAAAGAAGCTCAAGAAAATGTTAAAGATGAAACTACTCCAAAAATGAACGATTCATCTGTTAAAAATATTATGTCATCAAAAGAATTACAAGAGAAAGTATTCAAGGAGGCCAAAGAACATGTAAAAGATAATCGAGGGCTGTTATTTTTTTTTAATCTTGTCGAAAATCCTCTAAAAAAAGTCTCGTCACCTTTATTTGATGGTTTGTATACTGTATTTGCAGATAAAGATGGAATACCTGATCATAAATCGCAAGCTGTCATAAGTTTAGCCAAGTGGATTGTACTGGCCATTCTAATATATTCCCTTCATCAGTATTACATCAAGAAATATGAAGAAATTGAAAAAATGGATAAAAGTGTTATTGCAAGATATGCAGAGGTAGAAGAGCTCTATGACAAAGCGGTTTTAATTATTCAGGAATGTACTCGCCAACTGAACTTAATAAATGAATTAGAGCGAGATATAGAGCTAAATCTCGAATTATTAAATCTGTTGGATAATTGTGCTACCTCAGAAAATGATCCTGATGGTTATATCGCTAAGTTTAAAGTGTTTTTTAAAACCCATACTCAAGCCCGTATTGATAGCGTTTTACATGATAAATCCTTCAAAACATCCAAACTGGATCATAAAATTGAACGAGAACTCAAATCTCGAGAAGAACACAATCCATTAGCGTCCAAACTCCTGGAGGCCAAAGGATCAAAAGGATTTCAAGGTACAAAAAATGCCTTGGAAGATAAAATCCTAGAGTTAGATAGGGAAATAGAACATAAAAAAGAAGGTATAGTTATAAAAAATAAACAAATACGCTTGAAAACAGATAAAATTAGTGAAATACGTGAAAAAACGGAAAAAGATGAAGCGATAATAAATAAATATCTGTTAGTCAGATTTGGAATTTTTACACCTCAATTTCCAGTGATCAAAAAGAAATGCGACGAATTAAGAAACACGGAAATAGAAAATGAAGAGGACAATGTCGATGCGCTCAGGATGTCGGTTGATTAAAATGTAACAGGTTGCTCCCCTTCAAATCTCCTCCTGGTCAAGTTAAAACTTTTGGAGGGGAAGCTGGGGAGCTTATATACCGGTGGGGAAATGACTCTCAAAAAGCAACATACGAGTTATGTACGCAGGAGAGTCATTTCATTCACGAGAAGGATTTTTATAAGCTATTGGCTCAATAAAAAGAATTAACCGAATCAAAAAAAACTTTATTTTATATTCATGAATTATAATCAAATGGCACTCCATTAATTTTTTTCATATTTTTCCTCCAATAAATTCCATTATCAGAATGGCACTAAAATAGAGTAAAAAATTAATATTAAGATACTTTTAAATCACTATGAAGCCATGGAATACCTTCGATTATAATTCAACTTATTAGGTGTTATAAACGTAACACAGTGATTAAAGTTTTGTTTTCACGTCAAGATCTTCTTTTTTTAGTCTATTTTCTTCAGAAAAACACGCATAACCAAGCCAGCTCGCAATCCACTGCCAAAATCCAATTCGCTCTTGTTTTTTGGGTTGGAAAAATGAGTGTTTTCCAGAGGTTTGTTTAGAAGTATTTATTTTTTTTAAATAGGTTAATTCATCATGAAATAAGTGAGCAGTAGCTGATCGATCATTGGCATTAATTTTTTGATTGATGGAGTCAATCACTTTATCCAATTGTTTTAATTCATATTTTGAATAAGATTTACGAATAATCGCTTTGAGTGAATCTTTTGCTGTCTTTGAGTCCTGATAGTCAAGCGTTGCAAGCACGTCCTTTTTTAATTGCGTTCCATTATTATTGACTAAAATGGCATATTCGATAAGGTATAAGTCTCGTTTGCTTTGTGCCGATTTAATTAAATTTTTGTAATGTTGAGCACGAGTTTTGCCGCGATAATAATCAAAGAAATAAGAGAAGTAACTTAAAGTTTGATCACGATGTTTTAGATAGTGATTTAAGGATTGAATGCATTTGGCTTTTTGAGTATTTAAGTAGGAGTCCTGTTTTAAAGTAGGAGGTCTTTCTTTTTCTTGGGTTGGCCTTGGTGATTGAATTTTGAGCTGATATGTTTTTAAATGAGTTTGAATTTCAGGGATCACAAAACTAATAGGTAGTTTCTTTTGTACTAAACAATCATAAAGTGACTTAATTGCTGTATTGAATTCTTTCTGATTTGTTTGGCTTTCTGAAAACGGTTTTTGAATGTTTTTGAGTAAGAAGTAGAGTTTTAATTCTAATTGGCAAATTTCTTTAAATCTAGAGTTTTCAATTAATCGTTCTAAGAGATCAGTATGTTCATCACTTAAGTAATCAGGTGTTACATCATGGTCTGACATGATGGTTTTGAGTTGTGCTAAAGCATTTACTATTTCTGGATTTTCAATCGATTGCTTCAAATCGATTTGCTTCTCAATGATGATTTTTTGACATTCCGCAAAAATTTTATCTATCTCTTCAAGTGCCTTTTTAAAGGGTAAATGACTAAATGTATAACGGTAAATTTGATTGTTCAAATCCAGTTGCTGATGAAGCATATTTAGTTCAATTCGTTCTAAAGTTTTTTGAATGGTTTCCTGATAAGGAATGGCCAATTGTGCAAGAGCGTTACTATTATTGAAGAGTTTAAACAGTTGGGGACGCACATCCATTTTATCATAATGGGATTCGAGATTGTCCAGATAGGCATTTACAATTTCTTGCCTATGTTCTTGGATAAGTTGCTGTAGATCGACATTCAAATCATCTGGTTGTTGCTTTGCAATAAGATGAGCTACTACTGCCCATTTTTTGTGCCTTAAAGCTTCAGTTAATAGTTTTTCCAAGCCGTATTTCTTGACAAATAAGGGTAAGGCACGTGGAAAAAGAAGAGGATCTTTTAAAAATATTAATACTCCATGATCTGGGGTAGCAGATAATTCACTTTGGGTAAATAAGCTATTAAAAATCGGTTCATTTTTTTCTTTAATTGCTCGTTTTAAATGGTTTAAATACAGCTCGGTTTGTTGGAATGTGGGATCTTGGTCTGGATTTTTAATGGAACTAAGCAAAGAAACTCTTGGGTTTTGAATATTTGCTTTTAATAAGAATTGGTACAGTCTGCCATAACCATTAACATAAACTCTTTCAAACAACTCAGAAGAAGCTTGTTCTCCAAATAGTTGCTGAATTGCAAGTTGCCTTTCCTGATCAGTCAAGATGAATTCTCGAGCAAGTATTTGGTTTGCAATTTTTTCCTTTTTTTGAGCACAGCAAAAAAGAAATAATTCTTTATAATTAAGTGCAAAATCAGATTTAGAGTGGATAACAGGCTCTATAGCGTCACTGTCTTTTTCTATGGTTTTTTGAAGTAGTTTTGTTAGAGGTTGCTTTAATTTTGTTGCCGGAGTTATCAGTCCTTGGGTCAAAAATCGTGCAACTAGGTTTTTGTGATTTTGCAGTAAAGCCGCTGTGAAAATTTGTTCAATTAAATCAGATTCAATAATACCGCCATGGGCAAGTAAAAAGTCCAAAGGTTTTAATAAATTATTTCGTGCGAGCAAAGCATTAAGTTTGGGATTTTCTTTTAACTGAGGGTAGATTTTTAAGAGTAAGATAATTCCATTTTCATTTTTATCATGAATGAGCTCATTCATGAATTCATTCAGTTCCTCTTTTTTCCATGTTATTTTTATACATAATGTTTCAGCTAAGTGAAATAGCTTTTTTTTGCACCATTCTTTGATTTGATTTTTTTGTGTTTGTTCGTCAACTTTTAATGAAAGTGCATCAGGAGGTAGCAAGGTTATTGTTCGATTCAGCTTTAGGAGTTTGGATGGATTTTGAATCGATTCATTGAGGTATTCATTAAAAAGAGTAGCTTCCTTTTGTATGCATATATTGATGACTGGTGTGAGGTTCCACGTTAAACTGTATTCTAAAATGAGTTTTTTAATCTTAGGGCTTGCTTGTGCAAAACAATGCTCAATCATTGAATAATCATCATAATCGTAGCAAAGCATCAATAAAGCACGAACATCCTGGGTCATACGTAATACATTGAAATTTAATTGTGTGAGAATGGATAAAATGGCTAAATTGTTTTCTTCTAGTCCTTTTTTATAAAGAAATTCTAAGGTATCTATATCAAGCGGATCTTTAAGCTTTTCTTGGAGAAATAAGCACATTTCCTGGTTGTCATTTAAAATGGCTATAGTTAAGCCACTTTTTATTATTTCTGCTGGAATATCCTCACGCCAAGCATTTTTTATATGTTCATTTTTACGTAGAAAAATCAGTGCATTAAGTAATGAAACTGATCCTATTGATGTTCTTAAATCAATTAACGAGTATTCATGTTTATCAATCTGTTTCCAACTCTCTGGGTGGTTTGTTTGTTCTGACCAAGCACGTGCATAAGTTTCAAAAATAGATTTATCCTTGCGCTGTATGCATAAGATGAGTAAATCAGGCTCTTTAGTATTGACCATAAAACCCATGTCAAGAAGTTTTGATAAAGTTGTGGCATTGATATTATCAATCACTTCTTTATTAAAAATAGAATGAAATGTTTTAGGATCAATTTGGGTATTTATCAAATGAGTAAATAATAAACTTAAAACATGGTGTTGATTTGCAATTGCAGCATGTTGAATTTGCTTAATGAGTTGCTCGGGAGAAAGTTTGCTTAAAAACAGATGGCTTGTTTGGAAATTACTCTCTTCATGAATAAAGGTTAAAAGCTGTAAGTGATTGTAATTTGTTTGATATTCGAGATTATGAGGTAGATTAAATTGATCAAGAAGCTTCAATAGATTGCTGTAGTTTGCTTTCTTTTTCATTAAGTCTGGTAGTAGTTTACTAAGTTGTTTTTGTATTGTCTCTTTTAATGCATTCTGTTCCTCAAGGGAGGTATAGGTTTTGAGATAGTGATGAATCAGTTTTTCTGTTTCTTTGTGAGTTCCTATATAAAGAGTTGCCTTAATCCCTTGTAGCATGGCATTTTTGATATCAGAGGATTTAGGTTGTTGCAGTAATAGGTCATTAAATTCTGGACGAAGATATTCTTTTGCCAATGAACCTAAGTCGATTTTGTTTTCTTTAAATAAATAATTTAGGGTATTAACATCTCCAGCTAGGGCTGCGAATGCACTGGAGTTTGTATTCGTTTGATGAGCAAAAGCGATTTGGTGAAGTTCATCATAGGTAGGATAAGACTCTCTAGCATCATTGGGAGAAGCAAAGGTGCGAATTGCTAAACCGAAAGTATGCTCCGTGTATTCAAAACAATCTTTAATTTCTTTAATTAACTCATTGATTGAATCAAATTCTTTTATTTTTTTACTGTAATTAGGATCATAGACAGTATATTTGCCATTGCGGAACGTTAATGCAATTGCATGATTTTTGCTGGTAATAAAATAAGATCGATCATTACGACTGATTTTTTTAAATAGTTCTTTCCAACAGGATTCATCGGTAATGAGTCCTAAGTTAAATTCATTACTCAATGGTTTATTTCGAACATCTAAGATTTTTTCGAGATCACCTTGATGGGTTTCATAACCACAATATTCAGATGGACGAAACGCTTTATCTATTTGGATAATGAAATTATCAATTGCATGATTACTACCTAAACGATAATTACTAGGTAGGGCAGCCAGCTGGTCAAGTAAAGAGAAAAACTGCGAGGTTTTATTTTCTAAGGTATATTTGATATATAATGCAGCAAGGCCCGCGCAAATTCCTTTTTGGTTCAGTTCAAAATCAATATTTGGTTTTTGCTTGAGGCATAGATTGACTGCATTAATAATTTTACCTTGGCTCGACATGATTTTTTCTATGATAGTACACAGGGCTGTGATTATAAATTCGTTTTAATTTATTTCAATCCACTATGCTTTTTATTTGGTCGACTAATAAACAATAAGCCAAGATCAATGATAATTTACTATACAAGAGGTTATTAAATTATGCTTGCAATTTTATTGTCTCTCCAATAGTCTGTACTGGAAAATAATTATCACAAGGAATTGGTATGGCACAAGATAAAATAAATGTAGATGATGTGGGCAAGACAGTGACAATAGCTGCTTTGCTCAATACAGTTCTTGCTCCGCTTTATTGGGCTGATACAAAAATAGGTTTATCTGCTGCATTAGTAGCTACCGGTGCTTTTTTATATAGTGCACATGAGATTGGTAAAAGAAGAAGACCTGCTGCCAATGGCATAAATAGTTTGAATACATTTTTTGGCGGTGTAACAGGTGATAAGAGTACAGAAATTGAAACGGCTGCGAAAAATGTTTTTGTGGGAGGAAAAGTTATATTTGATGAAGTCTTTCCGCAAGGTCCTAGCAATCGCAGATAGCCGGTTGAATGATTTATCAAAGGAATTGATATGCCTCAAGATCAATTAAATCCTGAAAAAGTATTAAAAACTGGTGCATTGATTAGTTTTGGAAATTTATTTATGTCACCTTTTTATCCTAGATTAGGTCCATTTGCGTCATTAACACTAACCGCCGCAGCGTTATTTGGATTGCATGAAGTAGGGCGACGCCAGCAATCAAGTAATGGTTTTTGGAGTTTCTTTTCAAATAAGTCTGATGCCAACATTTCAGATGTGAATACTTCAATGCAGCGTGTTGTGGAGGGTGGGGCGACTGTGTTTGATCACGTTTTTCCTCCTGGTAAACGATAAGTATCTTGGATCTTCCGCTTTTTGCGGAAGATGGAAATATTTAACTAGAATAAGCAGACAAGACAACCATCGCTAATACACTATTCATCTGAAGCCAGATAGCTCATAAACTCCCCGTATTTTAGTTATTTAGGAGTAATCTATGATAATTGATGAATTTTAACTACCATGCCAACCTGTGCATTATCCAAATAATAAATTACATTTCCTTTTAAGCGTTGCTTTTGTGACACTATAAATGATTCATGCGGATTACTTGGAGGGGATACTTGAAGTTCTGCATCTAAAGAATAATAGTTACTTTGTCTTATATCTAGAGTTCCTTGCATTTGCCAACCATTATGTTCTACAAAGGGTAAAGCAACTTTACTCTGATTATTTGCTGGTTGTCTCCATGAATAATGGCCGAGTACCTGGTAGTGCCCCTTACGAGTTAATAAGTAGTACTCATCACGGAGACTCGAATAAGATACGGGTAACAAACGATAAGGTTTCCCAGATTTTTCTGTATCAGGGTGTAAAGATATTGCGTTTGAACTCGGTGGTAGGAGAGGAGTATTTATAGTTAGGCCGCTAATTTGATTTGGATGAGTAAAGATAATTAAATCAATTTGATATAAGGATTTGGCGAAACTTAAACACGAATACAGGATACTTAGAATTACTATTATTGATCGTTCCATGGTTTATTTTTTGATTGTTATTATTTTGTTATCTGGTTGCTGGCAACCAGGGGATTAAGCCCTGTAAAGTGGAATCTAGATATAGAAGTCTCCCTAAAAATTTGAATTCCACTTCACTCAGAACCGATGTAACTTCCTATTATACCTTTGAAAAGATCTCACTCAACAACAATTTTGGGAAATTTATCTGCGTAATTAATTGGTTTTTTCGCTAATTCAATTGCACTTCTCATTGCTGTTTTTATAAATGTATTTGTTAGCTCATCTTGGCCTTGAGTTGCAGTAGGATGTCCCTCATCACAGTGTTTTCTGATACGCATGTCTAGAGGAAGTTGGCCCAGCAAGAGACAATGATGGTTGGCACAGAGAGATGCTGCACCACCTGTACCAAAAATTGCTTCCTGATGACCACATTGGCTACAGATATGTGTGGACATATTTTCTACAATTCCTAGTACATCAATTCCTGTTTTAGAAAACATACTTAATGCTTTTTGCGCGTCAAGTGTAGCTACGTTTTGTGGTGTAGTAACTACAATGGCTGTAGTTAGAGGGATTTTTTGGACCAAAGTGAGTTGAATATCACCAGTTCCTGGCGGCAAATCAATGAACAAATAATCTAAATCGTCCCACAAAGTAACATCCAACATTTGGATAAGAGATTTAGCAAGCATAGGACCACGCCAAATTAGTGCTTGTTCATTATTCATCAAATAACCAATAGACATCGTTTGTATGCCATGGGCTATTACAGGAAGATAATGATCCTCTTTGATTTGTACAGGTTCTGTTTTACCAAGCATTAATGGCATACTTGGGCCATAGATATCAGCATCTAAAATTCCTACTCGAGCTCCAAGGCGTGCTAATGCGGTTGCAAGATTGACTGTCACTGTAGATTTTCCTACTCCTCCTTTCCCTGAAGCAATCGCAATGGTATTTTTGACACCACGTAAGCCTTTACCAACCAGTTGTGTTCTATGGGCTTTAATATAATGATTTATATGAAGTATAACCTGATGGTTGGGAAATTCGGTTTGTAGTGCGGTAAGCAATAAGGGTTTGTATTGCTTGTCCAATAAGCTAGAGGGAAAACCAGCGCTAAGATTCAGAATGAGCTGATTTTGAAGTAGTTCAATGCTGCACTGTAAATTCATTTCCTTACCTGTAAGGCCAAGAAATGGGTCTTTTAAGGTATTTATGAAGTGAGTTACAGTATTTTCAGTGGTCATGGATTCGTCTCAGCGTTATGTAAGTTAAGAGAAAACTTTTTACGTCTCGCGATTTGTTTGCAAAATCCAGTGATAGTAGTGATCATTAGATCTCGTAGATAAATCACAAGGCTAGAATTATAAAGTGGAATAATAACGCAGGGAGGTGTTATTTCATAGAATTAGATTTTATCTGAGCAAAGATTCTTGGTTTATGGCATTTCAGTAGAAATTGCAACGGAGTTATAATGCCAATTTACCCAATGATTGCTTGCAAGATAATAGATACCGCAATAGATAGGAAGATGGGTGCGGCTTGATAAATAGGAACCGTATTCATTGACTTGCTGTTGATGTTTGGACAAGGAACTTTCATCTTCTTTACCTGTTTTAAAATCAATAATCCAGCATTTGCCTTGATCTTCAAAAGTACGATCAATAATACGAGTAATGGGTATATTTTGTTGTTTTACTAATAATTCGTATTCATTCAGTTCTTGGTGATGTTTGGCAATAATCCATGAACCTGTTGGATCCTCAAACAGTTTGCTAATCTGTTTTTGTATTGTTTGTAATGCATCGAGTTGCATTTTTTCATCAAAACCTAATTTCCTTAATTCATAACGAGGTAAATTCCAAGGAATTTCAGCTATTGTTTCTGGGTGATGATCACAAATCCAGTGCAATAACCGATGTGTTATGATACCGATTAATCGAGGAATATTGGTTGTTAAAGATGTTGTTGATGTATTGGCATTAAAACGAATATCCACTTTTGGAGTAAGATAATAATTGAGTGGCAAGCGTAGAAGTTTGGGTAACGATAATGTTTCTTCCTCGGTGAGACATGTTGTTTCATCGTCGATAAATTCTTGCCGTTTAAGAAGACTACGGAATGAACTTTTAGATGATTTTTCAGAATAATCCATTAAATACAAGCGAGATTTTGCTCGTGTCACGGCTACATATAATAATCGTTGTACTTCATAACGACTTTTTATTTCGTCTAACTGAGTAAGATAATCATACAGCGCACAATGTTCTTGATGTGCCGCGTGTATTGGTGACATCAATAATAAATTACCCTGTTTGTGAGTAGGTAAATTAAGCCAGCGTAACATAGGCTTATCTCCACGATTTGCTTGCGCCCCTAATCCTGGTAATAAAACAGTATCAAATTCTAATCCTTTAGATTTATGGATCGTCATCACGTGTAAACGAGAGGAATTGGTTTGCTGTGAATAGAGTTTATTAAGTTCTATGAGAAACTCTTTCATATCTGGCAAACGGCCATCTTGTTCATAACGATCGAGCAGGCTCCAGAATTGTTCGAGGTCATTGAGCTGGCTCTCATGCAAGATATTATCTATGTGCAATTTTTTTAAGGTATGAATAACCCATGAAGAAAGCTGGGTTTCATATCTTTGTGTTAAGGCCTGGTGCATCACACGAATTAAAAAACCAGCTCGGATGCTGCCATCCTCGCTTATTCCCTGAATTTTATTAAGATTTAATAAAGCAAAATAAATGGACTTTTTAGTATTAAAACGAGCTATAGCATGAATGTCTGGTAAAGACAAACCGCAATAAGGGCTACGGAGAACTGCAAGCCATGAAAGGCGATTGGCTGGGGTTAATAAAGCTTGGGTTAATGACCAAACATCACGCAAATGACTAAGATGGGTCAGTAAAGTGATATCAGTACCTTGATAGGGGATTTGATGCTGGCGTAACAAACGAATAATTGCACTCAATTGTGTTCTTGAGCGAACGAGGATGGCAATGCTTTGATGCGGGTGAGTTTGTAATTCATATTGAATGAATTGAATAAGTCTTTGTGCTTCTTGCTCACGATTTTTAAATTTTATGGCATGAATAGCGCTATTTTCTTTATCCTTAATGACATTAACGCTGGAATGAAATGGAACTGATCCGGATTCTATATCAATTTGTGTTGGGAAAATATAGGTGAAGTGTTTATTGACCCAATCGACAATCGTTTGTGTGGATCGAAAATTACAACTCAATTCGAGCGGATGAAGTTTGACTGCTCCTATGCCTTGTTCTTTAGCCCTAAAAAACAATCCCACTTCTGCTTGCCTGAAGCGGTAAATAGATTGCATGGGATCGCCAACAATAAAAAGAGTTTTGCCATCACCTTCTTGCCAGCCATGTACTAATTTAGTTAACAATTCAAATTGAGTAATTGATGTATCTTGAAATTCATCAACCAAAATGTGATGAAGAGTATTATCTAAATATAATGCTAAATCAGTAGGATTATCTGCATCGCCTAATGCAGCTAAAGCTTGCTGGGATATGGTGGTAAAATCAACTTCATTCTTTTCACTAAATAATATATGTAAATGACCTACAAGAAGAGGAAGCAACAAAAATAAGGCTTGTAATACCTCCCATTGTTCCGGATCGTATTGTGGATTGGGTAAATTGCTTACTTGGATTAATGCTTCAAGAAAATCAGGGTATTCATTAAGTTCACTTAATAGTTCTTTGCTTGCATTTTTTAATCTTTTATATTCATCAGGAGAACAAGATCCGCTCAAAAGTCCAACATGATGATCGAAACTTTTGCGAAAATTAGCCTCATTTGTAAGAAGCAATTTGCTTAAGGCTGTTGCCATCTCTTGCGTTGTTTTTTCAAAATCATGCCAATCTCTAAGTAGATAACGGGGAGAGTTGGGATTATTTTCTATGAGCGCCAATTGGCGAGCATTTTCAGTTAATTCTTTGGCTATATGTTGGGGCAAACTTTTTTTGAAACGATTTAATTCATGCTGTTCTATAATCCGCAATGCATGCTCAAAAGAGGCTTTTTCTTGGGCACGTGCTTGAAATAAAGGTACAATCCATTGCTCTCTTTGAGATAAAAGTTCACTAAATAAATCAAGTAATCGATCTTGGCGGTTATCAACATGCAATAAAAGAATTTTTATTGCCTCCTGGTATTGCGGTGTTGCTAATGCATATTGGATACAATGTCGACCAGCATTTAAATAATGACTGCTCGTTTTATCAGTAATTTGGGCGTAGACAATTTGTTTTTCCAATAAAGGAATTGCCTGATTAATACTTTGACATAAAGAATCAATGGTAATAATTCTTAATCGACTAGGCTGCTGTAATAGGTTCCATTGATAATGGGTATCAAAATGAAGTGCTTTATAAGCAAAATCCAGTGTCATTTGCTGATGCGGGCTGTTGGCTGGTTGATGATTTGCTGCTTGCTGTAGTGCCAATAGAATACGTTCTCGCATTTCACTTGCTGCTTTGCGAGTAAAAGTTAATGCGACAATTTGTTCAGGAGCTTTTACCGTGCTTAATAGCCGCAAATAGCGTTGAGTCAGTATTTCAGTTTTTCCTGAACCTGCGGGTGCTTGAACGATAAAGGATAAAGAAGGATCGGTGGCTTGGCTTCGTTGAGCGCTATCGACTAACATGGCATTTCCCAAAATGCAGTTAGGGTGAAGCGACCCCCCAAATCTACATTAAACCCTGGGTTTCGCTTCGCTGCACCCGGGCTATATGTTTATTCCAAAATAATTTCCTGTGCGGGTGGGCGCAGGTTGTAATGCGAACTCATGCAACGTCCATAGGCTCCGGTATTGGCAATTAATAATACATCACCTTCTTCTGTTACAGGTAATAAACGGTCGTAACCTAGGGTGTCTCCAGATTCACAGATAGGGCCTACTATATGAGAGAATCCAGCCTTTTCTTCATATAATCGACTTAAGTTTACAATTTCATGATAAGCACCATATAAAGAAGGTCGAATTAAAGAGTTCATTCCTGTTTCTATACCAATAAATTTGACTTTACCTTTTTCTTTACATTGAGTGACCTTAGCTAAAATGACACCGCTTTCTGCAACAAAAAAGCGACCAGGTTCAAGCCAGATTTTAATTTGTGGATAGCGAGATTTTACTGCCATGAGCAAGGCATCCAAATTTGCGAAATCTAATGGTTGTTGTCCTGGTTTTTCCACTACACCTAAGCCACCCCCTAAGTTGATGGATTTTGCTTGTGGAAATTGTTCGGTGAGGGAGGCAAGCATGGATGCAGTTTGTTGCCAGAGTTCGGGTGTGAGAATTCCACTACCTGAATGTGCATGTAAGCCGACCACTTGAATATTATTTTTTTGGGTCAATGCTATAACTTGCTCCATGTCGTTTTGAGTGATGCCGAATTTTGATTCATTTCCGCCTGTTGAGACATGTTTATGATGACCTGCTCCGGTACCAGGATCAATACGGATAATAACTTCTCGATTTTTAAATAATTCAGGCCAATGCTCAAGAGGATATAAACTATCTATAGTAATATAACAGCCTATGTTTAATGCATATTCATACTCTGTTTTTGGGGCAAAATTAGGTGTAAATAAAATCCGTTTTTTATCTATATTGGGGAATAGCTCCAGCACTCTATCTAATTCTTGAATTGAAACACATTCAAAACCAATTCCTTCTTTTTCCATGGTTTTTAAAATCGCAGGATGAGGATTTGCTTTAATCGCATAAAACAAGGCATCAATCGATTTTAAGGATAATAGTTGTTTGGCTTTGGTAGCTTGAGTTGGGCTATGATAGACATAACAAGGTGAGTTTGAGCTGGCAATAGTAAGCAAGCGATCACGATCCTTTTCCCACCAAGGTATTGTCCGAACAGCAGGGTTGCCAAACTCTTCATGCCAGCTTTTAGAGTAATAGAAAATTTGCGGGTTATTTTCTATGAGTAAATGATGTAGTTTTTGACATAATTGATTCGCTTGAGACTCATCGACAACAAATGTTAAGTTTAAATCATTCGATGCAAGTGACATCAAATAGACTTGTTTTGCTTCAAAAACTTCTAATGCAGGGCCAAGTTGAGGTAGTACTGTTCTAATGTGATGTCCTACAAGACTTACTGCACTGCATGGCTCAATGAGTTTTGCGCGCCCAAACTGATTTAATTCTGCTAATAAAGCATTAATGGCAGAGCGATCATGTATCTTACTATTTATATCTAAGGACAATGTGACATTAAATTCAGAAGATGAAAGTAGATCTACTGAGAATCCATGGTGTTTAAAAGCTGTAAATACGTCCGATAAAAATCCAACCTGTTGCCACATGTGTAATGTATCTATAGAAATCAATAAGATACTGTTTTTAATCTGAATAGATTTAATCAATGGTGCTGTTTCATCAATATCTTTAGTGATAAGTGTCCCAGAGTGTCCCGGCAATTGTGTAAACTTGACCGACATCGGGATATTAGAGCGTCGAACGGGGGGGATGCAATTAGGGTGGAGTACTTTAGCTCCCATCGTAGCAATTTCTTGTGCCTCATCATAATTTAATTTTTTCAATAACCGCGCTTGAGGTAATTGATGAGGATTGGCAGTATAAATTCCAGGAACATCAGTCCATATTTCACAAGACGCAGCTTGCAATTTAGCTGCAATCAAGGCTGCTGAAGTATCAGAGCCCCCTCGTCCTAATAATACAGTCTCTCCTTGAGGATTTGCAGCAAAAAAGCCTTGAGTTATAATCGCTTGAGCACCAGTGGCGATAAATTTTTCTACTAACTCTGGAGCATATTCACTTTCGCACCGCGCAGTGAGGTAATTTGCTGTGTCTCCGTCAGGGAATGGGGTACTGATTAAGAGTTCGCGTGCATCGTACCATTGACAACGAATTCCTTGTTTTTCCAAAAACGCATGCCCAAGGCGCGTCATCATGAGTTCCCCCATACTTAAAATTTGTGCATGGGTTTTTGCAGGAGCTTGCTTTAATAAAGCAATACCAGTAAGCCATTGCTCAAGTTGATGAAGGTCTTGTGCGATTAGTTCAGGATTGACTTCCAGCTGTTCGGCAAGATGAAGATGTCCTTTACGAATGTCAGCCAAAATACTTTGATGCTCATCAATTAATGCTGCATCTATAGCTTTTTCAAGCTTATTTGAAATTTGTGTTAACGCCGAGCATACAATAACGGGCTGCACCCCAGAGCTCATATGTTTTTGTGTAATTGACGCAATATTATTCCAAGTGTTGCGAGTTGAAACACTCGTACCTCCAAATTTCGTGACTATTTGTCGCATTGTATTTTCCGCACAAAATTAATACACATTAGCATGGACGAGAGTCTTAACACAAGTACTACACTCTATAATTTAGATCCTTCGAGTTATTAAATTCATTAATAAGCCATTATGATCTTAATTATTCCATTGTGAGTCAATATTAAATTCCTCTTGAATATAATAGGAAAAAAGTATTTTTAATGGTATGAAAACAAGGTACACTCGGTTCCAGCGAACGTTTTATTCGATTTTTGAGGCATAATATTTAAGGAGTTCAGGAGTGAAAAATATGCACAAACCTTTAAGAACACTAGTGAGTTCGGCTGTGATTGGTGTTCTGGCTACCGGTGTGACGCATGCAGCTGGTTTCTCGTTGTATGGAGAAAGTGCTGGATATACTACTGGTAACTATGCAGCAGGTGCTGCAGCAGAGGCAGCTGATGCATCGACAGGTTGGTATAACCCTGCAGGTTTGGCATTACTTCGTGAACAACAACTGGTTTTTGGTGGCGTAGGTATATTTCCAACTTTGAAACTTAATGGAACGAGTACGTTTACTACGGCTACCGGTTTACCGGCACCTTTTCCTCCTGCTATTGAATATGTACAAGATTTTGAAGGCGTGAATGGTGGTTATAATGCGTTTGTTCCTTCGTTTCATTACGCTCTTCCTTTAGGCGAGCGTACCACTTTTGGTTTAAGTGTTACTGCTCCATATGGTTTAGCCACTGATTGGTCACCTTATTCTCCTGTTCGTTATGCAGCAACTTATACCGAAGTTTTAACTACTAATATTTCCCCAGAATTAGGTACTCGACTTACGGAGCATTTTGCTCTTGGAGCAGGTCTGGACATGCAATGGTCCCGTGTCAAATTCAATCAAATGGTTGGTGCACCGACTCTTTTTATGGCGCTTGATGAAAATCCTTATACAGTTGATTCTTTAAGTTATAATAAAGGGTCGTCTTGGGGAGTTGGATTCCATGTGGGTGTTATGGGTATGTTTAATGACAACCACACGCGTATTGGTATTAATTATCAATCCAGGGTAAGACATGTTTTCTACGGACATAGCCGTTTATCCGGAATATTAGCTAATAATGATTTCTTCTTGGTCCAGCCTGTGTTACCTCCTTCTACATCGCGCCAGAATGATGATTTATTCAGTAATCCCCAAGAATTTCCTGATGTACTTACTCTAAGCGCTTATCAAGATATCAACCAAAAATTGGCTTTATTAGGGTCAGTTGTTTATACAGGATGGGGAGTTTTTAAAGAAATTCAATTAAACAATGTTGCTGCGCCAAATATAGGAGCGTTGCCACCTTTTGAAGTCACCCAAGCAAATGTTAATCTTAACGTGCCACAAAATTTTCACGATGCATGGCGTGTGGCAATTGGTGCAAATTATCATGTTAATCCAAAGTTGATGTTGCGTGTTGGTGGGGGATATGACCAAACTCCTACAAATAATACAGATAGAAACATTCGTTTACCTGATGTGGATCGTTGGGCTATTGCAGTCGGTGCTCATTATCAATGGCGACCTAATATTGGTGTCGACATTGGATATACTCATTTATTTGCGGGCAGTAATCCAAGTATTGATGTAACGCAAGCATTACCCCCCACTTCTGCATACACTGTAGATGCTGATGGTGGTAGCTTCAGCGCAGACTTAGTAGGTGCTCAATTAACATGGATTATTGATAAAATACCTGAAGCGCCAACAAAGTAAATTTTGAGTGAAATAGAGTTTGTTGATATAAAAAAGCCACATTAAGTGGCTTTTTTAATATCTTTAACTAAGAAATTTCTATTTGTGCTTTAGGTGGTTTTTGAATTACTGTTTAGATATTAAGGTAATTTGGTAATGCTTGCTTCACCAAGGCCATTGATAACCATATGATACCCATTATTTATTAATTCTTTTGGAGTTATGTCGCCGGAATTAAGATCTAATGTAAGCGTGCCTACATTTATAGGATTGGGGGTATTAGTAGCCATTTTAATTAATGCGGTGCATTTTTTATCGGGACTGGTATATCCATAACATGCCAATTTTACGAGATTCCAATATACCTTTTGAGTTATATTTGCAGCTGTTGGATAAGGAGAAGCGACAACACCTCCTATATAAGCATTTGATTCTTCAGAAGTATAATTATGAGTGATTAAATACTCAGGAGCTGCAAAAGTGGTTGCAGCACTTAAACTTAAAATAATAGCTGAAAAACCTTTAAAAATTAAATTCATTATTTCTTTTTCTCCATTAAATAATTGGTTTAAAGCTACCAACACCCTAAAAATCAATAACTTTTAAACCCGTTCATTTTCTTACATTTTTATCTAAAAAATACAGTTGTATCTAGCACCGGCGGTGTATTGAATCTCAAACAGCCAACTTTATATGATTTAACTGCATCTCTTAGGTTAGGGGCTCCATGAGTATATCGTAAAATAATTTAGTGTCTATCCATAGAATCCCTGATTGAGTAGTCGTGCTATGTCTTTAGCAAAATAAGAGATAATAAAATCTGCTCCAGCACGTTTTATAGCAATCAGGCTTTCCATCATTGCTTGTTCTTCATTAATGAGCTTATTTTGTGCTGCTATTTTAATCATGGAGTATTCACCGCTTACTTGATAAGCACATAGGGGTACTTCTGGAAAGTGTTGTTTCATTTTAGCGATGATGTCCAGGTAAAACCCAGCAGGCTTTACCATGATCATATCTGCTCCTTCATCAAGATCTAGAGTGGTTTCTCTAATGGCTTCAGTACTATTAGCCGGATCCATTTGATATGCTTTGCGATCGCCAAATTGTGGCGCTCCTTGAGCCGCTTCTCTAAAAGGTCCATAAAGACAAGAACAGTATTTAGCGCTGTAACTTAAAATGGGAATATGTTGATATCCATGAGTATCTAATGCTTGGCGAATGGCATTGACCATTCCATCAGTCATTCCACTAGGTGCTACCCAATCTGCTCCAGCTTTGGCATGGCTTACAGCTTGTTTCGCTAGAAAATCTAAAGTCTTATCTGTATCAATGCATTCCCCTTTCAGAACACCACAATGGCCATGATCGGTATATTCACAAAAACAGAGGTCGGTAATAATTAATAAGTCTTTATTCACAGTACGGATTTTTCTTATTGCTTGTTGAATAATTCCTTCATCATTAAAAGATTCACTGCCAAAAGCATCTTTGTGTTTGGGAATACCAAACAGTAATACGGCAGGAATGCCCAAGTTGCTAATTAATTCAATTTCCTGGGGAATGCAATTGAGGCTTAATTGAAATTGACCAGGCATAGCGCAAATAGCTTGTGGTTCATTAAGTTGCTCATTGATAAATAATGGAGCAATAAACTGTTGGGGATGGAGTCGTGTTTCTTTGATTAAAGCACGAGACTTGGGGCTGCTTCTTAAGCGAGTTAATCTTAATGGTATATTGTAATCGGTCATGGAATGAATCCTCGTCTCTTAGGGTATTTAGAAGACCTTATCTTTTTTTATTAGAAATACTTTTTTTCTTGGAAGTATATAAAAAATCAATAGCGCTACTCGTATCACTATTACTTATTTGGATACTAAAAAATTTGTTGAGCATGTATCTTAAGGTCAAAATATTTGTATCAGTTTGCGACAGACCAATATTATAGCTTAAATAGAGTCGTTTCGAGAGTGATTTTCCTACCATAAAAGAAGTGCTGTCACTTGCAGTATTGCTTAATTGATTATAATTTGTATTGGTTTGTACATTAAAATCAATACCTGCACTTTGTTTCAGCTGTTCTAAAAGTCGAGCGCTGTTCGTATTTCCGCTAAGGCTCATGGAGGTTATAGCTGTTAAAAGTAATTGTGCCCCAGCTTTGTTGGCTTGATTCGCTGGGCGACCAAGAATAAGCATGGACAAAATATCTGCTTGTGAAAGGATAGCAGGCTCAGAGAATAATTGAATTTTGGGTTGGGTTAGACGTCCTGTTACCTCTACACCTAGAGTCATTGTTTCACCATAATTGATATTTTGGAGATTCGTGCTATTAAAATCTAAAAGCTGGCTTGAGCTGGCAAAATTGGTGGGTGTTATGCTGATTTTTTTTGCTGCACGTACATTAATTCCAGGGTTGTTAATGAGACCACCAGTAAAAATTAACTGTCCTTGTTTTATTGCTAATTCTTGGCCGTAAGCTTTATAGGAACCCTCTCTAATCGATAATTCGCCATATGCATTTAGGGAGCCTTCCTGTAATTGTTTTGTATGAAGTGTTCCATCTAAAAAGCCTTTTAATCCTTTAACATTGACCGCAACTTCTTTACCCATTTCAATGGCAATATCCATACTATTGAGAAAAGTAACAGGAGGAGCGGATTTTTCTTTACGTTTATAGACTACATCTTCTGGTAATGAAATGCTGTTGTGAAAAGTTCGAGGTTTAATCTCAGCATAAGGCACTAAAACAGTACCAGAAAGTGCGCGTGTCGTGGGTGTTAAATGAAGACTAAGTTTTGGAGAAATATGAATTTGATATTCACTGGTATTAATGAGGGGAAAATCATTACCTTCCAGGGTCAAATCTCCTGTAAACTGATTGCTTAATGTCCCTTTTCCTGCAAGGGCTAGATGATGACCCGCAGATATGATGGAGCCGGTAGCTTCCCAAGATTTTTCTGTACCATGAACATTAAGTTCCAAGGTATCCAAATTGAGTCCGAACTTAGGCAAAGAAAAACTTGCCTTGCTAAGCATTAATTGACTTTCAATGTGTCTTTTCTTCACCGTACCTTTTACGTTTAATGCGAGGGTCAATTGCCCCTTTAGTTTATTCATTTCAGGACTTATTTTGTTTAAAAAGTCTAATGAATTTATGTCTAATGATAATTTGCCATTTATAGGTTGATTGTCAAAGAAGCCGGTATTAAGGGCAAATTTAGGTAATTGAAATTCCATGTTTAAGTTTTTATGTTCATCAACAATTAAAGTTCCTGCGCCTTCAAGTTTTGCAGGAGAAAGCGTGACCTTTATTGTTCCTCCTTTGAAGCGAAGTACAGGAATAGTGTTATTATTCGGTTCATGATAAAAACCTGGGTCTATGGTGAAGAGTAAGTTTCCTTGATTTTTAGCCGTGATTTTACCCTTAGTGGATAGGTTCGTGTATAAAATAATATCTTGAGATAATGAAGGCAGGGGTTGTGTTAGGTTAGCCTCAAAAGTCCATTGCCAGGGGATAGTGCCGTTAATTTTCGCGTCCATGGTCCAATCATTTTTCAACGCTGTCATGACTTTTGCATTCAAATTAAGTTGTAGATTAGGTAAGATACCTGTCGCAATTACGGCTCCTTTTTTGCTTTCTATTAGGGTGTTTTTTTCATTTTCCCATTGTAAATCATGCCATTGAGCGGTGAGTCGTTGGTTTTCTTGCAATGAATGAGGATTCCATTGAACATTTAATTGTTTTATTTTTACTTTAAGCGAATTATTTTGATACTCGATTTCACCTACCGTAAAATGATTGATTAGGCTGCCTTCAACTTGTTGGATTTTGAAGGTTCCTGGAACGTAAAAACGGCTTAATTGAATCATACAAATTAAACCTGGCGTGGTAGCAAATAAAAAAACAACAATTAAACCCAGTATGAGGAGTAGTGAAAGAGTAACATTTAATGTTTTTACGAGTACTCGGATCATAAATCGGGCCCCATACTAATCACTAATCGAGGGCTGTTATTATCCCGTTGCCATCGATGATTAATGGCTTGAGCTAATCCCACCTTAATTGGACCTATGGGAGAAACCCACATCAAACCACCACCGGCATCATAATAACTTTTCATTGGATTTGGATTGGAAATGGCGCCAGCATCATAAAAAGCAACAAGATACCAATTTTTTTTTGTTTCTTTTTGAACCTCAAAACCCGCGTAGCTAATTACTCTACTTGGTCCTATTGAGTTAAAGCTATAAGCCTTTAAATTATCAGTTCCCCCCAAAAGTAATGCAAGTGATAATGGTTGTTGCTCGATGTTGTTGATTGCAATAAATCCTTGAATGGCATGCCCATAAAGTCTTAAACGCCAGGGATCTATTCGTATCGCGGCCTTTGCATCCAATGACGTTTGGGCGTAATTAATTGTAGATAAAGCAATTTGATTTGCGGCAAGACCGTTAATGGTGATGTTATAACCTGAAGGAGAAAAGAGAAGGTCTTTTGTTTTGCTAAAGGTCAAAGTTGCTTTAGGATAAAGTAGAAATTGCTTTGTATCATGTTGTAATGCGTAATGGAAACCTTCGTATAAAGTGTTGAGCGATAAAGTACGTTGATAGTTTTTTACACGATGTTGTTGTGCGAGCGATACAAGAAATGAATTACTATAACCTGCGCTGTAGTTTAAATTTGAAAAATTACCTGTAAGCGTATATTGATCCGTTACAGGATTTTGGCCAGGAATAACATATTGAGCCTGTAATGCGTTTTGTACAAAAGACCCTTGAGCTAACAGATTAAATTTATGTCCCTGGCGATTTACTGGAACTACATGCAAAGCTGCTCGACCACGTACACCAGTATCAGTTCCATAGCCAGCCCCTAACGTATAAGAATATTTAGACACAGGTTCAGTATGGATTTGAATAGGGACCGATGCGTTTTCTGAAATCTGTGGTTTCACAAGTACAGAGCTAAAATAGCCACTATTAGATAATTCATTATTTAATTGAAGTATTTGATCTGCTGAATAAACTTGACCTGGATGAAAAGGCACAAAACGATGCAATAATTTAGGATTAATATAGGTAGGATCAAACTGAACTTGTCCGAAGTAGTAAAGCTGACCTGTATCAAGAATGAGAGTAATTTCTGCTGTGTAATTTTCTTCATCAATTAAAATTTCATTTTTCTGAAACCGAGCATGTAAATAACCCTGATTTTCTGCCGTATCGATAAGCTTTAATTTAGTTTGTTCATATTGCTCTGTGAAGAGTGGAGTATGTAGCATTAAAGGTATATTTTTTATTACTTCACGTAGTGCTTGATTTTGTGCTCCTTCGCCTAGCAGTTCGATCCTGATTTTTGAAATCATGATTTGTGGGCCAGGGTTGATGGCAATTATCAAACTTTGCATATTTGGTCTTTGGATAACAACATCTGCCTTAAAATAGCCAAAGGGTTGGATGGCTTGTAGAACTTGCTCTCGTAAATCTTCTATGCTGAATTGGGCAAGGGGTTTTAATTTCTGTAATTCCTGCAAACGTTTTTCAACATTAGCTTCTACTTTTCCGGAAATTCCATGAAGTGTAATAGATAGCTCACTATTATCTTTGGCAAAGAGTGCAAAACAAGTCATAAGAAGTATCAGAGAGATGAGTTTTTTCACGATAGTCTCGGTACCTGTTTCACCAAAAATGTCTCCGATTTACAGACAAGCTCTAAGAATATACAGCTATATATCAATTGTTTCCATGTTTTTGAACCTATAAATTAAATCAAGGGCTTCTCGAGCAGTGAGTCGATCAGGATCAAGTTGTGCGAGTTCTTCTAAAATAGGTGATCGGGAATGCACTTGGGCTTTTGGTTGTGCTTGAGAGGTGGGGAGGGCTGTTTGCATATGTTTTAGATGAGCATGAGCAATTTTTAAAACTTCGGTAGGTATGCCTGCAAGTTCTGCTACTTCTAAACCATAACTTCGATTTGCATAACCAGGTTCAACTCGATATAAAAAAACAATACGTCCAGTATCTAATGATGCCTGTAAGTGGACGTTGCGAATACAAGGCCATTGTTGTGGAAGATTCGTTAATTCAAAGTAATGAGTAGAAAATAAAGTATAAGCCTTGATGGTTGTCGCCAGATAAGTACAACTGGCATAGGCTAGAGCCATTCCATCATAAGTACTTGTACCACGGCCAATTTCATCAATTAACACTAAGCTTTGCTGTGTCGCTTGTCTCAAAATTTGTGCTGTTTCTGTCATTTCTACCATAAATGTAGAGCGTCCTGATGCTAAATCATCACTTGCACCAATACGTGTAAAAATTCTATCTATTGGGCCTAGAGTTACAGCTGTAGCAGGGACGAAACTCCCAATATGTGCTAAAAGAACAATCAGGGCGGTTTGACGCATATAAGTTGATTTGCCACCCATATTAGGCCCTGTAATCAGTAATATGTTTTCTGATGGCTCAAGATATAAATCATTCGCAATAAAGCGTTCTTGTAACAAATGTTCGATCACAGGATGGCGGCCTGCCTTAATAGAAATTTGTGATTCAGGTACGAGTTTTGGGCAGGACCAATTGAAGCTTTGTGCTCGTTCGGCGAGCGTTGTAAGTACATCCAGTTGCGCTAACCCTTGTGCTAGACAGCTTAGCTCATTGATATTCTTTTGAATTTCTAAGAGTAAATGTTCATAAAGCCATTTTTCGCGTGCTAATGCTTTAACCTGTGCTGATAATACTTTTTCTTCAAATTGTTTTAATTCTGGAGTAATGTATCGTTCTACATTCTTTAAAGTTTGCTTTCTGTGATAATGCGGAGGTACTTTCTCTGCTTGAGTTTTAGAAAGCTCAATGTAATAACCCTGCACGTTATTAAAACCAAATTTCAAAGTAGACAAGCCGGTATTCTGTTTTTCTTGTTGTTCTAAATGAATTAATTTTTCATTAGCACGTGTGCTTAACATTCTTAATTCATCGAGTTCTTCATCAAAGCCTGGGGCAATGACTCCACCATCACGAATTAACATAGGTGGATTTTCAATGATTGCTGATGAGAGTAATTCTTGTAGCTCTGGTAATGGCCTTAAATATTGTTTTAATTGAGTTATAAGTGTGCTTTGGTTGTTTGCAAGCGCAATGCTAAGCTCTGGAAGTAACTCTAAGGTATTGTTTAAGACAGATAAATCACGGGGACGGGCTGATTTTAAAGCAATACGGGAAACAATTCGTTCTACATCACAAATTTGCTTGAGTAAATGATTAAGTACAGGAGCTTGTTGCAATTTAATCATTTCTTCAATAGCCTGTTGGCGTTCTTGGATGAATTCATGTTGTTTTAGCGGTCTTCCAAGCCAGCGTTTTAGTAAACGGCTGCCCATGGAGCAGGCTGTTTTATCTAAGATAGAGATTAAACTGTTTTCTTGGCTGCCGCTTATATTTTCAAATAACTCTAAATGTTTTTGTGTTGCAGCATCGAGTTGTAAATAATCATGGGTATTTTCAAGAGTAATCGTTGTCAGATGAGGCAGTGCTTGTTTTTGGGTAGTATGCAAATAAGACAATAAAGTTCCAGCTGCTACTATCGCGGTAGGGTAATCGTGTTCACCAAAAGCAGAAAGATCATTTACTGAAAATTGCGCGCATAAGAGTTTTTTGGCGCTATCAAATTGAAACTCCCAACCAGGTCTTAATTTAATCGGAAAAGAAGAACAATATTCTTCTAAGGGAGAGTTCTCTTGTAAAAGCAATTCTGCAGGTTGTAATCTTGTCAGTTCCGCACTCAGCTGATTACTTTGAGCGAGTTCCAATAAGTGAAAACGACCGCCACTTAGATCTACCCATGCTAAACCAATTTTTTGTTTTTGCTGATGGATCGCTAAAAGTAAGTTATCTTTCTTAGCGTCTAAAAGGGCTTCATCAACGACTGTGCCTGGAGTAATAATACGAGTAACTTGTCGTTCAACAGGCCCTTTACTTGTTGCTGGATCGCCTATTTGTTCACAAATGGCAACTGATTCCCCTTTTTTGATGAGCCTGGCTAGATAGTTTTCTACTGCATGATAAGGAACACCTGCCATAGGAATAGGTTTATCTGCGGATTGACCACGATGAGTTAATGTAAGATCTAATAACTGGGAGGCGCGTTTCGCATCATCAAAAAAAAGCTCATAAAAATCCCCCATACGATAAAGTAAAAGCATATCTGGATATTCTGATTTGATGCGTAAATACTGCTGCATCATGGGGGTATGAGGAGTAGTCATAAACGTTTTGCTCGAATTAAAGTGTGGTGAGTTTAACAAAATCATGGGGGATAGAGTAGAGGAGTATTTTGAATAAATGAATTACATCTATAAAAAGCGAATAGAAAAGAAACTGAAGTATGCTATTCTTAGTCGGTTAAAAAGATGAGTTTAATGGATAATGAAGCGGTTAAAAGAGAGTTTACGTATTATTTATCAATATCTATCGAAACAGACAGAAGATGCAAGTCACCAAATTACATTATTTGGCATTGTCATGATGATCAACTATCCGTTATTTGGTGTTTTTTGGAAATTTGAAAGTTTTCAACTCAGTGAAGAGTTTTGCTTACGGCTTATCGCTACTTTTCTTTGTGCTTGTTTGGCTGTAAATCGATTTTGGCCGCGTTTCTTATTAAAGTGGTTGCCTATTTTTTGGTATCTCGTTTTATTATTTTGTTTGCCTTATTTCTTTTGCTATTTAACACTTATCAATCATTGTTCTACGTTGTGGTTAATGAATTGTGTTTCTGCTATTTTTTTTCTTTTATTGGTAACTAGTGCTTTAGGATCTCTTATTCTCATTTTTGGTGGATGTGGACTTGCATTTTTTTCTTATTTTCTAACCCATCGCGTTATGGAATATATACCAGGTACTATTTCATTATTTAGTCTATCGATGACGTGTATTGCTGCAGCTGTGATTGGTGTTTTGTTTGCTCGGGATAGAGAAATTATTATTGCAGGCCGTCTTTCGGGAATGCGTATGTTGGCGAGCAGTATTGCACATGATTTGCGTACGCCGTTAGCCAGCATTTATTTGCAAGCTGAATTACAGGGAATTATTTTGAATAAAATTAAAAATTCAGAGATACGAAAAGATTTACAAGAAAGTTTAAATAAGATTACCCGTGGGATAGAAACAAGTAATCGCATCATTAGTATGCAGTTAAGTAATATACGTCATAATAAGTTCAATACCAGTAATTTTAGTATTTATCCTATCCATAATTTAATTGAAAGAGCTGTTGATGATTATCCATTAAAAGAAACTCAAAAGTCGCTTATTCATGTGAATTATGAGAATAACTTCCCCATTTGGTTAGAAGAGTTGGCATTTAAGAATCTCCTATGGAATTTATTAAAAAATAGTCTTGAATACATAGAGGAAACAGGTAAAGGTATTATTTCTATTTGGTTGGAAATTGGTGTAGGAAAAGACAATTTCAATTATCTTCATGTTAAGGATACAGCTCGAGGAATATACTCTAAAAATTTCGAAAAAATATTTGAGCGCTTCTATTCTGACCGTCAAAACGGTACGGGTTTAGGACTGGCTTATTGTAAGTTACTGATGCAAGAGGCTGGCGGTGATATTTTTTGTAAGGGAAAATTAAACGAATTTGCTCATTTTACTGTAAAATTTCCTAAAATTGATTAGACTCGGCGTTCTTCCTATAATCACTATCTAAGCGTCACTTTCTGCGAAAGCGGTAGGTCTAAAAAGCAACAAACCTTGTTCGAAACGTCATCTGCGCATACCTTCAAGATGGCGTTCTGCTTGCGCAGAGAGTAATGTTCTTCGCCTAAACATCATCTTCCTCTCCATCATCGCTCCTCTGTGGACTCTAATGCAACTAAAGAGAACATATAATTTGATAAGTTATTCCACATCTGTTGTTGGTGGTTATAGATGAAGTCAAATGATTTAACTATTTTATCGGGTGTTTTTTCCCAAATAGGTAGAATTAAGCTAAGTGTTGAATCAAAGTGTGTTACGTGAGTGTGTATTCTAAAAAATGTTTTTGCATGCTGACTTAATTGGATCGAGTCCGCCATTTTCATTAAATAAGGATAGTCTAAATTATCAAGACGCTCGTAGGCTGCAAAAGCAGAGATTCTTTCGTCTTCATCATGTGCTGATAACCATTGCAGATGAGATTTATTAAAATTTTTCGCAAAAGCGATATAATGAGTTTCATTAACTATTTCATCATGAATGTCTACGCCACATTCTTTAGCAAAACGTTCGTAAAGCATCTCATGCGAGAAACAACTCCCCATTCCTAATTCTTCATGAATGTTTTCAAGAATGATTTTTTTAGTCAATTCGTTATTGGAAAAATTAGCAATATACCAAAGAAAATTGATAAAGTGGCCTCGTAAATGATAAAAAACTGATGCAAAAATTTTCTTTTGCTCTCTATCCCATGCGCTTGTTTTTTGTGGGTTGAATAAAGGAATTGAAGTAAAAAATTGTCGATACTTCAAATCTACTTGATGAAGAAATTGGTCCAGGGATTCGGGTACATCAGCAATGATATGATTTGACATAATTTTATTTTTCGTTAGTGATTGCGTTATGAGTATTTCGAATAAGGAGATAATACCGTATGCGCAATAGTTACGCAATTATTGACTGCTTTAAAATTCCCAAAAATTGAAAAAAATAACTCTGGATTCAATAACATAATCTGGGCTATTATCAGTAAATTATAGTTTACAGACAAAGGATATGTCATGTTAACTCCAAAAGATATTAAAACCATTGAGGCAGCAAAGCAAATAGTTAAGGAGCGCGATCTTTCTCATGTCAAAGTTGGTTTATTTGATGTGGATGGCGTAATGCTTGGCAAGTACATGGGGCGAGATAAGTTCTTTTCCGCGCTTGATAATGGTTTTTCTTTTTGTAATGTAATTTTAGGCTGGGATTCGAAAGATAAACTCTATGATAATGGGAAATACACAGGTTGGCATACAGGTTATCCGGATACTTTAGTACGCATTTTGCCTGAAACATGCCGCGATCTTATTTTCGAGGAGAATCAACTTTTATTCATGGCAGAGTTTGCTGGTGATGCAGAAGTCATATGCCCGCGAGCTTTGCTTCGACGAGTGATTCAGAAGGCTGGTGCTATGGGATTCGATGCTTATGCAGCACTAGAGTATGAATTTTTTATGTTCGATGAGACACCCGAGAGTATTCGTGCTAAAGGCTTTCGTGATTTAAAACCCATGACCCCTGATTATTTCGGCTATTCTATGATTCGTAATAGTGTCCATGCCGATCTATATCACCAAATTCTTGAGATGGGTGAAGTGATGAATTTTCCCATTGAAAGTCTGCATGCAGAATCAGGCCCCGGAGTTATAGAGGCTGCCATTGCAGTAGATAAGATTGATGTAGCTGGAGATAAGGCAGCATTGTTTAAAACCTTTATGAAGGTTTTGGCACAGCATAACCATAAAATGGCGACTTTTATGGCCAAATGGTCTCCCCAATATCCCGGACAAAGTGGGCACATACATCTTTCTTTACGGCATAAAGACGGAGGAAGCGCTTTTTATGATCCATCTATGCAACACAATATGAGTAAACTTCAGCGTCATTTTATCGCCGGACAGCAAAGACTGATACCGGAGTTACTGGCAATGGTTGCTCCCACAGTGAATAGTTTTACGCGTCTGATACCTGGTTTTTGGGCGCCAACAAATGCTACTTGGGGTATAGAAAATAGAACTGCAGCATTAAGAGTTATTCCAGGAAATGATAAATCGCAGCGCATTGAATATCGCTTGGGTTCTGCAGACGCAAATCCCTATTTGGCTTTGGCGGCAGCTTTAGGTTCAGGCTTATACGGTATTGAACAGGAGCTAGAACTTAATCCAGAAGTTCAAGGTAATTCTTATATACAAAGCTACCAAGAAGAGTTTGTTTTACCGCAAACACTTTGGGAAGCATCTAAGCGTCTTAAAGAATCAACAGCTGCACGTTCCTTGTTTGGGGATCCTTTTGTGGAGCATTTTGCAGCTACTCGAGAATGGGAAGAACGCGAGTTTCGTCGCCATGTTACTGACTGGGAATTAGATCGCTATTTTGAAATTATTTAAATGTTAATTCGATGCCGCGTCATCCACTAAGTTCTAGACAAGACGCAAGTAAAGCGAGATGAAGGAATGTACTCAAGTACATGACTGCCGAGCTTGCAACAATGTATCGAACTTAGTGGGTGGGTGCATTAAGATAATTTTTTATGTAGAACTCATGTTATTTAAGGAATCGATCAGCATGGATATGTTGCAAGCTTTTTCTCCCATAGACAATTCTTTATATGTAGAACGAACTTTTGCAAATGATAGTGAAGTTCAATATGTTCTTGATAAGGCATTAGATGTGAAAACAAGGTGGGCTGCCACAACATTTGCTGAGCGTGAACAGTATTGTCATGCTGCTGTCGATTTTTTAGTTGAAAATAAGGAAGAGATTGCTCACGAAATTTGTTGGCAAATGGGCAGGCCAATCCGCTATGCTTCGGGGGAAATTAATGGTTTGGAGGAACGTGCACGCTATATGATTACAGCAGCAAGTACTGCACTTGCTCCAATTACATTACCTGAAAAGTCAGGATTCATTCGCTACATTAAACGTGAACCTCTGGGCGTTTCCTTGGTTATTGCGCCTTGGAACTATCCTTACCTTACTGCTGTGAATGCAATTATTCCTGCTCTCATGGCTGGTAATGTGGTGATACTCAAACATTCCACACAAACGCCGCTTGTGGCTGAGCGATTTGCTCAAGCTTTTGAGGCATCGGCTCTGCCTGAAGGGGTTTTTCAATATTTACATTTGACGCATGCAGATACTGAAAAGATGTTGCGCCATTCAGTGATTAATCATGTTGCTTTCACAGGTTCTGTTGCTGGAGGCGAGATGGTAGAACGTGTAACCGCCGGGCGTTTTATTCAAGTAGGTTTGGAGTTAGGGGGAAAAGACCCCGCCTATGTGCGTTTTGATGCAAACATTGATCATGCAGTCGAGATACTTATGGATGGCGCATTTTTTAATTCTGGTCAATCGTGCTGTGGTATTGAGCGTATTTATGTCCATAAAGAAGTTTATCATCATTTTGTTAATAAAGCCGTAGCATTTGTTAATCGATATAAACTTGGACGTCCAGATGATCCGGAAACAACTCTAGGGCCGCTCGTGCGTCCTTCTGCAGCAGAATTTGTTCGCGCACAAATTCAAGAGGCACTTACACAAGGGGCTGTAGCACATATTGACAGTCGAAATTTTGCTATGGATCAA
Source organism: Legionella santicrucis (assembly GCF_001468135.1). Lineage (GTDB taxonomy): Bacteria > Pseudomonadota > Gammaproteobacteria > Legionellales > Legionellaceae > Legionella > Legionella santicrucis. Next base: position 24,589 of record NZ_LNYU01000020.1, on the reverse strand, counting down.
CCAGGTTCTGCTTATATGGCTCCTCAAATTTTAACTGAAGTAAATCATAAAATGCGTGTCATGACCGAAGAGACATTTGGACCAGTTGTCGGAATTATGTCTGTTGATAGTGATGAGGAAGCCATTGCCTTAATGAATGATAGTATTTATGGGCTAACAGCGACAGTGTTCACTAAAGACATGGAACAAGGGATTGTTCTTGGGGAACAATTGCAAACAGGAACATTTTTTATCAATCGTTGTGATTATTTAGATCCTGCTTTGGCCTGGACTGGCGTCAAAAATTCTGGGCGTGGATGTACGTTATCTTCGATTGGCTATGATTTAATTACTAGGCCCAAGTCATTCCATATAAAGACAATTGCTTAAAGGAATCAATAAATGAGTTTATTATCATTGACCGCTAATTGGAATTATCCCACTTCAATTCGTGTAGGGGCAGGGCGTATACGCGAACTTTCTGATGCGTGTCGTTTATTAGGCATTACATCTCCGTTGTTAGTTACAGATAGTTATCTTGCTCGATTACCCATAGTAGAATCAGCACTAGTACATTGTAGAAAGACAGGCTTGCATGTTGCCTTATTTTCAGACATAAAAGCCAACCCTACAGGTGATAATGTGATGGCCGGTGTTTCTGTTTACATGCAGGGACAACATGATGGAGTGATCGCTTTGGGGGGGGGATCTGCTTTGGATACTGGTAAAGCTATTGCCTTAATGGTAGGGCAAAATCACTCTTTATGGGATTTTGAAGATATAGGGGATAATTGGAAACAAGTAAACAGTGCAAGAATAGCCCCCATTATTGCTGTGCCGAGTACTGCGGGAACAGGCTCAGAAGTTGGTCGTGCTTCTGTGATTGTTGATACTCAACAACAACAAAAAAAGATAATTTTTCATCCTAAGATGTTGCCCAGTATAGTCATTATTGATCCTGAACTTACGCTAACCTTACCCTCTAATATTACTGCAGCAACAGGGATGGATGCATTATCACATTGTTTAGAGGCTTATTCTGCCCCAGCTTATCATCCAATAGCGGAAGGAATAGCACTAGAAGGGATGCGGCTAATAAAGGAACATTTACCGCGAGTGATGCAAGATGGTAATGATATAAACTCGAGAACACACATGCTTGTAGCTTCTTTGATGGGGGCTACTGCTTTTCAGCGCGGATTAGGAGCAATGCATGCACTTGCTCATCCATTAGGTGCAATTTACGATGCCCATCATGGACGGCTAAATGCTATCTTGATGCCTTATGTATTACGAGCGAATCGGCCTCAAATTGAACATAAAATTGCGCGTTTGGCCACATATTTGCACTTGGATGATGGATTTAATGGATTTATCGATTGGGTAATACAATTACGTAGACAGTTAGGTATTGAGCATAGCTTGGCTGAAATAGGCATTGATTCACAACATGTAACGCGTATCGCAGTAATGGCAACAGAAGATCCTTCAGCTCAAAGTAATCCTATTATTTTTAGTGAATCACAGTATAGAGCTATTCTTATGGCAGCAATAAATGGGGATGAACGTCATTTGGAAACTACGACTGTTGGATTGGTAGTGATGTAGAGGATTCAGCTCTTTAAGGATTCATCATGAATATTGGCATACTACAATGTGATCAGGTTGATCCAGGTTTACTTGCTGTACATGGTACTTACTCAGACATGTATAAGACACTGCTGCATCAGGTTGCTCCTGATTTGAATTTTACAGTCTATGATGTGCGCAATAATGAGTTTCCTAAAAGTATTGATGCAGCAGATGCATATCTCATTACGGGTAGTCGTCATGGTGTTAACGATGATTTTCCGTGGATTTACTCACTTGAAGAATTTACTCGTTGTCTTTATGAGGCACGAAAAAAAGTAATAGGAATTTGTTTTGGTCATCAACTTATTGCTAAAGCATTAGGGGGGAAAGTTATAAAATCTCCTAGGGGTTGGGGAATAGGCATGTCAGTCAACCAAATAACTCAACGTAAGCCTTGGATGTATCCAACTTTAGAAACGCTTAATCTAATTATGAGTCATCAAGATCAGGTTATAGCGGTTCCTGCAGAGACAGAGGTATTGGCTACTAGTGATTTTTGTCCTTTTTATATGCTGCAGATCAGTGATAATTTTTTTACAGTGCAGGGGCACCCTGAATTTAGTAAAAATTATTTTCAATCATTAATTGAGATTCGAAAACAAAAACTTGATAAGAAATTATACGAACAAGGATTAAAGTCACTCCAACTAAAGTGTGATGACAGAGTATTTGCTGATTGGATTGTTAATTTTTTAAGCGGAAAACACAAGAGAGTTTCATAATTTTTTTACTATTTTTGTTGAAATATCAACAGGTCATGGTTGAATCTAAATTTATTTGCTAAAATCAAAAGGGATTCAAAAAAAATATTAAACTTATAGGGAGAATGATATGAACCGTTTCGCTTTAATTGCTGCAACAGGTTTTTTGGCATTAGCATTAACTGCATGTGGTGGGCATGATAATAAGCAGCCAACAGCAGGAGGAGATAATGCTACTACAACAACACAACCAGCACAAAATCAGCCAGCTGGTGATCAAAATCACTAAGTTTTTTAACCTGGGTGAAGGCTTTAAGCCATAACCCAGGGTACTTTAGGTAAATTTATGAGCTCTTTTGATCCGTTAATCAAAGGAATTGCTTCGATTCTAAAAAAAAATAATTGGCAATTAGTTACAGCAGAATCATGCACCGGCGGACTTGTCGCAAGTTATCTTACGGAAATTCCTGGAAGCTCAGATTGGTTTGAGCGAGGGTTTGTGACGTACAGTAATTTAGCCAAAGAAGAACAGCTTTCTGTCCCAAAATTGCTGATTGAGAAATATGGTGCAGTAAGCGAGCCTGTTGCTCAAGCTATGGCAACTGGCGCACTACAGCATAGTATAGGATATGTTGCGGTGGCAGTTACAGGTATAGCTGGCCCCGATGGTGGCAGTATTGAAAAACCTGTAGGAACAGTGTGTTTTGGTTGGGCGGCCTTGGGCATGACTCCTAAGACATTAATAAAACAGTATCTTGGTAATAGACAAGAGGTCCGTTTGGCTGCGTGCCAGGAAGCTTTATCAGGTATTCTTTCCTATCTGAACAGCAAACCTACTCTCTAAGTCTTTGTCAGGGGTAAATTGCTTTTCCTGTATAGTCAAAAATTTGGTTTGATTCTTTAATTCTTCTACAGCTGTTACCTCCGTTGAAGCGTTTAAAGCAAGATTGTATGTCTCTTCACAGGGTGTTTTCGTCCATCAATTACTTTAAAGACGTTCTCTTCTGTTTTTTTATATACAGTACCAAATAAACCTGAACTTAATTTTTTCATCTCAGCGGTTTCTTTTTGTTCTCCTTTGTGGCTACTCCACATAGGTACAGAATCAATTGGATTTAAAGTTTGCTCATTATAACGAACTGCGTAGACTTCCTGATCATAACGATAAATTTTAAATTTTTGATTTGTCTCATTCAGATAATGTTTATTTAGATCTTCTCCTTTAAATTATCTATTCTATGTTCAATATCTTGTTTTTCAGTATGAGTCTCTCTTGTATCCAAATTAGAATTTTTTGGGGCTGTATCGACTGTGTTTTTAGGTTCATTGGCATCTTTTTTCTGATATTTCTTATAAAAATTTGCCCATTTGAACTTTTTTACATGATCCTCCAAATTAAATCATTAGTTATATTTTTTTAGTTCATTAAACATAACTATATTGATATAAAACAATCCAATTTGTTGTTTTTATGAATCATATGAAATTCACAAATATGTATTGATTTTTTATGAAAAAAAGAGTGTGCGTAGTTCCAAAAAATCTCATGATGCTCACTCCTTTTATTGGTTTTATTCTTCTTACTCAGAAAAACCATGGCTAACTTTATGAATCAATTTGCTGCTGATTCTTATCTGTGTGATAATTTTGATCTTGCGTAACTATCTGGATGACATGATGGAAGAAAATAAACAAAAAGCATTATCAGCTGCCCTATCGCAAATTGAGCGTCAATTTGGTAAGGGATCAGTGATGCGTATGGGTGACAGCACTGTAGCTCGTGATATAGAAGCAATTTCAACAGGCTCTTTAGGATTAGATATAGCGTTAGGAATTGGTGGCTTACCTAAAGGACGTATTGTTGAAATTTATGGCCCAGAATCTTCTGGTAAAACTACTTTAACTTTACAGGTTATTGCTGAGTGTCAAAAGGTTGGTGGTACTGCTGCATTTATTGATGCGGAACATGCATTAGATCCTAGCTATGCCCAAAAACTGGGTGTTAATGTTGATGAGTTGTTGGTTTCGCAACCTGATACAGGAGAACAGGCCTTAGAGATCACCGATATGTTGGTACGCTCTGGTGCTGTAGATGTAATTATTGTTGACTCTGTTGCTGCCCTTACTCCAAAAGCAGAAATTGAAGGGGAAATGGGGGACTCACATGTTGGCTTACAAGCGCGATTAATGTCGCAAGCATTACGAAAATTAACAGCTAACATTAAACGTTCCAATACTTTGGTGATTTTTATTAACCAAATTCGTATGAAAATTGGTGTTATGTTTGGTAGTCCCGAAACAACTACTGGTGGTAATGCGTTAAAGTTCTACGCCTCTGTTCGTTTGGATATACGACGCATTGGATCAATAAAGAAAGGTGAAGAGATTTTAGGAAGTGAAACCCGAGTTAAAGTAGTTAAGAATAAAGTAGCGCCGCCTTTTAAAATGACAGAATTTGATATTTTATATAATGAAGGTATTTCTCGTGAGAGTGAAATTATCAATCTGGCTGTCCAACTCAATCTTATTGAAAAGTCAGGTGCTTGGTACAGTTATAAAGGAGAAAAAATTGGCCAAGGTAAAGATAATGTGCGCTTGTATTTGAAGGAGCATTCTCAAGTTGCTGCGACTCTTGAGCAACAAATTCGTACTGAGCTCCTAGAGAAAAAGCTACCTGTGCCTGCAGCTACCGAAGACGAATTTGAGACTATTGATGACTAAAGCATTTGATAGTGCTGTGCGCTTGTTAGCCAGGCGCGAGCACAGTGCGTTAGAGCTTTATGATAAGTTAAAACAGAAAGGATATAGCTCTATCGAAGTCAAAGAAGCCTTAGATGCATGTCAACGTATGAGTTTGCAACATGATGGGCGTTTTGTAGAGGGATACAGCCACTTGCGTATTCGTCAGGGATATGGGCCTTTAAAAATAAGTCAAGAATTAAGCAACAAAGGAATTGATAAGGAATTAATTCATCAGTTTTTGCAGCAGGAGCAAGATAATTGGTTGCAATACGCTGTAAATGTTTGGCAGAAAAAAAGTAAAGGACAGCTTAATTTGTCTTTTGACGAATTGCAAAAACAGCAACGTTTTTTGCTTTATCGTGGCTTTAGTATGGACATTATTGCTCAGGTAAAAAAAGAATTAAAAGGTACATCTCCTCTCCATGCTGGAGAGGAATCATAGTCTAGGTACAGTGAATAGGCACTACTATTAAGTTTTGGAATATATCCTTTTTGCCGAGATTAAATTCCCTAACTTAATGTGAGTTTCGTATAAGAGAACTAGGTTTTACTATGAACTGTTCGGGCTGAGGAGGCGCGTAGCGCTGTTTCTAAGCCTTCAAGCTCTGCGCTAATAAGGCTTAGAGGAGGCATTTGCCTCCTCAACCCGAACGGTTCGAGGTGAGGATTGGATCTAAATAGATTCTTTATCCGAACTCACGTTAAATTAATGTCGGCGCGCTGTGTTGTATCTAGGTTATGGTTTGAAGATTAAAATTAACTCAAACTGGTATTGGTTCGCAAATGAAAAGTTCTGAAATTAGACAAGCATTTTTTGATTATTTCACAAAATATGGTCATCAATTAGTGGAATCCAGCTCTTTAATTCCAGCTAATGATCCTACTTTATTATTCACCAATGCAGGTATGGTGCAATTTAAAGATGTATTTTTAGGAGTTGAAGCCCGATCTTATCAACGCGCAGTCACAGCACAGCGATGTGTTCGTGCTGGAGGTAAACATAATGATTTAGAAAATGTCGGCTACACTGCACGACACCATACTTTTTTTGAGATGTTGGGTAATTTTAGTTTCGGCGATTATTTTAAGCGCGAGGCGATAAAATTTGCTTGGGAGTTTTTAACTCAAGTGATGCATTTACCCGAGGAGCGTTTGTGGGTTACTGTTTATAAAGAAGATCAGGAAGCAGAGGATATTTGGCTAAAAGAAATGAAAGTTTCAGCAGCGCGTTTTTCGCGATGTGGTGAAAAAGATAATTTTTGGTCTATGGGTGACACAGGGCCTTGTGGACCATGCACCGAAATTTTTTATGATCATGGCCCTGAGATTCCTGGAGGGCCTCCGGGAAGCCCTGATGAGGATGGTGATCGCTATATCGAGATCTGGAATTTGGTATTTATGCAATTTAATCGAGATAAAGAGGGTTATCTACATCCTTTGCCTAAACCTTCTGTTGATACAGGTATGGGACTTGAGCGTTTGGCTGCTGTAGTTCAAGGAGTTCATAGCAATTATGAAATTGATACATTTCAATACTTAATTCAATCTATTGCAAAACTTGGAAATGTGGCTGATTTAAATCTGACTTCATTAAAAGTAATTGCAGATCATATTCGTTCGAGCGCTTTTTTAATTGCTGATGGGGTACTTCCAGGGAATGAAGGACGAGGTTATGTATTAAGAAGGATTATTAGACGAGCAATAAGACATGGTAATAAGTTAGGATTGCCAACTCCATTTTTTTCACGGCTAGTCGAATCCTTAATTACAGTTATGGGAGATGCTTACCCTGAATTGATTCAATCTAAAGCCCATATAGAAAGAGTTCTTAATCAAGAAGAAAATCAATTTGCTCGTACTTTAGAGCAAGGCTTACGTTTATTACAAGAGCAAATGCATTCATTGGGTGGTCATGAAATTTCTGGGCAAATAGCATTTAAATTATACGATACTTATGGTTTTCCTATTGATTTAACCGCCGATATTGCTCGAGAGCAAGGCTTATATGTGAATATGAACGGCTTTAATCAATTGATGCAACAGCAAAGAGAGCAATCTCAGGCAGCCAGCCAATTTAGTGTAGATTATAATGCAAACACTCAATTAGATTACCAATCTGATTTTCATGGTTATGAAAAGAAAGAAGTAGAGGCAAAAATTATTGCATTGCTTCAAGATGGAGTTGAAGTTCAGGCTTTAAATCAAGGGATGAAAGGAGCTGTGGTGCTTGACCATACCCCTTTTTATGCGGAAAGCGGAGGCCAGGTTGGTGATAAGGGAATACTGACAAGTACCGATTTTCGATTTCGAGTCGATGACACACAAAAAAAAGGTCAAGCAATAGTGCATTACGGAGAAATACTGGATGGTACGGCTGCTTTGAATCAATTTGTTCATGCGCAAATTGATAATGAGCGGCGCGAAGCGATCCGCTTAAATCACACTGCAACCCATTTATTACATGCGGCTTTAAAAACTGTTGTTGGTTCGCAAGTCCAGCAAAAAGGATCCTTAGTTGATGCAGAGCGTGCGCGTTTTGATTTTTCTCATTTTGAATCATTGACTGCTGAACAAGTTCAGGAAATTGAGTGCCTAGTTAATGAGCAAATTCGCGCCAATAATGAGGTAGTGACTCGAGTAATGGATATTGACTCAGCTAAAAAAAGTGGAGCGGTTGCGCTTTTTGGGGAAAAGTATGCTGATGAGGTACGTGTATTATCTATGGGTGAGTTTTCTAAAGAACTGTGTGGTGGAACTCATGCTCGACGAACGGGCGATATAGGATTATTTAAAATTATTGCTGAATATGGAATTGCCAGTGGTGTAAGACGTATCGAGATGGTAACGGGGCGTTATGCTTTAGCCTGGATTAATGAGCAACAAGCTCTTTTGAATGAATTAGCTTCTTTATTAAAAACAACAACAAATAACCTACCTGATAAGGTAGGTCAGCTTCTTGCCGAAAATAAAAGCTTGGAAAAAGAGATTACGAAGTTACAAAGTGAGAAAGTGCAAAAATCAGGTGCAGATCTGGCAAATGAAGTAGAAAAAATCAATGGAATCAGTTTGCTTATTAAGCAATTAGAGGGCGTAGATAATCAAACTCTAAGAACTACTTTAGATCAGCTGAAATCAAGACTCGAATCTGCGGTAATTGTTTTATTTACTCTGGATCAAAATAAAATGAATGTGATTGCGGGAGTAAGCAAAAATATCTTAGGCAAAGTGCCTACTGCTGCTACTTTGGTCAGGCACCTGTGTGGTAAAGGTGGAGGACGTGAAGATATGGCTCAAGGTGGAGGAGAAGTGCCGGCTGATTTCGAGAGTAGACTCAAAGAAATTAAGGAAATGGTAGGGCATTCATAGTACAGATTTTGCTTGGATAAAACATAGGGAGCATCCTCGGATGCTCCCTATGCCTGACTTCAAAGTTATCATTTTGTAAAATAACCATAGATAAGGAGATAATATGAGTTTTTTACAAGAGTTTAAAGAATTCGCAATCAGAGGAAATGTTATAGATTTGGCTGTTGCAGTAGTTATTGGGGGTGCTTTCGGTAAAATAACCAGCGCTTTAGTGAGTGGCATTATTATGCCACTTATTGGTTTATTATTAGGCGGAATTAATATTACCAATAAAGCGTTTGCCGTGGGGGATGCAGTAGTTAAGTGGGGAGAGTTTCTGCAAACAATCATCGATTTTACTATTATTGCTTTTTCAATTTTTATAGTCATAAAGGTTTTTTCATTCTTGAAAAAGAAAGAAGAAAAGAAGGAAAAACCTTTATCAAGAGAAGAAATATTATTAGCTGAAATTCGTGATTTATTGAAAGACAAAACGAAAATAGAACATCATTAAAGATGTTTTCAAATGAATAAGTTTCGAATTAATTGCAAAAAGCACTTATTAAATACCCTAAGTCTTTGGTAAATAGACTATAATTTAATCCAGAAGAAGACATTAATAGGGATTATTATGACTGGGTTATTCAATTTAATTGCCGTGATTGTTGTCTTTGGGGTGGTTTTATGGTTGATAGATACATTTATTCCTATGCCACCATCCATTAAAAGTTTGTTAAATGTATTAGTGCTGATTATTTTAGTTATTTACATTTTACAGTTTTTTGGTTTGATCAAAACAATATTACCCATGATTAGAATTTTAAAATAAATACACTAATTTTTTGTGATAGTAAGAGAATAATCCTTAACAACTCCAAAATAGAAAATCCCTATTTTGCATGAGTACTAACTATCATACGCTCCTAGATTTTATTATTTGTCTCATTTTTCATTCTGTTAATAAAACCATAATGATGCAGTGCTACTATTGTTTATCTTTTAATCAATAATTGATCGATGAAAGCAAAGTTTGATTCTTATAAACAGATAAATGTGGGTATTAGTTACAATAAAAAAAATGGGGGAGCTACTGCCGATTCCATAAAACATATTATTTCAGAACAAAATTTAAATTTAATTGAAACTGATTATAGAGCTATTATTCCTACATCGTGTAATTTAGACGACATTTTTGAGAATCAAGAAAAATTTCTCGAAATACTTAACCATGCCAAAACTCAAGCGGCGATCTTACTAAAAGATTTAGATGGCCTGATTATTCCAGGAAGTGATGCTAGAATTGATCCAAGATTATATAGTGAATCATTAACAGATCATCCTGATAGAATTGACTTAGCACGCTCCATAGCAGAGTTAGCCCAAGTCCATGTTGCAATGCAGCGTGGAATTCCTATTTTAGGTATTTGTGGTGGTCATCAAATTATCAATGTTTATCTGGGAGGAACACTTAAAGCCCTTAGTGAGGAAGACATAGATGCTCAAGGATACATGTGTTACTCTCTGGTTGGGTTTAATCCAAAAACAGAGCTTGCAAAAATATTTTTTGAAACTCTGGAAAATAGAGATAACTTGCAACAAACGGAGATTTATTCACATCAATTTTTTGGGGCTCATAAGCATGCAATTAACAGGCTCGCTCATAAAGAATTGGCTAATAAAGATCAAATGATTTCTGTAGTTGCAATTGCTGATGATTCAAATTATACAATTGAAGGATTTGAATCAAAATATGGTTCTCCATTATATAGCATGCAATTTCACCCAGAAGTAGGGGCAAAAGGAATGTATTCCCAATTATATAAAGCCATCAGTTATCAAGCAGAAACTCCTAAAGAGATTATGATTAACTCAAAAATATTTGAAGCATTTAAACAAGCAATGATAACCTTCCATCTGAAAAAATCTCTTTTTATGAGTTTTAAGAATAAAGATGAATGGTTTGATCTAAAAGATCATTCAGTAAATACACTCCCAGAGAAAAAAATAGAACGTTTAAAAGCAACTTCCGCCTTAGATTTGTATTCAATGTTTCGGGATACTCGAACATTAGTCGATGATTATCCTAACAACACCCCAGAAAAATTGCTTATTTAATCAATATGGAGGCGATTGTTGCTTCTTTAACTTGATTTTGGATAAAAGTCATTAGTTTTAATCTTACCTTATGTCGTTCAAGTTTACCTATCCAAGTATTGTTCTAATACCAATACATTTTATGAGTTATTAAATGAAAAATATTAATTAACTCATTGAAAAAAATAAATTATTTATAAAATTTATATGATATATCAATACAATAAATTGGTTAAATATTAAATAAAATGATTAAATATAATCAATAAATAAATCCAATGGTATAACTATTAATGGTTATGGTCTTTGGGGTTGATTAAATAAGTATGAGGTGAATAAATGAAAAAGCAATTAGAGCAAGAAAAGACGAACGAGCGATTTGTAGATCCAGGAACAGCGAAAAAGGATATTGGAACATATAAATTTAAAATGGATGAAAATTCTGATCTAGTAGAATTAACAAATTATGTAGATATTTTAACCGAAAAACAAAAAAATCTTCTTTATGGGGGTATTGATGAGTATGCGCGAACTCATAGACAAAGAGCAGAAGAATTTGCTAAGAAAATAAATGGTTACGGGGTAAATACTAATTTTGATAGTCCCAAATATTTTAGAGAACTCTATTGGGACCATATTAACGTAGCTTTTAGGGCAGAAGATAATTATATTGATCCAAAAAAGAAAAAATACTTCGAGAGTAATGAACTCGAAAAAGCAGGAACAAAGCTACGACATTTTCTAGGCGATAAACAATTGGAGGAGTTATATAAGTTAGCTTTGGAAGAAGAAATGAACTCAAGGGAATACCGAAATGCTTTATTTAATCGATCGATTAATGAAATTGATGGCCCTAAAGGAGATAAAAAACTTCTAGTCTTTCTAGGAGGAGCCTCTGGGAGTGGAAAAACATCAGCATTAAAAAAGCTAGTTAATGAAGTATTGGAAAAGCAAGACTTAAAAGATAATGCAGAAGGTCAAGAAAAACATTATTGTACTTCCCTTGACGGGGCTTTAGCACGAGAAGTATCTCAAATGAGATCAATTACTGCTACATGTGTTGAAAAAAAGGGATATAGTGGAACCATAGACTTACAAAAGTCAAGCGACATATTGGATGGCGTAAAAAATAAATTGGAAAAGGTAGCCTTCGCAGAAGACAACTTAAATATAGCAATTCCTGAAACATATTCCAAAATCTTTAGTATTCCCTTCATGATAAAATATCTAACCATGCTAAATACCCCTAATCGTATCATGGTATTTGGGCGCGTTGAAGCCAAAAAAGACGCGGTTGCATTTATGGGGACTGATAGGGCTTATAAAAATAAGTCTGAGCCTGAATATAATAACAGCAATAAATGTATTGATCCTAATGTCAAGAGCGACAAAGAGCATAAACGTTATGGTTCGGCAGGTTTCATTTGGGGAGATTTGGGTTCAAAAATTGCTCAATACATATTTAATGAGTATCAAAAGAAAAATCAAGAGGAGAATCAGCAGGAGAATCAAGAGGAGAATCAGCAGGAGAATCAAGAGGAAAATCAGCAGGAGAATCAAGAGGAAAATCAGCAGGAGAATCAAGAAGGGAATCAGATGGAGAATCAGAAGAACGCGCCTTTGAGCTACGTATTAAACAATGATTTATCTCTTAAAAAAGAGAAGGGAAAAAAATTGATAGTTTCAGACCGAGTTTATAAAGAGTGGGTTGAACAGCATCAAGAAAACTATAATAAATGGAAAGAATGTGTGCAGGTTTGTAAAGCAAATGATTGGGAGATACCGGCGAAAGGGAAGGATATTTTCTCATTAGAAGACTTTAGAAATGAACGAGGTAAACTACTCCCTGAGGTAGGCGACTCAAAAAATAACTCTAATGTGAAAGCTATAGGAGAATTTCTTTTAAATGTAACAAAATTATATCTTAAAAAAGAAATAATAAATATTAAAGCTCAACTAATTAATCCATTTGTAGATAAGGAAAAAAGAAACGAATTAAAAGAAAAATTAGAACAGTATCAAAAAATAAGGGAATCAATAAAAACAGAATCAAAATCGTCTGTTTACAAATTAATTACGAATAGACTTGAGTTTTTAAACCTAAATACTGATTTGAGTGAGGTTGTTTCGAAAATGCTCGATATTACTGCTCAGAGGGATAATTTCGCAAATTATAAAAATAATTTTAAATCAGCTGTAACAGGCGTTGATTTTAGTGAAGAGCAAGACGATCGTATTTCTCTGAATATGAATCCATAAGATCCCAGTATTCCAATGATATATGCCCTGATGTAGATTTTTAATTATTTCAGGGCAATTGCGTCTCATGATATTTTTTGTTCCTCCGCCTTATTCACATGCTGCCCATTTTTTTATAGAGGAAAAAAGGTAAGCGACTAATAATTGCCATAATTGTTCGCCAGAAGAAAGGATAATAGATCATTCTTTTTTTGTGATTTAGCGCTTTTAAACATGCTTTTGCACAAGAATAGGGGGATGCAGCATAAAAAACCCCAGGTACGCCATAGGTTTGTTTTGTATCAATAAAGCCAAGACGAGCTATAGTAATGTGTTGATTCTCGAGCGCGGCTTGTTGTAAGCCCTGTAGGTAAATTTCAATGCTTGCTTTACTCGCCCCATACAGACTATTTTTGGCACGACCACGACATGCAGCTACAGAGCTTAAAAATAATAAATGATATTCTTTTTGTGAACGATTGAAGTAAGAATGGATAAGCAAAGTGGTAGTTAGAATATTTATTTTTATAAGTTGAGTAATTGTTTCTGTATTCAAATGTAAGTTGTCTGTGAAATCACTGTGGGCAATAAATACATCGAGTTCACGCGTATCATTTTGCAGAACAGTAAGTAATTTATCAGTTTGTTTTGCTAGATCGACAAGGATTACCTCACAGCTCACTTGATATCGAAGTCTAATATCCTTTGCAATGATATCGAGCTGATTCGCTTGGCGTCCAACGAGTAATAATTGATGTCCTGATTGAGCTACGATATGAGCAAATTTTTCTGCAATAATAGAGGAGGCGCCTAGAATAAGCCACGTTCGTTGTCTCATTTTGTTATCCCTAATCGTGTTGCAAGATCAGAATGCATGGTGCATGCGTGGTGTTTTAATATTTCAGCAAACTGGGCATGGTTTTCATACATTTTTTTATATTGCTCTTCATTTAAAAGTGAGTCTTTGGCTAAATAAATTCGACCATTTAGCTCAATGATTAATTGATTCATTGAAGAAATTGCCTGCTTGGCGGCTGAATTATGAATGAAATCTACTGCTAGGGTAAAACCTGGTTTACAAAAAGATAGCAAACCATCTCCCGATCGATTAAATAGTTTGAGTACGGCAAGTGTGGGGGTTGCATTGGATGTTCGCATTATTTGAATTAAATGATCTAAAATTGTTATCACATGAGCTGTATCAAAAACTGCCTGAAATTGAATCAATCCTTTAGGACCATAAAGCCTATTCCAGTGTTTTATCTTATCGAGTGGATTATTAAATTGTTCGAGGGAGAGTTTTTCTTCTTTCTTTTTGCTGTTAAAAAAATAGCGATTAAATAACTTCATGTTCCAAGGTCTAATTAAAGAAAAAGGAATTTTGGGCATGCTATAAGGTTTATATTCTTTAATATTTAAAGGCTCGCAGTGATTCGCTATAGAAAGGATAGCGCATGGTTTTGGGTTTAATAAGTCAAGCCAAGCGACTTGATAATCATAATGGACTCCATGGGTTAACATAAATTCGGTGAGTTCTTTTAATGATTGAAATTGCATGTGTTTGGCTAAAATAAACCGAGAGGCTTTTTTGAGTCTCAAGCTAGCACGAGTAATTACACCAGTAAGTCCTAAACCTGCGATTGTGGCATAAAATAAGTCACTATTTTCATTGCGGTTGCAATGGATTTTTTTATTGCCAATTAACAAATCAAAGCTAATAAGGTGATGTCCAAAACTACCTGCGTTATGATTATTTTTACCATGAACATCATGAGCGATCCCTCCAGCAACAGTAACGTATACTGTGCCGGGAAGAACCGGAGGGATGAAATCGGGATTTAATAAAAATAAGTCTTTAAGCGGTACTCCACCCTGACAGATCACAATACCAGTTTGAGGATCAAAATCAATAAAATGATTTAAGCGTTCACTGTTAATAATATAACCATTAGTATTAAAGCAACTGTCATTATAGCTTAACCCTGAACCACGCATGAGCAGGTTTTGTTGTGGATTGTGAGCAATATAATGAGTAAGCTGTTCTTCATTATCAGGCCGTAAGCAAAAAGAGTGGCTTTTGGCGCGGCTGAAATTAGAGAGAATTTGTTTTTTGCTGTTCATTTTTAATGTCCGCAAATTAATCTCGACATTTAAGACTATAATTCATTTAGAAAACTATTGAAAAGAGAATTATTATGAAAACTCTGATTGTCTTTTTGAGCCTCATTTTTTCTTGTTCTGTTTTTGCTGCAATTATTCCCCAAGATAGTTTAGGTGCACAAAAATATGATAGATTACAATGTATTAACAATACAGCTCAAGACTGTATTAATGCACAATGTATGACATCAGATCAGACTGATTGTCAGGATAACTGCCAAAAAATGGCGCAAGAAAAATGCCAGCAACAAATGAATGAGTAATTATGCTCTCATAGGTTTAAGCATAGTCGAAAATTTGACAAAGTTACGTCAAAATCTAAGACATTTTATTTTTATAAACTAAGTCTAGAACTTCTGTAACTTGGTGAATCACTCAAAGAATGAATAATAATGATGAAAAACTGCTGGTTATTTAGAAAAAACTAGAGTTGGAACAATTATTGCAAGATATACTTTAGAGTAGTGAATTTGATCAGAAATAGTGTGTGTAAAAAGTACGACAATGTACTAGGAGAGAATATCATGTCTAAAGAGAAGCAAAACATCAGTGATGAAGCTTCTGACCTGAGAAATTTATCACATACAAAACCTATACAGGTCATAGCAGTTTCTGCCGGTAAGGGAGGAGTGGGTAAGAGCAGTGTTGCTGTTAATTTAGCTGTTGGGTTAGCTCAACTGAATAAAAAAGTACTGTTGCTTGATGCAGATCTAGGATTAGCAAATATTGATATTATGCTGGGATTGCATGTTAAATACAATTTATCACATGTGATTCAAGGAGCTTGTCATTTAAGTGATATTATCTTACTTGGACCTTATGGCCTTAGTGTTATTCCTGCGGCGTCAGGTACAGAGTTTATGACCCAACTATCTTCTCCAGAATTAGCAGGACTTATTGATGCATTTAATGAACTGACAGATGATTTAGATTATATGATTATCGATACTGCTGCAGGGATTTCGGATACTGTATTAAGTTTTATTCGCTCTTCACAAGAATTAATTGTAATTGTTTGTGATGAGCCTACCTCTTTAACCGATGCATATGCTTTAATTAAAGTGATGAATAAACGCTATGAATGGACTCGTTTTCATATTCTGGCTAATATGGTAGAAAATGAGAAAGAAGGGCGAGAATTATTTAATAAATTGTTTAAAGTCTCTGAGCAATTTCTGGAGGTTCAGCTAGACTATTTAGGGGGGGTTCCATTTGATGAGCATATACATAGGGCGGTAAAAATACAAAAACCTGTATTAATTGCTTATCCTGAATCTGCTTCTGCATTATCACTAAAAAGAGTAGCAGAGGAGATATCTGAATGGTCACCTAGTTCTTTACTAGGTGGTAATACCAGTTTCTTTTTAGAACGTTTAGTCGCAGGTGAATTTTAAGGAGATTATCGTGGATGCTTTGGCTGCTTATAGCAAAGTCAACCAGCAAATCCAAGAAACGCTGGTAAAAAATCATGCCTTGTTGGTTAAGCGCATCGCTCACCATTTATTAGGGCGTTTGCCTCATGGGATACAACTCGATGATTTAATCCAAGCCGGAATGCTTGGCTTGTTGGAGGCGGCAAGGCATTACGATTCTTCAAAGGGTGCTTCATTTGAAACTTATGCTGGAATTCGTATAAGAGGCTATATGCTTGATGAAGTAAGACGAAATGATTGGGTTCCACGTTCAGTACATCGAAATTCACGACTGATTTCTGAAGCAGTTAAATATGTCGAGCACCGATTGGGAAGAGAGGCTAAGGATTCAGAGATTGCTACCGAGCTTGGTGTATCGCTTGCAGAATATCATGAAATGCTGCAAGATTCCGTCAGCAGTCATTTATATGGTTTTGATGATTTAGGCGTTACTGATGACGCATTGCAAATGGATAATGAATGCGCTTCTACTGAACCTCATGTCAATGTATTTCATAGTGATTTAATGAAACGTTTATCTGAAGTGATACGTGGATTACCCCATAAAGAGAAAATGGTTTTATCTTTATATTATGAACATGATTTAAACTTAAAAGAAATTGGAGAGGTCATAGGGGTAAGTGAATCTCGTGTTTCACAAATTCTTAGCCAGGCAACACACCGTATTAAATCACGCTTACCGGAATAAATAAAAAAAATAGATCTTCGCTATGATTTTTTAATCGATTAGAATAAATAATATACAATTCACCTTTGTTTTTGGATTCAATTTTTTCCAACAAGCCTATATAATTAGCATCTTGTAAATGGTTTTAGATTGAAACTGAGTTTATACAATAATAAAAGGTGATGTTGATGCCTAAAAATTATAAAGAAATACATGCTCAAATAACACAGCGATATCGATTATATTACTTGAATGATTCTTCGTCTAAGGCATTGGCTGAAGATATTAAAGACCTAACCCTTGACGATGTTATCCATTTATTAGAAGAAATCAAAGACAACCCAGAATTAATCAAATTATCTATTTCTTTATCGAGAAGAAGTGATTTATTTGATAAGTTGATCCTTATGAAAGGAAATGCCCCTCATGAATGGGTTTTAAGATTACATATATATAATATGGTGGTTCAAAGTGATGAACCTGGTTATGTAATTAGTAATTTGAATCGAAAAATAAGAGATGATGAGAATCATATTCATGAACATAGTTGGCAACTTGCCTCTCGATTTTTGATGGGTGGTTTTAGAAATCATCAGTATGTTAAAACTGAAGATGGTCCTTTATTTAATCGTTTTAATTTAGTTCCCACCAGCAAGGATGGAGTCTCTGGAAAGAAATTTTTTAGACAGGCTGTATTAGAAGGAAAAACACATATAAAAGAAATCAGCGATGAGTTGTATCAACAAGGTGATTTGGTACATTATCCAATTGAAATTCCTCATAAAGTCGATACTAATCTTTCTCCTTATACAGGCATAACAATGACGCTAGCCCATACCTCTGAGCGTCACCATGAAAACTCTATTTTTTATGAGAAACCCCAAGACATAGAAATGGATCATGAGCTGGAGGTCGAAGCTCAAAGGTACACGGAAGAAGAGCATCAGGATGCAATCAACATGGCCATTACTAATCTAAAGCTTCTGAAATTATGCGATCAATTAGCGGAAGAAGGTTTTGAGCGTTTCGATCGGCATGTTGATCCAATTACGAAGGAGACTTCTCCAAATAATGTTCTTGAGACAGAATTATTACCAACAATTGCTATGTTGATGTTACAGAAAAATAATGAATTTATAGAATACCCGATGACAGCAGAATTACAGGGAAAATCTCAAAGTGAAATTCAGAGGCTCATGATAAAGCATACAAGTACTAGTGGTTTATTAAAAAAACTTATTAATGAAGCAATTACGGAAATGAATAAATCATCTTTGATGCAACTAATCAAAGTATCTCAGCATAATTTGATGAAAAATTTCTATACTTCTTCTCGTAAAACCTTAACTGAGGATGCCTTGACAGTACTGGAAGAAAGAAAAAAAAGAGTACCAGAACATGTAATTGGCAGTACTGTGAGCTTTTTTTCTCGCGTACAAACGAGAAATTCTGAAACTGAAGAAGTAAAACGAGTGAAGACGTCCAATCAAAGTCGCGTTTGTGAAAATGAGGTAAAAGCTCCTTGTGAATCGGTTTTGTTTTAAGTTTAATTCTATAGAAAACAACATAGCTGTTTTTTTACCTATTTTCACGGTAAAATCCCAAGTTTATCTTTGGTTATACTCATGTGAAATTGTAGATTGTATGTAATGAGCTGAGTTTTTAAGTTCGGCGTCATTACATTAGCTACAATACTGGATTATTAACCTATTCATTATTTTTAAGAGATATTTATGTTAGAAGTAAACCAAATTAGTCTTAATCTGGTGGATCTTGATAAGCGAGTAGCAGCGCTTAGGGGGTATCTTTGACTTCGATGCTAAACGTGAGCGTTTGGAAGAAGTTGTTCGCGAGTTAGAGTCATCTACGATTTGGGATAATCCCGAAGTGGCTCAAGCATTAGGTCGTGAGCAAACCCAGCTCGAAGCTCTTGTTTCTACCCTCGCTCAACTAGGTCAATCCATTACTGATTTAAACGAGTTGTTTGAAATGGCGCGTGAAGAAAGCGATGAGCAAACGATTAATGAAATTAGCGAAGAATTACAGGTTATAGAAAAAAAAGTAGCTGATTTAGAGTTTCGGCGTATGTTTTCAGGGAAAATGGATGACTCCAATGCTTATTTAGACATTCAATCAGGATCTGGGGGTACTGAGGCACAAGATTGGGCTGAAATGTTATTGCGTATGTATTTGCGTTGGGGTGAGCAACATGGATTTACTACGGAACTAATAGAATGTTCACCTGGAGACGTCGCTGGCATTAAAAGTGCTACCATTTATTTTCAAGGTGAGTATGCGTTTGGGTGGTTGCGTACTGAAACAGGAGTGCATCGTTTAGTGCGCAAGTCGCCTTTTGATTCAGGAAATAGGCGTCATACCTCTTTTGCTGCGGTTTTTGTTTCACCTGAAATAGATGATGATATTGATATAGAAATTAATCCAGCTGATTTACGTATTGATACATATCGGGCTTCTGGAGCAGGGGGACAGCATGTTAACCGAACTGATTCTGCTGTAAGAATAACGCATGCACCAAGTGGCATTGTGGTACAATGTCAGACTGATCGAAGCCAGCATCGCAATAAAGATCAGGCCATGAAACAATTGCGTGCCAAGTTGTATGAATTGGAAATGCAAAAGAAAAATGCAGAGCAGCAAGCGTTGGAAGCTAGTAAATCTGATATAGGGTGGGGATCCCAGATTCGATCTTATGTTTTGGATCAATCTCGTATTAAAGATCTGCGTACTGGAGTTGAAACAAGTAATACCCAGGCTGTTTTGGATGGTGCATTAGATCAATTTATTGAAGCTAGTTTAAAGGCAGGAGTAGGGCAGTATGACTGAAGAACAAGTAGAACATTTAGATGAAAGTGAAGTTTATCATATTCGTAAACAAAAATTATCGGAATTAAGAACACAAGGTTTTAATTTTCCAAATCAATTTCGCCGTGAAAATTTAGCTCAGGAACTCATAAAAGAGTATGACTCATTAGATAAAGAAACTTTAGCCGAGAAGCATATTAAAGTTACTGTAGCAGGTCGTATCGTACTAAGACGTATTATGGGTAAGGCCAGCTTCTTTCATATTCAAGATTTTTCTGGACGCATCCAAGTATATATTCGAGCTAATGAGCTTCCAGAACACTATGAACAGTTTAAACATTGGGATTTGGGAGATATCGTTGGTGTCGAAGGCGAATTGTTTAAAACAAATACCGGCGAGCTTACTGTAAATGCAGAAGGGATTGAATTATTAACCAAATCATTGCGACCTTTACCGGATAAATTCCATGGCTTAGCTGATCAAGAAATGAGATATCGCAAACGTTATGTGGATTTAATTGCTAACGATGAAAGTCGTTTAACTTTTTTAATAAGATCGCGATTAATTCAAGCCCTTAGACAATTTATGGACAGGAATTTTTTCTTGGAAGTTGAAACTCCAATGATGCATCCTATTCCTGGTGGCGCTTTAGCTCGTCCTTTTGTCACTCATCATCATACCTTAGATATGACGATGTATTTGCGTATCGCCCCCGAGCTTTATTTAAAGCGCTTGGTAGTAGGTGGTTTTGAGCGTGTTTATGAAATAAATCGTAATTTCCGTAATGAAGGTATTTCAACACGTCATAATCCTGAGTTCACAATGGTTGAGTTTTATCAAGCCTATGCAGACTATAAGGACTTGATGAATTTTACTGAAGAAATGATACGTTATCTTTGTGATTCTGTATTAGAAAAGCGTCAAGTAGAATATCAAGGTCAAATTCTTGATTTTGATAAGCCATTTGCACGAATGACTGTAAAAGAGGCCATTTTACACTACCATCCCGAAATTAATGTGAAGCAATTAGAAAGTGTAGTTGCTTGTCGGGCTTTATTGGAAGAAAAAAAATTGCCCTTTAAAGAAACTGATGGGATAGGTAAATTACAAATTATTTTATTTGAAGAAACCGTTGAACACCAGTTATTTCAGCCTACGTTTATCACAGGATATCCTACTGAAATATCACCATTAGCACGCCGCAGTGATCAGGATCCGGAGTTGACCGATCGTTTCGAATTTTTTATTGCGGGCCGTGAAATTGCCAATGGTTTTTCTGAGTTAAATGATGCAGAGGATCAGGCAGAACGTTTTCGTAAGCAAGTCGCAGAAAAAGATGCAGGGGATATGGAGGCGATGCATTTTGATAGTGATTATATCGAAGCTTTAGAATATGGGTTGCCTCCTACTGCAGGAGAGGGGATAGGTATTGATCGATTGGTGATGTTATTTACTAACTCACAGTCAATTCGCGACGTAATCTTGTTCCCTCATTTGCGGCAATGATTTATTACGCGGATAAAGATAGGATTGTAGGTTGGTCCAAGGTCCAACCTGCGATTTTTTCTGCGTAATAATGTCTCCTGTGCGGAAATAAATAAAGCAGTAAAGCCACGTGCTTTTAATTTTAAAGGATTAATTAGATAAAATTATCAGGAGGATATATTTGTGACTTACTTCCAAAAAGCAATTGCGTACATTCGAGAAACACAAGAGATGGCGTTATTTGCTACTATGGCAGATGCAAGATTATCAACAGCTTTTCGTACATCACCTTTATTTTATATCATGCTGCCTTTTATAGGCTTTTTATTAACTCTAAATGCCATAGCTAATGGATATCAGCTTGCAAAAGCTAATAATAAGAATTTTGATCAATGGATTTTTTTTATTACTTCGATGACTTGTGCTGCTTTAGCGAGTATTTCGCTTTATGGAGCCGCTTTATCTGAAATTTTAAGTTTTACTTTTGCTGCAGGTCCCTGGTTCTTTTTTAGCAGTTTAATTGTTGGTTTAGCCAGCCAATTAGTGATGTTGGGAGTAAATTTATACAGAGCATCTGAGTCACCTAAAGGAAGCATCCAACATGCTCATTACATTCAGAATGCTTTAAATAATTCCTTTGTTCTGAGTCTATTAACGACTGTTTTAGGAGCAGTTATTTTTGTGATGCTTTTTCCAACTGTTGCTCCCGCAGCTGGTTCTGCTTTTGCAATAACAGCAGTAGTCCTGACTGCTTTGGATATCTTATGGCAAGTGATGCCTCAGAATAAAAAACAAAAAATAAAAGAATGGTTTTATATCAATGAACCGGATTTGGAACAAGATGCTACGGTGTATCAAAAGCAGAATGAAATGCATGCAAATATTACAAATGATGAAAAAGAACCTCAGCATCATCGAATGTTTACACGTTGTGATTACAGTGCTGTGGTTAGAAAGATGGAGGTGGATGAAGCTAAAAATTATTTGTCAGCACTGATTAGGTATAAATTAGATACATTTGGAAAAAATGTCAGTTTGCAAGATGAAAAATCGAAGGATAAAGTCGTTCTTTTAAAAAAGTTATTAAATGTAATAGACAGTCCTACTGAAATCTCTAAAAAGAATATGATTGCCATGCATCCTTTGGCCTTTCAAAGTTTCTGGGCAGAAAAAGGGGAGGTAGAGCAATTATTTGATGCAGTCATTGTACTTCAGAATAAGTATCAAAACGAAATTAGAACATCACCTGTAATGATTTCTTGTTCGTAGGTAAAAATTTTGGCATGACAAAAATCCACTCAATATTCATTTAGTCTATATTATTATTAGCTAAAAATTTTTTTTAGAGAGTGTAGATGTTTTTTGAATATCGTGCAATTACAGCAAATTATGGCAATGATGCAATTGGAACTGTAACTACTCACAAATTACTGATTTACTTACATGGATTAGAAAGAGCAGTAAAAGTTGCGGGGAGTTCTAATGAAAAAGCATGATGATGCAATTTTTAAATATAAGAACTCTGGTGGCTTATCTGATATAAATATTGATCAATATCATCTAATCCATTTACTTACCTATGAGCTTATAATCTGTTGTATTTTTATAGACTCTCTCTATCTGTTTAGCAAATTATATTATTTGGTAGCTGTCATTAGTGTCGCCGGAATTCTAACATCCCTAAATTTATATATTCTTATACGCAGTAAAAACACCTTTTTGTGTGGCCATTTTGTTCTTTTCATTCTATTTGCAACGGTTCTAATTGCTAATTATTTGGTTCGAGGAATAAATCTCTCCTTTTCAGCATGGTTTTATGTAATCCCTGTCTTGAGTGTTGCATTAGTTGGTAGCTCTGGATTATTTATTTATTCAATTTTATCTATCTTAGTTCTTGTTGGATGCAAGATATTTTCTCATTCAGCCTACTATCCTCTACCTATAGGGGAATTAACTGTTATTGTTTGGATAAATCATCTACTCGCATTTGTTTTTATTGTAAGCACACTATATAGTTTAATGAGTGAACGTAAACGTTATGAGCAAGCATTAAATAATGAAAACTGCTTATTGCAACTCGAAAAAGATAAATATCATGATTTAGCCTGTTTTGATCAATTAACAAATTTACCCAATCGGCAATATTTTAAACTGAACTTAGAAACAAAGATCGCATCTTTACTTTCTCATGAACATATCACTCTATTTTTTATGGATCTTGATAATTTTAAATTTATAAATGATTATTTGGGACATGATGCAGGTGACCACATATTATGGGAAACAGCAAGACGAGTAAGATCCTGTTTCCAACAGGATGATTTTGTTGCTCGATTAGGTGGAGATGAATTTACAGCATTTGTAGTACATACAAAGGAGAAAGATATTTCCAATGAGATCATAAAACGAATTGATTATGTGTTTAAACCCGCTTTTCATTTTAAAAATCAAGATTATTATTGTTCTATGAGTATAGGATTTGCAATTTATCCGGATCAGGCTACATCAATCAGTGAATTAATAAATTTAGCGGATCAAGCAATGTATGAGGTAAAAAGAGGGAAAAGAAGCGATCCTTCGAAATGAGAAACATAATGAGCTTGATTATGGGCTTGCAGAACAAGCTCCCCAGTGTTTTCTTGTCTGACATCTGATATTTAAAAAAATTATATAACATACGAATAGAATCAATTGGATTTTAATATTCCTATTTGCTTAAAATATAATCATATATATTGTAAGCGGGTATATCATGAGCAAGAAATTATTAAATGAAATATTTGATGATTTAATCAAGGAGCAAGATAAGATTCATAAAGAATTAAAATATATATGGACGAAATGGCTCTATCCGGACAATATGACATTAAATAATTTACAAAAAAGAAAGGAAATTATTAATTACCTTCCTGAAATGCTTATTCAAATTATGAAAAATGCCAGACAAAATAATTTGAATGGTGATGAGGGAGCAAAAATAGTAATTATTACTTTTCAAGAACAAATAAAAAAATATAGAAATACAGAGAGCATAAAACAACATATTGTTTATGATGGCTTAATGCGATCATTTATCGATAGAATTATAAATACCATAAAAGATTTTCTATCAATAAATTCATCTTCTTATGGGCCGGAAAAAATCAAATATCAATCTAATGAAGAAACTATAATGTTTTAAATATAGCCTCCCCCATAAGTCCTGAATCTTCTACACATCTTGTTTATCCCAAAGAAACATGATCAAATCACCTCTTTTAAGGTGATGTATGGATTTAGCAATTGAAGA
>NZ_LNYU01000019.1 GCF_001468135.1 Legionella santicrucis | reverse complement strand
GCCTTTGATGTTTGCTCGCAGATTTTGATGGATCATTTCTCCGGGAAAAAATCTTTGGTTTTTGCTAATCACCAGTGACCTATTACCTGCATGTACCATTCAAAGTTTGATAAGATCGTCACCCTCCTTTAATGTGCTGAATCTTCTACACATCTTGTTTATCCCAAAGAAACATGATCAAATCACCTCTTTTAAGGTGATGTATGGATTTAGCAATTGAAGA
>NZ_LNYU01000018.1 GCF_001468135.1 Legionella santicrucis | reverse complement strand
ATCGCGATGGATGAAGGTTTGCGTTTTGCAATTCGGGAAGGTGGCCGTACTGTTGGCGCCGGTGTTGTCGCTAAAATTATCGAGTAATAAGGTAAATTTTATGGCATGTACCATGAGGGTTCATGCCAAATAATATAGGCCAGTAGCTCAATTGGCAGAGTGGCGGTCTCCAAAACCGCAGGTTGGGGGTTCGATTCCCTCCTGGCCTGCCAACAAACAAGTGAATATGAAAAGTTCGAACGAAACTCAAAGTAATACTAAAGATGTACTCTCTTGGGTGGCTATAGTTTTTATAACTTTAGCGGCCTTTTTTTGCACTTATTATTACACTTTATCAGGCCCTATAGAGTCTATAATATGGCTTGTATGGTTTTTACTGGCTATATTTTTGGCTTACCTAACATCTGCAGGTAAAAAAGTGTTTCACTTTGCTCAAGAATCAAAAGTTGAGCTTTTAAAGGTCGTCTGGCCTACACGTCAAGAAACAGTACAAACAACAACAATCGTTATTGTCATGGTTGCATTAACCGGATTTATACTCTGGGGAGTGGATTCAATAATGATGTGGACAATCGCAAAAATAACGCATTTAGGGTGATTTCGGTGGAAGAGCAAAAATCGAAACAATGGTATGTTGTGCATGCCTATTCTGGCTATGAAAATTTTGTTATGCGTGAAATTATATCACGCGCAAAGCACCATAATTTAGAAGATAAAATTGGCGAAGTTGTCGTACCCTCAGAAGAAGTTGTTGAGATGCGTTCAGGCCAAAAGCGCAAGAGTACACGAAAATTTTTCCCAGGCTATGTATTAGTAAACATGGTTATGGATGATCAAACTTGGCATATGATACGAGCGATACCAAGAGTTTTAGGATTCATTGGTGGAACAAGTCAAACTCCTACACCTATCACAGACAAAGAAGCTCGCGCAATTATGCAGCGAGTAGAGGATGGAGTGACTAAACCAAGACCCAAGATTCTATTTGAACCTGGAGAGGTTGTACGAGTAAAAGAAGGCCCATTTGTTGACTTCAATGGCGTTGTTGAAGAAGTTAATTATGAGAAAAGCAGATTGAGAGTGGCCGTTCTAATTTTTGGACGCTCAACTCCAGTAGAACTTGAATTTAGTCAAGTAGAGAAGACTTAGTTCGCTAAGGTGTTCTGATTAAATCACTTTATAAATAAAGATAATAATTTAATCGTGAACTGTTTTATGTTAGGGGAGCTAGAACTTGAGCAATTATCAAGAGTAGCGTTTAACCCGTAAGGAGTAATCATGGCAAAAAAAGTAGAAGCTTACATCAAGTTACAAATTCCAGCAGGTAAAGCAAATCCAAGTCCACCTGTAGGACCTGCATTAGGTCAAAGAGGTGTTAACATTATGGAATTTTGTAAAGCCTTCAATGCAGCAACACAACAGATGGAACAAGGTTTACCTACTCCTGTTGTAATAACTGTTTATAGTGATCGCAGTTTTACTTTCGTTACTAAAACACCTCCGGCTTCAGTTCTCTTGAAAAAAGCAGCAGGTATTCAAAGCGGAAGTGGCACACCCAACACGAAAAAAGTGGCCACACTTAACGTCAAGCAACTCGAAGAAATTGCAAAACTTAAGGAACCTGATTTAACAGCAGCGAGTCTAGCAGCAGCAGTTAGATGTATTGCAGGTACAGCACGCAGTATGGGTATTGACGTTGAAGGTTTAGAATAGGGGGTTGCCATGGCAAAAGTATCTAAGAAACAAAAAAAGATTTTAGAGGTAGTTAAAGCTGGTCACTTGTATAGTGCAAGTGAAGCAATAAACATTTTAAAGCAATTTGCATCAGCTAAGTTTCGTGAAAGCTTAGACATTAGTGTTAACCTGGGTGTTGATCCTCGAAAATCAGATCAAGTAGTGCGTTCATCAACTAACTTACCTAAAGGTACAGGAAAAGTTGTCCGTGTTGCTGTTTTTGCACAAGGTGATAATGCAACCAAAGCAAAAGATGCAGGTGCAGATATAGTTGGGTTTGATGATCTCGCTGAAAAAATTAAAGGTGGAGCGATGGATTTTGATGTTGTAATCGCAACTCCAGATGCAATGCGAATTGTTGGTCAGCTCGGTCAAGTATTGGGTCCAAGAGGCTTAATGCCAAATCCAAAAGTTGGAACCGTTACTACAAATGTTGAAGCTGCAGTAAAAGATGCAAAGTCAGGACAAGTACGTTACAGAACTGATAAAAATGGTATTATTCATTGTACTGTTGGAAAAGTTGATTTCGCAGCCGAAGATATTATTGAGAACATCGTCGCCTTAATAAATGACCTGAAAAAGGCAAAGCCTTCTTCATCAAAAGGGCAATACTTAAAGAAAATTTCTTTATCCACGACAATGGGACCTGGATTATCTATTGATATTTCATCAATACCTGTGTAACATATCCACCCATTTTAAGAATTCACGGCATAGATTTGGTTCCATGCCGTCGAAGACCGCAGGTGCAATCGCTTAATTTCCTGCGCAGACGGTGAACCGGCTCCAATTTACAGAGACGGCCACCATAACTGACAAATCCTCGTGATTTGTAACAATTAGGAGGTCAGTAACGTGACATTAAATTTAGCTGCAAAAAAAGCTGTTGTTGAAGAAGTGACTGCGGTCGCCTCAAAGGCTATTTCGGCAGTAGTTGCTGATTATCGAGGTTTAACTGTTAATCAAATGACGCATTTACGTAGTGAAGCACGTAAGTCAGGTGTTTATCTTCGTGTTGTAAGAAATACTTTAACAAGAAGAGCATTTAAGAACACTGAATTTGAGTGCTTAAACGACTTGCTGGTAGGGCCGTTGTTTGTTGCTTTGTCATTAGAAGCTCCTAGTGATGCAGCAAGACTACTGAAAGAATTCTCAAAGACATTTGAAAAACTTGAAGTTAAAGCATTATCAGTTGGAGGCAAAGTTTATTCAGCAGATCAAATTGATGCTGTTGCAAGCTTACCAACACGCGATGAGGCTATAGCCAAGTTAATGTATGTGATGAAAGCGCCAGTTGAAAAATTTGTCAGAACTCTTGCTGAGCCACATGCTAAATTAGTAAGAACCTTAGCAGCAGTAAAAGATAAAAAAGCAGGTTAAATCTCTTTAAATCAATAAATTAATTTTAAATCAGGAGCTAGTAATGGCTGTGTCAAAAAATGATATTTTAGAAACCATAGCAAACATGTCTGTTATGGAAGTAGTTGAACTAATCGAAGCAATGGAAGAGAAATTTAATGTTTCTGCTGCCGCTGCTGCTGTTGCTGTTGCTGCGCCTGCCGCTTCTGCTGCAGCTGTTGAAGAGCAAACTGAGTTTACGGTTGTTATGACAAGCTTTGGTGCAAACAAAGTAAACGTTATTAAAGCAGTTCGTGGAATAACTGGTCTTGGCTTAAAAGAAGCTAAAGATTTAGTAGAAGGTGCTCCTTCAACAATTAAAGAAGCTGTATCTAAAGATGAAGCTGCTAATATCAAGAAAGAACTTGAAGAAGCTGGTGCTTCAGTAGAAGTTAAATAATAAAGTTATATCAAAGAGATAGGAACCCAGCCATGTTTTCATGGCTGGGTTTACGTGTTTGAAGTCATCAATAATTTACAGAGGATACACCATGGCCGTTGCAGAAGCTAAACCTCAATATTCGCATGCTGAGAAAAAACGATTTCGCAAAAGCTTTGGTAAGCAGGCCGATAAAATGGCGATACCAAATCTGCTTGAAATTCAATTAAAATCTTATAGGGATTTTCTTCAGGCCAATAGCAAAGCAAATGAACACTTTAATACAGGATTACATGCTGCATTTTCTTCTGTGTTCCCAATTGATAGTTTTTCTGGTAATGCAAGACTTGAATATGTTGGCTATAAGCTTGGCGAACCAGCATTTGATGTGCGCGAATGCAAATTAAGAGGGTTAACTTATTCTGCACCATTAAGGGTTAAAATAAGACTTGTTATTCTTGATAAAGATGCAAGCGAAGATCCTAAGCCAATCAAAGATATTAGAGAACAAGATGTATTTATGGGTGAAATCCCATTAATGACTGATGTTGGGACATTTGTCATAAACGGTACCGAAAGAGTAGTTGTTTCACAGTTACATCGTTCGCCAGGTGTTATCTTTGAACATGATAAAGGTAAAACACATTCATCTGGAAAATTACTCTATTCTGCACGAATTATTCCGTATAGAGGTTCATGGTTAGATTTTGAGTTCGATCCTAAGGATTGTGTTTATGTTCGAATTGATAGAAGACGTAAGCTACCTGTTAGTATTTTGCTACGAGCACTAGGATATGAAACAGAGGATATTCTTGGTGAGTTTTTTGAAATTACAAGTTGTCATCTAAAGAATGGAGAATACCATATTGATCTAATTCCTCAGCGCCTACGAGGTGAGATTGCATCATTTGATATTCTTGTACCAGGAACCGGTGAGCTTATTGTCGAACAAGGAAGAAGAATCACTGCGCGTCACATTAAACAAATGGAAAAGGCGCAGATGAAAGATTTAATTGTGCCTAGAGACTATTTGATAGGTAAAACGTTAGCAAAAAATATTATCGATACTTTAACTGGTGAGCTGGTTGCACAAGCAAATGACGAAGTCACTGATGATTTACTTGATGCAATGATCACTAGTGGTATTCATGAATTTAACATGATTTATACAAATGATTTAGATCATGGTTCTTATATTTCTGATACAGTAAAAATTGATCCTACTTCGAGCCAATTGGAAGCCCTCGTAGAGATATATCGTATGATGCGTCCTGGCGAACCTCCAACTAAAGAAGCTGCAGAAGCGTTGTTTAAGAACCTGTTTTTTGTAGAAGAACGATATGATCTATCGGCGGTTGGTAGAATGAAGTTTAATCGCCGTGTTGGTAGAAAAAATGATGATGGCCCAGGTACATTGACCAAAGAAGACATAATGGCGGTTATTAAGACACTAATAGACATTAGAAACGGTATTGGAATGGTTGATGATATCGATCATCTTGGTAACCGTAGAGTACGCAGTGTTGGTGAAATGACAGAAAACCAATTTAGGGTTGGTCTTGTTCGCGTTGAAAGAGCAGTTAAAGAGCGACTAAGTTTAGTTGAATCTGAAAACTTAATGCCACAAGATTTAATTAATGCAAAGCCTGTTTCTGCTGCAATTAAAGAGTTTTTTGGTTCAAGTCAGTTATCCCAATTTATGGATCAAGTAAATCCATTATCAGGTGTAACCCATAAGCGAAGAGTATCTGCTTTAGGCCCAGGCGGATTAACTCGTGAACGCGCTGGCTTTGAAGTCCGTGACGTACATACAACGCATTACGGTCGCGTATGTCCCATTGAAACTCCAGAAGGTCCAAACATTGGATTGATTAACTCCTTATCTGTTTACGCGAGAACAAATGATTATGGTTTTATTGAAACACCATGTAGAAAGGTAATTGATGGTCGTGTTACTGATGACATCGAATATTTATCAGCTATTGAAGAAGTTGACCAATATATTGCTCAATCAAGTGTGGCTCTTGATGAAGATGGAAATATTTTAGCGGATTTAGTTCCTTGTAGACATCAAAACGAATTTTCGTTGACAACACCAGATAAGATTAACTACATGGATATTTCGCCCAAACAAATTGTATCAGTAGCGGCCTCACTGATTCCCTTCTTAGAGCATGACGACGCAAACCGTGCTTTAATGGGATCAAACATGCAACGTCAAGCAGTTCCGACACTGCGTTCTGAAAAGCCATTGGTTGGTACTGGTATGGAACGCATAGTTGCTTCAGATTCAGGGGTTTCTGTAGTAGCAAAACGGGGTGGAATAATAGATTTAGTAGATGCTTCGCGTATCGTTGTGCGTGTGAATGACGATGAGACCACTGCTGGTGAAACAGGTGTTGATATCTATAATTTAACTAAATATTTTCGCTCAAACCAAGATACATGCATCAACCAACGCCCAATTGTAAAAACGGGTGATATGATTCAGAGAGGTGATGTTTTAGCTGATGGTCCTTGTACTGATATGGGTGAACTTGCATTAGGACAAAATTTATTGGTTGCCTTTATGCCTTGGAATGGATACAACTTCGAAGATTCTATTCTTATTTCCGAACGTGTTGTTCAAGATGATCGCTTCACAACGATCCATATAGAAGAGCTGACTTGTATTGCTCGTGATACCAAATTAGGGGCAGAAGAAATCACTGCAGATATACCTAATGTAGGCGAGTCAGCACTTTCAAGTTTAGATGAGTCTGGGGTTGTATATATTGGTGCTGAAGTTAATGCAGGAGATATATTAGTAGGAAAAGTAACACCTAAAGGTGAAACTCAGCTTACTCCTGAAGAAAAATTATTACGCGCTATCTTTGGCGAAAAGGCATCTGATGTTAAAGACTCTTCGCTAAGAGTTCCATCAGGTATGAATGGCACTGTAATTGATGTGCAAGTATTCACACGTGATGGATTAGAAAAAGATGCACGAGCAAAGAGCATTGAGGAAGAACATCTTGCTCGAGTACGTAAGGATCTTGTTGACGAGCGACGTATTCGTGAAGAAGATATTTATCATCGTGTATCAAACATTATTCTCGATAAAGTGGCTACAGGTGGTCCAGGAAATTTGAGACCAGGTTCAAAAGTGACACAAGAGTATTTGCAGAGCCTAACCAGGGACAAATGGTTTGATATTCGTTTAGAAAACGATGCAACAAGTCAACAATTAGAACAGCTTTCTAAGCAACTTGAAATGCTGACTAAGGAGATGGAAAAACGCTTTAATGATAGCAGAAAAAAAATTATTCAAGGCGATGATTTAGCTCCTGGCGTATTAAAGATTGTTAAAGTATATCTTGCTGTTAAACGAAGAATCCAACCTGGTGACAAAATGGCTGGTCGTCATGGTAATAAAGGGGTTATCTCAATTGTTGTTCCTGTAGAGGATATGCCTCATATGGAAGATGGTACAGCTGTAGATATCGTCTTAAATCCATTAGGCGTACCTTCTCGTATGAATATCGGACAGGTACTGGAAACACATCTTGGTTTGGCTGCTAAAGGATTAGGAAATAAAATTTCACAAATGTTGGATTTAAAACAAAGTTCAACTGAAATTCGAAGTTTTTTAAATAAAATATATAACCACGATGGCATACAAAGAGTAAATCTGGATTGTCTAAACGATGAAGAGTTGTATCGCTTAGCGGATAATTTGCGTGCTGGCGTACCAATGGCAACTCCTGTTTTTGATGGTGCTTCCGAAGCAGAAATCAAAAACATGCTGCAGCTGGCAGATCTATCATCTGATGGAAAAACTACTTTGTATGATGGGAGAACAGGTAATCAATTTGATAATCCAGTCACAGTTGGATACATGTATATGCTAAAACTAAACCATCTAGTTGATGATAAAATGCATGCTCGCTCAACAGGCTCATACAGTTTAGTAACACAACAACCACTTGGCGGTAAAGCTCAGTTTGGGGGACAACGCTTTGGAGAGATGGAAGTATGGGCGCTTGAAGCATACGGTGCAGCATATACATTACAGGAAATGTTGACAGTGAAATCAGATGACGTTGGAGGTAGAACAAAAATCTACAAGAATATAGTCGATGGCGACCATCGCATGGATCCAGGAATGCCTGAATCTTTCAACGTATTATTGAAAGAAATCCGTGCCTTGGGAATAGATATAGAACTCGAACACGATTAACTTTTCAGCGATACATACTGATTAACAAATTTTTGGAGGCATAGACTTGAGTACTCTAAACGACGACCCAATGAATGAACCAATGAGAAAAGCCCCTGTAATGAGTGACCTTTTGGGTATCCTCAAACAACAGGGACAAAGTGAAGAGTTTGATGCAATTAAAATCGCTTTGGCATCTCCTGAACTAATTCGTTCGTGGTCATACGGTGAAGTAAAGAAACCTGAAACTATTAATTATCGTACATTTAAACCAGAGCGAGATGGATTATTCTGTGCTAAAACTTTCGGCCCAGTAAAAGATTACGAATGCTTATGTGGTAAGTATAAACGACTGAAACATCGCGGCGTGATTTGTGAAAAATGTGGTGTTGAACTTGCATTAGCGAAGGTAAGACGCGAGCGTATGGGACATATTGAGCTTGCAAGTCCTGTAGCACATATCTGGTTCCTGAAGTCATTACCGTCTCGAATCGGTCTGCTTCTAGATATGACCTTAAGAGATATAGAGCGCGTTCTGTACTTTGAAGCATTTGTTGTTGTTGATCCAGGAATGACCGAACTTGAACGTGGCCAATTATTAAATGATGAGGCTTACCTGGATGCAATGGAACAATATGGTGATGAATTTGATGCACGTATGGGTGCAGAAGCGATTCGTGATTTACTTCGTCAAGTTGATTTGGAAGATGAAATCAAGAACTTGCGTGAAGAATTACCAACTACCAGTTCTGAAACAAAAATTAAAAAGATTACTAAGCGCTTAAAACTACTTGAAGCTTTTTATGATTCTGGTAACAAGCCAGAGTGGATGATTATGGATGTCTTACCTGTACTTCCACCAGATTTAAGACCATTAGTCCCACTAGATGGTGGACGTTTTGCTACTTCTGATCTTAATGACTTATATCGCCGTGTCATCAATCGAAACAATCGATTAAAACGTTTGTTGGATCTTAATGCTCCTGACATTATCGTGCGCAATGAAAAAAGAATGTTACAAGAATCAGTTGATGCTCTTTTGGATAATGGACGTCGTGGTCGTGCAATCACTGGCACTAATAAACGGCCTCTAAAATCACTAGCTGATATGATTAAAGGGAAGCAAGGTCGTTTTCGTCAGAATCTTTTAGGTAAGCGTGTTGATTATTCGGGGCGTTCAGTAATCGTAGTAGGTCCTACTTTAAAATTACACCAATGTGGATTACCTAAGAAAATGGCACTTGAGCTCTTTAAGCCATTTATTTTTAGTAAACTTGAGTTCAGAGGATTAGCTACAACGATTAAAGCCGCTAAGAAGATGGTTGAGCGCGAAGAGTCAGTTGTTTGGGATATCCTAGATGATGTCATTCGTGAACATCCTATTCTACTTAACAGAGCTCCTACACTACATCGTCTAGGTATTCAAGCGTTTGAACCAGTATTAATTGAAGGTAAAGCGATACAGCTTCATCCTCTAGTTTGTACGGCCTACAATGCGGACTTTGACGGTGACCAAATGGCCGTGCATGTACCGTTAACATTAGAGGCACAACTGGAAGCACGTTCATTAATGATGTCGACAAACAATATTCTGTCACCAGCAAGCGGGGAACCAATCATCGTTCCCAGCCAAGACGTTGTTCTAGGTTTGTATTACTTAACCCGAGAAAAGGTTAATGCTTTAGGTGAAGGCAAAATTTTTGTGAGTGCACAAGAAGCGCAGAATTTTTATGAAGCGAGTCATCTTGATATTCATGCAAAAATCAAGATTCGTATGCCTAAAGAAAATGAAGCGGGACATCATCTTGTTGAGACTACAGTTGGCCGAGCCATTCTTGCACAGATATTACCCAAAGGGATGTCTTTTGTACAAATAAATCGTACCATGACTAAAAAAGTAATTACTAAGGTTATTGATACGTGCTATAGAACATTTGGCTTGAAGGAAACTGTAATTTTTGCAGATAAGTTGATGTATACAGGATTTAAGTACGCAACACGTTCTGGTGCTTCTATTGGTATCGACGATATGGAAATACCTGACGATAAAGCAAGTATTATTGATCATGCGTATAATGAAGTTCGAGAAATTGAATCACAATTCCGCTCTGGTTTAGTAACTAACGGCGAGCGTTACAATAAGGTTATTGATATTTGGTCTCGTACTAACGAGTTAGTTGCTAAGTCAATGATGAGTAAGATTGCAACGGAACAAGTTACTAATGTTAAAGGTGAAGTCATAAGACAAGAGTCTTTTAACCCCATTTTTATGATGGCCGATTCAGGGGCGAGGGGTTCTGCTGCACAAATTAGACAGCTGGCTGGTATGCGGGGATTGATGGCAGCTCCAGATGGTTCAATTATTGAGACTCCTATTACTGCTAACTTCCGTGAAGGGTTGAACGTATTTCAATACTTTATTTCAACTCATGGTGCGCGCAAAGGTTTGGCTGATACAGCGTTGAAAACTGCCAACTCAGGTTATTTGACACGACGCCTTGTTGATGTGGCTCAAGATGTGGTTATTACAGAGGATGATTGCGGTGTTGATACTGGCGTTCTGATGCAACCATTGATTGAAGGTGGTGATATTGTTGAACCACTTCATGAGCGAGTATTGGGACGAGTAGTAGCTGCTGATGTATATATTCCTAATCAAAGTGAACCTGTTGTAACAGCGGGAACCTTATTGGATGAAGCATGGGTTGAAAAGTTAGAAAAACAAGGTGTGGACCAAATTTTAGTTCGTTCACCAATTACATGCCAAACTCGATTTGGATTATGTGCAAAGTGTTACGGACGTGATTTAGCCCGAGGACATCTTGTTAACACAGGAGAAGCTGTTGGAATTATTGCTGCTCAATCAATTGGTGAGCCTGGAACTCAGTTAACCATGCGTACATTCCACATCGGAGGAGCAGCTTCGAGAGCTACTGCGGCGAATAATATTCAAATTAAGACGAAAGGGGTTATTAGATTACATAATATTAAGACAGTAACTCATGAGAATAAGAACTTAGTTGCAGTATCACGTTCAGGTGAAGTAACAATTGTAGATGAATTTGGGCGCGAACGTGAGCGTTATAAAGTTCCTTACGGTGCTGTAATCACAGTCCAAGATAATTCAAATGTTGATGCTGGACAAATTATCGCTACATGGGATCCTCATACACACCCTGTTATTTCTGAAGTTGGTGGATACTTAAAATTTGTTGATTTAATTGATGGTATCACTATGAATCGACAAACTGATGAATTAACTGGTTTAAGTAATATTGTAGTGATTGATGCGAAACAAAGAAGTGCCGCAGGACGAGATTTAAGACCAATGGTAAAATTGGTAACTGAAACTGGCGAGGACATTTATCTTGCAGGAACTAATGTTCCAGCTCAATATTACCTTCCAGTAGATGCTATCGTAAACTTTGAAGATGGT
This sequence comes from Legionella santicrucis, assembly GCF_001468135.1. Lineage (GTDB taxonomy): Bacteria > Pseudomonadota > Gammaproteobacteria > Legionellales > Legionellaceae > Legionella > Legionella santicrucis. Next base: position 4,130 of record NZ_LNYU01000018.1, on the reverse strand, counting down.
GGTCATGTAGGAATCGGTGATGTTATTGCCCGTATTCCTCAAGAGCGCTCTAAAACACGCGATATCACTGGGGGTCTACCTAGGGTTGCCGATTTATTCGAAGCCCGTAAACCGAAAGATTCAGCCGTAATGGCGGAAGTTTCGGGAATGGTTAGTTTTGGTAAAGAAACAAAAGGTAAACGAAGACTAATTATCAACGTTTCAGAAGACCAATGTCATGAAGAACTCATTCCTAAATGGCGTCATATCTCTGTTTTCGAAGGAGAGCATGTTGAACGTGGGGAAATTATTGCCGAAGGAGCACTTAATCCTCATGATATATTACGTTTACTTGGCGTAGGTGCATTAGCAAATTATATTGTAAATGAAGTACAGGATGTATATCGATTGCAAGGTGTTAAGATTAATGACAAACATATTGAAGTAATTGTAAGACAGATGTTGCGTAAACGAGTTATAACTTTTGCTGGGGATTCAAAATTCTTGGTAGGAGAGCAAATCGAAGAAAGCGTCCTACTGCAAGAAAATGACAGACTTATTGCAGAAGGAAAACAAGTCGCTAGAGGAATACCTATTTTATTAGGTATTACGAAGGCTTCCCTGGCTACTGAATCATTTATATCAGCTGCTTCATTCCAAGAGACTACAAGAGTTCTAACGGAAGCTGCTGTAAGTGGTAAAATAGATGATTTACGTGGTTTAAAGGAAAATGTGATGGTTGGACGTCTGATCCCTGCAGGAACAGGCTACGCCTATCATCAAGGTCGTAAAATAAAGAGAGCTAAGGCTGCAGCCGGTGAGTACCCTGTACATACTGTAACTGCAAGTGATGTTGAGCATGCGTTGAGTGAAGCACTTAACGCAGATAATCAAGAACACTAGTTCGGATTGAAAACGGCAGATTAAAACTTGACAAATCTGCCGTAGCTATATAGAATCCGGCCTCCTTATGTATTCGAAATAATCAAAAGAGACAGATCGGAGTTAAGTATAAATGGCTACTATTAATCAGTTAGTAAGAAAGCCTCGTGTGGACGTAAAGAAGAAAAGTAACGTGCCTGCACTGGAATCATGTCCACAACGACGTGGAGTATGTACGCGTGTTTACACTACTACACCCAAAAAACCTAACTCAGCTATGCGTAAGGTTGCTCGTGTGCGTTTAACCAATGGATTTGAAGTAACATCCTATATTGGTGGTGAAGGCCATAACCTCCAGGAACACTCTGTAGTTCTTATAAGAGGTGGTCGTGTTAAAGATTTACCTGGTGTGCGTTATCACACTGTTCGAGGTAGCTTAGATACATCAGGTGTTAACGATCGTAAACAAGGTCGTTCAAAATATGGTACTAAGAAGCCAAAAGATAAAAAATAACTGATTGTAGGAAATAAGAAATGCCTAGAAGAAGAGAAGTTCCCAAAAGAGAAATTTTGCCAGATCCAAAACATCACAGTGAACTGTTAGCAAAGTTTATTAACGTACTTATGGTTAGCGGCAAAAAGTCTGTTGCTGAAAAAATAATCTATGGCGCCTTATCTGTTATGGAAGAGCGTGTCAAAAAGATGAAAAAAACAGATGACGAGAGCGGTGAATCTGGTAGTGCAAGTGGTTCTGCTACGGTTCTTCGTTACTTTGAAGATGCTTTAAATAATGTTCGACCAAGTGTAGAAGTTCGTTCGCGTCGAGTAGGTGGTGCTACATATCAAGTGCCAGTTGAAGTTAGAAATGATCGAAGTATTGCTTTAGGCATGCGATGGATTGTTCAGGCTGCACGTACTCGCGGTGAAAAAGGTATGATGTTGCGCTTAGCTGGGGAACTGCTGGATGCTTATGAAAGTAAAGGTTCTGCAGTGAAGAAACGTGAAGATACCCATAAGATGGCAAAAGCTAACCAGGCATTTGCACATTTTAGATGGAACTAAAAGAGAGGTAGTCCGTGTCTACTCCATTAAAACTATATAGAAACATAGGCATTGCAGCGCACGTTGATGCAGGAAAAACAACAACAACAGAGCGCGTACTGTATTATACTGGTATGTCTCATAAGATTGGTGAAGTTCATGACGGTGCTGCAACAATGGACTGGATGGTTCAGGAGCAGGAACGCGGTATTACTATTACCTCAGCAGCAACAACATGCTACTGGTCGGGTATGGATAAGCAATTCGAACGCCATCGTATTAATATTATCGATACACCGGGACACGTAGACTTCATGATTGAAGTTGAGCGTTCTTTGCGTGTGCTTGATGGTGCTGTTGTGGTATTCGATTCAGTAGCTGGTGTGGAGCCTCAATCGGAAACGGTATGGCGACAAGCGAATAAATATGGTGTTCCACGAATCGTATTTGTTAACAAGATGGATAGAATGGGTGCAAACTTCCTTAGGGTAGTTGGCCAAATCAAACAAAGACTCGGCTCAAACCCTGTGGTTGTTCAGCTGCCAATTGGTGCAGAAGAAGAATTTAAGGGAGTTATTGATCTCATCAAAATGAAGGCAATTCATTGGGATGAAGAAAATAAAGGTATGACTTTTGAATATAAAGATATACCTGCTGATCTGAAAGAAGAATGTGAAAAATATAGAGCGATGCTTATAGAGGCTGCTGCAGAAGCCACTGAAGAATTAATGGAAAAATATCTTGAAGGCGAAGAGCTTTCTGAAGAAGAAATTAAAAAGGCACTACGCCAATTAACCATTAGTAATGCAGTTGTTCCTGTTTTCTGTGGTTCCGCCTTCAAAAATAAAGGTGTACAAGCTGTATTGGATGGTGTTATTGAATATTTACCCTCACCGACTGATATACCAGACGTTCAAGGTATTGATGAACATGGTGATGAAGCTTCTCGTAAAACAAGTTATGATACGCCATTCTCAGCTTTAGCTTTTAAAATTGCTACAGACCCATTTGTTGGAACGCTGACTTATTTTAGAGCATATTCAGGTGTTCTAAAAAGTGGTGATACTGTCTACAATTCAGTTAAAGGCAAAAAAGAGCGTATTGGTCGTTTATTACAAATGCATGCTAATTCACGTGAAGAAATTAAAGAAGTTAAAGCAGGTGATATTGCTGCCGCAGTTGGTTTAAAGTCAGTGACTACAGGGGATACATTGTGTGACACTGAACATGTAGTGATATTAGAAAGAATGGACTTCCCAGATCCAGTTATTGCTGTTGCTGTTGAGCCCAGGACAAAAGCTGATCAAGAGAAAATGGGAATTGCACTTGGAAAACTCGCTCAAGAAGATCCTTCTTTCCGCGTTCATACTGATGAAGAGTCAGGACAAACCATTATTGAAGGTATGGGTGAACTTCATTTAGAAATTATTGTGGACCGTATGAAGCGGGAGTTTAATGTAGAAGCCAATGTTGGTAAACCTCAGGTTGCTTATCGTGAAACACTGAAGCAACCAATAGAACAAGAAGGTAAATTCATTCGACAATCAGGTGGTCGTGGTCAATATGGTCACGTCTGGTTGAAGATTGAACCCCAAGAGCCTGGTAAAGGCTATGAATTCGTCAACGCAATTGTAGGTGGTGTTATTCCCAAAGAATATATACCTGCAGTTGACAAAGGAATTCAAGAGCAAATGCAAAATGGTGTTATCGCTGGATATCCAGTTGTGGACGTTAAAGTTACATTATTTGACGGTTCATTCCACGAAGTGGATTCTAGTGAAATGGCATTTAAAATTGCTGGTTCTCAATGCTTCAAGCAAGGTGCATTACGAGCTAAACCAGTATTACTTGAACCAATAATGAGTGTCGAAGTTGTAACCCCAGAGGATTATATGGGTGATGTTATGGGTGACCTTAACAGACGACGTGGCTTGGTTCAGGGAATGGAAGACTCACCAGCAGGCAAAATTGTTAGAGCAGAAGTTCCACTCGCAGAGATGTTTGGTTACTCGACCGATTTACGTTCTGCTACTCAAGGAAGAGCAACTTATACTATGGAATTTTCTAAGTATGCGGAAGCACCAACTAACATTGCTGAAGCAATTATTAAGAAACAATAAAAAGTTAACGAGGTTATTGAAATGGCGAAGGAAAAATTTGAACGTAAAAAGCCACATGTGAATGTGGGGACGATCGGTCACGTAGACCACGGTAAGACCACATTAACA
>NZ_LNYU01000017.1 GCF_001468135.1 Legionella santicrucis | reverse complement strand
CGTTATGATAAAACAGCGGCCATGTTTTTAGGAGCACTAACGCTAATAAGTATTATATTGTGGCTGAAACTTTAAAAACACGCCCTAGCTCAATTGGCTGCGTAGATAATTTTTTTGCTTTAGGTGGTAATTCGCTATTGGCGATGCAATTAATAAGGCAATTAAATCGTGAATTAAAACTGAATATGAAATTAACTGATTTGTACCAATACAGCACACTGCGTGACATTGCCAGGAATTTTTCTCCTGCACAAGAAGAGGTACGTGAAGAGGGAGTTATTTAATGAGTGCAGCACGTTTGTTATATCAATTGCAAGAATATCGTATTCTGCTCTGGAAAAATAATGAGGGTAATTTAGCGTTTAGCGTGGATAAAAGTATTGGCTTTCCTCAAGAATTGAAAGAACAGGTAAAAAATTATAAGACGGAGTTATTGTTTTTGTTGGAATACAATGACATTTGTTCAGAGGAACAAGCTAAGCGTTGTAGCTTTTATAAGATACCCGAGCAATTAAACAAGCAAGTGTTGCAAACCATTCAAAAAGGGATGTATTTACAAACTACTTTGGATGAGCAAAAAGCCACCTATACCGTTCCTTTGTTTGTGCTTTTTAAAAATGCTAATCCCTCTGTATTAAAGCAAGCAATTCAACACCTAGTGAACAGAAATCCAATCTTAAGGATGTGTATTGTTGATGGATTTAGTTATGAGATTCTCCCTGAAAATAGTTTAACGATTCACGAATCCAATATTAGTGCACCACAAATAACCACGGTTTGTGAGCAAAAAGGACGAAAAGCTTTTGCTGTAGATGATGAGCCTTTAATTCATTTGGAATTAATGCAAATTAGCGACACTCAGGATTACTTAGTTAATTTAACCCATCATCACATGTTATCAGATGCTTATTCCGCTGATTTAATGATTAATGAACTCGTGGATCAGTATCAAAAAATAAGTCAAGGATTCGTAGAGAAAAATGAACGCAGGGTTCACTATTTTGATTACACATGTTTTCAAGATTATGCCTTAAATACAGCGCCTTATCAGCACGCAATTAACCAATTAGTGCAGCAATTGGATGAGGCTGAGCCTTTGAATTTATTAGCAAGCAGCACAGATTTAGCAGACAATCGTGCTGGGTTTCATGAGTTTAGATTGGAAAAACAAACTTATAAACAGGTGCAGCAGTTAGCCCTTGAGCATGAAATCAGTGTGTATTCTTTATTGTTAACTGGTCTGTATCAGGTACTCAGTACGTATTCAGGGGGACAAACTAACTTTCCGATTGCATTGACTGTTTCAAACCGCTTACCAGAAATGAATCAGGTTATTGGCCCTTTTATCAATACACTCCCTTTAATTCCTGAGTATAAAAAAGAGGAAACAGTTTTATATCATGCGCAAAAAGCTCATGAATTAATTTCTTTTCTGAATACACATCATCAGCTAAATTTGGATGTATTGGCACAACATTTACAGCGTAGCCATGAGGATTTACCCGCTTTGCTGCAGGTAATGTTTACTTTTCATAATTTTAAACAAGTGCTAAATCCGGCAGTTGCAGAATGTGCACGGCCTATTTTATTGCCCGATTGTTATGAAAAATTTGGTATATCAATTATCGCTAAAGAGTGCGATGACAGCATCTACTTTACAGTGACTTACCTTGCTAAGCGTTACGATAGTGAATTTATAAAATATTTATTTTCTAGTTTTACCCATTTATTAACGAAATATGGTGAAGGCGCGGGGCTGCAAAAAATATCTTCTATTCATTTATTGGATGAAGGCTTATGGAACCGTATTGTTCACCAATTGAATCACACAGAAGCATATTTTCCACAACAAAAAACCATCAATCAGCTTTTTGAGGAACAGGTTGTCCGAACCCCAGAAAATCTTGCCGTTGTTTATGAACACAATCGCCTTACTTATCAAGTATTAAATAACCGTGCAAATCAACTGGCTCATTTTTTACGTGAACACTATGCTTTAAAGCCAGATACGATGGTTTGTCTTTGCCTGGATCGTAGTGAACATATGATGATTAGCATCCTGGCGGTATTAAAAGCTGGAGCCGCTTATGTACCTATTGTTCCTGATTTTCCCCAAGCACGAATCGAGTATTTGATTCAAGACACTCAAACTCCTTTACTGTTAACCAATCAGTGCCACCAGTCCTGGTTAGCATCTTTTTTAACAGTCCCCATGCATGCTGTAGATGAAATGAGTTTTGCTCAGCAACTCGCAAAACAATCTTGTGACAATCTTGCTCCGCAACATACTAGCGAACATTTGGCCTATGTTATTTATACATCAGGCACTACAGGGCAACCTAAAGGAGTAATGCTGGAGCATCGCGGAGTAGTGAATCGCATACATTGGATGAATCAACAGTATCCACTGAGCGAACAGGATAAAATCATTCAAAAAACACCCTACGTGTTTGATGTTTCTGTTTGGGAATTGTTATGGGCGCATTGGTATGGTGCTTGTTTGGTTTTTGCCAAGCCTGAAGGGCATAAAGATGCAGATTATCTGTATGACCTGATACGCCAAGAAGAAATTACCCGAGCACATTTTGTTCCATCTATGCTTAACGTATTTATGGATGCATTGGAGCTACGTCTGGGCAACATTCCTAGTTTGCAAATGATTTTTTGCAGCGGAGAAGCGCTCAAATTAGCTCAGGTAAAACAAGTTCATAACTTATTGCCATATACTGAGATCCATAATCTCTATGGCCCGACTGAAGCATCTATTGATGTTTTATATGCTGATTGCAGCGATAAGAATATTGCCGAAATTGTTATTGGTAAACCTATAGATAACACCACAGCCTATGTTTTAGATGAACATATGAATCCATTGCCTTTTTATGCTTTGGGTGAGCTTTATATCGGTGGAGTAGGCTTGGCACGTGGTTATTTAAATCGTGCAGAGTTGACCAAGGAGCGTTTTGTCGTTAATCCATTCCAATCAGCAGAGCAAAAAACACGAGATTACAACAGTCGTTTGTATCAAACTGGAGATGTAGTGAGCCTATCTCCTGATGGGAAGATTACTTATCATGGTCGCAATGATTTCCAAGTGAAGATACGAGGCCATAGGATCGAATTAGGCGAGATTGAGCAAGTATTGCTTGCTTGTCCGCAGGTGAAACAAAGTTTGGTGGTGGTGAAGAAGCAGTCTGGCCAAGCGTATTTAGTTGGATATTACGTCAGTGAAGCTGCACAGGATGAAGAGGCGATGCTGGAGCAATTAGCAAGTCGATTGCCAGAATACATGGTCCCAACACGATTAGTGCATTTAGTAGCATTTCCCTTAACAGCCAATGGCAAGTTGGACTTAAAAAATCTTCCAGAGCCTAGTGAAGGTCAAAGAAGAGACTATGAGTTACCGAGCACAGAATTAGAACAGCAATTGAATGTGATCTGGAGTGAGGTATTAGGGATAAAAGAGGGTGGATTGAGTGTGCATGATGATTTTTTCCGCTTAGGAGGAGACAGCATCATCAGCATTCAGCTCATCAGTCGCATACGGCAACGCTTGCAATTGCAAGTAAGCGTAAAAGATTTATTCAGCTGTCGCACGATACGTCGTTTGCATGAGCAGCTGGTAGCGCGTTGTGAGCCGGGATTGGCGGTGATGGCCTCGAGTGAGCAAGGGATATTGACGGGGTCTGTAGGGTTATTACCGATACAAGACTGGTTTTTCGCGCACTCTTTTGCGAAAGGTTGGCATTGGAATCAATCTTTTTTAATCAAGACCCCCGCCTTGGATGTGACACGCTTACGTTCTTGCGTGGAGGAATTGGTGGCCCATCATGATGCATTTCGCCTTCGTTTTCGCGAATGTGATGGTGCGATAGAACAATATTATGATGCAGAGAGTACCTTTTCAGGTTTACGGGTCTTGGATGTCAGCGGTCTTGATGCGGCTGCATTAGAAGAGCAGATGACGCTGTGGCAGTCCGGATTTAATGGGGCAAGGGGACCGTTGTATTGTTTTGCCTATTTGTCAGGTTATGCGGATGGCAGCAGCCGTATTTATATTGCGATGCATCATTTACTGGTTGATGCAGTGAGTTGGCGAATATTGGCTGATGATTTACACAGTCTTTATGAGGGGCAATCTTTAGGGGCTAAAGGCAGTAGCTACCGTCAATGGGTAGGCGCACTAGAGGATTATGCCCGCCATCATGAAAAAGAGCGTGCTTATTGGCAGGAAGTGGTTGCTGATTTAAATCGTTCTTTCCTGCCTACGTCCCGCGGTTTGTCCGCGGGATCCAGCGATGTTGCTGGATTTCTAGATCCTGCGGACAAGCCGTGGGATGTAGGTTCCGGACGAACGGTTAGTAGTGCCGAATTGGAATTGGATGAGGAATTCACGTCCTTTTTATTAAGAGAAGCAAATGGTGCTTACCATACCCAAATCAATGATTTGTTGTTGACCACATTGGCTTATGCGTTAAATGACCTCAGCGGTGAGAGTGTACATCATGTGACTTTGGAAGGACATGGCCGCGAAGACATTGCTGCTTCCATTGATGTGACACGAACTGTAGGTTGGTTTACAAGTTTGTATCCGGTTCGTCTTGAATTGGGTGATGATTTAGGTCACAGCATCAAGAAAATTAAAGACAATATACGCCAAATTCCTAATAAGGGAGTTGGTTACGGCGCGTTATTGGGTTATGCCATTGCCCAGATGCCAGTGGTTAGTTTTAATTATCTGGGTCAGTTTGAGCAACAGTCTGAATTTTGGCATGTGGTTGATGAGCCTTCTGGACAAGCCATGCATCCGGAGAATCAAGAAATGCATTGCATCACGTGTTTTGGAGGAATTCATCAAGGCCGTTTAAGAATGACGTTTCGGACTCAGTTGTCCCAAGAAGTCACCGATCACTTGGCTTTAGTTTATAAGAAGCAACTCTTGATGATTCTTGACCATCAACACTCTTTGGCTCGTAGTTTTTTAACCCTAAGTGATATACATCATTGCGTGAGTGCTCGTTGCTTGGATAAAGTACAACATGACCGAGAGCTAGATGGGGTTTATTTGGCGAATAGTTTGCATCAAGGTTTTATGTATCATTTTATGAGCCAGGGACAAAGGGATGAAGCCTATCGCATGCAAATTGTCTGGTCTTATGATTGTGAGCTGAACATTGAGTTGTTGCAACGCGCATGGAGTTTTGCACAACAACGTTATCCTAGTTTACGTTTGCGCTTTTTGGTCGATGAGGAATTAGTACAAGTTATTGATAAAACTGGGCATTTGCATTGGCAGTTTATCGATTTAAGTCAGGATAAAGACAATCAAGAGCATAAAATACAACAGCTCATCCAAGAGGATAGGCAAAAAGCATATGATTTGACTCAAGGAAGCTTGTTTCGAATTCAGCTGATTAAACAAGAAGCAACGCATTATACCTGTATTTTTAATGCACATCATGCCATTATTGATGGCTGGAGCGGTCCCTTATTACTTGGGTTTGTACATGAAATGTATATGAAGCTGCTTCATCAAGAATGTATTGATTTTACGCTAGATACAGCTTATGCACAGTCGCAACATTTTTTACAAGTTCAAGAGTTAGAAAATCAGTCGTTTTGGCAACAGTATGTAGCTCAAATAGAACATAAAGCGGATTTAAGTAATCTTCTGCAAGAGGGTAAAAAACAGCTTAAATTAAGCGACTATAAATACATTACTCATCAATCAGAACAGACCATTTGCATTGCCCAAGAACGCTTTAAACAGATTAAAATGATGAGCCAAGAACAGGGCATTACTTTAAATGCGATTATTCTTTATGCGTGGCATCAAGTAATGCGCATTTATGGCAATGGCAAACAAACGGTAGTAGGCACTATTGTTTCAGGAAGAAACATACCTGTTGATCGCGTGGAACACTCTGTAGGTTTGTACATTAATACCCTGCCGATGATTGTGGATCACACCCAGCATGATAGTCTTAGTGTGCTTGCTGCAATTCGTAGTGTGCAGGATATTTCTAATGAAATAAATCAACGAAGTGCGATGAGTTTGGCGAAGTTACAAAGTCAGGGTGAACGCTTGTTTGATTGCTTGTTTATGTATGGGAATTATCCTAATCTGGCGGTAGAAAATCCAGAAAAGCAATTGTCTTTTAAGATCCAAAGCACTTTTGAAAAACGTGATTATCCATTATCGCTTGCTGCAGATGAAGAAGAAAACCTGCTTAGGATTAAACTCACTTATGCTGGCGAATTATTTGATTCATCACTGATGATGCAATTGCTGGCAACTTTAAATTATTTGTTGGATCAAATTGCTCGCAATCCTTTGCAAGGAGTGCGTGAATTAAATTATGTAGAATCCCCGTTGTCCGCATTAATGAGTTCTCCTATTTTATCGTGCACATTTATTGATTGTTTTGAAGAGCAAGCTTCTTTGTATCCTGAGCGAATTGCCTTGATTCATGAACAAACTCAGATCAGTTATGCTGAATTAAATCAACGTGCCAATCAGTTAGCACATTATATTCGTCAACAGGTCGTTCTTGAAAAAGACAGTTTGATTGGACTGTGCTTGGAAAAAAATGAGTATTTAATGATTGCGTTATTGGCAATACTCAAAGCAGGCAGTGCTTATCTGCCCATAGATCCTGCAATGCCTGCGCAACGTGTACAGCACATATTGGAAGACAGTCAAACTAAACTTGTTTTAACGTGTGATGCAGTAAGGCATACATTTCCACAGGCGGTAATGTTAGATGATCCTGCTGCTGCTTTTGCGATAGCACAACAAGCGACAAGCAATTTGCATGTGCCGCTAAAGCCTGATGATTTGGCTTATGTTATTTATACATCCGGTACTACAGGACAGCCCAAAGGAGTCATGATTGAGCATGGGGCTTTTTTGCAGACTTTATTGTCGATGCAAGCCGAGTATTTTTCGGAGCAGAAGCCACTCAATACTTACAGTATGACTCATTTTGTGTTCGATATTTTTGGTTTGGAATACGGTTTGCCTTTATTAACAGGAGGCAAAGTAGAGTTGGGTAATCCCTTATTTAATACATTAGATTGTCGTTTCTTTGATTTTATTCAAATGACTCCTAGTGTGTGTGAGTTAAAATTAGATTCTTTGCAGTATTGCGAGTCCATCACATTTTTAATTGGCGGTGAAGCACTTGCTCCGGAGTTATTAGCAAAAGCATTAGCTAAAGCACATAGGGTGATTAACGTTTATGGACCTACTGAAACCACCATTTGGTCCACGGCAAAATTATATTCTAAGCAAGATGTACCAACAGTGAGTATTGGTAAGCCTCTTCATCATGAATCTGTTTATGTATTAGATGATTATTTAATGCCAATGCCGGTAGGGGCGGTTGGTGATCTTTATATCGGAGGGGCATGTTTGTCCCGTGGGTATTTAAACCGCTCTGATTTAACGGCAAAGCAGTTTATGACGCATCCATTATATAATCGCTTATATAAAACCGGTGATCTGGCTAAATGGTTACCTAATGGTGAGTTGGCATTTATAGGGCGTAATGATTTTCAGGTAAAAATCAGAGGTCACCGTATTGAATTAGCTGAAATCGAAGCAGTATTGCGCTTGCACTCACAGGTAAAACAAACCGTAGTAATTGAGCTTGAGCAGAATTTAGTTGCTTATTTTACTGCGACTGAATTGATGGTTGAAGCGGATCTGCACGCTTTTTTAAAAGAACAATTACCCGATTACATGCTTCCGCAAAGCTACATGCAGCTGGATCAATTTCCATTAACGGTCAATGGTAAATTAGATAGAAAAGCGTTACCTAAGCCGAATTTGACGAGACGTACTCATTATGCTCTTCCTACAACAGCACAAGAAAAACTTTTGGCTGCTTTATGGGAAGAGGTATTAGGTGTCAGTAAGGTGGGTGTGGCGGATAATTTCTTTGATTTAGGAGGACACTCTATCTCCTTAATTAAGCTCTTTAGCAAATTACCCGAAGCAATTAAAGCACAGATTACGGTATTGGATTTATTTAAATTTCCTTCAATTAGTGCTTTGTTGGGTCATTTAGCTGCAGACAAGCATTCAGAAGGAATGGGGCAGAAAAAAATACTTCCCTCTTTTAAACAGGATGATATAGCTATCATCGGTATGGCTGGCCGTTTTCCTGGTGCTGATGATTTAGAAACATTTTGGTCCAATTTACAAAGCGGTAAAGAAGGAATTACTTATTATTCACGTGAAGAGTTACTGGAACAAGGATTAGATCCCTCTGTGGTGGATCATCCGAATTATGTGAAAGCACAGTGCAAATTAAGTGATATCAAATGCTTTGATGCTGAATTTTTTGGTTACACCTCTTCAGAAGCGGAGATTATGGATCCCCAGCATCGCTTATTAATGCAATGTGCTTGGCATGCATTGGAAGATGCGAATTACAATCCACATCATTATGCTGGAGATATTGGACTTTTTGCTGGTTGTGGGCAAAATAATTATTTTAGTGATCATGTATTACCAAACCAAACGCAACATGATTTATCACGGCAATTTCAATTGATGATTCATCAGCAAGCTAATTTTTTGTGTACCAAAATTGCTTATAAATTGAATTTGACCGGACCTGCAATCACCATCCAGACAGCATGTTCTACTTCTTTAGTTGCAGTGCATCAGGCCTGTTTGGCTCTAAATGCGGGTGATTGTGATATTGCATTAGCTGGTGGGGTGTCTATCGGTCAATTGGAAAAACAAGGGTATTTGTATCAACCTGGATTAATTTTTTCACCCGATGCCAAATGCCGTGCTTTTGATGCTCAGGCCCAAGGTACTTTCGAAGGCCAGGGTGTTGGTTTGGTGGTACTAAAGCCATTGAGTAAAGCCTTAGCTGATGAAGATTTTATTTATGCAGTAATCAAGGCCTCTGCTATTAATAATGATGGCCATCAAAAAATTGGTTTTACTGCCCCTAGTCCTCAAAAACAGGCTGAAGTTATTCGATTGGCACAACAACGCGCTGCTTGCTCACCGGACACCATCAGCTATATCGAAGCACATGGAACTGGAACTGCTTTAGGCGATCCTATTGAAATGGAAGGACTAACTCAGGTCTTCAACGATTCAGGTCTTGCGTCTGGAGCTTGTGCTCTTGGATCAGTGAAAACGAATATAGGACATTTAGATGTGGCAGCAGGGATTGCTGGCTTAATAAAAACGATTTTATGTCTTTATCATAAACAATTAGTTCCTACTTTGCATTATCAGTCTGCGAACAGCAAAATCAATTTTGCTGCCAGTCCTTTTTATGTCAATACTGTTTTAAAGCCTTGGACTCAAGGTAATTATCCACGGCGTGCTGGGATTAGTTCGTTTGGTATTGGTGGAACCAATGCCCATTTAATTCTTGAAGAAGCGCCCTCTGAGGCCAAACAAGAACGAGAATCTCCTATACTTTATCCTTTTGCCAAAACAGAATATTGGTTACCTGCCGGAAGAACTGCAGCAGTTGCCCAATTACCAACCCAAGCAAATGGGGTTATTGTTCGTGATCGCGAACATATTCTCTCTGTTTTACGAAGTTTATGGACCACGTTATTGGGTATTGAATCGTTTAAAAATAATGAGGATTTTTTTGATTTAGGGGGAGACTCATTGGCTGCTGTGCAATTGAGCGCACAATTGCAACGACAATTAGGCGTGCACCTGGAGTTAATGTCCTTAAATCGAATTACTATTGATGGTTTATTGGCATTAATCGAAAAAGAACAAGAAAAAACCGCTAAAGCGCGCTCGCCAGTAGTTTTAATTAAGGCAGGGAAAACACAGCAAAACACTATACCATTAGTGCTTATTCATCCAATCGGTGGCGATGTTTATTTTTATCGTGATCTTGCTAAAGCACTCCCTGAAAACCAGACTGTGTATGCGTTACGATCACCTTTGTTAGATGGAGGAACACCATTTTCCAGTATTGAATCTATGGCTGCTTCTTATCTGCATCATTTACAGCAATTTGGTTTGCAATCTCCGTATATTTTAGGTGGTTCATCGTTTGGTGGCGCGGTAGCAATCGAAATGGCAAAACAATTGGCTCAATCGGGACAATCAATCCCATTAGTTGCACTTATTGATACACCGGCTTATACCAACTTGCCTAAGCTGATGAGCCAAGAAGAAATTCTTATTTACCTAATGCAACATGGATTGGGGAATTTGCAGATTTCAGTTACTGAATTACAGGCACAAAAAACTTTGGATCAGAAAATAGAGTTTATTGCGAATCGAGCCAAAGATTCTGAGTTAAAAGAATTATTATCTACAGAGTTTTTGCCGCGATTTTTGCATACTTGGCAAGCACACGGGCAGCTTTTGCATCAGTATCAGCCAGAGCCTTATCCAGGTAGAGTACTCTTTTTTGCCCATACTGAAGTTATTGATGATTTTCCTGCTCATCAGGAACAGCATTGGCAGAAATTGGTTCATGGATCTTTTAAGCCTATTTTGGTTCCAGGTACTCATATTACGATGAATGCGGCCCCTCATGTGCAAGTAATTGCAGATGCTCTCGTATTTGACCTCAAACAGAGATACTATAGCCGGGAATTATTGGTTGAGGTTGAGGCATGATTGCATTAAATCAATTGGGTATGGCTTATGGTCAACGGCTTCTTTTTTATGATGTAAGCCTGAATCTGAATTCAGGGTTTTGTTATGCATTGGTGGGCGCAAATGGTTGCGGAAAATCAACTTTTTTTCGGCTTATTACTGGAGAGGAGGAGTTGACTTCCGGGGAAATTATGATGCCCAAGGATGCCACAATTGGCTGGTTGAAGCAGGATCAATTTCGTTATGAAGATACTTTAATTAAAGACATTGTCCTACAAGGAAAGCCAAAACTATGGCAGGCTTTGTCGGAGCGTGAGTCCTTATTGGCAAGCGATACTTGGGATGATGATAAGGGTTTTCGTTTTGCAGCGTTGGAAGAAATTATTGCCCATTATAATGGTTATTCGGCAGAAGCAGAGGTCGAAACAATTTTATTAGGTTTAGGGATTGCTAAAGATTATCTGCAAAAACCACTTAAGGCATTGTCTGGTGGTTATAAACTGCGTGTTTTATTAGCACAAACTTTATTTCAGCATCCTTCCGTTTTATTACTCGATGAACCAACAAACCATTTGGATATTTTATCCATTCGTTGGTTGGAGAAGTATTTAAAGAATGAATACCAGGGATTAGTTATCTTTATTTCCCATGACATGGAGTTTATTGATAATTTGGCGGATTATATTTTAGATCTTGATTACGGTGAAATCAGGCAATACCGTGGAAATTATGAACGATTCCTGACGGAAAAAAATCTGCTAGAAGAACAAAAAAATCTTGAAAAAAAGAGTGCTGAAGCGAAGATTGCAGAAATGCAGAAATTTGTTGATAAATATAAAGCCAAAGCTTCTAAAGCAGGACAAGCGCGCTCGCGCATGAAGATGATTGAAAAAATTGAAATTCCTGATGTGAAGCATTCCTCTCGGGTTGCGCCACATTTTCATTTCACACCTAAAAAAATCTCTGGGAAACATGTAATTAAAGCAGAACATTTGAGTAAATCTTTTAAGAATAAGACGCTGTTCACACATCTTGATTTCAAAGTAGACCGTGGTGAAAAGGTAGCAATCATGGGTGTTAATGGGATTGGGAAATCTACTTTAATTAAAATCTTGACGGGTATGATGCAGAGTGATGAAGGTCAAGTCATTTTAGGACATGAAGTACGCATGAGTTATTTTTCTCAAGATCATCATGAGCTGCTCAATCGACATGTGAGTGTCTTTCATTGGTTATCTGACGTAGTGAGCGGGGTGACCGAGCAGCAGATACGTAGAGCACTCGGTCAAATGCTATTTGTCAAAGAAGATGTAGATAAGGATATTTTATCACTGAGTGGAGGGGAGGCTGCTCGACTCTTGTTGGCTAAGACTATTTTGGAGTCACCTAATTTGCTAATTCTTGATGAGCCAACGAATCATATGGACTTGGAAACTATTGAAGCTTTGGCACAGGCTTTAGTTCAATATAGTGGAACCGTTGTTTTTGTCAGTCATAATCGACATTTTGTTGACAAAATTGCAACGAGAATTTTATATTTCGACCCGCAAACAGGTGTTCGTGATTATAAAGGATGTTATGTGGATTTTGCTCGGCACTATATGGAGTAAGTATCCTAATAGAACCATCATTTTGAAGGAGTAATAATGCAAAACCGATTTTTACCATGGTTATTTTTGCTGTCGTTAATTAGTACTTGTGCTGAAGTGGATATTTCAGTGCCTGGATTTCCTCAGATTGCGCAATTTTTTAATGTTTCTGAAAGCGTTATCCAAGCAACAATTACCTATAATTTTTTAGGCTATTTTCTTGGTGCTTTGCTCTATGGCCCTTTATCGGATAGTTTTGGTCGAAGAAAGATGATGTTGTTTGGCAATGCGATTTTATCAATAGGTGCTATGGGTTGTTTTTATGCGCCAAGCATTGATTTTCTTTTAATGTCTCGATTTATTCAAGGTATTGGAGCGAGTACTTCGGTAGTTTTAGTATTCACGATGATTGCTGATTTATACCAAGGCGAAAAAGCGATGAAGCTCATCGGTATGATGAATGCTGCTTTATCAATCATTATGGCTTGTGCACCTTTATTGGGAGGAGTAATTAATCAAGCTATTGGTTGGCGAGGTAATTATGGCACTGTGGCAATGTTTAGTGTGTTTGTTTGGGTTTTATTATTGTTTTTATTGCCAGAATCAAAGACTCAATTAGATCGTTTTAACACTAAAAAAATGATTGGTGATTATAAGCAATTACTCACCAGTACACAATTTATTACAGCATCTATGGTGCCTAGCTTATTATTTGCTGCATATATGTCATATATAGTAGGTAGTGCTTTTTTATACATTGAAACATTTGGCTTAACCATTTTAACTTTTGTCGTACATCAAGCGATTATTGTGGCTTCTTTTGCGATAACCAGTATGTATGCAAGCAAAATCATTCCCCTATTTGGCCCAAATAAAACGGTAAAGTATGGTGTTGCTTTGAGCCTTATTAGTATATTGGCTTTTGTTGTATTGAGTATAGAAGGCATAAGCTCGGCCTATTGGACTACTTTATTTATGTCTTTATTCGGAATCGGTTTTGCTGCTTGTTATCCGATTATTTTTTCCAATTCTTTGTCCATATTCCCAGTACTGCAAGGTCCTGCTTCTTCATTGATCATGGGATCTAGGGCTTTGTTGGTTTCTGTGTCTACGGCGATCACTGGTTATTTATATAATGGACAGCCTTTAATGTTAGCTTTGTCCGTTTTCTTTGGTGTGATCATCGCGAGCCTGTTTGCATTAAGTTGGTTAAATGAGAATCAACCCTCAGAGGAAGTTCCTGCGTGATTCTAAATGAATATTGTTCTTCCGCTCAATGCTCTGTCATTGGCGGAGCTATTACCTATACAATTGTTAATGAGCACGCGGAAGGCTTGCCGCTGATTGTGGTTCATGGGGGGCCTGGAACCCCGCATAATTACTTAGCCTCTTTAGCATCGTTTCTTCCTGAGAGACCAGTTATTTTTTATGATCAATTGGATTGTGGTTTGTCTGATAAAACGAATAATCCGCAATGGTGGCACATCGAGCGTTTCGTGGATGAAATTGAAAAATTAAGCCAGCATTTGGGACTTCAACAATTTAATCTTTATGCACATTCAGCAGGGACTATGTATGCTTTTGATTATGCATTAGCTTGTCCTGATAAAATTACTAATCTTGTTTTGGCTTCACCTGTATTGAGCATCAACGCTTATTTAGCCTATATGCTTGAATTACTTGCCACTTTTCCTGAGAATATCCGAACTGTTTTGAGAATGGCAATGGAACAAAATGAAACAGATACTCTTGAGCTGATGGAGGCAACTGCGTATTTTGCGGAGCATCATATGTGCCGTTTACCAGTCTGGCCTGATGAAATGTTTGAGTCTTCGGTAAATACTAATATTCAGTTACGCAATCACATGTGGGGATGTAACGATTTTTTAATAACGGGAAATTTAAAAGAGTACGAACGATTGTCCTGTTTATCAGAATTTAAGGTGAGAACCTTAATTACAGTTGGGCAGCATGACTTTATTTCACCAACTTCCTGTAAAAAATATACAGAATTAATGGATAATGCTCAATTGGCAATTATCCAGGATGCCTCACATAATCCTCACATAGAACAGCCAAGGTTGTATGCAGATGTTTTGTGTTCATGGTTAGCGGGCACACAAAAGTATTCGTTTTGAATTGAGTAATAGTCTAGCTGCTTAAAGGTTTTTCGTTTTCGTAAGCGGAAATATATTTCCAGAGAAACATTGGCCATCAACATGGGATCCCCGCTTGTGCGAGGACGACTATAAATTCCTTAAGTCAATGGCAGTGGTAATAAGTCAATACTCACCTTGTAGGAACAGAAAAGTATTATTATAGAGTATTCTTGCTGCTTGGATGAGTCATTCTGTATCTAGTCTCTTCTAATTGATCAATCCGTCTATCTAATGACGCAATTTCTCTATTATTACTATTATTGGGAGCAAAATAGGCGGGCGGTATTCCCACTGGGACTCCTACGTAAAGGACGCTTCCGAAAACTTGAGCAATATTGGGTGAAGTTAGTCTTTTTCTTTGTTTTTTTAATTGTTTTAATTGGGCGTCAATTTGTTTGAGAGAAGTATCTTCATGATGAACTTCTTGTTTTTGTGCTTTATCTTCGAGGTTGTTATAAACTTTTTTATTTTTTGATTTACCAAAAAACTTCATCTTTTACTCCTGGAACGTCATTATTATTGTTTTAATTGTATTCACACTGAGCATAATATTTTTTTTATAGAGATTTGTCTATTTTTGAAAAAACAAAGGAACCATTTGAAATTGAATAGGGCTATGTGAAGGCAATTTTATCAGTGGCACCACTTCTATTGAGAAATTCTATTTTTTAAATCGGAGTCCAATATAAATTCTTTAAATAATTGATTTATATAAAGAACACTTTTGTCTTTATGATAAATCAGATAATACTGATTATCTGTGTTTGACCACTCTGGTAATACTTTGATTAGAACATTATTTTTTAACGCATCAGAACATAAGTAATAGGGAAGAAAGGCAATGCCTTGATCAAGACAAGCCATTTTATGTAAAAAAATTAAAGAACTACTTTCAACTACCGCATTTTTAATATGAAATTTAAAAAATTTATCTGCACTTTTTAAAGGCCAATCCGGTAGCAAACTATGTTTTAATAAAGCATGTTCTTTTAGATCTTCAGGAGTTCTAATGGGCGCATGATTTGATAAATATGTGGGAGAAGCAACGAGACAACGAGGTACTTTACCAATGTAACGAGATACAAGTGTTGAATCAGCGAGCTTTCCAGTTCTGAAGGCAAAATCAATTCCATGTTGGGTTAAATCCATGAGTTGATCCGTAATCATGAGACGAGTTTTGATTTGTGGGTAAAGCGAGTTAAACTCACTTAAAAGGGCTGGCAATAATTCGATGCCCGTGATCTCAGGACAAGTAATTACTAGTTTTCCAGACGGAGTTTTTGCATACTCCCGCAAATGATTTTCTGCATTTGTAACTTCGTTCAGCATGGTTTGACAATGTTCAAATAAAATTTTCCCGCCTATAGTGAGACTTAACGATCTTGTTGTTCTCTTGAGTAGCTTTATTCCAAGAGTATTCTCTAGCTGTGAAATCTTTTGGCTAACCCAAGCTTTGGAGATGCCAGCCTCCAGTGCTGCTTGAGTAAAACTTTGATTTTTTACTACTAAAGCAAAAATTGCTAAATCGTTAAGATTCAATGGATTGTTTATCATAATGAACAATATGTTTGTATTTTTCTATCTAATCAATTAATTAGCTAATCTATACCATTAACTCCTGACCTACAACTTCAAGGAGCCATAATGCGTTTTATTTTATTTTTAATTTGTTCATTATTCATTAATTCTATATTTGCCAAAGTAATTAATTATGAGATGGATAGTTTTGCGGACATCGCAACTTTATATGAGAAAGCAAAAAGTGATCCCAAATCAACCTTAATGGTTTTTGATTTAGATGACACCTTAATAACCATGACGCAACCTCTAGGTAGTGTGGGTTGGTGGGACTGGCAATATGAATTACAAACAACTGGAAAGGATGCTGATAAATTATTTACTGCTGACTATCAACAATTGGTGCGTATTCAAAATATTTTATTTCAATTAATCAAAATGGAGGTTACCGATCAATATGTATTGCCCTTCCTTAAAAATGCGACGGATCAAGGTGCAATTATTTTGGGATTAACTGCTCGCGGCAAAGAGCATCTAAGTGCAACATTGATGCAACTTAAAGACAATAATTTCATGATTGGTGATAAACTTTTGTTCCAAGAAAAAGGATTGAAATTTAAAAACAATAAAACATCGATAGCCGATAATCTTCATTGTCCACAATTTAGCAAAGAAGTTATTTATCAACGAGGGATCATGTTTCTTGACGGAGAAGATAAAGGACAAGCGTTATTGTGTGTTTTATCCAAAATAAAAACAGAGATTAAAACCATTATTTTTGTGGATGACGCAAAAAGAAATAGTGTATCAATGGATAAAGCATTTGCGAATCGCGATGACTTACTGGTGTTGAATGTTCTTTATACCAAAGAGAATGCAAAAGAAGTAAAAATTCAAAACGATCCATTCCTACAACAGCAGATATTTGAACAATGGAATCAAATTAAAAATCAACTTAATGATACAATTATGCAGTCTAATTTCTAAAGAAATATACTGGAAGCAAAAGCGCAAACCTTTTCTCAAATTTTTTGAGAAAAGGTTCTAGAGCATTTAGTTGGTATTAAGAATTTTTATAGCAAAAGTATCTTCTGGATACTCAGTTTTTTCTCGCATATTTTCCAAGCTGGTAAAGAAATTAAATGTCCAATTTCGATCTTGATAACTTGTTGTATACAGTCCTGTTGTTGTACCTGCATCTCGCTCAAGAAATCCCTTTTCCGCATCAGAGTTTGCTATATTAACTAGGGCATGAATTGGATTTGATGCGTCTTTTTTAATCAGGCAAATTCCTTGATTTAAACCTATATCTTCAAAATCACAATTGATGATGCTGTATTTTTTTTTGCTGGTCAATGCACGAATAAGTAATTGAATATCAGCAACTTGAGTGCTTACTCTAATTTCAAATGAAGATTTGTCTTTATTATAAAGAATATTGACATTGTTCTTATTTAACGTGTCATCATATTCGTGCAACAGATTTAAGATTGCTTTTTTTTCGCTTTGGACCTTAACTTTTTTAGCATGACATCTTAATGGGAGCAGATAAATCACATTTTGTTTTGTTTGCGGTTCAAGTTCTGATTTAAAATCGTCAACTTCATCTTGCATCGCGATGACATGTTCTGTTGAGGCTAAACAAGAGACAGGTAAAGTAGGCGCTTTATTGATTCTCGAAATGAGAAGATGATCTTCATCAATCTTTCGTTTTTTCACCATGGAAGAATTTACTTCAATTTTTTTTCCCTTAAATAGATACGCTGAATAACCTGATTCTCGTGATGTTCGCGAGGGAGTTGTTGAATGTTTTTCCATAAACGTATCGATTTTTCTTTGTTCCTCTTCATCTTCTATCGGAACAACTTTTTTACTGACTTCTTTGTAATAGTGTTGCTCATACTTGCTTAATTCACGTTTTCTTTTCATATAAACCTCTTGATTAAAACAAAACAAAAAGAATAATAATTGCTCATTATTGTATTGGAATAAGATTAAGAAATTATTAAGAATGATTTTGTGAGTTTATTTCACACTATTAAAAGTGATGACAGTAATTAATCAGCAATAAGCAGGAGAAGCTTTACTTAATCATAGAGATTAAGAGGATACACTTGAGGAATAGGACCTGTTGACAATTCATTTTACCTCCTATGAGTACAGCACATAGACAGTAAAGTCTAATTGTCAACAGCTCCTCGTTTTTATTGGGCTACAAAACCACCATCGATGCTGAATAATGAACCTGTGATAAATGAGGACTTTTCCGAAAGTAAGAATTCAACAAGATTGGCAACTTCAGTTGCGGTACCTACACGTGATATGGGTTGAGCTGATTTTAATGATTCATAAATTTCTTCCTTGGGAATTCCGGATTTAGCTGAGTAAGCACTTACAGCATTGTGGTATAAAGGTGTTTCGATGGTTCCTGGGCATATACAATTAACTCTAATATTATATTTTGCATAATCGACTGCTGTGCTTTTGGTCAGTTGGGCTATAGCAGCTTTGGTTGCACCATAGATAGAGCTTTCTCCTTTACCAATAAGAGACTGATCCGATCCTGTTAAAACAATAGCCCCACTGTTTTGCTTTTTCATAACTGGAATTGTACATTTTAGGGCGTAATAAATTCCTTTCAAATTAATATTGATTACTCGATCCAAATCTTCAATAGAGGTATCCTCCAAATTTGCAAATAAATGTACACCTGCATTTGCAAACAACAAATCAATTTTATGTTCACGAGAAAGAATATTTTGGAATGCCTTTTCTACTTCAGAGAAAATGGATATATCACAAGAAACATAATGAACTAAAGAATGAGTATGTGTTGGTTTATTTATATCTAAGTTATAAACTCGAGTTCCTTTTTCTGCTAAAAGAGCAACGGCAGCTTGGCCAATTCCTGTGGAACCTCCTGTTACAACTAAAGTTTGGTTTGAAAACATATTCTATCTCCAAAGATAATAGGATTTAATTTTTTCTTTCTTGACTTTAACACTGAATGAAAAAATTACTTCACTTTCTTAAAGTAAGTATATTGAGTTTATTGATCAAGATTAGTGATGAAATTCTATTTTCATAGCACCTTAATTATGAGTTTTTCACGTTTTTTTTATGAGGCAAAATTGTCTATTTACATTTAATAACAAGAGACATATGATGTTGCCCTAAATAAAGTGAGGCGCTATTTTTGTTGGAAATACCGGAGAAATATTTTAACTCTAAATTAGGATAAACCTGTTTCTGACACGAGGCTGTTAATGTAATGAAATTCTTTTAGGAATATAAAAGATGTTGTCACAATTGTTTCAGGGACAACTTAGATGAATGTAGCCGCCATAACTAATCCATGCCTAAATCTCAATTACTTCTACACCCCTATTTTTGATATTTAACCTTAGTCGTGCTGCGTAAGGATGCCAAAATGCAAAGATTACGAATTACTCAGTTATTCATTACAGTTTCAGCTTTTTTAGTTATGGCTATGGCCCATGCGGGAAATCCTGTATGGACATTTGAATCAGTTGTAGGGTTCCCGCCCACTGCGACTGTAGATAAAATGGGTAGTGCTACGGTTAAATATACAGTAACAAACCAATCAAGTAGAAAGCACACTTTGGTGATGTTGCCTCAAAAAGGAATAAGCCAGACTCAACCGTGTCAACTTGCACCTAAAGGTACCTGCACCCTCACGTTGAACGTCAATGGAAGTGCAGTGCCTGCTTCGGGTATTTCGAGTGGTCCCGCCCTTTGTCAAGTCAATCCTAATGGAACACCCAATCCTAGCCAATGTTATCGGCCGAACCAAGGTAACGAATTACATATTACAGTAACTACCGGGCCTACAGTACCTGCTGCACCGACTAACGTAAATGCTGTTGCGGGGAATGTTTCCGCTGAAGTGAGTTGGGTAGCCCCTGCTGATGATGGGGGTTCGCCCATTACGGGGTATACGGCAACTTCTTCACCAGGTGGTTTGCAATGTACAGCTGTAGGAGAAACTTCTTGTACCGTTGAAGGGTTGGCTAATGGTACGAGTTACACCTTTACCGTTACTGCGACCAATGCGGTGGGCACAGGACCTGCATCGAATCCTTCGAACGCAGTGACCCCTGCCACAGTGCCTGGGACACCAACTAATGTGATTGCCACTGCAGAGAATGCTTCGGCGCTTATAAATTGGACGGCTCCTGCTGATGATGGAGGTTCAGCCATTACAGGGTATACGGTGACTTCTTCTCCAGGAAGCC
>NZ_LNYU01000016.1 GCF_001468135.1 Legionella santicrucis | reverse complement strand
CACAGTTTGTCTTCTCTCTTCTTAATGAACTTCACCCTCAAGGTGTGCTGCGTATTCTACTCATTTCAGGCTCAGTGTCAAACACTTTCTGCATTTTTTTATAAAATATTTTACGTTTAATTTTTAATTTTCAATAAGACAACGTATATTAATGTAGTACATAATGTTGAAAATGCAAGCTTGATACTTAAATAATTTTTTATAGGGCTGGCTATTCCCCTTTTTTTTTGCTAATCTTCGCGATTCAACTATGGTGGCTCTATTGGTCCCTTCGCGGCGATAGATTGTGAACCCCGTCAGGCCCGGAAGGGAGCAGCGGTAACGATTGATTCGAGCGCCGAAGTGCGGCTCTTAGAGCTGCCACCCAACATATGAAACATTAATATGAGCTATCTGGCACTTGCCCGTAAATGGAGACCACGTACATTTTCTCAGCTGGTTGGACAAGATCATATTAAAAGCGCCTTAATTAATGCGCTCAATCAGCAACGTTTACACCATGCCTATTTATTTACAGGAACACGTGGTGTAGGAAAAACAAGTATCGCGCGAATTTTTGCTAAATCACTAAATTGTGAACAAGGTATTAACTCTAAGCCCTGTTTACAATGTGAAACATGCTACGCAATTGAACAAGGTCGCTTTATTGACCTGATTGAAATTGATGGAGCCTCAAAAACTCGTGTTGAAGATACGCGTGATTTACTGGATAACGTACAATACCTTCCTACTAGCGGTCGCTTTAAAATTTATTTAATCGACGAAGTACACATGCTATCGCAACATAGTTTTAATGCACTGCTAAAAACCCTAGAGGAACCGCCAGAACATGTTAAATTTATTTTAGCGACCACAGATCCACAAAAATTACCAATTACAGTCTTGTCTCGTTGCCTGCAATTTCATTTGAAGCATTTAACTTCTGAACTAATTAGTCAACAGCTGCAGCTAATTCTTAAAGAGGAGCAATTAGATTTTGAAGCCCAGGCGGTAGAGATATTAGCTCAAGCAGCCCGGGGCAGTATGCGTGATGCATTAAGTCTTTTAGATCAAGCCATTGCTGGCTGCGACACTCAATTATGCGCAAACGATGTTAAGATGCTCTTAGGCTATACCCAACAGGATTATGCCCTGCAATTACTTCAAGCACTGGCAGATCAAAATGCTTCCATGCTCTTAAAAATTAGCCACCAAATTTCTCTTGAAGGAGGGCATTTTCAATATGTTTTGGATGAACTTCTTAATTATCTCCATCAAATAGCCATCTACCAAAACGTTGGTGACAATAATCCTTTAATTAATCCCTCCTCAGAAATAATAAATCTTACTCATCATATTTCAGCTGAAGATATTCAATTATTTTATCAAATTGGACTAAAAGGGCGAGAAGAAATGCATCTTGCTCCAGAATTAGGCATTGGTTTTAACATGACACTTTTGCGTATGCAAACATTTAGGCCTGTTTCTAAAGTAGCCCGCCCTCCTTTAGCTTCCTGCCAGAATAGTTTACCTCAGCAACAAACGCCTGCTGCAAATACGCAAGCAGCGATAAATCCTCCTAAGATAGATGCTGAAGAGAAAGCACCCAAGGCTATTAGTTCGACTATGAAAAATAGTGATGAGAACCTGCAAGTGACTCATCAAGAAACTAGAAGTTGGTCGAGTATTATTCCAGATCTTAAACTGACTGGTTTAGCACTTAACGCTGTTGAAAACGCTGAACTCATTGCAAAAGAAGGTCGCGAAATCACTTTACGTGTAGCTAAAGGGCATCAATCTCTTTTTACACCAACAGTACTTACTCGGATTGAAAATGCATTAAGCCAATATTATAAAGATCAAGTAAAAATAAATCTAAACAGTGATGAGTCAGTTCAGGCATCCCCTGCTCAACAAAAAGAACAAATAATGCAACAAAAACAGAAAAATGCTGAGAATGCATTACTTAATGACCCTATTTTCCAGCAACTTCAGCAAGAATTTTCAGCTGAATTGGTCAAAAATTCTATTGTCTCATTAAAAGATGACTTATAATATATGCGATTTAACCCTAAACATATGAGGTCCTAACAAATGGATATGAATCAAAATCTTGGTAACCTAATGAAAGAAGCGCAAAAAATGCAACAACGTATGCAAGAAGCGCAACAGCAATTAAGCCAATTAGTAGTTACCGGTGAAGCTGGCGGTGGCATGGTAGTAATTAAAATGAATGGCCGACATGATGCAACTGAAGTGAAAATTAAACCATCCATGATGGAAGAGGATGTAGAAATGCTCGAAGATTTAGTAGCTGCAGCTATTAACGATGCCGTACGAAAAATTGAAAAAGCATCTAAAGAAAAAATCAGCCAATTAACTGCGGGCCTTAATATTCCTACTGACTTAATGGGTGGCGATAAGGGCGATAAGGAATAATCCTAAGCATGGATATTTTAACCCGCTTGGTCGAAGCACTCCGCTGTCTTCCAGGCGTAGGCCCAAAATCTGCGCAGCGTATGGTTTTTCACTTGCTCCAACATCAACGACAGCGAGGATTGCTCCTTGCTTCTTGCTTGGAGCAAGCAATGAATCAAATACAGCACTGCGAACGGTGTGCTAATTACACAGAGAAAAATCTTTGTGCAATCTGCCAAAACACAGATAGAGATGCCTCTTTACTTTGTGTAGTAGAAAGTCCAGCTGATGTATCTGCTATAGAGCAAAGTAATGCCTTTCAAGGTAAATATTTCGTCCTTATGGGGAAAATCTCTCCACTTGATGGATTAGGACCAGATGACATAGGATTACCACGACTTAAAAGGCTTATCATTCAAGAAAATATTAAAGAAGTAATATTAGCGTTGAGTCCTAGTGTAGAAGGACAAACCACCATTCATTTTATTCATCAGCTCTTGCGTGATCAGCCAGTAAATATGACTCAATTGGCACATGGTATACCATCAGGCGGAGAATTAGAGTTTTTGGATGGTAACACTATAGGAAACGCTCTTCGTAACAGAGCAATAATTCATGTTTAAAACAGTATGCCGTAACAAGTATATGAGACTCTTTTGGAAACTCACAACAGAGAGAAAGATGCCAGAGAGTTCTAAGTGCGCGTACACGCAATCGCATGTGGGTTCAAGTGCCCAGTCGACAAATCAATATTTCTCTTTAGTAACGTTTATAAAGAAATCTCTCATCCTCTTATTGATGCTCCTCTTTACAGGGCTAGCAAATGCATCGTTTTATAAAAGTTTATGGCCTAGATGGGAAGTGAATAATCCATTATCGTATAAAGTGATTAATCATCAACTTTGGCAAACTTTTCTAAACCGTCGTGTCATTACTAATGACGAAAATATCAATCTCGTTGATTATAACCATATGACGCAAATAGATTTAAATCTATTAAAAAATTATTTAAAAAGCATGTCAGAAATCAATATTGATAATTACAACCGTAATGAACAACTCGCTTATTGGATTAATGTTTATAATGCTTTGACAGTGCAAATTGTTGCTAACTACTACCCTATTACTACAATTCAAGAAATTAATATTTCTCCAGGTTTATTCAGTGTAGGTCCTTGGGGAGCAAGTTTAATCACTATTAAAAATACTCCTTTGACCTTGGATGATATCAATAATCGTATTATTAGAGCAATTTGGAACGATCCTCGTACCCATTATGCTTTAAATAACGCCACCATCGGTGCTCCAAACTTAAGTAGAAAAGCCTATCAGGGCAATAAGTTAGAGGAGCAATTGAATCAAGCAGCGACAACCTATATCAATTCTCTTAGAGGAGTACATGTTGTCGAAGGAAAGCTCATCACCTCTAAGATCTATGAATGGTATGAAGAAGATTTTGGCGGCACGAAACAAGATGTGGTTTTTCATTTATTAATATTTGCTAATGAGCCTTTACAAAGTCAACTGAAACATATTAATAGCATTGATGGTTATATTTATAATTGGCATATTAATAGTCCTACAGCTGATCTTTAATGAAAAAAATGTGTAGGTTTGTCCTATTTTAATTTAAAGATCTATATATTGACATATAAATAGCCGTAAGCCCCTAAACAGTATCATAATGCATTGGCTTTCGGAATTTATAAAAATGAGCAAATAATCACGCAAGATGACAAAATTGATACGCGTGTTGCATTAATTGATCTATCCGCGACAATCCTCGATTTTCTGCATCTACAAAATAAACAAAAGATGTATCGAGTTTCTCTACTCCCGTGGTGCGCAATAACGACTTAATTTCGTCCAAATCAGACTTTTTTGTACATGATTGAGCCAAAGGAGCTTGCAACGACGTATAGAACTTAGCGGATAGCGCTATAGAAAAAATATTTGTAACGAGCATATTTAAAGATACTCAGTAGAACTTCTTTATTTTTTTTAGGATAATAGGATTTGTTAATTTGATGTAAGGGAGTAAAAATGAATCGTGGCGGCTTTTCCTGGAAAAGGCTTGTTGGTATCTCTGCTCTGAAAGCTAAAATCTCAAGAAAGATTGGCATCCCGCTAACTCAATCAGGCAGACAAAGGAAATTAGGTGCATTTATTATTCAGTTATTACGTACTATTTTATTGGAAAAAAAGAAAAAACAATAGGGTTGTTGGCTTCCAAACGATGTGAATCTATTTGAACATTAGGTTCACATAACGTTGGGTGTCAGAAATAAAGCCAACATAGATAATGGAAATCAATTATCAACAGACTCTAATTTGATAGCAAAATGGAGCTTTAAATTTACAGGTATCGAAAATAATTGCAAGTAGGCAATAAACTTGCCAAAATTATGCATCACTATCATGCCTAAACCTAGAGAATTTAATGCCACAATCAAGCTATCTGCTATTTATTGATGAAGATCCGGTCAGTGACGCTCTAAAAAATTATTTTGCACAATTTAATATAAAGATAGTTCAAAAAAAACAACTTGATCCGATGCAAAATATATCAGGAATACCTGCAGCGATTCTAATTCATTGGTCGATTTTAAAAAATGATCCTCAGATAATTCATCAGTTTTATACAAACTATCCAGTGCCTTTATTAGTGATAAATGATACTGCAGATGAAGATGCATGTATTAAGGTACTCGAAGCAGGTGCTGATGATTTCATAATAAAACCTCTTTATCCAAGAGAACTTCATGCACGAATAAGTGCTATTAATCGGCGCGTTTTAAGAGCGCAGCATCACATTGAACATGAAAAAGAAGTGCTTATTTTTTCCAACTGGAGACTTTATCCTGCATCCAGACAAGTTTTTCGTGATGACCACCAGGAATTGTCATTAAGTGCAGGTGAATACGATTTATTACTAACTTTTGTTCAACAACCCCAACGAGTTTTAGATCGAGAGCTTTTATTGCAAATTACTAAAAACAGCGATCTGAATCCTTTCGATCGAAGAATTGATGTACAAATAAGCAGACTTCGTCAAAAAATAGAGGTTGATGCAAAAAAACCAGCATTAATTAAAACTATTCGCAATGGTGGTTATATGTTTACCGCGCAAGTCATAGCTTTAAAAGAGTGATATAAGACCTTAATCTTTTTATAGCGGTTGGCAAAAAGCATTGCATGCTTATATACTCTGTTTTTTCTCTGAATGACTACTATTTTTTTGTTGCAAAAAGTGCTGCAATTTGTGGCTTTTTACCTATTTTAAACATTTTCACACTTTTAATCGTATTATCCCCTACTTTTAATATTTCAATACGATAATTTTCTATGGTTAAACATGATTCCGCTGGTGGAATGTAGCCAAGATATTCAACAATTAGGCCACTTAGAGTTTTGGGGCCGATATGCGGTAATTGCCATCCCATTAATCGATTTAAATGACGTAAAGTTAAACCCGCATCCACAATAACTGAACCATCATTTTGAGGAGTGATATCTCGACTTAATGCCGCTACATCTGTAGTAAACTCACCTACAATTTCTTCAAGAATATCTTCCATAGTGACTAATCCTTGAATGTCTCCATACTCATCAACTACAAAAGAACTGCGCTTTTTTATTTTTCTAAAATTTAAGAGCTGGACATTTAATGGAGTAGCCTCCGGAATATAATAGGGTTCATCAGCTGCATGTAATAAACTATTAAGATCTAATTTATCTTCTATAGCCAGGTTTAAGGCATCACGCATATGAATCATTCCTACTAAATCATCTACTGAATCACGATATAAAGGAAGTCTGGTATGCTTTGCAGTTTCCAATTGCTCCAATATTTCTGACCAAGGTTTTTCGATATCGATCCCAACAATCTCTGATTTGGGAATCATAATATCTTCCACTGTGGCTGTTTCTAAATCTAAGAGACTAATTAACATGCTTTTATGCTCAACAGGCAATAATCCCCCCGCTTCATGAACCACTGAACGTAACTCTTCGCCTGTTAATGCTTCTTTTTGCATTTTATCCACAGAAACATGAAATAAGTGTAAGACACCATTAGACATTGAACTACTTACATAGACTAACGGTGCAAAAATCCATTGCAAAATTCTTAATGGCAGAGACGTTACAAATGCAACCTGCTGTGGATGAATTGCGGCAAATGTCTTAGGAATCATTTCAGAAAACACTAATATGACTAATGTTAAAAGAGCCGTTGCCACAGCGATTCCAACATCACCGTAAAGTCGTTGTCCAATCAAAGTTGCGATTGTTGATGCAAAAATATTAGCCAATGTATTACCGATTAATACAACGCTAAGTAATCGATCAGGACGCGCAAGGATCTGATTCACTCTAATGGCTTGTTTATTTCCTTTCTTAACTAGATGTTTTAATTTATATCGATTAATAGACATCATCCCGATTTCAGTACCGGCAAAAAAAGCAGCCAATATGATTAAAAATAATAATAGGATGGATAGAGTAGAAAGTTGAAGTTCCACTGAGTTTCCTTAAGCTTTTAGAACAGGAAATAAAGTATCACATGGTTTGAAAGAAAGCGAGATGAGGTGTAAGCCCGAAAATCAAGTTAGTTATATAATCCTAGAAAAAACAGTTGAGTACTACTGCACACTCAACTGCATTGCCTAGAGGTAAGACACAACGTTATCGGCTCCGTTCCTATTTTAGGTATGTGCGCCTTAATAATTTTGAACAATTAGGCTGCAGGTGCACTTAGGGGAAATTCAGTGATTTAATTATTTAGATATCATATTAAAAATACTGATGGGTAAAAACATACAAGTCAGTAGCATTTTTTCAATCGCCTTAAAGCCCATTTTTTTCCATCCTGTTGCTAAGGCATAATGCTGACTGAATTTCTTAAACCAAGCCCACTCAGAAACTCTAAAATTATCTTTAAAACCACAAAAGAAGTGCCCAGTTAAATATCCATAAAGATGAAAAAATTTATTGGGATAAAAAACATACGTAGCAGAAGTTGAGGGCTCAAGATAAGTTGTATAGTGCCAACAATTTCTCGGCATAAATAACATATCCCCTTTCTCAAGAAGTACTTTATATCCTTCAGCTTTATTTATTCTGGGAAATATTTTACTTAGAAAATCCATTGAATGGCCAAAATCAACAAAGCTATTACTTATAAAAGGAAGTTTATAAATATAATCGCTTTAGTCTTGGGTGAATAATAAGAGCTCTTTTTTCCCACTTAAACATAAATGAAGGTTACAACAATGTTCTCGATCATAATGCATCTCTGTATGTGCACCATTTCCACCAAAATAATATCCTACTTTATAATCTTTATTAAAAAATCTTGGTCTTAAAGGAAATTTTTGCCAAAGAGGCACGTGATATTCTATTTTTTCCGATTTATTTCTAGGGAAAATTTGAGAAAAAATTCGATATGGCTTATTCTTTTTTATTGCAGTGAGAGCCGCTTTCAATTCGCTGCTTTGATGATTCACACATATATTATTTTCAAAAATACTGTATATTGTTTCTCCATTAAAACGTTCAATAAAATAATCCAAAGAAAATTTATCTGGGAAGTTTTTTATTTTTATTAAAATAGGTTCTTTTGAGTTATATAAAATCTTTTTTATTAATTCTTCATAGCCATACTCGTACTCTAAAACCCTAATTTGTTTGAGCTGCATTTTTAACTCCATAAAGCTGTTATAAACAACATTTAATCATGCAGATCATTATTTGTGCAATTGATTATATTTATATACCATATGAAAATTTTGAATAATGATGGAGCTTATATCCCCCTGAGCACTTTACTGAGATCACCGGTTGAGAATGAATGGGATAAAATTATTTGATTTGCAAAACGGAGATAATATCTAAGATATGCGTCATTTTTTATTGTATTCACATCAATAATGTCTAAGCAAAAGCACAGCATTTACCTGATTTCTTATAACATTACATGTTAAATATTCAGGTAACGCTGTGTTGCTTAAATCAATGATGTTTCTGTTATTGAAAGCAAAGCAGTTTATCTTACAATGTTATTTTTTCTCATTAAAACGTGCGATGCTGGATAAAATTTCCTTGAACGCCTCGTCAGGACCAACCCAACCATTAAGCTTCACCCACTTACCTTCTTCTAAGTCTTTGTAATGACTAAAAAAATGTTCAACTGAGCGTAATAAATGCTGAGGTAAGTCTTCATAAGATTGAATAGGCTCGTAAATTTTAGTCAACTTGTTTGTTGGCACAGCCAGAATCTTAGCATCGATACCTGATTCATCGGTCATTTTCAACATTCCCACCGCTCGGCATGGAATAACAGACCCACCCACTAAAGGCACTGGAGTTACAACTAACACATCAACAGGATCTCCATCTTCAGATAAAGTCTGGGGAATGTAGCCATAATTAGCGGGATAAAACATGGGCGTTGTTAAAAAACGATCAACGAATAATACTCCAGATTCTTTATTCATTTCATATTTTACAGGTTCACTGTGCATAGGGATTTCAATAACCACATTAATTTCTTTTGGTAAATCCCGACCACTACTGATTTTCATTAAACTCATTGATTCCTCTCCCTTTAATAATCGAATAAACATGAACAAGCCCTCACTAATAGATTTACTCTAAAATTGTAAGGGGTACATAAGGCGGCTATTATGCGAAAAATCATCCCAAAAGGCAAAGATCAGCTGTTGTAATATAAGTTAGCAATGTATAATAACCTATTTTACTTAATAATGAGATTGCTTATGAATTGCTTGTTTTGCAAAATCGCACAAAGTACGATCCCTGCATCAGTAGTTTTTGAAGATGATGAAATAATGGCGTTTCATGATCTGAATCCGCAAGCTCCTAAACACGTGCTGGTAATACCAAAGCAGCATATTTCTACGTTGAATGATACCAGCGATGAACACCAAGCCCTGTTGGGAAAAATGATGTTAGGGGCAAAAAAAATTGCTCACGCTGAAGGAATTAGTGATTCAGGCTATCGATTAGTTCTAAACATCAATCCCGACGGAGGTCAAACAGTATATCATATTCATTTACATTTACTGGGCGGACGTCACATGACTTGGCCACCAGGTTAGGAATTACTATGGAACAATTATATACAGAACTATTAAAACTAATTGGTGAAGATGTAACCCGTGAGGGGTTGGTGGACACACCAACACGCGCAGCAAATGCGATGCATTACTTGACCAAAGGCTATCAAGAAAATCTTGAAGACATTATCAATGGAGCTCTATTTGAATCAGATATGAGCGAAATGGTTATAGTTAAAGATATAGAAATGTACTCTATGTGTGAACACCATCTACTCCCATTCCTTGGTAAATGTCATGTTGGGTACCTTCCTCATGGAAAAGTAATTGGCTTGTCTAAAATTGCACGTATTGTTGATTATTTTGCAAGGCGCTTACAAATTCAAGAACGCTTAACCACAGAAATAGCAAATTGTATTGAATCAATTACTGGAGCACGTGGCGTAGCCGTAGTTATTGAAGCAAAACACCTTTGTATGATGATGCGAGGTGTAGAAAAGCAAAATTCAGTAATGACAACTTCAGTAATGCTTGGAGACATGCGTAATAACCCAACAAGTAGGGCTGAGTTTTTGACTTTAATTCATGGAAAATAAACATTGAAATGTCGGGATTTGTTTCACACTCAAGATAACTCAAAGCCAAATGTATGAATGAGATGTCACTTGTATATCCAAGATATCAATAATTATTTGACGTTGCTATTCAACTTTTTTAAATATCCAAAAAGCATCGTCCTCTGAAAGAGCAGGAAATCATTAGAGGGATGCTGCAAGATAAAATTTCTAACAAGATTAGGGCACATACTAGATCCTAAAGTTTTTTGAGGGCTGCCTAGTTTTAATTGATGTACCTCCAACTTTCCTCGATCAGCTCAAACTGAAAACTGGATCAATAGATTAAAAATTTTAGGAACATTACTTAAAAAAACGTGAGCCCGACATAAAAAATAAAATGATTTTTATATCGAGCTCACGTCCAATGAGCATTATGATAACATCACTTAGAACTATTCTTCCTCATTACCTTCCTGGGAGCTCTCTACACTTGCTGTCTCATGATTGTTTTCTTGAACGAGAGTTACTGCTTCTTCACTCTGTTGTGGTTTATCTTTCCACTCAAGCTTTACCCGGCCTTGTTTATCAATACCAGCAACAAAAACTTCTATTTCTTGCCCTTCGTGTAAAACCGCCTCGACCTTTTGGGTTCTATCATTACAGATTTGCGAAATGTGAAGCAATCCATCTTTGCCAGGTAAGAGATTAATGAAAGCACCAAAATCAACTATTTTACTCACTTTTCCTTGGTAAGTTTGACCCACTTCAATTTCAGCGATTAAAGATTTAATTTGCTTTTGTGCTTCTTCTAATGCCTTCAGGTCAGGTGAAAATAATTGAACGATACCTGTATCATCTATATCAATAGAAACTCCTGTACTATCGATAAGACCTTTAATCGTTGCACCACCTTTCCCAATGATTGTGCGAATTTTATCTTCAGCAACCTTCATGGTACTAATTCTAGGAGCATGTTGTGATAATTCTTCTCGGTGTTCTGCTAATGCATTGTTCATTACTCCAAGAATATGCATACGTCCTTCCAAAGCTTGATCTAGAGCTTGTTCCATAATTTCACTGGTGATTCCCTGAATTTTGATATCCATTTGTAACGCTGTGATTCCATGCTCTGTACCCGCCACTTTGAAATCCATGTCACCTAAATGATCTTCATCTCCCAATATATCTGTAAGAACGGCATAACGATCGCCTTCTTTAATCAAACCCATTGCAACTCCAGCAACAGGTGCCTTGAGAGGAACACCGGCATCCATAAGTGCCAAACTTGTACCACAAACTGTAGCCATAGAGCTTGAACCATTCGATTCAGTAATTTCTGAAACAACTCTAAGCACATAAGGGAATTCACTTGACTCTGGCAGAACTGCCATAATCGCACGCTTTGCTAAACGACCATGTCCGATTTCCCTACGCTTAGGGCTGCCAATCATACCCGTTTCTCCTACTGAATAAGGAGGGAAATTGTAATGGAGCATAAATCGGTCTTTTGTTTCTCCAGTAATGTTATCAAGTATTTGCGCATCCCTCTCATTTCCTAAGGTAGCAACAACTATAGCTTGGGTCTCGCCACGGGTGAATAAAACAGAACCATGTGCTCTTTCCAGTAACTTCGTGCGAATCGCTATAGGTCGTACTGTTTTACAATCACGACCATCAATGCGAGGCTCTCCATCAAGTATACGATTACGCACTGTGGCGCTTTCTAGCTCAACAAATAGATTACTAATAATATCTGCATTTAATTCTTCATTTTCAGCTTGTAACGCTGTAATAGTTTGGTCTTTTAATTCCGCCAAGCGTTGATAGCGCTCTTGTTTATCTTTAATAAGATAAGCACTTTCAACTTCATGTTTTATCATATCAGACACACGTGACTGCAAATTAACGTCTACCTCACGAGGGGCCCAGTCCCAGCGTGTTTTACCTCCTTGAGCAGCCAGCTCTTCTATTCCTTTAATCACGCTCTTCATCATTTCATGACCGAACATGATCGCTCCGCGCATGATGTCTTCACTTAATTCTTTAGCTTCTGATTCAACCATCAAAATAGCATTTTTAGTTCCAGCAACAACTAAATCTAATTTAGATTGTTCTAGATCTTTTCGGCTTGGGTTTAATAAATAAATACCATCTTTATAACCAACACGTGCAGCTCCAATTGGCCCATTAAATGGAACCCCAGAAAGCGCTAAAGCAGCAGATGAAGCTATCATTGCTACAATGTCTGGAGATACTTCAGGATTTAATGAAAGAACTGTAACAATTACTTGCACTTCGTTACAAAAGCCCTCAGGAAAAAGAGGTCGGATAGGGCGATCAATGAGCCTAGAAATTAATGTTTCAAGTTCTGTAGGTCTACCTTCTCGTTTGTTAAATCCTCCTGGTATTTTTCCTACTGCATAAAATTTTTCCTGGTAATTTACTGTCAGAGGAAAAAATCCACTGCCTTCGCCACCATCTTTTTTTCCTACTACAGTAGCTAACACTTGGGTACCATTCATACTGGCAAAAACTGCTCCATCAGCTTGTCGCGCTACCTCACCAGTTTCTAATATAAGAGTGTGGTCACCAAATGCAATTTCTTTTGTAAACTTAGCCACGTAAGCTCCCTCATTAAGTAATTATAACGAAAAAAAGGCGCAGAAAATTGCGCCTTTATTCAAAGTATTTGTTTTTATAAAGCACATTTCTAAAGAAATGTTTTGCTCATTAATCAATAAGAATCTCTCAATTCTAACGATTTGATTAATGTTTGATAACGTGCTTCATTTTTGCACTTTAAATATTTTAATAATTTACGACGCTTATTTACTAGCTCTTGTAGTCCACGTCGAGAATGAAAATCTTTTTTGTGTTCTTTAAAATGCTCTGTTAAATATTTGATACGGCTTGTAATAATAGAAACCTGAACTTCTGGTGAACCAGTATCTTTCTCAGAACGTTGGTATTCTTTTACAATTGTTGCTTTATCCGCGCTGTTTAGCGACATTATACACTCCCGGAACTACTATGTGTTCATTCAAAGGCAAACATTCTACCAAGGCAAAGTCAACGAAACAAGTACTACAAATTAATTTTGTGCAAAAATTTCATATTAATTCGACTCACTTGTGAACTAAAATGAAAATTTTAAAAAGAAAGTAACCGTTTCGCTTTAATAGTGCCATGGGTATTTCGTTCGCCCAATCCAATAAATTGTGCTCTCATATCATAAAGACGAACACAATTAGCCAGTTCAACATCTGTTTTACTTGCGATTGCTCTACCCTGGCGGATAGCAATCACCTCATCGTCCAAAAGTGTCACTTGCTCAAGATAATTAACAGCTCTATCTATAGAAATTAAACAAGCTTTTCTTTCGGTCAAAGACATTGCCTCTAATTCATCAAGAGAATACATAGGCATATCATTTAAGCCAGCAGTATATACTCGATGTAGACGTGTCACATGCGCTCCTACACCTAATACATCACCGATATCTTCTACTAAATTTCGAATATAGGTCCCTTTACTACAAGTTACTGTCAAGGAGAAGTGCGCTCCATCAAATGCATTCAGTACCAACTCACTAATTAAAATTTCACGTGCCGTACGCTCAATATTTATTCCTTTTCGAGCGAAACAATAAAGCGGAGTACCCTGGTGCTTTAAGGCAGAAAACATAGATGGGATCTGTTTTATAACTCCCTTATGCTTTTCTAATACCTCAATTAATTGCTGCTTAGAAATTGTAAACTCATCTGTTCGTGCAATCACCTCTCCTGTTGCATCCGCAGTATTTGTTTTAATGCCTAATAAACCCGTGGTTTGATAACACTTGTCTGCATCAAGCAAAAATTGACATATCTTCGTTGCCTCACCAAAACAAATTGGTAACATGCCTGTAGCGAGAGGGTCCAGGCTCCCAGTATGTCCGGCTTTTTTAGCGCCTAATAATCTTTTTGCTTTTTGTAACGCATAATTAGAAGTCATTCCTTGCGATTTATTAAGCAAAAGAATTCCATCAATTTTTGTTGATGATGAACTAGTCATTGTCAAGGTCATCAGGGGGAGCAACTTTATCAATTAACCGACTCAATCGTTGCCCATACTCTAT
This sequence comes from Legionella santicrucis, assembly GCF_001468135.1. GTDB lineage: Bacteria > Pseudomonadota > Gammaproteobacteria > Legionellales > Legionellaceae > Legionella > Legionella santicrucis. The sequence goes on along the minus strand of NZ_LNYU01000016.1, from coordinate 30,932 downwards.
TGATTCATCATAGACAAAATGGAGTTGAGGTACTGTACGCAAAGTAATGCTGCGTGCTAAAACGCTACGTAAATAGCTTGAAGCTGCATTTAAAATAGATGCAACCATTTTACGGTCATCATTAAGCACAGTAAAATACACTTTAGCATGTCCCAAATCAGCAGCGACTTTCACTGCTGATATAGTCACAAATCCAGTTAGTCGAGGATCTTTAACTTCCTTCGGTATAATCTGAGCCAACTTTCGCTGAATCATTTCAGCAACTCTGTCTGTACGTTTAAAATTATGACTCATCTTTATAAATCACGCTTAATTTCAACTGTTTCATATACTTCGATTAGATCACCTGGTTTCACGTCATTGTAGTTTTTCACACCAATACCACATTCAAATCCTTGGCGAACTTCAACAACATCATCTTTAAATCGACGTAAAGACTCCAAAGTACCTTCGTAAATAACCACATTTGCCCGCAATACACGAATAGGATTGTTACGCTTAATCACTCCTTCTACAACCATGCAACCGGCAATTGCGCCAATTTTAGGCGACTTAAATACATCTCGAACTTCAGCAATACCAATAATTTCTTCTTTAAATTGTGGTGCAAGCATACCGGTTAAAGCACCTTTGATTTGATCAACGATATCATAAATAACACTGTAATAATGTATTGGCACTGATTCGTGTTCGGCAAGCTTTTTGGCGCTACTATCTGCCCTAACATTAAAACCTACTAAAATTGCATCAGATGCAATAGCAAGGTGGACGTCAGATTCAGTAATACCACCTACCCCGCTAGAAATAACGGCAACTTTAACTTCATCAGTAGATAACTTCACTAAAGCATCTGAAATTGCTTCAAGAGAACCCTGCACATCTGCCTTGAGGACAACATTAAGTGCTTTAGATTCTCCGGCGGCCATATTCTCCATGATACCTTCAAGAGTTGACTTCTGACGTCTCGCTAGTTTCACATCACGGAATTTACCTTGACGGAATAAAGCTACTTCCCTAGCCCTTTTCTCATCAGAAACAACTACAGCTTCATCTCCTGCATGAGGAATTGCTGATAAACCAAGTACCTCTACTGGGATTGAGGGACCAGCACTTTCTACCATATCGCCATTATCGCTTACTAAAGCCCGCACACGGCCATATTGGAAACCGGCCAGGAGAATATCTCCTTTACGTAAAGTGCCACTTTGTACTAATACAGTAGCAACTGGGCCTCTCCCTTTATCCAAACGAGATTCAATCACCACGCCTTTTGCAGCACCATCTATAACTGCAGTTAGCTCTAAAACTTCTGATTGCAGTAATATTGAATCGAGTAAATCATCAATTCCCATTCCAGATTTAGCTGAAATGTTAACAAACATGGTGTCTCCACCCCATGCTTCTGGAATCACTTCATGTACCGTCAATTCATTCATCACTCGTTCAGGATCAGCATCTGGTTTATCCATTTTATTAATAGCAACTATGATAGGTACTTTTGCTGCTTTTGCATGCTGGATAGCCTCAATAGTTTGGGGCTTAACTCCATCATCTGCGGCAACAATCAAGATTACAATATCTGTCACTTTAGCTCCACGAGCTCGCATTGCTGTAAATGCAGCATGACCGGGTGTATCTAGGAATGTAATATCGCCTTTAGGAGTACTCACATGGTAAGCACCTATATGTTGGGTAATACCGCCTGCTTCGCCTGAAGCAACTTTTGTACGACGAATATAGTCAAGTAAAGATGTTTTTCCATGATCAACATGCCCCATAATCGTCACAACAGGAGCTCTAGATTCATGATGGCTTCCTTCAGTAATAGACTCGCCTAAACCTGCTTCAATTGCGTCTTCTTTAATAATACGAGCTTTATGACCCATTTCCTCAATAACAATCACTGCTGTTTCTTGATCAATTACTTGGTTTATAGTAGCCATTGCACCAAGTGACATCATCACTTTTATCACTTCTGCGGCTTTTACAGACATTCTTTTCGCCAACTCAGCAACTGTAATCGTTTCCGGAAGTAAAACCTCTCTGACTACTGGTGCAGTCGGTAAAGCAAAACCATGTTTTAATGATTCCTCTGCTTCTCTATATTTATCTGATTTTTCAGTACCCTTACGTTTTTTAAATTTACTACGCCCACTACCGCGTCTATGAGTGTCTTGTTCTTCTTCATCACGATCGTAAGTTTGATATTTAGGTTTTTTCTTAGCTTTTCTAAAATCAGATGAATCAGATTCAGGCCCCTGTTCTGTGTGTTTCTTCTTAATAGGTTTTTCAGTTTTATGATCTTCTTTTAGCGACAGCTCAGCTATTTCTTCAAGTGCAGAGGTCTCTTCCAGTGTATCTGCGGCCAATTTTTCTGAAGATTGTTCTACTTTTTCTTCTTCACTGACAGGCACTTCATCTTTTGCTTCTTGATTCTGCTCAGCATTTGTTTCAGGTAGCGTCTCTACTGGTTCTAGAGATGACTCTGTAGATTCTTCTATAGAAGGAGTTTCAAGCACAATCTCCGCAGGTTGTTGTTCGGGCACATTCTCTTCAACTATAGGCTCTTCAGGTTCGGGCTGCTCTATGACAGAACTTCGCTTCACAAAAACTTTCTTTTTACGAACTTCAATATTAACGGTCTTTCCACTATAAGCATCATGACCAATAGTAACCTGCGATAAGCTTTTTCGTCTTAAAGTAATTCTTTCAGGCGAAACATTCGTATCGCGCAAAGAAGTTCTCTTCAAGTGATTGAGAAGAATTCGCTTTTGCTCTTCATTCACAGTTTGTTGATCATCTTTAAAAGACAATCCTGCTTCCTGTAACTGGTTCAATAGGCGCTCAACCGGAATACCCACAACTTGAGCTAATTGCTTAACCGTCACATCCGCCATATTTTAATCCCCTTTCTGCAGTAACTTTATTATCTGCGTATCATTTGTACTACAATATTATCAAAATATCCATGGCTCTATAAAAACCATGGCTCTCTAGCCTTCATAATTAAAGCAGCGGCCTTTTGTTCTGTCATGCCATCAAGTTCTAATAACTCATCTACAGATTGCTCTGCTAAATCTTCCATAGATATAATTCCTCGAGTAGCTAATTGATTAGCGAGATCGTGAGTCATCCCTTCCATTGTGAGCAAAGAATCGTCAGGTAGACCAGATAAATCTTTATTGGAAGAAAGAGCCATAGTAAGTAAGTTATCGTTGGCTCTATTTCTCAATTCTTCAACGATTTCTTCATCAAATTCTTCTATAGCTAAGAGCTCTTCTTTGGGTACATATGCAATCTCTTCGAGTGAAGAAAAACCATGTGCTACTAATAATGTAGCTATTTCTTCATCAATTTCCAGTGCTGAAGTAAATAATTTAATAATTTTGCTTGACTCTTCCAAATTCTTATTTTCAAACTCGTCTGTAGTCATAACATTCAAAGTCCAACCTGTTAATTGGCTTGCTAAGCGAACATTTTGACCATTTCTACCAATTGCTTGCGATAACTGATCCTTTTCTACAGCAAGATCCATAGTATGCGTATCTTCATCAACAACAATAGAGGATATATCTGCTGGCGCCATGGCATTTATAACTAATTGAGCTGGATTATCATCCCATAGGATAATATCAACTCGCTCCCCACCAAGCTCACTAGAAACTGCTTGAACACGGGCACCACGCATACCAACACAAGCACCTACTGGATCAATACGACCATCATTTGTTTTAACTGCGATTTTTGCTCTATTTCCTGGATCACGAGCGGCGGTTTTAACCTCAATAACATTTTCACCAATTTCTGGCACTTCAATGCGGAAAAGTTCGATCAGCATTTCATTACGTGTACGACTAACAAATAACTGAGGGCCACGTGCTTGTGGTGTTATCTCATATAAATAGGCACGTACTCTATCATTGGGACGAAACATTTCATGAGGAAGCATTTCTGTTCGCGGTAAGAATGCTTCTGCTTTTCCACCTAGGTCAATAATAATGTTGTCTCGAGTTACTTTTTTTACAGTACCATAAATCAACTGTCCTAATTTGCCTCTAAATTGATCAATTACTAACTCACGCTCCGCTTCTCTGACCTTTTGCATAATGACTTGGCGAGCTGCTTGAGCTTCAATCCGACCAAACTCAATAGAAGGAATTGATTCTTCGATACGATCACCTATATTTACTGAGGGGTTACGAGTCCTTGCTTGTTCTAAAGTGAGTTGGCGATCCGAATGTTCAAGATCATCATCATTAACGACATCCCAATATCTGAAAGTTTCATAGTCCCCTGTACGAGGATCTAATTTAATTCTTACACCTATGTCTAGCCCAAAGATCTTGCGAGTTGCAGACTCTAATGCGGCCTGAATGGCAAGTATAATAACGTCCTTACTTACACCTCTTTCGTTTGATAACGCCTCTGCAACCAGTAACAATTCTTTGCTCATTGTTCGCCTCTCTATACTGTCAAACTTGCTTTCACAATATTTGAAAAAAGTAATTCTTGATCTTCATTGCCTAGATTAAGCACTATTGAAGTTTCAGATGCTGAAACTAGGGTACCAATCAATTTACGTTTACCGCCAACTGGCTTAAAAGTTTTCACCTGAATCTCATGACCTAAATATCGTTGATATTGCCAACTTTTAAATAAAGGTCTAGGGATACCAGGGGAGGATACTTCTAAACTATAATTCCCATGAATTGGATCCTCTACATCAAGTAAGGCACTTACTTGATGGCTTACTGCTTCACAATCATCAATTGTTATTCCATCAGATTTATCGATGTATATTCGCAATAAAGAATGCCTACCTTGTGAAAGATATTCACACCCCCAAAGTTCATAGCCCATATCAGCAATTGTAGGAGCTAATATATGTTCCAATTCATCTTCTATCATAATATTTATAAATTTCAAAAGGCATATTCGCCTAATACAAATACAGTACAGTAACCTAACTAAAGATAAAGCATCTATTTGGAAATCTTCTAGAAACAGAAATTTCGCAGAATCGCTTTATTCTCCAGGGCTACTATCTTCTTGGTGCAGTTACAAATTAAACATATCTTAAAAATTTGATTTACGGTGAATGATTGTACGTTAACCTTTTCACCGCCATTCAACTACGTTTTTTAAGATAATAAAAAACCCCATAAATGGGGTTCTAATAAGTGGTAGCGGGGGCAGGATTTGAACCTACGACCTTCGGGTTATGAGCCCGACGAGCTACCAGGCTGCTCCACCCCGCGTCAACTGAAGGCAAGTATACTGAGACTCTTCTTTCTTAGCAAGTACTTTCGTTCAAGTTTATCAATAAAATTTGTTCTGCATCAAAAAAGGGCAACTTATGACGCAGATATTATGAATTAAGAAGCAAAAGCGTTGATACACGCTACAATTAATGCCCCGGGAAAAATACCCAAGTAAAGCAATGATAAGCAGTTGAATGAAAAAATTAGAACATTACCTTTATTTACAATAACGGGTTCATTATGAACAGGTTTATCGAAGTACATTAATTTAACGATACGCAAATAGTAATAAGCCCCGATAACTGTAAAGAATAAACCGAGTACTGCAACCCAAGTCATTTGTGCATCGACTAGAGCTTTAAGTACGAGTAATTTGGTAAGAAATCCAACTGTAGGAGGAACACCTGCCATCGAAAACATAATGATTAACATCATAAATGCTAGCCAAGGGCTTCTTTTGCTAAGCCCTTTTAAATCATCAACATTATCAATTTCCATTCCTTGATTGGACATTAAAACAATCAATCCAAAAGCTGCTGCTGATGTAATCGAATAAACTACAATGTAATAAAGAGCTGCTGAATATCCTGATGCGCTTGCAGCTAGAATACCAAACAGAGCATATCCTATATGTGATATCGCAGAATATGCCAGTAAGCGTTTAATACTACTTTGAACTACAGCAAATAGATTCCCTAGTCCAGTAGAAAGCAGCGTGATTACTAGCAAAATTTGTTGCCATTGTGAACTAATATCTACCAATCCAATGGTAAGAAGTCTGAATGCCATTCCAACCGCGGCTATTTTTGGTGCTGCACTGATGAATAAAGTGACAGAACTAGGCGCTCCTTGGTATACATCAGGAGCCCACATATGGAAAGGTACTGCAGCTAATTTAAAAGCAACCCCTGCCAAAATGAATACTAAGGCAAAAGATAATAATGCATTTTGCTGTTGCCAATTTGCAGCAATTGCATTAGCAACATCTAAGAGATCTAATTTCCCGGTAGCACCATAAATTAAAGACATGCCGTATAAAAGCATAGCCGATGCTATGGATCCCATTACAAAATATTTCATTGCTGCTTCAGAAGAATCGCCATCTGTTCTACGAATAGCTGTCATAGCATACAAAGGTAAAGACAATAATTCTAAACCTAGAAATATGGTTAACATTGAATGAGCTGAAACAAGGAGCATCATACCTAGTGCAGAAAACATTCCTAATACATAATAATCACCAGATGGCATTTGACGCTCATCAATGTAGTTTCTGGAATAGATGAAGCTAAGCAAAACAGTAAGGTAAATAAAAAACTTCATTATATGAGCTACATCATCACTAATAAATAAACCACTCAAAGTAATAACTTTATACATCCCAATATAAAAGAAGCTAATCAAAGCAGCTATAATCAATCCTATGCAGGATATAAAATAAGCAATTGACTTATACCGATGCCTTAAAAATAAGTCGGCAAGCAATGCGATACAGGCTGTAGCCAGTACAACCATTTCAGGAAGGGCTACATGAATATTTTCTAGTAATGCTGTCATATTGATTAACCTTGATTACAGTTTTGATTGGCTTGCTAATGCTAGAGTATGACTTACTGTTTGATGGATATACTCTAACAATGGCTTAGGATAAACACCCATAACAATTACTGCTAAAGCAAGCAAGATATAAGCACTTAACTCAAAGCCCGTGAGGTCTTTTAGCGCTGCAACCTTTTCATTAGCTATAGGACCAAAAATGACCCGTTTATACATCCAGAGGTTATAGCCTGCTGAAGTAATTAACGTAGTTGCAGCCCAAAATGCAACCCAGAAGCCAGCTTTAAGCGAACCTAAAATTACCATAAACTCTCCAACAAATCCTGAGGTTCCTGGTAGTCCTGCATTTGCCATACAAAAGAGCATAAAGAACGAGGCAAACATAGGCATTGTATTTACGATTCCACCGAAATCCGCTAATTTTCGTGTGTGCATCCGATCATAAATGAATCCAACACCCGCAAAAAGGCCACTGGAGACAAATGCATGTGAAATCATTACAACGATTGCACCTTCTAATATTAAACCTGCTCCACTTAGTCCTGATTGTTTCGCAATAGCAAAAATAGCAAAGGAGCCTAGTGTTACGAATCCCATATGCGAAATCGACGAATACGCAATAAGTCGTTTCATATCCTTTTGAATAATTGCAACCAAGGCAATATAAACAATCGCAATTAAAGATAGAGCAATCATTACCCCTGCATATCGATTACATGCATCAGGAACTATAGGCAAAGAAAAACGAATAAATCCGTAAGCTCCTAGCTTCAGTAAAATTGCTGCTAAAACTACAGAGCCGCCTGCGGGTGCTTCCGTATGCGCATCAGGTAACCAAGTATGAACAGGGAACATAGGAATTTTTATTGCAAAGCCTAGGAAAAAAGCTATAAAAATCAATGTTTGTGCAGTCATTCCCAGTTTAATTGCATAAAAAGCTTCAATATTGAATGTACCAGCGATATATCCCATGTACAAAAAGCTCGCCAACATTAACACCGAGCCTAAAAAGGTATACAAGAAAAATTTAATAGCGGCATAGACTCGATTATCAGAGCCCCAGATACCGATAATCAGATACATGGGAATCAGTGTTGCTTCCCAAAACACATAGAATAAAATGGCATCTAACGCAGAAAATACCCCAACTAACAGACCTTGCATAATTAAAAATGCAGCTAGATATTGAGAAACCCTATTGGTGATGCTTTCCCAAGTAGCTAAAATCACAATTAGGTTAGTAAAAATACTAAGTACAATAAGAAGCAAAGACAAACCATCAATGCCTAAGCTATAACTAATTCCTAACGCTGGCATCCACGGAAACTCTTCTAAATATTGCATCCCCAGGGTTTTGGTATCAAAACCTGCAACAAGAGGAATACAAAGCAACAAGCAAAGTATTACCGTGAATAAAGCTAAGTAGCGTGAAATATTCGGGTTACGATCATCTCCGACGAGAAGAACAAAAACACCGCCTATTATGGGCAACCAAATTAGTAAATTGAGCAAATAATGCATACCTTCACCCTATATTCAGCCGAGTATCAACCAGCATAAAAATCCAAATAATCCCAATACCATTACTGCCGCATAATGATACAGATAACCACTTTGTATCGCGCGACCTTTAGCTGAAAACCATCTAATAAGTCGACTACTGCCATTTACAACCATTCCATCAATTAATTTTTGATCACCCACGTTATAAAATATTCGCCCAATTCCCTTCGAGCCTTTTACAAAAAATAAATTGTTAAACGCATCAAAGCCATACTTATTAACAAGCATTTTATAAATGAGTGAAAAGCGACGTGCTAATTGTCCCGGGAGCGATGGAACAGCAATATAACAAACCCATGCAATAGCTGCGCCAGCTAAAGTAATCCAAAGCGTCAAGGAGTACACTGAATGCAGCATGCTTTCAAAAGGAGAAGTAATCTCATGGGCTAGTTCTGCCAAAACATTATGTTGCGGTAGAATAAACAATGAGGAACCAATTAGACTTGGGTTATCATAAAGCATGGGCATATAAAGTACATAGCCTAAAATAACAGAAGGTATGGCGAGTAGAACAAGTGGGACCCATACTACCCATGGCGATTCATGAATATGACTTAACGTATGCTTATCCATACGCGGCTTGCCATGAAAAGTCATAAATAAAGATCTAAAGGTATAAAGTGCTGTTACACCAGCTCCAAGAACTACACAAAAATAGGCATAACTGCTTCCTGGGATCTGTGATAATTGTGCTGCTTCAATAATTGTATCTTTTGAATAAAATCCTGCGAAAGGTGGAAACGCACATAAAGCCAAAGAGCCTATAAAATAGGTGACATAGGTAATGGGCATTTTATTCCACAAACCACCCATTTTCCTCATATCTTGTTCGTGATGCATACCAATAATGACTGAACCCGCACCGAGGAATAATAAAGCTTTAAAACATGCGTGCGTAAGCAGATGAAAAATACCCGCACTATAGGCTGACGCCCCCATTGCTACCATCATATAACCCAGTTGTGACAGAGTCGAATAAGCAACAACTCGTTTAATGTCATTCATGACCAAAGCTAAAATTCCCGTAAAGAGTGCGCCACTCGCACCAATCACCAAGACAACACTTAATGCTGTAGTGGAATACTCAATAAGTGGAGAGATACGCGCTATCATAAATACCCCTGCGGTAACCATTGTTGCCGCATGGATGAGTGCTGAAATTGGTGTTGGACCTTCCATAGATTCAGGTAACCACACATGTAAAGGTATTTGTGCTGATTTCCCCATAGCTCCCACATATAAAGCCAAACAAATTACAGTCATCAAAGACCAAGGATGTCCTTGAAATAACTCTATATTTTGAGTAGCCAAGTAGTTTGCATTTTGGAATACAGTTGCATAATCAATACTTCCTGTATATGCAAAAACGAGAGCGATACCTAATAGAAACCCAAAATCACCAACTCGGTTTACAATAAATGCTTTCAGGCTGCCTTCATTAGCTGATTCTTTCTGATACCAAAAACCGATAAGCAAATAAGATACGAGTCCCACACCTTCCCAGCCAAAGAATAGTTGTAAGAAATTGTTGGCGGTTACCAACATCAACATCATAAAAGTAAATAAAGAAATATAACTAAAAAAACGTTGATACCCATCATCGTCTGCCATATATCCAATACTGTATATATGCACGAGTAAAGAGACAAAGTTAACGATAACCAACATAACCGTACTTAACGGATCGATTAAAAATCCTATATTGAACTCGAATGGAAGAATTAATCCACCACTCGCCCAATGATAAACAACAGTACTCTCCGTTGGAATATGGCCTGAGAAAAGCTGACATGCCAAATATACTGATGTTGCGAAAGAAATCGCAACGCCCAAAATAGTGACTGTATGAGCTCCAGCTCGTCCTATTTGATTACGAAAAAAACCGGCAATCATAGAACCTGCAAGAGGCGCTAGAACAATTATTAGACAAAGTTGTTGGATACTCACAATGTTAACCTTTTAAATGATTCATCTTATCAACGTTAATGTTACCTCTATTTCTAAAAAGCAACATCACTATGGCTAAACCTATAGCCGCTTCTGCAGCAGCAACAGTTAATATAAAAAAGACAAAGACTTGTCCACTAATCTCACTATAATAATGTGAAAATGCAACAAAATTTGTGTTCACTGCGAGCAACATTAATTCGATGCATACTAGCAATAAAATGATGTTTCTCCGATTCATCATAATGCCAATAAGACCAAAACCAAATAAAATGGCTCCTAAAATTAGGTAATGATTAACAGGTATCATCTAGAATTCCCCAATATTTATTTTTCTACTTTCATATTAATTAATTCTACTCGCTGATTTTTATGCGTTAGAATCTGTTGTTTCACATTTTGTCTTTTCGATTTTCTCGGGCCTCTATGTACCAAAGTTATTGCGGAAATGATTGCTATTAACAATAAAGCAGCTGCAATTTCAAAAGCCAATAAATAATCTGTATACAACACCATGCCTAAAGCTTCAGTATTCGACAATGGTCGTTGTTCTTCAGAGTCATTTTGTTTTGCATCGAGCAATTGTGAGCTTATTGCATAACCTTGGACTTCTACATTTTTCTTAAAGGTCCCAGAAGGAATAGACACCATTAAAAGTCCAATGAACAATGCGACAAGAATTAGTCCAAATGGCAAATAGCGTTTATAATGACTCTTCATTATTTCAACATCAATATTGAGCATCATGACGACAAATAAGAACAAGGTCATCACTGCGCCAACATAAACGAGTATAAGAATAAGTGCGAGAAACTCTGCTTCCGCAAGTATCCATAATGCAGCACTAGCAAAAAAAGTAAGTACAAGAAATAAAACACTACGTACTGGGTTATCTTGAATAATTACCATAAAAGCGGCACCAATTGCTAATGCCGCAAAGATATAAAAAATCACTTGAACTAATAAATCATGCATAAAAATTACCTCTTCATCGGTATTTTTCGTCAGCAGCTCGATCTGCTGCAAGTTTTGGTTCCATCAAATCACCAAGCGCCAATAACTTTTCTTTAGTCATAATGTTTTGCCCTCGCTCACTCACATGATAATGATGTATTGGGGTAACAACTATAGAATCCACTGGGCATGACTCCTCGCATAAACCACAATTAATGCATTTAAACATATCAATATCATATCGTGTTGTGCGACGAGTACCATCTTCGCGTGGCTCTGCTTCAATTGTTATGGCCAAAGCTGGGCAAACCGCCTCACATAGCTTACATGCAATACAACGCTCTTCACCATTTGGATAACGGCGCAGCGCTAGTAATCCTCTAAAACGAGGTGAAATGGGTGTTTTTTCTTCAGGGAATTGTACAGTTACTTTTTTCTTAAAGAAATATTTACCGGTTAGCTTTAAACCCAATAATAATTCTACTAAAAGAAAACTACGTAAATAATATTTTATATTTTGATATGCTTTTTTCATCGGCTTCTCTATTAATCATCAAAACCAAGGTTTAAGATGTGTTATAACCATTAAGGCAGTTACAATAATCCAAACGATGGTGACTGGAATAAGTACTTTCCAACCTAAGCGCATAAGCTGGTCATAACGATAACGAGGAAAAGTTGCCCTTATCCACAAATACACGTAAAGGAAAAAGCATACTTTTACGAGCAACCAAACAAAACCAGGAACAACAAAAAAGATGTCTCCTAAAATCGGCATCCCCTCAAATGGAGACATCCACCCCCCGAGAAACAAGATACTGAGTAATACAGAAATGAGAATCATGCTCGCATATTCGGACAAGAAAAACAGTGCAAACCCTATCCCAGAGTATTCAACATGGAATCCTGCAACAATTTCAGACTCTCCTTCAGCCAAATCAAAGGGGGCTCTATTTGTTTCGGCAATGCCTGCGATCCAAAAGACAAAAAAGAGTGGCAGTAATGGAATAAACCACCAATGTAAAATGCCGCCTCTTTGTGAATTAACGATATCGGTTAAGTTCATGCTTCCTGCTGCAAGCAGTACTCCTACTAACGCAAAACCCATCGCTATCTCATAAGAGACAGTCTGAGCAGTACTTCTTAAGGCACCAAACATAGCATATTTAGAATTAGACGCCCAACCTGCAATTAATACTCCATATACACCTAAGGAGCTCATTGCAAAAATATAGAGCACACCTGCATTAATGTTTGCTAGAACAACCCCTTCTTGAAAAGGAATAATAGCCCAACCGACTAAAGCAGGTACCAAAGCAAACAATGGTGCGGCAATAAAGAGGTATCTATTTGATTTCGTGGGAATAATAATTTCTTTTGTAATCAATTTAATTAAATCAGCAATAGGCTGAAGTAAACCTTTGACACCAACCCGGTTTGGACCTATCCGGGCTTGGATGTATCCTATTACTTTACGCTCAGCGTAAATTAAATAGGCAACACAAAGTAATAAAGGTATTACTATCACTAATATTTTAATAATGACCCAAATTAATATGCTAATATCTTGCAGCATTTTTTTACCTGCCTAGCGCTTAATAGTTATTGCAGCAAATGAATGACCTAAGTCAACCGTCTCAGGCATCGCGTTTGCTACCCATACAACATCGGCCGCAATGCGCTCATCACGTTTAAGCGGCAATGTTATCTCAATATCTCCCTGAGATACAGTAGCAACATCATCTAAATTTAATCTATCTGCTGTTTCAGGATTGATGCGTATACATGCCGACTCAGCTGCAGCACATAATTGTAACTCTTTAGTATTTCTAACAATTGCATCGCTACGGTATAGAGGCCACTCGCCCACCCGAGCTAGAGATTGATTCATGAGTGGTAAACATTCAGGATAATACGGTTTATATTCATGCTCCATTGTAATTGCAATAGTATTTTTTATTTCTGCTAAGACATCCTCAGTCGACATATATTCAAAATCATGGCAGTGGAGCAAATTACCCAATACTCTTAAAATCTTCCATGCGGGCCGAGAATCCCCATGAGGAGACAAAGCTCCTTTTACTGTTTGCCAAGTATTATCAACGTTGATATAGGTCCCTGAAGTTTCTGCATAAGGAGCTATAGGTAAGATTACATCCGCATAATCACACATTGCATCATGATTATAGGCTGAGAGTAGCACAACAAATTCTGCTGCAAGCATCGCTTGTCTTGCACCAAAAGGATTAGCAAAATCAAAACCTGGCTCAACTCCCATTAAAAAATATGCTTTCAGCTTCGCATTGATCGCTGACTGGACATCCATTCCTGAAGTAGAAACAGATTTTCCTGCCGTTGTTCTATGGGGAACCATCCCTGCCATCCATGCTCCGGCAGTATTAGCACCGTGAGTAAGTCTGAGTACCTTTGCGCCGCTTAACTTTTCGATCAAGAAAACAAATGTACGTAATAAAGCAGCCTCTGGATGATTTTCGCAAAGAGCACCGGTAACCAGGCATGCCTTGCCTTCTTTTAATGCCTTGGCAACACTGCGAATTGCTTCGTCTGGCTCTAAGCCTATTAATAATTTTTGTATTTCTTCAGGCAAACTTTTCGTATTATCAGTAAGCGCTAAAATAAGTTTGGCCAATTGCATTGGCATTTCCAGGGGTGGAATTATAAAACGCTCACTTAAATCAAAACGGTATTCAAAATCTACCGGATTAATTGCATAAATTTTGGCTCCATTACGAAAAGCCTTACGAATTCGAACACCCGCCAAGGGAACTTCACGATCTATATTGCATCCAACGAGCAATATAGCGTTTTGATGCTCTATGTCGGCATAGGGTAAAGAGCTTTTAGGAGTTGTTGTTTGATTTTCTTGGTCTTTAAAATCAACTTGTTGCACTCGATGATCGAGATTGTGCACGCCAATTTCGCGCATAAGTTTTTGCAGTAAAAATAACTCTTCTAAAGTAGAAGAGCTCGATGCAAATGCAGCTACTTGCTCAGGTCCATTGTTTTTTATAACACGGGCTAACCCATCTGCCGTAAATTTTAAAGCGGTTTCCCAATCCACCGTTTCCCACTGACCATTGCGTTTAATTTGTGGCTGAGAAGCTCTTGCTTCGCTTTTTAATCCTAAGTAACTGAATCGATCACGATCAGAGAGCCAGGTTTCATTAATGACTTCATTTTCTTTAGGAACAATACGCATCAACTCATTGCGACGTGTATGCAAATAAACATTTGATCCCAAACAATCATGTGGCGCAACACCTTCATGTTGTGTCAACTCCCAAGCTCGTGCTGTGAAACGAAAAGGTTTAGAGGTTAAAGCTCCGACAGGACATAAATCAATGATGTTGCCAGAGACTTCTGACTTCATACTATGTTGAACGTACGTGCCAATTTGCATATGTTCACCACGTCCTGTTGCACCTAACTCTCTTAATCCTGCTATTTCTTCGCCAAATCGAACACAACGAGTACAATGGATGCATCGTGTCATTTCAGTAGAAATAAGTGGACCTAAATTATCGTCGTCCACCGAACGTTTTGTTTCTTTATATTCTGATGAGCCTGACCCAAATCCCATAGAGTTATCTTGTAATTCACACTCCCCTCCTTGATCACATATTGGACAATCCAATGGGTGATTAATGAGTAGAAACTCCATAACTGCTTTTTGAGAATGTAATGCTTCTTTTGATTTAGTAAATACTTTCATCCCATTTGTAATTGGCGTTGCGCAAGCAGGAACTGGCTTTCTGCCATTTTCAACTTCAACTAAACACATGCGGCAGTTTGCTGCCACTGATAACTTTTTATGATAGCAAAAGCGTGGAATATGGATACCTGCCTCATCTGCCACTTCAATGATCATTTGACCATTTTCTGCTTCAAATACTTTACCGTCGATTTCAATAGTAGTAGTCATAGTCAAACCTTTTATTTATGCTGCGACGATTGAGCGTTTATGTTTCACGAAATATTCAAATTCATCGCGGAAATGCTTAATAAAACTTTGTACAGGCCAAGCAGCTGCCTCACCTAATGCACAAATAGTGCGTCCTTCGATATTATTCGCGACATTGACTAATCTCTCTACATCCCCAGGTTCACCATGACCCTCTTTGATACGGTGTAATAAACGAACCATCCAACCCGTACCTTCTCGACATGGAGTACATTGGCCACAAGACTCATCCATATAGAACTCTGCAATACGATACAACGCATCTACCATACAAGTAGTTTCATCCATGATGATTACCGCCCCTGATCCTAATCCTGAACCGGCTTTCTGTATGCAGTCATAATCCATATCTAGACCCATCATAACATCACCTGGCAAAACAGGCATCGATGTTCCCCCAGGAATTACTGCTTTTATCTTTCGACCTTCGCGAACCCCACCTGCTAACTCTACGAGCATTTTAAAAGGTGTGCCCAATGGAATTTCAAAATTTCCTGGCTTATTTACATGTCCACTGACACTGAAGCACTTAGCGCCTCCATTGTTGGGTTTACCTAGTTTTAAAAACCATTCCCCGCCTTTTTCCATAATAACGGGAACGGAAGCAAAAGTTTCAGTATTGTTTATTGTCGTGGGTTTACCGTATAAACCATAGTTTGCAGGAAATGGTGGTTTAAATCGCGGTTGACCTTTTTTTCCCTCAAGAGAATTGAGCAAAGCAGTTTCTTCGCCGCAAATATAAGCACCTGCACCTAAGTGATTGTATAGATCAAAATCAATACCAGAGCCTAAAATATTTTTACCCAATAAACCCGCTGCATAAGCTTCTTTTATGGCCATCTCTGTATGTTCATAAGGCAGCCAAAATTCACCACGAATGTAGTTATAACCTACAGTTGCCCCCATGGTGTATCCAGCTATAGCCATGCCTTCTATAAGTTGATGCGGGTTAAATCTTAGTATATCTCGATCTTTACAAGTACCTGGTTCGCCTTCATCAGAGTTACATACAACGTATTTTTGTACTGGATTATTGCGGTTCATAAAGCTCCACTTCAATCCAGTAGGGAACCCAGCGCCACCCCGACCTCGTAATGCAGAAGTTTTAAGTTCGTCAATAATATGTTGAGGAGAAGTTTGTTCTTTTAAAATTTTTCTCCAAGCACTGTATCCACCAACACTTTCATATGCAGATAGTGTCCAAGGCTCTGGTAGATGAAATGTTCGATAGCAAACTTGATTTAATTCAACCACGGCAACCACCTCTATCTTTTATTGGTATTGTTCCAACACTTTGTCTATTGATTCAGGAGTCAAATTTTCATGATAGTCCTTATCCACCTGCATCATTGGTGCATTAACACAAGCACCCAAACATTCCACTGCTCGTAAGGTAAAGCGCCCATCATCCGTAGTTTCACCCAATTTTATGTTTAATTTTTTTTCTAGATGTTTTACAACTGCGGCTGAATCACAGAGCATACATGAAATATTGGTACATACATTTATCAAATGTCTACCAACTTGCTTGTGCTCATACATCGTATAAAAACTGGCCACTTCATAAACCGAAATTGGAGGCATATCAAGATAATTGGCGATTGCATCCATTAATTCCGTAGTTAAGTAACCATGCTCTTCTTGAACAAGTCTTAAAGCACTCATAACAGCAGATTGTTTTTGATCTATTGGATATTTTGCTATCCAATGGTCAATTTCTTTCATTCTCTCGGCCGAGACTAGTTGACGCAATATTTTTGCTGAATTATCAGACATTTCTAAACCTTTTATTTAGGGAGTCGTGCAAAAAATTACATGACTCACATCATATCTAACCATCATCTTGACATTTCATTTGCAAAATGCTTCATGTACTACATCAATATGCGCCTGCGCATCATCAAACATGTCAATTCGATAGCAATTCAAGCACAAATCATATAAATTTCTACGATCTTTAATTAAACACAAACAAGTTCATCGCAAAAATTTTGCAATAAATCCATAAGAATTAACGATCTATTTCACCAAATACTATATCCTGGCTTGCTAAAATAGCGACGCCATCAGCGATCATATGTCCTCGAGTCATTTCATCATAACTGGACAGATGAGCAAACCCAGGAGCACGAATTTTCATCCTATAGGGTTTGTTAGCACCATCCGACACCATATAAATACCAAACTCGCCTTTAGGCGCTTCAACAGCGCTGTATACCTCACCCGCAGGTAAACAAAAACCTTCAGTAAATAACTTAAAGTGATGGATTAACTCTTCCATGTCTGCTTTCATTTCTACACGTCGGGGAGGAGTAACTTTATGATCATCTACTCGAACTGGCCCAGGATTTGCCTTCAACCACTCAATACATTGTCTCACTATGCGATTTGATTGTCTTAGTTCTTCTACACGGACTAAATAGCGATCATAACAATCACCTGTTTTTCCTACAGGGATATCAAAATCTACACGATCATAAGCAGCATAACTTTGTTTTTTTCGTAAATCCCAGGCAATTCCTGAACCCCGAAGCATAGGACCTGTAAAACCCCATTGAAGCGCATCTTCGGGTGAAACAACACCAATATCAACGGTGCGCTGCTTCCAAATGCGATTATCGGTTAATAATGTTTCATACTCATCGACACAGCGCGGAAAACGCTCAGTAAATGCCCAGAGAAAATCAAGCAAGCTGCCATTTCGATCTTCATTTAGTTTTTCAACTTCGCGATCATTATGCCATTTTGAGGTTTGATACTTAGGCATGGCATCGGGTAAGTCTCGTGCTACCCCCCCAGGTCTATAGTAAGTAGCATGCATTCGCGCTCCAGATACAGCCTCATAACAGTCAAATAAATCTTCACGCTCTCTAAAGCAATATAAAAAGACAGTCATAGCTCCTATATCAAGCGCAATAGCGCCCAGCCATAAAAGATGATTCAAAATACGTGTTACTTCATCAAACATAGTTCGAATGTATTGAGCACGTAAGGGAATTTCTATACCTAATAACTTTTCGATTGCTCGCACATATGCGTGTTCATTACACATCATAGAGACATAATCGAGCCTATCCATATAACCAATAGTTTGAATATAGGGTTTTGTTTCTGCTAATTTTTCTGTTGCTCTATGTAATAAACCGATGTGAGGATCTGCGCGTATGATTGTTTCGCCTTCAAGCTCAAGAACTAAACGTAACACACCATGTGCCGCTGGGTGTTGTGGACCAAAATTTAAAGTATAGTTTTTCAATTCAATCATTTTCGCCACCTTTGTTACCAATATAACGGTTATCATTACGAATAACCTTGGGCACTAAAACTCTAGGCTCAATATCTACTGGAGCATAAATGACTTTTTCTGATTTTGCATCATAGCGCATTTCAACATGACCACTTAGTGGAAAATCTTTACGAAATGGGTATCCAATAAAACCATAATCCGTCAAAATACGTCTTAAATCTGGATGTCCATCAAATAAAACACCATATAAATCATAAGCTTCACGCTCAAACCAATTTGCTCCTTTCCATAAATCATGTACTGATGGAACAATTAAGTGTGACTCATCAGCAAATACTTTAACTCGTATGCGATGATTTTTTTTAGTTGAAAGCAGGTGATAAACTACTGCAAAGCGAGGTTTATCGAATGTGTATGCTTTGGTTTCTTGGCGTTCAACACCTCGAGAAAAACCTTTTTCCGTTGCTGCATCTGTTTCCCAATCATATTGACCATAAAGTAAATAGTCTACCGCACAAAGATCAATAAGCTGATCAAAACAAAAAGCTTCTAAATCACGTAATTCAAGCATTACGGCCTTTAGATTTGATGCATCAACTTCAATGGTTACCTCATCATAAGCGACAGATATAGTGCTAATGTAACTTACCAATTCACTCTTGAGTTGTTCAACCAAATAATCATTTTTTGTCATCTAATTGCACCCTTGATAATCTTAAGCTTCTAAGATTTTTTTATGCCTGATTTTGTTTTGTAATTGAATAATTCCATAAAGTAGTGCTTCAGCAGTTGGAGGGCACCCTGGTACATAAACATCTACAGGAACAATACGATCACACCCACGCACCACTGAGTAGGAATAATGATAATATCCACCGCCATTAGCACATGATCCCATAGAAACCACCCACCTGGGTTCAGGCATTTGGTCATACACTTTGCGCAAAGCAGGAGCCATTTTATTACACAATGTGCCAGCAACTATCATCACATCAGATTGACGTGGACTTGGACGAAAAATAATTCCAAACCGGTCCAAATCATAACGAGCAGCACCAGCATGCATCATTTCTACTGCACAACATGCTAAACCAAATGTCATAGGCCACATAGAACCACTACGCGCCCATCCAACAAGTTTTTCGACAGAAGTCGTCACAAAACCACTTTTTTGCAATTCAGCAACCGCCATAGCTAGCCTCTAAGCAGTTAAATATTAATAAAAAAAGAGTACTTCTAATCTTGTGCTTCTACTTGTAGAAAGCGATCAGAAGTGAACATGCTTGCACTTAAAATTATTCCCACTCAAGTGCGCCGCGTTTCCATTCATAAATAAAGCCAATAACTAACAACCCTAGGAATAACATCATTCCTGCAAAACCAAACCACCCTATCTTACGTAGAACCAAAGCCCAAGGAAAAAAGAAAGCCGTTTCCAAATCAAAGATAATGAAAAGTATGGCTACAAGATAAAAGCGAACATCAAAAGGGATATGCGCATTTTCAAAAGCACCAAATCCACATTCATAAGGTGCGTTTTTGGCATTATCGGGCATATGTTTTGAAAACAGGCTACCTGCACCTATCATCGCTAAACCTAACGCGACTCCAATAATTATGAAAATGAGAACTGGAAAATATTGAGATAGCATTTTTGTACCTTGCACGGATTAAAATGTGGTGCCGAAGGCCGGACTCGAACCGGCACGGCTTACGCCACCGCCCCCTCAAGACGGCGTGTCTACCAATTTCACCACTTCGGCATATTTTTCTATTTATTATTACTTTTAACCATTTTTCTTTTACTTTATAAAACGAAGTAAAAAGATTTATTTATTTTTTTTATCATTGCCATCAATCGGAACTGGAATTGAATTCACCGGTACACTTGTTTGCTGAGGAATTACTTGTTGTTCCGTTTTTTGATATTGCGTAGATACTAAATAAGATAACAATAAACTGGTAACAAAAAAAGTCATCGCTAAAGCACCAGTTAGTTTAAACAAAAAACCTCCCGTTCCTTGGCTACCAAATAACGTATTCGAAGCGCCTGATCCGAAAGCTGCACCTACATCAGCACCCTTGCCATGCTGGATAAGTACTAAGCCGATTAAGACTACCGCAACGATTACATGAATCATTAATATCAATTGATACATTTCACAATTTCCACAAACTGTTTCGCGTTCAACGATGCTCCTCCTACCAGACCACCATCAACATCTGGCATTGAAAATAGTGCCTTAGCATTATTTTCATTGACACTACCGCCATAAAGGACGGGTAGTTGTCCCGCATCGCTATCATTTATTTCTGCAACCAGCTTTCTAATGAATTTATGAACTTCCTGGGCCTGTTCTGGTGATGCAGTTTTTCCTGTACCTATTGCCCACACAGGCTCGTAAGCCACTACACAATCACGAAAGCAATTTTTATCTTGTTCACTTACTGCCAGTAATTGATTTGCTATTACTTGTTCCGTATGTCCCTTTTCGCGCTCAATTAGAGTTTCGCCGACACAAAGAACAGGTATCATACCATGTTCTTTTACATGGTGGAATTTTTGTGCGACAAAATTTTCATCTTCATGAAATCCATGTCTTCTCTCAGAATGACCTACTAAGATATAACGGCAGTTAAAATCTTTTAACATAGGAGCGGATATCTCCCCTGTATATGCGCCAAAATCTTTTGGATATACATTCTGCGCCCCTAGAGCAATATTACATTCCGCAACTAAGTCTCTTACTTGCGGTATATAAATTGATGGAGGCATAATTACAATACGAGTATTTTTAACAGACTGAAGGAGTTCTTTAAGCTCATTAGTTAATTGAACTACCTGATGTAGCTGACCATTCATTTTCCAATTGCCAGCGACTATTTTCTGTCTCATTAAATGACCCTCTTATTCTCCACTGCGGACTATACCCAAACTCAGACAAGATGTGTAGTCTTATTGCATTTTTTTTATTAAAAGCTTTTCTTATCGCAAACGACACTGATCCAAAAATCTACTTAATGAATTCATGCTCATCAATTTGATTTATGTAATCACAAAGCTTTTGTGCGTATTGTTTCACTAAAGCCTCATTAATACCTTCTACCATAACCCGTAGCAGAGGTTCGGTTCCTGATGGCCTAAGAAGAACCCTTCCTTCGCCTTTTAAACTTTCTTCTAAAGCCCTAACTCGTTCAATTACCTGGGGATTTTTAGCTAAAAGCTCGGCATGATTGGTTTTAAAATTTACAAGACTTTGTGGTAATAAGGTCAGACCTTGTGTTAATTGCTGTAACGTTTTACCTTGCTTGACCATAATAGATAATACTTGTAACGCAGCAACTATTCCGTCTCCCGTTGTAGTCTTATCCAAGCACACGATATGGCCTGAGGGTTCGCCGCCAATTTTCCAATCATTTTTGTGTAAAGCCTCTAAAACATATCGATCACCAACCTTTGAACGAATAAATGGGATCCCTAGATCGTTAAAAGCTCGCTCCAAGCCATAATTACTCATCAGTGTTCCAACTACTCCCCCATGCAATACTCCACGTTGGTGTCTATCTTTGGCTATAAGATATAAAATTTGATCACCATTAACAATGTTACCTTCTGAATCAATTAATATAGCGCGATCTCCGTCACCATCAAGGCCAATGCCAATATCCGCCCCAGTACTAATTACTTTTTGCCTTAATAACTCGGGGGCTGTTGAGCCGCAATTTTCATTGATATTAAAACCATCTGGACGATTGCCTATAGAGATAACTTGAGCTCCAAGTTCAGCAAATACGTTGGGAGCAACATGGTAAGTCGCACCATTGGCGCAATCAACAACAATTTTTAAACCGGATAATCGCGTTAGAGAGGGAATAGTGGATTTGCAAAATTCTATATAACGTCCCGTTGCATCATTGATTCGTGTTGCCTTACCCAATTTTTCAGAAGATACTGTTTGCATCTTTTTCTCCAGTTCTTCTTCTATAGCTAATTCAACGCTATCAGGTAATTTTCCACCTTCCGCAGAAAAAAATTTAATTCCATTATCTTCAAAAAGATTATGTGAAGCGCTGATCACAATACCGGCGTTAGCTCTTAGTGTTTGTGTTAAATAAGCAATGCCTGGAGTTGGCATCGGACCTAATAAAGCTACATCAACTCCAGCTGCGGATAAACCAGCTTCTAAAGCGGACTCCAGCATATAGCCAGACACTCTAGTGTCTTTTCCTATAACTACTTTTTTACGATGACCATTGACCAATACCTGTCCAATTGCCCAACCTAACTTTAATACGAATTCAGGATTAATATTTGATAGTCCCACATGTCCACGAATACCATCCGTACCAAAATATTTCCGCTGATTCATCCTTACTTACCTCTCATTTAATCGATACTGCCAGGGAATGTAATATCCGCACGACAGATCATATTGATCATATGTAACGCTTGTTTTGTTTCATCGACATCATGCGTTCTTATAATTCCAACGCCTTTCAATGCAGCATAAACAGCTACTGTAATGCTACCTATTAAACGATCATTTACCTCTTTTCCAAGTATCGCCCCAATAGTACTTTTACGCGATGCACCTAAAAGCAACGGCAATCCAAATGGAGCAAAAATATCAAGCTTTTTAACTAAGAGCAAATTATCTTGTACACTCTTTCCGAAACCAAAACCAGGATCCAAAATGATATTTTGGCGATTAATCCCTTGACGTTCACACTCGGTGATACGCTCTTTAAAAAAATGCAGTATTGCAGTAAGTACTCCCTCTGAATAATAAGGCTCATTCTGCATATTTTGTGGTTCTCCCTGCATATGCATTAAGCAAACAGGAACTGCGAGTTTAGCTGCCATTGAAAGTGCACCATCGGTACGTAGCGCATAAACATCATTAATCAGATTAGCACCAGCATTTACAGCGGCTTCCATCACTTCTGGCTTATTTGTATCAATAGAAATACAAATGTCTGAACCCAAACGAATTTGTTCAATTACAGGAATAACTCTCTTTAATTCAACATCTACTGAAACTTGCTGTGCACCAGGCCGCGTAGATTGTCCTCCAATATCAATTATATCTACCCCTTGGGTAATTAATTGAAATGCATGTTCACATGCATGGTTCACTGATAAAAACTGACCTCCGTCAGAAAAAGAATCTGGCGTGACATTTAATATACCCATAATTAATGGATCTTCAGGAGGGCTATCTGGTATGAGTTGGCGTTGATGCTGAAGCCAACTCATAAATTGCTTTGAATTCACCTGCTTTTCTCACCTATGATTAGTAATTTCAGTGTTCTTCCGCAGGATTTACTATTACTTCCGGATCGGTTGGTTTTTCGGATAATTTATTATTATTCGTTACCTCAGAACCATCTAAGGGTTTTGATGAATCCCAGTCTTGTGGTGGTGAAGGCTCTTTACCCGACATAATTTCTTGGATTTGTTGAAAATCTATAGTTTCATATTTTATTAAGCTTTGAGCCATTAAATGAAGTTTATCCATATTAGTAACCAGAATTTCCTTGGCTCGCTTATAGTTTCTATCAATAATTGCCCGTACTTCATCATCAATCTGTTGCGCTGTCCTATCTGACATTTCTTTATGTTTATTCATAGAGCGACCTAAGAATACTTCTTCTTCCTCTTCACCAAAAGTGAGCGGTCCCAAAGTCGATAACCCCCATGTAGTAACCATTTTACGTGCTATTTCAGTAGAACGCATAATGTCATTTGAAGCACCTGTAGTCACACTCTCTGGACCAAAAATAAGTTCTTCAGCAATTCGTCCGCCAAATAGGCTAGATAATTGGCTTTCCAGTCGACGTTTACTATGACTGTATCTGTCTTGCTCTGGTAGAAACATAGTCACACCCAGTGCACGTCCACGAGGAATAATAGATACCTTATAAACAGGGTCATGTTCTGGTACACATAGACCTACAATTGCATGTCCTGCTTCGTGGTATGCAGTTAACTTTTTCTCATTATCATCCATCACCATGGAACGTCGTTCAGCTCCCATCATGATTTTATCTTTAGCTTTATCCAACTGCACCATACTGACTTTACGCTTATTAGCTCGTGCAGCAAATAAAGCGGCTTCATTGACAAGATTTGCTAGATCAGCACCAGAAAATCCAGGAGTTCCTCGGGCAATGGCCATTACATCAACATTGGTGTCTACGGGAGTTTTTTGCAAATGTACTCTTAATATTTGCTCTCGTCCTCGTATATCAGGCAAAGGGACTACCACTTGGCGGTCAAAACGACCTGGACGCAATAGCGCAGGGTCCAAAACATCCGGACGGTTAGTAGCAGCAACAACAATCACACCTTCATTGCCTTCAAAACCATCCATTTCAACAAGCAATTGGTTCAGTGTTTGCTCACGCTCATCATGCCCCCCACCGAGCCCTGCTCCTCTATGACGCCCTACGGCGTCGATTTCATCGATGAAAATAATACAAGGAGCATGTTTTTTTGCTTGCTCAAACATATCGCGAACACGAGAAGCCCCTACCCCAACAAACATCTCGACAAAATCAGAACCTGAAATAGTGAAAAAAGGAACTTTGGCTTCACCCGCAACGGCCCTCGCTAAGAGCGTTTTACCAGTTCCGGGAGAACCAACCAGTAGTACGCCACGTGGAATACGTCCACCAAGATTTTGAAATTTGGTAGGGTCACGCAAAAAATCAACCAATTCTTTAACTTCTTCTTTTGCTTCATCAACTCCCGCAACATCTGCAAAAGTGACTTTAACTTGATCTTCACCAAGCAGGCGCGCGCGCGATCGCCCAAAAGACATGGCGCCTCGGCCCCCGCCTCCTTGCATTTGGCGCATAAAAAAGACCCAAACACCAATGAGAAGCAACATCGGAAACCAGTTGATAAATAAATGCAGAAGGAAGCTTTCTTGCTGCTTTTCCTGGCCACTTACATCCACTTTACTTTTTAACAGCTCACCAAGCAGCGCGTTATCTTGCATAGGCATATAAGTTACAAAACGCTTATTATTTTTAGTGATTCCTTTGATGATTTTATCATCTTCAATTGTGACTGAATTGACCATACCTTGATCAACTTCTTTCAAAAACTGGCTGTAAGAAAGCTTCTCAGCAACTGAGTTTCGAGGGCCGAAATTACTGAAAACTGAAACAAGCACTATTGCTATAATCAGCCATAAAAATAAATTCTTAACCATGTCGTTCAAAGTATTAACCTCGTTAGTGACGAACTGCTTTATATTCTGCAATCGAAATTATTAGATCATAAAGTTACTATAAATTGTATCCCTTTGCCAGCAAATAGGTTTCTTTTGAACGCGCACGTGAAGCCGATGGCTTACGAATAACTACTTTTTCAAAAGAAGATCTCGCTTGTTTGACTAAATCATCAAAACCTGAACCATGAAAAACTTTAATTAACATAGCACCACCGGGTTTTAACATTTTTTCAGCAAAATCAAAAGCAAGCTCAACCAAATACATTGCACGCGGAATATCAATCGCTTTACTTCCACTCATATTTGGGGCCATATCCGATAATAACAAGTCCACGCTATGTTCAGGAATCAAATTTATTAACTTTTGCAATACCTCTTCTTCTCGAAAATCACCAAGAATAAAATCCACATCAGGCAGAGCATCCATAGGTAAGATATCTAAAGCGATAATATGTCCACAACCTTTCAATTGCTCAGAAATATATTGAGTCCATCCTCCTGGAGCAGCGCCAAGATCAACTACAGTCATTCCCGGTTTAAGTAATGACTCCTTATCATCTACTTCTTTTAACTTATACACAGCACGACTGCGATAACCCTCTGCTTGTGCTTTCTTCACATAAACATCATCAAAGTGTTCTTGCAGCCAGCGTTTACTGCTTTTAGTACGCTTCATAAATTTTTATATCGATTTCAATATGTCTTATCATACTGAATTTCACTACCTTTTCCCAGCAAAACGTGCAATAATTTGCCATTTTATCATTTAACCTCCAAATAACTTAGGTTAATTGGGAGATTATTTAGGATTATTACAGTGGATATTTCACATAAAAAATCACTTAAAGCCAAAGCTCATCATCTAAAACCAGTTGTCCTTCTTGGTGCCAAGGGTTTAACTGAAGCAGTAATTGCGGAAACGAATGTTGCCTTACTTTCACATGAGCTCATCAAAGTAAAAATAAATGGCGCAGAAAAAGAAGACCGACTTGTCATGGCTCATGAACTATGTCATCAATTGCAAGCCGAACTCATACAGATGATCGGTAACACGGTCATTATGTATCGTAAAAATGAAGAGAAACATAAGTGACAGGACTCTAAGTATTGTATACACTAGACCTTACTATTTGGCAAATAACATATTCCCTTCAAGAGTCAATCCTTTTATTTATTTAGGAACAGGTACTAGACGACATAAGGGATAATTAAATTATCGTATGGCCTATGATATTAAAATACATACCAAATGCGCTCACATTATTGCGCTTAATATTAATCGTTCCTTTTTTATTCTATTTATACAGTCATGAATATGTTACCGCTTTTTACTTATTTATTCTGGCTGGTCTTAGTGACGGTTTAGATGGTTTTTTAGCAAGAAGCTTTAACTGGCAAAGTTTTTTTGGATCCTTTGTCGATCCCTTAGCCGATAAATTATTAATCGCTTCCAGCTTTATTTCATTAGCTTTAATAGGCGTATTGCCTTGGTGGTTAGTTGCATTAGTTTTTCTCAGAGATTTAACGATTTCTCTAGGGGTCGTAGCATGGTACCAATTTATTCGCCAAAAACTAGATTTTCAGCCTACAGTTTTGAGCAAAATCAATACTGCATTGCAACTCACTTTAGTGACATCATGCCTCTTTGAATTGGCTTACTTTGCTTTTCCTACTTATCTATTGACCACATTAATCTGTTTGACAACAATAACCACAGTAATTACCTATATTGATTATCTTTGGACCTGGGGCAGAAAAGCATGGCCCAAAAAAGAACTGTCAAAATGAATAAGCAGTTAGCTTTAGCTATAAAATTAAACACTCAAGCAAGCCTAGAAGATTTTAATTGGGGAAATAATAAGCTGTTGCAACAACAATTAGAAAACATACTAAATTACAGAGAAAATCGATTACTTTATCTCTGGGGTGTTTCTGGAAGTGGAAAATCACATTTACTACAAGCATGCTGTCAAGAAGTCAACTCAACGCAATCAGCAATCTATCTCCCCTTGACGCTCCTTAAAGAGTGGGGACCACAAACTATAGAAGGTATCGAAGAGCAAACATTAATCTGTATTGATGACATTAATATTATTGCTACAGATCCGATTTGGGAGGAAGCTTTATTTCATTTATATAATAAAATCAAAGATACAGAGAGAAGTATTTTAATTATTTCTGGAAACCAATCACCAACAACCATTCCTATTACACTCGCGGACTTACGTTCCAGATTAAGTTGGGGCTTAGTCATTCAATTAATGGAGCTTAATGATGAAGATAAAATTAATACGTTAAAACATCATGCATTAAAACGAGGATTTGATTTACCAGATAGTGTTGGCCAATTTTTGCTTAATAGATGCTCGAGAAACATGCATGATCTACATCACATACTTAATCGTCTGGATGATGCCTCTCTTGTCGCACAGCGAAAAATAACGATTCCCTTTGTAAAGGATACGTTAAATATTTAATGAATTTGCTCATAAGATGAATTTTCAAACTACATAACACCACAAGTCATCGCTTTATTCAACTCTTGATTTTCACGAGCAATTGCTGAAACAGGCGATTTAAGGAAGGAATAAAAATTGGTACTTACGCGTAGATCAGCCATAACGTTACGAATTGTCTCTGAAGTCAGTGATTGTTCGTTTCCATTGATTTCATACTCTAATTGAACAAGTTTTTTAGTAAGTCTTGTGGTGCTAATCACTTTTTCTTTTAAACTTGCTAATTTTTTTGTCTCTTTATCTAATGAATTTTTATCACATAATTGTTGTACATTTTCCTCATTCAATCCAAACCAATTAGCCACTAATTTTTCTAATCCAGGACGCTCAACATACCAATAAATACTGAGTGCTGATAATCCCACAAGCGCACTAAAAACAATTATTGGCCAAAAAGTGGGGAGTACTGAATCCAAAACAAGGCTTGAAATAAAAAGAGCAACAGATTGGCCTGCAAAAAAACCGCCACCAAAAAAAAACAGTGCGGATACTCCAGAAATAGCAGTCTTGATCATTTGCATATTCTTGCTATTTAAGGCCTCATCAAATTGCTTACTGGCTACTGCAAGAAACATAAAACGTTTCTGCAACATGGAAAGTATCAATTCCAACCGTTGCAAATCTTCTTTTGACATAGTGACAAGAGTATAATCATTGATTTTCTTCCTAATCGTCTTGATATTTTGTAATTGCAATAGATAAGCATCTAATAATTTATATTCACTTAATTTAACGCCTAAAGCATTAGATACTTTAACTAAATCAACTCCAAAAAAAACAATAACGGAAAGCAAAATAAAAGCAAATCCTACCCCAAGCATAATTGAAGGTGATAAAGCAAACACACTTAACATTGTTACAACACCATCGAATCCTTGGCACGCAGTAACTAAAATTCCGGCAGACGTAAGAAAAAGAAATTTGATCTTGCTCATTCCTGAAGAATCGCTATTGTTTTTTTTCTCTATTTTTTCATACTCGCCTTTCATAGAAAGGCCTAAATCCCGCAAGAGCGCTGTTTGTAAAGAAACAAGGATAAATTTTATCTTTTGACTCTTTTTAGACTTTTCAAAAAATTTGCTGGGATCGGTACTTAACCAAGAAATTAAAGTTTTGAACTTTATAGCAGTAGGAGGCAAGATTTCATTTCGTCGTACGCCGCTGGCAAGTAAATATTTTTTTATCCACTTTTGTGAACGCAGGCTGATTGTAATGTCCATCACAACATTTTAACTTCAAATTTCATCGAAACACTTAATGCTACATCAAATCTGACAAAATAGATATTCTGATAAAATCAATTCTAATTTTCAACTCTTTGAGTCAATAACTAAATACGTTCTCTAGGAAAATTGGAAATCAGATACGAAGAGAATCCACAAAAAATTAAGGACGTTATCTAATAAGAAATAAATTGAAAATTATATTTATATAATTTATTAAATGTACCATCTGACCAAAACTGCAATATTACTGTATTGATTTGCGCCACCTTCGATTTATTAGCAGGAAGTGTAGCAATGCCCAGCCCATTACCTATTTTAAAGTGGTTTTTTAATACCTTGGTATATTCTGGATATTGAGAATGGAGATACAGCACTGTCAAATAGTTTCCAAATAGGGCATCTATTTCGTTATTATATAAGGCATTTACTAATTCAACAGGTCGTTTATAACCAACAATAGTATATTTACCTAACTCATTTTGAGACAAATAATTAAGATACTCTCTTCCTTGTAATACTCCAATGCGTTTATCCTCTAATTCATTGATACTGTTAATTGGATTATCAATTTTCAGTATAAACCCACCCTCAGAAATCATGTAAGGTAAAGTAAAAAGATATTTTCCTTCTCTGTCCGGAGTAATAACTAAGGCACCGATTGCAAAATCAATTTTTCCTGCATCTAAGGCCGAAAATAAATCATAATAGTGCATGGACACATAACGACAATCCCATTTGAGACGGCTACAGATAATATTCATTACATCAACATCAAGGCCTGTAACACCAACAATTTTATCATCAACTGCATAAGGTGGATCATAAATAGGCGTACCAATTATAACGGCAGCCTTCACAGGAAGATGAATGGTAAAAAAAATTAAGAGAATACAGAAAATCCTTTTCATTTCTGGGGCTTTGTAAATTTTTTATAAATTATAAACCCATACCTAATAAACTTCAAACTTCGAGTTTTACAGTAATTCAAAATTACTATTTCCTTGGTTATCCTATTGCAGAAAACCCCTCTCTAGCAACCCTCCATCGTATATGATTCCTTAGTTCCCAATCCACAGATCGACAAAAAATAATCTTTTTGTACATTTTTAATTCATGCCTTATAATTAAAGTACAATAATTGACCGAGGGAACGAGCATGAAAAAAACGATAATCGCAGTTTTAGTACTTGTACCCACTCTACTCTTAAATGGTTGCTATGTCAGCTCCTATCCAGGAGGCTACTACTATAGTGGTTATTCGGGTTATTATCCAAACTACTACTACTCAGGATGGGGTGGTGGATGGGGCAACAATTGGTATGGTCGTGGCTGGCGTACCACCGGTTGGCATGGTGGTAGCGGTTGGCATGGTGGTAGCGGTTGGCATGGTGGTGGCGGCTGGCATGGTGGCGGCGGCTGGCATGGTGGCGGCCACTGG
>NZ_LNYU01000015.1:42610-47068 GCF_001468135.1 Legionella santicrucis | reverse complement strand
TTTTTGCTCTCTCTACCAAGAACGATGAATTACTTGAGTTATTAGGGGAGTACGCTTCCCATCACCAAGAAGCCTTTGACGCGCTGTTGGCGACTAACAGGTATTATCTGCAGCAACTAAACAAAAAAATCATCGCTTTTGACGCTCTGGAACAAGGTGCCTCTATTAATGCGAGGAATGACAAGGGGCAAAGCGCCTTGCATCTTGCCACCTTAAAGGCAGATAAGAAGAGCATCAGCACCCTTATTGCACAGGGCATTAATGTAAACATTCAAGATAAAGACGGCAATACCGCCTTAATCCGTGCTCTTGAAAAAGTGCTTTACAAAGATAAAAGCGAAGTTGGACGCGATATTGCCCAACAATTGATTGCAGCGCAGGCGCAAGTAGATATCAAAAATAATGATGAAAATACACCGCTTATCATCGCAGTTAAAAACAAGGACTTAGCCATGGTGAACTATTTGCTGGAACACAGAGCTTGTCTTGAAACCTTTGATACCCACATGAAAACCGCCTTATTTTGGGCTGCTGAGAAAGGGTATGAGGCCATTTTTGATGTACTCCTGAAACACGGTGCTAAAGTCAATGGGATCTGTTATCCAGGTGAAAATACGCCACTGATGGCTGCACTAAACAATCACCATTTGGGTATCGCACAAAAAATATTGTCACAAAAAGAAGTGGCAGTAACACAACAAAACAGACGTGGCAATACAGTACTTCATCTGGCAGCTGATAATCCTAAAATCCTAAAAGCCATTCTCACATTATATCCAGAAAATCAACACTTAGAGGCGGTGAAGGTTAAAAACGAATATGGCAAAACGGTACTTCATTATGCTGCTAAGAATACTAAAAGCCTAAAGACTATTCTCGAATTATATCCAGAAAATCAACGTCTAGCGGCGGTGATGATTCAAAGCCAATATGGCAATACAGTACTTCATTATGCTGCTAAGAATACTGAAAGCCTAAAGACTATTCTCGAATTATATCCAGAAAATCAACGTCTAGAGGCGGTGATGATTCAAGGCGAATATGGCAATACAGTACTTCATATGGCTGCTACGAATGCTGAAAGCCTAAAGACTATTCTCGAATTATATCCAGAAAATCAACGTCTAGGGGCGGTGAAGATTCAAAACAACCTTGGCAATGCAGTACTTCATGATGCTGCTAGTAATGCTGAAAACCTAAAGACTATTCTCGCATTATATCCAGAAAATCAACGCCTGGAGGCGGTAATGAATCAAGGAAAATATGGTGATACAGTACTTCATAATGCTGCTAGCAATGCTGAAAGCCTAAAGACTATTCTTGAATTATATCCAGAAAATCAACGCCTAGAGATGGTGATGATTAAAAACAACAACGGCAATACAGTACTTCATTTGGCTGCTGCGGATGCCGAGAGCCTAAAGATCATTCTAGCGTCATTGCCGGAAAATCAACGTCTAAAGATGGTGATGATTCAAAACATATATGCCAGGAATACAGTACTTCATTGTGCTGCTGATACCCCTGAAAACCTAAAGACCATTCTAGCGTTATTGCCGGAAAATCAACGTATTGAGGTGGTGATGATTCGAGGTGAATATGACAATACACTACTTCATGCGGCTGCTAATAATCCCGAAAGCCTAAAGACCATTCTAGCGTTATTGCCAGAAAATCAATGTCTAGAGGCGGTGATGATTCAAAGAAAAGACGGCAATACAGTACTTCATCATTCTGCTAAGAATGCTGAAAGTTTAAAGACTATTCTTGCATTATATCCAGAAAATCAGCGCTTAGAGGCGGTGATGATTCAAAACAAATATGGAGATACAACACTTCATAATGCGGCTAATAATCCTGAAAGCCTAAAGACCCTTCTAGGGTTATTGCCGGAAAATCAACGTTTAGAGGCGGTGATAATTCAAAACGAACGCGGTGAGACCGCACTTCATAATGCAGCTAATAATCCTGAAAGCCTAAAGATCATTCTAGCATTATTGTCGAAAAGTCAACGTTTAGAGGCGGTGAGGATTAAAAACAAATATGGCAAGACAGTGCTTGATCGTGCTGCCGATAACTCTGAAAGCTTAAAGACCATTCTGGCGTTGTTGCCTACAGAAATTGACTATAGTAATAAAAATAAGGAACAAACTGTATTGTCTTCAAATAGGGATATCTTAAGAGTATCTCAAGTCAGACACTCATTTTTCTCGACTGCTAAAGAAAATAATAGTGACAACGAGATGCTGGATAACCCCCAGAGAGAGTATTGCTGAAAATAATAAATAGACTGTAAATTAAGGCTTTGTTCTGTTACAGCCGGAGCATTGCCTTAAACAAACTGGCCATTTTCCAAACCAGCCACAAAACGTTCACGAGCAAAACGCCTAACTATCTGTAGATTTTCCTGTAAAGGAAATTATAGGATGCTCCTCTTCACCGCTTAACACAGAGATTGAACTTACTATTAACAATGGATGTGCTTGCTAATTGCACTATTTTTTATAATGCATCACTTCTCTCAGGACTTTGTACTTCAAAACACCCCCTTTAACGATTATGTGACCGGATTTTATTTTTATCACTTCTGAAGCAGATCCGTTGCTTTCATTCATTGTATTTTTTTCAACTGCCCGTACCCTGTTCATTTTCGACAGTTATATTGAGCAATCATATAGATTAAAGTCTGCGCATATTGAAATGAGGTGAGCCATTTTTTTGTTGTACTGATTTTACCTTTAGTGAACCCCTATACAGTTAGTAAAAAAGGCTGATTTGTCCCCCTCACATAATCCAACCGAAGAGAAAAAAATATGTCACCCTTGTCCATGCTGAATATTTTACAAGAACTCCAAACCCTCCAGGGATTAAAGCAAAAATCACTTGCCTATAGCGCCAAAACCAATGAGCTCATTGAGCGCATTAACCATGATTATGGTGATGAAGGTGCCTCTTTCATGAAGGCTACGTTACAGCAATGGGGATTAGGGGACTTTAGAGCAGAAAATGATAAGGGGCCTTCTCATCAGGACTGCTATCAAAAAGTGCTGCCTTTATGCCAATTAGCCCTTATCGTAGAACACAATGGGATGGCTGAGGACCATGCTTTGAAATTAGCTACGATTTTTAAGGATGAACAAGCAGTATTGCATTATTTACTCCAATTTAAAGCCCAAAATGCCTACAACTACCTGGTTCATGATGCGTGCTTATTTGAGCTGCCTAAAGCCGATACGTGTGCGTTTCCGCAATGGCTAAAACTGGCCAACCTCTACCTTGTCAACCCCCGTTTTCGCGCCCTTTTGCCGCATGCAGAAGCCATTGAATCTCTGGGAAAAATGGGTAAGAAAGCAACGAAGCAAGAAGACCAAAAGTTCGATGCACAAGTAAGGGATAAAATTCAAGACGTCAAAAAGGAACTCTCTACGGTAGCAAGACAATACAAGAACCTTAAGAAAAAGCCTTTGACTAATCTCGAAGCACGAATGGTGCGTGAAGAACAGCTGAAAGTATGCAGTCAACGCCTATTTGAGCTGCAAACACAGCTCGTCTTGCTTTGCCAAGGACGATTACCTTTAGCACATGCTGACATGATTGTTTTGGATGCCTTTTATGCCAAGTACCAACAAGAAAGCAGTGCGGCTCAAAATATCTTAATTCAACACGGCATCAGCCCCCAAAGTAGAGAGCAATTTTATGCACTCAAGCGCGATAATGCAGATAAGACGATTCCTGATGTGATTCTTGATGGGAAAGACATTGGCTATCCTGGGATTTATATTAAAAAACTGGATACGACCACTGATAAAGGAGCAGCACTTGCAGCCTGTCTTGGGAAAATAACGCAGTGCTGCCAGTATCTTGGCGGTGTAGGCAGTGAGTGTGTGATTCATGGCATCACCTCGCCTAATGGTGGTTTTTATGTTTTATGCCAAGGTGAGGCACAAAATTCCTCCCTAGATGATGCCATTTTGGCACAGGCTTGGGTCTGGAAAGGGCAACAGGGTGGATTGTGTTTGGATTCAATTGAGTCTGCAGTGACGCCAGAAAAAATTGCGCCGGTGGCGGATATGTTTCGGTTGCTGGGTCACACCCTGTGTCAGGAGCATCACATCTCCCAGGTTACTACAGGTGCACAAAGTGGCATCACGCGTAAAGTGGCCTGCAAAGATTATCCCGCGATCAAAGAACACTTCCAGGATTATAAAGGGTACTGCGATTCTAAATCGCAGCTTCCTCTTGCCGGTGCGACCATGCCTTGCCTTTTCTACGGCAAGGTGGCCTCTTCCCAATTGCAAGCCAGAATTGCAGAGGAGACAAAACACTTTTTTCAAGAATTATTCAGCACCCAAGAGGCACTGCACAACAATGAAGTGTTGCAACAAGTGATTGCTTTTGTCCTCTCTACCAAGAACGATGAGTTACTGCAGTTATTAGGTGAGTGCGCCGCCAATCACC
>NZ_LNYU01000015.1:0-42600 GCF_001468135.1 Legionella santicrucis | reverse complement strand
CCTTTGACGCGCTGTTAGCAACTAACCGGTATTATCTGCACCGATTAAACAAGAAAATCATCGCTTTTGATGCTCTGGAACAAGGTGCTGCGATTAATGCGAGGAATAAAGAGGGACAAAGTGCCTTGCATCTTGCTACCTTAAACGCCGATAAGAAGACTATAGGTACCCTCATTGCATGCGGGATTAATGTAAACATCCAAGATAAATACGGCAATACCGCTTTAATCCGTGCCCTGGAAAAAGTGCTTTACAAAGATAAAAACGAAGTTGGACGCGATATTGCCCAACAATTGATTGCAGCGCAGGCGCAAGTAGATATCAAAAATAATGATGAAAATACACCGCTTATCATCGCTGTTCAAAACAAGGACTTAGCTATGGTGAACTATCTGCTGGAACACGGAGCTTGTCTTGAAACTTTTGATGGTCACATGAAAACCGCCTTATTTTGGGCGGCAGAGAAAGGAGATGAGGCCATATTTGATGTGCTCTTAAAACAAGGCGCTAAAATCAATGGGGTCAGTTATCCAGAAGGAAATACGCCGCTGATGGCTGCACTAAACAATCACCATTTTGGTATCGCACAAAAAATCTTGTCACAAAAAGGGGGGGCAATAAAACAACAAAACAGACGTGGCAATACAGCACTTCATTATGCTGCTGATAATCCTGAAATCCTAAAAGCCATTCTCGCATTATATCCAGAAAATCAATTCCTGGAGGCGGTGATGGTTAAAAACGAACAGGGTAATACAGTACTTCACGAGGCTGCTGATAATCCTGAAAGCCTAAAAACCATTCTAGCGTTATTAGCGGAAAATCAACCCTTAGAAGCAGTGATGGCTAAAAACGAACAGGGTAAAACAGTGCTTCATTGTGCTGCGGATACTCCTGAAACCCTAAAGACTATTCTCGCATTATATCCAGAAAATCAACGTCTAGGGGCGGTGAGGACTCAAGACAAATTTGGTTATACAGTGCTTCATTGTGCTGCGGATACTCCTGAAAGCCTAAAGACCATTCTTGAATTATATCCAGAAAATCAGCGCCTAGAGGCGGTGAGGGTTCAAAGCCAATATGGCAATACAGTACTTCATTATGCTGCTACGAATGCTGAAAGCCTAAAGACTATTCTCGAATTATATCCAGAAAACCAGCGCTTAGAGGCAGTGAGGATTCAAGACAAATTTGGTTATACAGTACTTCATCATACTGCTACGAATGCTGAAAGCCTAAAGACCATTCTCGCATTATTGCCGGAAAATCAACGTCCAGAGGTGGTGAGAATTCAAAACACATATGGCAATACAGTACTTCATCATTCTGCTAAGAATGCTGAAAGTCTAAAGATCATTCTAACGTTATTGCCGGAAAATCAACGTTTAGAGGCAATGAGAATTAAAAACGAAGATGGCAATACAGTATTTGATCGTGTTGTTGATAATTCTGAAAGACTAAAAGCCATTCTAGCGTTATTGCCGGAAAATCAACGCCTAGAAGCGGTGCTGGTTAAAGACAAATATGACAACACAGTACTTGATCTCGCTGGTGATTATCCTGAAAGTCTAAAGACCATTTTATCGTTATTGCCAGAAAATCAACGCTTAGAGGCGATGATGATTCAAGGCGAATTTAGCAGTGCAGTGCTTCACGATGCTGTTAATAATCCTGAAAGCCTAAAGTCCTTTTTAGCGTTATTGCCGAAAAATCAACTTCTAGAGGCGGTTATAATTAAAAATAAATATGGCGAGACAGTACTTCATCATGCTGCTACGAACTCTGAAATCCTAAAGACCATCCTAGCGTTATTGCCGGAAAATCAACGTCTTGAGGTGGTGATGATTCAAGAAAAATATGGTTATACAGCACTTCATCTGTCTTCTGGTAACCCTAAAAGCCTACAGGCCGTTTTAGAGTTATTACCAGTAAATCAGCGCTTAGAAGCGGTGATGATTAAAAGCAAAGATGGCAATACAGTACTTGATCTAGCAGCTACTAAGAATCCTGAAAGCTTAAAGACCATTCAAGCGTTATTGCCTGCAAAAATTGACTACAGCAGTATTTTAAAAATCCCCAAAAATAGGCATTCATTTTTCTCGTTTGCTAAAGAAAATAAGAGTAACAAAGATGTGCTGCATAACCCAGCTCTTATGTTAAAATTTCTACGCTGAGATGCCCTTGAGGTCACATTTCACACTGGGAAGTCTTTTTATTCTCCTAGCATACATAGGTTGTGCCTGATGATAGTTTTGAAAATTTCAGGCGATGCACAATTCTCATGACCTGAGTAAGGTACAGTAAGGCAACTTATGGGACTATATATTGAGCCAATATTTTGCTTACTCCACGGTCTATGCATTGGATCAGAACTGTTCTGTCCCCAAACGCTTGATATGGGGAGCTATTGGATATAAATGACTTTTCCGAAATAATGTCTTTGGAGAAAAGTGCAGAACTTGGTAGCTCAATCAAGAAACGCCAAAATAATTTGGGCTATGAGAATAACTGGGGCAAGAAAAAAAAGAAGATTTATCCACGAGGTGACACTTTGGATGCAAACTTTAATATGAGTTCGTTTCATAATGATCCATTCGTTTGTATGCTATTGTTTTGAAGTAGTGGTATTTAAAATAAAACTTAATTGACCTGTTCTCTCAAGACGCGCTTCTTTTACATTATGTAACTCATCATGATGAAGAGCCTGTCTCAGGCTCTCGCGTAAATCTTCTTCGGTAATTTGATTTCTTTTTAAAACATTCCAATCGATTTCGCCATCTTTGATGACGATTATAGGTTTACCTTTAAGTAATATGCCAATTTTATGATGCTGAAAAGCTCCAAATGCAAATAGCCAGTGCAAAAAAATGATAACCCCACTGCCGGCCATAGACGCAACAAGAGTGGATGAACCATTAACAGCTCGGCTTAATACCGATCCCATGATTATAACCAGTACAAAATCAAATGAGGTTTGTAAATTAAACCGTCGATTGCCAATGCGGATTAGAAAAATAGCGTAAATGTAGATAATAATCGTCCGGATGATTATATAAATGAGGTTATGATCTGAGTTAATCTTGCTAAGATAAAAATAAAGCATTCTCTTTCCCCTTCTTCAATGTATGTTTTTACCTCAGAAAAGGTTATCTCGTGAGCTTTTGAACTCGTTATTCATTCAACGATAAAGATTATTACTCTTAATGATAGAATTATAATTGAATTATGAAAATAAATGTTTTCATTTTAGGTCCAACCGACTTAACAATACCCTCTTAGAGACTCTTTGTTCATCAATAACACAAACTCAAGCTTCATTTATTTCTACCGATATATTATCCAAGATGCTTAATACGGAGTCTTTCATGGATAAAATTGCACAGTTTAATATTGGAGATTTAGTCATTCATAAACACAGTCGTTATAGAGCGATCATTGTCGATGTGGATCCGCTTTTTCAGGCTTCAGGACGCTATAATCCGCAAGCGAAGAAACGTGAATTTGCTACTCGCAATCCCTGGTATCGTTTATTAATTGATGACAGCAGTCAAATTACGTATGTGGAAGAATGCATGCTTATTAGGGACAAAAGCACACTGCCAATCAACAATCCAAACATAGGCATTTATTTAAAAGAAAAAGAGGGTCATTATTGTAGTGCAAACTCCACCCATTAAACAGATAAAGAAAGCGGATCATTACACGATACGGTCGGGTTGAGGAGCGCAAAGCGCTGTTGCTAAGCCTGTAGAAAGTAAGCTGTACTTTTTGCTCGGGCTTATTGAGAAGTTACCTTTTATCTTCGATTCTGCTGCCCCTTGCATTTCGTTATTTACACACTTCAAGCATAAGGCGAAAATGAGGGTGCAGAGCTGTATCTTGCGACTTCACGCTTCATCGTGAAAAGTATTTAGGATGCCATGATAAAAGAAATTATTTTTTACTGAAATATCACCAGAAAAAGGGAAGTCTAAACTAAACGCAATCCCTAAATTGAACCCCAGCACCACTGCAACAACGATAATAGGAATTAAATCGATGAACTTAGCTCCGCCGCGTATAAAACCTAATATTAAGGTTAAAAAAACGGAGCCAAGAATTAAAGCCGCACTTAATCGACTAGGGATAACACTATATAATTGATTAATTCGATCTCGTCGCAGTTTATGGATGGTATTAAGATTATGTAATGCTTGCGAATAATACAATTTCTCTAATTGGGTAGTTGGTGAAAAGGACTGCATGTTTTGATACAACTCTCTTAATGCCTTGGCAGCATTTGGATTTTCTTTACCCCTTTCCATACTTTTCCACTCACCCACTCTTACGGCAACTGTATAATTGCGAATGGCCTCTGAAAGTTTTATTTGATTTTCTTGTGGAAACACCGCGATATTGCGCATCATGACCGCTAATGAATTAGCTTCTTGGGCGGCGTTATCCTGTGCTTTGAGCAAGTAATTCCAGGCGGTGATAATAATAAATGCTAATAATACAGAAAATCCACCGCTTAGGATGGCAATGATTGAATTGGAGCGTTCAAGGTGATCTTTATCGTTAGCTATAGAAAAAAAACGAGAAGAGATAAAAGCAGCACCTAGTGTAGTAAACACGAGAAAACTGATACAGATACACACTACCCACCAAAATGGAATAAGATCGATAAATTGTCGAAGCATTCCTCACCTGAACTGACGAACATTACTCGATGATTACCTTATCAGGAAGTTATTCCTGGAGCAATGCAGCTTCTAAAAATATAAATTTAAATCATAGATTAACATGCACTTTGTGTATAGCGTCCCATCGTTGCAAGCTTGTTCGGCTCAGCCATGTACTTTTGTACACTGCTTCACCTCACTTTACTTGCACCTTGTCTAGAACTTAGTGGATGGCGGTTATAATTGACAACTATATAATAAGTGGCGATTGTGGATAAGGCACCAAAAAAACACCAAACAGATCCGAAGGCTAAGGCATAAAAAACTGCGGCAACAATAAAACCTATAGTGGTTATCGCACCAATAATCCACATGCCCTTAATACTGGAAATAAAAAAGGGAACAATGACTGCAATGAGATATGCTATCGTTAAAATTAAATCAAGAGTATAGGAATAAAAAATATGTTTTATAGAAGAAACGCTATAGGTTAAGGCAAACATGGGATAATCAATATGGTGGTCGCTAATAACAGCAGTATGTTTATGAACAACTAATCGAAATAAAATTTTACTTGCTGCAATAATACCAATGATGAAAACAATAAGGAGTAAATTTTTACGTTTTTTATCCCCTTCTAAAAAATACAAACAACCCGATAACCAAATTGGCCAAAAAGCACCTGCGAAAAATAGAAATCCATAAATCCCTATTTTGTTTAAAAGACTCGTAGAATCCCCCTGCATTAACGTAATCCAAACTAAGCCTTCTAAGGCTTGTTGCACTGCAAAAAACAAGGGGGTTAGTGCAAAAAGATATAAAGGATAAGTGCGTGCTTTGAGCAAAGAACAAATACCAGCAGCAGCAATCACACTAGCAGCAGTAAAACTGGCAGAAGCTGAAAAGCACATAATTTCATCCTGAAAATATAAGATCTGTAACTAATTCTATACTCCCAAAAAGGGTATCGCAAAAATAGTTATAACAAGCGTAGCGTATTTTTAATGCAAGAGGAAGCCAGCTCTGATCTATCTCTTGAAATACTTTTTTATCTGCAGAGGAATGTTTTCAATCCAAAAATCATACTTCTTACTAGGAAGATACCTGGGGATTAAAATTTTTTTGCAAAAGCTCGGGAGTAATATATTGGCTCATATAATACTTACTTGTTTCGCCTTCTTCGTTTTTTGCTATTTCTTCCATTTGCCTGACAGTATGATAATAATGGGAATCAATGGAGCCAGTACCATGTATGGTATGAATGAGATTGGGCATATTTAGTTCATGACTCATTGAGTCATTATTCACCGTATTATAATAATAAAGATTTAATGTCGTATTTGCAGGTATTAAATCGGGATAATCGCTATAAAAACGGTTTAAAGGTTCTAATACTTGCTTGAGTAAATCATCATATACATTAAAATGGATTTTTGCTTGTGGGTGAAATAAAGCGATACGATGCATTTGAGGATAAATGATGTTTATTTTATCTTCGGAGAAGGTAAAGTCGGCATGATTTTCTTGCAAAAGTGCATCTATAACCTCATTTGATACACGGTTTTCAAATAAATTTAATTTTTTTGCCTGCGCTACTTCGTTGATGCAGTTAATGGTAAAACCAGGTTTACGATTTGCGGTGATATCTGCTAATAATAGAGGATCAAACCATGCCCCCAATGATTTTGCTAATGCTTTTGCCACAGGAAATGCCAGGTTATTCTGATTGTAAATGCTATTAAGACAATCCAATCTGATACTTTGCCTGTTGGAACTGCTTGTCACATAATCAACAGCATATCCTTGGTTTTCTTTTTGATGATTTAGAGATTCAATTATCGGTTTATGCATAGTCCCCATTTCGCGAGGTTCCATGTGTTGCA
The DNA here is from genome assembly GCF_001468135.1 of Legionella santicrucis. Classification (GTDB taxonomy): domain Bacteria; phylum Pseudomonadota; class Gammaproteobacteria; order Legionellales; family Legionellaceae; genus Legionella; species Legionella santicrucis. Next base: position 36,056 of record NZ_LNYU01000015.1, on the reverse strand, counting down.
ATCCAAAACACCCATCATGATCAATTGCATTAACACGAACCAGTTCGCCAACACTTTTTGTCATTGTCTTAACGGAGCGCGCAAAAAATAAATTTCTATGCGGGAAATTTACTAATTTACTTAATTGTCTGAACATTATTGAAGTTTAAAGGAACAATTATTATTTGTTATTTTAATGCTACAGCAATCCGATAATAAAATATACAGGTTCAATTTATAAACAAGGTGGAGGAAGTTACTCCTCATCAGTGCATTGCAAAGGACTTGACTATGGTTTGTGTTCGGGGTGCTCGCGACGCTACTTTACGCTGTTCTCATATGGCGTTATTTCGGGAGGAGCAAGATGGTAATCCACAATAATCGTGTCGCAAAAATCACCTAAATCATCTGCAAGAGTAGTACAGTCTTCCTGTAATGTATCTTGTGTTTTGTAAAGGCCAAAAGATAAAAGTCCTAAACACGTTGCCGGAATACCAAAAGCAGAGAGAAATCCTACTAGGGTATCAGTAAAATACATGCCAGTAAGAAAGCCAAAATACCATGCACCAAATGCAGCACCTATAGCTAGGCAAACACTGATGGCAAGTAAATAAAAGCAACCCGTTGCAATTTTATAGTTGACTAACGCCTGATTTTTTTCATTAGGTAAATTACTTGGTAATTTTAACGCTTCCCGTTGTAAGTGTTGACAGTCATTTAACAAAGAGTTCAATGCATCTTCGTCGGGATTTTTTTTCATTGCGGCGGTTATACGTAACAGATTTTCAGTTTGAGCGATGATCGCATACAATGTTTTTCTCGCTTCTTCATCTTGCATTAGAGTAAGTAATTTTTTACATTTGGTGACAATGCGTGCGCCGTGATCTAAGTACTCTTCTTTTATTGTATTATTTTGATTATATTGATTATTGAAAAACCAATTTTTTGCCAGAGTAGCACGTATTTTTTTTGATGTAGTCATTAAAAATCAATCCTTGAATAAATAGTGCAGAACAGAAACCGTTATATTAAATCGTGCATGTAAGTAAAGCAACTTCATACAGGTAACCTTTAAGGAGAGTTTTCTCGCTATGTGCCCGAAATTATTTTGCGATCGGATGCAGTCTCTAGGTTACCAAATGGTAACTAATTGACAGATTGACGTTAGTTAAATAAATTGTGGGTGTCTAACTTTTTGAAATTAAAGGAGTATCAAATGAAAGATAAAATTATCCAAAAAATTGTTCAAAAAAAAATGGTGCAAACAAAAAAAGCCTTTAGCCATCCATGTAGAATTCCCAGATAGTAAATTAATTTTTTATCTTCTCTACGTTGTTATCTCTGATTATGTCTGGTCAATGTAATTGCCAAAGAAGTTCGTCATATCGAGCTTTGCGAGACATCTCACGAAGCTCAGGAGATCCCTCACGATGTTCGACATGATGTTCTTATTTTCTGATATCTAGCCAGACACGTTTGAGATGACAACATTTAATCTAATCTTTATTAAGGATTTTTTGATTGTGTTAAACAGTAATCAATTACTAACCTATAAAAATAACAATGTTATTGCCAGATATGAGCAGGATTTTCCTCTGGCTAAAATGAATGCAAATGATGCTTTTAGAGAATTAATGAAATATATTTGGTTATGTACAAAACATAAAACAGAACTACAGCAACGCCCTGATGATTCATCATTACATTTCTACTGCTCAATGCATGATGAAATGAAAGATATAGACAATATGTGGCATACTTTTCTTTTATTTACCTTAGACTATCATCAATTTTGTCACGATTATCTCGATGGTAATTTTTTTCATCATTGCCCCTTATCAGAAACATTGTCGCGTGATGAGTATGAAGTGGATTTAACCCGATATTTATCTTATATTTACGATAACTTGGGTGAAGAAACAGTACTTACTTGGTTTGATCATGAAGACCATGAATCCACCGCGGCACCCGCTACTTAACTTATAAAGACGTCATTAAAAAACGTGGGGCCAGGCTTTCTGATAAATAGCATTTGGATGAACCGCAGCTTCGAGTCAACGGTGCTCTGTTTTTTCATTTTTGTAGATGAAGGCTGGAAGATAGTTTTAATTTAAATTCTTTTTGAATGGCTGCTATTTTCATTCTGCTCGGAACATTCTTGTTCAAATATTGGCGATAATCTACTAAAAAAAGTATGGGGCGAGGATAAGGGCGGCGATGAAATCACGATTTCATTATTTTTTAGGATGGCTTGATGGCGACTTCTTTTGTGATGACTTGATTTTGATAAGCAAATTCCATTAAATAAATATTCGTCACCAAGAAAAGTAGTGATTTTTTTATAATGTAAAAGAGGGTTTTTTTCGTTAAAAGAGTGTACATACTCGTGGGATGTCCCAATAAATTGATTTTTCCATGCGTAGATATAAACGGGAGAAAAAGTTATCGCTATGGGGCCTCGTTTATTGGTCTCTATCTGAGGAGAAACGACTTGATGAATTTTATGGGCGAGAGTATTCGGTTCAAATGGAGTATCTTCAGGTAGTAAACTTTGAAGATAAATGGATAAGGATCGGGATAAATCTTGTTCTCCTTCACTTTTTTCATAGAGTATGGTGTTGTTAAGCTTTGTTTTATCTAATGATACACTGTGGCAAGTAAACATATTGAAATGTCCAATGCAAGGATGCTCGTTTAATATGTTACCCAGTTCATTGCCTGCAGTTTTAAGAGTCCAGTCCAAGAATTCATTATTTTTATTAATATTGTTATGGCCAAAAACAACCAGAGTGATTGTTTGATTTTCATCTTTATGATGATTTAAAACCTGCAATAAAGCATTTTTTTTAGTGACAATGCAGCATGCATTAGGATGTTTTTTAATATATAAAGAGATGCTCTCAAAACCTTCTTTGGAGTTTAAGTCTTTATTGGAAATATAAATTACATGTGATGCTTGTGATGGTTTTACAGTATTAGGATAGGCAATGGGGTGGTTTTGACAAACCAATTTAAAAAATTCATTTGTATTGTTACCACCAATAATCTTGTTGTATACCGTTGCTTTATTAGAGAGTAAACGTGGTTTTATTTCATAGATAATTTTGATGATCTCTTTTTTTTGATCTTCATTTAATCCATTCCACAAGGTATTAATAAACACGGTATGTTTATGCTTTTTGAGTGGGAGGTCATTAAGGATTACTTGATCGACGATATTCATTATAATCTGGAAGCAAAAAGCTGAATTTTTCTTCTTAATTTCTTCATTGACATGAAGCCCATCTACAGTTTTATTTGCTTTAAATCGTAGTTCTGCTTTTAGCTCTTTGTCATTTTCTCTCTCAATCTCTTTAAAGGGGACCGGGGTACAGATATATAAACGAAATCCATCCTTTTTTGTGGTAGCAGAATTAATTAATAGGGTTTCTCCTTCTTTTTGCTTAATATTGGTGAGATCACATATATTGTCTAGATAGGGCATTTGTTTAACCTATTGAAATGATGATCAAAGACAATAAATCAAAGTTCCACAAAAAGCAGGCTATATTGGAACAGCTCATGCAACGTGCGAACTGAGACTTATTTAAATTTTTCTCTAAAACATATGATTTTCCATGGAGTGTGAGATCACACGCTCAGGTGTGGACTTTTCCGCGGATAGTTTAAAAAAACCATATCCCGAAAGTAGTCCACTTTCTTGGGATGTGATGCTAGGGTCTTTTACACCTAAGGTTACTTTATAGTGACTATTTCCTTGCTCTTTTGATTTGGATAAGCATACTCCTTGAAATAATAGAGGATCTCCAATAAATACAGTAATTCTTTTATAATGTAGGAACGTACTTTCATCCTCAGAAAAGCTATGGGGAAGATAGGGTATTCCTTGAGAGGAGCCAATAAATCGTGATTCATGATTATGGATGTAACGAGGTGAAGCAGATATGACGACCGGTCCTCGACTTTTTTCATGTACGGCAGGAAAAACTATTTGGCAAATTTGATGAGCGATGGTACCGTTTTCAAATGGGTTATTTTCGGAAAGAAAGTTTTTAGGATAAATCGATAAAGATCGTGATAAATCTTGTTCTCCTTTACTTTTTCATAGCATGCAGCATCATGAATCTTTGTGATATCTAACGAACCACTATAGCAAGTAATCAGGTTTAAATGTCCAATGCATGGATGTGCCTTGACTATTTCTCCAAGCTTTTTGCCAACAGTTTCAAGGGTCCAATCCAAGCATTTTTTCCCTGTATCAATATTATTATCTGCAAATATAGTTAAAGTTATTGTTTGATCTTTATTACTATGTAGTTTTAGAACTTTTTCCAAAGCCGATCTATTATGGATAATGCAGCATTCATGCGGATGTTTTTGTGTATACAAGGCAATACTTTCCTTGCCATGTCTTTGGGCATATACGTTAGGATCAATAAAGAGAATGCGTGATGCTTTTTCAGGAGCTACAGTAGACGCAGTAGAAATGGGATGATTTTGACAAACAATATTAAAAAACTCTGTTGCGTTATTACCGCTTATAATGGCATTACGGACACTTTCTTTACTGGATAACAAAAAAGGTTTTTTCTCATAAATAGTCCTTATTATTTCTTTTTTGTGCAGTTCATTTAATCCACTCCATAATGTATTCATGAATACCTTATGTTTATGTTGCGCCAATTGGATGTCATTGAGGATAACTTTACTGATTATATTCATCATAACTTGAAAGCAAATAAAAGAATTTTTTTGTTTGATCGCTAATCCAATACTTTTTCCATTTATTTTTTTATTTGCTTTAAATCTTATTTCGGGTTCTAAAATTTGCGCTACTCTCCCGTCCTTATGATGTTGAATAGGGGAGCAAATGTATAAACGAAATCCATCTTTTTTATGGGTTTCCGAATTTAGTGTATTCAGTGAGCCGATATGTTTTTTTGGAGATATACCTAAACTTTTATCATACATTTTAATACTCCTCTTCTTTATTAAACGCTAGGATAAAAAAATAAATGATTCCATTTTATCCAGGCCATATAATGACCGAATTTTATGGGTTATGCAAAAAAAATCAGCAAATTACTGTTGTATTCTTTTTCACTGGGCGGGTATTAGATTCTATTCAGGAGCAATCGATTTTTAAAACTTATGATGCTTTTGTGACTACTTTAATTTTAATCCTGGTGGCGCTAATTCTGCACTTCATAAAAATGAGGGGCTAGAAAAATGAGGTGATAACAGCTGCATCTTTCCATACGGAGGCGAGCAGGAACGTCTGATGCTAAAACTAAGTTTGAGATAAGGATTTTATTAAATCCATCTATTTAGTCTGCAAAACAAATAGATAACATGATTCCTATTTCGTAGAGCAAACAAAGAGGTAGCGCCAACATAATTTGTGAAAAAACATCAGGTGGAGTAAGTAACATACCTATTATAAAAGCGCCTACAATAACATAGGGCCTGATGTTTTTTAGTGTCATTACATCGATGATTTTTAAGCGTACGAGCACAAAACAAATTAGGGGTACTTGAAAGCAAAATCCAAATGTCATCAGCATATTGGTGATAAAATCCAATGCATAGCCCATATCGGGCATGTAGCGCACCCCTTTAGGTAGGGAGTGAGCGAAAAAATGAAACATGAATGGTAAGACCAAGTAAAAACAAAACAAAACACCAACTAGAAAAAGGATGAGGCTCAATATGAGTGCAGTACGTAAAATAGTTTGTTCTTTTTTATAAAGCCCTGGACTAATGAAACACCAGAATTGGAATAAAGCAAAAGGAGCGCTCAGTAACATTGCGGCATCGGCAGCGAGTTTTAATGGAGTAAACACAGGCGATGTTACCTGTGTGGCAATGACGCTTTCTTGAGTAGATAGCGTATTAAGTAATGGGCTAACCAACGCTTGAAATAAATGATTGGCTAGGAAAAAGAAAATGAAAAATAAAGCGACAAACCAAACTAGGGTTTGTAGCCCTCGACGGCGCAATTCTAATAGATGATTTAAAAGGGTATGATTCATAGCTGGTTAGGGATTTTTGGATCCCGCGAACAAGTCGCGGGACGTAGGAACTAAGATAGATTCTTTAAATCAAGGGCAGTAGTTTTAAACACTAGTAATTTCTTGATTTTTCACGCCAATCTTCTCAGGTCTAATTTCTCTTAATCGATTGAACTGATCAACAAAAACTACGGTTGGAACCAGGCTTGCACAATCCTCTTCTAATACCTGAGTAAAAGAGGCGATAATTATTAAATCACCAGGAGTGGCTAAATGTGCAGCTGCGCCATTAACACAAATTTCAGTTGAGCCGGGTTTGCCAGTGATCGCGTAAGTTTCAAAACGAGTTCCTGCAGTAATGTTCCAGACATTAACCGCTTCATAAGGTAAAATATTTGCTGCTTTAAGAAGTTCTGGAGAAATCGTAATACTTCCTTCATAGTCCAAATCAGCTTCTGTAACACAAGCACGATGGATTTTTGATTTTAACATTTTTCTATAAGCCATAATGATTCCAGCCTTGTTCATAGTGGACGAATTTTACACCATATCTTGACGCTTATGCTATACAAATTTATCAACTAAATAGAGGTAAATCTCTATTTTTGAAACTTCTTCATGAGTACTCAGGTTTTACCATACTACTTTTTAAGATAGAGGCACGATATAATTCTTTTTTACTCTTTGGAGATGAATTAAAGTGAGGCATAGTCCGCGTAAGCGGTTTGGACAGAATTTTCTACAGAGCCAACATATTATTAATCGTATTGTGCAAGCGATAAATCCACAACCACAGGATAATATGCTTGAGATCGGTCCTGGCTTAGGAGCACTGACTCAGTCATTGCTGCGCTATCTAAATCATCTAACTGCTGTTGAAATTGATACTGATTTGCAAAAATATTTGACCGAACTATCGAGTACAGCAGATAAATTGTATTTGATTTCTGCTGATGCATTAACCATTGATTACAATCAATTCGGCCCAAAATTACGTGTAGTGGGTAATTTACCTTATAATATTTCCACCCCATTGCTCATCCATTTATTGCAGTTTACGGCTTATATAGAAGACATGCATTTTATGTTACAAAAAGAAGTCGTTGAACGGATGGCAGCCCAACCAGGCTGTAAGGCTTATGGACGATTAACAGTGATGTTGCAGTACCATTGTACTGTGGAACATTTATTTGATGTTCCTCCTGAAGCTTTTGATCCCAAACCTAAGGTAGATTCTGCGGTGGTTCGTCTTGTACCTCATTGCATTTCACCTTTTGAGACGATTGATGTGGAGCGGTTAGAATATTTGGTGGCTCATGCGTTTGCGATGCGCCGTAAGACGTTGAATAATAACTTGAAGGGGTTAATAACTGCAGAGCAATTACAGGCTTTGGGTATTGATGGAAATAAAAGACCAGAACAAATTTCCGTCTCAGAATATGTTCAACTAGCGAAATTTATTTCCAATTAGTGTAAAATTAACTATTGAGGATTCAATTTTTAGGTCGGAGTTACTAAATTATTATGGAGATGGCTTTGTTTCAACGTCAACGTAAAGGTCCCTTGTCCTCACAAGGCAAATCTTTGAAAGATTTAACACGCATGGTTAATGCCAATCTTTTTTTATCAGAAGATAGAAGACAGGCATTACTCAAAAAGATGAGGGTTTTGTCGGGTTTAGAAACGTCACGATATGATAGTTTATGCGGTACTCTTGTCGATAATCTTGTTCATTATTGCCAAAATCTGCCGGAGACGACTCACAGCTATTATTCGCAGCCTGGTGGGTTAGTTGATCATGCTTTAAATCGTACTGAAGCAGCACTTAGCTTATTTCAAGAATTTATGTTACTCGATCAACCTGATGCAATGTCCGAAGAGCAAAAGCTTTGGCAATATGCACTTTATTCTGCGGCTTTATTGCAAGGTATTGGCAAGTTATATGCGGATTACCGAATTGGGCTTTATGATTCAAATGGCCAATTTTTAAAAGAATGGAATCCATTGCTTGAGAATTTGACAAATACTGGGGCTTATTATTTTTATGAATTTCAAAAAGAGTCAGAGGTTGAGCTACGTCGTCGACTTAATTTATTGATGGCTAGGACATTGATGCCAGTAAGTGGTTTTAACTGGATTGCTTCTAGCCCTGAGGTTTTAGCAGTTTGGTTGGCTTTATTAAATGAAGACGAGCGTTCAGCTGGTACTTTAGGTGCGATCTTAATTCATGCCGAAGCAATCGCAATTCAACGTTATTTACTTGAGTTTATGGGACGAACTATTTCAGCCCAAGGTGGAGGGCGTTATAGAGCTGCTACATTTTCTGGAGGACAGCCAGAATCAATACTGGAAAAAGAACAGGCAATAGGAATGGAGTTCATCAAATGGATGATTAAATCTTTAGATGAAGGTCGCATTATGATTAATAAAGCGCCTTTATTCATGGTGCCTGGTGGTATGTTAATGTGTCCTGAAATATATCAATTATTTGTGCGGGAACATCCTGAATATAAAAATTGGCAAGCTGCTAAAAAAGGATTTTTATCCTTAGCACTCCACAGTCGTGCCGCTGATGGGGGGGTAACAAGCCGATTTGAGGCCAAAGGAAAAATGGAGTCGGGTACCGTCTTTTCTAAATATGCGCTTGCTTTACCTGCCTCGGTCAAAGTCCAAAATATGAATACTGGGAAAGTGGAGACTATGTCGGCTACGGAATTAATTCATAAAGCTCAGTTCAACAGTCAATTTACACAACAAAATAGCGGTTTAGTGACCTCATTGCAGAAATTAAATGTGACTGGAAAATGGCAAGCTGTGGAAAATGAAAATAATACGCTAAGGCCAGGAGCAAAAAACGGTGCCTGATTATGCAATCGGTGATGTACAAGGCTGTTATGAGCCTTTGCAAAGGTTACTGGAGTTAATCGAATTTGATGAAAAAACAGACCGATTATGGTTTGTTGGTGATCTCGTAAATCGTGGCCCTGAATCTTTGGCTGTTTTACGCTTTGTGCGTTCCTTGCCTATTGCGCCAAAAATCACATTAGGGAATCACGATTTGCATTTATTAGCCTCATTATTTGGCGGAAGACCTTGGCGTGGACATGATGATACCCTACAGGAGATAATGCATGCGTCAGATAGAGAGGATTTGGGTCATTGGCTAAGAAAGCAATCCATTTTGCATTATTCATCAGAGCTCAAAGTGGTGATGTGTCATGCAGGAATAGCCCCTTTGTGGGATTTAACTCAAGCAATGCAACTGGCTAAAGAGCTTGAAACAGTTCTTGCTGGTGATCATTTTCGTGATTTTCTAGCCCATCTCTATGGTAATAAACCCGATTTATGGTCTGATGATTTAACTGAAGTGGATAGGCTACGAGCTATAACAAATTATTTTACGCGTATGCGTTTTTGTGATGCAAATGGTCGGTTAGAGTTAGGTTATAAGGGGACTATTGCGCAAGCGCCAGCAAGTCTTTATCCTTGGTATGAAGTACCGAGTCGTAAAGAAATTGAGTGGGATATTGTGTTTGGGCATTGGGCTGCTTTAATGGGAAAATGTCCTCATCCTAAAATTCATGCCATAGATACTGGATGTCTCTGGGGAGGACAACTAACCGCATTACGTTTGCAGGACAGGCAGCGATTTGCAGTGTGGAACAAAAAATGATCTTAAAAAAAAGAGCACTGCTTTTTTTGTTTATTTCCTTGTTTACGCGCCAGATTTGGTCCATCCCTGCCGTGGAAAATGCGTCAAAAGAAGCAGAAGAGCGCTTGCAAAAAGCAATAGAAAATCCTGAGTTTATGTTAAAACACTGGATAGAGCTACCCACATCGCCTGCTTCGCGCAATAAAGCCATTCATCAGTTGAGTTTACGAGAAGCTATTTTATTGGCCTTACGCTATAACCCTAATATTCAAAATGCCGAGCTCGATCGTATTGTTCAGCGCTACCAATTGCGATTAGCATATAATGAGTTTGAATTACAATACGCTATAGGGGCTTCAGGAGCAGTTCAGAAAAGTACTTATTCAGGCGTTGGTTCTAATACGAATCATACACTTCTAGCCACTCCTGAATTTAATTTGAATACGAAGTTAGGTACCACAGCAAAGCTTGGAATTGATAATAATCTGAATGGAAACAACAGTTATAATCCTGTATTAAATTTTTCGTTAACGCAACCTCTGTTACGTGGTTTTGGTAAAGCCGTAAATGAAGTAGCGCTTTTAAATGCTCAAGATACTGAATGGTTGAATAAATTAAATTTAAAGCAATCAGTAGCTGAGCAAGTGACTCAAGTAATCATGGCTTATCGGATGCTGGTTCTCAGTGGTAATAACTTACAAAATCAGCGTTTGCAATTAAAAGAAGCCCAAAAGTCTTATGAAATCAATGAAAAGAAGATAAAAGCAGGGCAATTAGAGCCCACAGGTAATATTCAACAATCTTATCAAATTGAATCGTTAAGTTTGATGGTTGAGCAAGCGGAAAATGATTTTCAAACTGCCTCCCAGGATTTATTGCAGACTATAGGGCTTGATCCGGAAATGCATATATCAGTGCCTAGCGATGTAGTATTAGACAAACTTACCGTTCCTGATTTAAAGCAATCGATTGAGTATGCGTTAAACAATAATACGCAATATTTAGCCTATAAAGTTGCCTTGCGTGCTGATGAGCGTGCTTATAAAGTTGCTAAAAATCAGCAATTATGGCAATTAGATTTAGGAGGAAATATACAAAGTGGCGTCGTGAATGATGTTACTGGGAATGTTGGGGGCGTACGCGGAATTTATGATGGCAATAATGTGACTGAAACAGCACGTTTGACCTTAACCGTACCGTTACATGATATCAAGCGACGAAATCAATTAATTAGTGCAAAAGTTCGCTTGGAAAAAGATCGCTTGGCACTACTTGCCGCTAAAAGAGCGTTAATGACCAGCATCACAAATATTATCAATAATATCAATAGCTTGGCTAAACGTTATCAGTTGGCACAAAAGCAAGTGAAATTAGCAGAACAGTCTTATGCTTTAGAAAAGAAAAAACAACAAGCGGGGATTTCCAGCGCATTGGATGTAAACAACACACAAAATCAATTAATTCAAGCACAAGCAGGATTAATCAATGCAAAAATTGCTTATTTGAATCAAATATCAAATCTGCAAAAAATTCTTGGAACGACACTGGAGCATTGGCAAATTAAATTAAGGTATGGTGGATGAATAGGTATCTCAATCGGTTAACGGGCATAATCATCTTAGCGATGGGCGTATTTTTGTCTTCATGCGGACCACAGCAGGAACAGAAAAAGACAGTGGCTGTTTTGCATGAATATAAAGTTCAGGAACGCCCTATTCATAAGTCATTGCATTTTACAGGAACAGTTCAGCCTTTACATGAAAGTACTTTAAGTAGTCCGATTGAGGCAGTGGTTGAGACTATGAACTTTCATTATGGGCAAATAGTTAAAAAAGGTGATGTCATTGTTACCTTAAATTCAACGGAGTTACAAAGACAGTTTAATGATACATTAACAGAGTACTTAAAGGCCAAAGACAGTTATACTATTGCTAAAGCCAAATTTGTAGGAACTCAGGATTTATGGGATTCAGGCTTACTGTCCAAAAATAATTATTTAAGTGAAAAATCAAATGTGGATACGGGCCGAGTTACCTTGATGCAGTCCACGCGTAAACTGACAGAAATGTTGGAAAAATTAGATGAAAATCGCTCACAAAATATCTCATCATTAAGTTTAGCTGACTTCGATAGACTAAAAAATATTTTGGCTTCAAATCATAATTTGATTCATTTAAAAGCACCAAATGATGGCGTGCTGCTCTATCCCCCTAAAGCAGGAGAGGATAAAAGTGTGCGCGTCACTGTAGGTGCCTCAGTGAAGTCAGGACAGGTGATTGGATTAATTGGTGATTTGTCGGGAATCAGCATTGAAATTGATGTTCCTGAAATTGATATCACCCAAGTGCAAGCAGGTATGGATGCAACAGTCAGGGGAGTTGCTTTTGGTAAGTACCAATTACAAGGAAAGTTGGTTGCCGTGAATGCACAAGCGTCTAATAATAATGGGCTTCCATTTTTCACAGCAGTGGTTGAGGTACGAAAATTAAGTGCGGAGCAACAAAAATGGATCAAAGTAGGCATGAGTGCCTCTATAGAGTTAAGTGTGGATAATGGGAAACAGTTAGTGATACCTATTGCTGCGATCAAACGCGAAAAAGGACAAAGTATCGTTCAAGTTAAAAATGAATCAGGTTCTATTGAAAAACGTGTCATTACAACTGGCGCAGCTCAAGCAGATTCAGTACTTATTGAAACAGGCTTAAAGTCCGGTGATGTGGTGGTTTATGAGTAATTTCTCAGCTGAGCCATGTGAAAAGAGTATGGTACAGGGAAGCATCAAGGATAGAAACAGAAGAAAGCAGCCTTTAATGATGCTTACTGATATTGTAAAAACCTATCATCTTGAGGGAATTAGTTCCACAATTTTAAAAGAAGTATCACTGAAAGTTTATGAAGGTGATCTTCTCGCTATTGTAGGCGCTTCTGGTTCAGGTAAATCCACATTGATGAATATTATAGGATTATTAGATAAAGCGGATAGTGGTACTTATTTGTTAAACAATCGTAATGTAGCCGCCTTAACGGATGATCAAACTGCAGAGTTACGGAATCAAAATATAGGATTTGTTTTTCAACAATTTAATTTATTACCGCGTTTTAGTGCCAAGCAAAATGTAGCTTTGCCTTTAATTTATCGTGGTGTTCCTGCGACAGAAATTGAAGAAAGAGTCCTTGCGGCTCTTGACTGTGTGGGAATGCATCAATATGCAAAGCACAGACCCACGCAATTATCAGGAGGACAGCAACAACGTGTTGCTATAGCGCGTGCTTTAGTCACGGAACCCCAAGTCATTTTAGCAGATGAACCCACAGGTGCGCTTGACTCGCGAACGGGTAATGATGTGATGAATTTATTTTTATCCCTACATGCTCAAGGTCGGAGTATTATCATGATTACTCATGATGAGCAAATCGCTGCACTTTGCCAGCGAAGGATTACACTCGTGGATGGCGTGGTAGTAACGGAGACGGTGTAATGAAGTTTTCTGGGCATTGTCAACAAGCGGTAGTCAACTTGACTGCGGCTAAATTACGTTCATTTTTGGCCATTTTAGGCATTCTAGTCGGTACCGCTGCAGTTGTCGCTTTGATTAGCTGTGGTCAATTGGCGACAGAAAAAGCTTTAGCACAATTTAAAGCATTGGGAACGGATTTGCTCTCAGTTGCAGTTTATTCAAAGACTGTAGGTAAACAAGGTAATCATGAATCAGTTTCTGTAGCGCAATGGGAGCAACTTGCTGAGCGGATCCCTTATATTATGGAAATGGCGCCTTATAGTACTGCATACCAGCCTATAAGTTATCAAGGAAAATCGATGCAAGGAGCAGTAATTGGGGCCAATGAACATTTGGCAAAAATTGTTAACATCAAGTTAGCTGCAGGTCATTTTGTTTCTTTTGTTGACTCTTATGAACACTACTGTGTTATTGGGGCGAATTTGGCACGGCAAATAAGAGAAATTAGTTTTGATGAGCCCATAGGTAGGCAATTACGGATAGGACAATCTTTATATACTATTATCGGCGTCGCTGAGCCTTGGAAAGAAAATGGCTTTTTTAATGAAGACATCAATCAGGCGGTGATTGTGCCTTTGGCAGGTATAAACCTAATCAGCAAAGATGCCAAAATAAATAATGTGATTTTGAAGTTAAAGCCAGATAGCCCTATTGATGAAGTGATTGAAGAAATAAAACAAATTATTGGTTCTACCGCCCCTAAATTAAATGTATTTACACGTAGTCCCAAACAAATCATTGCCAGTATGGAAAGCCAAGGGCAGATTTTTACCTTATTACTTGCTGTAATCGGCGGCATCTCGCTTTTAGTAGGTGGAATTGGTGTGATGAATGTGATGTTGGTTTCAGTGAGTGAGCGTAAAAAAGAAATTGGTATCCGTAAAGCGGTTGGTGCTAAAAATAGTGAAATTCAAGCATTATTTTTAGTGGAGTCTGTTATGTTGTCTCTATTAGGAGGCGTACTTGGCGTTCTTTTAGGATTAATTGTGACTCGTATTTTAGCCTATTTTAGTGGTTGGAATTTTGCGATCTATTTTCTTCCTCCTGTAGCAGGTTTTTTGGTATCTGCTGCAACAGGAATTTTCTTTGGCTTTTATCCCGCACGCCGAGCGGCAAAATTGGCACCAGTAGTTTCTTTGCGCAGTGATTGAGCTTAAATACAATATAGTGACGCTAATGTGAATGTGTAAGAGATTTCATTACTTGACGTATAAGTAAGTGTACCTGACTGCATTAACTGTGTAGCCAGGTAGATTATTTTAAGATATGGAATGATGATAGGTTGACGTTATTTCCTGTCCATCATAGGGTTTTTGATATTCTGAGGTAAAAAAGAAAAGATTTCTATGCACTTCTTTCCTCAAGGAGGAAGGTTTGGATTGTTTGTGCAAGATGTATTCTTTGGTTGCTTTATGAGATTGTTCCCAAACGCAAGCAACATCTTCAAATCCACCTAGGGTATAAGGTCCGACATAAAGTGTTTTGGCGTGCATTTGGTTTTTATCCAATTCCAGACGAAGCTCCCAAGGCAGAGTGGACATATAATCTTTCCAAACTTTAGTTTCCAAAATATCTACATCTGTTACACCAGGTACTTGCATGAGATCTGCTTTTAATTGCTTTATTTTTTCCGGAGTGAAAATGAAATTTGTATTTTCATTTTTTCCGCTGAGTTTTAAATTAATGTAGGCGGTGCATAAACGGCCGTCCTGAGGATTGAGACGATTGTCTCTGGTGGTAATCAGGGCTAAATGTTCTAATCCTTCCGAAATAAGTCCTTTATATTCATAATAATGATTTGCTGGGTATCCGTGCAATTTAACCACTGCGACGGGGTATTGATACCAACTAAGATTATCGACGCATTTTTGTTCCGTTTCTGTAAGTTTCATTCCTAATGTAGGCCAATGCAAAGGTGAAATCGCAAGAACCAAGGAGTTTGCGCTGATGCTTTGCAGCCCATCATCTGATTCAAAAACAACAGTAATGCCTTCATCATTTCTAGTGATGGATTGAATGCGCGATTTATAGCTAATGTTAAAGTCAGCAGCTATAGCTTCCATCAGCTCTTGAAATCCATTTTGCACGCAGCGTAGACCGTGCACTCCAAAGAGTTTGGGAATGATCAGATCAGGTAGAGTCATAGTGCCGTAGTATTCAAGAATGGCGTAAGTAGGGCACTCCTCCATAAGACCATAACCAAAAGCAGGAACAAAGAGATAAGAAAATTCATTTATTTTTTCCAGTTTATATTTTTTGGCAAAGTCTCTGAAGGGAATTTTATAATCTTCGGGAAGATCTTGATGTTTATCTCTTAAATCCTGATATTTTTTAGCATGTCCTGCAAAAGCCAACATTTCATTAGCAAACTCTACCCCCCAAAAACCTTTCTCTAATAGACTCATTTGATTTAAATTTTTATCAAAAGGAAGAGTACTTAGGTCCGATGGTAATACTTGTTCCCAAGCTAATTGCTTTTCTTGCATCTTATCAATGACCTTCCCGTAATTTGGTGCGATTAATGCAGCTCCCCATTCGGTTTTATTATTTTTATCTAAGGGGTCGGTAAAGGTATGACATTTACCTCCGGCTTGAGCTTCTTTTTCCAAAATGAATATTGATTTTCCATGCTTACTTAAAACATTAGCAGCGGATAAGCCGGAGGGGCCTGCGCCTATGATAATTGTGTCTACCTTGTTTAATGTTTTCATTTGCTACTCCTTAAATATTTGCTAAAAAAGTTTAAGAAGGAGCTCTTGCTATGTAAAATATAGAATTTTTATAGAGGGTATAAATAAAATTTATGGCCCCAGGTCATCCTGATGGAGCCTTTGGGATACGAGGCATCGCACTGAAACAAAAGGATTAATTGATGTTACCTTCTGCAAGTGATTTAATTTATTTTTACGAAGTTGCTAAAGAATCAAATTTTAGTAGAGCCGCTAAAAAATTGCATATAAGCCAACCCTCATTGAGTTTTTCTATAAAAAGACTTGAACAATTACTGAATACAAATTTATTTATTCGTCACACCCAAGGCGTTACTTTAACGCGAGCAGGTAATCAATTATTCGAGAATTTTGAGAGTTTGTTAACACAGTGGAATTCATTAACTACAACGATTAAAGAAACGAATCAGCACATTAAGGGTAAGGTTACTATAGGCTGTTATTCCACGCTTTGTTCTTATATGTCGGAAATGAACTCTGATTTACTGTTGCAATATCCAGAATTAGAAATTCATTTCAAGCATGGTCTATCCGCTGACCTTATGCAAAGCATCATCGAAGGTAATGTAGATATCGGTATTATGACGGATCCTTATCCGCATGCTAATATTATCATTCGTAAGATTGCTGAAACTGAGTTCTCTTTTTGGGCATCTTGCAAGCAAAACAAAAAAGTTGATTTATATTCTGATGAATTGTTAATTTTAGTAGACTTAAAAATTCCATTAATGAACTCTCTATTGAATGAATTACAAAAATTACGCCAACATAGGCCTGCTCCACGTATTTGTAATGTGGATCAAATTGAAGCATTAGCCGCGATGGCAATAAACAATCATGGGGCTGCTATTTTGCCAAGTTGCTATGTTGAACTTCATTTTAAAGATCAATTAAAAAAGATTGAAGGCGCGCCAAGTTATGTTAAGCCCTTATGTTTGGTATACAGACCTGATGTGAAGCAAATTGCTGCAGTGAAAGCTGTCTTAAAAGCAATAGATGATTTGCTGCAAGCAAATAATTTAAAATCGGCATCTACAAGTATCTTAGAAGTGTGAGTGGTTTAATTTTCTCTATTGCGCCAAATTTATAAGTACCTTAAGATGAAAAAATTCTTTGATCATGAATGGACTTAACTATGTTAAAAAAATTTTTAGAAATAAGTGTCCTCACTGCTAGTCTTTGCTCCTTAGGTTATGCCGATACACCACCTGTTCCTTCAACTGAGTCGCTCCCTTCAAGTTATATGCCAGTGGATATTCATGAGAGTTTTCAAAGTATTTTGCAGCGTATGAGTAATGCCAAACAGGGGGTTGATGATCGCCAGCAAGAACTATTAAAGCAGCGCTATGATTTAAGTAATAATCCTTCTCAAACCGTAAAGATGTCTAATGGAAAACCCGTGCAAGACGGGGTTCGGGTGAAATTGCCTGAAAGTGTCACTTGGGAGCAGTTGGGCAAAATGAGTCCAGAAGAAATTAAGGCTAAAGACCTTTTCCCTCAGGGCTTCTTACCTTTGCCTCATCCTAATCATCCAGAAGGTGGAATGTTATTTCCTAAATTTGTTATTGATGAAATTAAAAAACAGGAGGATAGAGATTTAACTCGTTTTGATTTGGATTTTGACATTCCCGATCATTTTTTACCTCCTTATCCTGCCCCCATTTATTTAACCACCAGGCCTGATCTGGGTGATGTGTCCAAAGGTAAAGTGGTAACTATTGAAAATTATTACGAGTTATTTAATGGTTTATTAAATCCTAAACAATTAGAAGGGTTACGTTTATTAGTCACTCCTTTTATGCAGCAACAATTTAACCAAACAGAAGATAGGCGTACGGTGAAACCCAGTCGCGGCGTTGCCTGTTTTGATTGCCATGCTAATGGTCATACCAACAAAGCAACTCATTTGGTAGGTGATATTAGGCCTCAGGAATTTCGTCATCGTATTAATACGCCAACTTTACGTGGCGTCAATATCCAACGATTATTTGGCTCGCAACGTGCTTTGAAGACAGTAGAAGATTTTACCGAATTTGAACAAAGAGCTGCTTACTTTGATGGTGATCCTGTTATTGCAACCAAGAAAGGAGTGAATATTCTTGAGCGTGGCAGCCAGGTTCATTTCATGGCGGAATTCCAAGAGATTTTGGATTTTCCTCCTGCCCCTAAATTGAATTGGGAAGGGAAACTGGATCCTGCTAAAGCAACTCCAGCAGAGTTACGAGGCCAAGAGCTCTTTTTTGGTAAAGCAAAATGCTCCAGTTGCCATACTCCTCCTTATTATACTGACAACACCATGCATAATTTACAAACAGAGAAATTTTATCAACCACAAACAATTAATGGCATGAGAGCGGTTGGTGATGGGCCTATAAAAACGTTTCCTTTGCGAGGTATTAAAGATTCTCCTCCATATTTACATGATGGACGTTTATTAACTTTAGCGGATACCGTAGAGTTTTTTAATTTGGTTTTACAGTTACAATTAACAAAAGATGAAAAAACCGATTTAGTTGCATTTATGGAAGCGCTTTAAGAGTCTGTAAAATAGAAAACAAAGGTAACAGTAAAAATTAGGGGGAAGAAGTATGAAGAAATGGGGACTTGCTGCAATAGTATATGTTCTGATACATCATGTTGCCTTTGCACAACAAAATTGGAATCAATGGGTTGCTGGAGTTAGAGCAGAAGCGTTACAGCAAGGGATTTCGCCAGAAATCTTTGATGAAGCATTTGCGAATATCCATGAACCAAGTCATCAAATTAAAGGGCTTTTGCATTCGCAACCTGAACATCGATTAACCTTTATGAAATATCGTAATACGCGAGTGGATAGTTATAGAATCGCTATTGGTCGTAAAGAATACAAACGTAATCAAGCAGTCTTGGATGCGGTGGCTAAGCAATATGGAGTTAATCCCTGTTTTATTGTCTCTTTTTGGGGTATGGAAACAAGTTATGGCACTTATATGGGGAATTTTCCTGTAATTAAAGCATTAGCTACCCTGGCTTATGACTCTAATCGCAAGGATTTTTTCCGTAAAGAATTATTTATTGCCTTACGAATTCTTAATGAAGGTCATGTGGATTTGGCTGATTTCAAGGGTGAGTGGGCTGGCGCTTCGGGGCAGCCACAATTTTTACCTTCAAGTTGGGTAAAATATGCTGTTGATTATGATGGTGATGGGCGCAAAGATATATGGAGAAGTAAACCCGATGTTTTTGCCTCAATTGCAAACTACATGAAACAAAATGGTTGGCAAACTGGGGAGCCTTGGGCTATTCAAGTCAAGCTACCTCCCAAATTTAACATGGCGATGGCAGGTAAAACAATTGTAAAACCTGTAAGTGAATGGAGTGCTGCAGGGGTACGTACAGAAGATGGTCAGCCTTTACCCTACCAAAATTTGCAAGCAAGTATTGTTCAACCATTGGGTGGTCCTACTTTTTTAGCTTTTCCCAATTATAAGATGATTTTGCACTATAATAATTCTATCTATTATGCTGGAGCTGTAGGGTATTTAGCAGATAAAATTTGTCAGGGACAACAAAAAAGGTAATCCACTATGGACAATTATCTTGATAAGACAGTCAGTTTGACTCCTTTAGCGAAAAGAGTAGTTTGTGAAAAGGCTACAGAATATCCTCATACTGGAGCCTATAATTTTCTGGTGACTCAGGGGACTTATTTATGCAGGCGTTGCGGTTTGGCCTTATTTCGCGGATCAAGTCAGTTCAGCTCGGGATGTGGCTGGCCAAGTTTTGATGATAATGTTGTCCATGCAGTGAAACAGATTCCTGATCGTGATGGTAAGCGTATGGAAATACTTTGCGCACGATGTGATGCTCATTTAGGTCATGTTTTTACTGGGGAATATTTTACCCAAAAGAATTTACGCCATTGTGTTAATTCAGCTTCTATTGATTTTGTTGCCGATAATCAGGTTTTAGACACTGATGAAGCAATTTTGGCAGGTGGATGTTTTTGGGGAGTTGATCATTTTTTAAAACAGATTCCTGGGGTACTCAGAGTAGAGGCAGGTTATACCGGTGGTGTTACTTTAGACCCCAGTTATGAACAAGTGTGTCAAGGTAATACAGGACATTATGAAGCTGTGCGGGTTATTTTTGATAGAGATAAAACAGATTATCATCATGTTTTAAAACGATTTTTCGAAATTCATGATCCGACGCAAAAATCAGGACAAGGTCCTGACATAGGACAGCAATATCAAAGTGCCGTTTTTTATTACAACCAAGAACAATTAGACGAAGCAGAGCTATTAATCCAAATATTGCAAAAAAAAGGATATCAAGTTGCTACGCGTCTTTTTCCAGCACAAACATTTTGGTCCGCAGAAGAATATCATCAAGATTATTATGCGAAACATCATAAGGCTCCTTATTGTCATCAGCCAGTAAACCGATTTGATTAGTTTTTTGGGGTGTGTCAGGGGATAAAAAATGGAATTTACTTTTCGAGTTGCTACAAAAAAAGATAAAGAAAAGATTGCTTTCTTAGTAGAGAAATTAGCGGAATATGAACGAAAAAAACCTGCAGCAATGAGTTTAACTCGAGATAAAATTGAAGCTCATGGCTTTGGCAAAAATAAATATTTTTATATCTTATTAGCTGAATATAAGAAAGAGCCCGCAGGTTATGCCTTATATTTTTTTTCTTATTCTGCTGTAGAAGCTGCACCTGTTCTTTATGTAGAAGATTTATTTGTAAATGAAAAATATCAAAATCATGGTTTGGGCACTTCTTTATTATCCTATCTTGCTCGCTTAGCCATCGAGAAACAATGTTGTCGCATGGAAGGGCATGCCTTTACTTGGAATAAAAAATCCATTCAATTCTATGAGTTTTTAGGTGCACATCCACGCACGGATCTATTGCAATTTCGTTTGGCAGGTGACTCTTTAGAGCAGTTGGCGGCCGGAAAAATTGGGTAAGGGTCTACGAAGCAGCATGTGCCACGTTAAAGCTGAAAAGATGCTTTATTTGTTTTATTGAAAACAAAAAAAGGATAAACTATGATTAAATTATCAACACAATTTTTAATTGTAAGGAATTAGCATGCCTTCGCTAAAACCAAATGGCATTGTTCCATTCCATGTTGATTTTAAAAAAAATGGAATTGATGTTTCATCTAGAGAACAAGCGATTATCATCTTAGATGAAGTAGCTAAGTTACATGCTCATGGCTCAAAAAGTGTTGGAATTACGTACTCTGCTAATCAAGAGCAAACTGATAAAATTTTAGATACCTATAGAAAAGGTGGTTGGCAAACAGGGATAATAGGATCAAATCAAGCGTCTGTAATCTTTGAAATTGAGAGGTTATTAACTAAAGCTAAATATCAACATTTACAGGGCGTATATAGGACGATTCCCATTACCACAATGAAGTACTGCAATGGGCAAGCAATGACGGCGGATGAGCCTTCAGTACAGAAAAGTCTTGAGCACGCCTCCCAATTTATGGCTAATGGAGGCATGTTATTGGGATGGATAAATCAATGTACTCCCCAGGGGCATTTGGCAATTGGGGGTGGGGTGGCTGCTAATGTGCAAACATTAGGCCAAAAGCAAATGATTAACCATTGGGTACAGAGCCATTTATCGCAATGACCCACTGTGACGTAAACAATGTCTGGAGGCATTATGCAAGAAGATCTAGAAAAAGAGAAAGAGAAAGGGAAAAAGAAAGAATTGGAGCTCGGGACTCCCCCAAAATCAGTGACTCCAGATCAGGTGATGAGCAATTTCACTGCTACTACAGATAAAGAGGATGAAGAAGCAAAAAAGAAACAAAGTGTTCTGGTGCAGAGTGCGGATATGGAGAGGCTTTTAAAAGACTATAAAAAGTTTTGTCAAAGCCAAAAGCCTCCAATAGAGGTAAATGAAGATAAGCTAAAACCTGATGAAGAAGGAAAAGTAAGTTTCGATTTCAAAACTCCAGAGCAGATGACCGATTTCTTTAAACAACAAGCTGCAGATGGACGGCGTTTTGTAATGGTTGATGCGGAAACGAATAAGGTTCTCGCTTATTCAAACGGAGACGGAAAACTTTATAGACCCGGACTTGGAAAAGATAAAGAGCCTGAAGAAATTACTGGTAAGTCTTTGCTGCCTACTAAAGAGCAACTGAAAGATCTTCCTGAGCATAAAGGTTTTGAAATGCCTGAGCCGAAGAGCCCTTCATTAGAGAATAAATAGTTTTTCAAGAAGAGTTCATTCAGTTTGAGAATGATCAAAAAGTAAAGCTTGGAGAAAATTACAAAGGCTTTTCTTTTTTATACTGCTCATCAGCTTCTTTGGCTTTACGCTGATTTTCGTGTAATTGTATTTCATTAAGTTGCTGTTGCCATAAGGCAACAGCCTGTGCTTTTAATTGATTTATTTTTCTTAGCAATAGTCCCAGGTGAGTTGCGAGCATAGGTAGTTTTTTAGGGCCAAATACAATTAAAGCAACAACCAATATTACTAAAATTTCGCCACTCATAAGGATTTGTCATCCTCTTTTGGTGTTTGGGGTTGTTCTTCGTTCAGTGCTTTACGAAAATTTCGAATGGCTTCACCAAGATCAGCACCTATGGTTTTTAATTTAGAAGTGCCAAAAAGAATAACAACAATTACTAAGATTAATAATAAAGAAAGAGGGCTGATGCCGCTTAGTCCCATTTTAATTCCTCATGCTACGGTTAAGAAGAACAAACAATGCCGTGATAGTGGCCCCTATAAAAGCTAAAGGAGCAAGCTGTTTGTGCTGAATAAGATGCCAATAATCAAGCAGACCCATTAGAAGAAAAGAAATACTTGCTCCAGTGGCAATACTTTTCCAGTGTACGGCAGCTTTTTTATCTTCCCGTTTTTTATGGGTTAAAGATTTCTGATCTTTGATTAACTCTTCTCTTTTTAATTCAAGAAAATCGAAGACTAATTTTGGCATATTGGGCAATTGCTCTGCAAAAAAGGGTAGATTTTGTTTTAATTGGGTAAAAAAAGCCTTGGGTCCGATTTGTTCTTTTACCCATTTTTCAAGAAAGGGTTTTGCTGTGGTCCACAAATCAAGTTCAGGATAAAGTTGGCGTCCTAGACCCTCTATAGCCAGCAATGTTTTTTGCAGTAAAACCAGCTGGGGCTGTACTTCCATATGAAAACGCCGTGCCACTTGAAAAAGGCGCAAAACTACTTGGGCAAATGAAATGTCTTTTAAAGGTCTTTCAAAAATGGGTTCGCATACCGTACGAATAGCGCTTTCAAATTCATCCACTCGAGTATTGCGGGCAACCCAACCTGACTCTACGTGCAATTGAGCAACGCGACGGTAATCTCGATTAAAAAATGCTAAAAGATTTTCAGCTAAATAACGTTTGTCGTTGTCATTTAATGTTCCCATAATGCCAAAATCAATACAAATATATTGAGGATCTTTAGGGTTGTTATAGGATACAAAAATATTTCCAGGGTGCATGTCCGCATGAAAAAAACAATCACGAAATACTTGCGTGAAAAAAATCTCTACACCGCGTTCAGCCAGTTTTTTTATATCTATGCCGTTTGCTTGTAAGCTGCTTATGTCTGATACAGGTATACCATGAATTCGCTCAAGGACCATCACATTAGCACGTGAGTAGTCCCAGTATACTTCCGGGATATACAGAATAGGGGAGCGATCAAAGTTACGTCTTAATTGAGCGGCATTAGCTGCTTCTCTTTGTAAATCGAGTTCATCAAGCAAGGTATGTTCAAATTCGGCTACAATTTCTTTAGGTTTTAAACGTCTAATTTCAGGCCAGTATCGATCGGCCCATTTGGCTATGGTGTGCATAATACTTAAATCATTCTCAATAATACGCCGCATATTGGGTCTTAGTACTTTGACGATGACTTCTTCCCCTGTTTTCAATTTTGCAGCATGTACTTGAGCCATCGAGGCTGATGCTAAAGGTATGGAATCAAATTCAGCAAAGACTTCATAAGGAGACAAACCATAGGCTTTCTCAATAATTGCCATTGCTTTTTCACTAGGAAATGGGGGAACTTTATCCTGTAATTTACTGAGTTCAATGGCGATATCTATAGGTAAAATATCAGGGCGGGTAGAAAGCGCCTGACCAAATTTAATAAAAATAGGTCCGAGAGCCTCCAATGAAATACGTAATGCTTCTCCATGTGTTAAATGCTCTTTGCGAAACCAGTTCCAAGGGTTTAAATAAACCATGAAACGAAGCGGTGCAAATAATCTTAATGACACGACTAGATTATCTAGTCCATTTTTTGCCAGAATATAATTAATATGGATAAGGCGAATGAGTTTTTTAATGGATTTCATAATGACTTATTAGTTGATTGACATGGGCTTGTAAGCGTTCAACACTTAAGGACAGTTCATCAATCTCTGCAAAAAAATCTTCCAATTCATACTTTGAGGGCACGACACGTAACTCTTCTTGTAAGTACTCGGCCATATTTTGACGTATGGACTCATCAAATTGCTTTTTGAATTTGAGTCCCTTGCGGAAAAAAGAACCGATTTGATGCGCCACTACATCACCTGTGAAATGAGCGAGGTGGCCTTCCCAATCAATATCCATTTCATCGAATAATTTTTTAATATACTGCCCTAGTTCAGTATCTCCTGTTATGCGGATTTTATCATTAAATAAAGATCGAGCTTTAGATGCTGGTAATAAACTAAGACGGATTAAACCTAGGGGACTGCTGTGAATGACGGTATCAGCTTCTTTATCATAATGGTCAAGTAAAATAATGTCACTATTTTGAAATAAAATGAAAAAATTAACATTTAATGGGCTAATAACCATTTCAAGACATTTGTTGTCAAGCGCTTGCAGTTTAGCAGGCATGTCTTCGTCCAGTTTAACTGCTTTGTTTATGGCTTTTTGAAGGGCTTTTAAAGAATATTTTTTTAGCATAATCAACTCAATATTTATAGGCAATGTGCAAGGCAACTATGCCGCCGCTTAGATTGTCATAACGACAGTCTTCAAATCCTGCATGCTCAATCATTTTTTTGAGCTCCATCTGATTTGGATGCATGCGTATGGATTCAGCAAGATATTGGTAACTGGCTTCATCTTGCGCAAAAAACTTCCCTATTTTAGGTAAAATATGGAACGAATACCAGTCATAAATTGGTTTTAAGCCTGGGAATGTGGGTGTGGAGAACTCAAGAATCATTACTTTTCCTCCAGGTTTACAGACACGATATATCGAGCGTAGCGCTTCTGTTTTATCGGTCACATTTCTTAAACCAAAGCCCATGGTAATGCAATGAAAACTATTGTCCGCAAAAGGCAAACATTGGGCATTGCCTTGTACATAGTCAATATTTTTATATAAACCTTCGTCTAACAGACGATCACGCCCTACATTGAGCATCGCTGAATTAATATCCGCAAGAATAACACGTCCGGTATCACCAACTTTTTTGCATAATAATCGTGTTAAATCACCACTACCGCCTGCTAAATCTAAAACAAATTGCCCTGGACGAACCTGGCTAAGTTCAATGGTGTAGCGTTTCCATAAATGATGAATGCCAAAAGACATTAAGTCATTCATTAAATCATAATTTTTAGCTACAGAATGAAAAACTTCCGCCACCTTTTTTTCTTTTTCATCCCAAGCGACAGTAGTGTATCCGAAGTGGGTATTTTTTTCTTGATCAGTCATAAAAATACGGATTTGCCATTAAAAACTTCATATTAACTTATTTTGGGCAAGATACCCAGTCTTCCATTCTTTATTCGAAACATAGCTCAAATTAACGAAGACTCTGATGGCCACAAATAATGATAAAATTAAAATAATTATTGCGAAACGATAATAAATTATTATAATTCATGGTCAATGCTATCCTAAGGAGTTTTTCCATGAATAAAATAAAAAATACAAGTCATTTGCTCTATTTGTTCTTTCGCTCACTGTGTTGGCTTATCCCTTTAATGACAGCGTTTTTGATTTTAGTTAAATTCGATTGGATGTGTCATTTAGGTGGTTGGTCTACGGTGATCGCTCCTGAACGCATTGATGATCTTGAACACTTTTCTTTAGCTCATCGCTGTATTTTATTAGCGATTGAAGGTTTACCCCTCACGATTACCATTTTCATTTGTTATAAGCTCGCTAAACTATTTAAACTTTTCGAACAAGGATACTTATTTGAAGAGGACAATATCAAATTAATTAAACAGGTAAGTCTTTACATGATATTAGGAGAGTTGATCCAACTTATTTATCAACCGCTAATTACCGCAGCTCTTACTTTTAATAACCCCGTGGGGGAACGGTTTGCAAGCATTACGTTGAAATCAGCAAACTTATCTACTCTAATCACTGCATTTATCATTTTAGTTGCGTCATGGATTATTCAAGAAGCGCATCAATTAAAGTCAGAAACACAATTAACAATTTAAGGAATATTCCCGTGTCAATTATTGTTAACTTAGATGTAATGATGGCAAAACGTAAATGCAGGCTTAAAGAGTTGTCTGAGGCAATAGGGATTACTGAAGCAAATTTATCTATTTTAAAAAATGGTAAAGCTAAAGCGATACGTTTTGCTACATTGGAGGCAATTTGTGCTTACCTTAGTTGTCAACCTGGGGACATTCTTGAATATCAAATGGAGCGACAAGATGAATAAAAAACGAAGTGTTCTGATTGACTTATATCATTTATCAAAGGGATGAGACTATTAGTGTATACAATTAACCGTTCTATCTAAGAATTGATAATGAATGCGATATGCAGCAAATTCATTTTTGGAGGACTTTTGTTCTCTATTAGCACATTATCTATTGCTATAGAGGAATCAAATCAAGGAGTTTCTTATCCTTGCACTGAGGGAGCAATTCTTACTTATTTTAAACGTCCCACAGTTGCTACTAGTGCTTGTCCTGTACCTTATGGGCGAGTTACATTGGAAGGTGGTATTCAATACAATGACTTTATCAATCGAGGAGAACAATGGTTATGGCCACAGTCTAAAATACGTATTGGGCTCCCGTGGCGCAGCGAGTTAAGTATTTTATTTCCCAGCGAAAAGACAAATCCTAGCCTTAATCTCGCGGGCCTCTCCACGACACAATTGGCATTAAAACACGAAATTACTTATACCAAACATTGGAATATTGCAACCAGAGCAGTTTATATTCCTGCTTCTGGAGGCAAACACTATGGTACGGCGAAGGATGGTTACTGGCTCAATGGTATTTTAGCATTCAGACATAAAAACATTAACATGACTGCTATGGTGGGCTTCTTATCATTTAGTACCTCAAAAGATGATGGAGGAAGAAGTTTTAATAGTTTTAGTCCTGATGTGTTAATTGGTTGGTTTGCACAAAACTGGCTGGAATTTTACGCTGAAGTTTATGGTCAAACAAGTACTGGCCCTAATCGAGGACCCGGATATAATTTGGATGCTGGTGTCATTTTTCTAATCACTAAAGACATTGCAATCGATATGGGAATTGGCAAACGTTTAACTGGCACTCTTGGCAATTTTAATACTTATTACGATAGTGGTATCAGTTTTATATTTTAAAACAAAAGTCATCAAGTGCTTTTTAGTAGTTTAACGCGAATTTTACTGCGAACCGTTCGGGCTGAAGATGGACCTGGATCTAAATAGATTTTTTAACGAAAACTCACATTAAATTAGCTAAAGCACGTAAATAATGGGTCTCATCAGGCGGCAAATTATTTTTTTGTGAAAGCCAAAGGAGTTCGGCAAGCTGCTCCATTATTAAATGCTCGACGGTTAAAGAGTCATTATATTTTTGGAGTAATTTAGCGTAGATAGTGCTTATTCCTACCGGGCGATCAGTAGTCACTTGTTCTCTAACGGCAAGATGAAGGCCCATATGCAAAAATGGATTGGATGTTCCCTGCTCAGGAAAATAAGACTGTTGTTGAAATTTATTCTGATCCTCAAAAATCTTATGGTATTCAGGATGGGCGAGAATAACTTGAACAATTTCATTTTCTAAAGGAGATAAGAGTTTTCTCTGTTGAAATTTGTCCCAACTGGAAAAAAACATTTGTCGTGTTTCTTGGATGGTATCGCCATAAAACATGTATTGCTCAAAATTTATAAAAACATAAGTTTAGCTGAAGCGTGCTAGAACAACAATAGACCTCTTTGGAAACTCTATTTCTTAAAATACATCTTCTTGAGTTGACATGGATCATTGGTTATGAGATATTCCGCCTTGCGAGGTTGGACTTGCTATGTGTCATTCCACTGGGTCAATTGGCGACACACTGATTGGCCCTTTCTATTCTAAGTCGATTTTTCAAACAATACAGAGATTAAATGGATACTATCCGTTCCTAACTTAACTCCTATAAAAGCCATAAGTAGACCGCTAATGAGTTCAATTCCTTTCCATACATTCGCTTTTGTTAAAATGTCAGAAAAATATCGTGCGGTAAATGTTAATGAGCTGAACCAAAGAAAGCTTGATGTCAGCACTCCTAGCAGGAAAATATGTTCTTTATTAGGGTATCCGCTACTGCCTCCACCTATAATAACCAAAGAGTCGATAATTGCGTGCGGATTAAGTATACTAAAACCTAAGGCTAAAAGTATTATCTGAGTTCTTGTACGGGGTTTGGCTGCATTTTCTGAAGTTTTCTCAGTTTTTGAAAAAGTATTTGTTAGTGCTTTTGCAGAATAAAAAAGCAAAAAGGCAGAGCCCAGTAGCAGCATCCAGATTTGCAAAACAGGACGGATTATGAGTAACTTATGAAGACCTGCTATACTGCCGCAAATTAAGATAAAATCACAAATAAAACAAATAATGGCGGAGAGGATCGCATGATTTTTAAGCGCTCCTTGTTTGATTAAAAAAACATTTTGTGGTCCTAAAGCAATGATTAAGGATAAGCCTAAAAGTAAGCCATCAAGATAAACAAACATAATAACGATATAAAAAAAATCAAAGATAGTCATTATAACATTGCAACTTATGTGTTGTGGAGTATAAAATGCATCGGTTATTCTGTCTCCATAAGATATGCGTACAAAATAAGAACAAATAGGAGGGGGCGTGGGCTCTTTGTTACTAAGAAAGCTAATTGTCACTGCAACGGTGACTGTGCTTGGCATGACAGGTCAATTATTACAAGCAGAAAATGCACCTGTTCAAGAGAAATTATCAGTTATTGATGGATATTATCCTGCTTATCCACCTACCGCTCCAGCTACTGGTGAGCAACAAACTTTGATTCAAAAAGGTGAATATTTAGCAAAAATGGGGGATTGTATTTCCTGCCATACTAATGTTAAAGGAGGTACCCCGGCTTATGCAGGAGGATTACCTATAGCGACACCTTTTGGAACATTTTATAGCCCTAATATTACTCCAGATAAAGAAACCGGTATTGGTAATTGGACTGAACAGGATTTTGTTCGCGCATTAAGAGAAGGACGTGATCCCCAAGGTAGAAACTATTTCCCGGTATTTCCCTATATTTATTTTTCTAAGATATCTGATGAAGATGCACGTGCATTGTATGCTTATTTCATGAGCTTGCCACCAGTCCATTTAGAGAATAAATCATTGCCTTTCCCATTCAACGTTCCTGGAGCTCGTTTTACACTTTGGGGATGGAATATATTATTTTTCTTCCCTCAAGAAGGTGTTTATCAATATCAGAACGATAAATCTTCAGAATGGAACCGTGGAAAATATATAGTAGACGGTTTAGGACACTGTAGCATGTGTCATACCCCATTAAATGTATTTGGTTCTCCAAAGACCAGATATTATTTAACAGGTGGTTTTATTGATGGTTATTGGGCTCCTAATATCACTAAATATGGATTGGAGTCAGCAACTCATCAAGAAGTTGTTGATGTATTCAAACTCGATAAACTGATTAACAATGCCGGTCCTGTAGCTGGCCCTATGGCTGAAGTGAATCATAACAGCATGATGTATTTAACAGATGCTGATAGAATGGCTGTTGCGACTTATCTCAAAACAGTCGTCAGTGAAGAGCCTTTAGGACTGCCCGCTTCAAAAAATCCACCCTCTCTTTCTCGTGGAAAGGAAGTTTATTTCACTGCTTGTGTTATTTGTCATCAAGAAGGTGCAATGACTGCCCCATTAATGGGGAATGCTCCAGGTTGGTATGAACGATTAAAAACAAGCGGTTTAAATGGATTATATCGCCATGCTATCCACGGTTTTAACTTCATGCCGGTGAAAGGGGCTTGCGTCACTTGTTCCGATAACGACATTATTTCAGCTGTGGATTACATACTAGATAAGTCCTTGACTCGTACCCAATTATTACACCTTAAATCTGGCGGTGCTAAAAAATATCCTACCAATGGAGAAACTATTTACAATGAAAATTGCGCTGTTTGTCACAATGAAGGAAAAGAAGGCGCGCCAAAGATAGGGGATAAAAAAGCGTGGCAACCTTTAATTGCAGAAAATATGGATGTTCTCATTGAAAATACTGTTAATGGAAAAAAACATTTGAAAAACGGTGGCTGCAAGCACTGTACAACTGATGAAGTAATTGAAGCAATTAAGTATATGGTTAGTAAATCTAAAACTGAAGGAAACTACTCTTTGTGGTAAATTGAACTTTGAGCAAAACCTGAAGACCTCAGGTTTTGCTCAAGAAAAAGGGCGTATGCGTTATGTTCAAGTTAAGGTATTACTATGGCCTTTTCTTGAATGGAGATATTGATTGAATTGAAGAGCCAATTATCTGAATATAAGGCATGGGAACTTTTTCAGGTCTTTTATTCAAACTTCAATGATAAGGCGAGGAATGGGGATGTTAAACAGGTTAAAAATCTGTAAATTAATAATAATGCTAGGTGTCTGGTTTGGGAGCCAGCCAATATTTGCAGCTGCAAATAATTGGCAGCTGAATATGTATGAAGGGGTTACTCCTATCAGTAAGGATGCGTACTACTTGCATATGGTCTGTATGGCTGTATGTGCCGTAATAGGCGTCGTTGTATTTGGGGTAATGATTTACTCTATGATTCATCATAGAAAATCTAAAGGATATAAAGCAGCATCATTCCACGATAATCCTAGGTTAGAAATTTTTTGGTCTGTTATTCCTTTTTTAATTTTGGTTGGACTTGCAATACCCGCGACTCGTGTTTTAATGCGCATGGATGATACGAGACAATCAGAAATTACTGTAAAAATAGTGGGATATCAATGGAAATGGCAGTATGAATATCTAGATCAAGGTATTAGCTATTTTAGTATCTTATCTACTCCATTCAATCAAATTGAAAACAGTCAAAAAAAGAATGAATGGTACTTATTGGAAGTCGATAAGCCATTAGTTTTACCTGTAAATAAGAAGGTTCGTTTTCTGGTTACCTCAAATGATGTAGTTCATTCCTGGTGGGTTCCTGAATTAGGTATAAAACGTGATGCAATTCCTGGTTTTATGTATGAAGCTTGGGCGACTATTGAAAAACCTGGCACTTATAGAGGGCAATGTGCTGAGCTGTGTGGGGTTAATCATGGATTTATGCCTATAGTTGTCGAAGCAGTAAGCCAAGATGATTTTGATAAGTGGGTTGCTGCACAAACAAAATCAGAAGATAAATACACTCAAGAAGAGGCAAGCGAAGCAGCACAAAAAACAATGACTCGCGATGAATTACTGACGTTCGGGAAAGAAAAATATGACCAAATCTGTTCTCCATGTCATAGACCAGATGGTATGGGTATTCCCCCACTGTATCCAGCACTTAGAGGAAGTTCTGTAGCTACAGGCCATCCTATTTCGCGTCATATAGATGTAATACTTCATGGTATTCCTGGTTCTGCAATGCAACCTTATAAAGATCAACTTACTGATGAGGAAATTGCTGCTATCGCTACTTATGAGCGTAATGCTTGGGATAATAATACTAATGATTTAATTCAACCCGGGGATGTTGCAGCACAACGAAAGAATGCTAATCAACAACCAACCATGGTTAATAAAGTTCAAGCTGGAGGTTTGCAATGAGTAGTTATACATTAGCGCATGATGAAAAACACGATGATCATGGACCTGAGCAAGGTAAAGGTATTTTAGGGTTTATAAAACGTTGGTTGTTTACTACGAACCACAAAGATATTGGTACGCTTTATTTGTGGCTGGCAATGATTAGCTTCTTTGTTGCTGGTGGAATGGCTTTAGTGATTCGAGCAGAACTGTTTCAGCCTGGTCACCGCTTTGTTGATCCAAACTTTTTTAACCAGATGACGACACTGCATGGATTAATCATGCTATTCGGTGTTGTTATGCCTGCGTTTACCGGAATAGCAAACTGGCAAATTCCAATGATGATTGGTGCTCCAGATATGGCCTTGCCTCGGTTAAATAACTGGAGTTTTTGGATTCTGCCCTTTGCTTTTACTTTATTGCTTTCAACAACATTTCATGCAGGCGGTGGCCCAAATTTTGGTTGGACCATGTATGCACCTTTATCAACTACCTATGCTCCTCCAAGCACCGATTTTATGATTTTCTCAATTCATATGATGGGTCTTTCATCCATTATGGGTTCCATTAACATCATTGCAACTATCTTAAACTTACGCGCGCCAGGCATGACTTTAATGAGAATGCCTATGTTTGTTTGGACTTGGTTAGTTACTGCTTTTTTATTGATTGCAATTATGCCTGTGTTGGCAGGGGCAGTGACTATGATGTTGGCAGACCGACATTTTGGAACAAGCTTTTTTAGCGCAGCTGGTGGTGGCGATCCAATACTCTTTCAACATGTATTTTGGTTTTTTGGACATCCTGAGGTTTATGTCTTGGTAATGCCTGCTTTTGGAGTTATCTCAGAAGTAATTCCTACCTTTAGCCGTAAGCCCCTATTTGGTTATTATTTTATGGTTTATGCGGTGGTGAGCATTGCCATATTGTCATTTATTGTTTGGGCACACCATATGTTTACAACGGGCATACCTTTAGGTGCAGAGTTGTTCTTTATGTATACTACTATGTTAATTGCAGTACCTACTGGAATTAAAGTATTTAACTGGGTAAGTACGATGTTCAAAGGATCTATGACCTTCGAGACCCCAATGTTGTTTGCATTAGCGTTTGTATTTTTATTTACAATTGGTGGTTTTACAGGTTTGATGTTGGCCTTGG
Source organism: Legionella santicrucis (assembly GCF_001468135.1). GTDB lineage: Bacteria > Pseudomonadota > Gammaproteobacteria > Legionellales > Legionellaceae > Legionella > Legionella santicrucis. The sequence goes on along the minus strand of NZ_LNYU01000015.1, from coordinate 2,985 downwards.
TCCCAGCAGACTTCCAATACCAAGACAGCTATTTTGTTGTAGCTCATTTCCACTATGTTCTAGTTCCTGGAGTAATATTCGCACTTTTTTCAGCGACATATTACTGGCTGCCTAAATGGACTGGGCATATGTATAACGAGTGTTTGGGTAAATGGCACTTTTGGTTATCAGCAATTTCAGTAAACATTGCTTTCTTTCCTATGCACTTTTTAGGGTTAGCAGGCATGCCAAGAAGAATCCCAGATTATGCGTTGCAATTTACTAATTTTAATATGATCTCTTCAATTGGTGCGTTCATTTTTGGTTTTACCCAATTGCTCTTTTTATACAATGTAATTGCTACAGTCAGGAAGAAAGGAACTAATAAGGATATTGCTGCTGCTCGATCATGGGAAGGTGCCTTTGGACTAGAGTGGACTTTACCTTCACCTCCTCCATATCATACATTTTCAACTCCCCCTAAGTTAGATTTATAGGTGTATTTATATGAGTGAAAGTAAAGGGCATAATAAGTTGGTTTTTTTATTAGCCTTGCTTGTTGTGGGAATGTTTGCTTTTGGTTTTGCCCTAGTTCCTATTTACAATAGTATCTGTAAAAGTCTAGGAATTAATGGCAAAACAAACCCGGAGGCAGTCGCGTATGATGCCGCTAAGGTAAAAGTTGCTAAAGACAGAATAGTTACTGTTGAGTTTGTTGCAACTAATAATAGTGGAGTGCCATGGGCATTCTACCCTAAAACTCGAAAAATACAGGTTCATCCTGGTGAAATTGCGAAACTGGCTTTTTATGCAGAAAATAAAACCGATCATCCGATGTCTGTACAAGCAATACCCAGTGTCACTCCAGGAATTGCAGCTAAGTACTTGAAAAAGACGGAGTGTTTTTGTTTTACTCGGCAAACACTGGATGGGCATGAGGCAATGAACATGCCTTTATTGTTTCATTTAGATGCTGACTTACCGGAAAAAATAAATACGGTTACGTTATCCTATACTTTATTTGATGTAACTGATAAATGATTATTGATACAGGAGATTAAATTACAATGGGAGCACATGGTACTTATTACATCCCTAAACCAAGCCATTGGCCTTTAGTTGCTTCATGTGGATTAACCACTACTCTTGTAGGAGCCGGATCCTGGCTTCATGATGATTGGTATGGCCCTTATATATTCACCATTGGTTTTGGAATTATGGTTTTCATGCTTTTTGGCTGGTTTGGTCAAGTCATTTATGAAAACTCAAAGGGTGTATATGATGAGCAGGTTGACCGATCCTTTCGTTGGGGAATGTGTTGGTTTATTTTTTCCGAGGTTTGTTTTTTCGGTGCTTTTTTTGGTGCATTATTCTACTCTAGACTTTGGTCTGTACCTCTTTTAGGTGGTGAAGTACATCCTATTACTCACTTTACGCTCTGGCCTAATTTTGACTCAACTTGGCCTATATTAAATAATCCAGATAACCATGTTTTTGCTGGAGCACACGAGGCAATGGGAGCCTGGGGCTTAGCAGCAGTGAATACATTAATTTTATTAACTTCTGGGGTTACGGTAACCTGGGCTCATTGGGCATTAAAATTAAAGAAACAAAAGCAATTGCTTATTGGTATGGCTTTAACAATTTCATTAGGTATATTGTTCTTGGTTCTTCAAAGTTATGAGTATTATGAAGCTTACACGGAGATGAACTTAACTTTATCCGCTGGTATTTATGGTACGACTTTTTTTATGTTAACCGGCTTTCATGGCATACACGTAACATTGGGAACTATAATGCTCATCGTTATTTTTTTCCGATGTAAATACGGCCATTTTACTCCAGAACGACATTTTGCTTTTGAAGGTGTTGCATGGTATTGGCACTTTGTAGACGTAGTTTGGTTATTCTTATTTGTTTTTGTGTATTGGTTATAAAAGGTAATCCATAAATTACCATTCTTGTTGCAAGTATTTGCTTCTTCCATCCCTGCGGCTTGCCGCAGGATGTCTGACCTCATCTTGAATGAAAATAGTTCTTACTAAGTGCGGTATAATTCTGGGTTTAGATTAGGATCATTATACATTTTAAATTGATGATAGATTCTGAATGTCCGTTTTTTTGCTTGTACTTCCTCAAGCAGTTCGTCAAAACATTGAGATAATTGTTCTAATTGTTGTTGAATGATGATTAACTTGTTAGAGCAATTTTGCCGATGCTCCTCTGTTGCATCAGTACGCTTTGTTTGTAGGGACATATGATAGGATTTTAAGGATAAGATAGAGAGTCTATCGATAATCATACCTGGTGATTCAGAATTGACAGGACAAATACTGAATTCTGCAGGTTGTAAATGCTTGAAAAGCCATTCATCCATAGCTTCCATGCGATTATTACGTAATTGATTAAACTTATCTATTTCTCGTTTTGCTTGATATACAAACTCATAACCCAAGTCATCACGACGCGCTTTGTCTTCTGCATGCCATAGTTGAAAATTAAAGGCGTGATTTTCTTCAACCAATCGATAAAAGTCTTTCTGTTGAAAGATTATGCCTGATGTTTTCCAAATGGTAATGGAGTTTTGGTGGAGATTGGTTATTTCTGGAACCTTAATACTATCTGGCATTTTTTTTCCTATCTATCAAAAATAACTACCAGTTTAACTCATCGCTTATGTTGTCACAATTTGAGTTTTTTACCACGCTGGATTTTTGTATAAAAAATAATCAAACAGAATAGAAAATTTGAGTACAAAACCGCGTTTTGATGCCTCTCCGATGTTTGAATGCATACTTATGTACGGGATTGGGCTTCATAGCGACATTGAAAACAGATGTTGTGTATGAAGTACGGTGCAGTATCCAAATTTAGAGCATTTACCTTACGGAAATACCGAGGCTTGAAAACAATTTAAGGGGGCATTAAGGAGACAAAGCAACGCTTTGTCTCAGTAGAAACTAAGCGACTAATGTTAAACCAAACTGTAATTGATTTGTGTATAGA
>NZ_LNYU01000014.1 GCF_001468135.1 Legionella santicrucis | reverse complement strand
TCTTTTGGCGGTAGCTTTGGTTAGAATATAAAGAGGATCAGTTCTCCTAATAAACTTCTTGAAAGTTTATTAGGGGTGACCTATTACTTTTTCATTAAGAGTCAAAAGCATACCTCCTAGACCATAATTAGGACAGTAAGGTTTTACTTTTAAGTTTATTACAGATAATTACTTCTAGAACTTATACTCTATTTTGGGGAAATAACAGTCCTTTTGTTGTGGATCATCACATTGCAGTTGCTCGTACTTTTCTTTTACTATACTACCTACCTGATATGCGCCTGATGCAATAGTTGCGGTGGCTATTGCAGCAGCACCTGATTGAATTGCTATTTTGGTTGGTTGAGCGAAAAATCCTATAAAACGCAGCATATTTATTCCTTAAAAGTTTATAAAAAAGTTAATGTGCAATCTAAATTATCATGGTTAAAAAAAATAGTACATCATTTGATTATGGAAATCTATTATAAAGATAGGTGACATCTGTATAGTGTTTTAGTGTATTGCCTATTAATTTATAGTATGTTTTTTGGGAAAAAGAAAAACTATTTTAATGTTCTGTTCGACATAAAACTTACCTATTTTTTATATCGAATAGTTTTGCGTAGGTATAAATGCTTGTCCCTATCTTCGCTAGGGATAAGCATTATGGGATAGAGGTTGATTAGTGACATAAAAAGCATTTTTATACTTTTTTGTCGCATTCAAATTATTTTAACCAATCACTAAGAATTTCAACCACTTTTTGTGCTTGTTCAGCACTGGAAATATTAAATTTGGATTTTAGCCAGTATTGATTATTTCGTTTTTGATACCGTCGAATTGAGTATTTGACTGGACCATAATCATTTTGGGCATTATCCCATTCTTGATACTTAAACATAATTGTAGTCCAGGCTCCTTTAGTTAATACTTTTTTATCAAGTTCTTTAGTAGCTTCTGTACCATCTTCGTTAAATGCTATAGTGATTTCATCAATGCTTGCAGTCATTTGGAGCTTTACCTCTCTAAATTAAAAAAATAAATAACATCAATTATGAATGTTGCTGCGCTAAAAATTTCGAGAGTGTATCTCATTTTTTTCAGACACCAAAGCGATTCTTCTCTAAATAAAGAATGTTAAATTTGAATTGGACACGAAAAAGACAGTTCAATTCACAACAATTCAACTGTCTTTTTCAGGTTTAAACTTTCTACTTACTGTTATTGAATGGAATAGAGTTTCCCATTTACAAAAGTCATTGTAACAGAAGATTGATACTGCCCCGGTTGATAGATCCAAACCTGGGGTTTTTCTGCTGTTGGTACTACTTCATTGATATAGGTGTTATTTGTCACTGAGGGGCTTCCACAAGAATAATATACTTTTTGTATAGGATCACCAGGTTGAAGATTAGCACCACTACAAATAGAAACTGCATTGCTATTAGAACCATTTAATTTGATGTATTTAACTTTTTGATTTACCACATCTATTTCTAGTTGGGCACCACTATTTGCTTGAGGAATATTCCAGACGTTATAATAAGCAGAGCCCGAACCCGCGGATGATGTTCCCGGAACTTGCCATACTCCTGAATAAGCAGTACTTGCTCCCGCATTATTATAAATAAGTTGTTGCATAGGAATTTTCTGTAAGACAGGTTGATTTGAGTCCTGCTGACTTATGGGTTGGCCACATGCCGCAATAACTTGATCAGGTGTCATCCCTAAATTAATGTAACCATGATTTTGGGGACAATAATAAGACTGTGTGTCAGCAAATAGGTTAAAAGATAAAATAAATAACCCTAAACCAATGCATTTGTGAAGAGTCAATTTCATAGTTTTTCCTCACTAATCCTCAGTGTTTAAATAAAGTATAGTTGCTTTTATAACAATCTCCAGGGTAGGCTAGCACTAATAAATAAAGTGATAATTTTTAGTACTATCATAATGATAAAAGGAGAAAAATCGAATCCTGCAAGATCGGAAATGAGTTTTCTGCCAAGTTTTAATAATGGTTCTGTCAATAAACGTAAAAAGTCAGCAATCGGTCCTTGCCATCCCGGATTAACAAAGCCCATGATTACTCGTACAAGAATAGCAAAAAATAGAATATCACACGGTTGAATGATCAAATCAGCAATAACGTAAATGAGTAAATATAAGAAAGGCATTATTCCATGTAATGCAAGTAAACTGATACAAATCATTTTTAATAGTTCAACAAAAACCAAAGCAATCAAAGTAGGTATATCGTATTTTTGTCCTGGCTGGTATTTTTGCTGTGTTATTTGTTGAATTGGATTGACTATTGGATCTGAAATTTTATAAATAAGTTGACTGACTGGGTGGAGTACACTCACACGCAGATAGCGTAAAGCAATGCGGAGCCATAAACTGAAAATAAGGAGCGAAAAAACCAAAGAAACAAGAAACAGTGCTACAGCGCTAAAACCCGACATATTTTCCCCTATCCTAATTTATATTTTGTTCTGTTTGTGATTCTATTTTCCAGAGTTCAGCACTAGGATTTATGTATACAGTGCCTCATTGCTCGCAGATCAACACACTTGATCCAAGCGAATTAATAGTATCGATCTTTATTTTTTGGATTATACCGCGTTGCTTGATTTTTGTCGCTCACCAAAAATAGCTCGGCCAACACGAACTATTGTAGCACCTGCCTTGATTGCAGGAATTAAATCATCGCTCATTCCCATGGACAAAGTATCCATATTTAAATTAAGGGTTTGATTGAGTTGCTGCATGAGTTGATTAAGACGAATAAATATCTCGTACTGAAGATCTGGATCTTTGAGTGGCGGAGGAATAGTCATTAACCCTCTGAGTTTCAGATTAGGTAATTGACTGATAGCTAAGGCTAGCTCAGTGGCGTTTTCTGGAGATATCCCTGACTTAGATTGTTCATCGATTAAATTAATTTGTATGCAGACATTGAGTGGATTTAAATCTTTTGTTCGATATTCATTAAGTTGAGAGGCAATTTTAAAACGACTTATACTATGAATCCAATTAAAAAGAGTAGCAATTCCCTTGGTTTTATTGCTCTGAATTGGGCCAATAAAATGCCAATTGAGGGGTAAATTCTTTAATGCAGTTATTTTTTTTTGTGCTTCCTGGAAATAACTTTCTCCAAAGTCTGTGACTCCCAGATGAAAAGCCTCTTGAATTTTATCAATATTTTGTTGTTTGCTGACAGCGAGTAATAAAATACTTTCTGGTTTTCGGCCGCATGCCAAAGCAGTTTGGGTGATTAATTGCTGTATTCGATTTAGATCGTGATGAAGACTCATGGTTAATTAAGTAAATGAAAAACTCCAACAATAACAAAAGAAACAGTATTTGCCGAGTACTGGTTAGTAAGTTAATCTAATGATTCATGAAGAATTGGATGGATTAAGCAATGGATATAGCAGAATTATTGGCATTTTCAGTCAAGAATAAATCTTCAGATCTACATTTGTCCGCAGGACTACCTCCAATGATTCGCGTGGACGGAGATTTACGCAAAATCAATTTACCTCCTCTAGAGCACAAAGAGGTACTAAAAATTATTTATGATGTAATGAACGATCGGCAGAGAAAAGAGTTCGAAGAGTTTTTAGAAACGGATTTTTCTTTTGAAATAGTAAATCTTTCTCGTTTTAGGGTAAATGTATTTAATCAAGCACGAGGTGCCGCAGCAGTTTTTCGTACTATCCCTTCTCTGATTTTAGGTATGAGTGACTTAGGGTTACCTTCTATTTTTGAAGAAATGGCAAACTATCCTAAAGGATTGGTACTGGTTACCGGACCCACAGGATCTGGAAAAAGTACAACTTTAGCCGCCATGATCGATTACATTAACTCAACTCGTTATGATCATATTTTAACCGTTGAAGACCCTATAGAGTTTCTTCACCAAAGTAAAAAATGTTTATTGAATCAGCGCGAAGTTCATCGGGATACACTTAGCTTTAATGCAGCTTTGCGTTCTGCATTACGTGAAGATCCTGATGTTATTTTGGTAGGAGAATTACGTGATTTGGAGACGATTCGTCTAGCAATGACTGCTGCTGAGACAGGACATTTAGTATTTGGTACTTTGCATACTAATTCTGCGACAAAAACGATTAACCGAATTATTGATGTATTTCCAGCAGAGGAAAAAGCTATGGTCCGTTCAATGCTGTCTGAGTCTTTACAAGCCGTTATCGCTCAAACTTTGTTGAAAAAAAATGGAGGTGGGCGAGTAGCTGCTTTAGAAATAATGATCTGTACTGGAGCAATTCGTAATTTAATTCGAGAAGATAAGATTGCACAAATGTATTCTTCCATCCAAACAGGACAAGCTAAGGGAATGCAAACTTTAGATCAACATTTAACAGAGTTGGTGAATAAAAATATTATTTCACGTAATACGGCTTATGACGTTGCTATTGATAAATCTTTATTTTAAATCTTAGTCTGTTGACAATGGCTCCTTGCGAACAGGAACCTAGGAAAAACACCGCCTTCCCGATTATTAAGAATAGGACGAGTCCATGTCATTGTTTATGATAGCTATCAGAACCGAAGCGAAGTAGAACTGAGTTTTCATTACTATTTCAGTAACCTACGTCGCTTCATTAAGAGTATTTTAGGCTTTTTTCTGAATTTCGATTAATTGCGGAATACCTATTTCAGCTAATGCAAGCATGTTGTTTAACTCATCTCGATTGAAATGTCGGTCTTCTGCTGTACCTTGGATCTCAATAAAATGTCCTGCTTCGTTCATGACAATATTCATATCGGTTTCAGCAAGTACATCTTCCGCATAATCTAAATCAAGTACCGCTTGACCTCGATAGAGCCCCACAGAAACAGCTGCTATATAGTTAAAAGAAGGCATTTTACGTATTTTTTCTCGCTCTACCATCCAACTAATCGCATCTCTCATGGCCACACAGGAACCAGTAATTGCTGCCGTTCTTGTTCCGCCATCAGCTTGAATTACATCGCAATCTAGGGTAATTGTATTTTCGCCTAAGAATTTTAAATCAACACAAGCTCTTAACGAACGACCTATTAGGCGCTGAATTTCCATGGTTCTACCGCCTTGTTTTCCCTTGCTTGCTTCACGTTCGGTGCGGCTATGTGTTGCTCGTGGCAACATCCCATATTCCGCGGTAACCCAACCTTGATTTTTTCCTTTTATGAAACGTGGAACTCCGTCAGTAACGGAAGCATTGCATAACACTTTGGTTTGTCCAAACTCAACAAGGACAGAGCCTTCAGCGTGCTTTGTATAGTTTCGAGTTAATTGAATAGGTCGTAATTGGTTTGCTTCACGATTACTGGGGCGCATGAAATAATCCTCGTTAAAATCTTAGATTATAACGTGTTACTCTTTGAGTTGCATCTTAAACTTATTGTTAATTTCAAGTAGTCTATCTCTGTCCAATTCTTCTAAATTGAGGTATATTCGCGCAAGGTTTATTTATTGGTATCAATATGCTACAAAGTATGACAGCTTTTGCGCGAGTGCAAAAACAGATCGAAGAGGGTCATTTTTGTTGGGAAATTAAGTCAGTTAATCATCGGTATTTGGATGTTTCATTTCGTCTGCCTGAATCTTTTCGATTTATAGAGCCTCATTTGCGCAATATATTGCGAGATAAAATAAATCGTGGGAAATTAGAATGTCAACTTAAATACCAAGACACAGGTTTTAATAATCAGGCTATGCTTATAAATAGAGGCATGGTTGATGCATTAGTAGATTTGAGTGATAAGCTATCCGTATCACATCGTTTAACCAATGATTTGACCGTAAGTCGAGTTTTATCTTGGCCTGGTGTGGTTCAGGCCAGCGTGCCTGATGCTGAGTCTTTAGGAGAGCAGGCGATTGCTTTATTTACAAAGGCTATTGCACAATTAATGCAGATGCGAATCGCTGAAGGTAATGCGTTAAAAGAGCATGTAGAAGGACGTCTAAGTGATTTAGGTAGAGAAGTTGATCGAGCGAGATCTATAGCATCTCAGCAAGTAGGTCAGGCCAAAAATAAATTATTAACACGTTTGCAAACACTGCAAATTGAAGTACAAGAGTCGCGACTGGAACAAGAAATAGCTTTGATTTTAACCCGTATTGATGTCAGTGAGGAATTAGACAGATTACAAACTCATCTTAATGAAGTGAAGCGGGCGTTAAATTGCGATAAAATAGTCGGAAGACGACTGGATTTTTTAATGCAGGAATTAAATAGAGAGGCAAATACGCTGAGCTCAAAATCTGATTCTGTAGCGTTAACTCAGATTGCAGTTGAGATGAAAGTCTTGATTGAGCAAATGCGTGAGCAAATTCAAAATATTGAGTGAGTATTATTGTGGGTGATTTTTTAGGTAATTTGTTTATAGTGGCTGCACCTTCGGGAGGGGGCAAAACAAGTTTGGTAAGAAGATTAGTTGAAACTCTTGATAGTATCGAAGTCTCTGTTTCTCATACGACACGATCAATGCGCCCAGGAGAACAACACGGAAAAGATTATTTTTTTGTTGATGAAAAAGAATTTGCCTGTATGATTGATGATTGTGCATTCTTGGAGTATGCCCGAGTTTTTAATCATCTATATGGAACTTCGATGGTACAAATTACCAAACGTTTGCACGAAGGGATCGATGTGGTTTTGGATATTGATTGGCAAGGAGCGCAGCAAATCAGACGTTCCTTTCCAGATGCAGTGAGTATTTTTATTGTGCCGCCGTCCTTGGAGGCATTGAAACAAAGATTACTGAATCGACGTCAGGATAAAGATGAAGTAATTAGTGATCGGATGAAAAAAGCACAGGATGAACTCAGCCATTATCCTGAGTTTGATTATTTAATCGTTAACGATAATTTTGAAAGAGCTGCGATGGAATTAGGTGCAATTGTGCTTGCAAACCGCTTGCGTATCGAGCGGCAGATAAATAAACAGTCAAAATTGCTTTCTTTCCTAATGTCATCACAGTAAAATAAGAAGTTTTGCTACTGGAGAATGAGAGTTATGGCACGAGTTACAGTTGAAGATTGCTTAGAGCACGTTGCAAATCGATTTGAATTGGTTATGGTGGCTACCAAGCGTGCACGGCAAATTGCTGTTCGAGGTGATCAACCAATGGTTGAATGGGAAAATGATAAACCTACTGTAGTAGCTTTACGTGAAATAGCAGAAGGTTTAGTCACTCCAGAAATTTTGGATAAAGAGTAGGGCTGATTCCAATTCTATTCTCTTGGCCAAAATGCCTTGTTTTTCTGCACTTAATACGCATAAATTTCGTGTATGTGGGGTTATGTGTGCTATGATGTTCGAAAATCAAGTCATTTTGACTCAAGATAGCGAGTTATAAGAAATCTATTTCTTTGTGCAATGCAGTAAAGGAGGGGATACCCTATACTGTATATGAGAGGTGAGGTCATGTTAGATACTAGGGAGTACTGCGTGAGCTACTTTAAGGAGCTCGATGAAGAGCTAAAATGCTATCTTGAGCAGTCACAAATAGAAAAATGCTACCAGGCCTATTTAGTTGCTGAAAAAGCGCATCAAGGTCAAACCCGTCGTTCAGGCGAGCCATATATTACTCATCCTGTAGCTGCTGCTTTAATTCTTGCACGAATGCGTCTTGATTATCAAACTATTATGGCTACTTTGCTCCATGATGTAGTTGAAGATACTGCAGTGAGTAAAGAGGATTTAACTCGCCAATTTGGTGAGGAAGTTACCTCTCTTGTTGATGGCGTAACGAAGCTGACTAAAATTAAATTTGAATCAAAAGCAGAAGCGCAAGCGGAAAATTTCCGTAAGATGGTTTTGGCTATGGTTAAAGACATTCGTGTCATTATTGTGAAGTTAGCCGATCGTTTGCATAATATGAGAACACTTGGTGCAATGCCTTACGCAAAACGCAGACGTATTGCCATAGAAACTTTAGAAATTTATGCACCTATTGCAAACCGTTTGGGTATGCATTCAATTTATGTAGGACTTGAGGATTTAGGATTTCAAGCGCTCTATCCTATGCGTTACAGAGCAATTAAATCAGCTGTAGAAAAGTCTCGTGGTAACCGTCGTGAGTTAACCCAGACTATAGAAAGAGATTTGCAGCTTGCACTGGCTCAGTTAAACATTCCTTACGAGCAAGTATTTGGCAGGCAGAAACACTTATACAGTATTTATCGAAAGATGCGTCAAAAAAAAGCTTCATTTACGGAAATTACCGACGTATTTGCGTTTCGTGTAATTACTGAAGACATTGATTCCTGTTATCGTATTTTAGGTGCTTTACATTGTACTTATAAACCTGTTCCACAACGGTTTAAAGATTATATTGGCATTCCCAAGGCGAATGGATACCAATCCTTACATACGACTTTGTTTGGTCCTTTTGGAGTGCCTCTAGAGGTGCAAGTTCGTACTCGTGATATGGATAAAGTTGCTGATAATGGAGTAGCAGCTCATTGGATTTATAAGTCATCTGGTCTTGAAGTGAATGAAGCTCAGTTGCGGGCAAGAGAATGGGTGCAAAGTTTATTAGAAATGCAGCGCAGTACGGGTAATTCATTAGAATTTATTGAAAATGTGAAAATTGATTTATTTCCAGATGAAGTATATGTTTTTACTCCAAAAGGACACATTATGGAATTACCTAAAGGGGCTACTCCTGTTGATTTTGCATATTCAGTTCATTCAGGGGTAGGGAACAGTTGTGTTGCTGCTAAAGTAAATCGAAAATTAGTGCCACTCAGTATCCCTTTATCGAATGGTCAAACAGTAGAGATTATTACTGCGCCAGGCGCACATCCTAATCCATCCTGGTTAAATTTTGTTGTTACTGGAAAAGCGCGATCTAATATCCGGCATTTTTTGAAAAGCCAACAAAATACTGAATCAATTAGTTTAGGAAAACGTTTATTGGAGCAATCCTTAAATGAATTATCCAGTGATTATGCGAAAATTCCTCCCGAGTCGCTGCAAGTATTATTGAATGATTTACATTATAAAACTATAGATGATTTGTTATATGCTATTGGAGTGGGTAATCAAATGGCAATGGTTATTGCCAAAAGATTAATCGTGGCTCAAGATTCTAATGAGCTAGATAAAGGAATTAAAGCGCGTCCTCTGGCTATTAAAGGTACCGAAGGAATGGTTATTCATTTTGGTGAATGTTGCCAACCAATTCCGGGCGATAATATTGTTGGAAAATTTCAGCAAGGACGAGGAATTATTGTGCATAGCAGTGAGTGTGTCACCTTAAAAAATTCCTGTACTAATCCAGAACAGTTTGTTGCACTACGTTGGGATGAAAAAGTTGAGGGTGAATATTGGGTTGATATTACTGTCGAGGTTGTTAATGAGCGAGGGGTCTTAGCTGCTTTAGCTACCGCGATTTCTGAATCAGGCTCAAACATTGGAAATATTAATGTAGATCCGCGTGATGGACGGCATAATGCGGTTACATTTTCAATTAGCGTGATTGACAGGACGCATTTAGCTCGTGTTATGCGTAGGTTGCGGGCAAATAAAGTGGTCATGCGTCTTTATAGAAAAAAACAAGGGGAGAATTAATGAGACCAATAAATACAAAATTGGCTCCGGAGGCTATTGGAACATACTCACAAGCAATTCAATGTGGTGATACAGTTTATCTTTCTGGACAAATACCACTTGATCCGACAACCATGCAAATATGTAGCGAAGACATTAAGCTTCAAATTACACAGGTTTTAGAAAATCTATCTGCAGTATGTGAGGCTGCTGGTGGTAGCTTGGCTCATATAGTGAAATTGAATGTTTATCTTACCGATTTACATCATTTTCCTTTAATTAATGAAGCAATGAGCCGATATTTTGCGGCTCCATTTCCAGCAAGAGCCGCTATTGGTGTTGCAGCACTACCACGTGGTGCATTGGTTGAGATGGATGGAATTATGGTTTTGTCTTCAAAGTAATTCAATAAAAATAGTCTGGATAAAAATAACGGCATAACTTATATATGTTATGCTTTATTCTATGATTTATTGGAACTAGACTATACATTAAAAAGTTAGAGTTCATTTTATGAGTATTATTTCTCTTCATAGTGTGTCCCTTAATATTGCAGGTAATCAATTATTAGATAAAGCGGACTGGCAGATACATTCTCAAGATCGCATTGCGTTGGTAGGGCGAAATGGTGCTGGAAAATCGACTCTTCTTAAATTATTACAGGGTGACTTAATGCCCGATAGTGGTCAAATTAATCGGCTTTCTGGATTACGTGTTGCAGGTTTAACTCAGGAAGTTCCTATCACTGAAGACGACACGGTTTATCATTTTTTGGTGAAAAGCCTTGGTGAAGTAGGTGAGGTTTTATCCCAGTTTCATCAATTATCTCAACAAGGCGATATGGATAAATTAGCGGCATGCCAACAACAAATGGATAATTTACATGCTTGGGATAAATTGCCACTAATAGAAACGATGGCAAGTCGTTTAGGCATAACTACAAATGAACGTATGAGCAATTTATCAGGAGGGATGAAACGCCGTGTACTGCTTGGCGCAGCCCTGATCGCCACTCCCGATTTATTACTTTTGGATGAACCTACAAACCATTTAGATATTGAAGCAATTGAATGGTTAGAATCTTACTTAAAAGAGTTTAAGGGCACGGTTTTATTGGTCACCCATGATAGAGAGTTTTTAGATCAAGTCAGCAATCGTATCGTCGAAATTGATCGTGGAAAATTGTATCAACATGATTGTAATTATGAAACTTATTTAGACAGGCGCGAATCTATTCGTCTTAGCGAGCAAAAACAAAATGAATTATTTGATAAAAAACTGGCTGAAGAAGAAGTATGGATTCGTACTGGAATTAAAGCACGACGCACTCGTAATGAGGGCAGGGTTCGTGCTTTAAAAACAATGCGTGAAGAATATAAGGCTCGCCGTAATCAGTTAGGTCAGGTAAAAGCATTTTCTTTAGATGTGACACGTTCGGGTTCAGTAGTTCTAGAGGCAAGTCATCTCAATTATTCCTTGGGGGAAAAGACCATTTTACGCGATTTTTCGTTACTTTTAACACGTGGCGATAAACTTGGAATTATAGGCCCTAATGGTTGTGGTAAAACAACATTGGTACGATTATTACTCGGAGAATTACAGCCTGACTCTGGACAGATAAAACTTGGAACTTCTTTAAGTGTCGCCTACTTCGATCAATTACGTCGACAATTACACGAAGATCAAACAGTTATGGCTAATGTAGGTGAGGGTGCCGATTATGTAACTATCAATGGTAAACAAAAACATGTTGCGAGTTATTTACGAGAGTTTTTATTTTCATCTGAACGATTTAATCAACCAGTTTCTGTTTTATCAGGTGGAGAACGAAATCGATTATTATTAGCTAAACTTTTTGCAAAACCAGTAAATTTACTGGTAATGGATGAGCCAACTAACGATTTGGATATTGAAACTTTAGAACTCCTTGAAGACATGTTGATTAACTATCCTGGAACCTTAATATTAATTAGTCATGATAGAGCATTTATTAATCAAGTCGTTACAAGCGTTCTTGTTTATGAGGAAGCGGGAAAGTTTAATGAGTTTGTTGGTGGCTATGATGAATATAAAATGCATAAAAAACAACAGCGAGAGGTGGTGACAAAAGCCCCTATTGTGAAACGGAATACAATTGCAAATAAGTTAAGTTTTAATGAGCAGCGCGAATTGGCACAATTACCACAGAAAATTGAGCACTTAGAGGAAAAAATAGCTGATTTACAACTTCAAATGGCTGACCCTAAATTTTATCAGCAAGATGCTCAGACAATTACGAAGATAAATCAAAGTCTTGCGGAGAATGAAGATTCATTAGCAAAACTTTATGCACGTTGGGAAGTCCTGGAAGCTGTTGAGAAAAGGAACACATAATGTTAGTAACTTTAGCATTGCTTGTTTTTTTGGGCTCTATATTGGTCTTTTTTTCAGAAGAATTCATTAAAATTTTTAAGAAATTATTTGCGATAAAAGGAGCCAAGTTATTTTTACCTTTATTTCTTGCTTCCTGGCTTATTTATACGTTTGATTTTTGGTTTTTATGGGCAGTTTTTTATTTACGTGAAACGTTACTTTATGTCATGAGTTTTTTAACAAGTATCATGCCTTTTCAGAAAGGTGCAAACTCAGTTGCACTAGTTATCTTACTCACAACGGTTTCTGTAGTTCCAGTGCTTATTCTTGATATCCAATCACGAAGAAAAAATTTTAAGAAGTATAAGTATCCCTATGTGACTAGCTGGGTTATTTGGATTTTATGTGTTGTTTTGCTGATCATAATCTGACTTTTTCTAATCTCGAATAGGGAGCTGTTGGCAATTTAAACAACAAAATGGCTTAATGAAAATATCTATAAAGTCAATGAGTTATTTGTTTATTATTCTTTATCACGTGATTTTTCGCTCTTTGCAAAGTAACTTTTCTTTATACGGGACAATTTTTTAAAATCAGCCTTTTGTAGGTTTAATAGAAATACAAGCTAAATATTTTAGAAACAATTTGGTATTGA
>NZ_LNYU01000013.1 GCF_001468135.1 Legionella santicrucis | reverse complement strand
CTACTGGATGCCGCGGACAAGCCGCGGCACGTAGGCGGCTGGTGAAATGTCAACAGACCCTAATGCCTCTTAAGTTATTTGTATTTGGTATGTTATTTGTTTTCCTTTGCAATATAACTACTGTAGATTGCATGAGATTTATGATAGTTGTAAGCCCAATAACGATCACCATAAGACCAATGCCAATATTCGGTGGGATAATTGACAAAACCTACACGACTTAATACGTCACTCATAATATGTCGGTAATGTTTTGCTTCTTTTGAAATAACATGAGAATTTGTTAATGATAATGTGCCATGTAAATCACTCATCCAATCTTTAGGATGAATACCCATATCCACTTCCTCTCCTTTGTCATTAATTAAATAGACATCAATAGCACCACCTGTTGAATGCGGTGGAATATTTTTTGAAGAATCCAAATTAAATACCGGGGAAACCAACTTAGTGGTTTCATGAAACAGCTGTGCATGAGACCAGGAAGGATGTTGTGCTTTAACTTTTGCATATCGTTCATCAAATAACATTTCTTGCAGTTTTAAGCTCCGATATCCCTCATACAAACGAAAACGTAATCCTTGAGGCAATAATGCTTGTGCTTGTTTTAGTTTCTCATAAACTGTTTTTCTTAGTTTTGTATAATCTGTATTATTTGGAATTTCAGGCGAAGGGCCATAAGCAATTTTATGCTGTTTTTTTAAATCAATCATCCTTTCATGGTTATCTATGATGGGAATAGCAAGTATTTTGGGATCGGCAATTAATAAAAATTTGTTTTGATCAGCATGACTCGACATCATAACTCCCCATAGCACACTTACTGTCATATATTTTATTGCACCCACTTTCATTTTTCTCTTCTGTTGTTTCATGATGAATTAATTGAATTAAAAAAAATACACAATTATGAAATGGAATAGTACAATCATTCAAGGAAAAAAATTTTCTAGAGAGTAGAACGAGAATGCACTTAGAACAACATACACTGATACTGAATACAACTGGTCGGGGTACTTTTGATATCACGGATAAAATCAATCTCTTAGGCGCAAGTTTTTCTGCTCAAAACGGACTATGCCACTTATTTTTACAGCATACAAGTGCGTCATTAATGATATGCGAAAACTATGATGTACAAGTACGCGAAGATTTAGAAAACTTTCTACAGAGACTTATCCCAGATGGAGCTCCCTTATTTAAGCATACTGTAGAAGGTAAAGATGATATGCCAGCTCATATCCGAACCATATTAACTCAAACAAGTCTGAGCATCCCTATACAAAATAAGAAACTCGCATTAGGAAGTTGGCAAGGGATCTATTTGTATGAGCATCGTTATGCGCCACAACAGCGGCATCTGCTCATCACATTGATGGGATAATCACATCTAGGGACCGAGTATTTCAAGAGGCATGAAATCGATTTACGCCATTGCTATGCATAATATTTACCGATTCAAATCAGATTGCAAGAAGAATTTAAATACCTATTATCATTACAACAAAGTAATAAGAATTATTCCAGAAATTTCTGGGATTAGCGCCTAGAACCCCTATTTTATTAGATTAATATCATTAGACGGGTTGTTTTTCTTAGAGTCTTCTTGAGTGTTTTGATTGTTATGTTGAAAAAAAGTTTCGCTGAATGTCTGCTTATCGCTGAATAACTCATTGCCGAATGTATTAGAATGCTCCTTAGAGTTTTCTGTCTTAATTTTATTCTGTCTTTTATTAAGTTTATATTTTATCCGTTTGATGCTTAAAAAGGGATTAGGCACGCCATCAGGGTTAAAAGACTCAGCTGAAATACCATAAGTATATTTTTTTCCAGGATGGCGAACGGAAGTATATTCTCCTAATTGTAAATCACTTTTATGAATAGCCCCTTGTCTAATTTTGTTTTGCTTAATAGCCTTTTCTATCTTGGCAAGAAGAAAATTTACTTTCTTTTCGTTACCAGGGGTTATGTAAACGGTGAATTGCAGACCTTCATTTAAACGGCTAATGGATTCAATGCATTTTTGATAGTAAGTTTCTAAATTATGTCCACTTAAAGTAACAATTTTACCCTCATCATTAACTTTCACTTCTTTATGGGGATTCTTTTGGGTATACTTTATTTCCATGTTCAGTTCTTCTATTTTTCTAGCGTGACGAAAAATATTTTGTATCTTAAAAGATGGGAATTCTTTCGAATACTTTAAAATGATAGGCATTATTATTTCATAGGCTTTAAATAAGTCCTCCTTGTTTATAGTAATTCTTGCTTTCCAATTGCAATTCAACTCATCACTTTTTTTGATATACTCTTTTTTTTCTAAATTACGTAGTCCCTCATGTTCAAAGAAAACTTCTCCTCCATTATTTATTAAGGTGTATGGACCAATTTGTCCAACTTTCGGGGTTCCAGAAGTCCAAATATTATCTTTACATAATTCTTCAAAATATTTTGCCTTTAGATATTTTGATAATTCATCATTTTTACTATCATTATTTTTGAAAAAACTAAAAAGATGCTCAAACATGTTTACCTGATAAGGAATACTTTTCCTCGATATTCATAATAAGTAATTGTAGTTTATATTTTCATAATGATCTACAAACAACCATTTCCAGGGTTTTATTTTTTAGCTCAAAACGATACAGTTTAGTCCCTTCTGTTTTGATCAATGCAATAATGCGCGGAAGAGCTTTGTTTGGGGTGTGACACGTAATGGAACAAAAGATACTCTAAAGCCAGTTATGGCGTGTTGACAGTTCATCCCCACCTCGCCTACGTACGTCTTTTTTAAGATTCAACTTTTCTGAAATAGGGTAATTTTTATTTAAATATTATTACGATTATCAGTTGGTACAACTTGCTGGATTTTACCGCTGAATTTTGCACCTAAGGTTAAAAGAGCAGGAAACTGTTGCATGATAGGCAGTAACAATGCCCTACCCCAAGGCTTTATCATTACCATATGTGCAAAAAAAGCAGAAGCATGGATTCGATGAGCAAAATATTTACGCCATTGCTGTGTATAATATTTGCCGGCATCATTCTGATTTTTATTCTGTTTTAGATTAAATTGAAGCAAACTTTGTGAGAGTAGCCATGCGGATTGCATTGCCATACTAATTCCCTCCGCTACAACAGGATGAGCTTCCCCAGCAATGTTACCCACAAAAAAAATACCATTTTTATAACAGCTGCGAATACCGGGCTGAATTGGACCAGCAGCCAGCCATTTTCCTTCATTCTGGGCGGCGTCAAATACCTCACGAGCCCCACGACAATGGAATTTAATGTACTGAAACACTACTTCACCTGCAGGTAAATCAGGAGATTTCAGCCGCAAATTTTTCAACATATCTCGCCGAATACAGCATGAAAGCGCGACTTGTTGTGGGGTACTATGCACAACGCCGCCATACCCTCCGGGGAAAGCCAATAAGGGCATCAAATTCGTTGGCAAACTGCAGTTTTTGAAATGTGCTTTAAATGCTAAGAGATCGCATGCCTTATGTATTTTAGGATCTGAAGAATGAATGTGTTTACCCCAAGAACCATAAGCTATAACAACGTGCAAAGAACGAATAATCTCAGATGTTCTATCTTCCTTTTTAATAGTACAAAAAAATAAGCCATTTTTATGCTGTATATGTGTTGCTTCACAAGGTTGCCAAATATTAACACCATTAAACTTAGCCTTATTAACTAATGCAGTGTCTAAATATTCACGCCCAAGTGCCCTTCCATATGGGTTTGTTGCAGAACTCAAGTGTGGCATATTAGCGGTCAAAATTACCTCACCAGCATACAGACCTACCTGGGTAATCTCAGGTCCACCTTTTTCAAAGTAGAACTTTTCCAATCCTAATATTTGTAAAAGTGGCAAACTCGTGGCAGAGATGAATTCGCCGCAAACTTTTTTACGTGGAAATTCTTTCTTTTCAATTAAGCCTACTGACCACCCTGCTTCCGCAAGTAAAATAGCGGTTGTAGCACCAGCCGGCCCTCCTCCAATAATCAGCACATCCAATGTCATCGATTTAATCCCTACTCTTTTAAAATAAGAATACTCCACCAAAATGGAAAGTGCCATTTTATACGGTAATTGTTAATCTTTGCTTGTCTCAATAAAGTTTTTAACTCTTTTCGAGTAAAACCTTTCTGAATCGAAATCAGCCCATCATGAGTAATCAAGCGATTATTAAAAAATATGGGGCTGATGATTTTATAAAACCAATAAGCGAAAAAATTTCGCTGCAGATCATTAATGATTATCGCACGACGAACCATGTTATTGGCGTTCAACAAAAATGGAACTAACACTTCATCATCTAAATGGTGGCAAACTAAATTGAGTAAAATGATATCTACGCTATTTGACTTCAATTCTAACTCTGGTTGCTGTTGAAATTGAAATTCAATAAAATGAGTTCCATCAGATTGTTGCCAATTCTTTAGTTCTTCTTGAGCCAGTTGAATCGCCTCTTTAGAAACATCTAAACCTAATAAACGCATATTGGGATAATATTTGCCTAGATTTAACAAAAATAACCCACCACCGCAACCAACATCGACTAATGCAGTATTAGGAGAAAACTGTTTTAACAAATGGACAGTATGTCTAAAAATACCCATTAGTTGATTAATTTTAAAAAGCTTTTTTAATGACTGAGTATATTCCTGAGGCGTATAAAAGTCTTGCCCTAGATCAATTAACTCCTTTTCCTTTGATCGTTTAGTAAGTTGAGTCATATCATTTTAACGATAGGCAAATTTTTATTTTGCAATAAATAAATAAATACTGCAATTACTCTTCTGCCCCATAATTTATGGTATAAATTTATTTCTGATAAGGACTATTTTAAAAAGGGAAAAATGCAATCAAAAATTACCGCCATTGGCATAGCAAACCCACCTTTTAAACGCACGCAAGAGGAAGTTGCTGAACTGATTGTCGATGCATTTCATCTTGATGGGAACCAAGAAAAAATATTGAAAAAAATTTATAAATCATCAGGAATCAACACCCGATATAGCATCTTAAGCGATTATTGCAGGCTGCCTGGGGAGTTCGAATTTTTTCCCAATGATCCTAAAGATAATTTTCCTTCAACAGCAAAGCGAATGCATTTATATAAGCAGCACGCTCTTCATTTAGCCATCACGGCTATTGAAAATTGCCTAAATTCGATTGAATTTGATAAAAATAACATCTCGCATTTAATCACAGTAAGTTGTACGGGCATGTATGCTCCGGGAATAGATATTGAAATTGTTCAAAAGCTCAATTTGAATCCTTCTATAAAACGCACAGCGATTAATTTTATGGGATGTTATGGAGCGTTTAATGGATTAAAGGTAGCTGACGCGTTTTGTCAAGCAGAACAAAACGCCAATGTATTATTAGTTTGTGTTGAATTATGCAGTATTCACTTTCAAAATAATTTTAATCTAGAAAATATGGTTTCAAATGCTCTTTTTGCTGATGGCGCCGCATCTGTTCTGATTCAAAATCATTCTAACTTAGATAAGTATTTCTGTATTCAATCGTTTTATTGTGATTTGGTGCCACAAACTCACCAAGATATGGCATGGAGTATTGCCGATTATGGATTTGATATTGTCTTGAGCTCTTACGTACCTGAGGCGATTAAATCACTCATGTTACGCACGGGACTTGCTGGCTGACTAAAAAGCATTAGAATTCCGCTCTTAATTTTAGGGAGGGAATCCAATGGATATG
>NZ_LNYU01000012.1 GCF_001468135.1 Legionella santicrucis | reverse complement strand
TCTTCAATTGCTAAATCCATACATCACCTTAAAAGAGGTGATTTGATCATGTTTCTTTGGGATAAACAAGATGTGTAGAAGATTCAGGGAAATGGGGATGAGCCGGATAGCTACCAAATTGATGGAGATGTGATCAAGAGACAGGGAAATGGGGATGAGCCAAACCAATGACCTGTTCTTGATTATTTGCCCTCGGCATTGGAGAAGAGCCAGATAAATGCGAACAATAGATGAAGATAAAGGGGAAGACCCCAAAAAAAATGCATCTACGTTAATTTGGCGGAGTGGACGGGGCTCGAACCCGCGACCCCCGGCGTGACAGGCCGGTATTCTAACCAACTGAACTACCACTCCATTTCTTGGTGGGTGCTGTAGGGATCGAACCTACGACCCTCGCCTTGTAAGGGCGATGCTCTCCCAGCTGAGCTAAGCACCCTGAAAACTTAAGCTTCTTGAACTGCTTCTTTCAGGTTTTTACCCGCTTTAAACTTGGCTACTCGTGACGCTTTAATTTGTATAACTTTTCCAGTTTGTGGATTTCGACCAGTACGTGCTGAACGATTACCTGTTGAGAAAGATCCGAAACCAGGTATTACTACTTGATCACCACTTCTTAACGCATCAGTAATAGTACTAGTAAATGTTTCCAGAACTCTACTTGCGTCAGCTTTTGTTAAACCCGAACCACTTGCTATAGCATCAACTAATTCGCTCTTATTCATTGCTTCCCCTATACAGTTAATCTTCCATACTTCTAAGCTAATTTAACTTTAATAATCAAATTAACCGGTCAAGTAGTTACTTCCTTGCAGGGCCCGCTATTGGCGGGCTACGAAACGAACTATACCCTGTATTAATGGGTATGTAAATCATTATTTTTAATTTTTTTTGAGCGTTTACCAACAATTTTACCAGATTGTACATTTGTTGGCTCGCCCACCCAAGGACTGCGTTGTAAAGCGAGTTCTAGCACCTGTTCAATAGTCTGAACAGGGTGAATTGTTAGCTTACGTAATACATTATCGGGTATCTCTTCTAAGTCCTTAACATTCTCTTCAGGGATAATGACATGTTTAATTCCACCACGATGAGCTGCCAATAATTTTTCTTTAAGGCCACCAATAGGTAACACTTGTCCTCTTAGCGTAATTTCACCGGTCATGGCTACATCTGCCTTAACGGGGATTTGTGTTACTACAGAGACTAAAACGGTACACATACCAATACCCGCACTTGGCCCGTCTTTAGGTGTTGCTCCCTCTGGAACATGAACATGGAAGTCATTTTTATCGTAAAAATCATCCGCTAAACCAAGTTTTTTAGCTCGGCTTCGTACTACAGTCATCGCAGCATGAATGGATTCTTGCATCACTTCGCCTAATTGACCTGTATGCGTCACTTTACCTTTACCTGGCATCATAGAAGCTTCGATAGTAAGCAACTCCCCACCAACACTTGTCCAAGCTAATCCTGTAACTTGGCCAACCTGATCAAATTGTTCAGCAAGACCATATCTATATTTTTTTACACCAAGATATTTTTCAATATTATTAAGTGATACAGCCATTTTTTTGATCTTTTTATTGGATAAAATTTCCTTTACGACTTTTCGGCAAACACTAGCAATATCCCGTTCTAAGTTACGTACACCAGCTTCGCGCGTATAATGACGAATAATTTCTCGTATAGCACCTTCACTAATGTGAATTTCTTCATTATTTAAACCATTTAAGACGATTTGTTTGGGCACAAGATATTTTTCAGCAATACTTACTTTTTCATCCTCTGTATATCCCGCAAGACGAATTACCTCCATCCTATCCAATAATGGTGCAGGTATTTCCAGAGAATTAGCTGTGGCAATAAACATAACATCACTGAGATCATAATCAACTTCTAGATAATGATCGTTAAAAGTATGATTTTGTTCTGGATCCAATACTTCTAATAAAGCCGCCGCAGGGTCACCGCGGAAATCCATAGCCATCTTATCAACTTCATCAAGCATAATTAATGGATTTTTTACGCCCGCCTTACAGAGTTTTTGGATAATTTTCCCAGGCATAGAACCAATATACGTCCTTCTATGGCCGCGGATCTCAGCTTCATCTCTAACACCACCTAAAGCAATACGTATAAATGTACGTCCTGTAGCATTAGCAATCGATTGTCCCAATGAAGTTTTACCTACTCCGGGAGGACCAACAAGACATAAGATAGGGCCTTTTAGACGCTTTACACGTTGTTGAACAGCAAGGTATTCGATAATACGCTTTTTAACTTGTTCTAAACCATAATGCTCTTTGTCTAATAATTTTTCAGCTTTTAGTAAATCAAATTGAATTTTTGTTCTTTTTTTCCACGGTACTTCAAGCATCCAATCAAGATAGTTTCGAATAACCGTAGCCTCTGCAGACATGGGTGACATCATTTTTAGTTTATGAAGTTCAGCAAGTGATTTTTCTTTTGCTTCTTTGGGCATACCGGCTTTATTAATTGATTTTTCTAGTTGCTCAATTTCATTGCCTTCTTCACCTAACTCACCTAATTCTTTTTGAATAGCCTTCATTTGCTCGTTGAGATAATACTCGCGCTGACTTTTTTCCATTTGACGTTTTACTCGGCCTCTTACTCGCTTTTCGACGTGCAATAGATCTATTTCATTCTCAATTGCAGACATCAAGCGTTCAAGACGAGTACCCACATCTAAAGTTTCTAATAATTCCTGTTTGTCATCAATTTTTAAAGTAAGATGGGCGGCAATCGTATCCGCTAAACGACCAGGTTCTTCAATACCCGCTAAAGGGGATAAAACTTCAGGCGGGATTTTTTTATTAAGTTTAATATATTGCTCAAATTGCGACATAAGAGAACGCATTAAAATGCCTATGTCTGGCTCAGGCATAGCCGCATTCTCATCTTCCATTTCTTCAAGCTCCGCTTCTAAATATCCTTGCGTCTGATGATATTCTTTAGCTTTAGCACGTTTTTCACCTTCGACTAAAACCTTAACAGTTCCATCCGGTAATTTTAATAACTGCAGCACACTTGACAGTGTACCTATCTGAAAGATATCAGCTTCTCCAGGATCATCATTTGATGATTTTTTCTGTGCTACTAAAAAGATTTGTTTATTATCAACCATAGCCGCTTCTAAGGCTTTAATTGACTTTCCTCGACCAACAAAAAGAGGAATAACCATATGAGGGTAAACCACTACGTCTCTTAATGGTAATACAGGTATGTTGGACATTTTTTCAGTCTCATTCGAACTTTCTTTATTTTCAATGGACATAATGAACCCTTATTTAAACAGAAAACTTAAAATTAATATTTTAATGACTACTAACTTATAATTTAAAAGGAAGGGAGAGTTATTGCAAGAAATCAAAGCTTTATAATTAAGAAAGTCCCTTATAAGAACTTCTCCCCTACATTATGTGCAGGAGAGATACAGAGTAGAAAATGTCTACTCTTGGCCACCTGCTGCACTCTTCATCTCATCTTGCTCATAAATAAGAATCGGTTTTGAGGAGCTAGTTATCACACTCTCATCAACCACAACTTTAATTACTCCCTCAAGAGAAGGTAACTCATACATTGTGTCTAAAAGAATATTTTCAAGTATAGCGCGCAAGCCTCGAGCACCCATTTTTCTTTCTAAAGCTTTTTTAGCAATTGCTACCAATGCTTCATCCCTAAACTCAAGCTCTACATCCTCCATTTTGAAAAGAGATTGGAATTGTTTCGTCAACGCATTTTTGGGATTAGTTAAAATATCAATAAGCGCTGATTGATCAAGTTCTTGCAAGGTAGTAACCACAGGCAATCTTCCAACAAATTCTGGAATTAACCCATATTTAATAAGATCATCAGATTCTAACTGACTCAATACCTTCGAAACTTCATCGCTGGTATCTTTTTTGTTTTTCAGCTGCGCAGAAAACCCAATACCTGATTTATCACTTCGCTCTCTGATTACTTTTTCTAAACCTGCAAATGCTCCACCACAAATAAACAAAATATTTGAAGTATCTACTTGTAAAAACTCTTGTTGTGGATGTTTACGACCACCTTGAGGTGGGACGGAGGCAATTGTTCCTTCGATTAACTTCAAAAGTGCTTGTTGAACACCCTCGCCTGAAACATCCCGAGTAATAGAAGGATTATCAGATTTTCGTGAAATCTTATCAATTTCATCGATATAAACAATACCATGCTGTGCTTTATCTACATCATAATCACATTTTTGTAAAAGTTTCTGTATAATATTTTCTACGTCTTCACCAACATAACCTGCTTCAGTAAGTGTAGTCGCATCCGCCATAGCAAAAGGAACATTTAAAATACGAGCTAATGTTTGTGCTAAAAGAGTTTTTCCACTTCCTGTTGGGCCTATAAGTAGGATGTTACTTTTTCCAAGTTCAACACCATCTTCGCTTTTATGTTGTAATCGCTTGTAGTGATTATAGACTGCTACAGACAAAACTTTTTTTGCATGTGCTTGTCCTATAACATATTCATCCAAGAAACATGAAATTTCTTTAGGCGAAGGTAAACGTACTTCAGTTTCTTCTTGTGTATCGTGTGTTTCTTCGCGAATAATATCATTACATAGCTCAACACACTCATCACATACAAATACGGAAGGACCAGCAATTAATTTTTTTACTTCATGTTGGCTCTTTCCGCAAAAAGAACAATACAAAACTTTTTCACCACTTCCGTTACCGGATTTACTCATAACCAAACCCCTTCTTACAACCATTATCGGAAAAGATAATATATGTAAAATATTAGTCAATCAGAAAAAGATATGCCACTGTAATTCATTATAAACTATAGTACTCTAAAAAACGTGAGCCGCATATGCAGAAGCTAACAAATTTAAGAATAAATAAGTTTTAGCTCCCTAGCAATTGCGGCTCAGTTTTCTAAATTCCGCTTACAATTCTACTCGGATATTGGCAATTGGATTCTACTACCTACATGTCGCTCTTTATGTGCGATACGCAGGGCATAGAAATGAATCGCATTAACAATACCCTAACTAGATCAAAATAGCTTGAGGTTTTAGCATCAAAATATTTTGATTCAAGCTAGCGAATTATAAACAAACTCTGGTTTACAAAAATAACTATTCTGTTTTGCTCGCTGACTCTCTATCATAAAGCACTTTATCAATAAGACCATATTCAACAGCTTGTGTAGCACTCATAAAATTATCACGCTCTGTATCACGCATAATTTGATCAGGCGTTTTTTTAGTATGTGTTGCCATTATATTGTTTAGACGCTCTCTTACTGCTAAAGTCTCGCGTGCATGGATTTCGATATCAGTTGCCTGCCCTCGGTAACCGCCTAAAGGCTGATGAATCATCACTCGTGAATTTGGCAAACAGAATCTTTTTCCATCAGCTCCAGCACAAAGCAATAAAGCAGCAGCACTTGCTGCTTGACCTATGCACAAGGTACTCACGTCAGGCTTGATAAATTGCATGGTGTCGTAAATTGCCAATCCTGCCGTAACTACTCCACCAGGTGAATTTATATATAGGGAAATGTCCTTTTCAGGATTTTCAGACTCAAGAAACAGCAATTGAGCAACCACTAAATTAGCCATATGATCTTCAACTTCACCTAAAAGAAAAATAATTCGTTCTTTTAATAATCTTGAGTAAATATCATATGAACGCTCCCCTCGTGAGGTTTGTTCAATAACCATAGGTACTAATCCACTGGCATTACGAATGATATCCTCTGAATAGCCTGACATATACTTACTCTCCTTTCTTCTCTGTCTCTTCAGTCGCTGGCTTAGGATTCATTACTGAATCATAGTCCTTTGATTTGTATTCAATTTTTGCATCTTCAGCAATTTTATCTGCAACCATTTCCTCTAAAACAAGAGCTTCAATTTCAGCCATATGCTCTTTGCTATTTTGATACCAAGTACGCAACTCGTCTGGATTTTCATAAGCACCGGCAAATTTCTCGATCACAGCGTTTACTTTATCCTTATCTGGAACAATTTGATGCTTTTTAACATATTCAGAGAACAATAAACCAAGATGAACACGGCGTTTGGCTTGCTCTTCAAAAAGCTCGCGTGGAAAATCAGGGATTTTTTCATTCTCATGATGCTCATGTCCAAAAATACGATGATACATGTCATGCTTCAAATGCTCAATTTCCTTGTCAATTAATGCTAAAGGCAGCTGAATTTCGTTTACTTCCATTAACTTATCAAACATTTTTTCCCTGTTCATCATGCTTACACGACGCTCTAATTCACGGGTCATATTTTCTTTAATATCTTTTTTGAGAGCATCTACGCCCCCTTCTTTAATATTAAATTTCTCTGCAAATGCATCATCTAGCTCGGGTAGTTTTCCTTCCATCACCTTATGAATCGTAATGTTGAAAACAGCCTCTTTACCCGCTAATTCTTTATGACCGTAGTCAGCTGGAAAAGTAACTTTAATATCGAATGGTTTTTCTTTTTTATTACCAATAATTCCTTCTTCGAAACCGGGGATCATTGCTCCTGAACCAAGAGTTAACTCATGATTCTCTGCACTACCTCCGTCAAAAGGCTTATCATCCAAAAAGCCTGTAAAATCAATTACTACTTTATCGCCGTTTTTGGTTGCACGAGAAACTTCATCCCATACTTTATTTTGTTCACGAAGTTTATCAAGCATGTGCTCAACGTCTTTATCAGTGACTTCTGAACGAGATAACTCAACCGGAGCTTGATTTAATTCAGCAATCTCAAATACAGGCATCACTTCAAATGTTGCGCTATATTTAAAATCTTTACCTTTTTCAAGTTGTTCGGGCTCAACAGAAGGATAGCCAGCAGGAACTAATTCATTTTTTTGCAATGCTTCATATAAAGTAGATTGAACCATATCTCGAGCAACTTCTTCGCGAACGCTATCTGAATAACGATTCGTAACAACATGCAAAGGTACTTTACCGGGACGAAAACCATCTATTTTGACTTTGCGAGCAAGGTTCTTGAGACGTAAGCTCACTTCTTCCTCAACTTTTTCTGAAGGTACAGAAACTGTTACCTTACGCTCCAAACCTTTTAGGGTCTCAACCGAAACGTGCATTAATTTCACCTCATGGAATTTATAATGATAATGGTGCGAAAGGAGAGACTCGAACTCTCACGGGTCGCCCCGCTGGAACCTAAATCCAGTGCGTCTACCAATTCCGCCACTTTCGCAAATCAGGTTGGATTATCAATCAGTAATCCAGTCTTGTAAAGACCGAAATAAAATCTTTCGTGTTAAAACCATTTGTTTTTCAAATGGGGTGAACGATGGGACTCGAACCCACGACAACCGGGATCACAACCCGGGGCTCTACCAACTGAGCTACGCTCACCATAATTTTTTGCCAGAACTCTTATGGAATGATCTGGGCTGGCACGCCCGGCAGGATTCGAACCTGCTACCCTCGGCTTAGAAGGCCGATGCTCTATCCAGATGAGCTACGGGCGCAAAAAAATTGGTCGGGGTGGAGGGATTCGAACCCCCGACATCCTGCTCCCAAAGCAGGCGCGCTACCAAACTGCGCTACACCCCGAAAACCCGTCCCAAGGACAGAGCGCTGATAATACTAGCTGCCATCCTTAAGGTCAATATCTTAAATCATTAAATTTTCATTAATTTTAATTAATCTCCTTTTGCATTTATATTTAACCACCAAAAAGATTTTTTTTAACTCATATAGACAAAAACCACTACAACCCCTGCTTTTTAATCCCCACTCGTATCTTCTTTAATTTTCAGCTAGCATTGATCATTATTCATTTCACATTACAAAATAATGAAAATTAAATTATTACCTATTTTTGATAACCTCAATTATTTACATAAAAATCAAGAAAATGTCGTACTCCCTGATATAAAATTTCAAAACGATTTTAATTACACCTTGAACTTTCTTAAAAGCTATACAGGAAGTCAAGGTACATTCAATAGTTATCGAAGAGAATCCGAACGATTATTACAGTGGACATGGCTTATTAAAAATTCTACATTAGATCAATTAAGACGAGACGATATAGAACAATACATCCGCTTTTGTCAAAAACCTCCTAATACTTGGATAAGCTTAAAAAAGGTACCTCGCTTTATAGAAAAAGAGGGAAAACGAATCCCTAATGAAGAGTGGAGGCCATTTGTAGTAACTTTGAGCAAAGCTGCGCTGAAGAGAGGTCAAAAACCAGTGATTGAGCAATTTAATTTATCACAAGGTGCTCTCCAAGAAATATTAGCCATTTTAAGTACATTGTTTAATTTTTTAATCGCTGAGGAATATTTAGTCGCCAATCCAGTAGCTTTAATTCGCCAAAAAAGTAAGTTTATTCGTAAAGCTCAGCACAATGCGCCTATACGCCGCTTAAGCCTACTTCAATGGAGCGCAGTATTGGATGCAGCTGAATCCCTTGCTAATGATTCACCAATAAAACATGAGAGAACTCGTTTTATGTTAAGCATGTTATTTGGAATGTATTTGCGAATATCTGAGCTTGTAGCAAGTGAGCGCTGGATACCAAGTATGAATCACTTTGCTAAAGACAGTAATGGGCATTGGTGGTTTACCACCGTTGGGAAAGGGAATAAAGAACGGCAAATCGCTGTAAGTGATGCAATGTTAGAAAGTTTAATGCGATGGCGAAGTTTCCTAGGATTAACTCCACTTCCATCATCTGCAGATAACGCCCCTCTCATTCCTAAAATTCGGGGGAATGGCCCAATGGCTGATACCGCCCCCATCCGTAGAATTATTCAACAATGCTTTGACCTTGCTGGAGAACAATTACGTATCAAAGGCCATGGTGAAGAAGCCGACAATTTAACTGCAGCAACAGTTCACTGGCTAAGACATACTGGCATTTCCGAAGATGTAAAAATCCGTCCACGCGAACATGTACGCGATGACGCAGGTCATAGCTCGAGTGCGACTACAGATCGTTATATTGATATTGAGAAAAAAGCGCGACACCAATCAGCTCGGAAAAAAACTATAGAGCCAGAACCAAGTTGAATAGATTTATGATAGAATTCAAAAAAGTATGCTTTTGATCCGTAGCTAAGTGGGCGCAACATAAGCCAGATGTTCTGATTTTATAAATAACCTTTATAACTCAGATTACACTGTGCTCCACCTTAGATACACATCAATTAAGTATCGAGTTTGTGCCTCTAATTTTATTAATAGTTAAAAATTTATCATGCTTACTCTTCGTCAAATTACTTTAAGCCGTGGCAATAAAATTTTATTGGATAAAGTCAATGTTACTCTCTATGAGAAACAAAAAATCGGCTTAATTGGTCATAATGGTTGTGGCAAATCAACACTATTTGATTTTTTACTAAGAAAGTTAACTCCGGATACAGGTGAATTTTTAATTAATCCTCAACTCACTATCAGTCATTTATCACAACAATTGCCTGATAGCGATGAAAACGCATTAGATTTTGTATTGGGTGGGGATGATGGCTATATTAAGTTATGTCAGCGTTTACAAAAAGCAGAAACATCGGGAAATGATGCTGAAGTATTATTATGTCATGAAGAGTTAAACCATACTGCTGGCTATAGTAAGCCTGCTTTGGCAGCTACAATTATGTCAGGGCTGGGTTTTAATTCGAAACAACAACAAGCTTCGGTCAATAGCTTTTCTGGCGGTTGGCGTATGCGTTTAAGCCTTGCACGTTGCTTAATGAAGCCCTCTGATTTACTGTTACTTGATGAACCTACCAACCATTTAGATATGGAGGCAATTTTTTGGCTGGAACGCTTTTTAAAACAAAGCCCAAGCACCATTATTCTTATTTCTCATGACCGTGAATTTCTTGATGCTTTTGTATCCCATATTTTGCATATTGAGAAACAAAATCTGACACTTTATAGTGGTAATTACAGTTGCTTTGAAAAAACTCATGCCCAACAATTAGCATTGCAACAAGCCTTATATGAAAAACAACAAGTTAAAATTAATCATATGATGTCTTTTGTAAATCGTTTTAGAGCAAAAGCTACTAAAGCAAAACAAGCCCAAGGTCGTCTCAAAGCAATAGCACGAATGGAAATTGTTGCTGCAGCACAAATAGACTCACCCTTCTCCTTTGATTTTTTTCCATGTCCCCGAGCGAGCAATCCTTTAATACAATGCAACCTAGTGGATGCTGGTTATCAGCCTGAAAAACCTATTTTAAAAAAAATAAATCTATCTCTTAATCCTGGCGATAGAATTGCCTTGCTTGGACCTAATGGTGAAGGGAAATCAACTTTTATTAAAACATTAACCGGCTCTTTACCCATTTTGAATGGTACAATTCACCGTTCTGCACACTTAAAGATCGGTTATTATGCACAACATCAATTAGAACAATTGGATTGCAAATTAAGCCCAGTCGAAACAATCCAAATACTTTCCCCAGAGGTGCGTGAACAAGCTGTTCGTGACTTTTTGGGTGGCTTTAATTTTATAGGTGATATGGCAGTACAACCCATCCATCACTTTTCTGGTGGAGAGAAAGCACGACTTGCTTTAGCAAAACTCGTATGGTTAAAACCTAATTTACTTTTGCTGGACGAACCCACTAACCATTTGGATCTCGGCATGCGTTCAGCAATTGAACTCGCATTACAAAGTTATGAAGGGGCATTAATATTGATATCTCATGATCGCCATATGTTAAAAACCAGTGTCGATAGTTATTATTTGGTTTATCAGCAAAAAGTCGAAGCTTTTGATGGTGATTTGGATGATTATTATTCTTGGTTACAAAACAAAGATACTATTAAAGAAAACACCCCTTTTTCAGTAACGAATGATTATAAAGAAAAAAAAGCCTTACAAAATCGACTTAAAAAGTTAGAGCATTTGATCGAACAATATCAAGATGAAATCGCCCAATTAGATACTCAGCTTAGTGATGCAAGCCTTTATGAAGACAGTAAGCAACAAAATAAATTAAATCAACTCTTAGAAAAACGCTCTCTCACCCACTCCTCTTTAAATCAAGTAGAAGAAGAATGGTTAGAGATCGGCAGTAGTTTAGAAGAGTTGAATTCTCGTTGAAGATATACTAAATGATGCTCATTTATAATATGACGCTATTAGCGGGCTACTCTATTACATTTGAGTTAAAATATGTTGTTACAGTTCATCCGAAGCGTAATTGTTCTAACATTGCTTTAGCTGCTAACTGCTCTGCTTTTCGTCGATTGGAACCTTGGCCAAAGGTTTTTTGTTTCATTCCATTAACAGCACAAGTAATATAAAAAATTTGATTGTGCTCATCACCTTCTATTTTAGTTAATATGTATTCTGGAAGAGGAATTTTTTCTGCCTGTAAATATTCCTGTAATTGCGTTTTCGCATCTTTCAGACAGTCATTTAAATTAGGACTTTCAAGTCGGGATCGATATAATTTTAGAATCACTTCTTTTGCACAATCTACTCCACCATCTAGAAAAACAGCTGCGAAAACAGCTTCTAACGCATCAGAAAGAATCGAAGCTCGACGAAAACCTCCACTTTTTAGTTCACCTTGACCTAAAAAAAGAAAATCACCAAGCTCAATTTCTTTAGCTAACTCAACCAGCATCTCGCCTCGCACCAGAAATGAACGTAACCGACTTAATTGGCCTTCACTTTGTAAGGGGAATCGATGAAACAATTCATTTGCAATGACAAAACTTAAGATAGAATCCCCTAGAAATTCAAAACGCTCATAATTTTCGCTACCCACACTACAATGAGTCAATGCTTGTTTGAGATATGCACTATTTTTAAAGTGATAGCCTAATCGTCGGCATAATCGTTCTAGATCAATTTTCACTACCTGCTACCACCTCTTCAGTATGATTAAAATCAAATAATAAACTCACATTATATATTAAAGGCTTTATCACTTGATATTTTAATCTGACCATAAATTTATTAGCCCCTATAGGTTCAATAGTTAATTGATTTTCATTTAAGCTTGTTATTCCGTTAATATCAAGGTGTTTATCTAAAACACCTCTCAACTCATTAATATCCTGCATTGAATCACCTGTCAAATTAGATGCAGGTATAGAATTTAAATCATCAATCGACTTAATTATAGAATAATATTGCAAATAAACAGGTACAACACGCATGATTACTGTGGCTGCTATAACGATTGCTACTATAGTCAGTAATGTTCCTATGAAAGTCATTCCCTGCTGCTTATACATGCTCAATTCCTCGTAATTATCAAAACCAATCCCTAGGACTTTACTTTTAAGAAATCTTGCCTTTGCTCTTTGCCTAGGGGATTAATTTTCCAATTTTTGACCAACGTACATTATCTGTTTTACCATTCCAACTCATCCAGACCAGAAATGCTTTTCCTCTTAAATAAGGTTCAGGTACAAATCCCCAAAATCGACTATCTGCACTATCATCTCTATTATCTCCCATCATAAAATAATTGCCTTCGGGAACGACAATGTCAAAATCCACAGCAGGAATATCTGTTCTAACAAAAATATCATGCACCGTTCCATTCAAATTTTCTTGATATTTAGATACTGCTTTTCCAGAACTCTCATCAATTGTGTACTCAATAAAAGTCTGTTTTGCTACTTTTCCATTTACTGTTAATACCTTATTGTGGTAACTGATTTTATCACCAGGAATACCAATCACTCTTTTGATATAATCATAAGAAGGATCAGGTGGCCAGCGAAATACAGCAATATCGCCAACTTTAGGATCAGATATGGTAATGACTTTCTTTTCCCAAACCGGAAGTCTCAAACCATAAATAAACTTATTCACTGCCACAAAATCGCCAACTAACAAAGTAGGCTCAAGTGATCCGGAGGGTATACGAAACGGTTCAATGAGAAAGGAACGTAAGATCAAGACAATAAAAAAAACAGGAAAAAATGAACGCGAATACTCAATAATCTTAGTGGGTTTTTGATCCTCTCCACGCTTTTTTGCCCAAAATAGGATATCAAGCAAATAGATAAACCCGCTGACAAAAGATAAGACAACTAATATTAAAGCAAAATTCATAACTTTAGATCCTAAAAAATACACCTATTTCTTTTTATCTGTTTGAAAAACAGCCATAAATGCTTCTTGGGGTATTTCCACATGTCCAACTTGTTTCATACGTTTTTTACCCGCTTTTTGCTTTTCCAATAATTTTCGTTTACGTGTCACATCACCACCATAACATTTTGCAGTAACATTCTTACGTAAAGCTTTAACTGTTTGTCGAGCAATAATATGGCTTCCCAATGCCGCTTGAATTGCTACATCAAACATTTGTCGTGGAATCAAATCTCGCATTTTCTCTGCAATCAATTTACCTCGGCTATGTGCCGAAGAACGGTGAACAATGACAGAAAGCGCATCAACACGTTCACTATTGATCAAAATGTCCATTTTTACTAAATCCGCTTCCTGAAAGCGCAGAAAATTATAATCTAATGAAGCATAACCGCGACTTACTGATTTTAGACGGTCAAAAAAATCTGAAACTACTTCGCTCATAGGAATATCATACGTTACAGAAACCTGTCGACCACTATAAGTCATATTCACTTGCACACCACGCCGCTCAATACACAAGTTAATAATAGAACCAAGATAGTCTTGAGGTACTAATATATTAGCTCTTACTATAGGTTCATACATTTCTTTAATTTGTGGAGTTGGTGGAAGAAGAGAGGGATTATCAATAAGTAAAGTTTCCCCTTTTTGAGTTACTATTTGATAAACTACCGTAGGTGCTGTAGAAATTAAATCTAAATTATATTCTCTTTCCAGACGCTCTTGGACAATTTCCATATGCAGCATTCCTAAGAAACCACAACGGAAACCAAAACCAAGCGCCTCTGATGATTCAGGCTCATAAAATAATGAAGCATCATTTAAACTTAATTTAGCTAATGCCTCCCGAAAAGCCTCAAAATCATCAGCACTAATAGGAAATAAACCCGCATAAACTTGAGGTTTAACCCGTTGAAATCCAGGAAGCTCTTTATCTGCAGGATTTTTTTCTAGAGTCAGTGTATCACCAACAGGAGCCCCTTGAATTTCTTTAATTCCAGCAACGACATAACCCACCTCACCTGCATTGAGTGCATCAAGTTTAGTACGTTTTGGGGTAAATATACCTACTTGATCAACCTCATAAGAACGACCAGTAGACATCACTCGCATCTTATCGCCTTTGCGTATTGAGCCATTAACGATGCGTACTAAAGAAACCACACCAAGATAACTATCAAACCAAGAATCAATAATTAATGCTTGTAGCGATTCATTAATATCACCTTCTGGTGGAGGAATATGTTTGACTAATGCTTCAAGTACATCCTCAACTCCCAAACCAACTTTGGCACTTACTCTTATTGCATCGTGTGCGTCTACACCAATAATATCTTCAATTTCAGAAATAACGCGTTCGGGCTCTGCTTGAGGTAAATCAATTTTATTAAGCACTGGTAACACAGACAATGATTGATCAATTGCGGTATAACATACTGCAACGGTCTGTGCTTCCACGCCCTGGGCTGCATCGACAACCAAAATAGCACCTTCGCAGGCGGCAAGGGAACGAGACACCTCATAGCTAAAATCCACATGTCCTGGTGTATCGATAAAATTTAATAAATAGGATTTACCATCTTTTGCCAAGTAATTTAAGGAAACACATTGCGCCTTAATTGTGATTCCTCGCTCTCGTTCAATGTCCATAGAATCGAGAACTTGTGCACTCATTTCACGTTCAGTTAAACCGCCACAAATTTGAATAAACCTATCAGCCAAGGTTGATTTACCATGATCGATATGGGCAATAATTGAAAAATTACGAATTCGCTTTAAATCACTCAACTGTAATAACCTTTTTGCAAATAGCGCATTTTAGCTTAAATATGCTCGGTCTGAAAGTATTTGCTAATGCATCGTATTTTTAATAAAATTTGTTCCTTCGTTTTAATATATATAGAGTATGCTATGAGACGAGCACATAGTTTGGGGTTTATTGCACTGATACTGTTCTTTTTCCCTTTTTCAATTTATTCAGATACTGCATTTACACAAAGAAAGGATGTCCAACTTTTTATTAAAAATATGGTAAAACAATATCATTTTAGTGCTAAAGAGCTTACTGCGACAATGAATCAGGTAGTAATTCAGCCTCAAATTATTGAGTCAATGGAAAAGCCTTATGAAAAGAAAAATTGGGATGTGTATCGAGATATATTCTTAACCCCTGCCCGTTTAAACAGTGGGCTAAGTTATTGGGTTGCTAATAGAAAAGCTTTAGAAAAAGCACAAAAAAAATACGGTGTTCCTCCAGAAATTATTGTCGCAATTTTGGGCGTAGAAACCTTATATGGAGAGAAGCAAGGTGAATACCGAGTTCTTGATGCCTTAGCAACACTGGCATTCAACTATCCAAAACGCTCGCCCTATTTCACCAAAGAATTAAAAGAATACCTACTTCTTTGCCGTGAGCATGGAGTTTCTGCGACACAATATAAGGGCTCTTATGCTGGTGCTATAGGCCAACCTCAATTTATGCCAAGCAGCTATCGTAATTTTGCTGTTGATTTTAACAATACTGGTAAACGTGACCTAGTCACTAATAACGATGACTCTATAGGAAGTATCGCAAATTATTTCTATCACCATGGTTGGAAGTCAAATGATGGGGTTGCACAACATGCTGTGTTAAGAGGAAAACAATATAAGTATATTCATATGAATCCTAGAACAGCGAATTACTCCTATGCACAATTAATAGCAAATGGAGTAAGACCTGTAACAGCTGCGCATAATCATCCTTCACGTGCAGGTTTGATTGAACTTACTACTGCTCAAGGAAATGAATATTGGATAGCTTATCCAAATTTCTTTGTCATTACTCGTTACAATTCAAGCCCTCAATATGCGCTTGTAGTTTATTTATTAGCCCAACAATTAAAGCAGCAATGGACAGTAATGAATCACAAAAAACATAGAGCTTACACTTAAGAATGGATACTCTTTTTCTATTCACAAAACATCTTGATGAGAATGGATGTTTTTGTCTAAAAATTAATGCAGATGGAACATTAATTGTTCCACCTGCAAAACGTAATTTTATTGAAATTAAAACCTTACAAAATGACTGTAAGACGTTAGTCATTGAAACCAGCGAACAAGCAAGCCTTTTTGATCTTGAGTTGTCATGGCTTCCTGAGCGAAAAGCTAGAGCTGCGATTCCTTATGCGCTAGAAGATAAATTAGCACAACCAGTGGATGAACTGCATTTTGCATTTGATAGAGCAAGATATCAAAATAACCAATACTTAATTTCCGTTGTAAGTAAGCAAAGAATTCGCTACCTGATGCAATTGTTTCAAGAGCATAATATCGAATTTGTGGGAATTACATTAGATTGGTTTGCTTTAGAGCCCAAAGAACTCTGCTTCCATGAAACAACCCTACTTATTAATACTGAAGAGTTTAAAGGTGCTCTTAAAGAAGAGCTAATTGATATCTATCTTAAAAATCACCCTGATCAACAGCCTCTGCTTTTTGCAGATAGCCCTTCAGCTTACTCCAGCTTTCCACAAAAAGAAGAATACTCTTCCGTCTGGATTGCACAAAGAATATTAAAAACTAAATTAATGAATCTCTGCCAAGGCGAAATGCAACATGGAGATAAAGCAAATTTACTAAAAAAGAGATATCTACTAACCGCTGCACTTTTTTGTCTTTGGTTAATATCGCTTTTATCAGTGAATGCTATTGAGTTACATTCATTAAATAAACAAACTCAAAAAATTGATGATCAGATCGCTGTGATCTATCATGAATTTTTTCCTGATGCGAAACAGGTTATTAGCCCTAAATTTCGCATTACACAACTTTTAAAAAACAATAATGAAGAAGATCAAAATCGTTTTTGGTTTTTACTCAATCAATTTGCTAAAGTAATGAAAAATGATCGAATTACTCTAGAGCAATTACGATTTCAAAATAAAACTCTATCCGTGACTCTAATAAGTACTGACTTTGCCAGTCTGGAAGAATTAGAAAATGAATTAAAAAAACTTCAATTAAAAGTAAAGCAAACTCAAGCATCTACCCATGAGCAGCAAGTTGTCGCAACTTTGGAGTTAACATGAAATCTTATTTAAGTACACTCAATGAACGAGAAAAATGGATGCTCATTGGAACGGGGTTGTGTCTTGTTCTCTACATATATTATCTTTTCTTATATACACCATTAAATAATCGCGTAACCCAAAAATCAGCGCAATTAGTTGATAAAATGAACACTTTGCAGTGGATGAAAAAGATAAAACAACAAGGTCGTACAACACAAACGAAACAAATAGTGAATAACAGTCAATTATTAACTGCATTAGCAACCCAACTTAAAAATGATCCTACATTGAAGTTTCCTTATCAGTTGCAACAAACTGGTTCCGGTGATATCCAACTCACTTTTGATGCGGTTGCGTTTAACTTATTTATTGTTTGGCTGGAAAAAATTAATCAGGGATATGCCATCGCAGTGAAGCAATTCGAAGCAGATCGCACAAAAACACCAGGAGTAACTCGTTTAATGATCCTCATTAGCTCTACAGCAAAAACAACATAAAAAAGCTGACTTGAAAAAGACCTCTTTTTTTAAAGATCTCCTGGATGTGGCGCATGAGCTAACAGAGCAATTAAAGATATTGAAAAAATAATCCTTGCAATCAATAAAGATGTAGGATTTGTTCCTTTATATGCAATAATACCAGAAACGAGACATATAATTAGAAAAACATAAGCATGAGAAAACATTTATTTCCTTATTGTATCTGCTTTACTCTAAACATAATTATTGTTGAACACTACTCCAATTAATCACCGAAGCGCCACTTTTAATTTCAGGCGGTAACGCATTAAGTGCTTTTTGAGCCTCTTCTGCACTAGTATACGTACCGTATACTCCTTTATAATGAGTTTTACCATCACGATCATATTTTACTTGTGCCATACGATCATTTTTTGGGGCTTTGTAAAGGACTTGCGCTACTTGAGATGCCTTATCTCCTTCAGTCAGTTCAATCGTATAACCTTGAGGATTCTGGCTATTTACCCAAGTTTGATCTCTATCCTTAAATGATACCGGAGAATGAAGCTCCCCTACATGATATGAATCAGGAACCATAACTTCTTGTTTTTGCCTATAACTATAATCATAATTAATCGTATTGTAATTATTTAACGTATATGGTTGTGCAGGATCATAAATATATGTTGGATAATTTGGATATTCATTCTTATCCATCATAGAACAAGAAGACATACTAAAAGCACAAATCCCTATAAGCGTTAATTTAAATGTATCATTCATGATCATTCCCCTAATTTATAATTCTTCTTATTAGTCGTTACGCCTTGAGCTCACAACAACACCAACTTAAGAAAAGCTGGTATTTATTCGTCTGCTCCCCGGATTAGGCAAAGCCATAATCCGGGGAGCATGGTACAAAACTCCCAGATTACGATTGCGTCTAATCCGGGCTGCATGCACTTAAATTGACGCCATTACCGAACCCAAAGCATGTATTCAACCTATTGGTATTTACAATTCTTCTTGATTACTATATCTACGCATTTAGAAAAAACTTTAGGTTTTTGTGTTGTTAAAGAACAAATTATGTCTTACAGTAATTGTTTTTATTAGGGCAATAGCTTATGTGGACACACAGACGTTCAGGACAAACCAATCAAAGAGGCTCTCAAGATCATCGAGATCCCTATGAGCGAGATCGAACACGTGTCATCCATTGCCCTGCATTTAGAAGATTACAAAGAAAAACACAGATTTTAGGAACTGATGAAGGAGATTTCCATCGTACTCGACTCACACACTCCTTAGAAGTAGATTCAATAGGTCGTAGTATCGTACATAATCTTTTGATAACCCGAGAAAAGCATTTAATGCTTTCTGGTTTATTACCTAATGATGATCTTATCTCTGTTATATGTTTACTTCATGATATTGGCCACCCACCTTTTGGTCATGGAGGCGAAGTAGCGCTGAACTATATGATGCGCAATTATGGTGGTTTTGAAGCAAATGGACAAACGCTAAGGTTACTTACTAAAGTTGAAAGTAGTTATGGAACTTATGGCCTTGATTTAACCCGACGTACACTTCTCGGTATTCTCAAATATCCGGTAAAACGCTCTACTGTTGTTGCACCTCAACAACCCCCAATCCATGAATCCATTCATAAAACTATCAAAATTAACGACTGGTTACCTCCCAAAGCCTATTTTGATTGCGAACAACCCGAGATTGATTGGTTGCTTTCCCCTTTTTCTAATAATGATAAAAAATTATTTCAAGCCCTCACATACCTTCCCCAAGGAACAAAGGTAGGTAAATCGGCTTATCATAGCTTTGATTGTTCCATCATGGATATCGCTGATGATATTGCTTATGGGGTTCATGATCTCGAAGATGCCATCCATTTAAGACTAATAAATCCTGCCCATCTGGATACTCAAGAATTCAGACTACTTTTAGCTAATACTTCATTAAATCATCGGAAAACCCATCTCATTGATTCTTTATTTTCATCAGATTTATATTCAAGAAAACAAACTATTGGTGAAATGGTCAACTATTTCATTACTTCTACTCAGATCATTATCACGAACGAAAACTTTGAAAATAATTTACTTAAATATAATCTTGCATTAATTCCAGAGGCAGATGCACTGCTCCACTATTTGAAACAATGCATTTACAATAATGTTATTGATTCCCAAGAGGCACGCACTTTTGAGTATGGCGGACAAACAGTGGTACTTAGATTATTT
Organism: Legionella santicrucis; assembly: GCF_001468135.1. Taxonomy (GTDB): domain Bacteria; phylum Pseudomonadota; class Gammaproteobacteria; order Legionellales; family Legionellaceae; genus Legionella; species Legionella santicrucis. The sequence continues at coordinate 57,115 of NZ_LNYU01000012.1, read as the reverse complement.
GATGCCATCAGCTCAAATCCTGGCAGTTTATTAGATAATAAAAATAGAATATTGTTTAAAGAGGCTGAGGATGAAACTACTGCATATCGAATTGTTTGTGATTACATCGCCAATATGACTGATGAATATGCATATAGAATGCATGAGCGATTGTTTGGATTTAACACAAGGACAATTTTTGAAAGGCTTTAATTCCGAACTCAAGGTGGCTCCACAATAAAGTTAATTGAGGTAAATTAACAAAATCACAGTACATAATGTTTTGGAAAGAAGTACTTTAGCGATAAAAAACCAATAAAAGCTAGGGTTTTGTGTGCTTGATTAGTGCCCCGGAAATGAGGAAGATCTGGAAAAGACTTAATTATTGCTCCAGATTTGGGAAAGAGCCGAAAAATTTAAATTCTAGAATAAAAAAGTATTAAAATGGCGTCCCCAAGGGGGTTCGAACCCCTGTTCCCGCCGTGAAAGGGCGGTGTCCTAGGCCTCTAGACGATGGGGACCTGGAACATTTTTCACCATCAACATCTGAGATGTTGATGGTGGAGCTAGGCGGGATCGAACCGCCGACCTCTTGCATGCCATGCAAGCGCTCTCCCAGCTGAGCTATAACCCCAAAATTAGGTTCGCAGTTTAATGAGCTCTCTCAGCTCTGTCAAGTAAATTTTACATTTTTCCAAAAGAAGAGACTTTTAATCCCCAAAACTGATACTTTATATGATTAAATTAAACTCACTGAATCGTCAGTACTAAATTATACGAGCCAATTCATAATAAGTTTAAAAAAAATAAAATAACTTCTATTCTATTATATCCCAGCCCCAAATTAGTCCTTGTACTGCTAATCTTAATTATTTATTGAATCGCTTTGTCTACTCCACTCAATTGATCATTTTAATTGCAATAAGATTGATATGCTATCATTTAATATATAGATGTTTCAATTGGTGTAATGAATGAACATTGAACTCAGTAATCAAATTGAAGAATATAAATCTCAATATAAAATGGCAGATTCTCTTGCAGAAAAACTTAATGTTATTGTTGATTTCAGGTTATACGTAGCTAGCTTTAATGATGGGATTTTCGGCCCAGAAGTTAACGAAAAAGATAAAAATGAAGTTATTCAGGAACTAGAAACTCTTAAAAAAGACTTAAATCAATATTGTCTAGAGAAAAAAATCAACATAACAAACATTAACGACATGTGTGAAAAAAGACAGCAAGTAGGTACTTTAATTTCAGAAGTCGAAATCTTATGTAATCGAAACGAAAAACAGACCCTAACTCAAACAATCGCTAATGCTTATCATATTTATAATACTTGCCAAAAAGCCTTGATAGAAAAGGACTATGTATTGCCCAGTGAAAAAGAAGAATTACAAAAAACAGCAGAAAAGTATATGAATATAATGAAAACTCTTTGTAATAGAACAAATAATACACTGACATTGATAGCAGGTAAAAGAGTTTACCAAGCAATTAGTAATGAAGATGAGTTACCAAAAAAATTAAAGTTGGATGGAGATAAATATAATCTGGTACCTAACGAAAGTATTAAGTTAAATAAGATTCCTGCAGAGAATAATGCGACTAGTACAGCAAAATATAGATGGAGGAGGACAGCAAAACTTGCTTTAGCCAAGGAGCGCGGACAATTATTGGAAGTGAATGAGCTTTCCAAACAACAAGATATCAAGGGACAAACAAAAATGCTTGAACCTAAAGAGCGCGATCCTCATCGTGCACTCATTCGAGATGGAAAGATTGTAAGATATGATAGAGAATTATCCACAACAACACTTGCTGATACATCAGATATGCTGTCTCACGGCAAAGGAGGATACTGCGCTTTTACGATTAACGCAGATGGAGACATGTATCTTTTTAATCATAAAGATAAAACGGATAAAGTGGCTCATTCAACCATGACTGAAGGAGGATTAGTATTAGGCGCAGGTGAAATGCAAATTAAAAACGGTCAAATCGAAGTAATTACTTGTTATAGTGGTCATTACAGGCCGGGAGTTAAAAATATATATGAAACTTTGAAACATTTGGTAGAAAAAAATATCGATATTTCTCAAATCAAAGTTGCCTTTTTAGAGGAACCTAAAGAATTAGAACATCTCACGAAACAAACCATTGACTTACCCGATAAAGTTGTAAGTAGTTCCGGAGATCTTTGTCATATTGAAGAGGTTCTTTCAGATGTTTCTCACCAAGATAGGCAAACCCACTTAGGCTTACGCTATGCTTATAATGCTCAGGATATAGTTAACCATATGAATTTGCTTTCAAAACAACAGACAATTAAGGAAAACTTATCCGAATTTAAAAATATAGAGGATCCGAATAAAACTACTGAGCAAATAAAATTTTCAAATAATTAATTGATGATCCTGTCATATAAATAATGCTGCTTTCATAGCTCGGTTGAGTACAAGAAAATATTTAGTAAACTCCCCCTAAAATCGCTATCAAATGATTTAAAAAAGATTTTTATGAGTATTTACCCTACATAACTCGCTTTGTACATTCTTTTTTTTTCATTATAATGAAATCAATTTTAAAGAAAAAAGAACAGATGCTTCTCTTTTTTATCAGATAATTTACTGAACAAAGTTGAAATATTTCTGCATATTTTTCTAAATTTTACAGGAGTTTCATTGTGGCTCAATCTCCCCAAAATAAATACCTTCAATCCCTACTGGAAAACTTGATTTCTTCATATGAAACCGAGGTCAATTATAACCCTATTGAAATTGAACTTGATCCAGCACAAGTCTCCTCTAAGGACATTGATACTTTATTAGGTTTTGTTAGCGAGCCACGCCAACGTCTTTTTATTTTTAAAATCCCTGGCAATGAACACACTTCAAATCAACTTGCCCTTAGTGCACGTCGCACCGTATTAAATAAAACAGCAGAAACAATACTCCAAAATACCTCGAGTGGACCTAAAATTTATCCTTTAAAAAAGGCCTTAGTTACAAACTCCCAATCGGTTCGAGCTCGTATCCAAATTCAAAAAAGCTTTGTGTTACCTAAAGCTCCAAGCATTCAAAAGGATACTAGACAAGAACATATAGAACATATAGTAACAGAAGATTCTGCTCTCATTTCTATTGAGTTGCCTGAATTTCCTGCACTTACCCAGCAACTTAAAGCCCTAGGTATTATGCACCTCCAAGAATCCGCTGTATTAAAAATTAAAGAATTTTCTTATGCATTTAAGGATGGAATTATTCCCAATAATCTACCTAAGGGATTTTATATTAATAAAGACAAACAAGCGCTTTGTTATACTGATACACCAAGAAGGCTTCCCTCTGCATTAGCTCCTACACTTAAAAATCAAACCTCACTTATTTTACCTTCTACAGAACTAATAGCCGGTTTATTACCGGATATTTCTCAAAGCACCATAGCCTTACTAATGAACACGTCTTACTCAACAGCACAAAAAAATGCTTTGATTCGTTTATTTCCCAAATATGAAGATGAACTCAAAGCATTACTGCAAGTTACTAAATCCAATACCCCATCTATTATTTCGCAAAAACAAATTCAGTCTATAGTCCCATTTTTGTGCAAACAATTTCTGCTTGGTGGTGAAGCGCATACTCTTTTATTAGTAAGGTTACTTAGTACCTGTTTAAATAAAAAAATTAGTCTTGCATTTCTCGAAAATCCAGAGGTACAAAACTCACTTTTGACTCCCCGAGGCATTAAAAATCTTCAAAAATTAGCCTATCTTCCCGCAGAGCAAAAGGAGTGGTGGAATGGTTTAGCCACTGCTCATCTAAACTATGATAAAAGTAGTTTTGACTTTAATATTTTTTTTGAGGCCTATACTCAAGTATTCCTACCTAGAATCGCAGAAAAAAACTTGACCCTTCCTAATCCATGCCCCATCGAACATAAGGGTCATCTTCTTATTACATTAAACCGCGTATTAGATGTTATAGAGCATGCAGAAAATCCACAAGAACAATGTCTTTCTTTAACTCAACTTAATTGGGGACCAACAGGCGTACACCATGCAATGACGCAAAAATCTGCGTCTAAACAATTTAAGCACGTAGCTTCTTGTATGAAAATCGAAAATCATGAAGATACGATTACCGATCCAGAACTCATTTACCAACAAATCGAAAATGAACATTGCCAACTCACGCCATGGTTATTTCGATATATAGGACAACATTGGAAAAAGGAACTTAGACTGTCCGATATTCAAACCCAACTATCTGATATTGAAAAACTTAGCGCCTGGACACCGCTACAAAGAAAACAATTAATTTTTATCTTAACCTGCACTTTTGCCGACAAAACAACTCTTAACGTCGAACAATGGCAACAAAACTTAACCAGTTGTATTCACTTATTACAACAATTAAATCAAAATCAGCGAAGCGATTTATTACAAGTCTTTACCCGCTGTTTTAAATTTAAACCCGTCCCTTCTTTGGTACAAATAGATTTTTTACTAAAACAATGCATTGAAATTAAAGATGCATTTCCCAATAAAAATTTTAAAAATGATCTGATTGAACCTCTTATTTCTTGCTTAGAGAATGAAGGATTTGATGTATTTAACATAGTACAAGAACGCATTCAAAAAACTGCACCATCTTCAGAGGACAATCGATACTCACATTCAGTCATAAACTCTTTCACAACAATAGTACAAGAGAATCGCCAAATTTTACCCCCTGATCTCATCAAATTATTAGCAAAACTTAATGAGCCCGTTTTAACCCAGCCAAACATTAATAATTTATTATTAGCACTGCAAAACTTACACGCTATGAAAGGTGATGCTTTTAGTGAAATCGTTTTGAGCGCTTTAAGTCAAATTAATATCTCTAAATCACCATCGTTGCCCAAAATTGGGCAAATTCAAACGCTACTTGAAACACTGGCAAACTCACCAAGCTCTATTCCAACTGAAAATAAAACAGTTGAGAGACAAGAGGATTGGATAAAAGAATACATCATTGAAAAAAATCTTTTGCCAGGTTGCGTGATAGGCAATGGCGATATTTCTAAGCTTGATGATCTGATTGTCGATGCATTAGTTGATGCCATAAAAAAGCGAAGCGCTGCATTTAAAATCGATTCACTCAAAGCTGTATTACAAAAAAATCTACAAAGCTTTATCGTACCTAAACAATTAAGAGAGCAATTGAATCTAGAGTTAATACCACTTTTTGATGCAGTCAATGATCTGGTTAATTTATTACAAAGCCCCAACCCCAAATTTCCAAATGTGATTGAAAAATTACGTTTTTTTGAAGAAAAAAAACCTATATTACTTAATGGCATGTATGGAGTGGGCATTCTTGGGCAAACGAAAGGGGAATATATATTAAGTTTCTTGCTTACTGGAAAAAGACATGCTCATGACAATACTACAGGCTCAGCATTTGCAACTATTTTAAGTCAGTTGCATGGGTTATTTATTTCTGAAATGAATGCCTTCTTTGGTAATCCACAAAATAAACTTCTAGTTAAAGATTTAGATATAAATACAAGTCTTTCTTGGATGGCTGCATTTAATGACACACACTCTTTAACATTCTTTTTCAAAGAGGAACTCATTCAGAAGAAAGTCTTACCTGCATTAAAGAAAACACTTCAACAGCTCAATACTCAAGATCCCGAGTTTGAAAGAAATATTCTTAATGAAGCAACATTGCTTGTTGAAAATGCCCCCTCTGATCACTCTTTACAAGAGTATAAAAACAAAATTGAATCCATCGCCAATTATCTCAATTTGCTTATTGATATACATGAACAGTTACCTGAGCAATTCAATAAAATCTATAAGCAATTAAGTTCAGGTGCTTTAACCCGCTTAAATTATACTCAAAAACAAATTCTGATTAATAAGTTAATTCAAGACAAGATCGAAAATTTAGATCTTTATTTAAAATTAACAACGCAAGCCTTGGAAGAAAATCCTGATGCAGAAAGTGATGCTATTGAACGAGGGATTCATGGTTTAGTAGAACTTTTCGAATTAACTGATCTTGATCCTGAAGCACAAGTAATGTTCTTTAAAATGAGTATGGCTCATAATTTAAAAAGTACTAGCCCTTTTCCCTTAGCTGCATTAAATGAATTAAAAAAATCGAATCTTCCCGAACACATTAAGTCATTAATTATAAAAAAAATAATTCATATTTTAACCGAACTTTCAGGAGCAACCTCTCCCGAGCTCGTACAAAACCTAGTACAGCAAACTCAATTATTCTTAACTCATAATCAAGGTCAAGCAGAACTTTGTATTGCTTTATTAAACCGTTTTTCTCCAGAAAACCCCGATCAAGATCTCAATGCCTATCCTCTTATTCTTCAACAATTAATGCAAATCAATTCGGAAAATAGAGCAAAAATTGCAACAATTTTAACTGGCCTTGCGCAAAACAAAAAAGATTATACAGTCAACTTATTTGCTTTATTAGAAGTAACTAAAGGTTTAGGACGACGTTCTTCAGTCGACATTGATCAAGTTTTAAAATTATTTACCACTCCCCCCTATCCTAATACTCAAAGCTTAAACTCTGCATTACTTGCCCATGACTCAGAAAAACTTCGGGCCTATTGTTTAAGCTTTGATACTAATCCCTTTGCTCAAACAGGAGAACAAAGAGATTTAAACAAACAATTTGCAACAGATAGAGTGAAAGAGGCTTTAATAAGCTTACAAGATTCACTTCATGAAATGGATTTACCTCATTCATTACAATTGAAACTTGCAAAGCAATTAACTTTTATCGAAACCTTGGGTTATACCGATCCATTAAATCCCGATGATTTTAAAACCCTAAAAAAATTAACTGCAAGTTCGCGGCACGATTTAAAAGAACGAGCAAAGATATTACTTATGCAATTATGTTCAAAATCAATTGAGCCTGAGCAAGTTGAAATCACCTGTTTAGAGCTGCTCGCCTATCTTAGAGAAATTTATTTTCGTACTACAGGATTATTCCCAAACACCACACAAATGCTTATCTTATTACTTGCTTTAAATGATCCATCCTCCAATTTATTAATGCGTATCAAAACAGGGGAAGGAAAAAGCATTAATACACCCATGCTCTCTGTTTTGCAATGGACCCAAGGTGGAACGGTCGATCAGTGTACCGCCAATCCACAACTTTTAATTCGCGATTTCGAAAATAATTGTGAACCATTTTTTAAATTTTTAGAAATTGAAACAGCACTTATCCAACATGATAGCCCTCCAGAAGTTTATAAGCATAATGGAATTAACTGTTCTACAGTTGAGGATATGGCCTTTTTCCGCTTATCTGCAAAAGAATCCAAAAAAGAAAACCTACTCAAAACCAACGGACCAATTCATGTTGTTTTAGATGAGTGTGATGATGCCCTTTTAGATCAAGTAACCCTTTATAAATTAGTCGCAGAAAATGAAAAACTCGATGAAAATCCCGCTGAATGGATTTATCCGCTTGCTTATCAATTCATTAATCTACCAACATTTCGCAATATCGATCCAGCGCAAGGAAAAGTTTGGGATGAAGAGGAAGATCTAGAGCAGTTTCGTTTATTTCTAAATAAAGAAATCAATGAGCAATTCAAAGGCAGCGTTGAAAAGCAAAATTATTTGATGGCATCAAGCAATACCCAATTAAAACAATGGATTCATGCAAGTTGTATTGCGGCAACACTTGTAGAAAACAAACATTTTATTATTCAACCACTTAAAGAAAAAGATGAATCAGGACACGAAACAACCAAAAAAATTATTTGCGTGCCCTTAATACGCAGTACTCCTAAAACAGGATCTATTTTCACTGAAGCTGTACAGCAAGCATTACAGGCTCGTCTTAAAGCTGAGCGAAAAGATCATGCTCAATATTTTGTTATTGATCCAGTTCCTTCAGTCTTATCCAACCAATCAGCCCGAGGTTTAATCAAATTTTACCAAAATACGAATGGGCGTTTACTGGGCATTTCTGCAACACCAGGAGATAAGCGAGAATTAGAAAGCTTGGCTACTGCAATCGGTACACAAGCAATTAGTGTTGCCCCCTATGCAGGTGATAAACGCATCAACCATGCCCCTATTTTTACTTTAAATCGTGAAGAAACCATTCAAGCGATGCATAAAACTCTGGACAAGATTAAATGCTCTATTACTAAACCAACAATGGAAATCAATCCTGATACCGAGATTCAAACTTATGCAGAACGTGAAACATTAATTACACAAACTAAAAGGGCTATTGAAAAATGGAGCCATACTCAAACCCAGCCCATTCTGGTCATCAGTGAGGATTTTGATGAAGCGCAGGCCCTTGGTACTAGCTTAAAAGCATATAAAGATCAAGGATTCAAAATTCAAATTATCACTGGAAAAGAGAGCTCTGGTGAATTAGATCGCATTATTAAGCAAGCAGGACAAGTTAATACCATCACTGTGGGTACAGCAATGCTTGCAAAAGGGATAGATATAAATACAGGAGATCACCCTAAGGGCTTATTCGTCATCCAAACCTACCCCGATACAGAAAGAATGACCACTCAAATTGCTGGGCGTGCTGCTCGAAATGGTAAGCCAGGTGAATGGCTGCCTATTTATCAAGTTAAACCACCAGAAGATTTATTCACTCAATTTTTTTATTATGTTTTTCCCTGGAGACGCCAACATATCAATGAACGTGCTGTTGAATTATTAAGAAATAAAATCAAATCACAAGCAGCTATTGATGGACTATATACTCAGGCGATTGATGAAGCACAACACATATTAATGCAACAAATTGAGGCCTGGGAAGGGTTACTTCTCGAACTTTACCCAGATGATCCTAAGATGCAATTTGAATTCTATCAGTGGCGTGAAGCTCTTTTAGGTGAGCTAACTCGATCCCAAGAAACAAGTATCTCTGAGAGTACTCTTGCTACAAGCATTAACCAATTTAAAATCTTTGCGTGTAAGCTTTGGGAAATTGCTCGCGAAGAAAAATGGACAGCTAAAGCAGAAAAAGCAACACATATGACTAACGAACAAAGTCTAAGGCTAAAATATTTAAAACAATTAAACTTCGCTCAAGAATTGAATGTGCAAACTCAATTACTGCAAAAATCGAAACCATTTACAGATGCAACCAAAGCATTAATACAGCAAAATCTTGAAACCATTATTGCTGATAAAGCTGGAGCCGTACTTGACTACACAAAACCTAGTGGCGAGATGAAAACAGATTTGGAGCTTGCACAAAGTAAACAAATTTTACCTCAACTGATTGGAGAATTCTGTGCTGTTTGCCCAGAAGCAATAGAAAAATTCTTCCCAACTCATTCGCAAAACTCCTCGTTTATACCTGAAATAATCACCAATGTGATTAACAAAGTAATCGAGAAAAAAAATAAAATTTTATATAACGAGGAAAAGAAAGAGTTGACTGAAAGTATTATTCAGTTCTATCAAAAGAAATTGATGAAGGCAGATCGCAATAAAGTCCAAGAATTGTTATTGCAAATGAAATCATTAATGCTCAATCACTGCCAAGAATCTCGTCAGTTTCCATTAGTAGAACAATTTAAAATTCAAGGATTGGTTCTTAATTTTTGTACTCTGTATCAAAACTCAGCCTTACCTGCAGACATCCATTTAAAAAATCTTCAGACACATTATAACGAAGAAATAATGAAACGACTGGCCCAACGTCTTTGTGAAGAATTTTCCTGGGTAAAAGAAAATCCAGAACCTTTTCATGCGCTATTTGAACGTACTGTAGCCAAAGAAGCAGCCTTAGCTCTTTATAAGCTGGCTGAGAATGTAAGGGACTCATACCAAGACAAAGATAAAATTCAAGCCCTTTATATTGAACTTAAGAAACAACAAGCAATCTTGAAAGATAAGTATCTGATTTCAGTAGGCCACTCATCCCCTCGCAATGTAATTAATGATGCCTTGAATGCAATAGACTCATTAACGCATCCCTTACATTGTGATCTTGATTTTCGAAAAAACTGCCATGATAAAGTGGTTTCAAAACACCACATCGACGCATTTCGCCGTTATTTGGCAAGTGCATCACCTTACTTCTTCGAAACTTATGATCCCGTTTGGAGTCATCTAAAAGAAACCTTGCTTAACATAAGTCATCAAAGTAAAAATAATCCAGGTCATATAGTACAAGAACTCTACGAAGCCACAGAACGATTTAGTACTTATGAAGCATACAAGCCTTATTCAAATCAACTTAATGCATTGAAAAAAAAGCTTCTTAGTTCAATTAAGGAATTAAATAAAACTGATGGATTAAACCAAGACACCCTAAAAAATTTATTAGTCCAAAAAAAGACCCAATTTGCGCACTTATTGAATGTAAATCCTGAGCAGATTCGTATTCAAAATGGTACTGATGGAATTCAATCCTACATAGAAATACAAGTGGCAGATGCACCATTAAAAGAGGGGTTTACAGGGTATCAATCTGCTTTCTTATCCCGAATAGAAAATGAACGAAATGAACTCAAAAAATTACAGCTAACACTTGAAGAAAATAAAGAAGCTCTTCTTAACTTATCTGATAAACGTGTAATTGAAACTCTTCCTCTGCTAAAACGAGCAGAATTTGAGAAGTTATTTAGATTAAAAGCACTTGTAGCTGAAGATTGGAATAATATCAATATTGATCGCTCAGAACTGCCTGAATTCATTCAAAAAAGGTTCACCCAGAGCGATGAAATGAGACAATGGAATTGGATCAAAAACCCAGTCGATCTCGATCAACTAAAAATGATGTTAGATATGAATCCAGATGAATTTTTTATTGATCTCATTGAGGAACAATCAAGAATAAAAAATAATCTTGAAGAGATACGAAGTAAGATACAAGATACTGAGGAACAAATCCGTAAACAAGAAAAAGAAATCTTAGAAACACAAAATAGAATTAAAGCAGCACAAGAACGCAGACAACAGTCTGATTGCGGCTATCTAGAAAGCGCTTCTTTAATGAGTCAAATCGTTTTTCATCAAAGCAAAATTATTTATATTAATCAATTAATCGCAAAATATGAGCAGTTTATAAAAGCAACTCAAAATGAAGAAATTGAGTGTATTGAAAAATTACGCAATCATAATCAATTAATTGATGATAAAAGAATCGAGTTTATAAAAGCTCATTTGCAGCAAACGAAACACGAGCTTATATCCTCGCTGCAAGAGACCTGTAAACAACAAATTACTAAGATACAAAAAGAGTTACAAATTACAGAACCTACTATTGATGCATTAGAAAATACTGAGCGCCAAAAATCACGTTACCAAACACAGCGCTTTTTCAAAACAAGTGAGTTCTTAAAATATGAAGCAAGTTTATCCCATGAAGAAGCACTCATTCCTAAAAAAACATCAGTACAAAACACACTTTTTAACAAAACCAATCTGACAAATGGAGAAAAACATCAAGCACCTTCTTTAACTTATAACGTATAATTAGGATAACTCATCATATGGCTGCAAATACCAAATGATATTTGCAGTATCATTTTGCGTGGCTTAAACTGATCATAAGGAAATGGTGTTGTTATTTTTCTCCTACGAAGCGCTAGGTCCAAAGGAATACGGCAACATCTGACAAACTCTCATTGGCTAAACCAGTGCTTAGTTGGTTTTGACTTTATTTAAGAAGGGCCACCTCTCCAAGGTAAAATACAGGAATTTATTTATGAAGATACTATTAACGTTGCTTCTATTGACACTAATGAGTACAAGCTTATTTGCAGAAAAACTCATTATTGGAACATCACCTTTCAATCCCCCCATGGAAATACGAGCAACTGCAAATAATGTATTTACAGGATTTGAAATTGATCTCCTCAATGAAATTTGTCGCCGAATTAATGCTACCTGTGTCTATGAGCCCATGACCTTTGAAGATATTATGAAAGCTGTGGCAACAGGGAAAGCTGATTTAGGTATAGACGGTTTTTTTATTACTCAAGAACGACTTGCATCTTATTTATTTAGCCGACCCTATTTACAAACTCAAGCCCAATTACTCACAACGGTTGATTCTAATATTGATAACACTAACGTCAATACAGGAAAACGTATAGGCGTTGAAGCCGGGACCGTATTCAAATCTATTCTAGAGCAAAAGTATGATAACGTTAAAGTGATCAGTTATGATAATCAACAAAATATGTTAAGAGACTTAGCCGAGCAAGACATTGATCTGGTTATGCTTGATTTTATTGGAGCAGCATATTGGGTACATACCAACCCAGACAATTTTAAACTAATTGGCAAGGCGATACCTTTCGGCACGGGATATGGCATCATAGCGAACCTCAATCAAGGCGCACTTATCTCTAGAATCAATAATGCATTGGATGCTATGGAGAAAGATGGTACTTATTTAAGTATTTACTCCCGTTATTTCTAATGGCGCTACTGGGTCTGTTGACAAAAACTTAATTGCCATGATAGAAATAATGCTGTTTCATCAATCAATTAGAAAAATGTTGAAATTTTATACTTTTATTAGCTTAATTTTAATCACAAGTATAGGTTTTGCTAAACCTTGTTCCCATTATAGAAGCTGTTTAATCTTAAAAAATCAACATTCTCAATTTGCTATGATTACATGCAATTGGCTAAGCGAGGTTACTTCAGAGGGAAACGCTCAGGGATCAACACAATTGGATTTAAGCTATGGTGATGGACTCGGAGCTCCTGAGCCACGAGCTCTTTATTGCTCATTTATAACTGCACAAACACAACACGATTTTAATTTTTATAATCCTTACTGGGGCTCACGCATTGAATTCAATCTCATCTCAGAAAAACAACTTGATGTACGTGTTATTGATGGATGGGGCACCAGAGATACCAAATATAAATTCAAGTGGTAAATTACTTTTAAAAGTATCCATTAACGGACGCAGATGAATTAATTATAAGTGGGTCTTGACGGTAAAATTGAACCATCAACTGATAAACGCCCGCATAATAATGCCTGATAATTTCGGGCCTTTCGAAAAATAATTCGCTTAAAACAGCAAAAAACTCAGCTGGAGATGTCGCAGCATAATGGTTAATGGGGATAGGATCATTTTGTTGTATGCGATTGATAAAATCATTATAAGCATCATTAAATTCAGTAGCCCACTGCAAAGCAGACATCCCTTTATGTAGTGGAGGAAATCCATTTGCCCTACCATTTTGCATATCTAATTTGTGCGCGAACTCATGGAGCACTACATTGCGTCCATCAGTCCCACCATGATGCAGTACATCATTCCAGGAAAGAACCACCGGGCCACGCTGCCATGATTCACCACTTAAATGAGCATTTCCTAAATGTTCAATACCGTATTCATCAACCACTTTATTTTGTCGTGAATAAGCTTCGGGATATATTATTACGGAAACCCAATCATCATACCAATCTAATCCAAGGTTTAAAATCAAAAGACAAGCCTGCAATGCGATGCTTAATTGCATTGCTGTAGTGATCTGAAAATTATTACCCCCTTCTAATGATTTGTAGTGAAGAAATAAAATTGCTAATTGCTTAAGCTTTATTTTTTCCTGTTTACTTAAACGCTGAAGTAGTGATAAATGCTGAAATGCATCATTCCACTCAGCTTCAGTGATCAGGGAGTATTGAATAATCCGTTTTTGCCGCCATGCTTTTAACCATTGAAACATGACTATAATCCTTTGTTTTACAAAATCCTATTTTTTAATTGAATCAAATAATCAACCGCATTAAATGCTGATGTATAAGCTGAAAAACAAGGATTAGAACTATTTACTTTATCAGATAAATCATCCAGATCACTGCCTGAAATAATTCCGTTGCCTACAATAACATCATTTAACGCAAATTGGGTAAAACAAGTATTAATATGAGACATAATATAATTATAGTGATCTCTATTTGAATTCAAAACCAGCCCTAAGGCAATGTAACCATCAAATGGATTTTTTTTCTGAAATGTATTAATAACGAACGGAATCTCATAAGTTCCAGCTTGTAATGACTCAATTTGATACTCATAATCAGAGCCTTTAACAACATCAATGCAATAGGAAAGTTGTTGGGCTGATAATTCCTTATGGATGCAAGATGAAATAATTAAAATTTTTGCCATAGATTAACATCTATTTTTTGTAAGTTGTATGAGATACGTAATTGCTTGGAACGCTTCCCGCACCCTTTCACCATTTTCAACTCGCTCTCGTAATAATTCCATGCTAGGAGCAGAAATAATACCATTACCAATCATTAAACCATTCATGGCAAATTGAATAAAGCATTCTTTTACATGCTCCCAAATGAACTCATAATGATCCGTTTTTCCTTTGAGTAATAAGCTTAAGGGAATGTAACCATCAAATGGATTATGGCTATGATAATGCTGAATAACAGCTGGAATTTCATAAGTTCCGGCATTCACTGTTTCAACTTGGTATTCATATGCGGATGATTTTAATAAATTTAAGCAACTTGCTAATTGTTTTTCAGCAAGCTCTTCGTAATAATTTGACCAAACAATAAGAATTTTAGCATTAGACATATTTTTAATTAAACTTAATGAGACTCTAAATAACAGAATGGTACTCGAAAATAGAGGCTGATTCAATTTAGTAGCTTAAACAATCATAGATTGTCATTTGATTCATATAAACCCCAAATCGAAAATCAGTGTTAAATCCTCAATAGCTCAGACTGAGCCTCTTCGAGCTTTTTAATTTTTTTTATAGAATCCGTATCACAATGAAAAAACAAATGCTCCCCGTGGGTCCAAACATAATTAACTCCTAGAGCAACAGCATAAAAAATTCCTAAACCAAGAATAGCTGCAGTAACATTAAGCAATACATCGCCCCAACCACGATGATTATTAAGTTCAATAGATGCTTTTTTTATGGCTTTTTTACAATTGGTACGAAATAACTCATAATTTTTTGCATTTTTGTTATTGAAGTAGGTCTTTGCTTCACTCTTTAAAGTATCATAAAGTTCTACAGCCGCATCAGCGGCTTTCTGATACGTTTGAGGATTGGTTTTAGCCTTTTCCCTCAATGCAAGTGCTTTTAGCTGAACCACAGCTAACTCATCATAAAATTTCGAAACTGCATCTTGGCTTGCATGCATAAACGCAATGAAGCAATCCTCCTTTTCATTTCTATCAATTATATCTTTCTCAACTAAAATAGTTAAAAACACATCAAAGTCTTGGGCACTAATGTTTCTAGTAAATTTCATATGAAAATGAGTGATTTCTCTGTCCAAAGCATCATCATGATAATACTCATGATCTGGATACGTACGATGAACAGGTTGTACCGGTGATAATCTTTTAACAAAAGGGTCTTGCGGATCAAATGGATTATATATCCGTAAGGGCCAAATAGGTTTTAGTATAGATTGAGTGGAATCATAATAATTTGATTGTATTATTTGTTGATATAAAGAATACCAAGGTACTGTTTTGGGCACATATAGAGTTACCGTATTATGAGCTACACTAATATAAACATTTTTACATAAGCGAGTAAATGCTGGCACAGTCTCCCCCGGCATTAAAAATTATAGTGCTTATTATTCTATCCCAATGGATACACTCTGATTTACTATGCTTTTAAAAAGACATTCTTGTTTTCATTCGTTACACCATCATCCATACACTCAATGAGCTGTGAACCTGCAGTAGAAAGAGTACGTGTCCCCAAAGAAGCTAATGAACAAGGAATACTAAGAATCGCTAATAAAAAACTTGCTGTAGATAAAACAAGCGCATAACCTGTAACATATAAAGAAAGAGCAGCAACGTCTAGAGCATTTTCACTGAGTTCTGAGATACCAAAAGCAGCCGCGCCGAGTGCAAACAACAAACTCCCTACACAAAACGCTGGCGCAATAGCGGTAATAAGCACACCCATGGTACCTAAAAAGGTTAATCCTAGCGGGTAAACAACTGGTGCAATCACTCCACCCGCAAACTCTTTGCCATTTTGATAAGGCTTAAAAAAGCCCGGTCTTTTGTTATAAGTTTTGATAAATCGTCTTAACTCACCAGAAAAACAAAGATCCTCAGGCAGATCGTTACTACTATCCAATACATAAGATAAATCATCTAAGGCTGCTAATCCCAGCATAAATTTCTCACCATGAGTAATTATTGCTCATAATATCGGGGAAATAAACTGAAGTCAATTATTTTAGTTAAAGTTAAAATAATAATATTTCTTTACTTTTCAAAATGTTACTAATTAGTAATCATTGATAAACCATCCAACAGCCGCTATCCTTTTTTATTTTTTACTTTAGGGGGTAAAGCAACATTAGCTACCCAACCGCCCCCTAATGCTTTAATTAAACTCACTGCTGATGCCATTTGTAACCCATCTATCTGCGTCGCCGCTTGTTCTGCTGCTAGTGCGCTAATCTGAGCTGTAAGTATATTAGCATAAGGCAAAGTTCCTGCTTTATATTGATTTTTAGTGAGCTTAAGTGCATAGATTGCATCAGCTGCTTGTTTATCTTGCACAATGCTTTGTTTTTCCAGAAGACGCAATGAAATAAGATTGTCTTCAACATCTTGAAATGCATTGAGAACCACTTGACGATAATTTGCAACTTGGGCAACATACTGTTCTTTTGCTGCTCGTACCCCTGCTGCACGATACCCACCATCCAATATAGTCTCCGCTAATTGCATACCAGCAGACCAACTGATTGATGGTTTATGAATCAACTGATGGAAACTATGACCTGCAGCACTTGTGGTACCAGTCAAGGTCAATGTTGGAAAGTAAGCAGCAACAGCTACACCAATCAATGCACTTGCTTGTTGCACCAAACGTTCCGCTTGTGCAATATCCGGCCTACGTTCAAGCCATTCAGAAGGAACTTGAAGAGGAATTGGAGGTGGCTTCAATTTTAAAATCGCAGGTTTTAATGAGAAATAAGCAGGAGGTCTTCCCATGAGTACAGCAATAGCATGCTCATATTGACCTCGTAAAATACCATTATTAATAGCGGAAGTCTGAGCTGTCTCAAGTTGAATTTGCGCCTGGACTACATCGGCACGAGAAGCAACACCAGAAGTATATTGATTGCGTGTAAATTGTAACAATTTTTGATAGGCAATTACTGTTTCATCTAAATATTTTTGACTTTTATCCAATGCACGAAGTTCAAAATAATATTGTGCTAAAGCACCTTGAGCTGATAAACGGGTCACACCAATTAAAGCCTCATTAGACTCGGCTAAAGAAAGATTTGCTTCTATGGTTCGACGAACCAAACCCCAAATATCAGGCTCCCAATTTGCATTCAAAAATCCAGTATAAATGGTTGTTGTATTTGCTACAGGTACAATATTTGTCGTTGCCGTACCTTCACTAGATCCAGAGGAACTGATAATTGTTGTAGATCCCCCAGCTTGCCGCTGCCTGAATACGCTACCCGCACCTACTAATGTTGGATATAAACTCGCGCGAGCCTGATCAACAATTGCCAGTGACTGGCTGAAATTAGCTTCTGCACTAACAATACTTTGGTTGTAATGATACAGTTGCTCTTCCAATTCATTTAATACAGGATCATTGAATACCTTCCACCATTGCCCGCGCTCTATATCATCTTGAGGTTTAATGGGTTTCCAATTTTTACGCTTAGCTTCTAGGACTTTTTTACCTTTGGCTTCTTTAAATTGTGGTGGCACTACAAGTTTTGGAGGAACATAATTAGGACCAACCATACATGACGAAAGTAGAGATAATACTAAAGTTAAAAGCACATATTTTTTTAATAAAAAATGTTGGATCGAAGTGATATGGGATTTTTGATAGTATTTTATTAGGTTGAACTTTCTTTCTCCCTGGCTATATAGATTATGAGTGTCCATAGGCGCCTCTTAATTTAAACCGTTTCATAAAATTACGAACCCGAACTCCTGCGGTATCCATTGTCAAATAAATTACTGGAGTAGTATAGAGTGTTAATAATTGACTCATAATTAACCCTCCCACAATTGCAATACCCAGGGGACGTCGTAATTCAGAACCAACACCAAACCCAATAATTAAGGGCATAGCACCTAATATAGCTGCCATTGTAGTCATCATAATCGGACGAAAACGCAATAGTGCCGCTTCATAGATCGCATCACGTGGAGATTTATTCTCCAAGCGTTCCGCCTCCAAAGCAAAATCAATCATCATAATGGCATTTTTTTTCACAATTCCAATCAGAAGAATCATCCCAATAAGAGCAATAATGCTCAGATCAGACTTGAATAATAATAATGCCAATAATGCACCAACTCCAGCTGATGGCAAAGTAGACAAAATCGTTATAGGATGAACTAAGCTTTCATAAAGCATTCCAAGTACAATATAAACGGCCAAGATCGCAGTTAAAATCAAAAATTTTTCATTTTTAAAAGACTCCTGAAATGCTTGTGCAGTACCTTGAAATGATCCACGCATGGTTGGTGGTAAATCCAATTTATTAACCATAGCAGTAATTTTATTCACTACGCCACCAAGAGAGCTTCCTGGTGCTAAATTAAATGAGAATGTTGCCGCAGGAGCTAGACCTTGATGGTTGACAGACAATAAAGTAGAACCCGCCTTAAAACTGGCAAACGCAGATAAAGGAACCTCATAACCCGCTGAGGATTTGACATAGATTTCATCTAAAACAGAAGGATATTGCCAATATTTTTGAGCGACATTCATGACCACATAATATTGATTCATTGGCATATACATCACTGAAATCTGACTTTGTCCAAAAGCATGATAAAGCACTTGGTCAATCTGTTGTGGTGTAATGCCAAAACGCGATGCAGTATCATGATCTACGTTGACATAGGTTTGCAAGCCATGATTAAGCTGATCATTATTCAAATCAACAATTCCATGAATTTTTGATAACTGTTCCATGATATGAGGGGTCCAGATCGCAAGATCTTGCAAATTATCAGCAGAAACCGTGTACTGAAATTGGGCTGCAGCAGCTCGGCCACCAATAGTTAAATCTTGGGCTGACTGCATATATAAAGTTGCACCAGAAATTGAAGATAATTCTTTTCGCAAACGGCCGACAACCTGATCGCTCGTAGGACTATCAGCTTTTAATGGTTTCAATATGATAAATACAGTTCCCGTATTCGTTGTATTATTTCCTGGACCACTTCCTATAAATGCGGCAACATTTGCTACAGCGGTATCTTCTTTTATTTTCGAAACAAATTGACTTAATTTTTTCCTCATTGCTTGAAAAGAGATATCTTGATCTGCTCGCAAAGTCCCGGCGATCCTATCTGTATTTTGTTGGGGAAAAAAACCTTTGGGGATAATGACAAATAAATAAATAGTTAAAACAATTGTGGCAAACATAAGAAACAACATGAAGCTTGGATGAAATAATGCCCAGTGTAAGCCATTAGCATAACGTAATCGTACTCGTTCAGTAAAACGCATAAAAAAATTGCTTTGTTCTCCCTCATCCTCACGCAACATTCGCGAGCACATCATAGGAGTCAATGTTAATGAAATAACAAGTGAAATCAATATTGCTATGGATAGTGTCACTACAAACTCACGAAACAAGCGGCCGACAATCCCTCCCATCAGTAAAACTGGAATGAAAACTGCAATTAAAGAGATGCTAATAGAAAGTACCGTAAAACCTATTTCTTTGGATCCATCAAAAGCAGCTTGTAATGGTTTTTTACCCAGTGCAATATGGCGTGAAATGTTTTCCAATACTACAACAGCATCATCCACTACAAATCCTGTAGAAATGGTTAAAGCCATGAGCGATAAGTTATCAAGACTGTAATTTAATAATTTCATAACGGCAAAAGTTCCAAGCAAAGATAATGGTACAGCAATACCCGGAATCATCATTGCTCTGAAGCTACCAAGAAAAAGATAAGTGACAAAAATAACCAAACACATGGAAATAAATAGAGTAAGCTCTACATCATGCAATGAAGTGCGAATTGTTGAGGTTCTATCCATTAAAATATTTAATTGGATGTTCTTTGGCATAGAGGCCTCAAGTTGCGGTAAAATTTCTCTTACGTGATCGACAGTTTTAATCACATTTGCTCCTGGTTGTTTAAATAAAACCAAGAGCACTGCAGGTTTACCATTTGCTAGGCCCGCCGTATGTACATCAGCAACAGAATCATAAACATGAGCTACATCTGATAGGCGCACAGGCTGGTTATCGAAGTAGCTAATAATCAGTGGAGCGTATTCTGATGCCTTGAGCATCTGATCATTACTTTTAATTACTGAAACAGTCTGATCATGAATGAGTTGCCCCTTTGCCAAATTCACATTAGCATCTGCAATGATTGTTCCTAATTGATTTAGTCCTATTCCGTATTTATTTAAAGCAGTAGGATTTATTTCAACCCGTACCGCAGGTAATGAACTTCCTCCCACA
The DNA here is from genome assembly GCF_001468135.1 of Legionella santicrucis. Lineage (GTDB taxonomy): Bacteria > Pseudomonadota > Gammaproteobacteria > Legionellales > Legionellaceae > Legionella > Legionella santicrucis. Next base: position 36,644 of record NZ_LNYU01000012.1, on the reverse strand, counting down.
TTTACCTGACCTACTCCCTCAATACGCAAAATCTTCTGTTGTAACAGAGTTGATGCCACGTCATATAATTGTCCTGGAGTAAATTTATCCGAAGTCAATGCAAGAATCATAATCGGAGCATCAGCAGGATTCACCTTGCGATAGGTAGGATTGTTCGTTAAATTTGTAGGCAACTGACTCATTGCGGCATTAATTGCTGCTTGGATATCACGAGCTGCCCCATCAATATTACGTGACAAATCAAATTGTACTATGATGCTTGTTTGTCCTAAAGTACTTGAAGAAGTAAGCTGAGAAATTCCTGCAATTCGCCCTATCTGCCGTTCTAAGGGTGCAGCAACTGAAGTCGCCATGATTTCTGGGCTCCCTCCAGGTAACTGGGCTTGTACTGTAATTGTCGGAAAATCAATCTGAGGCAATGGAGCTACAGGCAATAAATCAAAGGCAAGAATTCCTGCAAAACTTAAACCTAATGCTAACAAAATAGTTGCTATAGGTTTCTTAATAAATAGGGATGATAAATTCACAATCCAGCCCCCGAAGCATTAGGATTGTGTTTACCATAGCCCATTACCTTACGCGATATACGATCAAAAGTAAGATAAATAATAGGAGTTGTATATAAAGTGATTAATTGACTCACAATTAATCCACCAATAATAGCGATACCCAGAGGACGACGTAACTCACCTCCTATACCATGACTTAAAGCTAAAGGGATTGCACCGAGCATAGAAGCCATCGTCGTCATTAGAATCGGCCTAAAACGTAATAAAGCAGCTTCATAGATTGCATCTTTAGGTTGACGTTGATATTCGCGTTCTTGCTCAAGCGCAAAATCAATCATCATGATCGCATTTTTTAAGACAAGGCCAATCAATAAAATAATTGCAATCAAAGCAATAATTGTTAATTCATTTCCTGAAAGATATAAAGCTAATAATGCGCCCATAGATGCGGAAGGTAAAGTAGACAAAATGGTTAACGGATGAATATAACTTTCATAAAGAACACCTAAGATAATATAGACGACTACAACTGCAGCAAACACTAACCATCCTTCATTAGCAAGTGATTTTTGGAAACTTTTTGTGGTTCCTTGAAAATCAGCCTCTACACTCAATGGCAGATTCAGACTCTTCTTTGCTGCTTCTATTTGGGTTACAGCATCTCCTAATGAAGCATTGTGAGCAAGATTAAAAGATAGTGTTGCTGAAGGAAATTGATCCTTATGAGCAATAACTAATGGCGCTACTTTTTGTTTCAAATTGGCAAAAGTCTTAATAGGTACAGAACCACTGATACTAACCCCTGTGGTAGACCCAAGATTTAATGAACTCGATACTGATGGATTTGCTACTCTATAAGACGTTGTAGGGGAATTAGGAACAGGAGCAGTAGTCACCGTACTGTTTGGATTAGTTGTTATCGTAGAGTTAATATAGATGTTGTCAAAAGCAACTGTTTCTCTTTGTAATGAAGGGAACACTTCCAACACAACCCGATACTGGTTACGTTGGGTAAACATAATGGATATTTGTCGCTGTCCAAAAGAATCATATAAAGTATCATCGATCATCTGCATTGTAATTCCAAGTCTGTATGCAGTATCTCTATCAATATCAATTGCAGTCACCAAGCCATTATTTTGTTGATCCGTATTCACATCTTTCAAAATGGGGATTTGATGCATTTTTTCTAACATTAAATTAGACCATTTGGTAACCTCTTCCTTATCAGGAGCACTAATACTGTATTGAAATTGAGTGCGACTCGTCAATGTATCTATGGTTAGATCTTGCACTGGCTGCATGTATAATGTTGCACCTACAACTTGCTGAACCTTAGACCGCAAATGATTCATCACATCGGTTACACCTAGACGTTCATCTAAGGGTTTTAAATTAATTAGAATGCGTCCATTATTCAATGTAACATTTGTGCCATCAATGCCAATAAATGAAGAAACATTTTCAACGGCAGGATCAGTAAGTACCGCGTTTACTAAAGCTTGCTGACGATTAGCCATTTCTTGAAAAGAAACAGAGTCTGAAGCCACAGAAATTCCCTGAATAACTCCTGTATCCTGAATAGGAAAAAAACCTTTGGGGATAAAGTACAATAAAATACTGGTGATGAGCACGGTAATAAAGAAAACCAACAATATTAAAGGTTGTCGTGAAAGAACCCAGCCCAGAGAACGTTTATAATAATCAACAAAATAATTTAACTTTTTCTCTAAAAATTGCTCTAAACGTGTTGCATGGCTTTCACTGTGAGGTTTTAAAATTCGAGAACAAAGCATGGGCGTTAACGTTAAAGAAACAAAAGCAGAAATCGCGATGGTTATGGTTAGGGTCAATGCAAACTCACGAAATAATCGTCCTACTACATCGCCCATAAAAAGTAAGGGAATTAATACGGCAACCAGAGAAATAGACAATGAAATAATGGTAAAACCAATTTGCGCAGCTCCCTTGTGTGACGCATCTATGGGTTTTTCGCCCATCTCGATATAACGCATAATATTTTCAATCATGACGATTGCATCATCGACTACAAAACCCGCTGCAATGGTTAATCCCATTAATGTAAGGTTATTTAAACTAAAACCGAGTAAATACATTAACCCCAATGTACCTACAAGAGCCAATGGCACTGAAATACTAGGGATAATTGTTGCGGAAAGTTTACGCAAAAACAGAAAAATCACCATCACAACTAATACTACGGACAAAAGCAATTCTAATTGAACATTTTCTACAGAAGCACGAATACTCGTAGTGCGATCAGTAAGTATTTTTACATCCACACCTGCAGGAATTGCTGCCCGCATTTGCTGGAGCAGCTTTTTGACTCGCTCTGTTACTTCGATAACATTAGCTCCTGGTTGGCGCTGTATGTTAATGATGATAGCAGGCTCTTTATTCATCCATGCCGCTTGCATATTGTTTTCTGATCCATCAATAACACGAGCTACATCAGATAAACGAACAGGGGCCCCATTCTGGTAAGCAATAATTAATGGACGATAATCAGCAGCAGATAATAATTGGTCATTAGAATTAATTGTATAAGCTAATCTTGGTCCATCAAAATTTCCTTTTGCAGCATTCACGTTGGATGCCATAACTAAAGTCCGTATGTTCTCCATAGTTAATCCATAAGCTGATAAAGCATCAGGATTTGCTTGGATACGCACTGCCGGCCTATGCCCTCCACCTATACTGACTAAACCAACACCCAATAACTGAGAAATTTTAGGAACAAGGCGTGTTTCAGCGTAATCTTCTACTTTGGTTAAAGGTAAGGTATTTGTAGTTAAGGCCAAAGTTAGAATAGGTGTATCTGCGGGATTTACTTTGCTGTATATAGGCGGATTGGGAAGAGCTGTGGGTAAATAACTACTTGCGGCATTAATAGCTTGCTGCACTTCTTGTTCAGCCACATCAAGACTCATGTTCAAATTAAATTGTAAGGTAATAATCGATGATCCTGTTGAACTATTTGATGTCATTTGGTCCAATCCAGGCATTTGACCAAATTGGCGTTCAAGTGGTGCAGTTACCGTGGTACTCATCACATCAGGACTTGCACCAGGATAAAAAGTAGACACTTGAATCGTTGGATACTCCACCTCAGGTAACGCAGAAACAGGTAATAATTTGTAAGATAAGACCCCTGTAAGGAAGATAGCAAACATTAATAATGAAGTTGCTATTGCTCTTGCGATAAATGGGCCTGAAATACTCATGTCACCCCAATAAAGAAACGGCTATACTGGCTGTTTTAACAGATATGTCCTTAGGATGCTCGGCGTGTATTAGCACCTTAGATCCGTTAATTAATTTATCAGCGCCATTAATTACAATTTTTTGACCAGGTAATAAGCCACTTTTAATCACAGTATCATCACCGCTTGTAGGTCCCATTACAATTTTTTGAGTTGCTACAGTATGATCTGAATTAATAATATAAACAAAATCTTCTGTTGTTGTATGTTGCACAGCAGCTGTTGGTACAACAGTAGCATCATGTAATGTGTCAACTAGTATTTTCACATTAACAAACTGATTAGGAAATAATTTTTTTTCCTCATTATTAAAAACAGCCCTTAATCTGACTGTTCCGGTAGTCGTACTAATTTGGTTATCTAAAGCCAATAACGCTCCTTTTGCAAGTAAATGCTCTTGTTGCCGGTCATAAACGTTAACTTCCATTTGCTTGTCACCATAAGCTTTTGGAGCTATCTGCGGTACATAATCTTCTGCAACAGGAAAAATCACGGTAATTGGATCCATAGTAGTCACAACAGCAATGGCTTGTGTATTTGATATTTGTACAATATTGCCAGGATCAATCAATCGTAATCCAATTCGTCCATCAATTGGCGAAGTTATATTGCAATAAATGAGATTAATTTTAGTACTTTGAATTAACCCCAAATCCGATTTAACGTTTCCTTCATATTGCTCGACTAATGCTTGCTGAGTCGCTAATGTTTGCTGTGAAATTGAATCTTCCTGCCATAATTTTTGATAACGTTTTAAATCAATTTTTGCATTGGCTAATAACGCTGAATCTCTTTTTAAATTTCCTTCGTACTGTGTCAGCAATGCTTCATAGGGACGTTGATCAATTTGTGCTAGTAATTGTCCTTTTTTGACCAATTGTCCTTCTTTGAAGAGCACTTTCATTAATATGCCGTTGATTTGGGATTGAACAGATACAGTATAAACTGGTGTTACTGTTCCTAAAGCAGGAAGGTAAATAGGTACATCACGGGTTGTAGAAAATCCAGCAACTATAGGTATAGGTTTTGGCCCCACATCTTTCGGTTTTTTATGAGCGAAGTAAAACCACAACAAAGCAACTAAAGTGATTAAAATAATAATCAACCCTAAAAAGTTCTCTGATGGAAATCGCTCTCGCCAATATTTAGAAATCACCATTTTTTTTTTATTTTTGGCAGGTGATGCTTCTCCTTCCATAAAAACGACGTTCCTTCCACAAATTAATCGAACTCATCATAACGAATTTTTGGTTGGGTAGCAAAAAAAAATCGTAATGGCCAAATGAGCAATCTATGCCATTGTTATCCTAGAAAAACCATTGCCTCATAAAAATATTGAAGGTGTTATGGTTTTTAAGTCTTCCTTATCACTGAAAAAATTTAAGATAAACACTATACTTTTAATTAATGGTCGATCATTTGTCATTTAGATATATGAGAGAACAAGGAGAGAGTATGGAAATTAAAACATTTCAGTTCTTTAAAAATAAAGGATGGAGCTTAAAAAAATTTCCTGAACTTGATTCAGCGAATACTTTGGTTCTCATTTTTTCTGCCCCAGAATTTTATGATTTTCATGAACCAATACTGCAATTAGCTGAGTTTTATTCCCAATCAAAAATAGTAGGTTGCTCTACCGCAGGTGAAATTTTTGGTAATTATCTTTTTGATCATAGTATTGCTGTTGTAGTGGCAAAATTTGCGCATACGACTTTAAAAATTGCAAAAGCCCTAGTAAATCAAAGTAATGAATCAAAAAATACAGGTATGATAATTGCAGATCAATTAAAAGATACTCATTTACGCAGTATTTTTGTACTCTCTGATGGACTGAATGTAAATGGTTCTGAATTAGTAAAGGGTTTAAATACAGCTAAAGAAACTAATAATTTAATTATTACCGGTGGCTTAGCAGGTGATGGGAGCAATTTTAAAAGAACATGGACCATATTAAATAATGAAATTCTCGATCATTACGTAGTAGCTGTTGGTTTCTACGGTTCAAAAATTCAGATTGGACACGCATCAAAAGGAGGATGGGATATTTTTGGCCCTATTCGTCGTATTACCCGGTCTGAAGCCAATGTCTTATATGAACTTGACTATCGGCCTGCTCTGCAACTTTATAAGGAATATTTAGGTGAAAAAGCTTCTGAATTACCCTCTTCAGGATTGCTTTATCCCTTAGCGATCCATGATCCTAATGCTCATAATGATACGCAATTGGTTCGCACCATTTTAGCAGTTAATGAGAAAGAACAATCTCTGGTCTTTGCTGGTGATATTCCAACTGGATGGCATGCCCAATTAATGCGCGCAAATTTTGATCGCTTAATAGACAGTGCCCATGAAGCTGGAAACTTAGCGAATAATCGCATGCTATCAAACGGACTTGAAAAATTAGGTCCGGTTCTTGCGATCGATATTAGCTGTGTAGGAAGAAGACTCCTGTTAGGGGCACGGACTGAAGAGGAAATTGAATCAACTTTTTCTGCTCTACCTGAAGGTTCAACACAAATAGGGTTTTATTCTTATGGCGAATTATCGCCATTTTCAGTTGGAAATTGCGAACTACATAATCAAACAATGACAATTACCACCATACATGAGCTATAAAATTATTATGGACATTCATAAATTATTACAAAGACAGCTAGCACGATTGAAAATTGATCCCAATCAAAAACCGGAAAGCACAGAACAATGGATAACTTTTTTAAATCATATTAATAATACTTATATAGAAGTAGATCAAGAACGTTATATGCATGAACGCTCCACAGCAATTTCTTCTCGAGAAATGATGAATTTAAATGAAAAACTTGAACATGCACAACATATTGTTGGCTTAGGATATTGGTCCTATGATGGAAATACTGATCATACAATTTGGTCAAATGAATTATTCACTTTATTTCATTTAAATCCAATCAATAAACCCCCTACCCTTAATGAATTTATTGAATTAATTCACGAACGAGACCGATTTGATTTTGTTCAAAAAGTAGAAAGAGCGTTAAATGAAAAAATAGATTATGAGTGTGAGATACGAGTAAAAAATCCAGATGGAGCTTACCACTGGTATCGAACGATTGGGCAGTGTCTGGATGCTGATAAACAGCTTACGGGTATTGTGATTGATATCCATAAAAATAAAATCGCTGAAGAAAAAATTAAAAAATTAAATCAACAAATTTCATCTACCGCTCGCCAAGCTGGAATGGCTGAAGTTGCAACCACTATTTTGCATAACATTGGGAATATTTTAAACAGTTCTAATGTCTCAATTTCTTTAGTGAAAAACAGTTACAAACAAGCTTATTATAAAAAATTACTGAGAGTCGTAACAATGATTGAGCAACATCAAACTGATTTAGCTCATTTTTTAAGTCATGATCCCAAAGGAATGATTATTCCAGAATTTTTATTATCGCTCTCTAAAATTATCTTAGAGGAAGAAGAAAAAAATAATATTGAAATTGATAATTTACAGCACGATTTAAGACATATTAATCAAATAGTAGATATGCAAAAATCAATTGGTGGGCTCTCAAGTTTTAGAGAGTCCATTTATGTTCCTGAATTAATTGATAGCGCATTAAATATCACGATGAGTTCTTCGAAAAAAGACATTGAGATCATCAAAGAATTTAAACTCACTCCGTTAATTTTCGTTGATAAAACCAAACTTTTGCATATTTTAATTAACTTGATTCAAAACGCCAAAGATTCTGTACTCGAAAAAACGTCTAATCCAACAAAAAAAAATCGAAATAAGCGTACAAAAAATGCAGAACTCCGTACAAATAATGGTTAAAGATAATGGAGTTGGCATCAAAGTAGAAGATTTACAACATATTTTTGCCTTCGGATTCACCACTAAAGAAAACGGTCATGGCTTTGGTTTGCATAGTTCAGCATTATCCGCCAAAGAAATGGCTGGAAAACTTATTGCCGAAAGCCAGGGAGAAGGATGTGGCGCCCAATTTATACTGACATTACCCATTACTGATTCAAAGCAACAAGGAGACATTTATGGGTGATATACCATTACATATTATGATTATTGACGATAACTCTTCGATTCATACGGATTTTATTAAAGTTCTCACCTCCTCAACTATTAGAACAAAGATCGATTATTTTGAACAACAATTATTTGATGATCCTCTTTTAAATGAATCAGAGAGTTCCGATATGGAGAGTTTTTTACCTAAATTTATTTTTAATACAGCATCCCAAGGATATGAAGCAATAAAAAAAATCAAACAAGATCTGAAAAAAGGGATACATTATGCTTTAGCTTTTGTAGATATAAGAATGCCTCCGGGGTGGGATGGGATCACTACCATTAAACAAATGTGGAAAGTTGATCCCGACATTCAAATAGTGATTTGTACTGCATATTCTGATTTCAGTTGGGGAGAAACTGTAAAAGAGCTAGGAATGGGTGACAATTATCTTATTTTGAAAAAACCATTCGATATAGTGGTGGTAAGGCAACTGGCTTGTGCTTTGACAAGAAAATGGATTTTGACGAATAATGCAAAACATCATGAAAAAATACTCCAAAAAACTGTAGCCGAACAAACCAAATTCTTACAGCAATCTTTATCTATTCTACGTTCAACTTTTGAATCGTCTACAGATGGAATTTTAGTTACTGATCTAAATTATAAAATTATTGATTGTAATTCTAAGTTTGTTTCCATGTGGAATATTCCAAAATCCATGTTAGAAACTAATGATGGATTGAGTGTCTTATATCACATGCTCAATCAGCTCTTTAAACCTAAAAAATATTTGGAAGAGCTTAACCGCCTTAAAAAAAATATTAATGAAATCAGCAGCAGTATTGTGTCTTTTAAAAATGGAAAAACACTAGAGTGTTATTCTCTTCCACATCGTTTAAATGATGTTATCATCGGACGTGTATGGAGTTTTCATGATATTACTGAACGCGCCAATCTTGAAAAGAAACTTACCTATCAGGCGCTCCATGATCCATTAACCCAATTACCCAATCGATCTTTATTAATCGATAGAATACGAACAAGTATCGATAATGCAAAAAATCAAAAACAAAAATTTGCAATACTTTATTTTGATTTAGATCGATTTAAACTAGTCAATGACAGTCTATCCCATGAAGTTGGTGATACATTATTACGCATGATTGGACAAAGATGGAGTTTATTAGTTCGAGATGGAGATATCCTAGCAAGGATGGGTGGAGATGAGTTTGTAATGATTTGTCATATAGTTGAGGAAAACACTATTTATACAATTGCTAATAAGATTTTAAATTCTATGAAAGAACCCTTTAAAATCACAAATCAGGATTTATTTATAACTACTGCTTTGGGGATAAGTATCTATCCTCAAGATGGAGAAACAGCTAATGATCTATTAAAGAATGCTGATTTAGCAATGTATCAAGCAAAAGAACAAGGAGGAAACCAATTTTCTTTTTATGACGTTCGATTATATGAACACAATAAACAATGCTTTTTAATAGAAGCTGAATTGCATAATGCGCTAAATAATAATGAATTTTTTCTAGTATACCAACCTCAGTGTAATATTGATCAACAAGGATTATTATCCGTTGAAGCACTAATCCGATGGAATCATCCAGAAAGAGGTTTATTACTTCCTATGGATTTTATTCCATTTACTGAAGAAACGGGGCTAATTATACCCATTGGAGAATGGATTCTTAGAGAAGTGTGCCAACAAATAAATATCTGGCATAAAAAAAACTTGCCTTATGTTCATGTCGCTGTAAATATTACTTCCCGACAATTACGACAACCGAATTTCCTTGATTTTGTTAAAAAAACTTTAAATGAATATCAGCTTAATCCTCAATATTTAGAGTTTGAAATTTCTGAGAATGTTGTTATAACACATCAAGATATTATTTATATGCTGAATCAACTCAAACAATTAGGCATTAAAATTGCGCTAGATGATTTTGGTACTGGAAATTCCAGCATCAACTATCTAAAGCAGCTCCATATTGACTGTATAAAAATAGATCAATCATTTGTCCAAAATATATCAACATCACATAGTGATGAAGTTATTATAGAAGCGATTATTTCTATGGCACGCAGTTTTAATTTTAAAGTGCTTGCTGAAGGAGTCGAAACTCAAAAACAATTGGATTTTTTAAAAAAACAACATTGCGATGAAATACAGGGTTTTCTTTTTAGTAAACCACTAACACCTAAAGAAATTGAAAGATATTTAAAGCAGAATAAAATATTAAAAAGACCTCATTAAGCATCTAGCCAATATAACCAGCGTTGTTGACAATTCACTCTCCTATGTCCTGCATTTTATGTTTGTAGAAATTGTCAACGGATCTCTAAATATTTATAAAGTAACGTGGGTATTTTGCAATTCTGGACGAATCCTCTTCCATTGATTCAAGGGTGAAAAATCTGGATTAGCCATATTATCAACGGGCAGATAAAAGGTTTGTTCTAGTAAATGCTGGCCACTAAGAGCCGCATGCGACATATGATCAGTAAACACTATCCAAGTACTTTGAGCAGGAAAATCAACTTGCATTTTTTGAACTTTTGCTTGATACAAATCATCGAGTTTCATCGTATCATGTAAATGCAACATATAATGATCATAAGGCGAGCGTAAGGTTTTGGTTGCTTTAATAAACTTTAGAATTTTTGCTTTGATTTTACTGTAAGATGCGATTTTAGGTCCAAAACGATGAAGCACATCTGCAAATGGCTCACCAAGATTCCAAATTCGAGGTTCATTATCTGGATTTACATTACAAAAAACACGTAAAATTCTTAACCCATGAACCGGGCTTGCTGCAAATGAATCTACATGTAAACGAGTATCATCTTTACGTTTTGAAGAAACACGCCCTTGTACTTGTGCAGGCCTAAAGCTGGTTCGTCCCCATTTTAAATGAGGGATATAAGAAGGCAGAACATGCTGAATTAATTGATGTGCAAACTCAGCATAACCATGCATCATCGATGAAAGTTTATCATTCAAGCCGCTAATTTCTTTTTTATAAGCACCGAGCTTTTGAGTACGGATATCGTAACTTATATTTTTACGACTCCCATCAAGGATATTTTCAGAGAACAAAACAGGATCTATAGAGGTATAAAAATATTTAGGAAAAAATAAAACCGTACCTTCCTCTAACCGATTAATACTTTCTTGATGATTGATTTGCTCTATATTTTGCGTGAATAAGTAGGAATTCATTCATTTACCCTAAATAATCGTGTAATTTAGTAAAAATTTAATACTATATCGAATATAATCTATAATCCCAAAAAATAGATTTATGTTTCGCTTTGGATCATACCATGTTACTTTGTCCTTGTGGATCACAAAATACTTATGAAAGATGTTGTGGTTTGTATCTTGATAGTCATGAGCTACCACAAACTCCTGAGCAGTTGATGCGCTCACGATATACAGCTTACAGCCTAGGAAAAATTGATTACATCAAATGCACCATGAAAGGCAAAGCGCTCATAGGCTTTAATGAATTTGAGGCTGCTCAGTGGGCTAAGAGTGTTAAATGGATTGACTTAACAGTAATTAATTCAGATATCCCTACTTCACATATAGGTTTTGTCGAGTTTGCTGCACGCTTTTCTGAACACAATCAGACAAAAATCATTCATGAATTAAGTGAGTTTCATAAAGAAAATGGTCGTTGGTATTATGTATGCGGCGTACATAAGCCAAATTTAAATAAAACCCATAAGCCTCAAGTTGCACGTAACGCACCTTGTCCTTGTGGCAGCGGTAAGAAATTTAAGAACTGTCATGCCAAATAATAATCAGGTTTAATTATGAATAATCACATGTTACTTAATACATTCATTTTTTTGGTATCAGCGAGTATTATGGTTCCTATTGCTAGCCGGTTCAAATTAGGCTCGGTATTAGGATATCTCACTGTTGGTATTCTTATTGGACCTTTCGGATTCAAGCTCATAGAAAACTCACAACAAATTATGAATTTTGGTGAGTTTGGTGTGATTATGATGTTGTTTCTTATCGGTTTGGAAGTAGAGCCTGCTATGTTATGGAAACTCCGACGGCTTATCGTAGGTCTGGGGGGATTACAAGTTATCTTAACTACGAGCATACTCACTGCACTTGGGCTTATGTTAGGGTATGCTTGGCAAGAAACCTTAGCGATAAGCATGGCTTTATCGCTTTCATCAACAGCCCTTGTTTTACAAATGTTACAAGAAAAAAACCTATTGAAAACGGCTGAAGGAGAAACATCATTTGCTGTATTGTTATTTCAAGATATTGCCGTAATTCCTATATTAATCATCATTCCTCTACTGGAACAACATGGAGTGATTAAAGTCAATGTTAATGAAGCAGCGTTTATCATGCATTTTCCTAGATGGATGCATGCCCTTTTAGTAGCTGGAGTAATTGGAGCCGTTATTTTAATTGGTCATTTCGTGTCCAGACATTTATTCTTCATCATTGCAAAAACAAACTTACGCGAAGTATTTACTGCGTTTTCTCTTGCTTTAGTGGTAGGAATTACTTTATTAATGGAATCAATAGGGGTATCTCCTGCCTTAGGTGCATTTATTGCGGGTGTTGTATTAGCTAACTCTGAATACAAACATGCAGTTGATGCAGATATTCAACCATTTAAAGGGATTTTACTCGGATTATTTTTTGTCTCTGTAGGAATGGGAATGAATTTTTCGCTCTTTACCCATAAGGCGTTGCTCATTCTTACAGCCGTTCTTGTATTAATTAGCATCAAAGCGCTTATTCTTTCCATTTTAGGCCGCATCTTTGATTTAACTAAATTGCAAACTTTAGGATTTGCTTTTGCTTTATCTCAGGGCAGTGAATTTGCCTTTGTTTTATTTGATTACGCCAGTAAAACTAAAGTAATCAGTAATGATAACGCATCATTTTGTACTCTTGTTGTTGCGTTATCGATGCTTGCCACACCTTTTTTATTGCTTATCTACCATCGATTTATTGTACCCAAATTTATGAGTGTCTTACCTGAACGTGAATATGACTCCATTAATGAAAAAAATGGCATTATTCTTGCTGGCTATGGGCGTTTTGGCCAAATCATTGGTCGTTTGCTCAATGGAGAAAAAATTAAATTTACTGTATTGGAAAAAAATCCCGAGCAAATTGAGTTACTTCGAAAATATGGATACATTGGACATTTTGGTGATGCAAGTCGTTTAGATTTATTGAAAAGTGCCGGAGCGGAGCATGCAAAACTATTAATTGTAACTGTAGGTAATCCTGATGCAAATCTAAGAATTGTTGAGTTAGCCAAATACCATTTCCCCCACCTCAAAATTTATGCAAGAGCTCGTAATCGTCGTCATGCATATGAGCTGCATCGAGTGGGTGTGGATTACTTTATTAGAGAATTATTTGATTCTTCTTTAACTATGACCAAAGAAATTATGAAATTCCTAGGCTATAAATCAGAAGATATTCAGAAAAAAGCAGCTGCATTCAAAAAACATGATGAAACAACATTAATTCGCTCATTTGATTTTTTTGATAAGGAAAGTGATTTAATTAATTTTTCTCGTCAAGCAAAAGGTGAATTAGAACGTATTCTTCAATCAAATTAAAGGGGATCTATTAAAGTATATTGACAATTTATTCTAAGTTGCCTACCTTCCAGACTTTATGTCTGAGAGAGTTACCAATTGAGGTACCAGTCTCCGTCTCGACCTGAGCCCCGCAAAAGCCAAATATAGAGTGTATCAAAAGCATTAACTTGACCTCATGGGAGTAATCATAATAAATGATCAATCTGCAGCAAATTTCTTTAAAAACTTTTCTCAGTGACTATTGGCAAAAAAGACCTCTAGTGATTCGCAAGGCTTTGCCAGAATTCACGCATCCCTTATCTCCCGATGAACTTGCTGGACTTGCACTGGAAGAGGATGTTGAAAGCCGTCTGGTCTTTGAAACTCCTAATGAAAAACCTTATTGGCATTTAAAACGCGGGCCATTTTCTGAAAGTGACTTTAGTACCTTACCACCAACTCATTGGACCTTACTAGTGCAGGGTGTAGATCGATTAATTCCTGAAGTTTATGCATTGCTTGATCATTTTAATTTCATTCCACAATGGAGAATTGACGATATTATGATTAGCTATGCTGTTCTTCATGGCAGTGTTGGGCCTCATTATGATAACTACGATGTGTTTTTATATCAGGCCAAAGGAAAACGTGAATGGTCGTTAACTACTAAAGGTTGTAATAACCAAAACTATATGAAAGACCTTGAATTACGTATCATGAATCAATTTGATATTGAAGAGCGTTTTATCCTTGAAGAAGGAGATATGTTATACCTTCCTCCACATGTGGGTCATTATGGGATCTCCCTGTCTGACGAGTGTATGACTTACTCTTTTGGCTATCGTAGTTACCAGGGACAAGAACTATTAGAAAGTTTTAGTGATTATTTATCTGAAAAAGGTTCGTTCAAAAATCTGTACCAAGACCCCGACTGGTCTAATTTACAAAATACGTCCGAAATCATGCCTTCTGCCTGGCTTAATGCTCAAAAATTATTACAACAATTAATTAATGATGAAAAAACAATGCAATCGTGGTTTGGATGTTTTGCTACGCGACTCGATCAACAAGCAGAACTCCAATTGCCCGTTCCTTTGGAAGAAGACGAATTAATTGATTTATCTGGTTTTATGAAAGAAATAAAAGCAGGATTAAATCTTATAAGGGATGCTTCGTGCCGATTTGCATATCAAAATCAAAATGAGCAATCTGAATATCAATTTTATATCAATGGAAGTACATGGGATATAGATGGAGTTAATGAGGATTTGTTGCGTTATATTGCTAATAATCGCTACTTATCTTATAAAGTGCTAAGTACTTATTTAAATACAAAAAAAAATCAATTACTTATTTATAATTTATGGAAATTGCAATGGCTACATACTGAAGAAATTTTGATATAAATTGGTTAAATTCAAAAACTTAGAGTATAGTTAATATACAGGCGATAACAAGGATAAGTATGAAAAAAATAATAATGGCTGTAATTTTAGTGTGTTCAGCTGCCTTTATGGCTAACTGTTCAAGTAACCCATGTTGCGGAACTTGTGCTACAGACTGTGGGGGTTGTGGCGGCTGTAATGGAAGTTGGTATTAAAACATAGCATGAAAGAAGTGCAATGCAACCAAGCTGCGTTGCACTCCATTAAATACTTAACCAACATTTTCACGACGCATTGATAGTACTCTCAAGTAGCCAAGATTAATTTTATGACTAAATAAAGTCATCACTGCGCCAATTAAAACTAAAACCATACCAACAATACTCCAAAGCTGAATTTTTTCGCCCAAAAGTAACACACCAAAAATGACTACAAATACGGGCTCTAAAACCGATAAAATAGAAGCTTTTTCTGAGCTAATGTATTTCAAGCTATATAATACCAATAAAATAGGTATTACTGTTGCAATAATCGCTATTCCAAACAAATGAGCCCAAACTGTCATGGATGCTGGAACGACAAAAGAATGATTAAAAAATGAAACAAAGAAACTCGTTACCGTACATCCTAGACACACCATAAATGTTGACATATTTGGAGAGAGTAAATTTCGTTTACTCCCGATAATGTAACAAGCATAGAAAAATGCAGATGCAATAGCAAACACCATACCCCATAGATTAAAAGATGCATCCAAATCCACCATGAATATCATGCCGAATAAAATAATCAGGATCGCTAAATAATAAATTGGTGGGATCGACTGGCCATAAAAAAAATAATTCAACAGCATAATGACAACAGGATAAGTAAAAAAAATCACCATCGCCAATCCTGAGCCTATATATAGAGAGGCTAAAAAATACAGCCAAGTAGATATTCCATAAAAGAATATACCCGTTAAAAAAGCAAGAAACATGTTTTTATAAGAATCGTTATTTTCTTTTATTTTTGGCAGCATAATAAATAAAATAATGATGCTTGAAATCAAAAAGCGCCAAAAAAGCATCGTACTTGCAGACAAATGACCATTAATTGCACTTAAGCCAAAATAGCCGATAAAACTGTATAGAAACCCAGATAAAATGGCATAAATAGAGCCTCGATATTCTTGATTCATCTTCATGATAATACTGCCTGAAATAATTAAAATAAAAAGTATTTGATAACAGTCTGATTGTACATAAATATCAAGCTCTCGACGCAATAATACATTGCAGATTTATTTATAAATGAAATACAGATATTTTAGCTTGGCGTCTTGTGACGCACCCAGACTACGGATTGATAATTCTAATTAAAAAAATTACGATACGAAACAAAATAGTTCATCATTTTTCTGCATGATACCATGTTGAAAATAAAAAATACATAATGTATCATTTAAAAACTTTTTGTTGGGGTTCCTTAGCTATGCGCTGTTTTTGGTTTTTTCTCTCATTTCTTTTTGTAGTAACCGATGTTTATGCTGAATCTGCCGAATGTACTGAACATCAATGTATGGCAGTAGTTGATGCAGGAAGTACCGGCTCAAGAGCACATATTTTTGCTTATGATCTAGATGAAACCAACACTCCGTCTCAAATTCATGAAATATGGTCTAAAAAAATCAAACCAGGCCTCGCAACAATCGAAGCGAATCAAGATACCATAGATGCCTATCTGACTATTCTCTTCTCCGGAGCTCCTAAACAAAACATTCCAGTTTATTTTTATGCAACTGGAGGAATGCGTCTTATACCCCAAACCAAACAGAAGCTTTATTATAAAGAAATACAAAATTGGTTTAACCAACAATCTATATGGCAACTTATTGAAGCAAAAACCATCACCGGAAACGATGAGGCGTTATACGATTGGCTTGCTGTAAATTATCATATAGGCACACTTAAATCATCCACTACCGAACCCATAGGGGTCATGGACATTGGTGGAGCCTCGGTACAAATTGCTTTTCCAATACCAAAAGATGTGGAGACGAATAAAAGCTCACAAGTAGAATTAGATCTTTATGGCAAACATCTTAATCTGTTCGTCCATAGTTTTCTTGGGCTTGGGCAGAACGAGGTCACACACCAGTTACTCGATACAAATTCATGTTTTTCAGAGGGTTACCCTCTTCCTGGCGGTAACTTAGGACAAGGAGATGCTGTTATATGTCAGCAGGAGGTATCTTCATTGATCAATCGTGTGCACAAAGTCCAAAGCGAAGTACAACCTACTCTTGCCACCAATCGTATTACGATGTGGTACGCTATAGGGGGATTAACAAATCTCGTGGAAAGCGAACCATTCCAATTTCAAAATAATCAAATTACCAATCAGGATTTATTACAACAAGCAAATAGTCTGATTTGTCATCAACAATGGGAAGGACTGAGCACGCAATTTCCTGATAATGAATATATAGAATCGTTCTGCCTCTTACCTGCATTTTATTATGCGTTAATGATTGACGGTTATGGGATCTCAGTAACTCAACCCGTAAAATATATTTCTCCAAGAGAAAATCTAGATTGGACCACGGGTGTTGTGCTCCATCATTAAAAATTAGCTGCGAACGCAGTAAATCCAGAGTTTGACGTGCCTTAAAAATGAGAATTAGCTCATACATCAAGCACGCTGACACATTATATCATGCAGTTACTATAACTCCTCTAAGGAAAAATCTTCCTCTCTCAAAACAAGGGATTGATTATAGAAATCACATAAAGCATCTCTAAATTTTTTCGCACGTTGTGATAACCCGTGCTTACAGTAATGGATTACCTGATTGTACACTGATTGTTTGAACAATATTGTATCTGACTCAGCACCATTTAAGTTATCAATACTTATATGAAATTTATAACCTGAAGCTTTAGAAAGTATCCATTCTAATGCTTGTGGCTTTACTTCTACACATTGAAACATTGCTTGTTGCTCTTCATTACGCCCATCAGGCATGTACCAATAACCAAAATCAACCAGCTTTCTACGTTCTTCCCCAGCAATTAACCAGTGAGCACATTCATGTAAAGCACTACTGAAAAAACCATGAGCAAAGCATAAAACATGATAAGCGCGCTTTGCATCCGCAGGTAAATAAATAGGTTCATCATCGCCTTTTACAAGTTTTGTGTTATATTCATTCGCAAAACAAATTTCAAAAAGATTGATTAAGTCCTGATAATGATGCATTAATATCTTTTTCTCATTAATTTACACATACTGATTAATTTATACTAATATATTTAGAGAGTCATTAATTTTTATGAGTTTGGAAGCTCCGACTAGAAAAATGCCCACAAAAACATTGTCGTACCGTTTAGGAAAGTTAATTAATAAATTACGTTGGCCCATCATAATTTTTTGGGTGCTCGTGGTCTTATCCTGTATTCCCTTTCTACCACACATCATCGCTCCATTTAAAACAACTGGCTTCGTTGATGAAAGCTCTCAAAGTGCGAAAGCAGAACTCTATATGGATAAGAAACTCGGTTATGATGATAAAAATCAATTTATTGTCATGTATCACAGCCCCAAACTTTTAGCCACTCGTTCTCTATTTAAGAAAAAAATGCGGCAATCTTTATCTGAGTTAGAAGATTTTCCGCTCAAGCATGAAATAATTTATCCTGATGACCAACATCAGATCTCAAAAGACAAGCATACTGCTTATGTTGCAATCATCATAAAAACAAATAAGCCAATTAGTGATCCGTTACTGAAACAATTTAAAGACTCTATCAAGAAACCCTACAATATGACTATGCAAATTGGAGGAGAACCTTTTTTTGTTCAAAATGTAAATAAACAAACGCAAACAGACCTATATAAAGCTGATTTCATTGCTACACCCGTAGCAATTGTTACCTTAGTTGTTGTTTTCGGTTCAGTAGTTGCTGCAACTCTCCCTATTATTTTGGGAGGTGGCTGCGCATTAATTATTTTGACTACTCTGTACTTTTTAGGTCATTTTTTTACACTTTCTATATTCACAATAAACATTGCTTTATTATTAGGTCTTTGTCTTTGTCTGGATTATTCATTATTTTTCATCAGTCGATTTAGAGACGAATTAAAAAATGGCTCAAGCATCGAAGAAGCTATTGCAACAAGTCAAGAAACAGCAGGCAAAGCAATTTTCTTTAGCGGTTTAGCTGTTTTTGTAAGCCTGAGTGCCTTATTCCTATTTCCGGTTAATATATTATTCTCTGTTGCAGTAGGTGGTTTGGCTGCAGTGTTTTACGCCGTATTAATTTCAACCATTCTTTTACCAGCAATACTTGCCGTCTTAAAGACAAAAATAAATTTCCTCTCCGTACGTATTTTTAGAAACAAAAATCATTCTAGCTATTGGCGTTGGTTAGCTGAACGAGTGGTAAACCATCCCTATCGCTTTTTCTTTCCCATACTTATTTTTTTATTATTACTAGGATATCCATTTTTAGAGGCTAATTTCGGAATATCGGATTACCGTATATTTCCTAAGAACTCAGAAAATAGGGCTTTTTATGATACTTATGCAGAAAAATTTAATATTGAAGAGCTAAATCCTATTGTATTGGTCATTGAATCCCCTTCTTCACCGATTCTATCTCGCCACAATCTTTCAAAGTTATATGATTTCGTCCATAAATTAGAACAAAATCCTTTAGTCAAAGAAGTGAATGGCATTATCAGCAGTGATTCGGATGTGAAAAAAAGCCAATATTACACTCTATATCATATGAATAAAAAATTACTCGATTCTCGAGTGAAGCAATTGTTAGAGACAACAACAACCAAACATTTAACAGTTATTCATGTTGTTAGCAAATATCCTGCAAATTCGCCTGAGACTAAAAAACTAATTACTCAATTATATCATATGAAGGTGGGTTCAGGATTAAATTTAGAGATCACTGGAACTGCTGTAAGTAATAGTGATGTGCTAAAAAGCATCTATCATTTTCTTCCTTATTCCATTTTATGGATTATGGTATTTTCTTATTTGATACTTCTTTTATTATTACGCTCAATATTCTTACCATTAAAAGCAATTATTATGACTCTGTTAAGTCTTTGTGCCTCATATGGAGCTCTAGTACTTGTATTTCAAGATGGTTATCTCTCTCAGATACTTAATTTTCAGCCCCAAGAGATGTTGGATATTAGTTTATTAGTAATTATATTTTGTGCTTTATTTGGTTTTTCTATGGACTATGAAGTCTTTTTATTATCCCGCATTAAAGAAGCTCACCGATTAACGAAACATAATAATAACAGTATCATTTTTGGTATTGAAAAGAGCAGTCGTATTATTACTAGTGCAGCGCTTATCGTTATAGTTATTAGCTGCTCTTTTTTAGTCGCTGATGTATTGATGGTTAAAGCATTCGGCTTGGGGATCGCGGTAGCTATTTTTGTAGATGCTTTTTTGATACGTAGTTTTCTGGTTCCAGCAATAATGGCAATTTTTAAAAATTGGGTATGGTACTTGCCCAAATGGCTGGATCGAATCCTGCCTAAAATTTAGAGAGTAATAATCTATTTAACTTATCCATCTATCATTGATTTCTTTTTGCAGGACACCTATTTTTCTGATACAGTAAATGCAATTATTAATATAGAGGATGAATAAGAATGATAAGAACAATTTTTGCAGGATTATTATTTATATTTAGCGCCGTTACTTTTGCAGCTGCCTGCGGCAAAGCCTTACCAATCCATCACCCCAATTTTTGCTCTTCATTTAAAACAACTGCAACTTGTCATTGTACCGCTAAAGGGTTACCTCCATATGTTTGTCAAAACATGAAGCTGCTATATGGTCAAATGGTAGCTGTATATGGTTCATTAGAAAGTGCATGCGCAGCTCAAAGAGAAACTACTCCAGACGATTGTATCGCTAATTGGAAATGTTATAAAACCGGCACTGCCACCCAAAAAGTTGATGACATCTATGTAAATTGCGCAGCTGTCTGTGAGAGGTTTTAAATTTTTTGTTCAACATAGCGCCATTTTCTAGTTGGGCTTCCCGCCCAACAGAAATTCTGATTAATTAATATAATTTCTTAGAGTATTTATTGTGCTTGTTAAAAAATCAAAGTTATCTCTATTAGCTTACTTATTTTTATATGCCCCTTTTTGTTTGGCACATGAAGAAACACCTGTGCGCCATCCCTTTTATTTTGGAGCAATTGCTGGTTATGGTTCTACTACCTGGGATGGTTTAGTTCCCTCGGAAGAAAATCAAAATGCAGCATTGATGCTATCCACTCCAATAGAAGTTGATGAAGGAGGGAGCACTTGGGGCGTTATGGTAGGATATGAGTTTACGCATTATTTCGCTATTGAAGCAAGTTATATGCGCTTTGCTGATGCGAATGTTCATTTTGATCCCTTAAGTCTCTTCAGTTTTTTTCATAATGGGTCAGAAACATTAACAACGCAAACTGAAACATTAAGTTTAATTGGTAAACTGATGGTACCTGTTCCTCATTCTAACATGAAAATTTTCTCAGGTGCTGGAGTAGCAGGTGTACATCGTAAAGACATTATTATCAATGATTGGAATCCCGGACCCACTTTTACTGTTGGAGTAAACTATAATTTTACTGAACATATAATGGGTGAAATAGCTGGCAACTTTACTGCCGGTTATGGTGAATCACAGCTTAGTCCGGTAGATGCCTATTATCCTTTTCTTTATTCCGTTGCAGCGCATCTTATCTATCGCTTTTGAGAATTATTCTGAACTATCTGATCAGATAACTTGCTAACGTGGTAAGAGCCTTCATAAAATAAATAAGAGTCTTCTCACCCTCTGCGAAAGCAGAGGGTCTATGAACATTGCTCACTATGTATATAAGCGCGTTGTCTTCTTGCAATTCGCCCCCTAATTCTTGCCAAGGATATATGACTGATAATTCTTTTCTAAAGCCTGTTTTAAATGTTCCTGATTCTCAATGCCTATTTGATGAACTAAGGTTAAAGTATGTTTTATATGAATTGCCTTAGCTTTGGTTACATTAAAGGAAACAACACCATCCGACTCTTGAAATTCTAAACTTTTTTCTAATAAAGCCTTTTTGCTCATACCTTTCACATGTTTGTTTTCATATTCCTGAGTCGATAAATAATTTTTCTTCTTCACCAAACAACGCATCACTTTATAATAAGTATTGATTTGTTTATAAGTAAGATTCATTTCAATTGAATTATCCATATTATACATATCCATGGAGGCATTTCTTAAAAGCGTAGGCTGATGAATTTTAGCGAGTCCGGTATTTTCTTCATAGGTCAGATTATCAGTTTTTGTAAATAACTTATTCAACGCAAAATAGCTAATTGGGCGAAAAACATAAGTGTAAGGAACTAAAAAATAATAATAAATAAAAGTTCTAGCAAGAGCATTGATTAAATTGTAAGATGTGTTTCGCTTGCAATTATCGTATTCTGCAGCAACATACCTAAACTCGGTTTCTGCGAATCCAGCATAATTAAGACAATGATCACAAAAAGCATTAGGTCCCTGCTTGTCTTTTGGTGGAGTCACCTGCAAAATTTCCCACTCTTTTTTCCAGACTCCAAATGCTGAAACCGGATCATCACCTTGTTTTTGTATCACTACTTTTGGCTTTTCATCTAATTTATCCCAATAATCATGCCCGTTTTTAAATAAAGGTTCATAAAGACCAGGGGGATTTAATGCATCAATTCTTGATAATTTGTAATTTCCTTTATCAATAGCGAGCAATAAACTTAATGCCCCTCCAAGACTTACTCCACATGCATGAATGGTATTTTCCTGCTGATTTAACCATTCATGTATCTTTTCTCTACCCATTTGATACAAGGAGCTACCTACAGATTCAACTCCCTTCGCATCAGTTCGTATTTGAGTTAAAAAACCTTGTCCTGCAGGATATGTTGTGCCCATGAAAATTAAATGAGACTCTGCATTGTTTTGAAAAAGGGGCTTCAAGCCATAAGCAAAAACTCGGTCGTGATCATATATGAATAAACTACGCCAACCCGATGTTACTGTTAACTCAATAGGACTAACCTGATATTCAACCAGTTCCCAATGCCCTGAGATATATTGAGGAATTTTAAAGAACTCGTAAGGAGTCAGATCACTATAAGGAAGCATGCACAAACAATTGCTCAAATAAAGCTGAACCTGCTCACTTTGTTCTGAATTCAAATTCTTACCCTGTAGCTGTTTAAAGAGCTCCAAAAATCCCTGTTGCATGGCAAAACGTACTTCTCTTAATAAATTGGAATTACGTTGTACGAAAAAGGAATATAAAACGGATGGTGTCAAAAATTGAGTCCAGGATTGTGTCCACCCCATGGTAAAAAAACGCAGTATATTACGTGCAAGAATAGCGTCTTGTTGTGAGGACTCTACTCCATCTGTATCCTCAAACTCCATTTGCTCAAAAAACTTTAACTCCAGACCTCCTTTAAAAACAGTTTCCGTAGGCAAAATAAACCTCCATGTTCTATTTTGTTAGTAATTTTACGATCATTCAATATAAAGATAACATTCAATACCCATATCCTACTTTAAACACAATAAATGAATTTTTTCCAAAAAATTACTGAACTTCGCTCAGAATATAACGTTCATTAAGTATATTTACCCATACGATAGTTCGAATAGCTTTTATCTACTACTGACTTTAATTGTTCATTATCTGAACCTAACTTTTGAACAAAAGATAAAGTATGTTGTATATGCGCTGCTTTAGCCTTAGTTGCCTTAAAAGAAATAACAACATCTGCATTTTTAGGATTTTGGCTGTTTTCCAGTAATGCTTTTTTGCTTATTCCTTTTACATGCTTGCTTTCTTTTTCTTCACAAGGAATAAAACTCTTGTTTTTTAAAGATCGCATCAGCTGATAATAAGTATGTATTTGCTGGTAAGTGAAATCAACTTCTACCGAATTATCCTCGTTATAGATATCCATAGTTGGATTTCGAGAAAGTGAAGGATCATGTAATTCTGCAAGTCCTTTTTCTACATACTGATTCTTAGGAGTAGGTTCTTTTGAATTTTTTTTTATTGAAAATAGTGTGGCGCATAGGAGACTGCTCGCCAATAAACCGCCAGCAATTCCTAAAAAAACGAGTCCAGGTATAACTCCAGCCATTGTAAGAGCTGCAGCGACACAAAATGTCATTATATGTGCTGACAATACCCAATTTTGCGATACTAAGTGAACTAATGGGCGTACTAAATAAGTATAAGGAGCTAGAAAACAATAATAAATTAGACTCCTACCAAGAGAATAAAGCCAAAAATTACGTGCAAAACGTTTGGAGTTATCGTGCTCCGCTTTGATGTAATTAAATTGAGTATCTGCAAAACCTGCATAATTAAGAAAATGATCGCAAAAACTAATAGGACCTCGTTTATCTTTAGGTGGTATTACATGGAAAATGTCCCAATCCGTCTTCCAAATTCCAAAAGCAGAAACGGGATCATCTCCCTGTTTTTGTACTACTACCCTGGGTTTATCATTTAAGCTATCCCAATAGTCATATCTACTTTTAGACCAAGCATCATGAAGTCCAGCAGGATTTAATGCGTCAACTCGTGATAATTTATAATTCCCTTGATCAATAGCAAGTAATAAACTTAGAGAACCTCCTAAGCTTACACCACATGCATGAATACTATTTTCTTGTTGGCTTAACCACTCTTGAATTCTTGCTCGACCTGTTCGATATAAAGATTTACCTACCGTTTCAAAACCTTTGGAATCAGTGTTTACTTGAGGCACAAAACCTTGGCCAGCAGGATAAGTAGTACCCATAAAAATTAAATGCGATTCTGCTTTTTTTTGAAAAAGAGGTTCTAAACCATAAGCAAAAACACGATCTTTGTCTTGGATGAAAAAACGTCGCCAACCTGATGTTTCTGTTAACTCGATTGGAGTAATTTGATATTCAACCATCTCCCATTTCCCCTCAATATACTGGGGAATTTTAATTGATTCATAAGGAGTTAAATCACCATAGGGCAACAAGGTTAAACAATTACTTAAATAAAGCTGCACTTGTTCTTTTTGTTCTTCAGTAAGTTCTTTTTCTTTAATTTGTTCAAAAATTTCAAAAAAGCCTTGCTGAAAAGCAAGGCGTAATTCTCTTAATAACTCATGATCCCGTTCTATAAAAACAGCTTTAAGTACTGTTGGAGTCAAAAATTGAGTCCAGGAATTAGTCCATCCCATCATCAAAAAACGTGCGGCATTGCGGGCAATGATTGGTGCCTGTTTTGAAGGCTCCACACCTTCAGTGGATTCAAATTCACGTTTTGCAAAAAAATTAAGATCTAATCCACCTTGAAAATCAGCTTTTACAGGCACCTTTATCTCCAATAAGAAATTACAATTTTTCCTGGTGTAGTGAAGTCACAACAGCAGGACGCTCACCCACAACGCTCATAAACCGTTCTAAATATTTATAGGCTGAAAGATCCATTTTAAAATAATGGGCCCATCTTAGAATGACAAATAAATAAGCATCAGGTAAAGTAAAATGCTCCCCCATCAAATATGGGCCTTTCGCCAGATGATTATTAATGTAGTTCAACCTTGTCATGACTATAGACATAAACAAGCTTTTCGTTTCTTCCTGCAAATTAGGATGGAAGAACATACCTACCGTTTTATGTAATTCGGTAGCAATATAATTGACCCATTCCAGGGTATGATAACGCTTGAGATCACCTACAGGAGCTAGCAGCTTTTGAGCAGGTGTAATATCTGCTAAATATTGCAAAATGATTTGATTTTCAGTAAGTATGTCGCCATTATCTAAACGAAGCGCAGGAACAGCACCTTTAGGGTTAATCTCTAAATAATTTTCCTCTGATTTTGTTCTTTTTGCTTTTAAATCAACCTCTTCCTCTTGAAAAGTATGCCCTAATTCATTAAGAACGATACGCACTGCTAATGAACATGCTGATTTAGTATAATACAACTTCATTTTTCAACTCCTTATGATAATATATAAATGTGCTAACAACAGAACAAGCTAAAAACTATACTTTTTGTGCTACTTGAAGATCACGTTCTACTTCTTCAATTAAACTCATAGTAGCCGATTTTCGGGTGAAAAATGAATCCCAAAAATATTTTTTTCGTAAAGCAGTAAGTATTGATTCATTATCTTTTTTCCAAGTTTGAATACTTTGCAGTAACTCAGAAAGAGACAATTTTTTTTGTGATCCTACTATATTTAAATACAATTCTTTTAAACGCAGAAACTTATCTTGGGTCGATTGGGAGTTTGCTTCAAGCAATAACATACGCTCCATACGTTGATATAATTTAGTAATTATTTTTGTTTTAGTTTGCCCTAATCCAGAAAAAGCAACGGGAGGAGCCGGCAAAACATAAAACGGAATCTCTTCACTGGGTTTACCGTAATCTAATACAGTTTTATAAGGCAAGCTAGTAAAAAAAGAAGTCGATACCAAAAATGCAATTGGTGCATGCTGTGTTGCCTCTACAAGTGCTATTGCTGAATGTCTGCATGTATTACCAACGTGTAGCTCATTCACATTCTCTTTGATTTTATTTTTGGGTTGAGGAGGAAAAATCACATCATTGCTGAGCTCTAGTGTAACCTCATTGCCCTGTGTTGCAATGGGTTTATAGCATAAAAACTTATTTTCATCTGTTTGTAATGATTCTAATATTTGTATAAATTCCAAATATTGAGCGTAGGTAATATCATAAGCTTGATACGTTATAGGGGTTGATCCTTTTGCCCTTCTTGTAATTCCCTCATCCCCTAATTTAGCTTTATTCTTATAAAAGAGTGCATTACACAAGAACTTAGTCACTAAAGCACAATTAGGATCTATATCGTCATTGTCACCAAATTTTCCGACACGACAAAGCAAGTGTTTGGCCTTATTTTGGTCATAAATGCCTAACATTATAAATGAATGCACTCCTTGCTTATTGATTGAAATAAAAAATTTATCAGTTCCCAGATTAACTCTAATTGACATAATTGATCATTTTAAATCTTAAAGGGCAAATTGTAGCACATTCAATAATGATAAAACTACAATTTGTATTTATTTGAATCAACTTATAGCAAAAGAATTAGTCAAATTTGATCTTAGCTTTATCATTAAACAGTAAACCTCAATCACTAATACAATTTAGTTCAGGATAGTTTTTCAAGATAATTTTATATAAATTAACATTCGCCTTACTAATTTCATCACCCAATTTTGAGTTAGGATTCCCCTCTCCTCCTTTGCTATTTAAAGCAACAACCGTAGTTACATTATTGCAAGACTGCCAAATATACATGACTCTAAACCCTAAAGTACTGCCTTTATAAAACCAAAAGCGTTGCTTAAGCTCTTTATCGTAATAAGAACCCACACCTAAACCAAATCCTAAAGGATCATTTTCTGTTACTGTAGGGATAGTTTGTCCCGTTTTCATAGAAACAACAGACTCCAATTCAGCCAAGCTACTTTCTCGATAAATAGGGTTAATTAATGTTCCGTGATAAAGCAACTGCACCCAACGTACTACGTCTTCAGTATTTGCTACAATTGCTCCAGCAGCACCAGCCCAAGACAAATCATTAATCATGGTATCAATGAGCTTATTTTTTTCTTCATCGAAATAATAGCCATGAACTCTTAGCTCTTTAATTGCTTTTGCAACAACTTGTCCATCTGGCCCTGCTGGGTAAAACATATCATTTAACCCATTTTCCTTATTAATAATTCGTAGCTTTAATTGGTTTGCAAAAGTATCTTGAGTCACTTTTTCGATAACCATCGCGGCCAAAATATAATTTGAATTAGAGTATTCAAATTGATTCTCTTTTTTAGTCACAAGTGGCTTTTCAGGATGTGCATAAGTCAGCAATTCTTTATCAGTCCAAACTGTATCTAAATGTGCCTCCATTTTTTTCGAAAATTCCTTATCTTCAGAATAGTTTGGAATGCCGCTGGTCATGTTTAATAATTGACGTAAAGTTACATCTTTCCAATTTGGGTATTGAGGCAACCATTTACCTAAATGGTCATCTAAAGATAATTTATTTTCAGTTTGCAATTGCAATAACAGTAATGAAGTAAATGATTTAGTAATACTGCCAATGTCAAATAAATCGTTTGGAGCAATGGACTGGGATAATGGTGGATACCCCATAGTTCCATGCACTACTGTTTGAATTTCTTGCTTATTATTCGTCCGATTTTGAGGAATCAAAACCGAAGCAGCGATTGCTGTAAATTTTTCTTTTTCACTATACTTTTTATAATAATCATTGATTTCCTCTTGAAACTGCTGAGCAAGATTATTTTTTGAGGTATTGAGATTAGCAGAAAAAGCCGGTGTAATAAAAAAAGCAGACAATGCCGTTAAAGCAAAACTTAGTTGATGTAAATTTAATCTCATAAGTGAGCATCCGATCTTATTTTCAGTTGTTCCAAAGCAAATGCAAGACGAGCTAGTACTTTTTCTCTACCTAATAACATCAAGGTCATGTCAATAGATGGTGACATCCCTGAACCAGTCACTGCTACTCGCAAGGGTTGTGCAATTTTTCCCATATTGATATCAAACTGCGCGCTGATGTCATTAATGCATTCTTGCAAGTGTTCCTTTTCCCACAGTTCTACTGTTTTTAAGCGTTCATAAAGCGCCGTTAAAGGCTCTAAAACAACAGGCCGTAAATGTTTTTTTACTGCAGCTTCATCATATTCTATTGAATCGGCATAGAAATACGTACTCATTTGACATATTTCAGCTAAAGTCTTACATCGTTCAGCCTGAAGAGTCACTAAATCAGTTAATGCTGGCCCCTGCTCCAGTTTAATTCCTTCATTTTCAAAATGCCAACGCAAAGCTTCAGCCACGTCTTCAACCGGATCATTTTTTTGATAATGTTGATTGAGCCAATATAATTTTTCATAGTTGAAACTTGAAACCCCTCGACTTACATTTTTCAAATCAAAAGAGGCTATCATCTCATCGATACTAAAAATCTCCTGATCTCCATGAGACCAACCTAAACGAACCAAATAATTTAACAAAGCATGCGGTAAAATACCTAATTCTTTAAATTGCAATACACTTACCGCACCATGACGCTTGGATAAACGTTTGCCATCTTCACCTAAAATCATTGGCAAATGGGCAAATACGGGTATAGGTGCATTTAATGCTTGAAATAAATTGATTTGTCTTGGTGTATTATTAATATGATCATCACCTCGAATTACATGGGTGATATTCATATCTATATCATCAATCACCACGGCAAAATTATAAGTAGGATGACCATCGGAACGTATCAAAATTAAATCATCTAATTCACTATTAGCAACGTGTATTTCACCATAGACCTGATCATGAAAAGATACTGTACCTTGATTAGGATTTTTAAAACGAATAACAAAAGGTGCATCAGACATTGGCAAATTTTTATTGCGACAATGACCATCATAGCGAGGCTTTTCTTTGGCAGCTAGTTGAGACTCTCGCAAAGCTTCCAGGCGTTCTTTACTGCATTCACATCGATAAGCCTTACCTTCATTTAATAACTGTTGTACCACCTCATTATATCGGTCATAACGTTTCGTTTGATAAAAAGGTCCTTCGTCATAATCCATGCCTAACCAAGTCATACCATCCAAAATGGCACGGACAGACTCTTGAGTGGAGCGCTCTTGGTCAGTATCTTCGATACGCAAAATAAACTCACCACTATGACGTTTTGCATAAAGCCATGAAAATAAAGCAGTTCTTACTCCACCTACATGTAAATATCCAGTCGGACTTGGTGCAAATCGGGTTCTAACAGTCATAATCACTTCCACATTGTAAGGAATAAAATAATCGGGCTATAATAACTGACTTTATAGCCTGGGTGAAAGGGAAAGATTCGTTTTTTCCCAATGTGCTTAAATATATTATCCAAACCATCTGGTGAATCATCTTGAAAAGCATTGGTATTAAGTATCAACTCAGAATTACTACTTTAATCCCTGTTTTTCTGGTCGCTCTACTCCTTGCAATTTTTTATAATGGGTTGTTTGGTAATGACTTAAAACAACACATGTCTCGCCTGGGTGAGGCATATATTCGACAGTTACTTCCGGCTGCCCAATATGCTATGTTGCGTGGTGACGATAGAACCTTACAAGGTCTTATCAATGCCTCAACAATTAATCCTGAAGTCAAAGCACTCGCTTTTTATAGTAGCGACGGTCAACTCCTTGCTTATCGTGGCGGCAAGCATTCGCTAAATAAACCATTTACTGCACCCAAGTTCACTGGAGATTACATCAAAAGTAAACAAATTAACCCTTTTACTATTAATTTTATAGCACCAGTTACGATTCCAAAATTTAACTTGTATTCCAACTCTCCCTTTAAAAATATTTTAAGCCCTATGACATCTCGCGCTGATGATATTCTTGGTTGGTTATCTATTGATATCGATACTCGTTCAATGATAATCAAACGCTATCAAATGCTTATTGTCACTATATTTATTACTTTATTTGGATTATTAGTGGGATTAACCATTCATTACTTTCTCTCTAAGCAGATTTATTTACCTATTTCTCGTTTACGACGGAGCATGAAACAAATTTTGCGTAACGAGTTTGAAACAGAAATAAAAACAACCAGCTCTGGTGAGTTAGGAATAATTGAACAAGGGTGTTCTCATTTGCAAAAAAAACACCTTGAAACCATACATGATCTGAATCAACACATTGAAGTAGCCACTGCTGATTTGCAACAAAGCTTAGAGCTTCTAGAGGAAAAAAATATTGAACTTTCTCTTGAAAAGAAAAAAATAGAAGAAAAAAGTCGGCAGAAATCTGAGTTCATCGCCAACATGAGCCATGAAATTCGTACGCCTATGAATGGAGTTATTGGTTTTACTAATGTTTTGCTTGAAAGCAAACTCGATCCTTTGCAACTAGATTATGTCAAAACAATTAAATCATCTGCACAAGACTTATTAGGAATTATCAATGACATTCTCGATTTCTCAAAAATTGATGCAGGAAAACTTCATCTCGATTGTATTCCATTAAATATTCGTCATTGTATCGATGAAGTACTTGCTCTTGCAGCACCTAATGCCCATAAAAAAGGAATCGACTTAATTCCTATAACAGAGCTAAATGTACCTAAAATTGTTTTAGGTGATCCCTTTAGAGTGAAACAATTTATTAGTAACCTGGTCACTAATGCAGTTAAATTTACTGATCATGGATATGTATTAATCCGCACTAAAGTAGAACAGGAAACAGATAAAGATTACACTTTATGCATTACAATTACCGATACAGGCTTAGGTATTTCTCCTGAAGATCAAAACAAATTGTTTACCGCCTTTAATCAGGCAGATACGAGTATTACCCGTCGTTATGGTGGATCCGGACTTGGTTTAGTAATCTGCAAAAAGCTCTGTGAAGAAATGAAAGGCCGTATTACTTTTGCCAGCGAACCCAACAAAGGCTCTGTTTTTACTGCTTACATCAAGGTTGAAAAATTGGTTGCCTATGAAGTTGAAAAAAATCAAGCGCATCCTTTTGCTCATTATAAAATGCTTTGTTTTGACGATAACCCGATGCAGTTGGAAGCACTGTGTAATGGTTTAGGATATTGGGGAATAAAATGTATCGCCGTAAATTCACTCAATCAACTCGAGAAGAAGCTAAAAAACAATAAAGACTGCAAAATCGCATTTCTTAATATCAATAAAGGCTACGAACAACAAATTACTAAGCTAATAGCCGAACATAATTATTTTCCCTATGTATTGATCTCTAAATGGCTTATTAATGACTATACAGCACTTGGAGCACAAGGATTTTTATATAAACCCATTAGTATTCAAAAACTCCAAGATATTATTGAGTCATTAACAAATCAGGAAAATATTGAAAAATCAGTTAATCATGAACTAGAAGGTTTAAGGGAGCAATTACGTTTTCTACATCCAGATCTTCTTATAGCCGAAGATAATCCAGTGAACAAAATGCTTCTTGACTCTTTATTGGGTACTCGCTCCAATATTACAGCAGTTGATAATGGGGAAATGGCTGTATCCGTATGTAATGAAAAGAAATACAGCCTCATCTTACTTGACTTACATATGCCCAAAATAAATGGCTTAGAAGCTGCTCGACTTATCCGTCAAAAATCAGAATTTAATCGTCATACACCAATAGTTTTAATTAGTGCAAATGGTAAAGATGTAAATGATATTGATCTAAAAAAATCAGGTGTGGATTTTTGTTTGCAAAAACCTATAGATGAAAAACAATTATTGATCCAAATTTTACGTATTGCAGATAAAGCAAAACACTCTGCAATAGATTGGCAATTATGTGTTCAAAAAGCTTCTGGAAATCAATCTCTTGCCGAAGAGTTTCTTGCTCGGTTTATAGAGGAATTGTTTAAAAATCGCGAAGAATTTATCCAATTAATGCACGAGAAAAATGTGAAGCAGTTGGGTGAGGCAGCTCATAAACTTCATGGAGCATGTTGTTTTAGTGGTGTTCCCACTTTACAGAAAAAAGTAGTTCAAGTAGAAAGGCTTGCTGCTCATGCTGCTTCAATCGAAGAATTAGCCACTCCTTTTGCAGAATTAATTCAAAGCATCGATGCAGTAATTAGTGAATATGAAAATCAAAAAATAAAAACTTAGCGCAATACATCTGCGCGTCTCAAATGAACAAGGAGATAGAATGACTATAAAAAATGCGATATATGCTCAGTCAGGAGGGGTCACTGCGGTCATTAATGCCTCAGCTTGTGCAGTAATTCAAACAGCTAGACTCTATCCTCAACATATAGGAAAAGTCTATGCTGCCAAAAATGGAATTATCGGGGCATTACATGAAGAACTTATTGACACATCATTTGAAAGTGACGCAGACATCGCTAAATTATTACAAACTCCTGCCGGCGCTTTTGGTTCTTGCCGTTACAAACTTAAAAATGACGGTGCAGAATATGAGCGATTAATTGAAGTATTTAAAGCACATAATATAGGTTATTTTTTCTATAACGGAGGTGGTGACTCACAAGATACAGCTTATAAAGTATCACAGTTGGGCGCTACTATGGGTTATCCCATTACCTGTATTGGCATCCCAAAAACTGTAGATAATGATCTTCCTTTTACAGATGCATGCCCAGGTTTTGGTTCTGTAGCTAAATATGTAGCGGTATCCACCAAAGAGGCAGGATTTGACGTTGCCTCTATGGCCGCCTCCTCAACAAAAGTTTTTATTCTTGAAGTAATGGGGCGTCATGCTGGATGGATTGCAGCAGCAAGTGGTTTAGCCAGCCAAAGCCCTGATGAGCCTCCCCATATTATTTTATTACCTGAAGTTCCCTTTGAACCCGCAAAATTTTTGAGCAAAGTAGATGAATGTGTCAAAACTTATGGGTATTGCGTTATAGTTGTTTCAGAAGGAATTCGTAATACGGAAGGTAAGTTTTTAAGTGATGCAGGATTAAAAGACGCTTTTGGTCATGCCCAATTGGGAGGCGTTGCCCCAGTTATCGCTCAGCTCATTAAAACTGAACTCAATTATAAATACCACTGGGCAGTTGCTGATTATCTGCAACGTGCTGCTCGACATATTGCATCTAAAGTTGATTTAGAGCAGGCTTATGCTCTAGGCAAAGCAGCCGTAGAGTTTGCCGTTAAAGGTCATAATGCCGTTATGCCCATTATCATTCGTGAGCAAGATGAACCTTATCAATGGTCCATAGGCCATGCTGCCTTAGCAGATGTAGCCAATCAAGAGAAAGCTTTACCTAAAGAATATATTGCTGCAGATGGGATGGGAATTACAGAAGCATGCAAACGTTATTTATCGCCATTGATTCAAGGCGAAGCTTATCCTGATTATGTAAATGGTCTTCCTGATTATGTTCGTTTAAAAAATAAATTAGTACCAAAGGTACTTCAAGTTAAATAGTTAACACTATGGGGGAAGTAAAACCGAATATCATTTTTGCCTCCTGAGTTTGGTTATAGCTTCACCCGTTTACTATATGTTAATTGCAAAAAACTTATATTTGATATGGTTTTAAAAACACAATAAATGTAAATATAATACATATTTAGATGACATCTGCTAAACTTAGTATAAAGAAAAAGATCAAATAGGACTTTATCATTTTCTAACAAGATAAGGTTTGTTGTATTGTTGTTTGGCCTATTTGTGATGTATTTGTATATTTAAGGATGTAATTAATTAGGGAGCTAACAATGAAGCAAAAAGGTTTTACTTTAATTGAGTTGATGATAGTCGTGGCAATCATTGGGATTCTTGCCGCAATCGCTATTCCGGCATATCAGGACTATGTCGTTAGAGCTCGGGTCACGGAAGGATTAAGTCTTGCCTCTGCAGCAAAAACCACGGTTTCTGAGAACGCATCAAGTGGTGCTGCTAAATTAAGTCAGGGCTGGGTTGCCCCTACAGCAACTGCTAATGTAAAAAGTGTTGCTGTTGATGATAATACAGGAAAAATCACCATCACTTATGATGCACCGGCAAAAAGTATCGTGATTACTTTAACCCCACAATCTGGTGGTGCCGCTCTTGTTGCTGGTACTCCACCAACAGATGCCATTACTTGGACGTGTGCAGTTGATCAGGCGGCAAATGACCGATATGTTCCTTCAAACTGCCGTATTTAGCCTCATCTATTTTAAAAGCTGCTTCCAAGCAGCTTTTTTATTTTGATATGATATAAGTAAATAAATATTTAGAGTTAAATATGTCTCGTAAAAATCGTATTGAAGAATTATTAAATCAGAAGTTAATGCCTGTCTATTTAAATGTCATAGATGAGTCAGCCAATCATCATGTCCCAGAAGGTGCACAAACCCATTTTAAAGTAACTGTTGTATCTTTTCATTTTAATGATTTATCACGAATTGCACGCCACAGACTATTAAATCATCTGCTTCACGGCGAATTTGAACTTGGATTACATGCTTTAAGTATGCATCTTTTTACTCCTGATGAATGGGAAAAAAGAAACAAAACTATTTTACAATCTCCCGCTTGTAAGGGTGGATTTAAGAAAGATGAAGCATAATTTCCCCAAGATTTTGTAGAACCATCCTAAAATCAAATTATTAATTTTTCAGAGTAGTTAATTTTCTTTAAAAAGAATAAATATTCCTTGGTAGGATAAAAAAATGTAACATCAATCAATAACTTCCTATATAATGTATAGCATTTTAGCAAATAGAATTAATTAATGAACAATTGGTCTTCTGAAAAAATATCTGTACTTGCTTTAGTCTTATTGATTACTGGTGCTATTGATAGCATCAGAAACTTGCCAGGAACAGCTTTATTCGGTTCTTCATTAATTTTTTTCTTTATTTTTTCGGCAATTGTATTTTTAATTCCTGTTGCTTTAGTTTCAGCTGAATTATCATCAACTTGGTCTGATGAAGAAGGAGGAATTTATAGTTGGGTAAAACATGCCTACGGTGAAAATCTCGCTTTTTTTACCATTTGGTTACAATGGATAAATACTTTAGTCTGGTATCCAACTATTTTATCCTTTATTGCAGGAGTGCTTGCTTATTTGATTAATCCCGAGCTTGCACAAAATAAATACTATTTGATTTCCGTTATTCTCATTATATTTTGGTCACTCACTTTAATTGCTTTATCGGGTTTACGCGCTTCAGCACATTTTGCAGGCCTTTGTGCAATTTTAGGAATGATTATTCCTATGGGATTTATTATTTTTCTTGCTGCTATTTGGGTCATTAAAGGCAATCCTATAGCAATTAATTTAAGCTTGCCTCATTTATTACCACAATGGAGTGACAGTCAATCTTGGGTATCACTCACTGCAATCATGACTTCATTTCTAGGCATGGAGCTTGCAGCAGTTCACGTTCGTAATGTGGATAATCCACAGAAAAATTTCCCCCGAGCGATGCTTGTTTCAGTATTATTGATTTTAACCACAATGATTTTTGGTTCTTTAGCAATAGCTTTTGTTCTACCTAAAGAAAAAATCAGTCTTATTGATGGCGTATTACAAGCCTTTAATAACTTTTTACAGGCTTATAACTTAACCTGGTTATTGCCTATTCTTATTGTGCTTTTGTTATTAGGTAGTTTAGGCAGCATGATCAATTGGATTATCTCACCTGCCAAAGGCTTACTTATGGCAGCAAATCACAATTTTTTACCCGGTTTTTTATCTCAATTAAATAAGCGTGGTGTTGCCTCACGAATTTTAATTATTCAAGCCATCCTGGTAACACTTCTTTGTAGTGGATTTCTATTATTTCCAACCGTGAATGCTATTTATTGGTTATTTACCGCATTAAGTACAGAACTTTATATTATGATGTATGTTTTAATGTTTATTGCTGCGTGGAAGTTAAAAAGTAAATTTGCACATATTGAGAGACCCTTTGCTATACCTGGAAAAAAACTTGGCTATTATTTAACATGTATTTTAGGATTATGCGGCTGCACAATGACTTTAATAGTAGGATTTATTCCTCCAGTTGAATTTATGAATTTTGGCAGCGCATCTCACTTTAGATTTGTTTTTTCGATGGGAATTGTATTAATGATGATTCCAGCATTTTTATTGTATTGGCGTAAAAAATACATCACCAAGCAATAATCCATTTTTATGGGGACACCTCAAAACCGAACGTAAGTAATAGGTCACCCCTAATAAACTTTAAAGAAGTTTATTAGGAGAACTGATCCTCTTTATATTCTAACCAAAGCTACCGCCAAAAGA
>NZ_LNYU01000011.1 GCF_001468135.1 Legionella santicrucis | reverse complement strand
CTTAGACTTCCATCTTTGGCTTAAATTACAGCTTAGTTGGCGGCTTCACTCAGAATTAACACTTTTGGTGGTTCTTCCACACGACCCCTTTTAGCTATGGGACTTGGTGCATTTTTTCTTGGTGGAGGAATGTTTGTTTTAAATATCGCTTCTAGTGCTTACTGGCTTGTAATTATGGTCTGCTTGATTACAACATTAGGTGAAATGTTGGGGACAACTTTATCTCAGCTTCTTTGTTTTCAATATGTTTCAAAAGAAAAAAGAGGTAAGGCTATGGGATACTACAAATTCCTATATGCATTTGGAACTATCTTTGGAACCTTAATTGGAGGAAAAATACAGGTTACTTTTGGAGAAAACTATATATGGTATTTTTGTGGAATAATAGGTTTTCTATCATTAGCATTATGCTTAAAAGTTAATTCGAGAGAATTTAAACCTCAGTTGTTGACAACTTAATACAGCCACGAAAAAAATTTGCTGTATTTGCTGGCATAGCATTATCAGGTGCACAATTCGGATAAAAGAAATTGAATCGTGAATCCTTCTGCACAACTTCTTGTGCAAGAGTGATATCTATTCCAGTTGAGGTGTGAATGTATGTAATATCGGTGTTTTTTACTTTATTTTGTAGAATAGAACCTTGCCATATCCCATCATCTTTAAGAATAAATAATTTAAATTTTTGAATAATCCTATTTAAATCTTCAAGATTTTTTAGTGTACTAATTGTATTTTGAGTTTTCGGAGAAAATGCACGGGTAGTTGGATATTGCATGGAATAGTAGATATCAGTATTCATATTATTTAACGAAAAATACTGAGGAGCAATTATTGTTGGAATATATTTTTTTAATCCATATGAGTACGTTAAAGTATGTTGAAATAATTTTAATGGTGCCAAATTATCATCATTAATCGGAGCAAGTCCTGGATAAGCCGCAACAGCGATATCTAGGACATGTCTTGCAGTATCAGTTAAATAAGGGTTGATAGTAAAGTTGCCTTTTTCTTGCATTAAAGAATATGCAATATCAAAATAATATTGATTCCTAGTGTACTCAGACTCTTTCCAAGCCAACTGAAATAAAAAAGACTTAACTGAATTCCATTTGGTATTATTGATGATGCTATCAACCCATTTTTTAGAAAAATAAATTAATTGCATATTCCAACTTCCCTTATTTGAGTTTGCATTCACAATATCTTTAAATAATTGCCAATGATCATATGGACATGAAGGAATTTTACTTAAAACACCAATTTCTCTTTCTAACTTTCTAAATGATGTATTACAAGTTAAGTATGGCAGGGAAAAAATTGTTCTTGCTCCTGCCGAAGCACTTAATAATCCATTAGGAGCATAAGGAAGAGGTTTGTATTCACTTAAGACGCGAGTGAAATTAAAAAAATTTCCTGGATTCATAATTGCTATGGGTATGGTTCTATTTTTTTCTGGAAGATCCACAAAAAATTCAATGCTCTTAGCTAAAACCATTCCAAGCGGTGAACTATCAGCCCCATATCCAATATCATCAAAAATATCTTTGGGTGTATCAGAAGCGGTTAATCGATAAAAAGATCCATCTTCATTGGGTATAAATTGACTTTTATCATCCCCAATTATTGAGCCAAATGGAAAACTTAAAATGTACAAGGGATAATTTTCATCAGGAGAGAGCATATCTACTTTTGATGTGAACTCAGGAGCGACCTTAAAGAAGGTATCGCGTATATCATTCCAGTAAACTCGCTCGATTCCCTGAGACATATATAATCCTTATAATAGATTGAATATAAATAGACCAAAATAAAAAAAAAGGTCAAAATTATACATGGTATTTTACATGTTTCTTAAAGTGCATGTAAATGGTTTACTACATAAAAAGATTGTTATCGAATCTGAATTGAAAAATCTATTACAAGGATTTGTGATGAAAGAAAAGAATCAATATAAACCTGTTCATATAACCTTATTTTTATCTAGTAAAGAAAACAAAGCATTATCTATTTCAGCTGAAAGATCTGGAAGAAATAAAATTCAAGAAGCGAAATTACGACTGGCAGATCATTTAAATAGATTTCGCTCTATTGCGGAATGTGACCATGTTTTTCCCCTACAAGAGTTAAATGAAGAGGGTTTGTCTTAGTGCTGAATCAGCAGATTTCGTAGTTACTTCAATTGGAAAAAAAGGATTAAGCATGAATGCAAAAAATAGAATAATATCAAAAGCTCTTCTAGTCAGTACTGTTGCGGTTTTAACTGGTTGTGCTGCCACTCAAACTGCTTTAGAGCATGGTTCATTGCAAGTCAGTACGAAGCAAAGCGAAACCGTATTTTTAGATCCTGTATCTAAAACACAAAAAACGATATACGTTGCTGTAAAAAACACCTCTGATGAAGAAATGGATATTACTCCACAATTAAAAACTGCCTTGAGTTCGCATGGCTACAAGGTGGTTAACGACCCCAATTCAGCTCATTATTTCTTGCAAGCCAATGTGCTTAAGGTAGGTAAAATGAGTGTCGCTGCAAGTCAATCTGCATTAGGTGGCGGTTATGGTTCAGCCATTGCGGGCGCTGTAGCTGGGACGGCTGCGGGAAGCTTCACCAACTCAGGTACCGGAATGATTGCTGGAGGGCTTGCCGGCGGTGCGATTGGATTAGTGAGCGATAGCCTTGTTAAAGCAGTCAATTACACGATGATTACCGATGTACAAATCAGTGAGAAAGTAGGCAACGGCGTTAAAGTCAACGAACAATTCCAATCCCATTTAAAAAATGGCAGTAGTACGGTCACCTCCCAAACTTCATCACGAAGCACGCAGTATCAGCGTTACCGTACCCGTGTGGTATCTAATGCGGACAAAGTGAACCTGACTTTTGCCCAGGCGCGGCCAGCCCTTGAACAAGGGTTGGTAAAGACATTGACGAGTATCTTTTGAGTTATTTG
Source organism: Legionella santicrucis (assembly GCF_001468135.1). Lineage (GTDB taxonomy): Bacteria > Pseudomonadota > Gammaproteobacteria > Legionellales > Legionellaceae > Legionella > Legionella santicrucis. Next base: position 11,208 of record NZ_LNYU01000011.1, on the reverse strand, counting down.
ATGAGTATGAAAAAAAGTAATCAGTAAAGAAGGACAAGCCATGAAAAACAAGGTAATAGCAGGGATTATCAGCGCGGTACTGGGGTCACAATCAAGCTTCGCAACTTATTTAAATCACTACGATTTAGATAGACAGATTGTTGATATTTCTTATCAACTCAACCAGATTGCAGAAAATAACAGCACCGATTTGTGCTCAGGAGATCTCTTGATTGCAACGGCCTACCTGGAATCAGCAGGAGGGGAATTGCAGCATCATCAAAAGGATAAGGCATTAGTCTCTATGGCATACGGGCACAATGAGTTAAAAGAAATCAGTACTGTAAGAAGCTATTGCGCTCATTTATCACATAAGGTGAAGCCTTATCTTGCAAAAGTTATTGTGCTTCAAAGTGAACTTGAGCGCATTTCCTTATCTGATGCGAACGAGCCTCAGGATTAAGGGTGTTGGTTTGGTTTATAACCAGGATAGAAAAGGAACTATTAATGAACACAATAAAAACACTCATATTGCTCATAGCAATGAATGGGGCTGTTGATGCCCAGACCCAATCCATGCCAGAAAGCAATGGGAAGGCGCATCACTTTTTCGTAGCCGATCATCAGATGAATGGCCAAAATGACGTTGATTATTTTAAAAAAATTCTTACAGGCGGTGGGCTTTATGCTCTTTTGCTTGCGATGAACACTGAGGTACCTGATGTGGCAAAATCACTTGAGTATGTGGCAATATTTAAAAAACTTAATGTCACCAACCGCATTTTGTCACAGATTCTAATTGAGCTGAAAAAAAACAATCAATTATTAAGTCTGAACAGGCGCAATGAGGAAATCACCATGGATGGGTAAGCACTCTTTTTAAAGCCACAAAAAACGTTATTCATTAATAAAACGAACTAAAAATGAGCACTAATTTGGGCTCAGGGGATTTTTTTACCAAAAAAAGGAGCATGTGATGAAAATAACTGAAGCACTCAATGATTTAAGCATTAAAGGATATGTGTACTCACGAAACGTACTGCCGTTTTTAATCGTGGGTTACATCATGCTTTGCCTTATACCCGATACGGGTTTTGCTGCTGAAAATCGGTTGAAGGGATTAAAAGAGGAGGTTGTGGCGACCTTTGGCGGTGATTCGGATGTGCCTTATTTTATCTTGTTAGCAGAAGGTCTTGCTGGAGCTTACGCCTACATTAAAACCAAAAATATTGCGGTTTTGGCGGGGGTTCCTGTTCTTATGATATTTACTCACTGGGCGTTGAAATAATGGCACGCGATTACAAAACGTTTAAGCTTTCCGATGAGCCCAAAATAGCAGGTATTCCCGTAACCACGGGATTACCACTCTTTTTGCTAACCGGTATCGGGCTTATCACAGGGTTGTCTTATCAGCTTTTTCTAATCGGAGCGGCGATGAGCGTTGCCATGCATTTGAAGTTTGGCGGATTGCCAATACGCATTCTGTTGTCGATTGTGTATTGGTCGCTTCCTCACAGAATCACCTCCCTATTATTTCCGGGATTTCCTGATTCTGCCAACCGACTTTATATCAGGTAAATAAAATGGATACAAAATTTCGTGATAATGCAATTGCAAAAAACAGACTGCTCCTCAAAATGACCCTGGTTTGGGCGCTCTCAAGTACTTGCGCCGTCTTAGTTTTGGCTTTTTTATGTTTTTATACACTGACTCATCGGCAGGTGCATTGGTTGCCTCTATGTACTGGTTCTGAATTCAGTATTGGCGAGCATGATTATTCGGCTTCCTATCTTCACGAGATGACACAAAAAGCGATTGATTTACGCTTGACCTATAACCCGGAAACAATTGATGCACGCTATACCACGCTTTCTCATATGGTTGAGGCAAACCTTCAAGATTCATTTAAAAAAATATTGGATTCAGAACGAACCACCGTTCATGAGAAAAACATAAGCTCCGTTTTTTATGCACAAAAAATAGCGGTCAATACAGCAGAAGACAAGGCAAAGGTAGAAGGGCTTTTGTATCGCACAAGCCATGGTCTTCAATTAAAACCACAACCTAAAGTCTATTTGGTGCACTTTTCATTTCATCACGGTCTTTTAAGTCTTAAGTCCATTTTGGAGGTGGTCGATGCTCACTAAGATTCTATTAAAAACCAAAACCCTGGTTATTTGGATTGGCCTTGCACTGTCAGGAACAACGAGTGCAAGCATCACACCTTTTGTTCTTAGCTTTAGCGAAGGCGAACAGTTCAACTTAACGGTATCAGGTTTTAATTTTAACCGTATTTTTATAGAAGGTGAAAAAATCACCCAATTAAGCTATCCAGAAGGGGCATTCGTTATTGATAAAAGTGAACTACAAGACCCAGATATTAAAGAAGGCTCAGTTTATTTAAGGCCTCTATTTGAAACGCCGGTTACTGTATTTCTAACCACAGACAAAGGACATCACCTCTCTTTAAACTTAAAACCCGATGAGGGTCTTGGAAAAACCTTACGTTTCATTGCGAAGGTACCTACAAAAATGAACTACATCAAGCCAACAATTCATGATGAAACAGAGGTAGATGAAATCATGGCTGCGATGAAAGAAGGCCAAACCCCAAAAGAGTTTCATGAGAAACACCCTGTTTCAAGACCTTTCTACGTTAAAAAAGACATTAAAGTGCTTTTGGTAAAACAATATAAAGGGGAGCGCATGACGGGGTATGTTTATCGTTTGGAGAATAAATCCAATCATGAAATAGCTCTGTCAGCAGAGATGTTCTCGGCTCATTTGGCTCAATCCTTGTCATTAAGTGATGAAGTACTTGCCCCTCAAAAAGTGGCTTATTTGTACGGGCTTTATGCGAATGAGGGATAGGCCTTGCCTTAAATTGCACTTAAGAGGAAGTAGCGAACATGCTTAAAAACATAAAAGAAAGGATGCGTAAAAAACTAAAAGGTAATGCTAATAAGTTGGCAAAAAGAGAACAAATCCATCATGCGCTTTTCCTGTTGTTGATTGGTTTGGGTTCTTATGGGTTTTATTGCTATTCAAAAGCCCCCTCGCAGCACAAAATAAAACAAGAAGAAGCTCATTTTGATGGAGTCTTTGATAGCAAATTTCATCAAGGAAGCGATGAAGCGCTCATTGAACAGCAACAAAAGCAAATTGATGCTTTAAAACAGTTGGTGGAAGAAAAAAAGAACAGCCAATCTAACACACCCGTGGTTCATGAAATGGATGAGCACACCAAGTTACTCATGGACACCATGCAGACAAAACTCGCTCATCTTGAAGAAGAAAATAAGAAAATGAATGAGCAGTTGCAAGTGGCAATGATTTCCTCACAACAGGCAAGTCAAGGCATTACCGTATTGCCTCCATCGCGCGAAGAAATGGAAGCCAAGCGTAAAAACAGGCAACGAATGGAGCGTGAGATGCTGTCTAAAGCAGGCCTTGAAACAGTGCGTTTTAATGGCCGCAAGAAAAAGAAAGAAATAGAGCGAACTTCTCGAAACTATGTGTGGGCAGGTACTTTTGTTGAAGGGGTATTGCTTACTGGAATTTTAGGCGATGCAGGAATCAATGGTTCAAAAAATATGGGTACCGCTATGATTCGGTTAACGAGCAGCGGGATTATGCCGAACAACCAACACTCGCATCTTGAGGGATGTTTTGCTCTGGTTTCTTCTTATGGGGATTTATCAGGAAGTTCGGTTGTATTACATCTTGAAACCCTCTCTTGCGCAGGCAAGAGCGTCAATTTTGAACAAAAAGCTTATGGCTCTGTGTTTGACTTAGATGCCATGCAAGATTTACGAGGCACATCCATTTTAAAAACAAAACCATTGCTGACTTACAGTGCTGCAGCAGGTGTTTTAGCAGGGATTGGTAATGGAGTAGCTAATTATGGTTCAGCCCAATCTTTTAATCCCAGTAATGGTACCTTCACCACGTATTCGCCACTGTCTATGGCTCAGTCTGCTGCAGGAGGAGGAATTAGTAATCCTGCCAATCGCATTGCAGATTATGTGATGCGTATTGCCGATATCTATCATCCTTTAGTCGTTGCTCGTGCAGGCAGAAGGGTTTCTGTTTTATTTACCAAGGGATTTTGGATTGACAAAGAGCATCAAGTCTACGAGTCCGGCAAGTCAATTGACGAGGTGCGCGCCCAAAAAGAACGCACTATTACAACAACAATCAGTCGTGCCCAAGCGATTAATGCAGAAGGAGTTGAAGCACCTGTAAGAACACCTTCTTTAATTGAGCCCGAACTCATGATGCAAAGTAATTCGCGTATGGAGCAAAATCTTCCAAGACCGCTCATACAAACCAATGCCCCATTATTTTCAACCGTTAAAAACGAGGAGCCTCCACATGATTAAAAACGTACTGGTTCTATGCGCCGTGGTCGCGACCACGACTCTTTGTGCCTGCTCCAAATCCATTTTAGACAATCAGGATGCGCGCTGCCCCTTTGCCGATAGGGGCGGATGCCAAAGTATGGAAATGGTCAATCGGATGGTTGAAGAAAAGCGTTATACCCCTGACGGCCAGTTTGTACAGCAGGCAAATAACATCAGGTACTTCAGGGACAAATAAACAAATGCAGTTTTTAAATGGTCATAGGGACACAGGAGAAGCAAAATGGTTGCACGAATAAGTGAGCGGATCAAAGAAACAGTTGAGGCACTTAAAGGGTATTGGAATGAACTCACTGCCGATGATGAGCCGCTTAATCAGAGCGCAGGCACATTGAATTGGCAAGCACATCGATACCCTTCATTTACGGAAACTTTGCCGTATCAATACTTTGATGAACAATCCCATCTGTTCTTTAATAAAAAAAATGCAGGCCTTCTCTATCGCATTGTTCCTTTAACAGGGGCTAATGAACAGATTGCGGAACAATTGGATAATTTAATCCGCACCAAAATTTCACATGAGTTCACTTTGCAGGTTATTTGTGTCAAACATAATAAAGTAGGACATGAAATTGATGCTTTTGCAGAGCAGTTTGCACATGCTGAATTTAAAAATTTAAGCCTTATGGGCGATAACCTCAAAGCATTTTACCAAAATGCTGCCATTCATGGATTTCAAACAAAAACAGCCGTCTCCCCTCGATTGACCCATACAGAATGTTTTATTGTGATTGATAAGATTAAGAAGGAGTCTGAGCGCGATTTAAAAGCATGTTTTGGGAAATTTCGAATCTCGTTTGAAGCCTCATTAACCGCAGCAAAAATTGGATTTAAGCGGGGCAATACATCAGATTTTTTACATTTATTAAATTTCTACCTGGATAATTGTCCCGATACGATTTATCCCCGTCCTGTTCGGTATCATGCAACCAAGTATTTGAATGAACAAGTGGTTTCTCATGATTTCGATTTGGAAGTAAATAATGAAGCGGTGCAGATTCGTGGAGTGAGTCAGGAAGGCACATCTTATGAAACGGCAGTTTCTGTTTTAACCATTGATGATTTACCGGATGAGCATCAATTATGGGAAAATCTAAATAATAGCAATAATATTTTTCATCCTGAGCAAAGCATTCCTTGCAATCACATTGTTTCAGTCACCTATCTTGTTGATGATCCGGTTAAAGCCCAAGGACGTGCCAATCGAAAAACCCGCGATTTAGATAAAAAAGCAAAAAGTGATTATGCCTTAAATGTTGCAGGAACAGAGAATCAAGCACGCAACTGGCGTTTATTTCGCAATGATTTGGTAGCCCAAAAAACACGGGCAGTCAAAATGCTTTATAACGTGGTGCTTTTTTCAAGACCTCATGAAAAAGAGCGCGATGTAGAAGCTGCACGCAGTGTCTATGCGTATAACGGGATAAAGCTTGCATTAAGTAAGCGCATGCAATTGCCTTATTTTTTGACGTCTATGCCCTTTTTGTTCACAGGGCATGTGGATGCCGTATTTTCTTACCCCACAATGATGTGGCCGATTTCTTCCTGGAATGCCACGCAATACTTACCTGTTCTTTCGGATTGGACAGGTGTGGGCAAAGGAATTTTACTGCCGACTTTGCGCGACCAATTTGCCTGCATTGATCCGTTTTCAAGCCGGCTTGGCACCAACTTCAACATGGCGGTTACAGGAACCGCAGGCAGCGGTAAAAGCTTTTTCATTCAAATGTTGATGCTTAATGTGCTTTTTAATGGAGGCGATATTTTTATTATTGATGTGGGAGGTAGTTACAAGAAATTATGCCAGGTGCTTGGAGGGGTTTATCTGGAATACAGTAATCTTTCAATGAATCCTTTTACTCATGTCAAAGATATTTTAAGGGAAATTGATGACATCATTGCTTTGTTTGAGCTGTTGGCATGCCCCACCAGTGGAGCTACAGATGATGACAGAGGAACACTGCGCGAAGCAATTTTGACTGCATTTTACAAAACAGCCAATCAAACACGAGTTGATGACGTGCAGAGTGAGTTGATTGCCCTTTATGACTCCAACAAAGAAGCTTACCCTACGGCGCGAATTCTTTCTAAAAATTTGCAACGCTATTGCTCTTTTGCAGAGCATGGACAGGTGTTTAACCAACCATCGCAACTTGCGCCTAGTGCACGGGTGATTGTCGTTGACTTAAAAGAAATTGAAGACAATCAAAGCATTCGTGCTCCTGTATTGCTGTCGGTTATTTCTCAATTTCAAAGGCGCATGTTTGATTCGGACAGAAGCAAGCAAAAAATGTGCATCATTGATGAAGCGTGGTCATTTTTTACCGGAGATGCAATTGCGATTCAATTCATTACCAAAGGGTTTAGAACCGGACGCAAACATAAGGCATCGTTTGTGACCATCACTCAAGGAATCGATGATTATTTTGAATTTCCTGAGGCGCGTGCGGCTTGGGAAAACTCGGCAATCAAGTTGATTTTTCTGCAAGACACCTCATTGCTAGAACATCAGAAAAAGCATGAAACTTTTTCCGAGCTTGAGGTGGCTCTATTAAAAGCCTTTCCTAAAGCAAAGGATGCTGGATTTTCCCAAGTTTTATTACGGGCTAATGGCATTTCCTCGTTTCATCGTTTGTTTGTCTCGCCTTTTATACGTGTGCTTTTATCTTCAGATGGGGATGATGTTCAAGCGGTACAAAATTATCAGGCATTGGGCTTAGAGTATATGCAGGCCATCATGCGTGTTGCCAATGAGCATGATCCGATTTTGGGTTCACCCATACAACCGATTAATCATGGAGTTACCGATGCAGCTTAATCAATGGAATGTAAGCTACAGAATGGTTCTTGGGGCTTTGGGTGGATTGGGTCTATTGCTTTTTTTGTGTTCACTGACTCAGAGTCGCCCCTCTTTGGTGGTCATCGATATGACGCGTGCCATTCAAAAACCATCCATGATGTTGGCGCGATCCAAACTGACCGAACAAGAACAATTAAAGATTATGAGTCGATTTTCAGCGCTAATACCTAAGGTAATTAAAGCTTATGGCGCATCGCATCGGGTAACGGTAATCAGCGCCCCTGTTTTAGTTAGCCAAAATACTCAAGATGTGACGGATGAAATTGTAGAGCAAACCATTTCAAGGATGAAGCATGAACACTAAGGTAAGACAAGGGTTCATGGCGTTCTTGATGAGTTTAGGCATCCTTGCTCATGCCCATAACCTAGGGAACTACGGGCAAGTATTCCCAGTCATTGAAGAGGACATTCGAGACGTGATTATGAAGCGATTACATGCCATGCAAGAAACAGGAGAGCTTGCAAGGCATCAGCGCGTGATAGAGCAACGAGTAGCAGAACATGCCATACGACCTAAACCGCTTAAGCTTTTACCTACCAATGAGCCTAAAACATTTCGTATTGACCCTTCAGTATGGGTATCCCATGATGTTTGGGCTCCCGATGGAACGCTCGTTGCTAAAGCAGGCATGCGCATTAATCCATTTGCGCACATTCAATTTTCCAAAACCTTATTCTTTTTTAATGCCGATGATTCCAATCAAATGAAATGGGTTAAAAGGCACTACCGTGATTATAAACAGGTCAAATTTATTTTGACTTGCGGAGATATTCGCGAGGCTTCAAGGCGGTTAGGGCGAGTTTATTTTGATGTGAATGGCGTATTGACTCACAAGCTTCACATCAAATCCGTGCCTAGTGTGGTGAATCAAGACGGTCTTTATTGGCAGATTAAAGAAATTGGAGTCCATGATGCCTAGATACCTATTTTATATCCATTTGCTCTTTTTAGGATTGCTTTCTCCACTTCATGCATCTCAATGTAAGGGGCATTTTGTCAATCCCATCACCGATATTTGCTGGAATTGCCTGTTTCCTTTATCTATTGGGAACTTTAATGTGGTGAACAGTCATTATCCCGATCCCAAAAATCCAGGTAATCCTTTGTGCTCTTGTCCTCATAAAGGTCAGCTCTTGGGCGTAACCATAGGCTATTGGGAGCCTTTTGCTCTGGCTGATGTGACTCGAAAGCCTTACTGCATGGTTAATCTAGGGATACAACTTCACATTAAAGACCAAGGTTTGGGTGGCTCCCAAATGCCTGATACGGATGGCAAGGGGGCTTTTTATTATGTCCATTGGTACAAATATCCATTGATGTATTGGTTACAGATTCTTACATCGATTGGATGTATGGAAACTGAAGATTTTGATGTAATGTACTTAAGTGAGCTTGATCCTTCCTGGAATGATTCTGAATTTGCCTTTGTCATAAACCCCGAGGCAACTTTATTTAGTAGCCCTCCTGCACGAGCAGCATGTGCAGCCGATGCCACAGCGGCTTTGACTGACATGGCCATTGATTCTTTATTTTGGTGTCAGGGGGCTCAAGGTTCAACTTATCCATTAACAGGGTTTGTGGCCAACCAGTCAAGCCCAATTTCTGCGGCAACGCTTTTAACAGAGCGCGTGGACTTCAAACTTCATCGGATTGGTGCGATTACTGATTCAGTAGGTAAAGATGCACCTTTCATTTGCAAAACATACGCCTCATCCATTTTACCGAAAAGTCGCTATCGCTATCAGTTGGTTAATACATTACCCGATGCGCGCCAGTGTTATCCTTTTGGGCATTCAGTGATTACGTGGGAGACAGGGCACACCTACCCAAGTGACGGCGATAACTTTGGTTTTATGATTTGGCGCAAGAAAAATTGCTGTTTTCTTTAAAGGAGGTCTTTAAGTGATTGATTACTCAATAGTTAAGAAAAAAATGCTCCATAGGGACATGCTCCATAGAGCGGTGTTATTGAGCTCTATATTTTGGTCTGTGAGCGCGTGTGCCAATATAAATGATGAGCTTTCCTCATATCATGAGCAAGCAATCCAGCAAAAATCGGCGATACCAAGTAGCACATTAAAATCCTTAAGCAAAAACTCATCACAGGATCAGTTGAAATACAAGGACTTTACTGATGCGATTATAAGTCATGAAGGCAATCGTATATCAGACAAACAAAAACCTAAAAATGTGGATGGCGCTGTTTTGTTTGTCTCTTTTTCCATGCCCAAGGCGCTTTTATTTGCACTTGGCGATGAAGCAGCGCGATTTAATATCCCCTTGGTTATTAATGGATTAGTCGAAGGCGATTTTAAAAAAACAATTCAAACCTTTAAGCGCCTGAATCAAGAAGCATCCATTCGTCACTTAAATTTTCAAGGGGTATCCATTGATCCCGTTTGGTTTACCCAATATCGCATCTCTTCTGTCCCTGCATTGGTTGTAACTCAAGGCTCCTCATCATGCCAAACACAAACAGCATGCCCTGACTCCTTATTTGATGTGGTTTACGGCAATGCAAGTATTAAAAAAAGCCTTGAGTTAATAGGGACTAAGGGACTTGCTGCACCTGATGTGGCAAAAAAGATACTGGAGCGTGGACATGTTTAAATGCGCAAGTGGCGTGATTTTGATTTTTGGATTAATCGCGACAGCTTTAGCCAATACAACCGCACAAGATTTTCCCCAATTAAAAGAATATGCAAAATCGTTAAGAGGGCAAACTCGTGAGGCATTAAATCACTTTCATCCTGAAACCACCTTTAAGGACTACAATGAAAATCCTACCCAAAAACAATACTATAATGGGGTTGAAACGGAGAAAACGGATTTAAGTGCCGCAAGCCGCCAAGCATTAAAGGAGGATAGAGGAGGGCAAGAAGTCATTAACCATTTTGGAGAACGACAATTTGAAGTCAATACCCAAAGTACTGTCATCCAACAGGCAAAATTAATAGAGGAAGAGAGTTTTAGCATTACGCATGGTATTTCCAATGATCGCATTCACTGCGATGAAACGCCACAAGAGTGTGACCTAAAAACACATGACGAACTATGTCATACATCAAGAAGATTACCCGATGGACAGTGCTCTAAAAAACTTAAGGTGGAGGTCAACAAAGAGCACATTAATCAACACATGAACATCGAATTTACCGTGAAAAAGAAATGGGAGGGGTACATTAGTGTCAACCTCACGACCGGCGCGATTACCAATGCAGTTTCCGGTCAAGTGAACAGCCCTGTGGCATTGAAACAACCCTGCGATGGCTTAAAGGCTACAATTCACTCCATTCGCAATAATGGGCAAGCGGCACCCTGGGTTAAAGTAAGTACTTATCCTAGCTGTAAAAACAATGGATTACTGGTACTTCACCTTACCCAAAAATGGGCACGTTACTACCCGATTCAAATCCGCTTAACGTTTGACGCCCTCTCTCGCGCCTATGTCAATGAAGAGCATTGGGATACTGATTGCGGTGTATTGGAAGGCAGTGGTTTATGCCAAGTCAAAAAGGAACAGTGTACTGAGTCCAACACGACTCATGTCATTGAGGGATTGCCTGTCACACGCCCATGCTGGGCATATGATGCAACATACAGTTGTGTTTCAGCGCGTGCCGATGAATGTGTGGCACAAAAAAATAAAGGTTGCCTGCAATCAAGCTCACGTTGCACTCTAATCGAGAATAATGCTTGTTCTTTATATGAGCAAGTATATCGCTGCCAGGAAAAGGTGTGCCCAAAGCCGATACCTTGTCTTAAGAATTTATTTTGTGCCGATGGGGAATGTACGCAGAACAATGCAACTCAAAATGAAGATTTTGGGGCAGCGATGGCCCCTCTTTCTGTAGTTGGAGAGGCGGGTCGTGAGTTTGGTAAAACTCAAGCCACTCTTTTTTCAGGGCATCAAGTCACGTGCAAAATTTGGATATTTGATTTGGTTG
>NZ_LNYU01000010.1 GCF_001468135.1 Legionella santicrucis | reverse complement strand
ATCTTTTGGCGGTAGCTTTGGTTAGAATATAAAGAGGATCAGTTCTCCTAATAAACTTCTTGAAAGTTTATTAGGGGTGACCTATTACAAGAAATGTTTTGAATAATAATGAGGGAATAGAACTTATTATAAAAAGAGGAGAGAAAATCCAAAGTTGTGAGAAGTGTGAGTCTAAAGAGTGGCAAGACTTTATTACACTTAAGGCTTTAGATGAAGATGTTCAAAAATTACCTTTCTCAAAGAATGAAACCAATCTTGATTTATTTATAAAATCTCCCTTTAAACATTCGGTTGTCCTTGATCGAAATAATCAAGTGATCCTATTTCCTCAAGTGCGAAAAATAGATAATAAAGAGAGTTATGGCCGTAATGACCGATCTACGATTGTATCAAAAATAATCTAATTGGCGATCTATTTTGCTTTTGAACATTTGCGATGGTATAACGAATCAGATTGAGATCCCATTACCCTTTGCAACGGCAAAGGGCCTTTAAATTGCCAATCGATGGTTAATTTTTAGTTGTGCTCTGTAGAAAAATCTCTTAACATCGGCTTAAAGAGTTTTTTCATTTATAATTCTGAACTTTTAAATGAAGCAACTCAACCAATCAATCTAAAGAAACAAGTGAAAATTTTAGTCGTCTCACAATATTTTTGGCCTGAAACATTTATCATAAATGAATTAGTGCAGTGTCTTGCAGCACAAGGACACCAAATAGAGGTCGTTACGGGAAAGCCCAATTACCCTGAAGGTATCATCTTTGAGGGCTATCGTGCATCAGGTCATTATACAGAAACTTTTCATGATATTCCTATTCATCGTGCGCCTCTTTTTCCTCGAGGTAAAGGTGGTAAACGATTAGTGTTAAATTATTTATCTTTTATCGTTAATGGACTTTATCATTTTCCACGATTTATAAAAGGAAAACAGTTCGATGTTGTTTTTGTATTTGTACCTTCGCCAATTACCTCGGTAATCCCTGCTATTTATTTAAAATGGCGTTTAAAAGCTCATCTTGCTGTATGGGTACAGGACTTGTGGCCTGAAAGTGTTCAGGCTACAGGATTTATTCAAAATAGGTTTTTATTAAAGATCATTGGTTATGTTGTAAAAGGTATCTATGCCGCTTCCGATACTTTATTAGTACAATCAAAGGTCTTTCCTACTTTGATGGAAAAGTATACTTCATTGGAAAAAGTGGTTTATTATCCTAATTCATTCTTAGAGCCAGAATCATCTAGCACTCATCACGATCTTCCTACGCATCTATTATCAGAGCTTGAGTCTTATACTTGTTTTGTTTTTGCGGGTAATTTGGGTACGGCGCAAGCACTTGAGACAATTATTAATGCCGCGGAGAGAATGTCCCATTTAACCCAATGTAAAATTCTTTTAATCGGTAGTGGTAGTATGAGCGATTGGTTGCTTCTTCAAATAGCACAAAGAAAGATAAAAAACATATTAATTCCTGGTCGATTTCCAGCTGTTGTAATGCCTATTATTTTTTCTAAAGCAGCGGCTCTTTTAGTCACTTTAAAAAAAGATGAACTTTTTTCTTATACTATACCAAGTAAAGTTCAAGCTTATTTAGCTGCAGGACGACCTATTTTAGCAGCATTAGATGGAGAAGGAGCGCGTATTGTCCAAGAGGCACAAGCAGGATTAGTTTCACCTGCCGAGGATGCTGATGCGCTAGCCAAAAATATGGAAAAATTATATTATATGCCTATTTCAGAGCGGGAAAAGCTGGGAAGAGCAGCGAGAGCTTTCTTCTTGGAACATTTTGAAATGACGACACAGAGCCGTCGACTCATTGAAATTTTTAATAATAAAATTAAAAAGAGGTAGATTGATTTTGAAAATTCTGGTCTTAGGTATAACAGGTATGCTGGGAAGTGCAGTGTTTTATACGTTTAACCAGCAGCAGAAGGATTTTGAAGTTTGGGGTACTTTAAGAAGTAAAGAAGGTTTAAAATATTTTCCCAGCGCTTTTCACCCTTACCTTATTTCTGATGTAGATGTACTTAATTTAGATACTTTATGTAGAGTTCTTGAACAAGTTCGTCCTAATGTTGTCATCAATTGTATTGGCCTAATTAAACAGTTATCAAGTGCTAAGGATCCCTTATCTGCGTTGCCTATTAATGCGATGTTACCTCATCAATTAGCACGATTGTGTCAATTAGCAGGAGCACGCTTGATTCATATTAGTACGGATTGTGTTTTTTCTGGAAAAAAAGGCTTTTATACAGAGAATGATAATTCAGATGCTGAAGACTTATACGGTAAATCAAAATTTATTGGTGAAATTACAGAAAGTTCGCATGCAATTACTCTGCGTACTTCAATAATAGGGCATGAATTCAACAGTAAAACGGCATTAGTTGAATGGTTTCTTTCGCAGCAGCTATCAGTGAAGGGATACGTAAATGCTATTTTTTCGGGATTACCCACCTTCGAATTAGCACGAGTTATGCGTGATTATGTTATCCCTAAACCTGAGCTTTGGGGGCTTTATCAGGTTGCAGCGACTCCTATTAATAAATATGAGTTGCTTTCGCTGATCGCAGAGATTTACAAGAAAAAAATAAGCATCGTAGCCGATGAAGAAATTAGAGTTGATCGTTCACTCAATGGCGAACGATTTAAAAATGCAACTGGTTATGTTGCTCCTGATTGGTCACAATTGATTGCTTTAATGTATGAATCAAAAAATTTATATGAGGATAAATGAGCATGTTCAAAGATAAAGTTTTGATGATTACAGGAGGAACTGGTTCCTTTGGGCATGCTGTTTTGCAGCGGTTTTTAAAATCTGACATTCGTGAAATACGGATTTTCAGCCGTGATGAAAAAAAACAAGAAGACATGCGTAACGAGCTGAATAATGACAAAGTAAAATTTTACATTGGTGATGTTCGTGATTATTCATCAGTAGCCGATGCGATGATTGGCGTAGATTATGTGTTCCATGCAGCAGCTTTAAAGCAGGTCCCTTCTTGTGAGTTTTATCCGATGGAAGCGGTGCGCACTAATATTCTTGGTACCGATAATGTTTTGGCTGCGGGTATAGCCCGAGCAGTAAAAAGAATAGTGGTGTTAAGTACAGATAAAGCAGTTTACCCCATTAATGCTATGGGTATTTCCAAAGCGATGGCAGAAAAGATTGTTGTTGCTAAATCCAGAGTTGTTCCTGAAAATGGCCCCATTATTTGCGCTACACGTTATGGAAATGTTATGGCATCAAGAGGATCTGTGATCCCTCTTTTTGTTGCGCAAATCAAAGCGAAACAAGCGCTAACGATAACGGATCCTCAAATGACTCGATTTTTAATGTCGCTAGAAGATTCTGTTGATTTGGTATTACATGCTTTTTCTCATGCCAATCAAGGTGATATTTTTATTCAAAAAGCACCTGCGTCCACTATTGCTGATTTAACCCAAGCGCTAATTGAAATTTTTAGAAGCATGAGTGAAGTGAGAGTTATAGGTACCCGTCATGGTGAAAAATTGTATGAGTCTTTAATTTCCCGAGAAGAAATGGCTAAAGCAGAAGATATGGGGCGATATTATCGTATTCAAGCGGATAATAGAGATCTGAATTACAAGAAGTATTTTGTTGAAGGCGAGGAAATTATCTCTAATTATGAAGATTATACCTCTCATAATACGCAGCAGCTAACCGTACACGAAATAAAAGACTTACTCCTCAAATTAGACTTTATTCAAAATGCACTAGATAATAACGATACAAAGTTATATTAACTGTTCGACAAGCCATTTATAAGGGATTTTATCCATTTAATAATAATGTATCAGCTTTAAAAAGGTTGGTATTTTTTGTCTTTTATGAATCAGCCCTAATTTTGATTTAACTTTGATCCTGCTTTTTGTCAGGGCGCATATTTTTTATATACTTACATGAATAGGTGAGTAAACGTTTACTACAATACCTAATGTTGTATTCATTGAATGAAACATTTGAGAAATGAATAATATGGCATATTGTCGGAATAAGTCGATTTTAGCGAAGGACAATTCACTAAAAACAGGGGATTTTGATGCGGATGTTTTAATCGCGGGTGCTGGTCCTTCTGGGGCAATATGTGCTTATTATTTGGCAAAAGCGGGCAAAAAAGTAATACTTATAGATTCTCATTCCTTCCCAAGAGATAAGGTATGCGGAGATTTTGTTTCGCCAGTGTCTTTAAGAGAACTAATGGCGCTTGGTATTACCGATCTTCCTGAGTTCAAAGCAACCAACATGATTACAGAAGCCACAGTTTATGTAGATGGCCAGGAATTGATAACGGACAATATCCCCCAAATCAAAGACTTTGTTAATTATGGTAGAGTCATTCCGCGTGTCTTGCTTGATAGTTGGATAGTTAACGCAGCAAAGCAACAGAGAGTTAACGTTATTACTGACTGTAAGCTTTTGAATTATTTCGTCAATGAACAGAATATTATGGTTGAATGCGAACAACTCGGTAAAAAAAGACGCTTTTTAATCAAAATGTTGGTTGGTGCAGATGGAAGCAACAGTACTGTTGCGAGAACTCTTCAAGGTAAAAAACCAAATCCAAAACATAAAATTGTAGCTGTGCGCGCCTACTGCGAAAATATTAATTGTACATCGCACCAAGCAACGCTTTTTTTTACTCGTAACACTTTTCCAGGATACTTTTGGTTTTTTCCCACTTCGTCCACAACCGCCAATGTGGGAATTGGTATGGTATTAAAAACATTTCCCAAAAATGAAACTAATTTAAAAGCCATGCTGTTGGAAATGATAGAAAGTGATCCTTTTTTTAAATCAAAAATTAGCCCGGGAATGCAAATAACTAAAATAGCTGGTTGGCCTTTATCTTGTTATGACCCCGCTACAATTAATGTAAAAGACAGGGTTTTACTCACTGGTGATGCAGCAGGATTTATCAATCCTTTTACTGGTGAAGGGATACAATATGCTTTGCAAAGTGGAAGATTAGCAGCCGAAACCATCATCGAAAGCTTCGAAACAGAGAATTTTAGTGCTGGCGCACTGAAACGTTTTGATACCAAAGTGAGTGAAGAAATAACCCATGATTTGTGTTTTGTAAATATTGTTATGCAATTAACACGCAACCGCAATCTAAATGTATTGTGGTTAAACATCCTAAAAATCATTTTATATCAAGCAAAGAAAAATCCCAAACATGCTTCTTTAAGCGGTGGCTTCTTTGTGGGAATAGTTCCTATGTATAGACTATTAGCGATTTCATATACTAGCAAAACGATATTGGACAGCATCTCTTGTTTCTTCAAAACGAAGAATATTTTTAAACAGACAATCATTTTTATACGCCAACAAATATTGCAGGTATTTAACCAAAAAATGACACACTTAAGCTGGATAACATACCTTGGTAAGTCAGTACTTTTATTCATGCGACTTAGCATAAAAGTAGTATTTATAAAAATACGCATATTTTTAAAACGATTGTGTAGTAGAGCCTGAGGCCTATGGAACTATTAACGGCTCCATTGCAAAAACGAACGGTAGCTTTTCAAAATAATTGCTTGGACAGCGCAGTATTGTTGAAATGGTTTTTGAGCATAAATTGAACACGCGAGACATCGGAGGCTTGATAATTTTGTTATTTATCTCTTATCGGGCTTTAGCTGCTTATATGCTCAAGCCGAAAAAGGCTACCCTAAAAATACACTCACTTAATGAAAATTTTGGAATGCTTATGTCGAACTGAGGTCAACCCAATTTTTTCTTTAAGTCTGATAGGGTTCTGCTTCCAGTACAAAACATAGCTACTTTTAATTCGTACTCTATTGTTTGCATGCATAAACTAACTTGTTCTGATGATTTCAGTGCTGCTTCAAGCATGGGTTTTGCATAACCAACTGTTGTTGCTCCAAGAGCAAAAAGTTTAGCAGCATTTAAACCATTATTTACTCCGCCAGAACCCCAAATTTCGTAAGAGGGGTTTAGTTCCATTGCTAGTTTTACTGAAGTTGCAGTATCAATCCCCCAGTTTCGGAAAGTTATGGCCGCCTGTTGTCTAATTGGGTCATGAGTGGCTCTATGTCCTTCAATTCGTCCCCAGTGAGTCCCGCCTAATCCACCTACATCGATTGCTGCAATACCAATATCATTTAAGCGTATCATTGTTTCACGTGAAAAACCGCAACCTGTTTCTTTGACTATAATTGGCAATTCAAGGTTTTTTACTAGATAAGTTAAAGCATTCCAACAACCTTTATATGTTGTTGTTCCTTCCGGTTGTATGCATTCTTGTAAGGGATTACAATGGATAATTAATGCATTAGCCTGCAAAGCATCAGTTAAGCGTTGTATGTCAGTAATGGATGTTTCAATTAATTGGGCTATTCCTAAGTTGCTGTACAAACTTACTTCTGGAAAATCTTGGCGTAAATATTGCCATTCAAAAGCTGCTTTAGGATCTGTCAGCTCGCGTCTTTGTGAGCCTACACCCATTGCCCAACCATTTTGTGCGCAAGCTTCAATAAGGTTGCGATTGATGTGTTTTGCGCGTTTATGTCCTGCAGTCATGGAGCTAATAAGAAAAGGTTTTTCAACTACGTGACCAAATCGACTTCCTTTGATAGAAACATCATCAAAATTCAAATCAGGAAGAGCTTCATGTATTAAATTAATAGTGTCCAAAGTACTTAAATCAGCAGTTTGATTTTCAGGCATTAAGGCTAACTTAATATGATCTTGTTTACGTTGTTCAAACTGTTCGAGGTGATTTGTCATGGATTTTATGCCTGTTATTTTATAATTAACTTAGGATAGGGAACGTGGTTGCATTGGCTATTCTATATTCTTAGAGTTATATTTTCCACCCAATCTGTGTTTTGGAGTACAACAAAACGAATAGCTCGTTAGTATACAGTTAAAATACTTAATCATCTGATATTGATGTGGGTGAGTTGAAAAGTGTTCTGCCATTGACTTAAGGAATTTATGTAGTCTCGCGCAATAATACTTTCCTGCGCAAGCACATGGTATCAACTTAAGGAAAAATTGACTCTCGCCTTTGAAAAGAGTGACATTTAGAAGAACATCACCCCCTGCAACAGCAGGGGTTCATTTTTGCGTATTTAGTTCAACCCAAGCAGCATAAGCGTCTATGAATTTTTTAATGAATTTTAAAGTTTCTTCTTTTTGGATTTTTCCTTGGGCATCAAATAAATCTCCAGCTCCTCCAATGTAGGTTTCAGGTTGTTGTAATATGGGAATATCTAAAAATACAAAAGATTGTCTTAAATGATGATTGGCGCCAAATCCACCAATAGCCCCAGGAGAAACGCTTATTACCGCGCCAGGTTTTTTGCCCCATACACTTTGGCCATAAGGACGAGAGCCAACATCAATTGCATTTTTCAATACACCAGGAACGGAGCGGTTATATTCTGGTGTTACGAAGAGTACCCCTTGACATGCCTTTATTTGCTCACGAAACTGTGTCCAAGCAGCTGGTGGTCTATTTTCATCATCAAGGTCCTGGTTATATAAAGGTAATTCATTAATCTCAATAATTTGTAATTCTAGAGAGGAAGGAGATAAAGATATGAGCTCGCGCGCCATTTTTCGGTTGAAGGATTCTTTGCGTAAACTTCCAACCACAACTCCAATTTTTTTAACCATAATACGATTCCTTGTATTTTAGCTGTTAACACTTGTTTTTTTATGTAAAGGTGTGATAAACAAGTTTGAATTTTATCAATAACATCATTCAATACTCGTTATTTACTTGAGGAATAATAATGATTTTCTTTCGGAAAAACCCTATCCCCAGAAATAACGATGTATTAAAGCAGATAGGGTTTTAATAAATGTATTAGGCTACTACTTCAACTTCTTCAGCTTGCGGACCTTTTTGACCATTACTTGGTTTGAACACTACCGTTGCACCTTCTGCAAGAGTTTTAAACCCGGTGCCTAGAATTGCACTGAAATGAACAAAATAATCTTTACCGCCACTTTCTAAAAAACCGAAACCTTTGGACTCATTAAACCATTTTACTGTACCGCGAATTTTTTCTGACATTTTAATTTCCTAAATTGTAACTACCACATTGTAGCATTATTTTATTAATTGTGCTGTTTTTTTCTCAAAAAAATATTACTTTTTTTGCAAAACAATAATAATGCATTTCTATCATAGATCATTTTGTCTAAAAATTCTAATATATTACACGTGATAGAGCATATTTTACTAAAAACTGTAATGAATCGAGCAAATAAATCACTGATTAACGTTTCAGCTCATTTAAGAAGGTGTAGATTTTTATAAGGATTTACTTGCGGGAGTTTCAATAAGCTCCAAACCATCTTCTTTTTTTAAGAAGGTAAAAATAATTCCCGAAAAAAAAGTAAGGATTCCTAACGTGATAAACGTATCATGAAATATTTTAACTGAAAAAGCCTGATGCACAGAATATTTATAGGTGAAAAAATCAATCAATATCGCCGAAACAGCGAGACCAAAACTTTGGGATAATTGTTGGATGGTGCTCATAATGCTTGTGGCTGCGCTGAGGTCATTTTCATTAATGTTAGCATACGCAAGTGAGTTCATGCCGGTATACTGTAATGAAACCAGAAACCCATAGGCAAAAGTTAAAATTGCAATATCATAAATAGAAGAGTTTGTATTAATTGAAAAAAATGACAATAGGGATAGGCTCACAAGAAAGGTATTAATCATTAATAAATTTTTATAGCCAAGCCAACGCAGTATATACACGGAGAAAGGTTTTACTAAAAATACGCCCAGTGCTATAGGGGTAAGTAATAAGCCAGACAAGCTTGATGAATAGCCTAAACCAATTTGTAACAATAAAGGTAATAAAAATGGAATACCACCAAAACTCAAGCGTGTTAATAGATTTCCTAGTACTGAAATACAAAAGGTACGGGTATACAAAAGTTCTACCTGAACAATAGGATGCTTTCTTTTATAAGAATGTCTGGTATATCCACCCAATAACAATACTGCAGTGATTAACATCATAGATGTTTGCGTTATTGTTATATTGGATTCACTGAACATGGATAAACCAAAAGTGAGCACAGCTAATCCACTGCCAAAAAGAACAAATCCTAATTTATCTAAAGGAGGGACTTGGCGAGGAGAGAAACTAGGTAACAATTTACTTGCTAAACCTATGGTGAGTATTCCTACAGGTATATTGACCCAAAAAATCCAACGCCAAGAAAAACGATAAGTAATAATCCCTCCTAATAATGGTCCCAGCATCATGCCTACAGAGGCAACCATAATCACCATGGTCATTTTTGTAATTAATTCATGTCGCTTGCTGGTTCGAAAAATAATTAGACGTCCTATAGGTACAGTAAATGAACCGCCGACTCCTTGTGCAATACGGGCACAAATCAATTCCCATAAGTTATGTGTAAATCCACACCAAATGGAGCTTAAAGTAAATACAGTGAGAGCAGTTATAAAAACTGCTTTTATGCCAAATTTGTCTGCTACCCAACCACTAATAGGAATAAAGATTGCTAAGCTCAAAAGATAGCTGATGAGTGCTAATTTTAAATCTATAGGATCGACATCCAGACTTCGAGCCATTACAGGAATTGCTGTATTAATAATGGTGGTATCTACCGCTTCCATGAACATGGCTAAGGCAACAGTAAATAGGATAATGTTTTTTCTCATGGCATCAATAGAGCGATCAGGATGGATCATACCTATCATTGTAGCCTGTGCTGCATTGTAGCGACAATAATCTTTGCAACTTACGGTTCAAGCAGTAAACTTTTTAATCCAGCTAAATGAGTTTTTGCTAGATGTTTCGATTGCTCTTCAGAGCGCTCTACATTTTTTCCGAACCATTCAAGATGTTCGGCAGGAAGCTCGTCTAAAAATCTGCTAGGTAAACAGTCTTGTACTTCACCTGCACGACGTCTTTGTTTGGCTAAGGTAAAGCATAAACCTTTCTGAGCACGAGTAATGCCTACATAGGCTAATCGTCTTTCCTCTTCGATTTGGTCTTCATCAATACTCACCCGGTGAGGTAATAATTCCTCTTCCATACCTACTAAGTAAACATAAGGAAATTCTAAGCCTTTTGATGCATGTAAGGTCATGAGTTGCAGGGTGTCGTTATCTTGTTCCTCTGCTTGATCCAGAATATCAATTAAAATGAGTTTGTTAATTACCTCAGCTAAGGTTTGTTCCGGATTTTTGGTTAATAAACGATCAATCCATTCTAATAATTCCCAAACATTATCCATCCTTTTTTGAGCTTTAGCGGGGGTGTCGCAGAGTTCATAAATATAAGCTTCATAACCACTGTTCTCTACCATCTGTTTGAGTTGTTCTACTATAGAACCTGTAGTGACTCGTAGTTTTATTTGTTCCATCCATGATTTAAAAGTAAGTAAAGCAGCACGTGGTTTTTCTGCGATATACTCACTAAGCGCAAGATGATCTGCTGCAGCATAAAGACTTATACCTTTATTTTGTGCATAATGACCCAGAGCATCAAGGCTTGCTTCACCGATTCCTCGTTTGGGGGTATTGATGACTCGCAAAAATGCAGCGTCATCTGCCGCATTACATAATAATTTCAAGTAAGCAAAAACATCTTTTACTTCTGCTTTTGCAAACCAAGATTGGCCACCACTAATATAATAAGGGATCCCATAATGGCGGAGTACTTTTTCAAAAATACGGGATTGATGATTGCCGCGGTATAATATTGCATAATCTCCATATTGGGTTCTAGCACGTATTTTATGGCTAATTAAATCAGCAACTACCTGTTCGGCTTCATCATTTTCATCTTTACAACGAATCACTCTTAATAATTCACCATGGCCGAATTCACTCCATAACTTTTTTTCAAATAAATGTTGGTTATTCGCAATAAGATGATTTGCGGAGTGTAAAATGATATTAGTCGACCGGTAATTTTGTTCTAATTTTATTATTTTTAATTGAGGATAATCCTCTTGTAATTGTTTTAAATTTTCAGGTTTTGCTCCTCTCCAGGCATAAATTGACTGATCATCGTCACCGACAACGGTAAAATGAGCTCTTATTCCGGTTAACTGTTTTACCAAAAGGTATTGGCTGGTATTTGAATCTTGATATTCATCTACTAATAAATGACGAATCTTATTTTGCCAATAGGTTGATACGGAAGAATGTTCGCTTAAAAGACTTACAGGAAGACGAATTAAATCATCAAAATCTACCGCATTATATGCTTTAAGTGCTTGTTGATAGCGTGGATAAAGTAAAGCAGCTTCTTCATAATAGGGCGCATCATAAGGATTGTTAATGACTTGTTCTGGGGTGAGGAGATCATTTTTCCAACGTGAAATTCGTTGCTGAACTTGCAGGATAAACTCTCTTTCTGTAGCTTTATTCGCAGATAAAAAACCACGCAAGATTTGTATGCAATCCTCACTATCAAAAATAGAAAAGCCTTTTTTTAAATCACATAAGTCAAAGTGACGTTTGATAATACTTAGGCCTAAAGTATGGAAGGTTGCTACTTTTAAGCCCCTTCGAGTCGCTGGTGGTAAGACGGCTGCAACCCGAGCACGCATTTCATTGGCTGCTTTGTTGGTAAAAGTTACTGCACATACAGTATTGGCGGCATAGCCGCATGTATTAATTAAATAAGCAATTTTTTGCGTGATTACTCGTGTTTTACCGCTCCCAGCTCCAGCAAGAACTAATAAAGGTCCGTCTATATGACGCACTGCTGCCATTTGTTGGCTGTTCAACATCTTAAAGGCTTCTCACTCAAAAAAGAGCGATTATTGCCCGCATAGGTATTAGGAATCAACTATTAATTAATAGAGCGTTCTACATCAAATTCTTCTTCAGTGTCTATCTCAATAAAATCAGGTTTGGTTTTGGGTTCTTCCGTGTCTTCAATACCAAAAACGACTTTGTCTATAGTTTTAAATAAGGGAGCAAGTATGTTTTTATCAATCATGATTTCATCCTTAAAATTTTAGTGTGATTTTAAAAGCATAGTTCAAAATCATTTTTTCTCCAGGAAAAATTACAAAAAAATTATGTTATACTTCGCAATTGCAACTGAGTCTTAGTGGCTGTCGTAATTTTTTAGAGCTCGTTTATGAAACAATCAGATACCCTGCAACGCTTTATTTTTGAACATGCAAATATTCGTGGTGAAATCGTTCACATTGAAGACACTTATCAAACCATTATGAGTCAACGAAACTATCCTCCAATGGTTAAAAATTTATTGGGAGAAGCACTTGTTTCATGTTTGCTTTTAGCATCCAGTATCAAATTTCAGGGGAGCTTAAATTTACAGTTTCAAGGAGATAAACGGCTTCCTCTATTATTAGTCCAATGTGATCATGAGCTTAATGTACGAGCATTTGCGCAATTTATTGAAAATCTAGAAATTAAAGAGTATGCGAGTGCATTTCTCGAAGGACAAATGGTTTTAACCATTAATCAAAATAATCAAACCAATGCCTACCAGAGCATGGTTCCTATTCAATCCACTTCAATGAGTGAAAATTTGATGAGCTATTTTGCTCAATCGGAACAAGTTTCCACTCGAGTTTGGTTGGCGGTGAATGAAAATGCTGCTGCAGGAATGTTGCTGCAGTTAATGCCGGGCCAAGATACGCAACATAGGGAACAATTCTGGGAATATGCAGTGCAATTGGGTCAAACAGTAAGTGAGCACGAGTTACTCACTTTAGAGAATGAAATATTACTATATCGACTTTATCATGAAACAGAAATAAGAATATTTGAGAGCCGTAAAACTCGTTTTAAGTGCCGCTGTAACCTTGATAAGATGAAGCAAGTACTTACTGTTTTAGGTGAAGAGGATGCAAACGAATTACTAAAAGAACAGGGAGAGGTAGCTATTCGTTGTGATTTTTGCAATCAGAAATATACTTTTGATCCCATTGATATCGCCATGTTGTTTCATAAAGGATAATCCAAACGAGATTCCTCTAAAGGGGATACCATTAATTCAGATGCGCTTGATACTAAGATTTTTAATTCAAATTTCGTGCTAAGGCTTAGACGATGCTAAAGCCTCTCCTCATTCCCTACTTACAGGGTTTCATCATTTTCGCGAAAGCGGAAGTCCATTTCTATAGGGGGCATTGTGCCTCCATCAATCTGGGTCCCCGCTTTCGCGAGGACGACTACAAGAAGCTCCTTAAGTCACTGGTAGTGCTCCCCAACGCTAACAACTAAGATAAAGACTGGATCTAATAAAACTCTTATCCGTAACTGATGTTAACATACCAATGGTTGGTTTGATTCTTTTCAAAAAAACGACAATTTGTCACTTAGCGCATAGTCATCACTCTATGAGCAACAGAGCTTGGTTCAGCGATGGCATAAAAAAGTGTACCGCTAAAGAAATCCTGCAAATCTTGTTCCGTAAGGGAGCCACCACATAAATTCATTACGTTAGTGAAAGCCACAATCTGGAGTGGTCTTAAAAGTTCTGCGAATAGTTTACCTAAACCTGTTTTGGGATGTCGTGTTCTTATTTCATCAACTAATTTGATAAGATCTTCTTTCTCAAGTTTATCGCGTCCTTTCATCATTCTATGTATCAGCTCCTTTATCATTTTTTCATGGGCTTTGTTATTAAATTTAGAGGGGTTCTGATTAAAATAAGCTGTATGAGAGACCGGATGTGTTAAATCATGAACCTTTTCAATAGGAGGCTCTAGTTTTTGGGTGCCTAAGATACCTCCACCTATAACAAGAGCAGTATTTAAATAAGCAGAGAGCGTACCAAAGCCTAGGTCCTTAAATCCTTGTACGACATTCATGAAGTTTAATGTTGACGTATTTTCAGAGTCAAAAAAACTGACATGGCGCATCAGTCCTGTTCTTTGTTCTAGTTTCTCTTTGAAATAGTCTTGAATGGCTTCGCAATATTCTTGCGGATGGAGTTGTGCTTGCTTGTGCAAATATTTTGCTAAATTCTCTTCTGATTTCATATTTTTCAAAGCAATGCGAAAAATATCGGGGAAAAAAGCGGATTTTTTTTCTGATACTGAATTTGGTTTTTTTACTGGGACGCTGAGAAAACTTAAAATGCCTGACATAACTTTATTCTCCTCTGTATAACCTTTATTTTTTGTTGGTTCGATGTTTATTTAAATTTATCAAAATGTCCATTCATGTAACATAACATAATGAGTATGTGGTTGTATATTTTTTAACTCATAAGAAATACTTTAGGTCTTAAAGTCAACAAATTAAGCCTTTTATCCAGCATATGAGGAGTTTAGAAAAGTGTACCTGGGATTGCTAGTCGCACCCAGGTTAAGCTGTTTATTGTAACTTTACTTTTATGGACGATAAAATTCTAGGATCAGCTTGAATGATTTCGGTGTATTCACCGCGCATGGCCTGTAAGATTTGTTTTAAGATTAGAAATTGTTCGCTTAATTGAAAATAGATATTTTCAGAATGTTTTCCCTCTAATTCTCCAACAGTCAAATAGGCTGCTTGTCCCATTTCGGAAAAATACTCAAGACTAACATGTCTTCTTTTAGCAATCCCTGGAAAAAGCCCGCAAAATAATAAACTTTTATCTCCCACATCGCGTAGTAATTCCATTTGCAGTGTTCGCGGTCTATGCATAGACTCTAGAAAATCGAGTGCAACTATGGATTCAATTAATTTAGGTCCTTGAGAAAAACGCATTAGTAAAAATACCAAATAACTTTCAGTGTTTTCGCTCAAAATAAGCTGGGTTGCAGCTTGGGCCTCATTAACTAATGCATGCCATTGGCTAATATCAGTGGGATGTAAAATTAGCTGTCTCATAATTACTCCCTATTTTTAACCCCTCATTCTTATTTTAGCAGCTAAAAAATATTTAGTAGTGTATAGCGGGAATAGTTAGAAATTAATTTAATAAAACAATGCATTGCATTTAGAGGATTTGGTTTTCATAGGCATGCATTTTATTGACTCAAGCATGAAAAATAGTTTGCTATACTAATAGCTAGAACTTAGTGGATGAGGCTATAAAATACAAGAATCAGATAGGTTTTAGTGTCCTGTTGAGGTATAATGTCAAATCTATGTACAAATACTTGTTTTTCCCATCAAAGGTTATTTTATGATTGATCAAATTCGCAACATTGCCATCATCGCACATGTTGACCATGGTAAAACTACTCTAGTTGATAAGTTGCTGCAACAAACTGGAACATTAAATGAGAGAGCCCCTAAAGTTGAACGGGTAATGGATTCTAATGCCTTGGAAAAGGAACGAGGAATTACTATTCTTGCAAAAAACACGTGTGTCTATTGGCAAAACCATCAAATTAATATCGTTGATACTCCTGGACATGCTGATTTTGGTGGCGAAGTCGAGCGCATTTTATCCATGGTAGATAGTGTATTATTGCTCGTTGATGCAGTTGATGGCCCTATGCCACAGACACGTTTTGTAACGCAAAAAGCGTTCGCGCGTGGATTGAATCCTATTGTGGTCATTAATAAAATTGACCGCCCAGGAGCAAGACCTCATTGGGTTATGGATCAAGTTTTTGATTTGTTTGATAACTTGGGCGCGACAGATGCGCAATTAGATTTTCCTGTGGTTTACACTTCTGCTTTAAATGGCTACGCGAAGCTGCACTTGGAAGATGAAGCTTCAGATATGAGTGCTTTATTGCAAACAATTATTGAAAAAGTTGAGCCGCCTAAAGTAGATGCAAATGGTCCTTTCCAGATGCAAATCAGCTCTTTAGATTATTCCTCCTATGTAGGTACTATTGGTATAGGACGGATTACTCGTGGACAAATCAAAGCAAAATCTGCGGTAAAAATTATTGATAAAGATGGCAATATTCGTTCGGGTCGTCTGCTGCAATTGCTAGGATTTAAGGGGCTTGAGCGTATCGAAGTTGAGGAGGCAAATGCAGGAAATATTATTGCAATTACCGGGATTGAGGGACTTAAGATTTCTGATACGATTTGTGATCTGAATGTCGTTGAGGCATTGCCTGTGCTTTCGGTTGATGAACCAACAATCAGTATGACTTTCCAGGTGAATGACTCGCCTTTTGCTGGTCAAGAAGGAAAATTTGTGACTTCGCGAAAAATCCGTGAGCGTCTAGAAACGGAGTTATTGCATAATGTTGCTTTGCGCGTGGAAGATTGTGATGATCCTGATAAATTTAGAGTTTCTGGTCGTGGTGAATTACATTTATCCATTCTTATTGAGACCATGCGACGCGAAGGTTATGAATTAGCTATAAGTAAGCCTGAAGTGATTATTCGTGAGGTGGACGGAGAGCAACAAGAACCTTATGAGCATCTCACTGTAGACGTAGAAGAAAATCACCAAGGTGCTATTATGGAAAAATTGGGTGAGCGTCGTGGTGAGTTACAAAACATGGTCCCGGATGGAAAAGGGCGTGTACGTCTTGACTATATGATTCCTACTCGCGGTCTTATTGGTTTTCATAATGAATTTTTATCGTCTACCTCTGGCACGGGTTTAATGTATCATGTTTATGATCATTATGGGCCAGCGATTAAAGGGCGAATTGGCAAACGAACCAATGGTGTATTGATCTCTAATTGCCAAGGTACGGCACGTGCTTTTGCTCTGTTTAATTTACAAGAACGTGGACGATTGTTTGTGGAGCCCCAAACGGTATGTTACGAAGGGATGATTGTTGGAATTCATTCCCGCGATAACGATTTGGTGGTAAATGTAACTAAAGAAAAACAATTAACGAATATTCGTGCTTCAGGTTCGGATGAAAATATTATCTTAACACCTGCAGTAAAATTAACTTTAGAGCAAGCATTGGAATTTATAGATGATGATGAGTTGGTGGAAGTGACTCCTAATTCCATTCGCATAAGAAAAAAATCATTGAAAGAACATGAACGAAAAAAAGCATCAAGAACAGCAAATAGTGAAGAATAATACCTCATTTAAACGGATTATCTTGTTTGCACGTCAACATCGTGCCAATCAAGGAGTCAGTGAGAGCTTATATCGTTTAATTGATTTCCTGAAAAATCAGCAGGTGCAAATTTTTCAGGATATTGATACAGCCACTGGCTTTGGTGTGGAGCTACCTATCTTAGCCCGAGAAAATATGGGGAAAGAACAGGATTTAATTATTGTTATTGGTGGTGATGGAAGCTTGCTTTCAGCTGCACGTCTGGCAATTAAGGTAGATACACCAGTCATTGGGATCAATAGAGGACGTCTGGGCTTTCTTACAGATATTTTACCCAATGAGCTTGAAGCCCAATTAAGTGCTGTCCTAGCAGGACAATATAAAGAAGAAAAACGTTTTTTGTTACATACGCGCATTTATGATGAGGATCATATTTATTTTGAAGGAGATGCGCTTAATGATGTTGTTTTAGGGCGTGGTAAGGAAACCCACCTCATTGAATTTTCAGTATATGTGAATCAACAATTAGTCAGTCATTATCGTTCTGATGGCATGATTTTATCAACTCCTACAGGATCTACTGCCTATGCTTTATCTGCAGGAGGCCCAATTATGCATCCACAACTCAATGCTATTGTTCTTGTACCTATGTTTTCTCATAGTTTGAGTTCTCGTCCTATAGTCATTGATGGCGAGTCGCAAATTGAGCTACATATCAGTCAATTTAACGAAACTGATTTACGAGTGAGTTGTGATGGTCATGAATCACGAATGGTCAAGCCTGAACAAAAAGTAGCAATTCAAAAAAACAGTCACCATTTACGTTTACTTCACCCTCTTGATTATCATTATTATGATACATTACGATCGAAGCTGGGTTGGGAATCCAAACATCAAGGATAGAATATGCTAACAACTTTGTGCATCAAACAATTTGCAATTGTGCACCATTTGGAGTTAGATTTTACACAGGGAATGACTGCATTTACTGGCGAGACTGGGGCAGGGAAGTCCATTATGATTGATGCATTGATGCTCGCTTTAGGTGAGAGGGCTGATGCCTCCGTGATTCGTCCTGGTCAAGAAAAATGCGATATCACAGCAGGTTTTTTTGTGAGTCACGATTCTGAACCGGCACAATGGCTTGCGGATCATGATATCCCTTGTGATGATGGTGACATTTATTTACGTCGCGTGATTTATACTGAGGGACGTTCTAAATCGTATATTAATGGACAACCTTTTCCTTTGCAAAAAGTGAAAGAGTTAAGTGAAAAATTAGTACATATTCACGGACAACACCAGCATCAAGCGTTAATGCAGCATGCCACGCATCGCCAGCAATTGGATCAATATGGCAAGAACCAGCCCTTGCTTGAAGAAGTAGCCCAACTTTACAGACAATGTCAAAAACTTCAACACGAAATAGAACTTTTACAAAGCCAGGAGCAGCAAGCAGATAAAATCGAGTTACTGCAATTCCAAATCGAAGAGTTATCCGCATTAAACCTTCATGAAAACGAAATTGAAACCTTATACCAAGAACATCAGATGTTGCATCATGCCAAAGAGTATTTACAAAACTGTCAGCAAGTACATGGACTCTTAAATGCCGATGATGAACCCAATATTTGTACGAGTCTAAATCAAGTTTTACACCTGCTTAGCCAATTGCCTCAAGAACATATTCAAATCAAAAATGCTCAAGAGTTGATTAATGGCGCTTTGATTCAATGTGAAGAAGCAGTTGATGAAATGCAGCAATTTTCTGAACGTGTTTATTTAGATCCTGAACGCTTATATGAAATTGAAACGCGAATGAGTAACATACATCAACTTGCCCGTAAATATCATGTGGACAGTAGCCAGTTACATACCCATGTACAGTATTTACAAAATGAACTTGAAAGTTTACATAACAATAAACGTCAATTAACCCAATTACACGCACAGCTTCACCAATTGCTTAACGCTTATGAGACTTCTGCTTTAAAATTGAGGGAGACAAGACAAAAACAAGCTCAAAAGTTAGCACAAGAAATTACTTTAAGTATCCAACAACTAGGCATGCCTAAGGGGCAAGTAGACATTGCAATAACTGCACTGGAAAAAATGCAGGCACATGGGATGGATAAAGTTGAATATAAAGTTTGTACCAACCCTGGCATGGAGCTTGATTCGCTCAGTAAAATTGCTTCAGGTGGAGAACTTTCTCGAATTGGTTTGTCGATTCAAATGATTACTGCGCAACAAGGTACGACGCCCACTTTATTGTTTGATGAGGTGGATGTTGGGATTGGCGGTGCAACGGCTGCTTTGGTAGGACAAATGCTTCGTAAATTGGGAGAACGATTACAAGTATTTTGTGTCACGCATCAACCCCAAGTTGCTGCTGCAGCACATAATCATTTTAGGGTGGAAAAACAAAGCGATAATAAGGAGACATTTACGCGCATTAGCTTACTGCAACAGACTGAAAAAATTGATGAAATTGCACGTATGCTTGGTGGGCTCAAAATTACAGAGCAAACACGTTCCCATGCTCAAGAGTTATTAATGCAAAGCAATTAGGATGTGTTGACACACCCTATTATAAGATAACTAAAAATCCCTCACTTTGATGTATAATCACCTCGCCTAGACTGTAAAATAACCAATTGGCTCTATAAAATAACATCTAGGTAATATAACAATCATAGCGAGAGAACTATTTCATGCAATCACGATTTACTATTCCAAAAAATTCTGTGACACAACTTCAGAAACTGATGTTGCAATGTTTACTCCAGAGTAAGGCGCAAGTCTCCTTGTACGAATCACAGGATTCACGTAATCTTGAATTCGGTTATCCATCTTCAAACAATGATTTATTTAATCAACCCATGCTGTCGTTTTCAAATCTATTAACAAAATGGGATGAGCTTTTACTTAATAAGAACATAAATGAGCAAATTCATGACGAACCAAAGATGGCGCATCAGGTACGTACAGTAAATCACAAAGCAATTTCTTTATTAGCAGGTACGATGACCAAAATGGCAAATAAAGCCTATACCGAGTTTGCTCAAACTGTCAATGAACGCTTAGATAAAGGTGAATCTATTCAAGCGATTACCAAAGAATTAGTCCAGTTATCCAGCTATCAAAGTGAGTATATTCGTAATGAGCTTTTAAAACGACTGGATACAGCCTCTTGTCGGCTATTATTTGAGCGTTTCGTATTACTTGCTAAAGAGCTGACTGAAATGGGAAATTATTTTAGTGCACAAGCAGTGTACCAAGCCTTTGTTTATTCAGACATACAAAAACTATTTGATAAGAAAGACTGGCGTGGGCTTTCGCCGCAAATAAAAATCATATTACAATACTTAGAATCATTGTATGGTCCGGGTGAAACAAGCAGAAACAATCTTGCTTGGTTGTTAGAACAACCAAATCCGTGTAAATTACCTGTGATTAATCGTATTACCACTAAGTTCGAACTGACAATTGCTGGTAGAGATGAAAATTTAAAATTAAAAAAAATTCGTCTCGAAGAGCAGTTGCATACTGCTCAGGAAGCCAAAACAATTACGGAGAGGAATGAGACCGAGCCATCTAATGAAGGGATTCAAACGCACACTCCATTACTACAGAATGAAAAGCAAGACATGGTTTATGGTAAAATTAAAGACAGCATCGCCCACGGTCTCTATGCTGGCATTGCAAAAGAAATTGATGAAATTAATCTACAACGTATCCAACTTAATTTGTCGCGCGTTCAATTTATAAATGAAGAGCTTAGGTGCCATTTATCACTTTTTAATAATCAGGATTTAGAATTTTCTAAAACTTTAAAGCATGAAATCGTTAATGAAAATGTAGAATTTTATTTATTCAATCAAAAATTATTGAGTGATTTAAATCAAATCTTAAAAAACTGTGAGAATAAGCTGCAGTTTATTTTAACCGATAAAAAAGGCAATGTTGAAGAGCAATGCAAAAGATTATTGTGGGATAGTTATCAGCAACTAAAGCGCATTGTTGAAGAGGGAAATCTCTCAGCCCCCCAAAACGTGGAAGTAGTTCGTAAGTTTTGTAAGGAATTTAAGCGGGCCTTAGCGGATCAAGAGAATGTCTACTCATATCAAAATGGCTGCCAATCTCTGCTTGAAGAGTTAAGTGGTTTAACGAATCAGATTAGTAAAGGACAAAAACAATATGAACGCAATTTAATGCGTCGTTCCAAGAATCAACTGTCTCATACAGACTTTTTTGATCGAATGGTTTTAGTGGATCATATACAGAATCACCTTTATATCTTGCCTAATAAATACTTAGAAAGTTTATTGGAATGGCATGCTAATTGTCTATTCGAACTGAAACAATTAGATAATAAAAAACTTAATACGCAAAAAAATACTACTTTTTTTGGTCAAAAACTTTTAAATGATTTGGAGAGTCAGGGTAAAACATTTAAAAATTTATTAGCTTGCCTTGAGCAAGTGATGCAAATCCTAGTAAAGGCAATAGAGCATGATGACATTAATAGATATTGCCATGCTGAAATGAACCGTTTAATGGTACAATTTTGTATGTGTGAGCAGTCCTTAAGATTACCAAAGAAAGAGTTATCTCAATTACTTTCTTTATTACAGGGTGTGAGATCGTCTGTTGATCAACAGACCCAAAATGAAGAATATAGGCATGCTAAAATGCACATTGGTCTGGTTTTTGATGAAATGTTATCCCATGCCCATGATTTACAGATCAAGGATTCTAAAAGATTAGAATTTAGCCAAATGCGTGCCGTTTTGTTGGCTTTGACTTCACCTGCTTGTGAAACGGTGCAAACCAAAATTGAATATCTTGAGAACTTGTTATCTGCGCCCATATCTGTTCCTGATCGGATTGAGAAAACGGTAAATAATACCTTGTATCAGCTATTTAATAAGTCCTTTCTCCAGACGGAAACAAAAAAATCTAAATTCTTATCGCTGCTTTTAAAGTATTATGACGCCTTGAAAAATTTACAGGAAGTTGAATTGGATCAACATCAATTGCAAGAAATTTCTTCATACAATACGATTGTCTTCGGAGAGAAATAAAGAGCTCTCGGAGCTTTAGGCATCTAGAATGTGTGGAGATTAGTCTGATCATCTCTGCTTGTTTCAAGTAGAGATGATCTGGTGAAGTACATTAAAGAATTTATACCATGGCGTTAACGCGCTCAGGTAATCGTTCAACAAACTCTTGTGTCGCTGTTTTTTCGTCTTTAGAAAATGAAAATAGTCGATGTTGATTATAAACAGGATTATTTTTCGCCTCAGCAAGGATGTTTTTGAGTGAATTGTCATTAGACGTTGTTGCTTGAACTTTTTCTCTCAACTCATGAAGGGCACGGTTTTTATCTCCTGCTAATTCAGTACCAATTTTGACTTGATTTAAGTGTTTTCTTGAATATTTGTCAATTAAAAAGAGGGTATGTTCTACTTTCCATTCTTGCCTTTCTTGTGAAGAATGCTGGGCATCTTTAGGCAGTTCTACTTTTACATCTTTTTCTATTCCTCGTTGTTTATCCCATGCGCGGGCAAAAGTAAGCACTTCTTTTTTATTAGATGCTGAGTTGAATTGACTGGCCACATAATCCCAGCCCGCTGCTAGGGCATATAAAGGCGATGCGATGATTTTTAGAAGACGAGTAGGGATATCTGTATTTGGCTCATTTTCGGTTTCTCCTGCCAAACGTTCTTCCAATAACGATGCTGTTTTTTTAGAGTCTTGCGAAGACTTCTCTTCATGGCCAGCAAAATAGTGAGCATCTTCAAAACCTTCACTAATAATTCCCACCAGCGCGGATACAATTTGCGGCACGCCAGGCATACGATCTGAAGTTACGGCAATGCTGACTAGATGCCCTAAAAAGAGCAGAATTCGTAGTGGAGTAAGGGTCAGTTTTAAAAGCAGGCGAAATGGGTTGAAAATCTGGAACCAATTTTCTGTATCGCGGACATGAGACAGGTTTTCAGCCACTGACTCATAAATGCTACGAAATATGTTTTTATTCGAACGAGTTGCCTCATCTACTATTTCTAGAGATTCAGCAGTATTTTGGATGTTAAAGAATATAGCGGATAATCCCGTAATAATTGGATTAATCACACCCATAATAAAACTGGGCATCTTTTTCATCCAGTCAAATAATGGACGTGCATTAGTCGCTATAGTCCACCAAGTCCCTGCAGTACAAATCGTAAGTGCAACTGCTAAACCTGCTAAAAATACGGCCATAGATGCCATAAACACATTACGGACCGTTAAGCCTTGGCTCAAATCATGACGAAGTTTTTGATACCATTTATTAAGGGTATCGTTGTTAATCAGATCGGTGATGGTGTTATAGGTCAACATTCCATATGCAGCGCCGGCAATGATCGACATGGGAACGATTATGAATGGCCATAATGCAAAGGGAATTGCGGCAAACAAAGGAATTACGCTAAATGCTTCAACGATGAGATAAGTACTACCTAACCCCATAAAAGCTGCAGCAAGAGCACTAAAGCCTTTAACATAATTAAACGTAGATTGGCGCTTCTCCAGGCGAGCTTGCCATTCGCTTTGTTCATGTTTTGCAAGCCATTTTCTTAACTTAAGTGCATACGCAGAAGGTTTTTCTTCATCGTGAGAATCTTTGGGGGCGAAAAGTTGTAACGCAAACCATTTTTCCATGTCTGCTAGAGTTTTTTCGATTTGTTTTTTTTGCTTTTGACTTTCCTTATCAAGTTGTTTGTGATGAAACAGGCTAAGAAGTTGCAGTTGCTTTTCATAATCCTTGAAAAACTGAGGACAATTTGGATCATCAGTATTCTCGGGGAAATTTTTTAATAGATACTCCTTTGCTAAATGATTTTCTAAGTAGTTACTTTTAAATAATTTTTTAAAGGCACCTTTAATATTTTGTAAATAAATTTCACCTTCATAAGCGACGGAGAGCCCAAAAGTGGCAAATGCTAATGACAATGCGGGAATTAATGCATACATGCCACCAAAACTTAAAAAACCAAGGATTAAACTAGCACCCGTTGTTAGAAGGGTTAGAAGCAGATAATAGGGAATTTTTTTTATAGGGAAACTTTTTTTATTGATTGCCATCTATTTGCTCATTGAGTGGATTAGGGGTCCCACTTTATCCCAAATGAAAATGATTATCAATAGCGAATAGATTAAAAAAAGAACACGTGACCATTGTTTGTTGTAACGCGACTTTAATTAAGCAGTAGATCCCATTGTAGAATTTAGGTAAAGTAAATGGCTACGAGTTAATCTCGTTTTAAAATTAATTAAATTTAGGAGTATAAATGCGTTTGAATCAATGGATGACCTATATCGCAGCGGGTTCGATGTTTGCGAGTGCGAATGTTTTGGCAGCGAATGCTATTCACGAGCAAGTGCAAGTACCTCAATGTCTTGCAGCAAAAATTGCTACTCCCTATGAGGTTTTGGCAGAAAATAAGGATTTTAAAATTATTGATATTTCTGCGACTGATTTGGATGCTCTCAGTCATTTAGCGGATCAAGTCAATTGTGGGCGATTCATCAATGTGAGCCACAAAATTGAAGGGATGCAAATTGCAGTAAAAAAACAATCAGCACAAGGTCTTTTACAACAAAAGACTGTTAAAGCAAAACCTCTAAGTGATATTGCTTATGAAATTAAACATCAAAAGGAAGTTAATGAAGAGTTAAAAAATATAGTGTCTGATAATATTTGGCATACTCTATCTCAATTAACTGCATTTCATAATCGTTCAGCAAGTCAAGATACAGGCGTATTAGCTGCTAAATGGTTAAAAGACACATTTGAGAAGATGGTCATTGAAAGTGGTCGTACTGATACTGCAACTTTCTTTGTAGAAACAGGCCGGTATAAGCAA
Source organism: Legionella santicrucis (assembly GCF_001468135.1). Classification (GTDB taxonomy): domain Bacteria; phylum Pseudomonadota; class Gammaproteobacteria; order Legionellales; family Legionellaceae; genus Legionella; species Legionella santicrucis. The sequence goes on along the minus strand of NZ_LNYU01000010.1, from coordinate 14,427 downwards.
CCTTCCTTAGTGACGGTGATTGGTAAAGACATTAAAGCACCTGCGGTAGTGATTGGGGCGCATATGGATACGCTTGATGGACGTATGCCAGGAGCGGGTGATGATGGTAGTGGTTCATCATCGAATATGGAAATGGCGCGCGTATTATTAAATTCTAAAATAGCATTTAAGCGTCCCATTTATATTATTTGGTATGCCGCAGAAGAACGCGGTTTAGTAGGCTCCCAGTATGTAGTGAAGCATTTTAAATCCAAATCTATCCCGGTAAAAGCGGCAATACAGTTTGATATGACTGGGTATCGCGTAGATCCTAAAGATCCTACTATGTGGGTATTTACCGACTACACCGATAGGAACTTAAGTAAATTTGTCGCTCAATTAATTAAGACTTATGTACAGGTTCCAGTTGATTATTCAGAATGTGGTTATGGATGTAGTGATCATGCTTCATGGCATGAAATAGGAGTTCCAGCAGCATTCCCTTGCGAGTCTAATTTTGAAGATCATAATCCTTACATTCATTCCTCTTCAGATACTATGGACTTATTAAGTCTAGAACATATGACTAATTTTTCTAAATTGGCTTTAGCTTTTGCGATTGAAATGGCCTTAGAATAATTGCCAATGCCCCTGAGGGGGCATTTTTATTTTTTAATGCACTTTTTTCAACAAGAATCAAAAATCTTTCTGCTTGAGATGATGTGAGCACACCTCAGGTATTTGTTCAGAGGGGATGCTTGCCTTTTGACGAAATCCTTGGCCATACTGTTAACTTAAATAGTGCATGAGCATCATGCATTAGGTAGCGGTTTAGGTGGGCAATGGTATTCTTGGGTAATTTCATTTTCAGAGTTTACTGCTTGCAATACAATAGGGAATTTCCATAAGGAATAAAGATGTTTGAGCACATCTGTGGTTGTATTACCCAAGGGAACTCGATTGTGTTGTGCATATCTTAAGGTCATGGAACGATCCCCTTGTAAATCAATGGAATAAACTTGGATGTCTGGTTCAAAATAACCTAAGTTATATTGTCTTGATAAGGCTTCTCTTATTTTTTGATATCCTGATTCATTATGAATGGCATTGACGTAAAGATCAGGGCTACGATCATCATCGACGATATGAAATAATTTCAAGTCTCGAATTAATTTAGGTGATAAATATTGGGCAATAAAACTTTCATCTTTATAATTACGCATGGCTGTATCAAGACTGGTTAACCAGTTTGTATTTGCTAAATAAGGAAACCATCGTTTATCTTCTTCAGTAGGATTTTCACAGATCCGTTTGACATCTTGCATCATATGATATCCCAATGTATAGGGATTAATGCCATTATAATAAGGGCTGTTGTAAGACGGTTGCATGATGACATTCGTATGGCTTTGTAAGATTTCCAGCATAAACTCGTCAGTAACCAAGCCTTCATCATACAGTGCATGTAAAATTGTATAATGCCAAAAACAGGCCCATCCTTCATTCATTACTTTAGTTTGACCTTGGGGATAAAAATATTGCGCCATTTTGCGTACTATACGTACAATTTCGCGTTGCCAGGGTTCTAATAAGGGGGCATTTTTTTCAAGAAAATATAAAATGTTTTCTTGAGGCTCTTCTGGGAAACGCTTTTTCTGAGACGGACTTACCACTTGCTTGCTGTGTGGGATCGTTCGCCATAATTCATTTACTTGAGATTGCATGTATATTTCGCGGTTTTGCTGGCGAATCTTTTCTTCTTGCATGGATAATGGGGCGGGGTGTTTATAACGATCTACTCCATAATTCATAAGGGCATGGCATGCATCAAGTATTGCTTCAACCTCATTAATGCCATAGTGTTCTTCGCAATCGCTGATGTATTTTTTTGCAAATACTAAATAATCAATAATGGCATCAGCCGAGGTCCACATTTTAAATAAATAATTATTTTTAAAAAATGAGTTATGGCCATAACAAGCATGAGCAATAACCAAAGCTTGCATAGGCATAGAGTTTTCTTCCATGAGATAGGAAATACAAGGATTAGAATTGATCACTAATTCATAAGCTAAACCCATTTGCCCACGTTTATAACTTTTTTCAACACTTACAAAATGTTTGCCAAAAGACCAGTGATGATAACCTATAGGCATACCTACTGAGGCATAGGCATCCATCATTTGCTCCGCAGAAATGACCTCAATCTGGTTAGGATAAGTGTCAAGCTTAAAGTCTTTAGCAATGCGTGCGATTTCGCGATCATAATCCTGAATTAATTCAAAGGTCCATTCTGCGCCTGTAGATAATGGTTTCTTTCTCATACAGTTTTCCTTTTAAAGAGCTCATGAAATACAGGATATATATCCGCTACCGTATCAATATTTTCCATGGCAAAATTAGGATAGCTCTCTTTAACGAGCTGATAAACTTCCCATAAACTTTGATGATGACGCGGCATGATTTCGATGTAAGCAAAATATTGCAATAAAGGCATAATCTTATCTTGAAGTAGTTCTTGGCAATAAGGTGAATCTGCATTCCAATTATCACCATCTGATGCTTGAGCCACGTAAATGTTCCAAGACTCGGGTGGATAGCGTGCCTCAATAATTGCGCTTAAAAGTTCCAAGGCACTAGAAACTACAGTCCCTCCAGTTTCTCGAGAATAAAAGAACTCTTCTTCATTGACTTCTTTGGCTGATGTATGGTGCCGGATAAACACTAATTCAATTTTTTCATAATTCTTAGTAAGGAACATATAGAGCAAGATAAAAAAACGTTTTGCAATGTCTTTTTTAGCTTCATCCATTGATCCAGATACATCCATCACGCAGAACATGACTGCTTGAGTAGACGGAGAAGGAATACGGATACGATAATTATACCGGAGATCAATCGTATCTATGAATGGGACGGTTTGTATTTTCTTTTTCAAAAACTCAATTCTTTTTTCTAATTTTTTTATTTCATCTGTATCTAGAACAGGTTGGGCTTGCAGCTTATCCAATTCTTTCACAGATTCTTTTAATTGTCTTTTATAGGGAGATGCTAAAGCTACTCTTCGCCCTGTTGCTTGTTTCATGGAGCGGAGAACATTAATATTATTAGGAATACCGCTGGTTGTTACTCCAGCGCGGACGGTTTTGAACGTACTAATTTGTGCGAGTTCTTTTTTAACCAAATCAGGTAATTCAAGATCTTCAAAATACAAATCAAGAAACTCTTCTCGCGATAATTCAAAGACAAAATTATCTTCGCCTTCGCCGCTATCACTTGCATTGGAGTCGCCTCCTCCTCCAGAACCACCACTAGGTCTTTTTATTCTATCGCCAGCTATAAAATTGTCATTACCTGGCAATATGCGCTCTATGTGTCCGCCTTGGCCTCGGCGAAACATAGGTTCAGAAATGTCTTTAGCTGGAATCGTAATTTGTTCGCCTTGGTCAATTTCAGTAATACTACGTTTTCCAACAGCGTCGGAGACAGCACGTTTGATCTGATTTTTATAACGACGAAGGAAACGTTGGCGATTTACCGTGCTTTTTTTCCCTGCGTTTTGTCGTCTATCAATCAATTGCGACATAATTTATCCCCATACAAATCATTTTTCGTGAATATTGTGGCTTGATGAAGCGCAACTATAACCCCGGAAGCCAAGCCGCTTTGAGCCCATCTTGGATCTCATCACAGATGAGGGTTTTTTATTATTGTGACTTCCGTACTCGCAAATACCATTCACAAAGCAAGCGTACTTGTTTGCGTGTATACCCTTTATCTATCATTCGCGAAATGAATTCCTCATGTTTTTTCTTATCATCTTCAGAGGCTTTAGCATTAAAGGAGATAACCGGTAACAAATCTTCAGTATTGGTAAACATTTTTTTCTCAATAACTGTTCTTAGTTTTTCATAACTGTTCCAAACAGGATTCTTGCCTCGGTTATTAGCGCGAGCACGTAACACAAAATTCACTACCTCATTACGAAAATCTTTTGGATTTGATATCCCGGCTGGCTTTTCAATTTTTTCCAATTCTTGATTCAATAAAGCGCGATCAAAAATTTCACCTGTATCAGGATCTCGATAATCTTGATCTTGTATCCAGAAGTCAGCATAGGTAATGTAGCGATCGAAGATATTTTGTCCGTATTCGGAATAGGATTCCAGATAAGCTGTTTGAATTTCTTTACCAATAAATTCAACATACTTAGGAGCAAGATACTCTTTAATGAAGCCTAAATAAGATTCCTGTATTTCTTGGGGAAGCTGTTCTTGTTCAATTTGACGTTCTAACACATACATTAAATGTACTGGGTTTGCTGCTACTTCACTATGGTCAAAATTAAACACTTTAGAAAGTATTTTGAAGGCAAAACGAGTGGAGACACCGCTCATTCCTTCATCAACACCAGCAAAATCACGATACTCCTGATATGATTTTGCTTTTGGATCAGTATCTTTTAAACTTTCTCCATTGTACACACGCATTTTAGAGTAAATGCTTGAGTTTTGTGGCTCTTTTAAACGGGTTAAGACCGAAAATTGAGCTAACATATCCAACGTGCCTGGCGCACAATGAGCTTGAGTTAATGAACTATTATCAATAAGCTTTTGATAAATCTTATTTTCTTCAGAAATACGCAGACAATAAGGTACTTTTACAATATTGATACGATCAATAAATGCTTCATTATTTTTATTGTTTCTGAATGTTTGCCATTCTGATTCATTGGAGTGAGCTAAAATAATTCCTTCAAAGGGTATGGAAGATAAACCTTCAGTTGGATTGTAATTGCCTTCTTGAGTTGCTGTTAATAAAGGATGTAAAACTTTAATGGGCGCTTTAAACATTTCCACAAACTCTAAAAGACCACGGTTGGCTCGACATAGTCCTCCAGAATAACTATAAGCATCTGGATCATCTTGGGAAAATTCTTCTAGTTTACGAATGTCAACTTTACCGACCAATGAAGAAATATCCTGATTGTTTTCATCTCCGGGTTCTGTTTTGGCGATTGCAATTTGCTTTAAGCGAGAAGGTCTTACTTTAATTACTTTGAATTTGCTGATGTCTCCATTGAATTCATGTAATCTTTTTACAGCCCAAGGAGACATGAGGTAGCGTAAATAGCGGGAAGGAATGCCAAAACGCTCTCGCAATAATTCTGCATCTTCTGTCGGATTAAATAAAGAAAGTGGGGACTCAAACACCGGCGAACCTTTAATGGCATAAAATGGAACTTTTTCCATCAAATCTTTTAACTTTTCAGCAATTGAAGATTTACCACCACCAACAGGTCCCAAGAGATAAAGAACTTGCTTTGTTTCTTCCAATCCTTGAGCAGCATGTTTTAAAAAACCGACAATTTGTTCGATTGGCTCTTCCATGCCGTAAAAATCTTGGAACACGCGATACTGTGGAATCACTTTATTGGAGAAAATTCTTGATAACACAGGATCATGGCGGGTATCAATCATTTCTGGCTCCCCTATAGCCATCAATAATCGTTCCGCTGGATTGGCATAAGCAGAAGGGTCATTTTTACACAATTCCAGGTATTCTTCCAAACTCAGTTCTTCTTCTTTATTATCAACAAAACGTTTGGTATAGCCGGTTAAAAAGTCTTGAGTGTTCATGTGCCATCCCCTTATACATATCCTGGTGAAGGATATAAACCTATGTTTCTTTACATTTAATACTTCTCGCGGATAAAAGCAATAAATGTTTTTAGTTAACTTCTCACTCTTTATATTGTTTGATCTAAGAAGCTACCCCTTTATAATTATTATAGGCTAAACTAAGTAAATTTTTATATAACTCAACAAATTAATCGCTTTTTCGCAAAGGATGTCATAATCATGCCAAACACTACTGTTTTTTTGAAAAATTACCAGCCTCCTTTTTTTACAGTAGATACTGTGAATTTAAATTTTGACTTATATGATGATCATGCATTGGTTAGCAACGAACTTAAATTAATTCGTCGTCATAAAGGGCCATTGCATTTATATGGTGACGAATTGGAATTAGTCAGTGTACATATGAACGGTCAAAAATTAGAACCTTCTGCTTATACCTTACAATCTGAAGCACTCATCATAGAAAATTGTCCTGATGAGTTGACTTTAACTATAGTGACACGTATTTATCCACAAAATAATACACAATTATCCGGTCTGTATCGTTCCAACCATTTATTTTGTACTCAGTGTGAAGCAGAGGGATTTAGACGGATTACGTATTTTCCAGATCGCCCTGACGTATTAGCGACTTATACCACTCGTATCTCGGCAGATAAAAAGCATTATCCTATTTTGTTGTCTAATGGAAATTTAGTTGATTCAGGTGATTTGGCTGATGGACGTCATTGGGTGATTTGGAATGATCCTTTTAAAAAACCTTCTTATTTATTCGCTTTAGTTGCGGGTAATTTGGCTCGAGTCAGTGATCAATTTGTTACTTGTTCTGGGCGGACTATTGATTTGCATATTTATGTTGAACCTGGAAATGAGGATAAATGTGCACATGCGATGAAATCTTTGAAAAATGCCATGCGTTGGGATGAAGAGGCCTATGGACGAGAATATGATTTGGATATTTTTATGATCGTAGCTGTCAGTGATTTCAATATGGGAGCAATGGAGAATAAAGGATTAAATATTTTTAATTCTAAATACATTTTAGTGAGTCCAGATACCGCAACGGATCAAGATTTTGCTGATGTTGAAGGAGTGGTTGCTCATGAATATTTTCATAATTGGACAGGTAATCGTGTTACATGCCGAGATTGGTTTCAATTAAGTCTAAAAGAAGGATTAACTGTTTTTCGTGATCAAGAATTTTCTTGTGATATGAATTCACGTGATGTGAACCGCATTATGGATGTTCGTGTGTTACGTAGCGCCCAATTTCCAGAGGATGCAGGTTCAATGGCGCATCCTGTGCGACCAGACTCGTACCAAGAAATAAATAATTTCTACACAGCAACCGTTTATAATAAAGGTGCTGAGGTAATTCGTATGCAGCATGCTTTACTTGGGAAAGAGGGGTTCCGACGTGGCATGGATTTATATTTTGAACGTCATGATGGTCAAGCAGTTACTATTGACGACTTTGTTGCGGCAATGGAAGATGCGAATCAGGTAGACCTGACTCAATTTAAACGATGGTATAGCCAGGCAGGAACCCCAGAAGTGACGGTAATCAGTACTTATGAAAAGGGTAAGTTAACTTTAAAGATGCAACAAAATTGTCCTCCTACCCCTGAATGCCATCATAAGAAACCATTTCATATTCCTATTCGTATTGCCCTCTTTAATTCTCAAGGTCATAAGATCCATATAGATAGAGATATTTTGGAGTTAAAAGAAGCAGAACAAAGTTTTAGTTTTTCTGATTTAAGTGAAAAACCTGTTTTCTCCTTATTAAGGGGGTTTTCTGCTCCTATCAAATTGAAACATAATTTAAGCCAAGATGAGTTACTGTTCTTATTGCGTTATGAAACAGATGGGTACGCTAAGTGGGATGCTGCTCAGAGTCTCGTCTTGAGTTGTATTAAGAATTATTTAGAACAACCATCAAATACATGGCAAATTCCTCCTGCCTTGAGTTCAGCATTCAAACATGTCTTACTCGATGAGTCATTAGATGCTGATTTACGCGCAGAATTATTAACTCCCCCTGGCTTTGAAGAAGTCGCAGCAACATTAAATTGCGTTGATGTGGGCACAGTGGAGACTGCTCGTGATTTTTTCCGTCAACAATTGGGTTGGTATTTGTATGACTCGGCACAAACACTTTATCACCAATTGTGGCAAGCAGAAGATCATCAGATGCACGGGGTAGCTTATGGACGTAGAAAATTACGTAATATCTGTTTGTGGCTCATGATGAAGGCAAAAGAAGCCGCTGCTTTAGAAATGTGTCAGCAGCAATTTATCTCTGCACAAACGATGACCGATCAAATAGCGAGCTTTTCTTTATTAGCTAATTGTACCAATCAAGGATTGCGAGAGCAGGCAGTTGAGGATTTTTATAAACAATGGGCTAAAAATGATTTGGTTTTGGATAAATGGTTCACAATTCAAGCTACCAGTGAACTTCCAGATACCTTAACTCATGTAAAAACGTTATTACAACATTCTGCATTTAATATTAAAAATCCTAACAAGGTTCGCGCTTTAGTTAGTGCATTTTGTATGGCAAATCCACGTAATTTTCATGCTGTTGATGGTAGTGGATACAGCTTTTTAGCGGATATATTAATTACGTTAGATAAGATCAATCCACAGATTGCAGCGCGCGCTGCCAATCCATTTACTCGATGGCAACGTTATGATAAATCCAGGCAAAGTTTAATGCACAATCAGTTAGAAAGATTAGCGAAGCAGAACCTATCGCGTGATTTAGCTGAAGTTGTTTCCAAAAGTTTGGAACATCGTTAAGTTGTCTTTTCAATAAGAGATTTGCCTTCCGCAAAGCGGAAGGTAAATCTCAATTAATGTTTTGAATATAAAATATAAAAAATGATATCAAACTCACATTAATTATTATCAAAGTTGCATTACAAAAGTATGATACGGTTTTGTTTATATAGGTGAGTTAAATGAATTTGTTGGAAAAAGTATTATTCTTAGAGCAAGAGGCTGCTGATTTTGGCTTTCAGTGGGAAACAACCGCTCAAATTATAGAGCAAATTCAAAGTGAATGTATGGAAATTTCGGAACATTTACAGTCAAAACAGAGCATGAACCAATCTGCGTTACAAGAAGAAATTGGTGACCTATTGCATGCGGTATTTTCCTTATGTGTTTATTGTCAATTTTCTCCTCAAGATACGCTTAAAAAAACATTAGAGAAATTTGAGCGTAGACTGCAAGCAGTGAAGACAGTTGCAAAAGAAAAAGAATTAAATAATTTGCAGGGACAATCTTTTGATGAATTGATGCACATTTGGAATTTGGCGAAAAAGCGTGTTGGTTAGTATAAGTGCTGTTTAGAGTTCCATTTTGATTGCAACCAAGTTTGGATTGGAATGGAGCATTAAGAACCAATATTCACCAAAAGCAATGGGCCTACTAATAAGGATACTCTTCGTTTTAATTCAAAATATCAAAAACCGCATGGCTCACAATTTTGGTTTAAGCTATCTATAACGAAACTTTAGCGCTTTCAGCCGGAAGCGCACTAATCCAATTACAAAAATCCATAGGATTCAATGTATAATAAAGTCCTATACCCAACTCACATAAGAAAATAATTAGCACAAGCATACTAAAAAGAGAAAAAAGAAGTTGCTTACTTTTTCTTTTTTTCTCATGAATCTTATTTAAAATGGTTTCATTACTGTGGAATAACCGATCATTAATAATTTTGATAATGGCTTCTACAATAGCTTTATGACAGCGTTGATTTTCTAGTGCTTGTAATTGACTAATGGATGTGTGTAGTACAACAACCGACTCAATAGCAATTACTGTAAGCGCACAAGTACGATTTTGAATGGCCCTCATTTCATCAATCGTTTCACCAGAGGCTAGTGTTTCTATAAATTCAGGATCAGAGTTCTCATCCTCTTTCTTATAAAGACCAACGGTTCCTGAAATAATAATAAAAAAATCATCACTTATTTCTCCCTCTTTAAGTAAAAGATCACCTTTACCTAAAGTTGTTCGAGACGAAATAGCCATGAACAACTGATAGTTCTTTTCAGACAAATGTTTCAACAATGGACTGTTTCTTAAGATATTTTTTTCTTGTTCGGAAAAATCGCTCATTGAATTTTCCTTAATTCAAATTTATTTTTATTCGTAATCACTATATAACAGCAAAGGTGATACGAAGAAGGAGGGCTTATTTTAATTATTGTAAAATTATGAATTTTTGCAAGAAAAGTTAAATAATTCTTAGGTATGACAACACACTCTTGTATTCATTGGTATTTTTAGTACTCAACTGCAAGAAGTCGCCATATAAAATTGAATCAAAAAATTTCTGGAGTGTTATGATGATTCAATCATGTTTCTGATATGATGAAGACTATCGTTATGTATCTTCTAGAATGAATGCCAATAAAAAGGAGAGTTAATTGCCTCAGCGTTATGCAGTTATGGGTAATCCTATCGAACATAGTCTATCCCCCATTATTCATCAACATTTTGCAAAGCAAGTCAATGCTTTAATAACCTATGAAAAAATTAAAGCAGATGATCGCACATTTGAACAACAAGTTACTGATTTCTTTCATCAAGAAGGCAAAGGACTTAATGTTACTTTACCTTTTAAACAACGTGCTTTTGCAATGGCACAACAACGTAGTCACCGCTGCCAGCAAGCTGGAGCAGCGAATACTTTATGGATAAATGCAGAGCAACTGCATGCAGATAATACAGATGGTATTGGTTTTATTCGTGATTTGAATCATTATCTTTCGGCACAAGACAAGCGCATATTAATACTGGGTGCCGGGGGTGCTGCACGCGGGATTATTTATCCATTATTAGAGGAGCATCCCACAGCCATCATCATCGCGAATCGTACGCCTGAGAAAGCCGCTGCATTACAGCAGGATTTTCCTCAGGTTAAATGTATTAACCTTCGTGAAGTTGAGGGTGTGTTTGATATTGTTATTAATGCCACTTCTGCGAGTTTGGCCGGGGAGTTTGTTACTTTACCTTTAGAGTGTATGGCTGCAAAACCGTTTTGTTATGATTTATCTTACAAACATCAGGGTATAACCGCTTTTGTCCGATATGCTAGAGACTTAGGCTGTGACGCCGTTGATGGTTTAGGGATGTTGGTTGAACAAGCAGCAGAGGCCTTTTTTATTTGGCGTGGAATTCTTCCCGAGACTAAAGATGTTTTGCGATTGTTACGCTCATAATCTATGAGCGTTATATGATTTAGGTATGTTTATTCTACGCTGATATGTGATGGAGTTGGTCATCAGAGCGCGTCACTCAAAAAAAGCAGCCACTTCTTTCGCGTTGTTCATCGTATCTTGAAACCCTAACTGAAGAATCTCTCTTGTGAAATCTTGTTCGAAAAGAACAAAACTTAAAAGATCACCAGAATGTTTCTTTTCACCTAAAAAATTAAGCAGATACCTCAACAATGTGGGTAGGGCTTTAAAATGTCCTTGAGCTAAAGGCGCTAAATCTTTACTTGGGCGCAGGTGCAATGTTGTAATAGGTCTCCAAGGAGAACGACGTTTCTTCCAGATGGATAGGAGCATTGCAATTTCGTTCATTCGATTTACCATTTCAATATCACGATCAAGATTGTCTAAGAAAAGTGCATTTAGCATATTTCCAAAAATGTGTGAAAAGGGAATATCGTCGTTATTACGCAAATTTTCCTGTTCAACGAATGTAGGTATGGCCCGAGTTCCTAAAATCAAAATTTTATCTACTTCAAAACGAATGGCGCCACGAAGTGGTGCTGCCAAGCCTATACTTCCATCACCATAATGAAATCCATCAAGTAATACTGTAGGAAAAAATAAGGGTAAAGCACTGGATGCTAAAATATGTTCTGCTGTAATGCTGGTGCGTTTACTGCTATGTCGCGGGTAATTCCAATCAACAAATTCAGGATTATTATGCTCATAAAAAGAAATTGTTTGACGTGTTTCATAGCAATTACTAATTATTTCCAGTGTATTTAGTGTGCCATTGGCTATATTTTGGGTGATTTTGGTGAAATCAAGCCCCTCATCGATCATTTGTTTCAGTGGGGTTGTATCTAATAAATGCGCTGCTTGGCGCTGTTTGATCATCATCGTACTCATATTACGTACTACTGATTTGCCTAATGCAAAGTTGCTGGCTTTGTAAATTTGTTGACAATGGATCTCACTCCACATAGTTTCGAGTTTATCAAGAGCAGTTGGGAAGTCGTCCGCATTTTCAGCAAGTACAACCGCATTAATACTGCCTACGCTAACTCCACTGACTACGTCAAAAGGAAGTGTTTTAACCTGTAATATTTGGCCAATTGCTTTGAGTACTCCTGCTTGATAAGCGCCTCGGGCACCGCCTCCTGCTAAATAAATGGCTTTTTTAGACATGATGATTGTTTTTGTCGCATTTTATTGAATATTTATGTGAAATATAGTTGAGTTTGAGATGGATTAGCAAGCTCTTCTAAGCCTTCTTCTCAAAATTTATGCTACTTGTAAGTGACTTAAGATGTTTTAAGATGACAAGGTCTATTGCAAAAAAATTAAAACTCCTTTACTTTAGCTTAGACAAAGCAGTCATGTTATATTAAGCATCATAAGGAACTTAACCTACTGGATTTTTTGAATTTTTTAACTGTAAACATATCTTTTGTTTTCACAAAAAATTCCAAAATTTACCGTCTTCAACATCCTTATCTTGCTTATCATGTAATGAGCTGCTTTTCTGGGTTTCAAAAAATATCCCCCTTTAAGGAAGAACGCTTATGGTAAATATCCTTCGTGAACAACCACGCGCATTTCATATGATTTTTATGTTGGAATTATGGGAGAGGTTTGGGTTTTATACAGTACAAGGAATTCTAACACTATTTTTTATCCGCTACTTGGGATATACAGATACGGTTTCATATTATACATTTGGCGCTTTTTCAGCTCTTGTTTACGGAATGGTCGTAATTGGTGGGTACTTAGGAGATAGGATTTTAGGTACCAAACGCACTATCGTTCTTGGTCTTATTGTTTTAGCCGCGGGATATTTTTCATTAGCGATTACAGATAAAGAACATGTGTTTTTTGCACTGGGTTTAATATGTGTGGGAAATGGCTTATTTAAAGCCAACCCATCGAATTTATTGGCTAAATGTTATGAAGAAAATGATCCTCGGTTACATGAGGGCTTTACTTTATATTATATGGCAATTAATTTAGGGAGTATGATTGCATTATTTGCAGGTCCTGCAATTTCCAGTCGATATGGTTATTCTTATGCTTATATGATGAGTGCAATTGGTTTGTTAATTGGATTAGCGAATTATTGGTTACAACACCAATTTATTGCTCATATTAATACGGATGCAGATAAGCGTGAGATCTCCTCACTCCATTGGTTAATAATACTTTTTGGAGTATTTTTTCTCACCGAATGCTCGGCATATTTATTGCAGCATGTAATGCTCACAAAAAATTTATTTTGGCTTATTACCCTTGCAGTAATTGGCTATTACATATTTATTTTGCGAAAAGAAAATAAAGTGGTAAGGAATCGCATGTTAGTTGCCTTAGCACTAATGATCGAGGCGGTAATTTTCTTTACGTTGTATCAGCAAATGCCAACATCCCTCAATTTATTTGCGGTACATAATGTGACTCCTGTTTTCTTAGGAATTACCATCGATGCACAAAGTTTTCAAGCATTGAATCCTATTTGGATTGTATTGATGAGTCCTGTTTTGGCTTACTTTTATGGCCTGCTCAATAAAAAAGGGATTACCTTCTCTATTCCTTATAAATTTTCTTTAGGCATGACCATGTGTGGATTGAGTTTTCTAATGCTCTTTTTTGCTCGTTATTTTTATACAGAGCATGGAATGGTTTCATCATGGTGGCTCATTATAAGCTATTTGTTTCAAAGTCTTGGTGAACTGTTGGTTTCTGCTTTAGGGGTGGCTATGGTTGCAGAATTAGTTCCTGCACAAATTACAGGTTTTGTGATGGGCATGTGGTTTCTAACCTCTGCAATAGCAGGATTTATTGGTGCGACGGTTGCTTCATATACGGCACTTCCTGAGCAAATTAAACCAGGAATTGGTTCGTTGATGATTTATACTCATGTATTTGCTTGTATTGGTATCGTGACTTTAATAATTGCGCTGCTTATGTGGTTATTGTCACCTCGATTAAGTCGCTATATAGCAACAAAAAATACAAATGCTCATCAGGAAGTGAAGGAAGTTGAATATTCTGTATCTAGATGCTTTATAAAGCCCTCTGGATTGGAAAATCACTCTAATTCTTGAGATCTTAATTTATACTCAATAAATCTAAAAAATGCTGCTGCTCCATGTTTTACTTGAATCGTTCGCGCTTCCTCGGGCTGGACGGTTCAAAGAAGCAACTGTATTTTTATTGTTTCAATTTCGGAGGATTTTTCAGGGCTAAACCGCGAGAAGGATAGTCAGAGATAAGATCAAGAGACAGGGCGAAAGCAGGGCGTCTATTTGAAGATATGTTGTGAAGTTCTAACCGGTTTGTTACTTTTAGAGCTTCCGCCGTTGCGCATAGGCGCCAATTTTTTTAAATTGATGTCTATGCGCACGCGAAGCGTGAGACTTTACTTACGATAACATCTAATTCGTTAGGTTACTGCTATTATATTGCGCTAACGACGTTATTAACGCCAGTGGCCGCCACCATGCCAGCCGCCGCCACCATGCCAGCCGCCACCACCATGCCAACCGCTACCACCATGCCAACCGCTACCACCA
>NZ_LNYU01000009.1:224300-269708 GCF_001468135.1 Legionella santicrucis | reverse complement strand
CACAGTTTGTCTTCTCTCTTCTTAATGAACTTCACCCTCAAGGTGTGCTGCGTATTCTACTCATTTCAGGCTCAGTGTCAAACACTTTTTTGCTTTTTTTAAAATTTGTTTTTATCACTTATCTATTGTAATCCATATAGATTTCAACATGCCCATATTGGATACATATTTATCGCATATTGCGCTTAGCTCATTTCATTCATTCAACTAAAATGACATGAATCACTTGTAATAGTTCCATATCTTTATTGAAATCATTTTCTAACATTAATGTGAATTCGAAGCTGATTTACATGAGGATAATAAGATTATTAGATAAGTAAGGGATCACGAAGAATAATAAATAGTACTAAATGCACTTCCGGAACAAAAAATATATTAGTGATTGCGCTCATAAAAACAGAAGGTCATATCATATCTATTTTTTTCATCTTGATGTCGGAATTGCTCATTGCGACAATGCCAAACTGATTCATCGATTTTTGGAAAAAAGACATCTGCTGCAAATTGATGATGTATATGTGTAATATATAAAGAACTTGCTTTATCAATCGCGTCATTAAATAACTCCGCCCCACCAATTATCATTATCTCACGATGTTCTGCTGTATATTCAATTGCTTTTTCTAACGAGTCCAAAACATGAACCCCATCAATAAGAGATAATGATCGGCTTAACACAATGTTCAGTCTGCCTGGAAGTGGCTTTCCTATAGAAATAAATGTTTTTCTTCCCATAATAATGGGTTTTCCCATTGTTATTGATTTGAAATGTTGTAAATCAGCCGGTAAATGACAAAGTAATTGATTATTGATCCCTAGCCCACCAGATTCATCGACTGCAGCAATTAAACTAATTATTGTCATCATCTCATCCTAGATAAAGCCATAGACTTAGCCATCTCGACCGCGGCAAACATTGATCCTGTATCAAGCAAATTTTTTCCAGCTAGTTCTAAAGCTGTTCCATGATCTACAGAGGTACGAATGATTGGTAGTCCTAAAGTTACATTGACCGCTTCATGGAAATCAGCATATTTTAGTACGGGTAACCCTTGATCATGATACATAGCAACGTAGACATCACAATCGTTTAATTGATTTTTAATGAACATTGTATCTGCAGGCATAGGCCCCTCAACTTGAAGACCTTGATCTTGAAGAAACGTTAAAGCAGGCGAAATTATCTCAATTTCCTCCCGCCCTAAATAGCCTGATTCCCCAGCATGAGGATTTAACCCGGCTACCCTGATGCGTGGATTTAAAATATTAAAATCTTTAATCATGGATTGATGTATTTGACTTACTACTTTTATAATTAAATTGGAGGTAATCGAATCAGCCACTTGTCGTAAAGGAAGATGTGTTGTAACTAAAGCCACTTTCATCTGTGGACAAGCCAACATCATAACCACTGTTTCCGCATTATAAAATTGCGCGAAATACTCAGTATGCCCACTAAATGGGATACCAGCTTTATTAATGTTTGCCTTATTAACGGGTGCAGTCACTAATGCGGAAAAATCTCCTCTGCCGCATAACCTTGCCGCCTGATTTAGTAACTCCACAACATAACCAGCGTTATCAGGATTAAGACATCCACTTTGCACAGGAGCAGGACAAGAAAGAGACAGCACCGGTAAATAACCAGGCCTTGGCTCGATAAACTCCCCACTTTCGTACGAAGTGAAGCAAACATCTAGTTTTAATTCCTTTGCCCTAGCCTCCAAAACATCTCGATCTCCTAGAATTACTAGTGGAAAATTGTAACCTGCAAGAGCCAAACATAAGTCTGGACCAACACCCGCTGGCTCTCCACTACTAATAAGTAACGGCTTCATGCTAATTCCTTATCAAGAATATTAACATATGCATCTGTTCGTATATGTTGCTGCCAATTTTGTACTGCTTCAGCAAATTTTCTTTGCTGTAAAAATTGCCTTACTTGTTGAACTTTAAACGCTTCCGAATCATCTTCTTGCTTACGCCCAAGAACTTGAATAAGATGCCAGCCAAATTGCGATTTAACTGGAGGGCTTATTTCATTAATGGCTAATTTATCCATCGCTTTTTCAAATTCAGGAACTAACACTCCCGGCGAAACCCAACCCAAATCACCACCCTTTACCGCACTTGAGGAATCTAGCGAATATTGTTTTGCCATCAGAGCAAAATCTTTCCCCGCTTTTATTTGCTGATAAATATTCTTAACTTGTTTCTTTGCATCCTCAGGAAGCATACTCGGATCAGGCTTTAGAAGAATGTGACGTACATGGGTTTTAGTAATAATATGATGTTGATTTTCACCACCAATAGAAACCAATTTTATGAGTTGAAAACCGTTTCCTGCACGCAAAGGTCCAGCAACTTGACCCACTTTCATTTTTACAACTTCTTTTGCAAATAGTTCTGGCAACTCTGCGAGATGTCGCTCACCTAAATCACCACCCTCTAATGCAAACTCGCCGCTTGAGTTTTCTATAGCAAGACGACTAAAATCATCCCCTTTCTTTATTTTTGTCAACAAGAGATCGGCTTTATTTTTAGCTTTTTTTACTTGTTCTGATGTAGGTTCCTCACCCAAAGGAATAACTATATTTTGAATGCGGTATGTTAGTGTTGAGCGATCGACAATTCCACCCTCTGTCTTTAAATATTGATCGACTTGTTCGCTTGTAACCATTGCATCTCTGCCAACTGCTTTTTGCTGCAAATGGCTTAAGAGCATTTCTTTACGAATATTTTCCCTATATTCATCCCAAGTCATACCCTGGCGGACAATTTCTTCGCGTAGCTGAGTTAAAGTAGCATGATTCGCCGACGCAATTTTTTCAATTGCCTGATTTAATTCTGTATCATCGACAGCAAGACCATTTTTTTTTGCCATTTGCATTTGTAAGTCAACATCAATCAAATGCTGTAACACCTGTTTACGTAATACAGACTCTTCAGGTAATTGCATTTTTTGTGCAAGAATTTGCTTTTTAGATAATTCAACTTGTTTATTTAACTCACTCTCAGTAATAACACCATCATTGACAACGGCAACTACTTTATCCAGCATTTGTTTTGCTTGTGCAATACTTACAACAGAAAAGAAGATGCATATCAGTGCTATTTTCTTATACATATCTGAATCCTTATTTACTTTTTTTCGAGCAATTTAGGTTATTTTTATCCAAAACTCAAGCGGATTTGTTCAATTTTTATCATTCAATAGCTTAACGATGAAATGGATCACTATATCCTGGGATATATGTATTCAATACACTTCCTGGATCACTATTTGCTACTGATCCTAAGCCTTTTAATAAAATTTGCAAATAAATATTATTATTATATCGGGGGGAATAATTTGCGTCTAAGCTTTTAAATGTTCTCCCACCTAAAATTCGTACTGCCCAACAACAATTGTCATATTGCATTCCTAATAACGACATCATACTATAATCTTTACTAATATTGTGGCTGTAAGCGCCTATCGCGCTCCATCTATCACTTAATGGCCAAGAAATAGAAGCAAGAACTTGATGCAAGGCGTTATCAACACCTAGATTATTTCTTACTGCTGTAACATCCCCATTCACCAAATAACTGTAACCCAAATTAACAACCGCATTTGGCTTGGGCTGGTAATGAATATTTAAATCAGCATTGTTTGTAGCAGAAGTAGCAGGATCCCAAACATAATCTCCCAGCAACTTCCAAAACGGGCCCAAAGAATACATAGCACGACTAGCAATAGGAGAAAATCCATAAAATGGTGATAATTGTCCTATTTCCAATGGATTTGCAATACACAAACCAGTAGGACTACGACAAAGTTGTACTTTTCTATTCGAGAAATACTTGATTTGTCCGATAGAAAAAGCAGCTAACTCAGATCCAGTTTCGTCTAATAACCAACGAGTTGTAAGTGCATAACTAAGTTGATTCGCATCTCCAATCCGATCAAAGCCCGAAAAACGATTTGTCCTAAAAAGTTGATCAAAATTAAAAATCATATTCGCAGTATCGTATATAGGCAACTGGTTTTGATTATAAAAAGGTACATACAAATAAAATAAACTTGGCTCTAAAGTTTGTGTATAAGAGCCTCCTCCCCAATTAAAATTACGCTCAAAAAACAAACCACCTTGAGTACTGAAACGCGGAATAAAGCGATTGTAATCCGTGTGCATATTATTCCAATTGTTTTGAACCTGGTAATAGTTTTCTACAAACTCTACGGATGGAGTAACATATCCCCAATTAGTTCTTTGTGGTAATGAAAGTCCAGGATTAAGATGAAATCTGGGGCCTTGAGGCATTTCTATTGGAACACCTTGAGGCATTAATATTGGAACCTCTTGTGGTATTGATGTCGGCCAAAAAAACTGATCATATTGTCCAGTCACATTTAAATTAGCCTGCATGGGTAAATCATAATAATAACCACGTGCATATAATTGTGGCAAACGTTCATATTGATCTGCTATAGGAGTTTCATTAATTGGATGCAAAGTTTGAAAACTTTGTGCCATACCTCTAAAAGTCCAGTGCTCTGTGGCATAGGTTAAATCTGCTTGACGTAATAACTGCCTTTCAGTAATAAGCGCTAAATTAGTGCTAAAGTCCTGGAAATAGTAATCGTCAGAAACTTGTTGAACATTCACATTTAATCGCAAGTCAGGATTAAATTGCGTCGTATTACGAACGCCCCAAAACCAACGATTAGTTGATTCATTTCTGAACCAAGGAAATTCGTCCACATGACTGTTTAAAAAATTACGATAAGCAGCATCATTTGGTAAAAAATCACCAGTAATGATCCCCATACTTTTTGATGTTAAATAACGAAACTCTCCGCCAATCATTACATTACGTTCTGTATAAAGATGGGGGGTTACAGTTAAATCATAATTAGGTGCGATATTCCAATAATAGGGCAATCCTAAATCAAAACCACCTACATTAGAATACCCTGTCAAAGGCATTAAAAATCCTGATTTTCTTTCTTTAGTTGTTGGAAAGCTTAAGTAGGGAACATAGAGAACAGGCCATTCGTGGATACGTAACTTAGCATTTCTGGCAACTCCTATTTTTTTCTTATTATCAATAACAATAGATTTAGCTTCAACATCCCATGCTTTATCTTGTGGTGCACACGTTGTATAAGTAGCCTGACGCAATAAATAATCAGAATTAGCAAAGCGCTGCATTAAACTTGCTCTTCCCCATGCAGGTAAAGTTGCTTCACGCTTATTGGTATTAAATCGATAAAGTACATCTTCAATCTGACCCGATTTATCTTGTGGATTAATTGATGCTCTACGAGCAATCAATAATTTATCTGGTTCTAGGTAATGTACATTGCCTAAAAACTCAATTTTGGTAATTTGATTACTTTTAGGATCACGGAATACATAAGCTGTTTGTGCATTAACTATTCTCAGGTTTTGTTGTACTTCTACATGTCCGGTTAAGGTAGAAGGCTTATCTTGATAAAAAGAAACACGATCCGCCATAATCCGTATTTCATCAGATGTTGTAAGCGGATTAACGGTGATGGGTTGGTAAGAACCATGGCAAATAGGGGAACTTTGATCCGCTTGCCAACCAAGACACTGAGCAAATTTGGCTCTTATTGCATCAGTTAAATCAACATCGCGTGCTATGACACATGCTTGTACTGGTTCATTAATTAATGGGGCAGAATAGGCGAAAGTATGATAAAGTACCATAAACACAATAAGCACCATAGCCAGCATGCTCATCAAGAACCATTTGAATGAAATCTTGTTCACGAGTAATAAAATGCCTTATCATGCGCCAAAAAACATGTAACTAAATTACTTTTGATCAATCGGTGAGTTGTTTTTCATATAAAACCTACCCCATTTTATGGAAAGAGGAGATCAAATTATAAGTTACAGCCAAAAAGTCGAGGGGGAAGTATACCATGCATGCAAGAGAAAACGCACTGAAAGAATGGCTCATTTACACGTTAAAGCATCAAGATTTTCACTTAGTATCTTTAGCTGGAGATGCAAGTTTTAGAAGATATTTCCGCCTTCACCACAATGATTTAACCTATGTGGTAATGGATGCCCCCCCAGGTAAAGAAGATCTTGAGCCATTTATACATATTGCCCAAACCCTTAAAAAAGCAGGAATACTTACTCCTGAAATTCTTGCTATAGATCTTGAACAAGGATTTCTATTATTAAGCGACTTAGGGGATCAACTTTTATTGAATGATCTTCGATTTGAAACAGCCAATAAATATTATCATCAAGCTATAGAAACTTTAATTAAAATTCAATCCTGTTCCATTCACGATCCTAGGTTACTTCCGTTTGATAAACCTCATATGCTTAAGGAAATGAATCTATGCATTGAATGGTTTTTTAAATCGTATCTTGCTTTAGATCTCAATCAAGATGAATTAACCTTAGTACAGAAAACAATGGAATGGGTTGCCACAGAAATAGCGCAACAACCACTAACGTTTATTCATCGAGACTACCATTCACGTAATTTAATGCTCATCAAGGAGCAAACTGAAGTTGGATTGGGTGTTATTGATTTCCAAGACGCCATGTGTGGCCCTTTAACTTATGACTTAGTTTCGTTACTCAAAGATTGTTATATTTCTTGGCCACGTAAACAAATCCTAGAATGGGTGAGTTTCTTTTATACTCATCAGAGTGCGGTAGCCAATCATTACTCCTTACCTGAATTTATTCGCGCCTTTGATCTTTGCGGATTGCAAAGACACTTAAAAGTTTTAGGAATTTTTTGTCGTTTATATTTACGTGATAATAAACCAGGATACCTTAAGGATTTGCCGTTGACGTTAAAATATGTTCTTGAATGTACAGAGATTTATGAAGAACTGCGTCCGTTTTATCACTTTCTTCAAATGAGAGTCTATTTACCATGAAAACAGCAATGATACTCGCTGCCGGCCGAGGAGAACGATTAAAACCAATCACTGAGGCAATACCAAAAGCGCTTTGCATGATTAAGGGTAAACCGTTAATCGAACATCATATCATTAATTTGGCAAAAGCGGGTTTTAAACAAATTGTGATTAATCATGCTTATCTTGGCGGGCAAATTCGTCAATATTTAGGCGCTGGGGAACGTTGGGGTGTTGAAATTTGTTATTCACCAGAACCCCCGGGCGGTCTTGAAACTGGTGGCGGCATCGTAAATGCACTACCACTGTTAGGGAATCAACCTTTTATTACTGTAAACGCAGACATCTATACTGATTTTGATTTTTCTTTATTACAACCAGCACATGTTGGTTCCATTCATGTCATTTTGGTTCCCAAAAATCCAGCCCTTAATCATCATGGAGATTTTGGCATCATAAATAGAAATCAACTCTGTAACGTACCCCAGGATTATACTCTTGCAGGTATCTGCTGCTATCATCCACAGGTATTCGCAAACTGTAAACAAGGGCGTTATTCTGTGACCCCATTAATTCGGCATCGCGCGGAACATCATGAGGTCACGGCCCATGTTTATAAGGGCATCTGGTTCGATATAGGCTCCATATCAAGATTACAGGCAGCAAATCAGAATTAACTCAGAACCTTGAGTAAAATCTGTTAGAACCAGAAGGAGGACTTAACTCAAACTATAAGTATATTCGGCCGCTCATGAATGTCCTGGACCTTGTGGTTCAACTCCAGATTCTGGCTCTTCAGTTTTTTGAGATACAGTCTCTAGTTCCTCAGTTTCTATAACTTTTTCAACCGCTTTTGCAGCAGCTGCTCGTCTGCGTTGTTCTTCCAGTCGTTGCTCACCCGGATATTCACGTTGACGAGTTATAAGCTCAGTAGATACATTACTTTCTCGGACATAGTCTCGAAAGTCTTTTGCTGACTCAGCCAGTAATTGTTCCACTTCTTCCACGGTAAGTTTTTGAATTTGATTGCCTTTGTCATCGGTTTTAAATAAATAACCATTTTCTGTAGCAATTTCATACTTCTCTGCTAGCCATGCGTTAAATAATTGATCGAACGACACAACGGTATCCTCTTCTAGTGGCGCATCTGTTCCGGCCACTGCATAACCACGAACAAAATGCCCATCTTGACTGATAGCAAAGTCAAATCGAATACCTTCATAATTTTTATCTGTTAAATCGCTTACTGCTTTTTCAGCAATGCCCTTCTGCATATTCTTAAAGCTTGAAGTCTCAGGAAGATCACCAAGCCAAATCTGCGATCTTTGAGAAAACTTATAATCAACAAATTGCACAAACTCATCTACTGCCTTTTCTATTTCTTTGGCGGCCTCTCTTGCTTCGGGTGATTTATTATAGTACTTTGATTTTTGAACAATGTCATGAACTCGATCTTTTAAATAGTGAGCAAGTTCTGGTGATTTTTCCGCATTTTGCATCGCCTTTAATAGCTCTGATTTAGGAGGTAATGTGACATCTTTAGTAGTGGTGATCGAAGGGGCGTTTGCGGACATAAATCATCTCTCTCGCGGGTTCTATTATCGTATTGACCTAATTATAGCAAAATCATTTAACTTACAGAATTTCTAGTTTTACCATGCTGTTAAAAATTTGTAAAAATATAACATATATTATGAGTTAACACAGAAAAACTCAATTTTGTACAAAACTTCCCTACTCTCTTCACCATCCTAATCATCACTGCCATTAACTTAATGGTATTTATCCTATTTTCGTAAAAGCGAAAATCCATCTCTATCTTTGCATTATACTTACAACAAAATGAGCTCCGCTTTCACGAGAATGACAACAAGGTCCTTAAATCAATGACAGTAATCCAAATTATATGCTCGTATCAGATTTCAAATCCTGCATAAATGGTGATTGAATTTCATCAATTACCGATTTAAATGAACGATTGTTCATGGAGTCAAAAGTAAATTCATCCACTAGGATCGCATCCCAACGAGCAGCCTCCACAGAGAGTAACATATCCATTTCCTGTTGATTAATTTCGTTCTTTTCAACTTTTTCTTGTAGTTTTGCTCTTAATTTACCAAATTTAACTCGTTTCAAATCTCCCAGTTTTTGAGCGATTTCTTCAGTTTTAATAATTAATTGTAAAGCATGCTCGACTCGATCAACAGGTTGTTGTGGATCACCGCTTAAATAAATCGATTTTTTCACTCGATCCCGATAAAGATTATTCTGCGCTGCCAATTTTACTAATTTATAATCCAGCTTATCACTTGGATAACGCATAGTCTGTCCTAGAGGAAACGCCAAAAAACGCACCACAGCGCCTAGAACTCTGGATGGAAAATTATTACATAAATTAATCATCGCCTTTTGTGCATGATAGAAACAATAAGAAACCGCCCACTGAGCATATAATTGATCATCGGGGTGATCGCCATTTAATTGCACATTACGTAAAACAGCCATTGCCATATAAAGATAGGACATTCCATCTGCTAGACGAGCAGACAAGCGTTCTTTACGCTTTAAATCACCACCTAATTTAATCAAAGACAAATCCGCAAGCCAAGCATAAGCATGGCTTAAACGCGCTAATCTCTTGTACTCGCGTTTCATTTTTTGTTTCGGCGCACTAATAAACACACCAGCTGTCCATGCGGAACATATTGTTTTGGCAAAATTTTGCAAGAAGTATTGAATATGTTTCCAAATAACCTTTCTAAATGCTTCTTTGTCCTGATTGGAAATAGCATAGAACTCATCACGAATATAGGGGTGGCATGCCATTGAACCTTGGCCAAAGATTAATAAATTCCGAGACATTATATTTGCCCCTTCCACGGTAATGGAAATAGGAACCCCTTGATAAAAATTAGTTAAGTAGTTGCGGGGGCCCACTACGACTCCCCGCCCCGCATGCACATCCATAGCGGAGTTCACAACAACTCGCGCTAGTTCAGTATTAAAGTACTTAGTAATTGCTGAAGCAACCGAGGGTTTTTTATGCTCATTTACAGCGGCTACTGTCAGTAAACGAGTTGAATTAATCAAATAATTTAATCCAGCAATCTCTGCAAGTTTCTCGACCACGCCCTCAAACTGACCAATTTCCACATTAAATTGGCAACGAGCACGTGCAAAAGCACTAGTTGCCAAATAACAAACAGAAGAAGAAGCAGCCCCTAAAGCAGGCAAAGAAATAGAGCGGCCAATTGATAAACACTCAACCAACATTTGCCATCCACTTCCTATTCTTTTTTGTCCTCCAATTACAGTAGATATAGGCACAAAAATATCTTTTCCACGAATGGTACCATTCATAAAAGGCTGATCTGCAGGTAAATGCCGATTTCCAATTTCTAGATTAGGAGTATCACGAGAAATGAGTAAACAAGTAATACCTTCCACTCCTTCTCCTTGTAATAAACCATTAGGATCCTTGACATTAACGGCTAAACCAATCAACGTAGCAATTGGAGCTAAAGTAATCCAGCGCTTGTCTAAAGTAATGTTTAAACCTAATACCATTTCACCATCAACAGTTTTCTCTACAACAATAGCATCTGACTGGATTGATGTTGCATCACTACCTGCGCCTGGTTCAGTTAAAGCAAAACAAGGAATATCAATACCTTTTGCCAAACGTGGCAAATAATAAGTTTTTTGTTCCTCTGTCCCGTAATAATTTATTAACTCTCCTGGGCCTAACGAATTAGGTACCATTACAGTCACCGCCGCTACCCCAGAACGGCTGGCAATTTTCATCACTACATCAGAATGAGTACGTGCAGAAAAACCTTTGCCACCGTATTCTTTAGGAATTACTAATCCTAAAAAGCCATTTTCTTTAATATAAGTCCAAACATTCTTAGGTAAATCATGGGACTGACTGATTTCCCATTCGTCTAACATACCACATAATGTTTGAGTTTCATTATCGAGGAATGCCTGCTCCTCTGTTGAAAGAGCAGTACTTACGTTGGCTAATCGATCCCAATCAGGCTTTCCTGTAAAAATATCTTGTTCCAACCAAGTATCACCAGCATTAAGTGCTTCCTCTTCCGTTTTCGACAATTTAGGAATTGATTTCCCTGCTGTTTTGTAAAGATAATCCGCAATAACTGCACGCAAAGGTTCTAGATAAACCACAAGTAATGCCGTGATAATTACTAACCAAAGCAGAAAACCAATAATCCAAGGCAAACCAATAGCGAATGTTGCTATGATTAAATAAAAAACGCTTCCTAATTCCCAAACTAATGGATTCATTGCTCTATAGAGCACCACTAAAGTAAATATCAGGTAGAGCAAAAAAAACAAAATGGCCATAATATCAATACCTTCCCTTGCTTTGGACGATAAAAGTGTAGTATATACTCTTTACTTTATAAGTAGCAATTGCGCATGAAACAACGTTTGATTTGGAATTTTGAATTTGCTCCGGAAAAAAGCCTGCCCTTAGCAACCTTTGTGGACATAAAAGATGATCATCTCAAATGGGAAATTCGTTATTTCTGGCCAGAAAATAAATCAATTATTCTAAACACGATTGACCCTTCACTACTAAACATTAGTCATTACCAACAAAAACATAAGGAAGATGATTATTATTTACTACCAGGCCAAAACTATAATATTAAAAAGAGGCGTAACCAATTAATTTACAAACCGTTATTCCAAAAAAAAGATTCTGCTTTTGGTTTTGGCGCCAAAATACTCTTAAGTTCTCCAAACTCGTTACATCAAACTGAATTAAACGACCCTGAATTACTGGAAATAACTCGATTAGTTGCAAAAGAAAGCATAGAAATTTCTGTTAAAAAAGAAGCATTGATTTATACCTTTCCAACAAAACCGAAAATAAAAATGGAGCTTGCGCGCCTCGAAGTCCTTAACAAAATCTATTTTAGTGTTTGTATTGAAGGGAGATCGCTTCATTTAGTAGAAACTATTTCCAAACACTTGCTAGGAGAACAAGTTTCCTGCGAATATGTAACTTTCCTTAAAAGTCTACTGAAATTATGCTAAGGACTCTATTTGATATCATCCTAAGTTTTGGAAAAATCGGCCTCATATCCTTAGGAGGCGGTAACTCAATGTTAAAACTCATGGAATATGAGGCTGTTGAGTACCGACATTGGATAGGACAAGAAGAGTTTGTTGCAATGGTTGGCTCGACCTTCATTTTCCCAGGACTAACGGGGATTAAATTATCTGCGCTTATAGGATATAAAGCAGCTGGAATCACTGGATTGATTTTTGCCATCCTTAGTCTTAATTTACCAGGGTTACTTATGGCTGTAGCTGGATACCATTGGTTGACCAGTCACAATGGACCAGGAATGCGTAAAATCATGATCGGGGTACAATACGGTGCTCTGGCTTTACTCGCTGCAGCAAGTTATTCCGTTGCCCAAGGTGTTGTCGGTATGTATTTTTCCATTCCCATTGCTTTGTGCTGCATCCTATTTTTTCTTGCTTTAACCTTTTGGAATTTGTCACCTTTTTATGGTTTCATATTATTTATTGGAATTTGTTTTTTTCTAGTGCGTTGAATTAGATTTGTAAATAGATCTTAAAGTAAACTGTATCTTAAAATATGGACTGGGCTAGGATTTTAAAAATCAATGGAGTTACTTTTGGAAACTAAACTGGATAATCCGGAGTATTATATTAATAGAGAGTTCTCTATTATTGCCTTTAATCAGAGAGTCCTTATGTTGGCTAATGATGAACGCGTTCCTTTGTTAGAAAGAATGCGCTTTCTCAGCATATGCAGCAGTAATCTCGATGAGTTTTTTGAAATTCGTGTTGCTGGCCTTAAAGAAAAAATCGCAATGTCTTCTGGAAAATTAACGATTGATGGTTTGCGTCCTGATGAAGCATTCAGCCAGATTAGTCAAAAAACACATAAACTCATTGAACAACTCTACTCTATATTTAACAAACAACTTCTTCCTGCATTGAACAAAGAAAAGATTCACTTTCTTGAAACGGAGCAATGGACTGATGACATCCATTTGTGGGCAAAACATTATTTTAAACATGAAATTCAACCTATAATTAGCCCAATAGCATTGGACTTAGCTCACCCTCTACCACAATTAATTAATAAAAGTTTAAACTTTATTATTTCTCTAAGTGGAAAAGACGCTTTTGATCGTAAAATTAACTATGCCGTAGTACATGCTCCTCGCTCAATTCCAAGAGTCATTCATTTACCTTCTGAGTTATGTGGTGATGCTCATTATTTTGTATACCTTTCTTCTATTATTACAACTCATGTAGATAGTTTATTCCCCGGAATGGAAATTAGTGGTTGTTATTCTTTTCGTCTTACTCGCAATAGTGACTTATTTTTGCGTGAAGAAGAAATTGATGATTTAGCCAAGGCAGTACAGCGTGAAATTTTTTCACGTCACTATGGTCATGTAGTTCGACTTGAAATTGAAAAAAATTGCCCTGAAAAAATAGTTGATTTTTTACTGCAAAAATACCATCTTCGTCATGAAGACACCTATTATTGTGATGGTCCAGTGAATATTCAGCGTCAATTAACAGCCATTAACAGTATTAATAGACCTGATCTGAATTATCCTCGTTTTACGGCTCAATACCCCCAATTCCCCAAATCAGAACGTAATTTATTTAACGTGCTCGACGAACAAGACATCTTATTACATCTCCCCTATCAAAGCTTTGATGTAGTGATTGATTTTGTGAGGCAAGCAGCAAATGACCCTAATGTTCTAGCAATTAGTCAGACTCTATATCGAACTCGATCGGAATCGGTTATGGTTGATGCTTTAGTTGATGCAGCTCATTCTGGCAAAGAAGTTACTGCCGTCATCGAATTGCGGGCTCGCTTTGATGAAGAATCCAATCTGAAATTAGCAAACCGTTTGCATGCCGCAGGAATTCTTGTGCTTTATGGCGTTGTAGGATTTAAAACTCATGCCAAAATGACCTTAGTTGTTCGTAGAGCTCATGGAAAATTGAAACGCTATGTTCATTTAAGTACTGGAAACTATCATGAATATACTGCAAAACGTTATACTGATTTTGGATTATTAACCTGTGAGCCGACAATTGCTTCAGATACCCAAATTATTTTTCAACAATTAACCGGCTTAGGTAAAGTAGTTAAACTCAAATCATTAAGCCATTCCCCGTTTACGTTACAAAAAACTTTATTGCAATATATAGAACAATGTACCGCTACTGCCTTAAAAAAAGGAGATAGCGAAATTCTTCTTAAAGTAAATGGATTGGCAGATAAAACCATTATTCAAGCTTTATATAGGGCGTCACAGGCCGGAGTCAAAATAAATTTGCTTGTACGTGGGGTTTGTTGTTTAAAACCAGGATTGCCCGGAGTTTCAGAAAATATACGAGTACTTTCCTATATAGGGCGATTTTTAGAACATCATCGAATATTTTATTTTCGGATCGATGAGGAAGAATTTTATTTTTGTTCGAGCGCTGACCTTATGGAAAGGAATTTATATCATCGCATTGAAATTATGTTCCCTATTCTTGATGACAAT
This sequence comes from Legionella santicrucis, assembly GCF_001468135.1. GTDB lineage: Bacteria > Pseudomonadota > Gammaproteobacteria > Legionellales > Legionellaceae > Legionella > Legionella santicrucis. The sequence continues at coordinate 255,218 of NZ_LNYU01000009.1, read as the reverse complement.
TGCAAAAAACGTATAAAGCAAGAAATTATTAAAAACTACCTTAAAGATAATAGCAATACCTGGGAGATGCAAAGCGATGGCAGTTATAAATCAATTACTCAAGGCAATAACTGCGCCCAGGAAAAGCTCATTAGGTTATATCAAGATAAAGAAACCTCAATTTGATTAATGGCGCCCCCCATTAGGTTCTATACATCGTTAGTAGAGTCGACCAACGGAGCCTCCCCGCTACCAGCAGGACTTACTGCAGCAGTGAAGCTTAAAAATAGCTTGTTATTCTTGCGATTTTTGGCTTCTCTTCACCGGAAACTGTATCCCAGAAATACAAACTCTGTTTGCGGATATTCTCCTTTCCGATTGTCATCTTTGCAGTAAACAATCTTGGTTTTATCTGGATGGAATCATCAATCCTTATTATCCTAACTCATTCCTGTTATTATGATACTCAAATAGTGGTATTGCTATTGAGTGCCTATGTGCAGTGGTACCTCTAGGATTGATGGCGCAGCAAGATTTTCACGAGACCACGCGAGGTCCTCTGTTCTCACCTTATCAATGACTTCTATTGCCGCTAAATCGACGTCCAAACGAAACCGCGCCCATCCCATGACACGCGCCAGGTACGGCGGTAATGTTTCAACCATAAAAAGTTACGCGTGGTGTCATCGTTGTAAGTTTCGCTAAGCTCAGTCATGTACTTTTGTACACATCTTCATCTCACTTTGCTTGCGCCGTGTCTAGAACTTAGTGAACTCTATCGACATCAGGTTTTTTATCGAAAACAAGTTAAATGCGCATTTTCACCTAATTGCAAAGATGCTTTTGTTCCCAAAGGAATAGGTAAGTTGATAGGACCATGACCTACTCCTCTGATTCTTAACACCGGAATATCGCTACTTTCTGCAAAACGCTGCAAAACAGGATCAATGAGAGAGGTACCATTAGGTTCATAGCCCTCAAGAAAATCACCCAATAAAACTGCAGCAGCATTTGTAAAAATACATGCTTGCTTTAAATGCTCCAGCATGCGATCAACACGGTATCCTCGCTCCCCAATCTCTTCGAGCAAAACAATCTTATCTTGGCTATTAATTTGCCAACATGTTCCAATTCCAGATTGAATAATTGTTAAATTACCACCAGTGACGTAGGATTGGATACAACCTTCTTTTTGTGCGTGTTTGTTAAGTGGGATTAATCCATTAAATGTTACTGGTGCATCATCAAACAACAGTGACTTTACAGAAGCAAGGGATTCCGGGGAAAATTTATCAGGGGCTGCTGCTCCATGAATTGTTGGCCATCCCCAATGCTGCTGTAAATAAAGATGAAGGCAAGTCACATCACTAATACCAACAAATATTTTGTTACTTTCGGGAGGATGGATATCTGCTAATTTCGAGATCAGGCGTGCAGAGCCATATCCTCCGCGTACGCAAATCACCGCCTTTGTCTGTGAATTTTGCAGGGCATTTTTTAGATGCTTCAAACGCATTTCATCCGTATTAGCACATAATAAATCTTTGGCAAAAATATCTTTCTGCACAATACAGTTTAATCCCCAAGACTCTAACAATTCTTTTAATTCAAATAACTGTTTGTCAGTACTACGAGAGGATGGCGCAATAATTTCAATACAATCGCCAACACTTAAAACAGGTAGCTTTCTCATTTGGTCTCTTCTTTAAATTTCATGTCTTTAAAATTAACCTCAATTCAGGATAGAAATTTCATTAGATCCAATGTTTATCTCGATCCGTACACGCCGAGAAGATTCGCTAGCATCATCTCCAAATCTTGACTTCGAGACGGCATAAACACCTTCCCAACCCGAATGTTCCGTAGTAATGATTCGTCTTCTTATCCCCAAACTCGTTAAATTAATAAAGTCTTACTTGATTTTCCAGGTTCTTCGCGAACTAACCGAGGCAGCAAGTACCCAGGCAATAAATTTTGTAACTGTCGATAAATACCTTGTACCGTATTAAAAGGCAAATCAAAATGGACTGCCCCTTTTACTTTATCTAATACATGTAAATAATAGGGCAAGACACCAAATGAAAATAATATTTGACTCAAATCAGCTAAAACATGAGCATTGTCATTAATGCCCGCTAACAAAACTGTTTGGTTCAATAAATGACAGCCTATTTGACGTAACTCATGAAGTGCTTGTCGCACAGAATCATCAAGTTCTTGCGCATGATTACAATGCAACACAATAACCTTATTCAATTTAACCTTTTTTAATACTGAAAGTAAGCCCGAATCAACCCGCTCTGGAAAAACTACAGGAATACGTGTATGGATGCGTAAAGTATGCAAATGAGCGATCTGCTCTAACTGTTCTATCAGCTCCGCAAAAACAACATCAGATGCTAATAAGGGATCACCGCCACTTAAAATTACTTCGGTAATACTCGTATCTTGAGCGATATAATCACAAATACTTTTAAATCCTGCTCGTCCAGGATTATTAGCCTGATAAGGAAAATGTCTGCGAAAACAATAACGACAATTCACTGCACATACACCAGTCATTGTTAATAAAACCCGACCATGATACTTGTGCATAAGCCCTCGAACTGAATTCTTACTATGCTCATCTAAAGGATCGATACTGTATTCTTCGCCCCCTTGCAGCTCATATTCAGAGGCCAAAACCTGGAGTAACAAGGGGTCATGAGGATTTCCTTTTTGCATGCGGTTTGCAAATCCCAAAGGAATACGGCTAGGAAATTGCTTTTCAGCATGTAAATTCCCAGTTGATAAGGGTAACTCCAGATAAGTTAATAATTCAGTTACTGAAGTAAATCCCTGAGCTAATTTTTTTTGCCAACTTAAAGAGGTATCTCGCATTAATAACACAGACTTGATAAACTGTGCGAACTTTAACTAAAACCAAGCAAAATCTCAACTGTGGAGCACTAATGGCAATCTATAGCACCAATGAATTTAAAAATGGTTTAAAGGTAATGGTTGATGACGCACCTTGCACCATTCTTGATTGTGAATTCGTTAAACCAGGTAAAGGCCAAGCATTTACTCGTATTAAAATTCGAAATTTAAAAACAGGCCGAGTCGTGGAACGTACCTTCAAGTCGGGAGAATCTTTACCTTCTGCCGATGTTGCTGATGTAGAAATGCAATATCTCTATAATGATGGCGAACAATGGCATTTTATGGTTCCAGACAGTTTTGAACAATATGCTTTGAGCAAAGACGTACTTGCTGATGCAGAACAATGGTTAAAGGAACAGGACATTTGCATTGTTACTCTATGGAATAATGATCCCATACAGGTAACCCCGCCTAATTTTGTTATTTTAGAAATTATAGAAACAGATCCTGGTGTACGCGGCGATACCTCCGGAGGTGGCGGAAAACCAGCAAAACTAGAAACAGGTGCGGTAGTGCGAGTACCTTTATTTGTACAAACAGGTGAATTAATTAAAGTAGATACTCGTAAAGGCGAATATGTATCTCGAGCTAAAGAATAATGATGATTATTTTCATAATTATCAACAAGATTATATGGATATAGAATTAATTGTATCTGTATGGATTATGATATATTGAATCTTCATAATCCGACTATGAAGATTCAATAGTCTGTTTATAATTCGCTAGCTGCTTGATGTTTGAGCAATGAAGAGCAAACGTACACAAAGTTTGTATAGCATCGTAGCACAAACATCACGCCGTTTTGCCAAAGCAGTAGCATTGCAAACAGGCTCTAATAAACTTGATAAGTGTCATACATCCCCCAATACCCTACATCCCCTAAATCATCATAGCCGTAGTAATAGGCGTCATCATCATTATTGAAATAATCGATGTTCCAATAAGGACTAGTATGATAATAACCAACAGAATAAGCATAATTTGGGGTATAAGTTGGTGTATAATATACTCTTTCAGTAACACAACCGGTGACTAACAGTAGGGACCCAACCATCATTAAAGCAAGAATCAATCTGTTCATAATCCCATCCTAATTGTTGAATACTAATAAAGATCCTGCTGAAAAATTACCAAAGATGCTAATGGCGTCATTTGTACCAATAAGCATAATTAGTTCCTGCTTTAAGCACATGAATTACTGTGATAGCATTCAATCCTTACACTGGCTTATCTAAAGTTGAAGTCGGTGTAGAAAACTCGGCATCACGGTTAAAAAAATGGCGTGCTTAAAACTAAAAACGCAATTAGTTTTTCCATCCTCCTAGAGATTCCAATCCAACAAGTGTAAGTTAATTATATATTATGATTAATTTATATACAAAATATGCGCTTGATTTTTTGGGAGGATTCTGAAAATACAGGCAATGACTTCCTGTATTCTGAGCCTGTAACTAAATTTATAATGGAGGTTTATGCAGAGCTTAAGGCTTCCTACCATCTACATAGGCTTACACACCACTCTCCAAAACAACCTCCCTATCTGACACTATTGAATGGTTCAGGCAGGATAAGTCATTACCTATATGTATAAATAATAGACTAAAAGACCCACTTGTGTGAATTTTTTGAACAACCTTTATCTATTCTTAATTTTTGATATATGATTAGCGGAAGCTTGCACTGTAGGCATTATGATCATTTCCTCAATGTCTACATGCAGAGGACGAGTAATACAATATACTATTGCATCAGCTATATCTTCGGCTAACAAGGGTTGAAAATCACTATAGAATTCTTTTGCTTTTTCTTTGTCATTCCATCGCACCTCACTAAACTCGGTTTCTACCGCGCCCGGAGCAATTTCAGTAACACGAACAGGACTACCAAGCATATCTAATCTCATTGTCTTTGAAAGAGCATGTACTGCATGCTTTGTTGCACAATAAACATTGCCATTTGGATAACATTCATGACCTGCAATTGACCCAATGTTAACCACATGACCATACCCTCGCTCAAGCATACCTGGAATTAGAGCGCGACTTACATAAAGCAATCCTTTAACATTAGTATCAATCATAATATCCCAATGCTCTTCAATACCTTGTTGCACAGGAAGAGTATCTAAGGCCAATCCAGCATTATTAATTAAAATCGCAATCGACTGCCATTGGCTAGGTAAGGAATCAAGTTGCGTCTTGACTTGCTCATGCTCACGTACATCTAAAGGTAAAATATAATGTTCTTTACCATAACGTTGACTCAATTCCTTAGCTAATTGTTCGAGACGTTCTACGCGCCGAGCACATAATATGAGGCGTGCACCATATTTAGCACACAACTGGGCGCAAGCTTGACCAATTCCGCTTGAGGCACCAGTGATTAAAATAATTTTATCCATTAAGTCATTCATCTTTTACACCTTTATTTTCAATTAGAAAATTAATTAAAAGGACTATTTACAATTCTGCTATCTTGGCGAAATACCTTAATTTTCTACATTTCGCTGCTCGAAAATCAAGATATGATGACTCAAACAAGCAAACTATAAACTATATCAAGTTTTATTAGAGGCTGTTGGCAATTCGTCTTTCAAGATCCTGCATCCCGCAGACAAGCCGCAGGAGGTCGGAAATTGAATTGTCAACACATCCTAAATTCATAAAAAGTACAATTTAAGATTAAATATTGCCACAAATAAAAATAAGCAGATTTGAATGAGGCGATAATTAATTTGAAATTGCCAACAATTTTATTACTTCATCATCTGTTGTTTGTGAAAAGTCATTGTACCACAATCCTACAGCATAAAAATTAACTGGCCGAAGTGGACAGATGATTGAGTCCACTAAAGAGGCTAGCTCATCACAAGTAGATCGCGCAGCAACAGGAACTGCAATAATAATTTTTGCAGGATGCTTCTGTTTCAAAGCAGCAATAGCTGCGCGCATTGTATAACCTGTGGCAATACCATCATCCACAAGAATTATAGTTTTTTCCATAAGATCCGGAAAAGATTTATTACCGCGGTAAACTGATTCACGGCGTGATAATTCACTCTGTTCTGATTGTAATACATTATTGACAGCATCCTTTTCTATATGGAGAGTACTTAAAACTTCTTCATTTAAAGCAACGATACCCCCCGATGCTATAGCCCCCATGGCAAACTCTTCATGGCCGGGAACACCTAATTTTCTTACGATAAAAATATCAAGTTCTAATGACAGCTTCTTTGCAATTTCATAAGCCACTGGTACCCCACCCCGAGGTAACGCCAAAATAATTACATCAGTCCTGCTTGCATAATCCTTTAATAAATCAGCTAGAACATGGCCTGCTTGATAGCGATCACTGTAGTTCATGCCAACTCTCCAAAACAATCTTTATTTTTGAAGTTTAGCCTATTTGCTTTGCTGTGCTATATTTTAACAATTAGCTATTCTCACGGAGGAAATAGCCCATGAATGTTACAGAAAAAATCATCAAAGCCCATCTTCTTGATGGAGAAATGAGCGCTGGAAAAGAAATTGCGCTAAAAATAGATCAAACTCTTTGTCAAGATGCAACCGGCACATTAGTGATGCTTGAATTAGAAGCAATTGAGCTCGAACGTACCCAAGCTGAAATTTCTGTTCAATACGTCGATCATAATTTAATTCAAGAAGATAACAAAAATCCAGATGATCACCTCTTTCTTGCGAGTGCAGCAAGGCGATTTGGTCTTTATTTTAGCCGTCCAGGAAATGGAATTAGTCATGCAGTACACATGCAAAATTTCGGTAAGCCAGGAAAAACCTTAACGGGTTCAGACAGCCATACCTGTGCCGCTGGCTCATTAGGCATGATAGCTATTGGCTCTGGCGGACTAGAGGTAGCCATGGCTATTGCCGGCTATCCACTTTATATAAAAATGCCTAAAGTTCTTGGCGTCCATTTAACCGGAAAATTACCTAAATGGGTTAGTGCTAAAGACGTTATCCTGGAAATGTTACGTCGACATGATGTTAAGGGAGGTGTGGGTTATATCATTGAATACTATGGAGAAGGATTAAAACACTTAAGTGCTATGGATAGACATGTCATTGCCAACATGGGGGCTGAATTAGGAGCAACAACCACTGTATTTCCCTCAGATGAAATCACCAAAGAATTTTTGCGAAGTCAAGATCGTGAAAAAGATTGGCTAGAATTAAAAGCGGATAAAAATGCATCTTATGATAAAGATGAAGAAATTGACTTATCCAAACTTGAACCTCTTATTGCCAAACCAACCAGCCCCGGAAATGTAGTTCCTGTTGCAGAAATTGCTGGAGAAGAAATTTATCAGGCTTATATTGGTTCATCGGCAAATCCAGGTTATCGTGATTTTGCGATTGCCGCAGAAATCGTAAAAGGTCGTACTGTACATACGAATGTGTCATTGGATATTAATCCAACTTCACGAACTATTTTAGAAGAATTAGTTCGTGATGGACATTTAGGGAATCTAATTCATGCTGGTGCTCGTATCCATCAGGCTGGATGCAATGGCTGTATTGGTATGGGGCAAGCTCCTGCAACAAAGAAAAACAGTTTACGCACTGTGCCAAGAAATTTTCCTGGGCGCTCAGGAACAGATGAAGATAAAGTTTTTCTTTGTAGCCCTGAAACAGCCGCAGCCTCGGCACTAACAGGTGTTATTACCGATCCCAGAACTTTGGATATGCCTTATCCTGAAATAAAACTACCCCATAAAAGAATACTAAATCTTGGGTGTTTTGAAGAACCATTGCCTTTGGAGGAGGCTAAATACATTAAATTGGTAAAGGGCCCCAATATTGTCACCTTGCCTGATTTTGATCCCTTCCCTAATTCATTGAAAATACCTGTATTACTTATAGTTGGAGATAATATATCAACTGATGAAATTTCTCCCGCTGGTGCTAAGGTTCTTCCTTATCGTAGCAATATTCCTAAAATTAGCGAGTTTACTTATCACCATATCGATTCAGATTATGCAAGTCGTGCGAAAAAATATAAAAAAGGCCACGTTATTGTAGGCGGAGATAATTATGGCCAAGGCTCAAGCCGAGAACATGCGGCTTTAGCGCCCCGTTATTTAGGCTTAAGGGCTGTAATTGCAAAAAGCTTTGCCCGTATACATTGGCAAAATCTAATTAATTTTGGCATTTTGCCTTTAGTATTTAAAAACACCAAAGATTATGATGCGATCCATTTAAATGACATGGTTGAAATCAATGACTTTCCTAATATCTTAGATAAGGACTCGTTTAAGATAAAAATTAATGATAAAGAAATTGAAGTCGAACAAACTCTTTCCAAACGTCAAATTGAATTACTTATAAAAGGTGGATTAATTAATTGGGTTAAAGAGGATTTAAAAAAGAAACAAAAAACCAAATAATTTCAGCCCGTCGTAAGAATTGAGTCTAGGCAAGAGAAATGTGTTATGGCAGGAGGCATAAAAGCGCAAGACGAGTAGGCTAATGCAACTATTTTTGCCGCACACCTTGGTGTATTAAGGTGTGCGGGTCTGTTTCTTATTAATTATAATGATCAATCAAAAGAGATTTGCGGTCCTAAAGGAACGATCTGTGTTGGATTAATTGTTTTATGACTGTAATAATAGTGCTGCTTAATATGTAAAAAATCTACAGTTTCATACACTCCAGGATAGTGATACAGACGTTTTAAATAAGGTTGTAACGCTTGATAATCACTAATTCGTTGTTGATTCGTTTTAAAATGGCCGTAATAAACCACATCAAAACGAATTAATGTTGTAAACAAACGCCAGTCCACTTCTGTAAGTTGATCACCTAATAAATATTTTTGATGGCGCAAACGTTTATCCAACTCATCAAGCAAAGCAAACAATTCGACGTAAGCCTCTTCATATGCATTTTGTGTTGTTGCAAAACCACAACGATATACCCCATTATTAATCGAATTATAAATTTTGTCATTTAAGAGATCTATTTCTGACTGCAAAGATTCAGGATAAAAATCCTGTGAATCGCCCGTTAAATGATTAAATGCATGATTAAACTGACGAATAATTTCTGCTGATTCATTACTAACAATGGTTTTTTCTTTTTTATCCCACAAAACAGGCACAGTAACTCTACCTGTATATTGAGTGTTTGCTTTGGCATATAGCTCATACAAATAATTAAGTCCATAAAGGATATCTCCCGTAGCCCCCATTCCTTTTTTAAATTCCCAGCCTTTTTCAAGCATGTGCGGATGTACGATAGAGACATCAATATAATCATCTAATTGCTTCAACTTTCTAAAGATGAGTGTACGGTGCGCCCATGGACAGGCGAGTGATACATACAAATGATAGCGTCCTTTTTCCGCAGGAAAACGTGCGTTTGATTCATTACTAATTGTAAAGTGGAATTGAGCAGGTTCTCGCTTGAACTTCCCACCTGTCTTAGAAGTATCATACCAAACATCATGCCAGTGTCCATCAATCATCAATCCCATAGTTTGTCCTTATAAATTTTCTTTAAGCAATTATAGATTATGTTCTATAGTTAATAGTGAACCAAATTGAGGAATGTATGAATAACTCAACGAATCCTTATCTTTTAGGAAATTTTGCTCCAGTTCACGATGAATTAGACATAAAAAAATTAGAAGTCATTGGTGAAATTCCCCAAGACCTATTGGGAGTGTATATGCGTAATGGGCCTAATCCAGCATTTCCACCTATTTCATACACTTACCCTTATGATGGCGATGGTATGATCCATGCTCTTTATATTGCCCAAGGTCAAGCAGCCTATAAAAATCGATTTGTTAAAACTAAAGGATTAGTTAAAGAGCAAAAAGCAGGAAAAGCACTTTATAGTAGTGTCTTAAAACCTAAGCCCATAGATCCCCTATGGGCAGGCCCTGAAGATCAGCCTATTGCTATTAAAAATGGAGCATTCATTCATATTATTCGTCACCACAATACCTACCTGGCGCTCAATGAAGGATCTCCAGCATACGAGATGAATGTACACTTAGACACCCTCGGCGAATGGCAGCCTTATAAAAATCACCCTCCTATAGATGTATGCGCGCATACTCGATGGGATCCCCTAACCGGTGAGTTATGGTTTGTCAATTATGCATTAACTCCACCTTATTTAACTTTTTATCGCTTTGATAAACAAGGTAAATTAATTCAAAAATGGGACATTGAAAAATCATATTGCTCTATGGTACATGATTTTATTTTAACCACGAATTACGTACTTGTTTTTGACTGCCCTGTAGTCTTTGATCTACAACAAATTATGGCTGGTGGCGCTGTATTGAGCTGGAAACCAGAGCTAGGTGTGCGCATTGGCATCATGCAGCGTTCAGGTGGAGAAATGAAATGGTTGCACACAGAACCTTTTTTTGTTTTTCATTTTGCTAATGCATACGAGCAAGATCATAAAATCATCATCGATTATGTGAAACATGAAAAAATAGTACTTCTAGCCCAAGAAAATCAATCCATTCCACCACGATTAAATCGTATTTGCCTTAACTTAAAAACTGGAACAATAAAAAATAGTGAGTTAGACGAACGCCTTGTTGAATTTCCACGTATTAGAGAAGATTATGATACTTTGCCGCATCAATTTATCTATACACCATCAAAAACGGGAAATCCTAAAGGAGCGTTTAATACATTAATCAAATATGATGTACTCCACCAAAAATCATGGACTCATAATTTCGGCCCTCACGTAGAAATTGGTGAAGCAGTTTTCGCACCTGTCGGATCCAGCCAAGCAGAAGATGATGGTTATTTGCTCTTATTTGTTTATGATGCTGCTACAAATCAAAGCGAATTCCTTATTTTAGATGCACAGAACTTCCAAGATGAACCACTGGCACGGATTAAAATGCCACGCCGTATCCCTCACGGATTACATGGTTCGTGGATGCCAGGAACTTGGTAATTATCCATAATAATCTGAAAATGATGGCCCCTTTAAATTTATAAAATGAATCAATCTTTCATTTTAATTTTCAGCACCCATGATATGATGCGCATTATTTAAGTTATTTTTAAGCGTTTCATGACAAAAATAATTTGCCTTGGTGGGATCACCGTTGATCGAAAACTAACCCCTACCCATCAATTACAATTGGGAACTTCGAACCCGGTTTCATCCCTATCCACATTTGGTGGAGTCGCACATAATGTAGCTAAAAATCTTGCTTTGTTGACCAATAACATTCATTTATGCAGTGTCGTAGGTGACGATCAAGAAGGAATAGATGTCCAAAAACATTTAAAAAATCGAGACATAGTCATTAAAAATATTCTCACTATCCCTCAGCAAAAAACCGCACATTATGACGTCCTTCTCGATCACGAGGGTGAATTATATATTGCTTTAGCAGACATGGAAATTTTTAAGCATATTCCTTTTCAAAAATTTACTCAATCTTGGGAGGAATGGACTTGTGGAGATATTGTATTTTTGGATACCAATTTACCAGAACCTATCATTGAGCATGCTTTAAATATAGGCCGTACCCAAAATATTAAGTTATGTATTGATCCAGTCTCCGTAATAAAAGCAAAAAAATTATCCTCCTGCCTCGAACACGTTTTTTTATTAAAACCAGATCGTTTTGAAGCAGAAACATTAACGAATATTTCCATTCACTCAATCCCTGATTGCATCAAAGCAGGAAAAATATTACTGGATAAAGGGGTGGAAAATTGCATTATTAGTTTAGGTAAATTCGGTTATGTACTCGTTAATGAAAAAATTCAAAAGCATTTTCCAGCATTTTTTATTGAATCAGTAGTTGATGTAAGTGGGGCTGGTGATGCTTTTCTTGCTGGAGTTCTCTATGAGTTAAAGCAAGGAACGCCTATAGCTCAAGCATGCCAAACAGGAGCTGCAATGGCTGCGCTAACCATACAATCACCGCTTACAGTAAATGAACAAATTAATCTTGAAACGCTTAGCGAAATTCAATTCACATATAAACTAAGAGAAACAGATCATGCTGCAATTTTTTGATTATTCACCAGAAGTTAAATTCGCTATAGAGCATAAAAAGCCTGTATTAGCTTTGGAATCCACTATCATTTCCCATGGAATGCCCTATCCTGAAAACTATGAAACAGCACAAGCAGTAGAGCAAATTGTTCGTGAACAAGGTGTAACTCCCGCAACAATCGCTGTACTTGATGGAAAAATAAAAATCGGCTTAACAGAACAAGAATTACGGCACTTTTCATGTAACAACGAAGTATATAAAGCAAGTCGACGTGATTTGTCATTTATAATAGCCAATGAATATTCTGCAGGCACTACTGTGGCTGCAACCTTATTTTGTGCCGCTAAAGCCGGGATTAAATTATTTGCAACAGGAGGAATTGGCGGAGTACATCGAGGCGATGCCCAAGATATTTCTGCTGACTTAATTGAAATTGCAAGAACTCCCATTGCTACAATTTGTGCTGGCGCCAAAGCGATTCTTGATTTGCCTCGGACATTAGAACTTTTAGAAACAATGAGTGTACCAGTCATTGGTTACCGTACTCAGGTTTTACCCGCCTTTTATAGTGATTCAACCCCTTATCAATTATCAACATCGGTAAATGATATTCCATCCCTTGTTAAAATACTAAAAACTCATTGGTGCATAGACGCAGCCTCTGGGGTATTAATCGCAAATCCAATTCCAGCTGAATTCAATATTCCTAGTAATGAGATTGAACCAATTATCATCAACGCATTACATAAAGCAGAACAAAACAACATTTCTGGAAAAGCGTTAACTCCATTTTTATTAGCTGAAGTCGCGACGCTTACTGAAGGAAAAAGCTTACATGCAAATATCGCTCTAATTAAAAACAATGTACTTATTGGAGCTCAACTTGCCCATGCTTTTTATTCTTAAGCGGATAAAAACCGAAAATAAGCTTCTAAAGTAAAGCTTATTTTCTAGGAGAACGTTTGTCAGCTATTCTGAAGAGATTGCTGACAACTGAGTCGCTGTTCCTCGTAAAAACTAGGCCATGCGTCAATAAATAACCTTAAGTTAACATTGGGAACAAGCGTCTTACCTCTAATATCCATCCGAGTAACTGGATCAGGAATTAGCCGAATATTACCCCATACAGGAAGATCACTTTGTTTTGAACGAATCCATTGCGCTATTGAGCTTTGCTCATAGGAGTATCCACTAGGACTTAAAACAGGATTTTCCATAGTTATAAGCTGCACAGGATCTTGGATATCCTCTTCTACCTTCTCTAATTTAGCCAAATACTCATTAGGTTGTAGTGAATTTGCAGCAATATAATTAATAATCGTTTTAAGCTTTATATTAGGATAAAAATCACTACCTTCTTGTAAAGCTGGATACTCTTCCAATAAATGAGCTCGTTCGTAGGTAATACCATCCGCAACAAGAGTCACAGGATCTTTCATCAATTTTGCTTCGCCCGTTTTTTTAGTAGCAAGCGGGCATGAAAGAGCCATAAATATTCCTTCTGGCAAAGAAATAGTCGTTGATTTCAAATGACTAGCTTGTGATTTAGTGTGAGAAGGAGTATGCGTGTAAGTCGTGTATGCTGTTGTTTGTGTTTCTTCACCCAATTTTGGATTTATTCTGTTATCTGGATCATAACCGTTCTCAGCTAAAAGGTTTAATAATCCAGGAAGATGTGGCGCTGTATTTTCTTCTGTCAACTTGATAATACCACCTACAGACGCAGCAATGGCCTCAAATAGATCACTTCCAGGGCTTTCGTTATTACATATCCATCCTTTTTCATTGGATAACAAATAACGTTGAGGTGTATTCATTTTCCATTTGGATGACTTTTTTTCATAACTTATTGACTGGACTGTGAGTAATCCCTCCACTCGACTCTCACGAATCAACCATAATTTCCTCTCATTTTCTTGTAATACCTCGATCTTAGAAGAAAAATCAAACTGTTTTTTGAGCAATTCAACCTTGCCCGCGAGAATTCGATTTGTTTCTTTAGGCCCCATTTTACCATAGATAAAAATATCAGCCTCTTCCACTTTAGATTGCATTTTTACTCCACATAAAATCTAAATAGAGTTCTGTATAACATTCAGAAAACTATCTATAAAAATCACAAGGAGTGATTATACATTGATCATAAAGAATCAACAATGATAAAAATGAACAACAATAGCATTTGAAGTTCAATGGGAAATCATTTAATAGAAAATGAAATACTATCAAAGACAATACAGTGAAGCGTTACTTTTTAGTGAGTTAATCCAACCTCAGAAGCATGTAATTCCTCGGTATTCTGTGCTGAATGGGCTCTTCCTTGCCACCAATATTTCAACTGTTGAAATCCATGTAGCGTCGCCTTATATAAATCGGGAAAAATAGAAACAATGGCATCAAAAAAATCAGTAAAACCACCTTTATTAAAACCATAAATACAACGATTAAACTCAGCTCCTTTTTTACTTAAAGCAATAATATCGTCCTTTTTAGAAAAGAATTGGTGCGGATTAAAACCCAATTGAAACTTGGTATTATAATCTTTGAGTTCCTGAGCAAAAATACCTTCGATATCATCAGCGATAAGATGTTCCACTTGAACTTCTGTAAGAACAGGATACAGTGTCGCCATCATATGCCGCACCGCCTCATTCTTAGTTAACTGCTCAATAGAACGATCCTTACGTTTGCCAGGACCTTGTCCAAGACTCCAATTACATGCTCCGACCAATAGAGTTAATGATTCATGATACTCTGTATAGGCTGTCGCTCGTTGATTGATATAATAAACCGCAGCCCCCCATCCTATCCAACCTAAGAAACCAACTACAGGTAGAAATGACAAAGCAGTCGCTACTACACCAAAAGCAATACTCCCTAAGATTTTTTGATCGACACTATGGAGTTGCACGGATTTTTCTTTAAACAACGCGATGCATTTATTTAAAAATTCGATATGTGTCGAATTTGTAGAGAGAAAATTCTGCCCCTCTTTAATGTCAACAGCAAGTGCATTACCATTTGCTGCTTGAGCTGATTTTGGAATCACGAAATAATTTTCTGATTCTCTTTGTAGCTTGTAAAGCTCAGTGTTTATACCAAGTAGAGGTACTGAAGTAGAAACAGATTGTGTTTTAATCCCTAAAAATTCAAATACTGATGCCATTTTTTATCTTATCCCTCATTGAAAAAATTCATTCTAAATTTTATTGAAATCAATGACAATATTTCTTTGCTCAATATTTGCATTATAAAAAAATTATTTATTCATAAATATTATTTTTTATAATCAATCACTTAGATAATGAATAAAATTTATGAAACTTCCAAACCTCCCCTTCCATTATCATAAACAGAATTACTATTTATTGACCAAATCCTGTAAAACATGTGGCCCCTAATGATTTCATGGCGCTGCATTGAACTATTGTGGTTGTAGCTGCCGCATTATTCATAATTTGAATTACAAAAGATCGACCATCAGTACAAGCGATATTCCAATAGGCCGCACCATATATATCAAGTCCTTGAAAAAAGGCTTTGATAGGAGTACATGGCAAACCGGCTGAATTAATAATATTACCCAAAATCTGAGCCTGCTGATCTGATGTTCTACTTGACAAAATATCACTGGCAACATTGGCATAGGTAGACGAAGCTAATATTAATAGAAAAATTGCCATTATCAACTGTCTCATGTTACATCCTTACATTTTAGTAACAACAAGATATTGGTCATAATGTTATTGTAGGATAGGATTGGATTTAAATGCAAAAAACAACCAATAAGGAAAAATTTTAAACCGATCCTGTGTATCAAAAACAAGCAAGCATGACCTAGAGACGACGTTCTATGACCTGTGAGTTTCGTATCAGAGAGCGTGGTTTTACTTCGAACGGTTCGAGAGAGACTGGAGCTAAAGAGATTCTTTAGCCGAAACTCACGTTAACTTAGTATCATTCGTGTATACTTGAGGCATCAAATATTTCAATGCACAGTGAGGAACGTTTATGCCAGGACAGCCCTTTAAAATAACGCTACCATTTATTTTATGGAGTGTGATTTTCTATCTTATAGTGCTCCCCTTTATCCAATATCCTATAACCACGTTCCTTAAGCCCATTCCTATTATTTTGCTTATGATGTATACCTTACAAGTTACTTTAGAACAACCCATAAAATCCTTATTACTCGGGGCCTTAAGTTTTTCACTCATTGGCGACATTGTTTTAACATTACCTCTTAAAGCCGCGCTTCAGATGGGAATCTTAGCATTTATGGCAACACACTGCGCTTACATTTGTCTCTTTTTAAAAAAGGGACAATTTCAAAAGAAAAATTTCCTTTCTTTTTTACCGATACTCGTATTCGTTCTTATTGGAGGATATGTTCTTTGGCCCTATTTAGGTGAAATGAAAACACCTGTGTCGCTTTATTTGTTTCTTCTTACTTTTATGGTTTTTTGTTCTTTTCAAGTGAAGCAACAATCACGTTTAATTCGTCTTGGCGCTTGTCTTTTTTTACTCTCTGACTTTACGCTCGCATTGGATCTATTTGTTCTGTCACCTAAAAAACCCCTTGCTGTTTTGATTATGCTCCTTTATTACATAGCGCAACTCTTATTGGTAGTAGGAACTACTCAAAGAAATGTCCAAAACATCAAACAACATATTCCAACCTATTCATAAATAGAGGAGAACTGACTGAAAATTAGATTTGTATCCGCAAAAAGCCTGGGACAGGCTTTTTGCTCCATTGCCATTGACTCCAGGAGCTTGTAGTCGTCTTCACGCCACTGATCTATCCCCACAAAATTTAAGAATGGTTTTAATCTATTCTTCACATAGATCGTTCAGGCTGAGGAAGGGCGAAGTGCTGTCAATAACCTTATACCTGGCCCTCGAGATGGAGCATTTTGCTCCCTCCTCAGGCTGGACGGCTCTAAATAGTGACTAAATCCTCTTTTTAAATTTTGTGGGGATAGATCCGTTCGGGCAAGGCGCCCCTATCGATAGGCGCTCAATGCTCCTATAAAAATGAATTTCTGCTTTCGCGAAAATGTCGCCTCCTAAGCGTCTTTCAGGCCTCCAATCATCTTATCCTATTCTTTTATAAGAATCGTGACCAATGAAACGAGCCCCCGGTCCTTCATGAGCAATGTCATTTGCTTGCTTATTAAGTATTGAAATTGCATCAATGGTCTTTTGATCTTTATCAAAATGTCCACTGACACTTAAAACTGATTCACACATTGGGTAAACGACACTAAAAGATAAGGTATTCCCTGTCATATAACCAGTAATAGGTCTTTTTTGATTAATTGCCTGAGGGCAAGTTTTAGAAGCAACTGCCGTAGTGAAATACCCCTCGATTTTATGATCAGGTAAAATATTGATCTCTAAAATTGACCCTCTTTCGTTTTTAAAGATAATGTTTTTCTCGGCAGCAAAAGCAGATTGAGCGAACAAAGAGTACAGCACTATTGATGCACCAATAAGTAATTTAAAATTCATGAGATATCCTTTTTGTTGTTTTTGAGCTCTTTAATTGTTTGGCGCTGGCTGTTTAGCATTTTACTAGATAGAGGTCAATAACAAATTCGGAAAAAGGTTACAAATTAACAAGGTATAGATTTTTCTTCATATAGAGTCTATTTTTGACACTGCCTATTCTTTATGCTTAATATACTTCTCCTAATAAAAGCATCAAAATCGCTGTCCGCGATATTCTCGTGGTAAGCAAAAAGCTCAGGATGGGTTTGAAATGCGCAATTTGCTGTTCATAGGACTGATTACCTTACTTTTAATCTCTTGCAACAAAAAAGAGAATAAATTGTTTAGTGGCTATATTGATGCGAATCTTGTTTATTTATCCGCCGACTTTGGTGGACGTTTGACTGATTTACCCATATCAAAAGGACAAATAGTTAAAAAAAATCAATTTCTATTCAAGCTTGAGCAAACCAATGAACTTTATAATGTTAAAATAAGTCAATTAAACACTAAAGAACTTCTTGCACAACGACAACAAATTTTAACTCAACTCAATTATAATGAAATTAATTATCGCCGCATTGTAGATATGCGTCACCAAAATGCTGCTAGCCAAAATGATCTTGATGCGGCACAACGAGATTTAAACATTTCCAAACAACAACTTGATGACATTAATATTAAAATCAAAAGTAATCAGGTAGAGGTTTCAGATAAAAAATGGCTAGTTAGCCGTAAGGAAAACTTCGCACCAGAATATGGGATTATATTTGATACCTATTATACCCAAAGCGAATTTGTCCAAGCAGGTATCCCTATTCTTTCATTAATCACAAAAAAGAATATTAAAGCTATTTTTTTTGTTCCTGAGGAAAAATTAAGTCAATTGCGGCTTAATGAACACATTAAAGTTAAAACAGATCAAAATGCTCATTTTGCTACAGGACATATTTCCTATATTTCTAATATTGCTGAATATACTCCTCCTATCATCTATTCCCGTG
The DNA here is from genome assembly GCF_001468135.1 of Legionella santicrucis. GTDB lineage: Bacteria > Pseudomonadota > Gammaproteobacteria > Legionellales > Legionellaceae > Legionella > Legionella santicrucis. The sequence goes on along the minus strand of NZ_LNYU01000009.1, from coordinate 236,805 downwards.
AGGAACGCCAACGACTTGTTTTTAGAGTTGAAGTCCAAATTAATTCGCCTGATTTAGAAAAAATACATCTAGGCCAACCTGTAACTTTGGAATTAGCCTGATGAGTGATTTAGCTATTGATGTTAAAGAATTAACCAAAAAATTCGACGAAAAAGTTGCCGTTGATCATATATCTCTTAAAGTAGAAAAAGGCTCTATATTCGGTTTTCTCGGATCTAATGGTAGTGGAAAGACAACAACCATTAGGATGATTTGCGGCCTCTTAACTCCCACAGATGGTGAAGGTTCTTGCCTTGGTTACAATATCCGAACGCAAAGTAACCAGATAAAACAACATACTGGATACATGCCACAAAAATTCAGTTTTTATGTTGGATTAACGGTTTATGAAAATCTTCGCTTCATTGCAGATATTTTCCAAATAAAAGACTCCGCCAAAGAAATAAATGACATACTCAAAGATCTTGGTCTTGAAAAATACCGTAAAACCCAAGCAGGTCGGCTATCAGGAGGATGGAAACAACGTTTAGCCCTGGCTTGTAGCATACTGCACAAACCCAGGTTACTCTTTTTAGATGAACCTACTGCTGGTGTTGATCCTAAAGCCCGTAAAGAGTTTTGGGATTATTTACATAAGCTCACTGCTCGTGACGGGACTACAATTTTAGTAACTACCCATTATATGGATGAGGCTGAAAAATGCACTGATCTTGCCTATATTAATTTAGGAAAGTTACTCTATACAGGTACAACAAAAAACTTAATACCCTCTTCGAAAGTCAAAACTTTTATCGCAGAAGCCGATAGGAAAGAACAAAATTTATTAATTAAAAAAGTAAACCATTCATACCCTGAACTATTGGCCTCTATTGTAAATAATGAATTGCGAATTTCATCACGAAACCATCAAGCATTGGATAAGTTAATTCAAGAAGACAACAGCTTATCCTTTAAAGAGGTTACGCCTTCTTTTGAGGAAGTTTTTATTGGATTAATGCAATGAAGAACTATAAAAATCTTGTACAAGGAATATCGATTGCCCGCATTGCAGGTTTAATCCGCAAAGAATTTATTCTTATTACCCGAGATCGCGGCACCATAGCCATGTTGGTTATTCTACCTATTATGCTTCTTATTCTCTTTGGTTTTGCTATTGAATTTGATCCCAAACATTTACCCACTACAATTGTAAGTTATGATAATTCTCCTTTAACTCGCAGTTATATCAGTGCACTCGAAGCTTCCGGTTATTTTAAAGTAACTCATGAAGCATCTAGTGAAAATCAAAAAAATCAAGATCTTGCTAATGGAAAAATAAGTTTTGCTTTTACTATTCCTCCTAATTTTACCCGCAAATACATACGTAATGAAACCCCCCAACTATTAGTTGAAATTGATGGCTCTGATCCTGGAAGTAGTGCCAGCGCGCTAGGAAATGCACTGCCGATTTTGAGCCAAACTTTAAATAGTTTTAATAAACAAGGTTTAAGTGCCTCGGTACCAGCCAACTCACAAAGGAATGTGAACCTCACGATTCACCGACTTTATAATGAATCGAATACAAGCTCTTATAATATTGTTCCCGGCTTAATTGGTGTATTACTAACATTAACCATGGTCATGCTCACATCAACCGCCATTACTTCAGAAAAAGAATCCGGTACGATGGAAATGCTGCTCAGCACTCCTTTAAAACCTACAGAGATTATTTTAGGTAAGGTAGTCCCTTATATTGTTTTGGGTTATTTACAGCTCACAAGTATTTTAATTTTTGGCAAGCTATTAATTAATATCCCCACTGAAGGAAGTTTGCTTTTACTGTATGTTGCTTCAGCACCATTTATTATTGCCAATCTGATGGTTGGGATGATTTATTCCACAATCGCACGCACTCCTATGCAAGCCATGCAACTTAGTGTGTTTTATCAACTTCCTTCAATGTTTCTATCAGGTTATATTTTTTCTTTCTATGGCATGCCAATATGGGCCCAAATGTTAGGATACTGTATTCCAATGACTTATTTCATTCGTATTACGCGTGGAATTTTACTCAAAGGTAATACTGTTAGCCAAATAATCCCTAACATTTTACCTATTTTATTCATTGCTTTGATCCTGGTACTTTTGACAGGAAAAATATTTAGAACAAAACTCGATTAAATAAAGTGATAAAATGATGAAACTAAAAATTGTCTTGCTCTATTTATTCACTATGTTGCTAGGATCATGTTGCAAAAACTGTATCGCTCCTGAAAAAGTTAATTATCCTAAAAGCACTCGTAGTGGAGTAAAGTATGTCAACGACGAAACTGTTTTAAGTCAAATTGCATGGTGGAAAAAGTTAAAAGACCCTGAGCTTGATCAACTTATATATCAAACGCTTTCTTCTAATTATCAAATCCAAAGTTCTTATGCGACGATTGAGCAAGCACAAGCTCAGCTTAAAGCAGCTCAATATGCTTGGATTCCAACTCTTGATGGATCCGCAAGCGGAATTGCAGGCAGAACATGGAATACGCATATTACACCCCAAGGACAATTGGCTAAAACTCCTTTATTCTCAAGCCTATCCAATTTGAGATTTAAAGAATACAATGCAGGTTTTGTGCCGGGGTATACTGTTAATATATTAAACAACATTAATGACATTAAAGCAGCCCAAGCCTCTTTAGATCTCCAAAAAGCTCAAACTCAAGCAACAAAACTAGGAATTATTAGTCAAATGAGTGGCGCTTATTTCATGCTCTTAAGCCAGCGCGAGCAACTAGCGATAGAAAAAACACTATGCCATGACTTAAAAAAACTACGTCAACTAGAGCAAGTTCGGTTTCAAAAAGGAGCTAGTGACCTTGAAACATTAACAAATCTTGATCAACAGCTTGCACAAGAGGAAACAAAAATTCCACAAATCGAAAATGTGGTAGCACAAAGTGAGAACACCATTCATTTCTTATTGAATGGAAATCCAGGACCAATTAGCACAAGCCGTACTTTACTTTCGCTTAACTTAGATAACCTCATTCCTAAACATCTACCTTCGTCCGTTCTAAAAAATCGTCCGGACATTATGATTGCCTTAAATAATGTTAAAATCGCTTATTCACAAATTGGCGTGGCTTATTCAGTTTTTTTTCCAACAATTTCATTAACCGGCTTAGTTGGAGGTACTTCTGTTGATTTAAGCCATCTTTTAAAATTAAGTACTAATATTTGGATTGCTCAGGCTGCGGCTTCAATGAAAATATTTAATGCCAGCTCCTACCAGAATATCAAATCTGCTAAAGCGAACTTCAAAGCGACTTATTTTGATTATCTAGAGACATTACACGCTGCATTTGCAGATGTAGATAATGCGCTAATGACAGAACAAAAAAGCAGATTATCTTATCTGCAAACACACAGAGGATATTTAGCAGCGAAAAAAGGATATGCTATTGCATTAGCACAATACAAAGCAGGAGCAAAAGATTACCGCAATGTAGTGAACGCAAAGATAAACCTAGATCGAAGCATGCTCAGTTTAGTACAAGAAAAAGCTCAATTACTCGATGGTATGATACAAGTCTATAGCGCTGTTGCAGGTGGCTATGATGCAGCCTAAGTAATCCTTACATACCTTAGCTAATCAAGGCTATTTTTTTAAACTTGCTCGTCTAATGCTTTCTCAATAATTTTGGTAACTCTTCCTGCATCTGGAGAAGTGGTCGAATAAAAATAATCAATCAGCTTTCCCTTGCGATTGATAAGGTACTTATGAAAATTCCATTTTGGTGCCGTACCAAATCCCAATTCCTTTTTTGCCCAAAGATAAAATGGATGTGCATTTTTTCCTGAAACCACTTCCTTAGCTGCTATTGGAAAGCTAACACCATAGTTTACTTGGCAAAAGTTAGAAATTTCATCCTCTGTTCCTGGCTCTTGTCCCCCAAAATCATTTGAAGGCACTCCTAATATAACTAAACCCCGGTCTTTATATTGCTCATAAAGCTTCTCTAAACCAGCATATTGCGGGGTAAATCCACACTTAGAAGCGGTATTGACTACCATTAAAACTTTTCCTTGAAAAGAGGAAAGAGGCAATGGCTCATGTCCTCGTAAAGTATGAAATGAATAATCATACGCATTATCATAATGCGATGTATCAGCTGAAGCGATATGGGTCATCATACACCATCCTAGTATTATATATGGAAGCACTTATCAACAAACCTATTATTATTTAAGTCCAGAACTAAATCCGTTCGGAACATGAATTAATCATATACTATTGACCTTGTAAAGCAAGAATGAAAAAATTACCAACAATTTAGGTGGACAATTCGCATTACCGGAAATAGAGATACTTCCATGTTATTTTATTCTAAACTGCACCAAGAGTTCTTTTCAGCTGCTCCAGACTTTATCTATGTTTATCATTTAATCAATAAAGTTCATCATAAAGAATGTACTCATTTTATTGAATCATTATTCACTTTAGAAAAATTACTGACCGAAAAACGTTTACGAAAAGAAGAGCCTATCTTACGTTTTTTAGTTGATACGAATGGAATTGCATGGTTTGCTCGAGAAAATCAACCGGGCATTAGTGCCCCTAAACATTTCCAAATGACAGGGGAACCTCAAAATAAAGCCAGATGTTTAACCGCTGGGAATATAAAATTTACTAATTCAAAATGCAATATTTTAAAAAGCCTTAATCATAGAAGCGGTGATTTTCAACCTTCTTTTTATTCACTACGTATATTTTTGGCCATACTCATTTTAAATGAATCCATTTTGCCTTTTAAATTACCACGAATCCTCGTTGTAAAAGAATTAAATGCTCAAGGTGAAGTTGCATATAAACACAGATGGCTTGTTGCAAAGATTAAAGAATGGGCAACAACTTTTAGCCATAATGAAGAACTGACTCATAGGCTAAAAAACCAATGCATAGAAACAAAAAAAGTCCACTACAAGAGTACAACTGATGAATTTTGTTATTCAATTTAAAGCTAAGGTAACGATACAATAGAGGTACATTACTTTCTTTAAATCATTTCTATTTGATGCCTTATTTTTTCTTGTACTTCACGTATATGTATTTCGTTCTCGTAATGAGTACGAGGCCAAAAAAAACCTTTTAATCCATCCTGTTTATTTCTTGGTACAATATGAACATGAAGATGAGGAACGCTTTGGCTAATTGTATTATTTATGGCAATAAAGCTTCCTGCAGCATCCGTTGCTTTTTCAACAGCCTTACCGATTCTTTGGGTTAATAAAAAAAGAGACGCTACCAAAGTATCAGGTAACTCATAAAGTGTTTTAATATGTACTTTAGGCACTAATAAAGTATGGCCGGGAAATAGAGGACGAGAATCCAAGAATGCAATAAAATTTTCGTCTTCAAAAACAAAAGACGCTTTTTCTTTTTTTGCAACAATTAAATCAAAAATACATTCTTTTGCCATCTATATTCCTACTTTCGCATAAACTTAAGGAAGAAACTACTTAATCCACTTTACTTGATCCTATTATAGGAACCAATAGCCCAAGTGAAATAACATAGGTAGATGATTTCAATGCTACACTTTATTATCCGATAAATGGAGTCAACAAAATGAAAAAATACTCTCTATTTGTATTTTTATTACTGTGTATGATTCATTATAAATGTTTTGCTAGAGGCCTAACTCTTGAAAGTTCAGCATTCCAAATGAACTCAACAATCCCTACTCAATATACCTGCAAAGGAGCTGACCAATCTCCTCCTTTAGCATGGCATAGTATACCTATACAGACAAAATCACTTGTATTAATAGTTGATGATCCAGATGCTCCTGATGGAGTTTGGACCCATTGGATTTTATTTAATATTCCGCCAACGATACACCAATTAGATACTGCAAGCCCAATTCCTCCTGGTGCTACAACTGCAAAAAACAGTTGGGGAGAATTAGGTTATCGTGGCCCCTGCCCACCCGTTGGAGCGCATAGTTATCATTTTAAATTATATGCGTTAAACACCGTAATAAACTTAGGGGATGACGCTAGTCGAGATGCCTTGTTGAATGCAATAACCGGGCACGTTATTGAAAGTACGGAACTGGTGGGGATTTATCAATCTTTTGAATAAAAATAGGTAATAAAGTATGAATATTCGTTAAAACTAGAAAAAGTAGTTAAGTGTCCATCCTCAACAAACCAACTACAAACTCAACTGCTTTTCTAGTTCTAAATTAATTGAAACTCAGTCAACGTGGTATATGTCGATCTTCCTTGACCTAGTTTGCTTTCAATTAAATAAATCTTATCAACAGTAATTGGCGGGATATATCCCAATTTAATTTGTGATAATAACTTTTGATGCTGGTGATGACGCACTCTTGCTAGAGTCATGTGACCACGAAAAGGTCGAGATTCAATAGGATAATTTAAAAAGTGTAATGCGTGAGTAATAATACTCACAAGTTTACTTAAAAGATCATGCGGTTCGACAATCAAAGAAAGAACTTTAGGATGTCGTAACGTGGGAAACCATTCTACTGGCCCTAATTTTAATTGGAAACATGGAATATGCTTTAATACGTTTGATATTTTTTTGTTCACCAAGGCCATGTCTTTTAATTGAAATTGGGCAATAAAGTGCAACGTTATATGCAAGTTTTCTATATCAACCCAACGAATATAATCTTCAGGCATGTCTTGCTTTAAAGATTGCAAAATATTCAATAAATGAAGACGTATTTCCTTTGAAGGTACAATTGCGAAAAAAGCACGTATCGTATTCATTTTTATCCATTAATAAAACGCTTACCCCAAGCTCATGTTAATTTATATCATATAATAGGAGTTCGATATAAAAAATAAACGCCATTTTTTATATCGAACTCATTTTATTTAGAACTGGATTCCCTATAAATGCTACGCATTTATGGGATAACGTTCGTTTAGCAGCATCTAGGCATGGAAATGCCTTGATGTAGAACTCAAGTTATATAGATAAAGCGTAACCAAAATGATAGCATTATTCTTTTTATTCGAGAATGAATGACATACCGCCCCGATATTGATGGACTAAGAGCCATTGCTATTATACTGGTCCTAATTTATCACGGCGGCCTCCACTTTTTTCCTTCAGGATTTATAGGTGTCGATGTCTTTTTCGTTATTTCTGGTTTTCTCATCACCAGTATTATTCATGGGTCACTAAATAACCATTCTTTTTCCTTTTTAGATTTTTATAATCGTAGGCTATGGCGCTTACAACCTGTATTTGTTTGTTTACTCTTTTTGACAACTGCATTGGCTGTATTATTTTTTTTACCTGATGATTTAATGCGGTACAGCAAAAGCGCGCGCAAAACCTCTTTATTTTTATCCAATTTATTTTTTGACAAAACTACAACCGGTTATTTTTCACCGGATACCCATCAACTTCCGCTATTACATACCTGGTCTCTTTCCATAGAATGGCAATGTTACTTACTTCTGCCTTGCCTCCTTTATGGCTTATATCGTTTTATACCTGAAAAATATCTACCTATTTCCATATATATTCTTACTTTAATTGCTTTTCTCTATTCATTACACAATGCTAAAACGTTACCTGCCCATACCTATTATTTATTGTTGAGTAGAATCTATGAGTTTTTAATTGGTGCCTGCATTGCGTTGATTCCTCCAATTACTCATAAACTGAATCGATATTTATTAAATCTCATTGGAGGTGTTGCTTTATTCTCGCTATTTTATATCGCAAATCTTAATCCAGTTTTAACAGGGTATCCTGACGAACTTGCACTTGCGGTTTGTCTCGCAACAGGAGTACTTATTATTCTGGGAAGATTTTTCCCCGAATGCCTCTCGAGCAAATTACTTTCCACTAAACCTATGGTCTTTATAGGGCTATTATCTTATTCTCTATACATTTGGCATTGGGTTATTTTTTCACTCTTAAGATATCAAGGTATTGTAGAAACCTTCGCTATTCAACTTTTTGCCTATATACTTACTTTTGTATTAGCTTATCTTTCTTGGAAATATATCGAAAAACCAGCAAGACATTTAAGACATATTCCATTACGCTATACTTTGGTGCTCTTAGTATTTATTCCAATATTTGTTATCCATCTTGCTTCCTATTTTGTCAGCCTCAATAAGGGGTTTCCTAAACGCTTTGATGGCGAATTAGCCACCATTTATCAACAACTAGAACAATACGAAAGTAAGTTACGACCTACATGTATCACTGATAAGGAACAAGAGATCAACTTGCAATGTCTTGTTGGTTCTAAAAAAAGCGACAGTAAAAAAGCAATAATGATTGGTGATTCATTTTCCAATCATTATTGGGGGTTTATGGATGTGCTAGGAAAAGATGCCAACACCACAATATTAATGCAAGGGGTCTCGTCATGCCTCACTTTACCTGGAATTTATCTTTATGACTGGTGGCATTTTAAAAATCAAATTTACCAATCCTGTTATGAGCTCACTCAAAAATATTATCAAATGATTCAAAACAATCATTATGATTATGTGATTATTGGACAACTCTGGGAAAACTATTTATCAGCAAGTGTAATAAATCATTTAGGAGATAAACGTTCATTAGTATTAGGTCAAAAACGATTAGAAGCCGCATTAGATAAAGCACTGGCAACAATTATAAGCTCTGGAGCAAAACCCATATTAATTAAAGCGACAGCGCGAATGCAAGAGAACTTTCATGACTGTTTCTTTAAGCATATAAAATTAAGAAAAGCTTATAACTCTGCTGAATGTAATTTTAATTTACTTGAAACGGATCAAAGGCTTAGTCAATTATTTCATAAAATGAAAAGCAAATACCCACAGTTAATCATTTTTGATCCTAAGAAAGTACAATGCATACAAGGAATATGCAAAGCAGACGTCAACGGAATCCCTGTTTATCGTGACGTAGGACATATCACAGATTATGCTTCATATCAATTTGGCGCACTTTATTTGCAAAAATTTTCAAATCCATTGGGGTAATGGATTATTATTTCACTTTGTTGCAATCCATTTCCACATTAGCTTCTTTTTAATGAACTCTACTAAAAACAAATAAGTTACCGTAGCTGTAATAAGAAATAGAAAATAAGTTGGCGGTAAAGGAACAAACCCCAAAAACTTTGCAATTGGAGTAAAGGGTAACAGCGCTGCAAAAAAGACAATAAATAATGCCATGCAGATTAAGGGGGTACTTGGTTTGCTTTTCCAAGGGCTTTTGGCAGTACGAATTACAAATACAACCAACGTTTGGGTCGCTAATGACTCAACAAACCAACCGGTTTGAAATAAAGATTCTGTTGCAACAAAAATCTTTAGCATGACAAAAAAAGTTAGAAAATCAAAAATAGAGCTTATAGGACCTATGTAAAACATAAACTTGCGAATGAGTGTTATATCCCAGTGTTTAGGTTTACGTGCAAAACTAGGATCTACATTGTCCGTTGGAATTACTATTTGAGAAATATCATAAAGAAGATTATTTAAAAGAATTTGCGTGGGTAACATCGGCAAAAATGGCAAAAGAAGAATTGCCCCAGCCATGCTTAACATATTACCAAAATTTGAGCTGGTTCCCATCATAAGATATTTCATCACGTTTCCAAAAGACTTTCGCCCTTCAAGAATGCCACTTAACAATACGCTTAAATGATGCTTCAATAAAATAATATCAGCTGCTTCGCGTGCTACATCTACAGCACCCGCAACCGAAATGCCTACATCTGCGCTATGTAATGAAGGAACATCATTAATTCCATCTCCAATATAACCTACTACATGCCCACGTCCACGAAGGACACTAATAATTCGTTGTTTTTGCATCGGAGAAATACGCGCAAATACATTTACTTCTTCTGCAATTTCACCCAATGCCATATCACTAATATGTTCTAATTGTCCGCCTGTCACGATCCTACTGGAATCAAGTCCTACTTGTTGGCACACATGGGATGTCACCAAATCATTATCTCCCGTTAAAATTTTTATCGTTACTCCTTCTCTAGATAATTTTTTTATAACCTCAGGGATATCCTTAAGTGCTGGATCAAAAAATGCGAGAAACCCTCCTAAAACCATTTCCTTTTCATCACGCACATCATAGGAAGATTTTGGCTCTATTTCACGATAAGCAACGGCCAAAGTTCGATACCCCAGCTTACTTAAAGACAAAAAAGTAGTCTCGATTTTTTTGTACCATATTTCATCCATTAGATGAATTTCACCCTCTATATTACAATGAGTACACTCTTGAGTTACATTTTCGGGTGCACCTTTAATAATCAAAATATGCGCTCCACCTTGTTCCACAACAACGCTCGAGCGGCGACGTTCAAAATCAAAAGGAATTTCATCGATTTTATGGTAGGTTTTCAGATCAGGATGATCGTGTTTTAATATTGCGGCATCTAAAGGATTAATATTAACTTTTTTTAATACAGCAAGATTAAATGGGTTAGGAATTTCCGTACCAAAAAGACTGTTTAAGTAGGCCCACAACATTACATTTTCTGATTTATTGCCTAAGGGATCTATATGTTGCTCTAAAATCATTTCACCACGAGTCAAAGTCCCTGTTTTATCGCTACAAAGGATATCAATGCTCCCAAAATTCTGTATCGCAGACAAATTTTTGACGATTACTTTTTTTCTTGCCATATGAACTGCTCCCGCAGCAAGAGTCACAGTAGTAATCATCGGCAATAACTCAGGTGTAAGGCCAACCGCTAGAGCAACAGCAAATAACAGCGACTCAAGTAAAGAGCGTTTCAAATAAACATTGACAGCGAATACAAAGAGTACAAGAAAAAATACTACTTTCATGATGAACAAACCAAAACGGGTAATACCTTTTTCAAACTCAGTATGTGGCGCAACTTTAGCAAATGCTTTAATGATATTGCCAAATTGCGTGTCCTGTCCGGTTGCTACAACAATCGCCGTTGCTGTGCCACTAACCACAGACGAGCCTGAAAAAACAGCATTTTTGGCATCTGCTATATTTTGGGAGGTATGATTTTCATAAATTGCCTCTTTTTCTACAGGCAAAGATTCACCAGTAAGAGCCGCTTGCTGGATATGTAAGTCTTTAGCTTTTAGTAATAAAGCATCCGCGGGTATCAAATCACCAGCGATAAGATGGATAATATCTCCTGGAACCAATTCACGACAGGGTATTTCATTCCATTTTTGATCCCTCAATACATTTGCCGTAGACGCAATATGTCGTTGTAGTTTTTTGATGGCAACAAGTGAACGATGACTTTGGAAATAATCAAGACCAATGCTCATTATAACCATAATAATGATAATCATCGAACTAACAACATTTCCAGTAAAAGCTGAAACTACAGCTGCAATCAACAAAATAGCAACAAGTGGATTAGTTGAATGTGAAATTGCTTCCATAATAAGAAGACGATAAGGCCTTTGGGCAATTTCGTTAACTCCATATAATGTTTGCCTTTTTTGAGCTTCTAAATGAGTTAAACCATCCAAAGAACTATTTAACTTCGCAAGAACCGCTTGCTTGTCCAAGGTAATTAATGACAGCAAATCCATATTCTTATCCTATATTTTGCTGGCTCGCATCAATTTGTATAGTTCATTTTACCACCTGAATATAACTTACAATGCGTTGAGCCAGGCATAGATTTTTGCGCTAAATAATCTCGGGGCAAGTGGTTCACAATGACCTCCTGTACCTTCTTTAGCATCAAAAAGAATGTATTGCTTTTTGCACTGTAGCTGATCATATAGCTTTTTTGCCTGACCTAATGTGATGTACTCTAAAGTATTATCACAAACCAGCATGGGACATTGAATCTTTTCGACTAATCCCTTTAACGTGTAGGCACGAGTTTTATGGAGCATTTCCTCAATAGTTTTAGCACCAAATCGCCACTTCCTGCTTTCTAACATAAATCGTAAGTTTTCATCTGTTTTCATAAGATAAGCCAAAGCTTGCTCTAAAGAAGCATTTTTTAAATCTGGAAATTGTGTCATCAACGAATTAAATTTTGCTTCTAGATTAGCACTCGCATCAAATATACCTGGATCAACAATACACGCAGCAATTCGTGTTTCTTTGGTTACCGCCCGCGCAGCGAGATATCCTCCAAAGCTTCGGCCAATCAAGAAAATTTTATTGGGATCGATTTCAGGGCGGTCTATAATAAAATCAACAACTGCATGAATCACTTGCTCCCAATCAGGAATAAAAGGAATTTTATTGAAACGCAACATACTGCCTTGACCAGGACCTTCAAAAGTTAAGCAATGAAAGCCTCGTTTTAATGCTTCAGCGGCAGTACTATAACACTCTTCTTTGGTACCATCCCCGCCTCCAGTGTCAATGAGAATAGGTCTGGGATGATTTGAAGATTCATGCAGATAAAGATAACCAGGCAATATACTGTTTGCAAAGGGAATTTCTACTATTTCTACAGGGGTTTCAAAAAACTCAAGCGCCTGATGGAACGCTTGA
>NZ_LNYU01000009.1:123919-224214 GCF_001468135.1 Legionella santicrucis | reverse complement strand
ATGCTGTATTGCAATGCATGTTCAATTCGAGAGTCTGTAGGCTCATCCTCTAAGAAAAAAAATGCAGTGCGATAATAAGTACAGGCTCGTAAAAAAGCCAATTTTGCGTCAAAATAAAGTCCCTGGTTACGATAGGCTTCAGCAAGATTATAGTTATTATCAGCAAAAGCAATCCAATGAGTATACCAACTTTCTTTATTGCCAGGTTCTATTTGATTCGCTATTGCAAGGCATTCTCCTATTTCAGCTCCTTGATAGGTAGTACATCCTAAGCTTCTAATTAATTGAGCATTAAATAGTGCCGGTTTAATGATATTATACATAATAAGGCATCCTTATTCTTTTTTTATAAAATCAAACTTGCATTCGATCAAATAATAGAACTATTTTATTTTTATAGTAGTGATTAATTCTTTAAAAAGGAAGTAGGTGATAAGTCCATTGGATGAGAAATTTCCTTTGGCTTTTTAATGAGTTGCTTTTTATTTCCCTAAAATATTATTCTATGTAAATGGGTTTTATAAGACCTTGGTTTTGATTAAGCATTTCGATTTTTCGTATTTCACGCGCATTTCTGGATTAGAATTGCTTTCATAATTCTGAACTATAGTCCAATTTATTTCATTGAATTGTAAAAGAATAGCTGCCTCTCGTTTCATGACCATCATGAGCGATTACATGCCAACTTACAACATAGCGACCTTTATTTAAAGATTTTAATTTAGTGGTTAATATGTAGTGATTTGGGTCTACTGTTCCATAACCGATACTGACTTGTTTTTTATTACGGTCGGTAACTATTAATTTACTAAACTTTGGCTCTATTTGTGCATTAAAGGTGATACTAACAACAGGAGGACTTTGGGTTAATTCAGCCCCAGCACCAGGAGATTGATTCTTTGGCATTGCATGAGCCCACAATGCTTGGCTAAGAACACAACCCAAGATTAATATTACTGTAGTTAATTTCTTTAAACTATTCATAATTATTTCCTTATTAATTCAATAACTAACTAAAAATTGATCTATTTATAGAGCTATTTGGAGAAAAAATGTCGTCAATGTATAAAAATACTTGAATAGCAAAACCAACTTGAGTCCCCGAATTTTTATTGATTGGGATAGATGACTCAACACTAACTTGACCATACTTCCATACGCTGATAAAACCTGGATTGATAGTTCCTGTTGTAAGATGTGCGCAAGCACTCACTAAGCATGTATTCATAGGAAATTCAACAATGGGCATAAAATGATTCATAATGAAAGGCGTATTGAGCGATTTCACAAAATTTTGCATATAAGGCAAACTATACATTACAACAAAGTCATAATCTACACTGACAGCACGATGATCTCGAGTTGTATAATTCGGGCTTCCAAATGTATAAAAAGCAAACGATCTAAACAAATTTAAACTTTCTGGTAAAAAACCAAGTCCTTGTCCTACAATGATTGAGGGCGAATACGTAGTAAAAGAATCAGCATCCACACCGGTATTTCCTGTTCCAACAATGTTGGTATCAAGCCCTATAGAAAGAACCGATTCATAATCAGGAATTGTGATCATTTGATATAATAAACTAACTGCCAAGTCATCAAATCCATTTTGAGCTGGCATGCGTTCTGGATTTTGTATATGAAGATAGCTTCCAGTAATTGTTCCCTGTAGATTTTTGATTAAAATTTTATCGTAGGCAAATTGAGGATTTGAAGTCCAAACTTTATTACCATCGTCATTAAGAGCTTCTATTCTAAAAAATATAAAATTAAAATCATTCCCAGCGATTGGATCATCCATTGTGACAGTAGCAGGGAAAAATCTTTGACCAACAAAACCGTGGGCTTTCAAACCGCTCGATACTAAAATCAAATAGAAAGACAAGGTAAATATAAATAATATTTTCATGTACATTAGTTGGATCCACCCACCGTTTCATCACATTGTAATGAGTTTAAAATATAAACCCGATGAATTTTCTCAGACATGATTTGCAAAATTTATTACTGAAATCGTGCTTTTTCAGAGGAAGAAGGTGCTGATTGAATATTTAATTTTGATTGCGGTGAATTTGCAAAATGCAGCGGAACATACTAAAGCTAGGACGATAGGGCAATTAATTTTTATTTTCATATTAGTTTACTCAATAATATGGAGTTTAAAAATTAACATTCTATCATTATGTTGTAAACAAAAGTCCAAGTTCATCAACATAATTTTGTTGATTTCCTAATACGAAATACTAGCATGATCCGAATTGAAAAAAATCATTGCCTTTGCATCGGTGCATAAAGCAGATGAATATAGTTTCATAGCGATTTTTGTCCAGTACAGAGTTAGAAACGCATCGATTTTGTCTTTGAATACGTCAACTAGTGAAACATTTCTTAATACTGATCTTAAATAGCTGTAGATGAATCAGACATCACATACACAATCCAAGGTTCACTCGTTCCGATTTTATTGTAAAGATTTTGCGCTACATCATTGTTAATCTGAGTTAACCAATAAATCCTACTCCATTTTTGAAACTTACCCATGTGTTTTAATTCATCCATAAGCATTTTTGCCACACCTGCTCTCCTATGTGCGGGGTTAATGTATAAGTCATGTACATAACATTCTGGAGCGATACTCCATGTACTTAAATGAAGAATAAACGTAAGAAATCCTACAGGAACATCTTGAACATTACAGCAAACAATACCCCTTAGATGTTCATCATCTGAGAGCAACCTATGCCATGTATTATCAGTCACTTCATGGGGTAACGATATATGATAAAATTTTAAATACTCTTTCCATAAAGTTAACCAGCACTCTTTGTCATTAGATTGTAATCCTCTAATCCTATATTGGTTCATGAAACAGTCCTATTGTTTTTAGCAAAAATATTATTTGCGCGCCTACCAATAAATAGAGCAAATTAGAAGTAATTCATCGATAGGATTTCTTACTCGATGTTTTTTAAACGCAGCAAAATAAAAAATATCTTGTGCGCTAATGTAATGACACGATCCTTCATAATTTAAAATACCGCATCCTTGTAAAACGATCCAAATTTCCTCTTCCTGATGGGAGTCCAATGGGGTTTCACACTGACTTAACACATGAAAATAAGTAGTATGAAAAGGAGGGGTTGCTCGAGATAATGTGAAATTAATAGGATATACATTGACCCCAGGAGCTATGTTCTCAGGATCTGAAAAAAAAGGGGCGAAATCCTCCTTGCTCATCTTTGCATCAAGCCATTGAGACATATTTTTGCTCCTCCTGGTTATGAAATAACTCTCGGTTCCAATCTAATACAGTGCTCTCATTTTCTAGATCATAAATGGGTAATTGTGCGATGCTATTAATAATTTTTGCACTTCGCCATGCCATAACACTTAAATTGGGTTCAGCAATTCCATGCGACTGAACAGCGGCATTTTGCACGTAAATACGATTTTTTCTTGGACCATCCCATAAAATAGAAAAATCCTGATTAACACAAAATCTTCCATTATTTAAAGGTATTTTGTCGGCCAAGGAAGAAAGGTAAGAAGGAAAATCCCATTGATAGCCAGTGCAGAGGATAACAATATCTGCGGGAATAAATTTTCTTTTCGTGGTAGTAAGATCGCACAACAATAACTGATACCAATCGGCATCCCTATTCATATGGATTAATTCATGCCGAGGTAAAAAATTAAAAAATCGCCCCTTATTTTCTAAAAATTCTAAACTATAAAGTTTTTGATAAATCGCTTTTAATAAGTGAAAAGAAATGCCATCACTGGCGAGTTGTTGCTCCTGCAATAAAAGCGTTTTTTCTTGCTCAGGTAGATGAAAGAAATACTCCATATAATTGGGTGTAAAATATTCATTTACAAATGAAGAAGTATCCATGGGTAACAATTGACACCGCCTTGAAATCCAATTCAATTCCGATGGTAGCCGATCTTCTTGAGATAAAATATGATGTACTATTTCAGCACCACTTTGTCCACCACCAATAATAGCAACCCTTTTACCCTGCCAATGGATTGGTTTTAATAAAAAATCTTTATTGTGTATTACATTTTTACCCATATAATCCTTTACACAATTAGGGAGTTTTGCCTGTAACCCATTACCCAATAAAAGATGCTTACCTCTAATCGTTCTTCGGCTCGTGCTCATTACGAAATGCGATTGATTAAAACAAATATCTTCGACTTCTTCTTTGAAAAATAAATTAGGCAACGAACGACTTACCCAATTTAAATAGTGACTAAACTCCATTCTTAATACATTTTTAAATTGTGCATTAATAAAACGATATAATCTTTTATGTTTAGCCAGATAAGCAATAAATGAATAAGAATTAGTAGGATCAGCCAGTGTAACCAGATCATTTAAATAACTGACTTGGATTTCTGCATGAGAAAAAAGCATTCCTGGATGCCAGACAAACTCTTCATTTTGATCAAAAAAAACACTAGAAATCGCTTCCGCTGAGGACAGTAACGCGGCAACACTTAAATTAAATGGACCGATACCCACACCCAGTAAATCGGAAATTTCATTATGATGCATTTGGTTCACAATGGACTTCCTCCTTGAATACTCCAAACTCTTGATCAATGCGCTTTATACTCAGTTTTAATTTTTGTAAAGGACGTGTTGGTGGAATAAAAAAATCACTCATTACTGGTAAACCGTCATACCCTAAAATAACCCAAAGAGTTTCTCCTAACTCTGGCATGTAAGGATAAATCAACAGAGCCAATCCTTTTAACCACCAAAAATAATTACCTGATTTCTGGCTCAAACCTTTACCTAAGGCGAGCCAATCATCAATAGAATGAACTGCAATATGGGGTAAAAAGCAATTCGGTTGTAATGAATGTGCTTGAATAGCGAATAACTCATAAAGTTGCGTTTTTAAAGGTTGATCACAACCGTAGGCTTTCACATCAGCCAAGCTCCCCACTCCTTGAATGATTAATGTTTCGATCCAATCTATTGTTTTATTGTAATAAGAAACAAAATCATTGAGCACAAAATTACCTGTTTGATTACGAACATCTAAAGAAGCAAGATAAAACCGAATAATATCACTAGAGAGTTTTTTTCTATAGATTGCTTCGTCCACTCCAATCATATGTTGCCGGCTTGTTGAAAATTTGCTGCCCTCAAGATAGTAAAAATAATTAACGAGGTAATAATCAAAAGGCTTATATTGAGGACATCCCCGACTAATTCCCAATGCACTGCTTAAAAATGGCAAGGCATTATCAATGCCAAAACTAGAAATAGTAATCACCTCTGAATCATTTGCAAATGCGTTTTTATTGATGTCCATTAACTTCCCGGCAATTTCCCCAAACATCAAAAAATAAGCAAATATAAAACCATAACTAAATAAGGTTCTATCCGGATGGCTAGGATCAGATAATCCCCAATCACAATGAGTAGTTAAACGAAATAAATTATTTTGCTGAACTTGGTAGTTTTGGAATATAGTTTCTATATATTGATTTACTCCTTTGGAGCATAGCTCTACTTGATGAGGAAGGTGTAAAAAAATATTTTCTACCGCTTTTTGTCTCGTATTATTCTCTCGAATTATTTCTTCTGGACGAAAATGTGCACCACAATTTTCGCAAAAATAACTTGTGGTTTTTTTGAAACAAACAGGACAGTTTCCACTAAGCCAATAGCCGGTCAGAAAACGTTTGTTTTCTTCATCCCACGGCATATTTTCCTCTAATACAGATGTTACTTTATTATTTAACAATTGTTGAAAGATCTTCTGATGCCATTCTTGATAAGAAAAACTCCATTGTGCAGCCAGCGGATTAATGAATTGATCTATTTGAATATTCATTAACTTTAGATCTTCTGCGATTAATGCATGATAGTGATGGCCTATTTCTTCTGGATCTTTATTCTCTTCTTCAGCTTTTCCCGCTGCATAAGATTCATAGCTATCGGTACCACAAATTATCCAAGCACGGTGTCCACAAGCACGCAGATATCTTGCAAGAATATCAACACTTAAAAAAGGGCCACCAATATGTCCCAAATGTAAGCGACCATTAGGTGTAGGCACCGATGGAATAAGGAGATAATTTTTCTTATTTTTGGTCATCGATTTGCTCCATAAGTTTTGTCCTCAAACGATCCGCCATAATCTCAAGCGATCTTTGCCAGCCAATTCTAGAGATCGCAACGGCTTTTTCCTTATTTCTCGCTAAAATAGCAGCAACTAAGTCTTCATTTTCTTGCTTAAACTCTGCCAGTACTTTTTTATTATCGTGATGAAATCCTATACATAAAAAACGATAGCGCGCAGAATGGTCATACAACATGTCTTGAATTTTAAGTAACCAAGGAGATTGGCATGCTTGGATTAAAGTAAAAGTAAATTCTTTTTGGAATTCGTTCCATTCTATAGGATCCAAGGATTGGTCGGACTGGGAATCAATATATTTAGCATAGCGGTACCAGCAAGAAATAACTTCGGCTTCCCAAGATGCATCTCCATGGTCCATCGATAATTCTAAAGCGCGAGTTTCAAGATCCATTCTAATAGCATAAAGATCATATAACTCTTCTAGAGATAGAAGAGGAACAGAAAAACCACATAATTCTTCTAGATTAACGAATCCATTAGCAACTAATCGAGACAATGCCTCTCTTAAAGGACTGTATCCTACATTATATCTTGCTTTTAACTGCTCCATTTGTAGCTTTTGGCCAGGGCTATAATAACCACTCACAAGATCCTGGCGAATTTTTTCTAAAACAGTGCTTGCTTTTGATTGTTTTTCACGAATTCGTATCATTTTTATTATGCTTCATTTAAAAACTGAACATAGTATTAATTATTTTCGAAAATTTGTAAATATTCGAAAATAATTAAATTCATTAAGAATAGATAAAATGGACTGGTCAAGAGGATAATGAGGAATAAAAACTGAGACATCGTGTATAAAGCCTGAGAAAACCCTCACAAAATTGAAACACTGCAGATCAAGTGATTACTCAGCCCGAACGATCTAAGTAGATAATGGATCAAAAGCATTTTTTAAATTTTATGAAGTCCATCAGATATAAAATATGGAGCGAGACAGTGAGAGATCAATAGTCAACAGAGCCCCATAAAACCTTTAAAAAGTTTTATGGGGTATGTCTCTTTTCAGGGGTCATAAACTCTGTAGCAGGTTTAATGTCTTTTAATTTAAAAAGAGAATATTGGGCATGTGGTGATGAATGTTCTTCTTTCACAGGATTCAATTCCTTAATTCCCATGTGTTGTTTATCCATGATAAGCTCATCATTCCCAGCTTGATCAATATGAAGCTGCATTTTTTGAGGCGTTTTCTGCGCTAATTGTTGCTTCAAACGAGAGACCTCTTCTACTAGTGTTTGAACTTGTGCTTGAGTATTTGTGTTAATATGATTCAATTCGATCTTTTCTTCGATTTCTTGAATTAAATTTTGCAATTTTTCTGTCTCTCGATCCACAATATTGGATTTGCATAATTGATCCATTTTTTCCTTATCCAATCCTTTCCAACGACGAATCAGATTTTCAATTCCTGGGCGCTCAACAAACCAGTAAATACTGAATGCAGCTAAACCTACAACCACACCCACAGCAACAATTGGCCAAGCTGTGGCTGCCACCATAGGAATAAATGCACCTGCAATAGTCAAAGCAACAGCTTGGCCCGCAAAAAAACCGCCACTAAAAAAAATAATTCCTGCAAGCCCTGCAGTTATCATTTTCCCAGCCTTTAGGTAAGGATTTTCTAATGCTAACTTCAGTTGAGATCGTGCCTCATTTAAGTCTTCATGTCTTTTTAACAACATTTTTGCAATCGCAAGATCTTGTTCAAGCTCTTGCAACGTTTTATGAGTCGATTTTGAAAGACGCGCACGAATTAATTTTATTTGTTTAAACTCGTCCAGCAAAACATCAAGTAACTTTGGAGCATCAGAAGATTTGATTCCTAAATTTTTAGAAATTTCAACTAAATCAAAACTATAAAATACAATTATGGAGAGTATTGAAAATAACGTCCCTGCTACAAAAAATGCGAGAGTAGGAACAAAGGAGAACATCCCCATAATCGCGGTAACACCATCAAAACCTTCACAACCAAAATAAATGGTTCCTGCAAGGGCGAGTAGTCCTAACTTAGCTTTTGAGAGTGTACTATTTTTTTTAGACTTTTCTTTTTTCGTTAAAGAATTATTTAATGAGTCATTTAGATCTTTTAACAATGAGGTCTGTAACGATGCAATTAAAAAAAATGCATCATCATTCCCTGTGACTGAGTGTGATTGTTCAAGCCACTTCAATAAAGAAGTTCTATCAATTGCTGTTTTTTGTTGAAATGTTTGAGTAAAACGCTTATCGATCTTGTTCAACTTGGAAATTAATTCTTGGCTTGTTGTACTTAACGAAATAGTCATCAACCTACCCCCTCAAGATTATTTAGTCTGTCAAAATCACACAAGAAATTAACTGACATAATACTGAGAAATTATTAACCAAATATTAAGAAATGAACCATTCAGAAAAAACTCAAGTAGATTTAATTGAAAAATACAGATTTTATGCCCAAGTACAATGCTCCGTTTAATAGACTATAATTGGGATGACTCATAAAGGAATTGGATTTGCAACACCCATTTCAGGATAACAAAATAGGAAATTAAAGAGGCATCATACAGGGAGCAAAGTTTAAGAATTCAACTGAAAACTATGGTTTTAAATCATACGTTCAATACAGCTGTTGTATACAGAAATCAAGACACTATCTACGGAGACTTTCAATGATTATTTTATATTCTTATCCCGAACTTTTTGGTATCCCTGACAATAATCCTTTTGGTCTAAAAGTCGATACTTTTCTTAGGTTAACTGAAATAGACTATCAACACGAGCACCTCATTAATACCAAAAATGCACCGAGGCAACAATTACCTTATATGGAAGATAATGGAACAATTATTACTGATAGTAATGTTATTCTTAATTATCTTTCCCAAAAATATATTAATTTAGATAAAAATTTAACAAAAAAACAAAAAAACACTCATTTTTTAATCACTAGAATGTTAGATAATCATTTGTATTGGGTTATGTCTTATTCGCGCTGGCAAGATGAGCAATTTTGGCCTTTATTCAAAGCTGCATTTTTAACCCAACTTGCTGAGTTATCAGAATCAACACTTGAAACAGTAAGGAAATACAATATTGAAAAATATCATTATCAGGGTATAGGGAGATATTCCAAAGAGGAAATATACCAATCTGGCATTGATGATTTACAATCAATTATTTTACTTTTAGAGAATAACCTTTATCTATTTGGTGAAAAAATTCACTCTTTGGATGCGTGTTGTTATGGGTTTTTAGCCAATATTTTATATTTTAAAATTGAAACACCACTGAAAAATTTTATCCTACAAACACCACTGAAAGATTACACTGATCGGATAAGAAACTTACTTGGTTATTAAATAAGAAATCTATCCTTGTTCCTACATCCCTACCCCGACCAGACTAGTCATCTTCTTTTTACGGGATAGGAGATAGGGGATTCAGAGAGACTAAAACCTTACTCTGCGAGCGTGTACAGTTTATAAATTGGCTCCCAAATATTCGCTTTGAGCTGCTTTTCTAAATCAGATTCATTAATACCAGCAAGACCTTCCAATATTGCCTGCTTCCCAACAGCCCTTGCAACATCAAGACTGATTGCACGAAGGCTCGCTAAGGGAGGTAACAGATTTGCCGTCTTATTCTTCCTAGCAGGTGAACAAGCTGCAAGAGCAAGTGCAGCCGCCTTAATCATTCCATCAGAGACTCTCTTTGCTCGAGAAGAAATAATACCTAAAGCTAAACCTGGAAAAATATATGAGTTATTTGTTTGATCAATAAGAAACTTTTTTTCATTAAATGTTACAGGTTCGAAAGGGCTTCCAGTTCCTACTAACGCACGACCATCCGTCCAATTAAATAGATCTTGTGGCACTGCTTCACTATGCCATGTGGGGTTGGAAAGCGGAAAAATCACAGGACGTTCCGTATATTTCGCCATAGTTCGGACTACTTCCTCAGTAAAAGCTCCTTTCTGAGTTGAAACACCTATTAGTGCTGTAGGTTTTACATTGCGGACAACCTCAAGCAAATCTATTTCCATTGGGTTACTAACCTGCCATTCCTCTATCTCAGAACGCTTGCGCGCAAAAAACTCTTGATCCGGGCTTAATCCCTTTCCTCCTTCCACAAGTAATCCATACCTGTCCACAGCATAGATACGCTTGCTCGCTTCTTGATCACTCAAACCCTCATCTTTTAAGGCTGCATGAATCAACTGAGCAATACCATGACCTGTTCCTCCAAAACCAAGAAAAACGATTTTCTGATCTTTTAACGGAATCCCTGTCACATTGATCGCTGAAAGAAGAGTACCTGTTGCCATCGCAGCAGTACCCTGGATATCATCATTAAAAGTACAAAGTTGATTACGATAACGCTCCAGCAAACGAGCCGCGTTTGCTCCCGCAAAATCCTCCCACTGCAAAAGCACATTCGGCCAACGACGCTTAACAGCCGAAACAAAAGTATCAACAAACTCATCATATTCAGACCCACGAATACGATGGTGCTTCCATCCTACGTAAAGAGGATCCGCTAATCTTTCTTCATTATCTGTTCCTACATCCAAAAGAATTGGTAAACAATATTGTGGGGGAATACCAGCCAATGCTGTATAAAGTGCCATTTTACCAATGGGAATTCCCATACCACCAGCCCCCTGATCTCCAAGACCAAGAATACGCTCACCATCGCTTACGACGATGCATTTAATTAAATCATAACGTGGATGAGAGATAATTTGTTCGATTAAATCTTTATTAGGATAACTCAGAAAAAGCCCCCGCGCTTTACGAAAAATCTCACTGAACTTTTGACAACCCTCTCCAACAGTTGGGGTATAAACAATAGGTAACATTTCTTCAATATTGTGGACAATTAAGGAGTAAAACAATGTTTCGTTATTATCTTGAAGATCACGCAAAAAACTATATTTCTCTAGGGAAGTAGGTAGTTCGATCAATCCTGCATGACGTCTTTTTTGCTGTTCTTCCAATGTACTCACTTGGGGTGGTAATAAACCGTGTAACGCAAATAGCTCTCTTTCACTATTTGTAAATGCAGTCCCCTTGTTTAACCGAGAGTTATTCAGAAGATTATAACCCGTTAGTTTAGTTTTGATGCTTCCATCTTCTAAGTATTGTGTTTCTTGAGTTAATTTACCCATTTTTAAGATCCTTTTATATTATCCAATTTTATAACTCAACTCAGGACTACCTCATAAAGCTCATTTATTCAGGTAAAGGAATGAATTCCTCTTCATCTCCAGGTATTTTTCCAAATTTTCCAGTTTTCCAATCCAACTTAGCCTGCTCAATTCGCTCTTTAGAACTGGCCACAAAATTCCACCATACGTAGCGTCGTGTTTCAAGTGCAGCTCCCCCAAGAATAATAATATGAGTATCATCGACAGCAGTTACTTTAATTTCAGTACCTGTTTTGAGAATAAGCATTTTGGCGCAATGATATGAATTATTATCAATGACGATTTCACCGCTCAAAATATAAATAGCCCGTTCCTCAATCGTCTTAGGAATGATCAATGCGGCATTTGCCTTAAGCTTACACTCCACAAAAAGAGCATCATTAAACGTGAAAACAGGCGATTTTATCCCGCCCCATTCGCCTGCAACTATGCGCAAGCTCATATTTTTACTGTCATTATCAGTAGGAATAACACTTTTATCATAATGTGTAAATGAGGGGTTTATTTCTTCTTTGGTAAGTGGTAGAGCCAACCAACATTGAATACCAAAAAAGGGATGAGGATAAAAACGATCTTGATGTGGTGTGCGCTCTGAATGAGCAATCCCTCTTCCAGCAGTCATCAAATTCACATCACCAGAAGCAATAATTTGATGACTCCCAAGTGTGTCTCTATGCTCCAGCCTGCCAGAAAATAAATAGGTCATCGTTGATAAACCAATATGGGGATGAGGCCGTACATCTAATCCTTTACCTGAAAGAAGTTCATTAGGACCAGCCTGATCCCAAAAAACGAATGGCCCCACTGTCCTTTTTTCTTTTGATGGTAATACTCGCCCTACTTGAAACCCACCAAGATCAACTGTTCGAGGAATAAGCTCCATCTTTATTTGCGTCGCGCAGTTTTTAGTCTCACATATTGGGTCTTTTACATTGAAATAGCTCATCTTTTGCTGCTCTCCCTAATTGAGGCCACAATATTAGGTTAATTCACTGCTACTAAATCAAAATTTTCTATACTCAGTAAGCATAGCTCAAAATAGGATGCTACTGGGTTTAAAAAAGTTTTTTATTGCATTATATTATTCTTTTTAAATGAACCTTTTTACACAATAATGGTAATCATTTAGTGTACATAAATAGGACCGTTATGTATCAGTTAGCAAATAAATTGTTATTTCTTATCTTGACCTTAATGAGCAGTTCCCTTTTTTCTGCAATTTCGACTCCTATTGAAATAACGCTTGAGCCTAATAAACCGACTGTTTTAACCAATTCAAATACTAGAATCGCAATGCTATGTGAAATCCATGCTGCTTCAAACACAAAAAACAATGTCACAATCAATATAATGAGTGGAAAAGGCGTATTCAACGGCACCACATTTAGACAAGGTGATTTTATGGTGTGGACTATTTACAATATGCAACAAATCCCATTTACCGCAGATCCTGGTACCAAAGCCCAAGTCACCAATTTAGGATCTTATACCTTGAAAGCCGTGTGCGTGTAATAATTTATCAAAACTATAGTAATGGTTAATAGTTAAACCCTGCCAAGTAATACTCTATATGGTAGACCCACATATTTTTTAGCTCTTAATATTTTCTTAAAGTTTCTTAATTATAATGTTTGACCATAGTGATAATATTTAATCCAAAGATTATAATTAAAGTAATATTTATTTTAGAGAGGGCAAAATGCCAAAATACGTAAAAGAGGTAGAATTAACTCAAGATGGTATGCGTGCTATTTTTGAACGCATGGGACGAGATATTACCAGCGGGATCATTTACAATGGCAATCCTGACATACGAGTAGATGTATTGAACCAGCAAGGATTTATGCCCATATTGACAGGCGTGAGTCCAACACAGGAATCTGGCCACTGGATTATGCTCATTAAAGGCCAAGGCAATCAATACTATCTTTTTGACCCACTGGGTGAAGGTTCGGGAAAAGGGTATAAAAACATCCTATCTAGAAAGCTCCCTCAAGACGCGACACTTTCTGTGATCCCAAATGACGCTGGATTCAACATGGGCTTATGCGGCTATTGGGTTGCTTCTGCAGGAGTAAGAGCATATACGGCATTAACAGGTGATAATCCTCCAACTCTAGAAAATTTAGGCCAAACCATTACTCAGGAAATGCAAAACGAACTCGCTGGGAATGGCTATGGTGAAATTACGGGTTGGTTACGGGCTGTTGCCAACGAATTCCCCGTAGATGGAGGCGCACAAACCGAGGCAACCGCGCTAAGACATGCTACAGAAAAAGAATTACACATAGAAATCCCTACTTTTATTTTAACTGGGAAAACGGCAACACCTAAAGAAATCCCTACACAACCTACTGCATCACAAACAGTTTCTACGTCTATTCTAAACAGCACTTTATTGGAAAATGACCTCGATGTTCGCAATGTTGTAAATTACGTCCATAATGAATATTTAAGACACCCCTATCCTGGACCATTAAAAAATCCTAAAGATCCCAAAGAAGGACGATTAGACCCAAACGAAGGGCCTGATCGAACAACTCATGGCCTTGCACATACAGTACGAACCATGGCTTGTGCTGAAGTGATGGTCGAAGAAGCACGTAAAGCAAAATTCAGAGAAGAGGAACTAGAAACAGCACAAGATGGACGGACATTGGCCGATGTTACTTCTGAAGAGCTGAAAAAAATCCTCATCGCCCAAGCATTCTTTGTGGTAGGAAGAGATGATGAGCGCTCCGGATATGATAAAACACTTGATCGAGATTTCTATGATGAATATCATGAGAAAAGTGAAGCAGCGTTCAGGAAATACGTTGAAGAGAATAAGCTGATTGGCAATATCTTCAAAGATCAAGAAGAAGTAGAGCGTTATGCTGAGATTCTTCGTGACAATCCCCATAATTGGGATGGGACCCCTGCGCATATCTTAATCCACCAAGGGCATCTGGTGGATTTAATGAGAGTCAAATCACCTCCCGAAGTAGTAGTAGAACGCGCCTACAATACACTTAAAAGTTCAGTAGGTTCTCTAGGAGCCGAAGTCGTTCTCAGAACTCATCGACAACTTTTCTTGGCTACCGGATCCGCAGTTCCCGCATTTAATCCTCAAGCAAAAGAGAATCTCAAAGCAGAAGAACCTTATGAGAATATGGTTTCTCAAAAATACGTTATAGAAAAAGGTAAGACCCCCAAAACTTTAGGGGAGGCACGGCGCGTATCTCCGTATTATCAACTCAAGGATAATGAGCGTTTTGTAACGATAAAAGAACATACTACCATTGAGGAAAATAATATCCACTCTGAGGAGGCTAAGAAATTATTTAAAGAAGGGGGGGCTTATGAAAATCCTTATAGTGGTGAAAAATATGTAATACAAAAGGGCAAAGATCTAAATTCTATGAGTGACATTCGAATGACAAAATCGAAAAGTCCCATGACAGAAGACGAGCGCCCCATAACTATAAAAGAATATTATAGCCTTCCTGAAATACAAGAAAAATTTCCTGGTTATAACATACAATTAGCAGAAAATCCTGCAACTGCTTTTGCAAGAACATGTGAGGAGAACCCCTCAGTATGTCTAGGAGCTATCAAAGAAGCTCGCCAACAAGTAAAAATGGATGCGATTAAAGAAGCGTTGCAATCTTCTGCAAGTAAAACAAGAAGACAACCCAATGTAGATGAAATTGCCGCTGCACGGATTATCCACCAAATCATGGCTAATCCTGATGTAATTCAAGACGATCATGTATTTTTAAATGGCCAAAAATTGGAAGAGCACTTTTTCCGTGACTTGTTAGCTAAATGTGACATGGCCATTGTAGGATCTATGCTAAATGATACCGATATCAATAATATCGATCGTTTAATGCAACATGAGAATGATACTGAATTTCATCCAACCGATCCGAAAGATCCTGCAAAGAAACTTGGAGAAACTTGGGATACAGTAATTAGACAAAAAGACAGCAGATATAGAAATCAGATCAAGCATGATTTAGTTTATCTCATGCAAAATGACGGTTGGTACTATACTCGCGTCAATGCAATTGCCCAAAATAGAGATAAAGGATCAACATTTAAAGAAGTAGTGATTACTGCATTACTGACTCCATTAACCAGTAAATCATTAGTGGATACTTACGGTAGAGCTTCTTCACCACAAACATTGTTCCGCGGCTTAAATTTTTCAGAAGACTATCAAAATAAACTGATTAATCAGGCCAATACTATCATTGCGAATTCGACAAAACATCTCTTTACTGATTTGTCTGCGCAAGATTTTATGCAAATTAAGTTAAATGACTTAAGTAACATATCTGCCAGAACAAATGCAAGTAACTCTACGAATATTGAGGTTCCAAGAACAACATTTGACTCAAATACCATCTTTGAAATCAATGATCCTGATCGCTTACTGCAAGCAAAACAAGTTGGCACTCATATACCCGGAACCGAAGATGAATTTTCATTTTATTTACCTGATGATGTCGCCTTAATTCCTACTAAAGTAACTCTTGATGGTAAAAATTCTAAAGGAATGGATCGATATATTATCACTTTTACAACGATAAAAAGCCCTGATTTTTCTCTACGACACGAAAGTGGTTACGCGGTTGAAACTCTTCTAAGAATGCAAACAACTCCGTTAGCAGAAATCAAAAGTATTGTTGAAAAATCTCACGAAGCCCCTGATTTAGAACAAATATTTTATTTACAGATGCGAATCAGTAGACAGGTGCAATCATCCATTAGCGGTAGGTATAAAGCGTTCCTTAATGAACAAGTAAGTCCATCAGTGGAAAATTGCCTTAATGCGCTCTTGGAAGGGAACAACCTCAGTAAGGCACTTGCCACTATTCCCAAAGACGAACAATGGGCAGATTTTAATACCCCAGAAGCTAGGCAAGTAAAAATACAAATGACTGCCATTAAGCAAATGGTTGAAAGAAAATTACTACTTGAGCAAACGTTCACCGCTTTGACCCAGTGTGAGAGTGCTTTGGCGAAAAAAGACATTATTGCTGCGTTACAAGCACTTAACAGTATTCCGTCAGATAAAGAAATGAGCCAAGTAACGTCCATTAGTAACCACTTAAAAGATCAAATCCAAGGCGCAAAACAAGCATTAATCGAAAATTTAGAGCCTTTACAACGTGCTGTCATTACTCCCGTACTCACTAATCCAGAGCAAGTAAGAAAGCGTTATGAAGCACTGATAACGAGCACGACTCAGCGAATTACCGCTCTAGATAAAGCAGAACTCGATAATGTGACTCGCATTAAAAAGGAACTATCTCATTTTAATGCCCTACAAGAAGAAATAAAATTGTTACGCAATGAAAAAGTTCGACTATATTCTGAGACCGATACCCTTGATTTTGCTGATATCGAAAAATTAGAAGAACAACTACGAACCATTCATAACAAGTTATATGATGCCTATATCATCGAGACAGCAGAAGAGATTAACCTACTTGAAGAAGAAAAACCTAAAAATCTGACCGCTGTGAAAGAAATGATTTCTAATTTTAATGAGCGGCTTGCCGAAGTAGAGCAATTGCGTCAAGAAAAGATAAGAAAACATGGCGCATCAAAAGACCCACTGGATCTGTCCGATATTGATAAATTAAAAGATCAATTACAAACGCTTAATCAATTTTTAGTAAAAGCGATGATCAATACAATGAGGACTTCTTTAAATCAAATAGAGGTAAAAACATTTGATGAACAGACAAAAGAAGCACAACACAATTTTCAACTCCTCGATAGGCTCGCAAAAACATTAGATGATTCTGATGCAGCGCAAAAACAAAAAGCAGATATCGTGAAATTAAATGAATTTTTTGTGGAGAAACAAAAAGCTTATCCTGCAATGGCGCAATTGCAATTCAAGAGTGAAGCTTTAATGATAACACTGCGTGAGTTATGTGAGGCCCACCAAAATAATTTGGCAAAATCAAGAAAAACAAAAACTGAAGAACTCACTAAAAATCGTTGGATGTTTCAAGGGTTTACTGATTTCATACACTTAACTACGGACGAACGGGTTACTCTAGCTAAGAAAGGAAAAGTATTGGAGCAGTTTAAAGATGATTTAAATAATGATAAGTATGATCTACAGAAACTTATCAATAAATTAGCCAAGAAAAGTCCCGATGAATTAGAAGAGGCGATTGGACTCTCTACGGAAAATGCTGAGAGAGTACATGCGCTTTTAACAAGCCTAAGCCACAGCACAACATTTGTCGCTAAAATTAAAGAACGTTCAAAATTGATCGACGCGGTTTTAGTTGAGCTCGGTAAAATATCCATACAACCTGAACTTACTCAAGTTGAGAAAGAAACACCTCAACAAAATATCCTCGATCTTTAATTAACCTCCCTAACTGCCTGCGAATTTCTGCGACTAATCCGTAGAAATTCGCAAGCGAAACATTAAAAGTCTTTTCATAACTGCTTAATAAATAGAGATAAAACTCAAATCAACTTAAAATTTGTCCACTTAAAACTCAATCAACTCAAAATTATTATAATATTTTTACACACTGTGTTAATATGCCGCACGATTGCAAACGCTATTCTTAAAGCAGTATCACAGAGAGAGCAATATGCCTAAGTATGTAAAAGGGGTAGAATTAACCCAAGATGGTATGCGTGCTATTTTTGAACGCATAGGACGAGATATTACCAGCGGTATCATTTACAATGGAAATCCTGACATACGAGTAGATGTACTGAATCAGCAAGGATTTATGCCCATATTAACAGGCGTGAGTCCAGCACAAGAATCTGGCCACTGGATCATGTTAATTAAAGGCCAAGGCAATCAATACTATCTTTTTGACCCTCTGGGTGAAAGTTCGGGAAAAGGATATAAAAACATCCTATCTAGAAAGCTCCCCCAAGACGCTACACTTTCTGTGATTCTCAATAGCACTGGATTCAACATGGGCTTATGTGGCTATTGGGTTGCGTCTGCAGGAGTAAGGGCACATACGGCATTAGCCGGTGATAATCCCCCAACTCTGGAAAATCTAGGCCAAGTCATCACTAAGGAAATGCAACAGGAACTCGATGGGGATGGCTATGGTGAAATTACTGGTTGGTTACGAGCGATTGCCAATGCCCTTCCAGCAGGTGAAGCTCAAAACGATGCAACTGATTTAAGACATTCTACTGAAAAAGAGCTACATCTCAAGGGTCTTCCTCAATCAATTATTACTGAAAAGGAAAGTGTACCAGAATTAACCTCCAAACCTACTGCAAGCAAAGGACCATATCTCCCTCCTTGGAATGGTTTTTCATTGTACTCCGATAGCACTGTAAGAAATGCGGTGAAATATGCGTTTAATAATTATTTAGGAAAAAAATACACCGGCACAGTAGAGGCAACACCCGCACAAATGGGAAGAAACGGGGACAAAATTGTAAACAGGCCTGTTCATGGTCTCGCTCATACGCTACGAACAATGGCCTATGCAGAAGTAATGGTTGAAGAAGCACGTAAAGCAAAATTCAGAGGAGAAACTTTAAGAACCTTCAAGGACCATCGGACTATAGCTGATGTTACCCCTGATGAATTAAAAAAAATCATGATTGCCCAAGCATTTTTTGTTACTGGACGAGATGATGAAGAATCGGCAAATAATTATGCGCGATACCATGAACAAAGTAGAGATGCATTTTTAAAATATGTAAGAGAAAATGAGTCCCTTTTAATTCCACATGTCTTCAACGATCAAAACGATATCGACTTTTATGCTAATGTTATTGAAGATAAAGATCATAAGTGGGAAAACTCTCCAGCACATGTTTTGGTCAACAAAGGTCATATGGTTGATCTCATGAGGGTAAAACAACCTGCAGAATCTTATTTAGAAAATTATTTTAAATCACTTCAACCTTGGATTGGAACCATAGGAGCTGAGGCTGTTTTTACAAAACAAAGAAAATTTTTCGATGCAACCTATGAAATGGTTAGCTCTTTTGACTGTAACAACCCTGAACCACATTTGGTAACGAGTACTAACGAATTTCGTTATGTTATTGATAAAAATGGCAATCCAATTAGAGAAACACCAAAAGAAGGAGAAATAAAAGGTAAAATAAAATTTTTCCCGCCCTCATACAAATTACAGGAAAAAGAAAAATTTAAATTCGGAAATGGAGGCCTGGGGCGATATGTCATTGGCGAAGATGGCCAGCCAATCCGCAACAAACCTAGAAAGGGAGAAACTCAAGGCACATTAGCATTTTTCCCTACGTCGTATGAGTTACAAGAAAACGAACGCTGGATGCGCGTAGATGAATACCTCAAACTTGATGAAGTGCAGTGTAAATTCCCTGGTTACGGTAAAAAACTCCAAAGAGGAATGCCAGAACTGAGTGAATATGCATACTTGCAACATACAAACTCCGATGAAAGAGCACAATGTGAAAATGATGTCGATTTTTGTTTAGGGCAATTACAAGCAGCTAATCATCAATCAAAAATTTCACCTATAAAGGGAGCAATTCAATTTAGTAATAAATCAGCAAGGAGAAACGCTAATGTTGATGAAATTGCAGCAACACGCATTATCCAACAAATCCTTGCTAATCCTGATGTAATTCATAATGACCACGTTCTTTTAAATGGTCAACGTCTCGAAGAACAATTTTTCCGTGATTTATTAGCCAAATGCGATATGGCCATTGTAGGTTCACTGTTAAATAGCACGGATATAAAAAATATCGACCAGTTAATGAAACATGAGATAGATACTGAATTTCATCCAACTGATCCCAACGAACCAGCAAAAAAACTTGGAGAAACCTGGGAAAATACCATCAGAAAAGGTGGAGGAATACTCCAGATCGAAACTGATTTAGTTTTTTTAATGCAAAATGATGCTTGGTACTACAGCCGTGTTAATGCCATTGCCCAAAACAGAGATAAAGACTCAACATTCAAAGAGGTGCTGATTACTGCGTTAATGACTCCCCTAACGAGAAAATCATTGGTGGATACAAATACTTCCCCACCGCCAAAAACACTGTTTCGCGGATTAAATCTGTCAGAAGAATTTAAAAATAACTTAATCCATCAAACTCATAAGATCATGGCTAATACTACAGAACATCTCTTTACAGATTCTTCTGCAGAAACTTTTAAACAAATTAAGTTAAATGATTACAGCCATATCTCAGCCAAAACAAATGCAAGCACATCCACAAATATTGCTGTTCCTAGGGATATGTTTGCTTCAAACACCATCTTTGAAATATCTGATCCCGATGGGTTGCTACAGCCTAAACAAGTAGGAACTCACGTAGAAGGCTCTGAAAGTGAATATTCCATATATTTGCCTGAAGATATAGCTTTAATTCCGATCAAACTTACTCTTGATGGCCAAACGACTACCGGAAGTGATCGTCATATTTTCACCTGTGTTGCGGTACAAAGCCCCGATTTTTCTCCACGACATGGGCGCGGTTTTGCTTTTGAGTCTTTTATAAAAATACAAAGCACGAAAGTAGCGAAAGTAATAGATAGTGTAAACACAGAAGCCCAGGGAAACTTAAATGAAACTTTAAAATCACTACGGCTTAAAATGGTAGAGCAATCTCATTTACCCATTCGAGGTGGATTTTTAGATAAAATTCTTCACTATTTTTCAAGAAAAGATGATCAAAAAATATCATTGGAACGAAAAAGCTTTCTTAATGAAAAAGTGATTCCTGCACTACAAGAATGTCATATTGCGCTTCGATTAAATAATGTGGACATGATACAACGTGCTTTAACGAAATTTCCCTCAGATAAAGAATGGTCTCTCTTTAAATCAGATGCAGCAAAAGCAGCTAAAATTGAAATGGATAACCTAAGACCACTTATTGGAAAGAAAATAGTGCTCCAAAGCCAACTTCTTCCTTTGATGAAATGCCGAGATGCACTGGAAAAACAACAAATCACTGAAGCATTAAAAGCACTCGAAAGCATTCCCTCAGATAATGATATGAGCAATATTCCATTGATAAGCAACAATATAAAAGAGCAGATTCAAGGTACAAAACAAGAGCTAATTGAAAACTTAGCTCCGATGTCAAATGCAGCCACGATACCCGCACTCACTAATGCCGAGCAAGTGAGAAAACGTTATGAAGTACTTGTAATGAGCATAACGAAGAAAATTGCAGTTCAAGACAAGGTAAAACTATCCGACTTAGCTAGCGTTAAGAGAGAAATATCTCATTTTAACGACCTACAAGAGGAAATAAAATTGCTGCGTCATGAAAAAACTCTATTGCATTCCGAAGCCGAAAGAGTTGATTTTGCTGATATCGAAAAATTAGAAGAACAACTACGCATACTTCATAACAAACTATATGATGCCTATGTAGTGCAAGTAACAAAAGAGATTGACTTACTTGAACAAGAAAAACCTAAAAATCTGGCTGATGTGAAAAGAATCATCTCAAGATTTTATGGCCAACTCGCTGAAGTGAAACAATTACATCAAGAAAAGATAAAAAAACAAGAAACATTCAAAGATGATCCTCTTAATCTTTCAGCTACCGATGGATTAAATGATCGATTGCAACAGGTGAATCAACGCTTAATTAAGATATTAATAAGTAATATTAGAGTTTCTCTCAATCAAATGGAGACAATAACGTTTGACGAGCAAGAAAGAGAGGCTCAGCAACATTTACAAATCCTCGATAAGCTTGCAAAAACGCTGGATAACTCTAAAACAGCGCAAGAACAAAAAATTGAGATCGTGAAATTAAACGAATTTTTTATGGAGAAACAAAAAGCGTACCCTGCAATGGTGCAATTGCAATTCAAGAGTGAAGCTTTAATGATCCAATTACGTGAGTTATGTGAAGCGCACCAGACAAACTCAAGAAAAAGAACTGAAGAACTCACTAAAAATCGTTGGATGTTTCAAGGATTTACTGACTTCATAGGTCTAACCACAGACGAACGAGTGACTTTAGCTAAGAAAGGAAAAAAATTAGATCGATTTAAAAAAGATTTAAATAATGATAAGTATGATATAAAGGAGTTGATCAATCACTTAGCCAAGAAAAGTACAGCTGAATTAGAAGAAGCGGTTGGACTCTCTACTGAAGATGCGGAGAAACTCCAGGAGCTTTTAAAACACCTAAGCCGCAATACAACATTTGTCGCTAAAATTAAAGAACGTACAAAATTAATCGATACTGTTTCAGATGAGCTCCGTAAGACATTCATGCAACAAGAAATACCCGACGAACCATCTTTGGATTTTGACTATTTAATCCTATAACTCCTGAAAAAGGCTGTTTTAGGATGCTCCCTACTCAATCCACAGAGAACTTGTGAAGAGGGTTTCCTTTAAAGAAACCAAATAGATTGATTTTCAGCCAACTTAACGTTGGCTTAATAATATTCGGTTTATAATTAAAAGAGTCCATGTGGATTGTTAATTAATGTAAGTTCGATATAAAAGCAATATTATTTTTTATATCGAATTATTTTTATTTAAAACTGGTTTGTTGAGCGTATAAAACGAATCTCCATTTCTTTTAGGTCGAACTCACGTTAATTATAACCCATAGAATTTTAAATCATTTATGAGGATACCTTTTATCTTAGCCTAATGACTAATGGCATAGATAGAGGGTTCAATTGACAATACAAATATTTTTTGAGGAAAATCTAAATGCCTGAATATGTAAAAGGGGTAGAATTAACTCAAGATGGTATGCGTGCCATTTTTGAACGTATGGGACGAAATATTACCAGCGGTATCATTTACAATGGAAATCCTAGCATACGAATAGATGTATTGGACCAACAAGGATTTATGCCTATATTAACTGCTGTGAGTCCAACACAAGAATCTGGCCACTGGATCATGTTAATTAAAGGCCAAGGCAATCAATACTATCTTTTTGACCCACTGGGTGAAGATTCAGGAAAAGGGTATAAAAACATTCTATCTAGAAAGCTCCCTCAAGACACTACCCTTTCTGTGATTCCCAATGGTGCTGGATTAAACATGGGCTTATGCGGCTATTGGGTTGCTTCTGCAGGAGTAAGGGCGCATACGGTATTAACAGGTGATAATCCTCCAACTTTAGAAAATTTAGGTCAGAGCATCACTCAAGAAATGCAAAATGAACTCGCTGGGAATGGCTATGGTGAAATTACCGGTTGGTTACAGGCTGTTGCTAATGAATTTCCAGCTGGCGATGTGCAAAACAATGCAACTGCGTTAAGACAGGCGACAACCGGAAAAACCACTACTATTAAAGAGATTCCCATACAATCTACTGTACCACAAGTAGTTTCTGAGTCAGCTTTAGGCAGTGCTTTATTGGAAAATGATGATGATGTTCGTAGTGTTGTAAATTATGTCCATAAAGAATATTTAAGGCATGATTATCCTGGGCCATTAGTAGATCCCAAAAATCCCAACGGAGAGCGACTCAAGCCCAATGAAGGGCCTGATCGAGGAACTCACGGCCTTGCACATACGGTACGCACCATGGCTTGTGCTGAAGTAATGGTCGAGGAAGCACGTAAAGCAAAATTCAGAGGAGAAAAACTAGGAACAGCAAAAAATGGTCAGACTTTAGCCGATGTCACACCAGAAGAACTCAAAAAAATTCTCATCGCCCAAGCATTCTTTGTGGTAGGAAGAGATGATGAACGCTCAGGATATGATTCTAAGTATAAGAGAAATTTTTATGAGGAATATCATGAGAAAAGTGAACAAGCATTCAGAAAATGCGTTGAAGAGAATAAGCTTATCGGCAAAATCTTTAAAGATCAAAACGAAGTAGATCACTATGCCGCGATTATTCTAGACAAACCCCATAATTGGGATGGTACCCCAGCACATATCTTAATCCATCAAGGCCACATGGTTGATTTAATGAGAGTCAAAGCACCTCAAGAAGTCGTCGTGGAACGTGCCTATAATACGCTTAAAAATTCTGTAGGCGCACGAGGAGCCGAGGTCGTTCTTAAAACGCATCGAGAATTTTTCTTGGCCACCGGAGCAGTTGTCCCTCAATTTAATCCTGAAGCCAAAGAAGATCCCAGCAGAGGTGGACCGTATGAAAATCCCTATAATGGCGACAAATACGTTATCGAAGAAGGGAACGTTCCAAATTCTAAGAACATCCAACGTGTAGATTCTAATTACCGACTGAAAGAAAATGAACGATTCGTAACCATCAAGGAATATTTCGTCATTCCTGAGATACAGAAATCTTTCCCTGGTTATAAAACTTATTTAGAACCATCTCCTTATGTATTTCCAACTGATTTTGCCAAAACCTGTGAACAGAATCCTACATCTTGTTTAGATGCCATCCAACAAGCTCGCTCAAAAGTAGTTATGGGTGTAATTAAAGAAACATTACAGTCAGATCCAGAGAAAGCAAAAAGAATATCTAATAGTGACGAAATTGCTGCTGCACGTATTATCCAACAAATCATGGCGAATCCTGATGTGATTCGAGACGATCATGTTCTTTTAAATGGCCAACGACTCGAAGAACCATTTTTTCGTGAATTATTGACCAAATGCGATATGGCTATTGTAGGTTCATTGTTAAATGATACCGATATCAATAATATTGATCAGTTAATGCAGCATGAAAAAGATACTGAATTTCATCCAACTGATCTCAATGAACCAGCAAAAAAACTTGGAGATACCTGGGAAAAAACCATTAGAAAAAAAGACAGCAGAGAGAAAAATCAGATCAAGCTTGATTTAATTAATCTCATGCAAAATAATAACTGGTACTCCACCCGGGTCAATACAATTGCCCAAAATAAAGATGAAAACTCAACCTTTAAAGAAGTATTGATTGCTTCATTATTAACTCCACTAACGAGTAAAGCATTGGTGGATACAAAGAGCCAGGAGCCTTCACCGCAAATCCTGTTCCGCGGCTTAAATATTCCCGAAGAATTTCAACAACAATTGATTAAACAAGCCAATACCATAATTGCAAATACGGAAAACTATCTCTTTACGGCTCTTTCTAGCCATGCATTTATGCAAATTAAGTTAGATGAGGTTTCTGCCAAAACAAAGACTTCAGAACCAATATTTGATTCAAATACAATCTTTGAAATCAATGATCCAGACAAGTTACTTTCAGCAAAACAGATTGGAAATCATGAGTCTGATTCTAGGGATGAACTTTTTTATTTACCCGAAAATATAGCCTTAGTTCCGACTAAAGTAATCCTTGATGGTAAAACGCCTACTGGGATGGACAGGTATATTGTTAGTTTTGTTGCGGTAAAAAATCCTGATTTTGTACCGAACCATGAAGTTGGCTTTGCTGCTGCACCTATTTTTAAAACGCAAAACGCAAAAGTGATGGAAATAATAAATGCTGTTCAACCAGAAGATAAAGAAATTCATAAAAACATAAATGAAACACTACAATCATTACGACTTAAAATGGTAGAACAATCTCATTTACCCATTAGAGGTGGATTTTTAGATAAAATACTCCACTACTTTTCAGGAAAAGATGATCAAAAAATATCATTGGAACGAAAAAATTTTCTTAATGAAAAAGTGATTCCTGCATTACAAGAATGTCATATTGCGCTTAGATTAAATAATATGGACATGATGCAACATGCTTTAGCAAATTTTCCCTCAGATAAAGAATGGTCTCACTTTAAATCAGATGCAGCAAAAGCAGCGAAAATAGAAATAGATAACCTAAGACCACTTATTGAAAAGAAAATAGCGCTGCAACGTCAACTTTCACCATTAATGAAATGCCAAAATGCTTTGGAAAAACAACAACTCACTGAGGCTTTAAAAGCACTCGAAAGTATTCCTTCAGATAAAAACATACCCTCATTAAGCAAAGACTTAAGGGAGAAAATTCAACAAACGAAACAAGAAGTGTGCGATGATTTGGCGCCCTTACAACGTAAGATTATTACCCCCATGCTCGCTAATAGTGAACAAGCAAAGGTACATTATGAAACGCGTATATCAAGCATGGCTCAACGAATTACAGCCCTAGATACTGCAAAACTTGATGATGTGACCAGCATTAAGAAGGAACTATCTTATTTTAATACGCTACAAGAAGAAGTAAAAGTACTGCGCAATAAAAGGGTTCAGATGCATACTGGAGTTGGAAAAATTGACTTTACTGAGGTCGAAAAATTAGAAGAACAACTACGAACCATTCATAACAAATTATATGATGCCTATGTCGTTAAGGTAGCAGAAGAGATTGGCCTACTTGAAGAAGAAAAACCTAAAAATCTGACTGCTGTAAAAGAAATGATTTCTAGTTTTCATGAGCGACTTGCTGAAGTGGAGCAGTTACGTCAAGAAAAGATAAGAAAACACGGGACATCAGAAGACTCCCTTAATCTGTCCGACGTTGATGGATTAAAGGATCGATTACAAAAGGTAAATCAATTCTTAACTAAAGCATTGATAAGCACTATAAGAGTCTCCCTCAATCAGATGGAGGTAACAATGTTTGACGCGCAGACAAAAGAGGCACAACACCATTTACGGCTTCTCGATAAACTCGCAAAAACATTGGATGATTCTGATACTGCGCAAAAACAAAAAGCAGAGATCGTCACTTTAAATGAGTTTTTTGTGGAAAAACAAAAAGCTTATCCTGCAATGGTGCAATTGCAATTCAAGAGTGAGGCCTTAATGATAAAACTGCGTGAATTATGTGAAGCCCACCAGAGTAATTTGGCACAATCAAGAAAAACAAAAACCGAAGAACTCACTAAAAATCGTTGGATGCTGCAAGGACTTACCGATCTTGCAGGGCTGACCATAGACGAACGAACGAACCTAATCAAGAAAGGGAAGTTATTAGATCAATTTAAAGAAGATTTAAATAATGGCACGTATGACATACAGAAACTTATCAATATATTAGCTAAAAAAAGTCCCCATGAATTAGAAGAGGCGATTGGAATTTCTATAGAAAGTGCAGAAAGAGTACATTTTCTTTTAAAAAGCCTAAGCCACAGCACAACATTTGTCACTAAAATTGAAGAACGTTCAAAATTGATCGACACTGTTTTAGTTGAGCTCGGTAAAATATCGCTACAACCTGAACTTACTCAAGTGAATGAAGAGCCGCAAAATACTCTCAATCTTTAATTTGTTGCTCCTGGACCTTCCGTTTTGGCGGAAGGTGGTTAGGTTTCTAAATATTTGCAAGAACATCATCCCCTGCAACAGCAGAAAATCTATTAAAGAGCCCTGCTACAAGGTAAAAATTTAGAACAAATATTGTTACTTCGGAATGCTTGCTTAATTATCGCTACCTTACTCTTCTCATGAGATACAGTCCCAATAATGCAAAAATAACAGTAGGTCCCAATGCCGATAATTCCGGTGGCAATTGAAATACGGTACTTAGCGGGCCAAAAAAGCGATTTAAAATATGAAAACTAAACCCTACCGCAGCACCAACCAATAACTTCGACCCCATAGTAGTTGAGCGTAAAGGCCCAAAAATAAATGGGATGGAAAGAATCATCATAACCATAGTTGTAAATGGTTGAATAAGCCGTTGTAAAAAAGCAAACTGATAATTATGTACATTTTGATGATTCAGTTTTTGCTCTCTTATGTATCGATTCAATTCACGTAAGTTCATTTCGTCAGGATCAATACTGCTAATGGTCAGAATCTTAGGTTTTACCGAAACATCCCAAGGAAATGAAGCAAAAGTCTGTGCTTTCGTTTGATCGCCACTAAACTCTGTTTGTTGCACATCATAGGCTACCCATCCGGTTGGCGTATGTCGGACCTCACGAATAAAACGCGACATTTTTAAATGGTGCTGATTATCAAAGCGAAATTGATAAATGTCATTCAATATATTATTGGAACGCACTACGCCCACTGAAATAAAATCATTGTTATAACGCAGCCAAAACCCTTTTGAAGTCCGCAAAGTTTGACCAGCACTAATCGCGGCTGTTTTATAATCATTGGCATAATGAGATAAGTATGGGACTAAGGTCTCGCCTAAAACTGTAACAAATACAATAAGTAATACGGATGCCTTTAATACTGCCCAAGTGATCTGACCTATGGACATACCTGAAGCACGCATAATGACTAATTCACTATGATTGGCTAAGATCCCTAGACCAATTAAAGTACCAAGAAGGCTTGCCATGGGAAAAAATAAATAAACTTGATAAGGCATTTGTAACATCACAAAAAAAGTAGCTTGCACGATCCCATAATCAACTCGTCCCAAATCACTTATCTGATCAACAAATAAAATGAAAATTTGGAGACCAATTAGCATTAAAGTAACTAGGCCAATAGATCCAAGAACTGTTTTCGCGATATAACGATCTAATATTTTCATAGTCATGCCAGTTTTGCCTGATTACGCCAGATCAGCAATAATCCAAATGCAATGATACACAGATGTACCCACCATAAACCTAACCATTGCGGCATTTTCCCAGACACCATAGCATCTCGTGCAATGAATAATAAGTTAGCATATACAATATAAATAATAATTGCAGGTAATAACTTGGCGAACTTACCTGATCGAGGATTAATACGACTTAAAGGAACTGCGATCAAAGTCAAAGCAAATACCATGATGGGTACAGAAAAACGCCATTGTAACTCAGCTGCTTTAGCACGATCTGTATTATTGAATGGAAATAAATTAGCGGTGCTTATGGTACGAAAATCTTCAGATATCTTTACTACAGGATGTGGTAATCGTGCTTTATACTGTCCAAATTCAGCAATTTGATAATCAGCATGGCCAGGAACTCCCTGATACTCCTTACCATTTTGCAGAATGATATAATCCTCGCCTGTTTTTGGATCAGTTTCTGCAAAAGCTTGATCCGCCCATAATACATCCCAACGTGTTTTATCGTCCACTTTAGTTCGTTTTGCAAGAAATACTTGTTCAGCTTTACTATGATCTCGACTCATCGATTGTACATAGAATACCTCTTTACCTTCATTAATGGCATGAAAACGTCCCGGCATAATGGTTTGCACGAGGGTCTGTATTCCAGTAGAGCGTAATAATTTAGCACGCTCAATATAAATTAAAGGGCTCCCCCAAATCATCACTATAGCTACGATAAAAGCAACTACCGTTGCCATAATAATACTATGTTTTAACAATTTATTTGGGCCATAACCACACGCACGTAATACGGTCATCTCACTTTCAGCATACAAACGACCATAAGCAAGTAACATTGCGATGTAAAAACCTAAAGGGATAAGTAAACAAAGCAAAGTAGGCAATTCCAGCATCATCAACTTCATGATGATAACACCTGGAATACTACCAGAGGCTGCTCGATTAAGATATTGAATCAGCTGGTTACTCAAAAAAATTAACACGAGTATGGATGTTAGCGAAATCAAAGTGATCAACACTTCTTTGGCTAAATAACGAAAAATAATCAATCATTGCCCCTATTTTAGTAATTCCCTCCTCCCTAATGAAGGTAGCCGATAAAGAGGTAACTACTCAAGTATCCTGTAATGTATCTCCTCAAGGAGACAGGGCATAGAGTAAAATTCCTAGATTTTGCGTACAACCACAGAATATAGGCTATTTCTTTTCTCCAAACCTATTGAGAGATTACCTAAAGATGAGATAACTTTATGCATTTTAACCCAGAAAAAGCGCTTGAATCTACTAAATTAACGTAGGTGCGACATAATAAAAAGCATATTTGGTACATTTTTGATGAAAATACCCGAAACTGGGTTTACTGTAATTTATTCGAAAACAGGAGTATTTGGATTATAGTGATATACTGGAAGAATGGCAGCAGCTCAAACTGAATTAGTTGAGCTGCTTTTCAAGACACATAGTGCATTAATGTTTTGTTTCAGCAGCCGTTTTTTTGGCTTCTTGGACAAAACCTAACATCGCTTTCTCAATAATTTGAAACGATTTTTGGAGGTAATCCAAAGTTTTGTGCCCATTTTCAACAGCCAGATTAATATGTTTCTCTAATAATTCTTCTGGCTTTTTGATACTTGCGATTTCTTCAGGTTTTAGGTAATTAATGCCTTGTAGCGTTTTAACATTTAATTCAGTCATAGCTTGAAAAGGCTCTTGAATTTTCTTAGCTATTTCAGTCCATTTTTCAAAGTTTTGTTGATACATGATATTCTCCAATATGTTGCAATGCACAATTTTATATTAGTCTATATGTTATAAATTTGTCAATGGGTTAGAGCTATTTTTTTTGCAATGCAACATAAAAAAGAATGGCGTGAGAATTAACCTTTAAATAAGCTTTGCCATTGCTGCATCATTTTCTGCATCTGTTGATTCCAGGTTTCAGTTGCCTGGACATAAGGATTATTTTGTAATGGCTTTTCCATTACTTGAAACATTTGCTCCATCATCTCTTTTAAAGAGGCCTGCATAGGATGATTCGCCAAAGAGATGATTTGTCGTAAAATCTCAGGAGATAAAAATTGAGTAGGACCTGCCTCCATCTCAACAATAATCTGCAATAAAATAGAGTTAGTTAAATCTTTTCCTGTTAGAGAATCTTCTACTTTAAACGATACATTATCTACAACATAATGTTGTAACTCTTCTAGAGTTATATACTGACTAGTCTCAGTATCATAAAGCCGACGATTCTTATATTTTTTTATTAAACGAGTCATTATTCTCTCATGATATAGCGA
Source organism: Legionella santicrucis (assembly GCF_001468135.1). Lineage (GTDB taxonomy): Bacteria > Pseudomonadota > Gammaproteobacteria > Legionellales > Legionellaceae > Legionella > Legionella santicrucis. The sequence continues at coordinate 193,138 of NZ_LNYU01000009.1, read as the reverse complement.
AAAGATTTTAGTTAAATTCATTCATAAATACTGAAATTCTAATACATATGAAGACCGCCATTGATACTCAAATTAGCCCCAGTTATATATCGGCTTCTTTCGCTAATCAAAAACTCAACTGCCCAGGCGATTTCCTGAGTTTGGGCTAACCGTTTTGCAGGAATTTGGTCAATGATTGCTTCGAGGATGTCAGGCCTAATCCCCTTCATCAATCGAGTATCTACATAGCCAGGGGAAAGACTATTCACAGTAATATTTTTACTCATTAACTCTTGCGCTAAGCTTTTTGTAAACCCATAAACACCTGCCTTTGATGCAGCATAATTCGCTTGTGAAAATTGGCCTTTTTGTGCATTTACAGAAGAAACGTTAACAATTCGGCCATATTCGTTTTGTCTCATGTTTTCAACTACATGACGAGTTACATGAAACATTCCATCAAGATTAACAGTAAGCACTTCATCCCATTGCTCTTTTGTCATTTTGGTAAATACGGCGTCTCGAGTAATTCCTGCATTATTAATCAACACATCAATATTGCCATAGTCTTTAATAATCGAAGAAATAACCTTGCCACATTGCTCATAATCCGTTACATCCATATGGCGAAAATGAATATTTTTATATCCTTGTTCCTTTAATTCATTTTCCCATGTTTGACCTTGTTCTTCAGAAACTAAATCAAGAGCAAAAACATGCTTATATAATGCATCTAATTCTTGAGCTATCGCAGTACCAATATCACCAGTACCGCCAGTAATCAACGCCATATTATTTTTGTGCATACAATTCTCTATTCTTTAAAAAAAGACAGACTAAAAGTGATTAAGAATATCCTGACTTTAAAAACCAGGATATTATCTCTTACATATACTGGCCACCATTAATGTCCAAGTTAGCTCCCGTGATAAAACCACTATCTGGAGACACTAGAAAAGCGACAGCATCCGCAATTTCTTTAGGCTGACCCAAACGTCCAACAGGGATGCTTGATATTATTGAATTAAGTACCTCTTCTTTTAAAGAAGAAAGCATGGGAGTTTCTATATAACCCGGAGAAATCGTATTCACAGTTATCCCTTTACCTGCTACTTCCAGCGCAAGGCTTTTACTAAAACCATATAAAGCAGATTTAGTAGAAGCATAATTACATTGACCAAATTGACCCTTTCTTCCATTAATGGAAGAAATACTTACAATACGACCAACACCTCTATCAATCATTATTGGAATAACATTGCGAGTTATATTAAATACACTCGTTAAATTAGCCTCAATCACGCTATGCCAGTTTTCTGGAGTCATTTTGCGCAAACTGCAATCATGGGTAATGCCCGCATTATTTACTAGTACATCAATACGCTCATAACGTTCCATGACGAGGGAAATTAATTTTTCACAATCTGCGAATTGAGCGATGTCTCCATAAACGATATCAATATCAAAACCTAGCTTTTTTTGCTCGTCTTGCCATTGTTTTGCTTCTTCATGTTTCCCATGCTTAAAATAACATGCCACCACCTGGAAGTCGGAAGCCAATCGCTGACAAATAGCTGTACCGATACCCCCTGTTCCTCCAGTTACTATTGCTACGCCTTTCATCATAAACAACTCCCTGTTATTGCGATAATAAAATAGTACTATAGAAAATTTGAACTAAAAACCCATCATCTTTAAACCATTAAAATGATGGGTAAGAAAAGTGGTCAAATAATTACTTGTAATAAACAGGCACATATCCTTTTATTTGTTGCGCAAATTGTCTTAAAACTTCAAGGCCAGACTCTTCTGCCTGCCGACACCATTGCTGCAAGGCTTCAACTAACTCTTTTTGAGTAGACGCTGTTTTTAGCCAAATGCTTTGTAAAGACTGCTTGTAGGCATAAACAACACGCAATTGTTCACGAGCTTCAAGCAAATTTGATAAACGAATTTTTGCTTTCGTAGTCAACAAGCAATTTTCACGCCTCAAAAGGCTTCCTGCACGAGAAAATAGCTTTTTATCTTCTTTACTTTCAACACCACTGCTTTTTTCTTGTTGAAGTATTGGTCTAATCACGCCTTTATAATAATTTGACATCACTTGGAATCGATTAGAAACCACTGCTTTCACTGTATCTAAATCGACCTGTAATTTACCTGCATCCATAGCAAGCTTAGGTGGCAATTTTTTCACTTTAGCCAAACCTAAAAAGGAAAGAATGCGAATATACATCCAACCTATATCAAACTCCCACCATTTAACGGAGAATTTTGCTGAAGAAGCAAAAGTATGATGGTTGTTATGCAACTCTTCCCCACCGATCCAAAATCCCCAAGGAAAAATATTTCTTGCCGCATCAGGACATTCAAAGTTCCTATAACCCCAATGATGCCCAATTCCATTGATGACTCCAGCAGCAAAAAAAGGTATCCACATCATTTGAATTGCCCAAATGGTAATTCCAGGCACACCAAATAAAAATAAGTCGACGAAAAACATGAGCCAAATTCCTCTGGCAGAATAACGAGAATAAATATTTCGCTCTACCCAATCCTTAGGCGTACCATGAGAGTATTTGGCAACCATTTCTCTATTCTTACGAGCCGATCGATAAAGTTCAGCGCCCTCCCAAAAGACCTTTTTAATACCAAAAACTACAGGACTATGGGGATCACCTTCTACATCAGCTGATGCATGGTGTTTACGATGAATAGCAACCCAATCTGCCGTAACCATCCCAGTAGTTAACCATAGCCAACAACGAAAAAAATGACTGACAATAGGATGCAAAGTCAGAGCTCGATGTGTTTGATTTCGGTGAAGGTATAACGTTACTGCTGCGATAGTGATTTGCGTCAAAATCAATGTCGCAATCACATATCCCCAAAAAGACAGGTTCAAATAACCAAAAACCATAATTACTCCGCTTCAAATGCAAACATGCAAATTAAGAAATTTCCTTAGTGAATCTCAATAATTCCAATACATCCTTGAATATTGTATATGATACTAAGAATAACACAATTTTACGCTTTACGTTGCAACATTTCATTAAGTAGCCGATAATTATAATAATTAAGATTAGGAATAATGATATGAATGAGAAATTCCCATTTGCAAAAATTTTTGAGGCTCTAGTTCCTTTCGTTATAGCAGGGATGGCAATTGCATTGTTCTTAGGCCTGTTATTCATGTTCTCGTATGTTTTAATTTGGGGCATTATCATCGGCGGCACTCTGTGGGTAATAGCGACAATAAGACAAATTCTCTTTTCAAACACTAAAACGACCACAGATGTAGTCAAAAAAAGCGAAGGAAGAATTATTGAACACAATGACAAAAAATAATGCCAGAACTACCCGAGGTTGAAACCACAAAAGAAGGAATTAAACTCCATCTGGAAGGACAAACAATTAGCAGAATTAGCGTTCATAATCCAAGGCTGAGGATACCTGTTCCTAATCACTTAAATGAATGGTGTATTGGTAAAAAAATTATTACGGTTACCCGTAGAGCAAAATATATATTGATCCACCTGACCCAAGGCTATCTTCTCATTCATCTAGGAATGTCAGGACACTTAAGAATGGCCGGAAGCAGTAGCACTCCTCAAAAACACGATCATATTACCGTAGCGCTAGACAATAATCTTCTCTTACGATTTTATGATCCTAGACGATTCGGCCTATTTCTTTATATTGATAAAAATCCATATGAACACCCTCTTCTTGCTCATTTAGGCAAAGAACCGCTTTCAGAAGAATTTAATGGTCATTATTTATTTCAAAAAGGAAAAAATAAAAATAAACCGATTAAATCATTCATTATGGATAATAAAATTGTTGTGGGCGTAGGTAATATCTATGCTACAGAAAGTCTTTTTTTAGCTAAAATTCATCCGTGCACCCCCACAAAAATGCTTTCCGAAGAAGCTCATCTCAACTTAGCTGCGCACATTAAAGAAGTACTTCAACAGGCCATCGCGTGCGGAGGCACTACTTTAAAAGATTTTTATGCTTTCGATGGCAAACCCGGTTATTTTAGCATCTCACTTAAAGTATATGGCCGAAAAAATCAGCCGTGTATGCAATGCCAACATCCAATCGAATCAGTTATTCTTGGAGGGCGTAACTCTACTTTTTGTCCTAAATGCCAAAAATGAGGACTCTAACAAGAAAAATTAGACTTCATTCACCATAGTCGAGTAGGTTTTTTATAATACTAAAAAACGTTCTGGGCAATCCATTCAACTTACGTTATATTAGCGCTAACTTACTTTATCCCAACGATAATGAAAATAAATCAATTTAGAACTGCCTGGGTTATTTGCGCTTTAATGTTTTATACGGCAGTAACTAGTATTCGCTGTATCTCTAAGTATTTTCTTAGTACTTTAAACCGCTCGTGGACTGACAAGGCACTACACCATTGGGTTGATCAATTATTAAATGAAGTGCAAGTTGAATATAAAGTCATTAATCCCTTAAATATTCAGCCACAAGCAGGAAAAGCGACCATTATTATGTGTAATCATTCGAGCGCCTATGATATCCCACTTGCTTTTAAGGCCTTTCCAAATCACTCCATTCGGATGCTTTCAAAAAAAGAGCTCGCAAAAATTCCCTTAATGGGTAAGGCAATGGCAGCAGCAGAGTTTCCTTTTATAGACAGAAAAAATAAATACCAGGCTATTAAGGATTTAGCTTTTGCCCAGCAGCTCATGGAAAGTGGAGTTGTCATGTGGATTGCTCCTGAAGGCACTCGCTCTAAAGATGGACAACTTGGCCATTTTAAAAAAGGAGGCTTTATTACGGCGATTCAATCTAAAGCTACAATTATTCCTATAGGAATCCGTGGAGCAAATAATATTCTACCCGCCCGAAGCTTTAATATTCATTTAAAGCAAAAAGCAGAAATTCATATAGGCAAACCAATTGATGCTTCTCAATTTACTTTAGGAAATAAAGAAGAGTTGATTAAACAAACTTTCATTGCAATTAAAGAGTTGGTTGGAGAAAGTAATACACTATAGTATGCACTGCCATTAAGTTAAAAGGCATAGTTATCCCGCATACCCAGAGGCTCTTCGCTTCGATGCAACATCCCTTTGCTGTTGGAAATAATAGGACTCCTGAAATATCATTAATACCCTACCCCATATCCTCTTTGTTGATTCACAATTGATGCGGCCAAGCCTATATTTCGTGGATCAGATGTAGCAGTTAATACATTGCTTTGCTTATCCCACGTAATTGCTTGCATATCACCATAATATTGTCCTAATGGCATCAGGCGATATCCCATTGCTGTTAAAGCTTCTTGAATTGTTGGTGGAAATGTATCCGGTTCAAACTGCAAAATATCAGGTAAATACTGATGATGGAAACGCATAGCAGAAACCATACTGATTGCGCCATACGCATCTTTAAACACCAAAGATGCAATTAATATCATCGTAGGGATACGACTACCTCCTGGAGTGCCTAAAATCGCAACTCGTCCCGGTAACTCGAGAAATGTAGGCGTCATGCTTGATAAGGGTCTTTTGCCAGGTTCAATAGAGTTTTTATCAGCCCCAACAATACCAAAAACATTTTCTTCACCGACTTTGCTTGAAAAATCATCCATTTCATCATTCAACAAAACACCAGTTCCTTCAGCGACAACGCTAGAGCCAAAAATATAATTTATGGTCATCGTTGCGGCAACACGATTCCCTTCGGCGTCAATAATCGAGATATGTGTTGTACTTGTAGAGCCCGGGGATTTAGTTGTAGTTTTTTTTGATTGTCCTTGTAAAACCGAACTTGCAGTAGCTTTATCTGGGGAAATTAAGGTACTTAATTGCTTACCATTTTCTGCAGAAATTAACTTCTCTACAGGCATACTCACAAAATCAGGATCTCCTAAAAATTGCTCCCTTTGCCAATAAGCAAGCCGCATAGATTCGACCAGATAATGTATCCATTGCACTTTAGAAAATGAAGCAAGAGGATAGTGAGACAATATATTCAGCATTGTTAATAAAGCAATGCCGCCTGCTGAAGGTGGGGGAGCCGTGATAATAAGCATATTATGGTAGGCTCCTATTAAAGGTTCTCTTACCTTAATCCGATACTGAGCTAAATCAGCCAAGGTCCAAATCCCGCCTGCACCATTGACACCTTTGACTAATTTTTCTGCTACTTCCCCCGTATAAAAACCCTGTTCTCCCTTTTTAGCAATTAACTTTAATGTCTTCGCCAAGTCCTTTTGTACTAAGCGATCGCCGATTAAATAAGGTCGCCCATCTTTTAGAAAAATTGCTGCAGTAGCCGGGTATTTTTTAATTTGCCTAAATCTATCTTCATTCTTCAAGAAAGTATAAAGCTGTTTATCCACTGGAAAACCGTTTTCTGCCAATCTAATAGCAGGGGCAAGAGTTTTCTCCAAAGGTAATCGCCCATAATTTTTTGCAATATATGCTAAAGCGGCAGGTTCTCCAGGAATTGCTGCTGCTAATCCCCCATTTAGCGATAAACCCGGTACCACACTACCATCTGGTGCCAAATACATATCCTGTTTGGCAGCCATAGGTGCTGTTTCACGAGCATCGATAAAAATATTTTTATGTTGATCTTCTTGATGCAATAGCCAAAATCCTCCACCACCCAAACCAGAATGATAAGGTTCAACAACACCCAACACTGCTGATACAGCTACCGCAGCGTCAAAGGCATTCCCTCCATGAGCTAAAATTTCCAGCCCTGCATTGGTAGCTAATGGATGAGCACTTGCGACCGCATACCCAGGAGGTTTTGCATTATATTGCTCTGCAAAACTATTCGTATTGGCATAAAATAAATTAGCGCAAAGTACAAGGCAAATACTCTTATGAATTTTTCGTAGTTTGATTTTCATTTTGTCTCTTTTTTAACTCTCTAACAACACAAGAAGGAACAAACTGAGAAATATCTCCATCTAAAAATGCGATTTCTCGCACCAAAGTAGAAGAAATAAACATTAAATTTTCTGATGGGGTTAAAAAGATAGTTTCTATTTTTTTTGATAATTTTCTATTCATTCCAGCCAATTGAAATTCATATTCAAAATCAGATACCGCTCTTAAACCTCGCAAAATAATCCCCGCGTTTTGCTCTAATACAAAATCAATTAATAAGTTCTCAAAACCTAGAACGGAAACTCCTGGTAAATGTGCCAGAGACTCTTGCAGCAGATTGATTCTTGTCTCCATGGGTAAAAAGGGACGTTTTGCCTTATTGCTTGCTACACCCACAACAATTTCAGGGAAAATTTTAGCTGCTCGACTGATAATATCAACATGTCCATTAGTAACAGGATCAAATGTGCCAGGATAAATTGCTTTTAATTTCATTATGGTTAAGACTAATTGCATATCACAACAGTCTAGCGTATTGTTAATTGAAAAACTACAAAAAAGGACTTGAGGTGATCAATGAATAATTTAATAAAGCTAGCAATCATTCCTGTTTGTCTTTTAACCGCTTGTGCCCCTCCTCGACCAGCAGCCGAATTGCCTGAAAATAAAGTCATACCCGTAGAACAACGTAAAGAAAAAACCGAAACAATTTCATCGTGGGAAATTCGTGGTGCAATGGCCGCTAAAAGCAAATCTAAGGGATGGTCAGCTACTATGAACTGGGTGCAAAATGGCCCTAATACCTATCAAATTCGTTTAATGGGTCCTTTAGGAGGCGGAACAGTACTCATCGACAAAAAAGGGAATACAGTTACCTTCCAAGATGGGCCAAAAAAAATTACATCTCACAATGCTGACGAGCTACTTGCCCAACAAACTGGGATTAGATTACCTGTAAACAATCTTTATTATTGGGTAAGAGGATTACCTGCTCCTGGTTCAGTTGCAGCAGAACATCGAGATCAATATAACCATTTAACCCAATTAAAACAAAGTGGATATACAATTAATTTCGCTAAATACACCTCCGTCAAAGGCACTGATCTTCCAAGTATGATTCATCTACAAGGAAATGGGGTAATGGTTAAAATGGTCATTCAAAATTGGACTGTATAAATTTTCCAGCAATATCTGCTTGATGAGCCCTATCAAAGGCTCATCCTATATGTTATTCTTGCTTTAATGTCAATTCCTAGTTTATTTAAAAAATACAAAAAATTATTGCTTTCAAAGTTGACATGTTTCAAAAACCACTGCAAAATACGCAACACATTTGTAGGGATGAACGTAGTTAATGCACGGAGTATTTAAGAATCTACAAATTTTAGGGGTGTCGCCAAGCGGTAAGGCACAGGGTTTTGATCCCTGCATACCTAGGTTCGAATCCTAGCACCCCTGCCACTTTCTTGTTGATTCAAGTAAACAGACAGCAGAAGATAACCTGGAAGGATGCGTTCTTGTAATGCTCAAATAATAATAATATCTTTTTGGCTGTCTTCTGCTATGTGTTTAAGTTAAATGATTAACCTAGATCGAAGGCTTTATACACATGTCCACAATGATGATTTTTTCCGGAAATGCGAATCCGGAGTTAGCACAACAAATTTCTTCTCATTTAAAAATACCTATTGGTCAAGCTACAGTTGGTACTTTTAGTGATGGAGAAACCATGATTGAAATTTTAGAAAATGTCCGTGGCAAAGATGTTTTTATAATTCAATCCACTTGCGCCCCGTCAAATAATAATTTAATGGAACTATTAACTATGGCAGATGCATTAAGAAGATCATCTGCTGCTCGTATTACAGCGGTAGTTCCTTATTTTGGCTATGCTCGACAAGATAGACGTGTTCGATCCGCTCGTGTCCCTATTACAGCAAAGGTTGTTGCTGACATGATGGCATCCGTAGGGATTTGCCGAGTTCTTACAGTTGACTTACATGCGGATCAAATCCAGGGCTTTTTCTATATGCCCGTTGATAACGTCTATGCCACGCCCATACTTCTTGACGACATCACAAAGCAAAATTTAAAAAACATAATGATAATTTCCCCCGATGTAGGTGGGGTTGTTAGAGCTAGAGCTGTAGCGAAGCGACTTGATCATGCGGAATTATGCATTATTGATAAGCGGCGTAGCGGCCCTAATAAATCTGAAGTAATGCATATTATTGGTGATCCTACTAATAAAAGCTGCATTATTGTTGATGATATTGTAGATACTGCTGGTACTCTTTGCTCAGCCGCTCATGAGCTCAAAAAAAATGGCGCCCATAGTGTAAGAGCATATATTACTCATCCTGTATTATCTGGGCATGCAATAAATAATATTAAAAACTCTTGTCTTGATGAAATAGTAGTAACTGATACCATCCCTTTATCAGCTGAGGCACGTAAATGCGAAAAAATTCGTGTTGTTAGTTTATCCGAAATGCTTGCACAAGCCATTAAACGGGTCAATATAGAAGAATCCGTAAGTTCTATGTTTGCTGAATAAAGCATAGCCTGTAGCCTGGGAAACAGGCTACAAACCTCCTTGGCGTCCCATCCTCTTTGAAAAATGGCTACAAAATAAATACATAATTCTCATTACATTTTCTGCTGTATTTATACAGTTACTTAACGTCTGTTTAGGCTAAAAAAACTATTTGGATCCAATTTTCATCTCGAACGATTTGAAGTAAAACCACGTGTTCTTATACGAAACTCACGTTAATATAGACAACATAAATGAGATTAAGCTTCGGCATCACCACACCAACCCTAGGTTTTTGAAAAACAGCACCCACCGTTAAAGCAGAAGGTTTAAAAACGGTAAGAAGTTGTGGTTTCTGGAATAATTGGTGTTCTTTAGGATCTGTAAAGTTTGTGCATGCTTAATTTGCTAAGTGAACGCCTTCACTTAACACAAATACTATGGATTAAAAAAAGGAGCTTATTAGCTCCTTATGAAATTTAAACTAATCACGTGTGCCTACATACTTATCATCAAAATAACGGCGCAATTTAGTTCTCAATGTTCCTCGACTAATACCTAGCATTATTGCAGCTCTAGATTGATTATACTTGCAATGCTCCATAACGGCACGAAATAACGGGGTCTCAATTTCTTCGAGTACAAACTGGTATAAGTCAACAGGATCAGTTCCTTTAAGTTCTGAAAAGTATTTTTGCACTGAAAGAGTTACGCTTTCAGCCAGAGAAGCGGTGTTATCCACTACTTCATTACTGATTGTTGTCATTATTATTAGCTCCTCTTTTTAAAAAAAGTATATTACCGAATCAAGCCACTTGAAACAAGGGCCAACTAACAAATCCGCATTAAAAATCAATAATCAATATTCATTACAAGTTCAAAAAGTTCTAATTAGGTGTAGACCGCTTTTGCAAACTACACCTTAAAATTTTTCCTCTAGAACTTCATCATTGAAGGATCATAAGGCTTGCCATTAATTATAAATTTACCCTGCTCTAAAGAGACTTCGATGATGTAATCTGTACCTTGAACAATAATTAAACCAGATTGCTGTAATGCATTTAATTGTTTTTCAGTCTGCATATCAGCTAGTTGTTCAGGAGTTAGTGCTGGCTGATTGGTTTTGCCTGCAGTTTGATTAGCACTTTGATTCGCCTGTAATTGTTGCACTAAGGCTTGTTGTAAATCAGGCTCTTTAGCTAGCTGCTGTATTATTGACTGTTTCATAATTTCTTTTACTGCTTCAGCAGGAACTTGTAATTTAGCTTTACCTTGAACTTTTTGCATTAATTCAAAAGGATTAGAATTCTCTCCTTTAGGCAAAGTAATATAAAGGTTTCCTTCAATCTGTCCTTGAGGAATTTTGAAGCTGAGTTGAGATATTTCAAACTCCGCACCCTTACTAAATAATTTCGGTAATTCAGGTAACAAAGCGAGCATTGCTTGTTGGCGTTGCACCTCATCACCATTTTGCATAGCCCGTGTTTGCGCATTGATTTTAGCTAATACATCAGCATCAAGATTTCTTAATGCAACTTCTAAATCTCCTGGACCATAATTTTGACCGTTGGCTAACATGGATTTTAAGCTAACATTAAAATGCGTATTAAAAAGGTGTTGCTCAATATCGCTATCTGATTTGATGACAAGACCATTAATCTCAAACATTTTTTGATCTTTCACAAAAACATCAAAAATTGGCAAACTAAAATTTGCATCACCCAAATACAACCCGGCTGGTGTTTCGTGCAAATCATAATCACTAGTCACCTTGCTTAAAGTAATTTTGGTATCGTCTTTAATTGCATTCAATCCATCTAAAACAACATTACCCTTAACTTTCGTCACTCCCGAAGTCATGGTTGTACTAGAATCCATCCCTAACCATTCAAAATTACCAGAACCATCTTTTGCAAGTAATTTAAACGTAGGAACTTTAAAGTCGACAGTGCTTTCATTAAGGTAATTAACAAATATACTTAAATCCAATTGTGGTTTTATTGAGTCTTGTGTGAATTGTGCATTAAACTGATCGTTATATTGTGGTGGGAATGGGAAAACTGCTTCTGCATATCCTAATCCAAAACGTATATGACTATTAGCAACAATAACTGGACCGTGGTGAATTGTTAATGGCATCTCTGTTCTATAATCTTGAGCAGGAAGAGTTTGGGTTTGTCCATTAGCATCGGTTACAACACGCTCAGGAATATGTAAACGCCATTTAATTTTAGCCTCAGAATCAAACAACCCTCTGTGGTATTGTTCAATATCAGCATATAAACCGTTTGATTGATCGATTACTTCAATAGTCTTTCTAATGGACTTTTCAGTAAGAACACCCATGCCATAATATCCGCCTAGAATTAGAACGGCCAGGATAATCACTAATCCTGCAAATTTTTTCATTCTGTTCTCCATGTTATTAATTCGCTACAACAAAACTGCAGTACGAAGTATAACAGCAAATAACATAGGAGTGCGATACGGTTATAAAAAAACAGTCCTAGTAATTTTGCGGCAATGAATAAACAAGATTAAGTATGTTTTATTGATTTACAATAAGTTTCCTTAACCATAAAAGCCAGTATTAATGCAATCAAAGAACAAAATGGCAATATTTTCAAACCCGCCTGAAAATCTGACAATAACAGAGTCTCAACATTATAAGCACGAGCCCCTGACACCATATCCACTAAACGTCCGACTAAAGGTTGTAATAAAGCACCAACAAATATTGAAATCATATTGGTAAATGCGATTGAAGTTCCAATAACATTTCTATCATGTATTTCAGTAGAAACCGCATACGCAATCGCAACACCTGTGTTAGTAACACCAAAAGCAAAGAACAGTAAATAAGCTGAATTTTGACTTAAAGTTGGACTATATACATATAAACTTGTGAAAATGATACCGAATATCGCTGAAAGAATCATAAGTGGCTTGCGACGTCCTATTTTATCGGAGAGCCAGCCTGATAAAGGACCACTAATTCCCCAGCCTATAAAAATTAATCCTGTAGCGAAAGCAGCTGCATGCATACCCAATCCTCTACCAAATTGCAAATAAGCAGGGCCAATTGCCTCACCAATAACAGCTGTTGGACCAAATAAAAATCCTGCATAGAGCGCGTTATACCAAGTTTGTCTGCAAGATAATACGATTTTTAAACTCTGCAAGATACTTAATTGATTTGTAGAACGCACCTCACTTCGATGCTCCCCTGGTTTATCTTGTACAAATTGATAGAGCAAGGCAGCAAGAGCAATAAATAGGAAGGCAATAATCAGCATGCTATGACGCCATCCTACGTTACTCACTAAAAAGGAAACAGGGGCTTCTCCTGCTGCAGCACCTAACATTCCTAATGCTTGGGTTAAACCGGCTAGTAAACCTAGCATTGTCGGAGGAAACCAAGATGTAGCCAATCGCAGCGAACATACAAAAGCAAACGCAGCACTAAAACCTATAAGCATTCTACCAATTGAGCCCATAAATAGGCTTCCTGCTAAACCAAAAACACAGCAACCAAAAGCAGTGACTAAGGACATCACAGTAAGTAACCAACGGATACTTAAACGATCTACAGTAAGTCCTACAGGGATTTGCATCAAAATATAGGGCACATAAAACGAAGCAGTTAATATGCCGAAACCTGCTTCATTAATTCCAAAATCAATTTGCAAGTATCGGTGCATTACCCCAGGGGCCACACGAGCCATATAATCTGAGAAATAAAAAGCAGCAGCTAATCCCCAAACTAACCAAGCAAATCCTAGATAACTCTTACGGTTATAAATTTCTACTCTAGATTCATGCATTTTGTTCATAAATTCTCTATTTTAATAAAAATTCTAATTCGCTTTGTTTCATCGAAGGGTTACTAACCGCATTGGTATATCAAAAAGCAAAGCCCCGTACCAGGGCCATTTATATTTTCTACTAATGCTGAAAACATCGACTGTAGTATAAATATCAATAAGCCCCAATATTTATACAAAAATGAGCAAAAAATTTGCAAAGCAAGGATCACATTATACTGTTGTTGTCATTTATTTCAACACATGGTTTGATTTCTTTTGTAGGAACCCCTTCCTACTATCTAGTTATATACTAAGTGTTACGCTACATAAAGAATAAGGTTATAATAATAGTGCTTATTTAATTTTTTTTAAGGCTTAAAATGAATGCTCTTAATCTTGCAATAAAAGAGGCTCTTCTTTCAGCAGGAAATACGAAGGAGGCGAATAAGGCTTATCTTGAGTTTATTAAAGCTAACTTTATCATTCCAATTGAACAAGGCACTGAAAACGAACCAAAAGTGCTATTTTTGCAAGAAAATGGTCAGATTTTTTTGCCCGTGTTTACTGAAATAAGTTATCTTAATTCGTGGGCTTCTGAAATAGCTGAAGAAATTAAGCTACTCAAGTTATCTGGGGTGGATTTACTTAAAGGGCTTGGTGACAATGTCACTGTATGCCTCAATATAGGCAGTGAAATATATAAAGAATTTAATCCTTCTGAAATTACTCGTATGCGCTCAATTGTATTAAAATTATTCAAAAAATAATTCCATCTCTACAATTCTAAAAAAACAGACCTACTCATTTTTTAAGATGATATTTCCTTCTCCCTATTGGGAGAAGAGAAATTGGACTAATGAGCAACACTACATAAATAGGCGAGAGTTATGTTTTTTAGACTATAGTCTCGATTCCTCTAAAATTAGGCTACCAACTCAAATAATTGGTATCCAACTAATGCAGAAGCTGCTATAGCGCCACTAATTTCAATAACCAGTGATAAAAAACTATGTTTATGGCAATACACTTGGTCATTTGCAGCAATTTCATTGATTACTGAAGGCACTTCCGGTGCTTGAGAGTTTAACTCAAAAAGTGGTTGCTCTCCTTCCATTGCATCCCACCATCCTTCTAACCAATGCTCTGCTTGTTGACTACCTATAAGAAAAGGATTATCTTCTTCGGCTATGTCCGCAAGAGCGCATTCGTATCCAAATGCGTAACTGTCTTCATAACTTGGATGCTCAATGTTAAAACGTAATTTAATATGTGGTAGTAAGGCTGTTATGTCGTTCATGATTGTACCCTCTATTTATGTATTCAGTATGCTTATTTAATACTGTCAATAATTTCTACATTTAAAACAATTTTACGACTTTAAATTAACGCTTCTTTACCAATTCAAAACATTTACTAATTTTTGACAATTTTTTATTTTGCTAAGAAATAATAGTTATTTTTATATTTCTATAATTATAGAAGCAATTTCTGGGCCAACTTTTTTTGTCTCTTAAAAAAACAAAAAAATTAGAAGAAGAACAAAAAGGGAGATTAAAAATAAAGATGTGATGTAAATTTACTTTTTGCCGGCAAATTTTGCCATCATGGTGCTAAACGATGATATTTCCATTGCTCATCTTGCCGAAAATACTGAATTCGATCATGTAGCCGATTATCTCTTCCCTGCCAAAACTCTATTTGGTCAGGAATAATCATATATCCTCCCCAATAATCTGGGCGCACGATAGGTTGTTGTCCATGCTTTTCTATCAATTCATTTAAAGCATTTTCTAATGATTGCCTATCTTTAATCTCATGGCTTTGTGGTGAGACAATCGCGCTAAATTGGCTTTTAATTGGCCTGGATAAAAAATAAAGATCAGATTGCGTTTCCTCAACTTGTTTTACCTGCCCCCGGACTCTAACCTGTCGTGCCATTTGCGGCCAATAAAAATTAAGTGCCGCATAAGGATTCATTTTGATTTGTGCTGCTTTTGCGCTTTGATAGTTAGTATAAAAAACAAAATTACCTTCATTCAAACTTTTTAACAAGACAACTCTAGAATCGGGATAGCCCTTATCATCTACTGTAGATAAAACCATGGCCGTAGGATCATTTTTCTCATTCTTTAGAACATCTTCAAACCATTGCGTAAATTGCACTATGGGATCATCAGGAAGTAATTCTTCGCTTAAATTCAACTCACCATATTCACGTCTGATATCCGCAATGCTTCGAAAATTTGTCATGAAATACCACTTAACGTAGGCAGGTATACATATACCTGATTTTTTGATTCTCAATAAATAGCCTAGACATCATTTACTCGTCCAGGCTATTTCCTTATCTATTTCCAGCCAGTTACTTCTGCTACTGCATCCCCTAAATCAGCTGGAGAACGTACTGTTCGTACACCGGCTGCTTCTAAGGCAGCATATTTTTCAGCTGCTGTTCCTTTACCGCCTGAAATAATTGCACCAGCATGCCCCATGCGTTTACCCGCAGGAGCGGTGACTCCTGCAATATAAGAAACTACCGGCTTGCTCACATGTGACTTAATGTATTCAGCCGCCTCTTCTTCTGCTGACCCGCCAATTTCACCGACCATAATAATTGCTTGTGTTTGTGAATCTTGCTCAAATAAAGCTAGAGCATCAATGAAATTGGTACCAGGAATTGGATCCCCTCCAATACCAATACAAGTACTTTGCCCAAAACCTTTATCTGTAGTTTGTTTTACAGCTTCATAGGTTAATGTACCAGAGCGAGAGACAATTCCAACTTTTCCGGGTAAATGGATTGAGCCTGGCATAATGCCAATTTTGCATTCTCCTGGAGTAATGATACCTGGACAATTCGGGCCAATTAGCCGCGCCTGAGTATTATTTTCCAAATATACTTTTACTTGCAACATATCTAATACAGGGACACCTTCAGTAATACAAACGATTAATTGAATCCCAGCGTCCGCAGCTTCTAAAATTGAATCTTTACAAAATGGGGCTGGTACATAAATCACACTCGCCTCTGCTTTTGTTTCTTGAACTGCTTCTCGCATTGTATTAAATACTGGCAAGCCTAAATGCATCTGGCCACCTTTACCTGGTGTTACGCCACCAACCATTTGCGTACCATAAGCAATTGCCTGTTCCGAATGATAAGTTCCTTGCTTTCCAGTAAAACCTTGACACAGTACTTTAGTCTGTTTATTAACTAATACACTCATTGTTAACCTCGAAAATTAGTATAACTATTCACCGCAGTTCATTGAAAAGCTCTATCTGACACATTCAGAACAAAAAAACTCTATTTATTCCATCTATGCTCAAATTTAACTTTTCCTCAAGATTTTGAAAACTTTTGATGAATAGTTATAAATTAGTAATTAAGCAACAGCCGCAACAATTTTCTTTGCAGCATCAGTTAAACTGGTTGCAGCAATTACATTTAAATCACTTTTATTTAAAATATCAGCACCAAGTTGTGCATTATTACCCTCAAGACGCACAACTACAGGAATTTTCACATCAACTTCTTTCACTGCAGCAAGAATACCATCAGCGATGAGATCACAACGGACAATACCACCAAAGATATTAACTAAAATACCTTTGACTTTTTCATCAGATATAATAATTTTTAGTGCTTCGCTCACTCTCTCCTTAGTAGCACCACCCCCAACATCTAGGAAGTTTGCTGGATCGCCTCCATGGAGCTTAATCACATCCATAGTCGCCATAGCAAGGCCTGCTCCGTTAACCATACAACCAATAGTGCCATCAAGTGGAATATAATTTAATTCCCAGTCACTCGCACGATTTTCTCGTTCGTCTTCCTGTGATGCATCACGCAAACTCTTTAATTGAGGTTGGCGATACAGTGCGTTACCATCAATATTAATTTTTCCATCCAAACAAATTAATTGTCCTGATTGACTTATTACGAGTGGGTTTATTTCCAATAAGCTCAAATCGCACTCAACAAACATTTTGCCTAATCCCATCATTAAATGGGTAAACTGCTTGATCTGATCATCTTGCAAACCTAATTTAAATCCTGCTTCACGGCATTGAAAAGGCATCACACCCACTAGTGGATCTACAATTATTTTGAAAATTTTCTCAGGTGTTTTTTCTGCAACCTTTTCAATCTCAACCCCACCTTCTGTAGAAGCCATGATTACTACTCGGCGAGTAGCGCGATCTACAACTGCACCAAGATATAATTCTCTTCCTATATCACAAGTTTCTTCAATGAGAACCGCATTAACAGGTTGACCCTGTGCATCAGTTTGGTAGGTTACCAAACGAGTTCCTAATAAAGATTTCACTGCAGCAGCTAATTCATCTTTATTGGCTACTACTTTGACTCCGCCTGCTTTCCCTCTTCCTCCAGCATGAACTTGTGCCTTAACAACCCAACGATTTGTCGATAATTGAGAAGCTACTTGTAGTGCATCATCAACATTATAGGCAACTTGACCATTTGGAACTGGTAAATTATATTTTGCAAACAATTGTTTGGCTTGGTATTCATGTAAATTCATTGCAATTACCTTTCTAAAAAAAAGCAAAATTCATCGGCACATAAGTGTAAATGAAACTTAAACATTAAGTAAAAGACGAGCAGGATCTTCCAATAGCTCTTTCACACTCACCAGAAATTGGACTGAATCTTTACCATCTATTAAACGATGATCGTAAGAGAGAGCCACATACATCATAGGACGAATTACAATTTGTCCTTTTTCCACCACAGGCCTTTCTTCTATCTTATGCATTCCCAAAATACCTGTTTGTGGGGGGTTAATAATTGGAGTAGCCAATAAAGAACCAAACACTCCGCCATTAGTAATAGTAAATGTACCGCCTTGCATATCTTCCATAGCTAATTTGCCTTGTCTGGCTTTTGTTGCAGAGTCATTAATTGCAAGCTCAATATCAGCCATACTCATTTGATCTGCATCACGAATTACAGGCACAACTAGCCCTCTATCCGTAGATACTGCAATACCTATATCATAAAAACCATGATACACCACATCTTGACCATCTATAGAAGCATTTACTGCAGGAAAACGCTTTAAAGACTCAACAACAGCTTTAGTGAAAAAAGACATAAACCCAAGTTTTACGCCATGCTTTTTCTCAAAACTATCTTTATATTGAGCACGCAAGTCCATCACTGCTTTTAAATTGACCTCATTGAAAGTAGTCAGCATAGCGGCGTTATGTTGTGCTGCTAATAAGCGTTCTGCAATTTTTGCTCGTAATCGCGTCATTGGGACACGGCGCTCTTCACGTAAGCCCATCTGTGCTTGTGTTGTTTGTTCTTTTTTGCTTTCTGCGGGTTTTGATGACTTCTCTCTGCTCGATTCTATATAAGAAAGAACGTCTTCTTTAGTAATTCGACCATCTTTACCGCTGCCTTGGATTTGCCCTGGCTGAAGATCATGTTCTGCCATCATCCGCCTTACTACTGGGCTTGTTGATTTATCTTCTTTGGCGCTAACCTTTTCTTTCGTGGAATCAGCCTGCTCAGTCTTTTTTTCCTCTTTGGATTCAGTCTTCTTTTCTTCTTTAGTTTCAGCTGCATCGCCTTCTTTAATTTTTGCGAGCAATTGTCCAGAATGTACTGTGTCTCCTTCTTGAAACATTATTTCACTTAATATTCCATCAACAGGAGCTGGAACTTCAAGAACGACTTTGTCTGTTTCTAGATCCAACAAATTTTCATCACGGGAAACTTTATCACCCACTTTTTTATGCCAAGCAGCTACTGTTGCATCAGCTACTGACTCAGGCAAAACAGGGACTTTGACTTCAATCGACATGGTTATACCTTCTTATTTTATTAGAGTTTATTTACAATTCGGCTTTCTTGACCAAAATACCTTGATTTTCTAAACCATGCTACTCGCACATTTCATGCATGCTAAGCTTCATTACCTCAAAAACAAGAAATTTTGACCCAAGCTAGCAAATTGTAAATAGGCCCTAGATTCATTAACAAATTTGTAGCCAGGAGGCGGTTAATACCGTAACTCTGGCTACGATAAATACAAATTTACCCCAATAAAGCTTGCTCAACTAAAGACTGCTGTTGCGCAGCATGCAAAGCTGGACTTCCTACAGCTGGTGCTGCAGCAGACTCTCTACCTGCATAATGCAATGCTTGATCAGCATGCAAGCAATCTCTTATATTATGTTGAGAAGAATACCAAATTCCCTGATTTTGTGGTTCTTCTTGACACCAAAATACTTCTTTTGCTTGAGGATATTTCTTGATCTCAGCAATAAGTGCTTTCTTAGGAAATGGGTACAATTGCTCTACGCGCACCAAAGCAACATGATTCAACTTCTTATCGCGACGCATTTGTAATAGGTCATAATAGACTTTTCCACAACAAAGCACTATTCGAGTAACTTTTTTTGCATTTAAATCATCAATTTCGGGAATAATAGTATGGAATTTTCCTTTAAATAAATCCTCTAACGGAGAAACCGCTAATTTATGGCGCAATAAACTCTTTGGTGTCATCACAATTAAAGGCTTTCGGAAATTGCGAATTACTTGCCTTCGTAATAAATGAAAAATCTGTGCTGGAGTTGTTGGGGTACATACCTGTATATTGTGCTGTGCGCAAAGTTGCATATATCGCTCCAAACGAGCTGACGAATGCTCTGGCCCTTGGCCTTCATATCCGTGGGGTAATAACATGACCAAACCACATAAACGCCCCCACTTTTGTTCACCTGAACTAATGAATTGATCAATAACTACCTGAGCACCATTTGCAAAGTCACCGAACTGGGCTTCCCACAATACTAAGAAATTAGGATCGGAAGAAGAATATCCATATTCAAAAGCCAGAACAGCCTCTTCGGACAGTACAGAATCAATTACAGAAAAAGGACGGCTAAGTTCATTTGTTACATGTTCCAAAGGAATACACGTCTCGCCAGTTTCAACATCATGTAATATAGCATGACGGTGAGCAAATGTTCCCCTTCCAGAATCTTGACCTGATAAGCGGACACCGTAACCTTCTTGCACTAGGCTTGCATATGCCATAGTTTCAGCATATCCCCAGTTCATGGGTAACTCGCCTGCAGTCATTTTATCACGTTCATTTAATAAACGCTGAACCACTGGATGTAATGTAAAACCTTTAGGTAGTTCATTTAATTGTTTCACCAATTTTTGTAGATTGGTTTTAGAAATTGTGGTATCGGCTTTGTCGGTCCATTTTGCATCAATGTAAGGTGTCCAATCCATCGCGTATTTGCCTTCATAGTCACCATGTACCAAATCTACAACTGCTTTACCTTTATCTAAACTATCACGATACGTATCTATTAATTTTTCAACATCTTTGCTGCTTAACAGATCTTCTTTAATGAGGTGATCTGCATAGATTTCTCGTAAAGGACGCATTGATTTAATTTTTTTATACATCGAAGGTTGCGTTACTGCAGGTTCATCAGCTTCATTATGCCCATGTCTTCTATAACATACGAGATCAATAACAACATCGCGTTTGAACTTCATCCTAAAATCAAATGCCAACTGGGTGGCGAATACTACTGCTTCGGGATCATCACCGTTTACGTGAATTACAGGTGCTTGAACCATTTTAGCAACATCAGTACAGTATAAAGTCGAGCGCGCGTCTAAAGGATTGCTGGTTGTAAAACCTATTTGGTTGTTAATAACGATATGAACTGTACCTCCAGTACAATATCCTCTAGATTGAGAAAAATTAAATGTTTCCATCACGACACCTTGACCAGCAAATGCAGCATCTCCATGAATAACGATGGGCACTACTTTTTCTTTTTTGTCTAGATCATTGCGTCGTCTTTGGCGAGCACGTACAGATCCTTCAACTACTGGGCCAATGATTTCCAAATGCGAGGGATTAAATGCAAGTGCTAAATGAACCACAGAGCCTGAATTTGTTTTTATATCAGATGAAAAACCCAAATGATATTTTACATCTCCAGTTCGTTCCGATTTGATTTTTCCTTCAAATTCTTGAAAAAGGGCGTTAGGCTCTTTACCCAATACATTCACAAGAACATTTAAGCGTCCTCGATGTGCCATACCAATAATCACTTCTTTTACATTATCTCTTCCGGCACATTGAATAATTTCCTTCATCATAGGAATTAAAGAGTCTCCACCCTCAAGCGAAAAGCGTTTTTGTCCTACATAACGCGTACCCAAATAACGTTCCAATCCATCCGCTGCAATAAGATCTTTTAGGATTTCGATTTTTTTTGGCGTATCTAAGGTTGGACGCCCTCGCACAGACTCCATTCGTTGTTGCAACCATTCGGTTTCTTTAGTATCAGAAATATGCATGTATTCAATACCAATACTGCCACAGTAAGTTTCTCGCAGCGCTTGATATATTTCACCCAATGCCATTTCAGGTCCATTAAATTTTGTTCCTGCAAAAAACTTTCGGCTTTTATCGACATCAGACAAATGATGATAGTCCAGCTCCAATGCTGGAACGGGCAAACGCTCCGCCATTTCCAGTGGATCTAATCTGGCAGCATGATGCCCCATTGAGCGATATGCATTAATTAAGTCGGCAATCCGGAATTGTTGATTGTCCGTTGATTGAACGACGGGGATTACTTTTTTATCTGCATTCTGCAAAAAATATTCGCGAACATCTCTATGGGAAAGCTCTTTTTCAGTATTGTTCACTTTAGGTAAAGCACTAAATACTGCTCGCCAATCAGCCGAAACCGAGTTAGGATCAGCAAGATAATCCTCATAAAGACTATCAATATAAGCCATGCTTCCACCAGATAAATAGGAAGATGCCCATTCATTTTGCAGATTGGAACTGCTCATTTTCTCTCTCCAAAGGGGTATTGATCACTACCACCATTAAAATTAGCTATTCCACTCATCCAGGTGGATAAAACGGCTATCCCTGCAAGCAGGGATTCGTCCTTATCCTAGTCTCGAGTCAGAAACCTAGGGCAATAACTCTTATGCTCGAGATGCGAGTTATTTTGAAATGGAACATCCAGTTCAATTTCAATATAGGTTTAATGATTCTTTACCAGGCACCCAAAAAAATAAAACAATATATTTAAGTTTCTTGTTTTAACATCTGTATACGAATCTCTCCAATCGCCTTTGTCGGATTGAGTCCCTTAGGACAAACATTCGTACAGTTCATAATGCTACGGCAACGAAATACACTAAAAGGATCCTGCAATTTATCCAAACGATGTGCTGTCGCTGTATCTCGACTATCTGCTAAAAATCGCCTTGCCTGTAATAAACCTGCAGGCCCCACAAATTTTTCCGGATTCCACCAAAATGAAGGGCATGAACTAGTACAGCAGGCACATAGAATACATTCATATAATCCATCAAGTTGCGCTCGTTCCTCTGGAGATTGTAATCGTTCTCGTGCAGGAGCAACCTCATCATTTTGTAAATACGGTTCTATACGTTCATATTGTTGATAAAATTGGGACATATCAACAGCTAAATCTCTAATCACTGGAAACCCAGGTAAAGGACGAATCACTACTTTATCTGTCTGTAATTGAGAGATATGAGTAATACATGCTAAGCCATTAGTCCCATTAATGTTCATACCATCAGAACCACATACTCCTTCACGACAGGATCGTCTGTAAGTAATGGAAGGATCCTGTTCTGCCTTCAAACGCTCAAGTAACGTAAGTAGCATAGGATCGCTTTTGGCTGGAATGTCCAGCTCATAATCTTTCATATATGGCTTAGCATCCACCTCTGGATTATAGCGATATATTGATAAGGTCAATTTTCTACTATCTGCCATGTAATGTATCCTCTTTAATAAACACGTTCTTTGGGCATAAAAGGCTCGACATGCTTAGGTGATGCATTAACTGGTCGAAAATCAATCGTCTCACCTTCCTCAAAATAAAGTGTATGTTTAATCCAGTTTTTATCGTCTCTATTTGGATAATCTTCTCGACTATGTGCACCACGACTTTCAGTGCGTACCATAGCAGATTGCGCCGTAGCATATGCAGTTGCCATTAAATTATCCAACTCCAATGCACTCACTCGCTCAGTATTAAATACTTTGCTTTTATCCGCTAATTTGGCATGAGCCAAACGCTCACGTAAAGCTTGAAGGCGTTTTAATCCAGAAGCCATAACCTCGCCCGTACGGAACACACCAAAATCTTCTTGCATCACACGCTGCATTTCATCATGAATTACTGCAGGACTTTCACCCTCTTTTGAGTTGTTCCATCGGTTATATCGTTCTAAAGACGGAGCAAGATCATCATCACTAATATAGGCCGCATCAGGCAAGTGGTTTGATTGCCATAATTCTTCAACATGTAAGCCCGCTGCTCGCCCAAATACAACCAAATCAAGCAAGGAATTACCACCTAGACGATTCGCTCCATGTACTGATACACAAGCACACTCACCTACGGCATACAAACCCTCTACTACATGTTCTTTACCTTTGGTTTTAGTAATAACTTGTCCATGCATATTGGTAGGGATACCACCCATACTATAATGACAAGTAGGGACGACAGGAATAGGCTCAACAATCGGATCAACACCCGCGAACTTAAGCGATAACTCACGAATTCCGGGCAAACGAGACTTAATAAGATCTGCACCTAAATGATCTAATTTTAATTTAACATGATCAATACCCTTAGGATCAAATCCTTTCCCTGCCCGTATTTCTAAAGCCATAGAACGTGCTACAACATCTCGGGAAGCCAAATCTTTAACTCGAGGTGCGTAACGCTCCATAAAACGCTCGCCATCTTTGTTAATTAAATAACCACCTTCACCGCGACACCCTTCCGTTACCAAAACACCTGCTCCAGCAATTCCTGTAGGATGAAATTGCCACATTTCCATGTCTTGTAATGGAATGCCGGCTCTTAATGCCATACCATACCCATCACCTGTATTAATAAAAGCATTCGTAGTCGATTGATAAATACGGCCAGCTCCGCCAGTGGCCAAAATACATACTCGTGCTTGAAAAAAGACTACTTCACCTGTTTCAATACACATTGCAGTTACACCAGAAATACGCCCATGAGTATCTTTAACTAAATCAAGGGCATACCACTCGCTAAAAATGGATGCTTTGGCTTTTAAATTTTGTTGATAAAGAGTATGAAGTAAAGCATGTCCTGTTCTATCCGCTGCAGCGCAAGTACGGGCTGCTTGGTCACCACCAAAGTTTTTTGATTGTCCTCCAAACTGGCGTTGATAAATTCTACCATTATCCATGCGAGAGAAAGGCAAACCCATATGCTCCAATTCATAGACAGCTTCAGGGCCTGTCTTACAGAGATATTCAATTGAATCTTGGTCACCAATGTAGTCCGCCCCTTTTACGGTATCATACATATGCCAACGCCAATCATCATCATGTGCATTTCCTAATGCACATGTAATACCACCTTGCGCTGAAACAGTATGTGAGCGGGTTGGAAATACTTTAGATAAGAGTGCAACTTTTAAACCCGAATTAGCCATTTGCAGTGAAGCACGCATTCCAGCCCCACCTGCACCTATAATTACTGCATCAAATTCATTACGTGCAATTGCCATGCTACCGCCCCCAAAGGATCATTAAGCCCCAGATAAATTGACTAAGGAGCCATAAAACAACTATCATTTGTACTGATACACGCAGAACAGTACATTTCATATAATCTGTGGTTACAGTCCAAATACCTACCCAAGCATGCAAAGAAAGAGCAAATAAGGCAATTATGGATGCGATCTGAACCACTATATTAGAAAACAGAGCATGCCATTGAGCAAAACTCAATTCAGGATGAGATAACAAAAAACCGATTATAAAAATAGTGTACACAGCAAAATAAACTGCCGTTACTCGTTGGATTAACCAATCTTTTAACCCATTACCTGTCAAACTAGTGACATTAGTTACCATATCCAGATTCCTAGAAAAATTGTCAAAAGAACGGTAAGAGCAATGACGAAAACTGCCGAATTCCGGCCAGCATGAAGATGCTCACCAAATCCTATATCCATCAAAAGGTGCCGTATCCCTGCAAGCAGATGATAAATCATGGCCGTACCAAATGCCCAAACCACCATTTTATAACATGATTGAGATAATAAATTTTTCACGTGAAAAAACGATTCTTCTGATTGTACTGATTGCCCCAAAATAAATAACATAATGGGCAATAATAAAAATAAAACTACCCCTGAAATCCGATGCAATATAGAAGCAATTGCCATTGGGGGGTATTTAAAACTCACCAAATCTAGATTAACGGGTCTTTTTTTATTCACTGTAGGTTTCTTCCTTAATTTAGAGAAAGTTATTAAATATAGTACAAATGCGAGTATAGCACTCTGTTTTTATCACGCAAGATTAAGTCTCTATGGAATTTGAATAAAAGTAAACAGTATCCGCATTTTGGACAATTTTTTATTAAAATCTTTTGCACCGATTAGGTTTTGCAGAGCAAGACATTTTCCATTTCGAAGGGAAAATATTTTTGAAATAGCAGAACGCCACAAAAAATAATGGGGTAGTTGAGTTAAAGTCTCAACCTGCATTGAAGTATAAAATATAAGAACTCTTATCTCTTAGGAGATGAAGGACTTGATTTATGCGGTTGTTTATAAGTATCACGCGGTGACTCCGGAGGGTAACCATACTTATCTGCATTTTGTTTCACAATTTGTAAATAACGCTCGCCCCACTCACCAGGATCAAAGTTGGTGACTACCACATTGTAAGCTAGGTTAATAATGGATTCAAAGGCCTTTCTTTGTGGCAGCAAATGTCCGCCAAAAGATACTTGAACTTCTGTATCTGTAGCAACACCTTCTTTTTTCAAACGCTCAACCAAAATGTAAATCATTTTTTCTATAGTCATATAGAGTTTATGCATAGACATGCCTGCATTATACATTTCGACGCTTTTTGAAGTAGCTAGCTTTGATCCAGAATCATGAATAGGATATACGAATTCATATTCATCTGTACCTGGAATTAGCTCAGGCTTTATAATCGCAGGGGGTGAAACAATATCAATAAACGGGGACACAATATATAACTGAAAATCCGCCCAACGCCACCAAATTTGATAAACTCTCTCAACTAGAACTACCGGATCATTTAAATCAGCCTCCATTTCTAATCGACGCGCACCAATATCGATGCCAATCGTTGGAGTTTCAGAAGTATCAGTGCTATCAGCCATTTATTTGTCACATAAAAATCAAGCTATAAGACTATATTAGCTCAAATTTCGCCAAGGGGCACGCAAGTTAAAGTCGCATAAGTAAAAAAACTGTAAAAATGATCATAAACAATCTTTTTTCTTAGTTGAAAAGTTTATGAAAGGTATTGGTAATATTCGAGATCTTGAGCACGACATTTAAAGCAAGTACTTTTGCATTGGATCTGTTCCTGACACTTACGGATCACGCCTTTACCGATCCATAGATTAAGCATAGGTTGCAATGCTTGGAAGTCCAAATGAAATTCTCTAATTAATTGTTGCGTACTGACTACACCTTTTCGGCGAATATAATCACGTATTTGCAGCAGCATTAGCTCTCCTCATACTTCGCTTTTTAAAAATAGATATGACGATAATAAAAAACAGCGCAAACAAAGCTCCAATAATCCAAGAAATACTTAATTCTGAAGACTGAATCCATTTCGCTGTTTGATAAAATAAAACTGCAGCCATATAAGCAACGACAAAAGACCAAATGACTGAAACCCACATTAACTTTCTATTTGCTTCTTGCCTAATTACAGCCATAGTAGACACACAAGGAATATAAAGAAGAACAAAAAGTAAATAAGCAAAGGCGCCGATTTGTCCATCAAAACGCTGAGCCATAATTCCATATACTGATTGAGATACTGGGCTATCTGCCGCACTTGCTAATACAGGGTTTGCTAATGCAGAGCCTAATTGTGATAAATTCTCTGGAATAGACCCAAAAGCCGCTTTAATACCGGCCCAAAGATCAAAATGTGCCGCAGCTATCTCACCTACATGACCTACTTGAGCATAAAGTGAGTTCAAAGTACCTACTACTACCTCTTTGGCCAGCATCCCAGTTAACAGCCCTACCGTTGCAGGCCAATTATCTTGATGAATACCCATAGGAGCAAAAAAAGGAGTAATCCATTGTCCCATTAAAGACAATAACGATTGTGTGCTTGCCTCACCTGAATTAATACCTCCATCAAGGGTAATCGCATTTAACCCTCCTAAAAGAACACAAACAGGTAAAATTAATTTTCCTGCGCGCAGCACAAAAAAACGCAAACGCATTAATGTTTCTTTAAATAAACGGTTCAATGCTGGTTTATGATAAGCAGGAAGCTCCAAAATTAATGGCGATGCATGCCCTTTTAAAGTGGATTTTCGCAATATGAATCCAGTTAATACAGCCATTAGGATGCCAATAATATATAAAGAAAAGACAATATTTTGACCGCCAGAAGGGAAAAATGCGGCAACAAATACCGCATAAATGGCCAGGCGAGCACTGCATGACATAAATGGGCTCATCATTACGGTTAATAATCTATCACGTTCTGAATCTAATGTACGCGCAGCCATAATGGCTGGTACGTTACAGCCAAACCCCACAATCATCGGCACAAAAGATTTACCGGGTAACCCCAGCGCACGCATCGCCTTATCCACAACAAAAGCAGCCCTTGCCATATATCCTGAGGTTTCAAGTAATGATAAAAAGAAAAACATTGCGGCAATAACAGGAATAAAGGTCAGTGTTGTATTAATTCCTTTTCCCACGCCATTGGCTAATAAGGCAATTAACCAATTTGGAGCATGAATTTGCTCTAATAGCCAAGCAGTTCCCTGTACAAATAGAGTATCTGTACTAATATCAAAAAAATCCTGAAATGCACCCCCAATATTGATTGCAAATAAGAACATCAAATACATCATGGCAAAAAATATAGGAAGCGCCAAAAAGCGATTTAATACAACTCTATCGACTTTTGCAGTAAAATGCTCGCTGGCATCACTACGTTTTTTCTGAACTGAGATGACAATTTCGTGTATTTTTTGATATCGCGCATCAGCTAATAAGATATCTAAATTAGCTTCTTCTGGATTCAAAGAAGCTATATTCTTAGATAAAGCCTGTCCCAAGAGCAATACGTCACCTTCTGCAATCCTACGTGCTTGATAATAAGCAAGTGACTGGCTATAGCCCTCATTAATTAACTGGTTTTCCAATGCGTTTAATGTTTCTTGTATTGGTTCGGGCAAAGGAAGAGTCCAAGGCTTAATAACTTGCGGTAATTGCGTCAGAGCCTGCTTGAGTAAAGGAATACCTACCATTTTATGTGCTTGAATTGCGACTACAGGACAACCTAATCGTTGAGACAATGCATTGATATCTATAGTTATGCCTCGTTGCTGAGCAATATCCATCATGTTGAGTGCAAGGATTACGGGCGTACCTAATTCTAGAATTTGACTGGTTAAATATAAGTGTCGCTCAAGATGGCTGGCATCGATCACATTGATAATACAATCCGCGTGCATAGAAACAACTGCTTGTGCTGCAATTCGCTCATCCTGACTGACTCCATCAGCATTAGCGACTAATGAATACACCCCAGGCAAATCAGTTATTTTTATATTTTGCTCATCGAGTAAAAACTCACCGGTTTTCTTTTCAACAGTAACACCAGGCCAATTTCCTATACGTTGATTATCTCCAGTTAATGCATTAAATAAAGTGGTCTTACCACAATTAGGATTACCAACGAGTAACACATGAGTCATACATACTCCAAAACTAATTGATTCGCCTCTTCTTTACGCAAAGTTAAAGCCGTTCCTCTGACTTCAATTTGTATAGGACAACCTAAAGGAGCAATACGAACAACTGAAAACTCAGTACCACACGTTACACCTAAAGATAAGAGTCTACGTCGATACTGCATATCTGTTGTGCCAAAACTTGTTAATCGTACTTTATCACCTTGGACTAGCTCTGTAATTTTTACCATGTGCGAACAAGCAAATAACGAAATATATTGATTTTAGCACAAATGGAATCGAGAATCATTCTCAGTTAAGGAAAAAGTGATATATTTTTGACTTCAAAACGTAAATTTTTTGCTCATACTGTTGTCGTTGATGTAAAAATAATAATCGCTTAGCACCAATTCAGACTACGACTGAGCCATATTACGATTCAGAATCATCCGAAACCAACTCTTGTAACTCTCGTTTCGGATGGCGTGCCAAATAATCTACAGACTGCATTTCCAACAAACGACTCAAAGTTCGTTTAAAGGTTTCTATCATTTCACCTTCAACATATAACTGTTCGGCAGTAACTTCAGCAGATATAATAATATTAATGCCACGATCATACATCACATCAATAAAATGAATGAACATAATAGCTTGTAATGTATGATTTACGGTTAAAACAGGTACATCACTTACAAAAATAGTGTCAAATTTATCTGCCAACTCTAAATAATCTAATTGGCTACGCGGAAGATTACACAAAATATCAAAAGCGAACCAAATTGATTTTACCCCACATTTCAGATAAGGAATTGCACGTTTTTGGATCGTAATAATGCCATGCTCTTGAAACTCACTATTTAGTAACACAAATTGTTTTTCCATCGCCTCGCTTGTTTGCTGATTTAGTGGACATAAATAGGCATCTAATAATGGCGCACGTCCAACTCGATAATCCCTTTGTTCATTCAAACAAAGAACGTCACAATTTTCTTTAATAGCAGCGATGGCAGGTAAAAATCGTTTACGATGAACACCATCGCGATACAAATCATCTGGGGGTATATTTGATGAAATTACTAAGACAACACCATGAGCAACTAAAGCCTTAAGTAATTCAGCCAAAATCATGGCGTAAGCCACATCATGAACCATAAACTCATCGAAACAGAGTATCCGAGTTTTTTTGGCAAGTTTTTTAGCAATCTGAAGTAGCGGATTTTTTTGTCCCTGTAATAGTCTTAATTGTGCATCAACTTGTTGCATAAAATGATGGAAATGAAAACGTGCTTTTCTTTTTTCCTCAAGAAACTCATAAAAAAGATCAACCAAATAAGTTTTGCCCACTCCAACAGGACCATAAAGATATATCCCCTTGATTCGAGATTTGATCAAAGGATAAAACCATGAGGAGTTTGATTTTTTTATTTCCTCAGCAAGCCGCTGAAAATGCTGCAATATGTCTCTTTGTAAAGAATCATCGTCAATTTCGTCACGAGCAACCGCTGCTTCATATTGAGTTATTAACGTCATTATAGAACAACCTGAGAAGTTATATATTCAATCAGCTTTGTTTTGAGTTCTATCAATTTTCCATGAAAAAAATGACTTGTATTGGCAAAACGAATTACTGGAATCTCGGGATGTAACTGTGCTGCAAAATCAAAAACTAACGCAGGAGGAACGACCTCATCTTCATCGCCTTGAACAATAACCCAGGGAAAAGGTACCGGATTAAATTCATGATAATTATAATGATGTATTGGTGGAGCTATTGTGATTAATAAATCTGCATTGGCTTGTGCTGCTGCCCGATAGACAACATAAGATCCAAAAGAAAAACCCGCAAAAATTAATTTCTTTTCCGTGCACTCTTTTTGCAAGTCACGAACCAAAGCAAGCATATCCTCACTTTCACCTTGTCCTGCATCATAAGATCCTTCAGACTGTCCCACCCCTCTAAAATTAAAACGCAATGACGGAATACCTAGTTCTTTAAAGACACGCGCCAAAGTAGTAACAACTTTATTGTTCATCGTACCACCCTGCAGGGAGTGTGGATGTCCTAAAAAAGCAATAAACGTACTATCATTTTGATCAGGAACAGTCAAAACTGTTTCTAACTTACCAATAATACCTTGCAACGAGAGGAGATGCTCGCCAGGAATAGCTAATTTTTCAATGATTTGCATAAAAAACCTGTTTACATGACGTAGTTTATTTCGCAACGATAGGGTCTATTGACAATTTGACTCCCGACGTCCCGCGGACAAGCCGCGGGACGTCGTATCTTAGAAGACGACTTGTCAACAGAGTCCAGATGCTTGTTACCTGAAAGAGGAATAATACCTCAGAATGATAAAGTAACAAAATAGACCTCTTATTTAACGCTACTTCTCAACTCCCAAAATTTGAACTATGATAGGTAATGCGTTGACCTATTGGCAGCGACTTTAAAATTTTTAACTTTTGGAGGACTTGATCCATGCGACAGGTACCTGTAGTACATTTAGCTTTCCCAAATCATGCATACTCCAGTTTCTTAATTAAGGAGTAGCATCAATGAAAATTCATGATTTCAAACGTAAAAAAGAAGAACAACAAAAAATCGTCATGGTCACTTGTTATGATTATCCTTCTGCCTGTATTGTCTCTGAATCTAACGTAGATTGTGTTCTTGTTGGGGATTCAGTAGCCATGGTAGTACATGGCCACGACACAACCATTATGGCGACCATAGAGATGATGGTGCTTCATACTCAAGCCGTAGCACGTGGTTTAAAACAACAATTTTTAATTAGCGACCTCCCCTTTTTAAGTCATAAAACTTCATTAGCTCAAACTGTAGAAAATGTGAAAAGCCTATTACGCTCAGGAGCACATGCTGTAAAAATCGAGGGTGCTGATGCAGATACATGTCAAACCATTTCTTATCTAGTCAATGCGGGTGTTCCTGTTATGGGCCACATTGGTTTGACGCCTCAATCCATTCACCAATTAGGCGGCTATAAAGTACAGGGAAGAAATCCAGATCAAGCAGAAACGCTGATTCAACAGGCACTTCGTTTAGAAGCTGCTGGCTGTTTTGCTCTTGTAATTGAGTGCGTTCCTCAACCATTAGCTCAAGAAATTACTCAATCATTGCGCATACCCACTATTGGCATTGGAGCCGGTTCTGATACTGATGGTCAAGTTCTTGTTTGGCATGATATGTTGGGCTTACAAACTGATTTTAATCCCAAGTTTGTCAAAAGATACGTACAAGGTAAAGAAATGCTACTGAATGCGTTAAATGCTTATGCACAGCAAGTTCGACAGGTTAGTTTCCCAGCATCTGAACATGCATTTTAATGTCTGTGAGTTATCCATAAAAATGCACGGCATTTTGTATGGGGACCATTCAGAATAATCAGTTTGATACAATAAAATAGAATCTATTTATTGTATCAAACTCACATAATTAGGAACATCATGATGCAAATTTTTCATAACCTTGAAGAATGGATAGCTTTTCGTAAAACCTTATCCACTGAATTAACCATAGGTTTTGCACCTACCATGGGTAATTTGCATGCAGGACATGCATCTTTATTTTTAGCAAGCCAAAAAGAAAATCACTACACTGTTTCCAGTTTATTTGTTAATCCAACACAATTTAATCAAGCTGAAGATTTTAAATTGTATCCACGCACTTTGGAAACAGATCTGAAGATGATGGAGGATTCGGGTGTAGATTTTTGTATTCTTCCAGACGACAAAGCAATGTATGTAGATGAATATAATTATCAAGTGCATGAAAAACAACTGTGCCAATTAATGGAAGGTAAGCATCGCCCTGGACATTTTAACGGTGTTTTAACGGTTGTCATTAAATTATTTAATCTTGTCAAGCCGCATAAAGCTTATTTTGGTGAAAAAGATTATCAGCAATATCAATTGATTCAAGGAATGACTAAAGCATTCTTTCTGGATATAGAAATAAAAGTATGCCCAACCCTACGTGAATCCAGTGGCTTGGCCTTTAGTTCGCGCAATAATCGCCTTAGCAAAGAGCAAAAAACTATAGCTGAGGAATTTGCCACCTTGTTTCAACAAAAAGACAAATCATGCGCGCAAATCATTGAAGAATTAACCCAAAAAAATATTGTTGTAGCGTATGTTGAAGAACATCAAGGTCGTCGATATGCAGCAGTCCGAATTGGTGATATTCGCTTGATTGATAATTATTCGCTATAGAGATTGAGAATAAAAACTCAATCTCATGAACATTATTACTTGGGCATAACGCTCAATTAGGGCGTGTTGACAATTTTTTTCTTCTTTGATGAAAAATGTGCGTTATCACTTTAATTTTTTCTCTTTTTCTTGGTTAATGTTCTGATCGTCCAAGCAAATCGCATCAATAGTCTCTGTACTTGTTATACACTGCCCGCTATTGCGTAGATCAAAATGCCATTGATGTCTTGGACATACCCAACACCCTTGACTATCTAACCAACCTGAACTGAGATCTCCTCCTAAATGAGGACACCAACGTAATATCGAATAACGTTTCCCTTCAAATTCTACTACAATTCGATCCTTATTATTCGCATGAAAGCGCTCAACTAAGTCACAAAACCGTCCGATTTCAATCGCATCTAAAGCCACAAATCCGTGTGTGACAACATCATAGAGATCCGGATTTCTTTTCAGCTTCACTCTAAAAGTGAGTACAAAATCAGGCCAATTCATCTCTTTTATTAAAACTTTGTTGACTTGCCAAGCAGGAGCTTCAATTTTCCAATAATTATTGGGATCTAAAATTTCTTTTGTTGTAGTAATTGTTTTATTAGTTAAATCAATGCGATACATTATGTCCGAATAATCACTGATCCCCCAATATAAAATAGCATGAACCTTAACATTCACTAAATTTACATTCTTCATTTTTTCCTCAAGATCTCGTTTTAAATCGACAAACACGGCTTGAGGATTAACTTTTTTATTCTCTGTTTCTCTTAGTTGGAAATAGTCTTTATATTCATTAGCATAGGATTTTATGTAACTTTCATACTGCTGTTCTTCCACCCTATTTTCGTCTAAATGAATAAATTTCCCTAAATTTACATCTAAAATATCTCCTGGCATAATTTCAGGCCATATAGTATCGGTTGCTTTACAGTGCTTGTCCAAATACCTGAGATACTCAGGCGCTTTGGGGAAAATATTAATTTTTTCAAAATTAATATGCGCTAACATAGGGTCGAGAAAGCATGGCGGACCAGCAGAGGGGATGTAAAACGTTGGATTTACGGTTTCTATCGCTCTTGCAACAATGGAAAATTTATTCATTCTCTTTTTCAGAGAGACTCTTTGATAATCTTTTAAAGGCATGTCATAGCAAACAGGATGCCATATAGCTCCAGAAAATTGAGCTGCAAAAACGTCTATTTTTCCATGCAGTCTTACAATTTTTTCTAATTTTTCATGTAACTTACAATCATTTATATTTAAAAAACTCTTTGAATCCGCTTGAACAAGAATCGCAGAATCACAATCAAGCTCTGCATCAAGAACAAATAACCTCAGGTTACCATCTTTTAGTGTAAACTCTTCTTCATAATTTAAAGAAATAATTCCATCACATTGATAATTAACCGCTTCCAGTTGTTCTTTAACGATAGAACGATGAAAATTAGCCAAAATAAATTTAAAATTCCTTTTTTTTATCATTTTTAAAAATTCAATATCAAAATGATCCTTATGTTCATGGCTGACGTAAATATATTTATCCTTATGCGTTGAGTCAAAATGATTTAAAACATATTCAATCATATGACTATTTTTGGGAAACTGAAACCATGCTGAATCAAATGCACCATAACGTGAAAGCCAAGGGTCCATGATGATGACTGATGATTCAGATTCAACGTAAAATCCCGCATGGCCTAAGTAGGTTATCTTCATTTAAGATCTCTCAGTAATTGTTTTTACTAGACTCTTCAATCCAGATTCAACCGAAGTTTTCGCAAAAAGACTAAGCTCTTCTCCTGCTAAAAATGGATCTCCTAATGAGTACTCCACATCCCCAAATTTTGGAGGTTTATATATGGTGACTAATTCTTTTTTCAGCTCTTGACTTAATAAACTAGCGATTGTCTTTATTTTAATATTTTTCCCAGTACATACATTATAGATTCGGGCAGTATGCCTAGAAGTTTTCATCGCTTTAATAAAAAATAAAATAACATCATCTACATAAACAAAATCTCTTGATTGCTCACCAGAACCATAAAAAGCGCAAGGCTTATCATTCAATAAGTTATTTAAAAAGATTGAAATGACACCTGAATAAGGACTATCTAATTTTTGTCTTGCCCCATATACATTAAATAAACGCAAAGCAGTAAAAGGCAGCTTAGATATTTCACTGATAAATCGACCATAATATTCACTGGAAAGTTTCGTATTTGCATAAATAGATATAGGAAGCAAAGGATCATCTTCTTTAATTGGAAAATGCGAACTATTGCCATATACTGCACAAGAAGAAGCAAATACAATAGGAAACGATTTAGAAAAGCTAGATAATTCACTCGCGATCTTTAAAATGTTCACCGTAGCAGTTAAATTAACTTCATGGGCTTTCAGGATATCTTCATTGCATAAAGGCACTGAAACCAGCGCGGCAAGATGAAAACATCCATCTACCTGTGCCATCAGTTCATTAACTAGCTTGTAGTCGCAGATATCGCCTTCAATAAAAACAACCTCTTTAGGAAGATTCTCTTTGCAACCAGTAGAAAGGTTATCTAAGACATAAACCTTGGAATATTTCACTAATTGATCACATAGATGTGAGCCAATAAATCCAGCTCCTCCTGTAACAAGATAAGTATCCATATTATCCTCTTAGCATGATCACTTTATATTCAAGATCGTTAAATCCCTCATTTAAAAAATACATTCCTAATACACAGACACAAGCTAAAGAACCAGTAAATCCATATCCGTAATAAAAAGGTCCCAAAGATACAGAAATTAAGGTAAACACTAAATTTAAAACAAAATAGCTAATGGAAATCACAAATACATACCATCTTCTATCCATATAGTATAAAATATCAACAATAGCCAGGAGAAAAATTTGTAAACTTGTACCTATCACTGCAACATAAAGCAGATTGTAGTAAAGAAGAGAAATATTTAAAAAAGCCAAAATTTTTTCACCAAACTGCAACATAAGAATAATGACTAATGCTTGAATTTTAACTATGGAATAGATGAGCTCGAAAGCATAAGTAGCTACTTGGTTACCTGCAATCTTTATATAAGACAAGGATTTCCCACTACGTATGGCCTCATTAAAACGAAGATAATAATCAGCGAAATTGGTCTCTATCAGTAAAAGAAAAACGGCCATACCTGGTAACAAACAAAGATAAGCAATAAAGATTGGCAGATCGTAAATTAATGAGGCTCTAAAAGGACCAATAACCGCATAACTAGTGCTATCATTATACCAAAATATAAATTTATCTACCCATACTCCTAAATTGAAAAATAAGCCGTTAAAAATTAATAGCTTATACATACTGTTTTTTTTCATAAAATGAAAATCAATAATTGAATTGGTAGGATATTCTTTGTAAAGGACGATGAGTAAATTAAGTAATAAAACAGTTTGCCCCACTAAAAAACTGAACATAAAAGCATCAAGACCGTAGTTACGTAACCAATACGCCAAAAGAACGACAATCGAGTAACTCAATAAAAACGCCTTGAGAATAATTGAATAATCTTTTACTGCGGTGAGAAGTGTAATTACAGCCCAAATATTTGACAGAACAACAAAACTTCCCATTAATAATAGCCGATAAGCAATATCTTGTTGCGAAAAAAAAAGTAACACAAAAAAGAATGAAAAAATGCCGGCACTTAAGGAAATAATGAGCATTAATCCATTCAAGTTAGAAATAAGATAGGTGGATCTATTTAAAAATAATTGATCGGCCGCATAACGAGAAAAACTGTTTCCAGCAGAACTACTAAAAATTAAACTTCCGGCAATTAAATAAGTAATCGATATTTGAAATTGAGTAATTGCCTCGTGCTGTGCTGGTATTCTAGCAATAATAAGTGACAGAGAAATAATACCTAGAATTGAGATCAACCATGGCCCACCGCCAATAACTCCTGCGACCGTATAAGCAGCTATTGTTCGTGTGATACTTTCGTGATTTAAAATTTTTCGTAAAGAGAATCCAATCCCCGCCATTTAGGTGCTATCCTTTATTCATCGTGCTTTCGTAGATTTCCTGATATTTTGCAATCATAACCGTTTCATTATAGTATGTTTCTACACGATTAATCGCGGACTCACTCATTGCATTCCATAATTCAGGGTTATTTAATACTTCAAGAATTGCAACTTCTAAGTCTTTCGTATCTGAGACCCTCACTATTTTCCCAGCGGGACCTAAAGCAATATCTTCTTCGTTCATGCCCAATACCATTTCTTTACATGCCCCAACATCAGTAGCCACTACAGGCACCCCAGCAGCAAAACTTTCCAAGAGAACATATGGCATACTTTCTCTAATAGCAGGTAAGACTAAGATCTTGATTTTTGGTAAAACATCTTCCATTCTTTGATGGGGGAAAAATTCGATAACATCATGTAGCAATGTATTTTCGACTAATTCAACACATTCTTGAGCATATAGTGGATCCTGATCTGTTGAACCAACAATCCAAACCTTTAAATCCGGCATTGCATTATGTAGATTAGGGACTGCCCTAATAAATCCCTTAACATCTTTCATAGGTACTATACGACCAACAAAGCAGATCGCTGTAAGTTTTTCCTCCAAAGGCCGTCTTAATTTCCTAAATCGATCAATATTAATTCCATTAGGTATAATGAGTGTTTTCTTGGGATCAGCACCATCATCTATCTGTATTTGCCGTGCATGACTAAATAAACTAAGTATAGGATCAGCCACATGATAAGTTAGCTGTGCCAATGTCTTAAAATAACGATCCCATAAATTTCGCAAATAACTTGTTTCAGTTAACGCCCGATCAGGATCGTCATGAAAAATTTGGCTTAAAAAAATATCAATTTTACGCTCTTTAGTATAAATACCATGCTCCGTTAAAATAAGAGGATAGTTGAAATGTCGATGAATAAAAAAACCAAGTAACCCAGCATATCCTGTCGAGATAGAATGCACTGCTTTAACTTTAGGAAAATTGGTAAGCACATGGATTAACTTCCATAAAGGTTTATGAATATTTTTTACTGTCCAAAAATAATCAATAAACGAAGAATCTTCACACCGCTCCGTATATTCCTCTTCAATAAAATTCCAACTTAGTTTACTGTATAAAAATTGCTTATAATCAACCCCAGAAGGATCATTCAGAATATCACTGATATCAGCAATCTGATTTAAGTTTTCAGCTGTTGGGCATTTAAATAGCTCATGCATTTGTCTCAGCAATACAAATCCTTTTTCATTTCCAACTAACCTTTTTTTGGGCGAAGGCGGCTCATCCTCATCAAAAAGATAATGGACTTGAAAATGAGTGACATTTTTGGGAATGTCATAACGAATTCCCTCTTGATAATTCTCAGGAGAACCTCCTAAAAATATCAGAGCAAATGTATATTGAGGAAAGTTTTCTATAATCTGATGTACCCATGTGGAAACTCCTCCCAAAATAAATGGATAAGAACTCTCAAGGAGTAACGCGATATCAACTTCATTAGCCTGTTTTGCTAAATAAGTGCTCATTTTTTGCACCAAAATTCAACGACTTTATTAATTTTTAAAATATACCGAAACGAAATATCCGTACATAAAGATTCTTTCACTGTATTATATTCCTTTTTTTTGTATGCTAGCTCTGCTAAATAAGGATAAATTTTACTTTTTGGAGCATTCAATTCTGAAGCCCTCGACAAATAGTGAAGCCCTTCTTTCAATTGCCTATTTTCCATATTGATCCTTGCTAATAAGATTAACAAAGTCGTATCTTCCGGTAGTGATTTTAATGCAGTATTGGCGTAAAAATTACTTTGTTCCAATAAGATGGCGCGAAATTCCTGATCAGCCAAGTTACGATACACCAATTCCCAATATAATAAAGCGAGCTGCTTGGCTAAAAAGGCTACTCTTTGAGAATTCGCAGTTTCTTCAGATTTTTTTACAAATTGATTAATTTTTTTTTGCAAATAATTTTGTTGGTTCTCTAACATGGAAAAAGCGCAAATACGCAATTCTTCTAAATCATCAGATACTAAAGAGCTATAAATACGATTCGTATCTCTCGGTAATCCTTTACTGACACTGTAAAGCGCTTTATTGCGCTCTTCGGTCGAGTAATTTGAAGAATGCAACCTGACATCAGCCCAACTTGTTCCATGTGCCACTACTTCAACAGGATTTTTTCGCGCATATTCAACTTGAGGATATAAATTAATTATGTGAGGTTGAAAATCTTCACCAAATTTTTTAAGCAGAAAAATAGCAATAATAACTACAATATTTCCTAGAAATGGAATAAAAGTTCCAATACATATTAATAAAAATGAAAATTCTTTTTTTCTTTTGACGAGATCTAACTGAATCAGATTTACTAATAAAAAGGTAATTAATAGACTTATTCCTAAATTCAGAAAAAATACATTCAGAATCAAATCTGTAGTTGGACTTTGCCGAAAAAGAGCAGCGAACAATCCAGGTAATGAATCCATCTGATTAGCCACTATCCTCTCCATTGATAAAATTTAAGAAATACTGCATCACATAAAAAGGAGTTTCTGCGTAAAGCTGCATCGAACGTATTATTATTTCCTCATTATTAACCGATAAACCTAAGTCCATATGCAAATAATTTTTAATTCTTGTTATATAGCCATGAATTCCTGCTGGAGAAGTAAAAGGCATTAGAGTAATTAATACATCATATTCGCCCAACTCTAAAGACCAAAATGAGTCAAGAATTCGATGCTGGTTTTTTAAATTATAGATAACATTATGGGGTCTTAATTTTTTCGAAACCATCACCGCAACAAGTGCACTATCAATCTCTAAATTTTCTTTCAATGGGATTAATCTTATTAATTGTTTTGCAAAATCGACAGAACAATCAGGATAATTATGTAAAAAATCAGTAACCTCAGAAGAAACAATCACTTCATGACTGAAATAGTGAGCCAAGATACTCAATATTCTTAGCGTCTCGTCGTTTAAATTCCAAAAAGGAATTTCTTTAATCACGAGTATACCTATAAGTCCATTATTACTAGTAAGCAAGGGCACTACTACCAAATAAATACAGTCACTTGCCTCTTCGATTTGATTAATACTTACAAAAGAAATTTCTCCCGATTCAATACATCTCTTGATAAGCGGATCATGTGTCACTAATTCACCTACTAAACCAATTTCTACAAAAGGCTCAGGATTTAACCATGCATTTTGATATAAAAAAATTCCACCCACATTGACTTGGCAAAATTGCGAAATAAGCTGCAAAAAAGAATAAGCTACGTCGGGGGATAACAGTGTATCTGCATTTAAATTCAACTTTTGTAATTCTCTAAATGCTAATCGTAATGTCATAGGCTTAGAAATAATGTTTTGTTCAAGGTAATCTGAAGAGAGCCGCAACATATAGTAAGAACGCGACAAACTCTTTAAACGCTCATCACTATAAGCTTGCAGTACATCCGTATTTTGTATTCTTCTTACCCAACTTGAGCTAAATAAAGTGCAGATTAGAGTTAAGAATACTCCACTGAGCAAATAAGATTGAAAATCAGTAAGTGACATATCCCCTGCTATAAGTTGCTTATTTGCATATATAGCGATTACACCAACTGACAACAAACTTGGACCAAAGCCATATTGAAATGCAATTATTACTGAAGCAATCCATGGCCATGGGAAAATCTCCCTAACAAACAAAGGGTTACTTGGATTCGTTATAGAACACAATCCTAAAATGAGGAGGGTAATACCAATGGCCTCCCCCCACATCCATATACTGTGCTTTCGCCAAGTCCATAATTGCTTTAATAATGGTTTTAATAATGGCTTTATATTCATCAAGAGATCTTTAAGCTAAAAAGCATATTATCAATTAAGCGCTGTGCTATTACAGCTAATCCTGAGCGACTAGTACCCATTTTACTACCCACGGAACTCCAAATCATTTCTCCAGTGGCAACACTGAATATCTGCAATGAAACTCCCGCTATTGGTTCACCATCCAACCCTACTTTATAGTCCCATTCATTCACTGCCCCCATAACTACATAATGTAAATGCCTCTCTCTTGCCCAACTTAAAATTGCATTGACTGAAGGAGTAGCATTAGGACAAACAATTAATTTATTACAATTTGCATTAGAGGGATAGAACACTAAAGCGCGCACGCCCTTTGAGCGAAGTACGCCTGCAGTGATATTCATCGCCCGGTAACCCGCTTGTGGCACTTCGGTATTATTAGCAAATACCGCAATCCCCCATCGAGCATTAGCATTCACCGGCACAACTTGCGTAGAGTTAATTTTTGTACACCCAACCATGATGATTAAACTCATGAGGGCTAAAATTTTCAATCCATATTTCATTCTGACTCCTTCTCTAATAAGTCACTTTTAACATACAACCAAACAATACAGCCTCAATGAATTTCATAAAGCAAAATGCCTAAAGATATATTTGATAACTAATTTTTGCTAATTGCGACACTTGAATTCCTTGCCCTTGATTCGATCCCCACTCATAATAAATTACCAAATGATCGCGACCAAAAACCATACCTGCTATACCCAGATTATATAATTTTCCAAGTCCAACTACAGAACTTCGAGAAATAGTAGCCGCAGCAAAAGGCCGCCACCGATGAGTATACTCATCCAAATAATTTTGACCAAATGAAAAAGTCAAACCATATTCAGTAAAATTAGCTGGAATGAGAAAATTCACATTAGGTATAACATTCTCTGGAACCAGTGTAAGGATGCTCCCCCTGAGTAATTGGGTGGTTTTATTGTAATAATTAGTAACAACTCCATAAGGAGCTATGGTCCAATCGGGATAAGAACTCCAGAATTTATGCTCATGGCGTAGGGTAAATTGAGTTCCCTTCGCAAGGTACTGTCCATCCTGTGTATAAAAAAAGTTTTGTCTTAAATTTCCTGAAATAAAATCTTGCTTGAAAAGGCGATAATAAAAATCCAGATTCACATTGTTTTTTGCTCCACCAACTAACATACCTGCAGTATCATCGGCAGGTTGATGATAGCCTATTGTGGTGGTTAATTCCAAATTGCTTAGGGCGGTATAGGTTCTGGTTATTTTAGCTGTAAAAAAAGAAGTCAAATTATCACGATAACCTAAATCTAAATCTAAATACCCTCGTCGCTGCTTCGTCTTTATTTTTACTCCAGCTCGTTCATCCTTGCTAGGAACTGTTCTCAATACCTGATTAGTAGTTGTACTTATATTATTATTTTGATCCACTGAAACGGTATTTCCACCAGGCAAATTACGAGTAAGCCATATTGAATTATATGGGGTTAAACTTAGGCTAGGCATGTAAAAATAGGTATAGGAAACATTCGTTCTTGGTCCTACCACATTTCCATACTGATAATATTCTTGGCCAATGTATAAATTATCTGAGTTATTAAGCATTAAAGGAGTAAAAAAATTATCGTATAAGTCTTGATCTTTTCTGTGTTGTTTTAATGCCGAATATGCAGATGTTTGCGCATAAGGTAATGCATCAATCTCAGTTGCGGCTCTTGTACGATCTCTGTAAGAAATAATTGCTTTTCTATCCCGTAATATATTGCGCATTGCCGTATGATCGTTTCGAGCAAGAGCAATAGTTAAGCGTGTCCATAAAGGAGGCTCTATTTTTTTTGCTTTATAATGTTCATAAATTGCTTCTGCTAAAGCAATATTATTATGTCCTAAAGCCCAGGTTAGCATCAATAATTCAACATCTTCATTTTCATATTTTTCCAGCATGGATAATGCTACTGCAGTAGGATCACCAAAAGCATTCAACATTGACAATTTAGTATAATCAATTAATTGAATGTAAATTGGAGGTTCTTTTTGATTTTTAAGTAAATTCAAATAGATTGGCCATGCATAGATACTGACTTGTGCCGATTGGGTGTCATAAAAAGCATTTTCTAGAACATCTTTAAATAAAATAAGCCAATAAGGATTATTTTCATACTGTTTAAACTCATCATAAAATAAATTTAGAATAGCTTGAGTCATCAATCGGTTATCAAACCGAGCGTAAGCTTGTGCATAAGGTCCCCATAACTCTCGGGTCTCAGGCAATTTTTGTTGCCATAAAGGCAAAGCATGCTTAAGAAGCACCACATTATTCGTTTCAATTAAGAAATATAAAAAATCAGCGAATAGATCCGGATCTCTTGGAAGATAGTGCATGGCTTCTAAATAAGTTTGCAAAATGGAATTTTCATTTCCAAATTGCTTTTCATAGGTAACTTTCGCATTCCAAAAAGCACCTTCGTATCGTAGTAAATTAAGAATAGATGGCGGTAATCGTGATTCATATTTTGGAAAATCGATGCTCTGCTCTTTATTCATTAAAGAAAAAAACTCTGAAGCAAAATAATACTTGTTAGGATATCGAGTAATTGCTTGTTTGGCATATTGATACGCTAAATTCGGGTTACTTTTTCTGGTAATGTCAATAAGGATGGATAAGGTGTTACTATCTGATTTTTTATCCTTTAAGAGTTGTTGGCTCGCATATAATTCGTCCTGAGGTTTATTACCTAGGAAAAAAATATGTCTATAGGCATCCCAAAATTTTGAGTTTTTAGGAAACTGATTTTTCCGTGCCTGAGTCATCACTCGCTCTGCATCAGAAATATTTCCCTGATTAACATAAAATTGTGCCATTTTCATAGCAATCTCTGGACGCATGCCTATCAAAGCGCTCAATTTTTTTAGTATTTGTATGTCTTGCTCGGGTTCGTCTGTTATTCTGTAGACTGTAGCAAGTGTATCTAAATACATGGTTTTTGGTATCGTGTTTTTATTTTTTTCAATAATATCTACAAGATTAGAGACTTCCCCCAAGTGAAACAGGACATTAATGTATTCATTCCAATTGGCTTCTGATGCATTACCTTCTTTTATATCGGCTAAAAGAAATTCCGATAATATCTTATCTGCATGAAGCTTTCTTGCCAGATCTTTTCCTTTAAGTGCTGCATTTTTATCATTAAAATTTTTCCATAAGTATACATACTGATCCAAAGCAATATTAGGCTCCTGATTCCATATCGCGACTTGTGCAAGCCGCTCTCGCCACAATTTATTTTGAGGCACTTGCTTTACTGCCGACATGGCAACTGCATACGCTT
Organism: Legionella santicrucis; assembly: GCF_001468135.1. Classification (GTDB taxonomy): domain Bacteria; phylum Pseudomonadota; class Gammaproteobacteria; order Legionellales; family Legionellaceae; genus Legionella; species Legionella santicrucis. The sequence goes on along the minus strand of NZ_LNYU01000009.1, from coordinate 148,690 downwards.
TTGGGACATTTCCGCTTTGTAGATAAACAGTATAGGCTAACTCATAAATTTCTTTCTCATATTTAATCATCTGCACACAGTTTTGCTCACTATCCGCTTTTTGAGGAAGCACAAATTCAAATAACTCTTTAGAATCGATGGATCTAACTTTTTCTGCAGAAACAGAGCTGTAAGTCTCAACTGAAGAAAAAAGAAAATGAAACAAAATGAATGTATGGTATTTATTCCAACTCATTCTGCCGTACCTCGATACTTGAGTTGCAAAAGCTGATTAATATATTGCTCTGCAACTTTTTGCTGTCCAGCCCCAAGGGCCAATTTAGCCAGGTACATTAAGGTATTTTTATCTTTTTCTAATCCATCAATGTTTTTTTGGGCAAATTCTAAAGCCTTACTTTCTGTTCCTCCTGCTCTTAAACTATCTAATGCTTTTGTATAATAGAGTCTCTTTTTATCTAAAGATGTGCTTTTTTTCATCGCCATAAGAAAATAATTAGCACTTCCCTGGTAGTTTTTAACATATAATGCCACCTTTCCTGCCTTGGCATAGAAAGCCACCGATTGATTTTCACCTTGTAGATTGATTTTTTGATAAATAAGATCGGCTAAATCTGGTCGATCAAAAGCAAGGGCACTGTCTGCAAGCTCAAGCAACTCTTTCGAAGTCAACAATGGAGAATGGATTAGAACATTTTGTAGTGACCTTAAAAGCGCCTCTTTTTCTTTACGCTGGGGATTGTGTTCTTTTAACTGAAAAGCTTCTACAGTGAGAATTTTATAATATAGCCAGAGGATACGCCATTCAAAATTGCTGTTAGGCCTATCATTAATATAAGGGGTAATTGTTTTTTTAGCCTCTTCAACCTGCCCTAGTTGGAATTGTTGTTGCGCAAGACTTACCCTTAAATCAGCATCCGTCGGATTATTTTTTACTGCATTTTGCAAATAACTTATAGATACAGCACTTGGCTTATCTGTTTTGAGCAGAGTGTTCATAAACAATTTTTGTGGAAAAAGAAAAATCAAAAAACCAATAAACAATAATATGAAAAGCAGCATTTGCCACCAACTAAAAGGTTTTTTTTGTTTATTGGCATCGAACGGAGAGTTCATATCTCAACCTTTCGGTAAATTCATAGCGTTTTTGATCCTCTTTTTGGGATTTAGGAGACACGATTTTTTTTCCATCCCATAATGAGCAATTGCTCACATTTGCAAAAGTAAATTTTGGTGGCAAATATCCCTCTAATGTGAAATCAATTTCATTTTTCTTTCTCGCAAAGCGAGTAACCCTAGCTGTAGAATCAACCAAATAAGGGAGCGTAGGTGGTTGAGAAGAAAAACGGATAAAGGATTGTCCACCAGGTCCTAAATGAATGTAGCGATCGTCATTATAAGAGCTATACCCTATTACATTAGTACTGCCTGTAAGATCGGGATAGCCCATTGACTTAGGGATGCGTATTTCTCTTAACGAATCACCAGTAATAAAAGACCAACCGTCTTCCATTTTTGCAATCATTAGACTTTGGAAATCTTGTATTTTATTAAAATAATCAGAAACATAGATATTCATAACCGGAGTAGACAGAGCCCAATTATAAATTTCATGTAACGCTTTAATGCCTGCTGGTCTTTGGAGAGTATAAAAATGGAAATAAATATCAATTGGCTTTAGGCGACGTGGACTGTCAGTAAGCTTCAGTGCATGAATAATATTAATTAAAGAATAAAATTTTGTATTCAGGGAAATTGTTTCATTATCATTTCCTATAGGTGCAAATACTTGGAAATAAGGTCCCTCAAAAAGACCTAAAGCGGATACTCGTGTTAGAGAGTTTTTTGATTTTGTAATTAACTTTCCTGGATTTAAATTAGCTAAGCCTAATTGATAAGTATATTCTAATGCTTTTTCGGGTACATCTCCCTCTCCTGACCATAGAAAAACTTTACATTTTTTCCCTGGTGGAGACAAATTTTTATTGATGTATTCGACTGAGCCCACAACCTCTGTATATACATTAAATTTATAATTAGGAATTTTTATCGTATAGGGATTAGGCTTCGTTCCTGTATATTGCTCCGCTTTAGACCAAATAAATGGGTGACTGTATGTGTGGCTTGCTATTTCAACATTAGGAAGAGCAAAAATTTTTCGCGCAATTTTTTCTAACTCTGCTGATAATTGAGGATGAAGCCCATTGGGTGCGATCTCTCCTTGAATAATGGAGACAGTTGTGGGTATGACGTAATGTTTTAAAAATTCTTTACTCAATATTTCCCCTGTATAAGGAGCATTATACCATTCACCCCGGTTAGCAAAGCCATCACCGTCAATATGTATCATCATTAATCGATTGCCATTTTCAGAAGTAAGATCCGGGATTGGTCGTGTGGGAAGCTTCAATGCTTGGCTAAAGAATTTCAATGGATCAATAGTCCAAAGAAAATAATCGCCAATATTTTGTAGCAACATGTTATTGGTTAAATAATAACCACCCCACGGAGTAATAGCAGCTACATCAAAAATGTTGCCCATATCGTCTTCGGCCCTGAGAAGACTATTCCCTTTTAAAACACGCAGCGATACAAAATCGTCTCCAGTAACTAAAGGTTCAATTTCATAACCCATCATAGGAGCCTTATAAATAATTTTTATCCCACTAGCTGGCATAGGATTGTAGGTTTCCATTACAGATAAACCGAACATTTTTATATTTTGATCTTTGGTTTGAAAACCGAAACTATTCAAAATCACTATGGGTATTTTTTTCATCATCAAATTCTTATACCAATTAGTCAGCTCCATCTGTCTGCCAGTTAAAATCCCTCCGGGAGCAACTACAATGCCGGCATAATCTTTTGCTGAAAGATTATTAGGTAAGGGATCAGCAATATTATGTAGCTCAGTTACATACCCCATATAATTAAGAGGCATACTTACGGCAAAAGAGAGATCAGAACCGATCTTTTCATCAATATTTCCAGGTGCTCCTTGGTAAAATAATAATATCTTGCGAGGTAGTGGCTCAAAATCAAATAAATAAATCTGGTTAAGAGCACCGTCAGTAATCCAAGGATTAAATCCCAAATCAGCAATTCTCTTTGCAGCATCCTTTGCTTTATCAGCTTCTTTAGGAGGCAGATAATCGACAACGGTAACCGGGATACCCATTTTCTTAACTACTTCAAGCTCTTTTAATAGATTTTCTCTGCTCTTTTCAGGAACCTGAAAATATTTTTTTGTTAAGTTATCCCAGCCATTAAATAAAGATTCCGCAACAACCTCATCTACTAGCGATTTAATTTCCGGTAACACTTCAAAACCACGATTTACTATAAGCCTAACGTTGGGATACTTGGATTTTATTGCTCGAATGGTAGTGATAATTCCTTCTTGTTGCTTTTTCATTTTTTGGGGCTCTTCTGATGCTATTCGATAAGAATCAAGCGTATCTAGAAAAAATCCTCGATATCCCTTTTCCCAAAGAGGGGTAATTATTTGATTAATAAAAAACGCCTGCCAGGCAGGATTTGACTGATCTAGAACCAAAGACTGCCAATTTTTGTTTTTTGCAATGACCCAACTTTTATCAATAGGCTTTTCATACTGATTCAAACTTATCGCTTCACCGAGTGAGGCGTAGGCATAAACGTTTCTACCCCCCATTTCAAGGAGATGGGGATCTAAACCACTACTTGGCTCAATCACAACATTTTTAAAGAGCCTTAATTTTGCCAAAGGCGGATGAGAACCATAATAGAAAGCCAAGTTATAGTGAGAAGAAAACTCAGCTAAGCTAGTGCCTGAATAAATAAAAAAAATCAACAAAACTTCAAATCGGAAGCAATTGATTAAATGAGAAAATTTTTGTTTTAGTAATATAATAAAGTTCATTGTCCTTAATGCCAGATTTTACTCCCGTAAACTCAATTGATATCTTTATGGTGCTTCATTATGAGAAAAAAGTCTATTGAATCATAAAAATTCATTAAAAGAACAGTGTTAACGCCCCAGCTCCCAGAACATTGACTTAATTACTAAAGGACTCTTCTTCAAAAGCTACATTCTATAGCGCCACCCACTAAATTCGATACATCGTTGCAAGCTCGGTCCGTCATGTACTAAAACTAAACTTCTCTTTTCTTGCACCTTGTCTAGAACTTAATAGATAGCTGAATTAAGTATCTACACTAATTCTGGGGTTGTTTCTTCTATCTCTTTTACAACAGGATGTACCTTAACTTGCTGATATGGGAAACTATGTACAGCTGATTGCGCAGGAATTCCAGCCCAATGGGTATTTTGAGGTAAACGCTCTCCTTTCATTAATAAAGAAAGACTTCCTAATGTAGAATTTTCTTCCATCAGTGTATTATAAAGAATGATGGAGTCAGCCCCTACATTACATCCAGAGTTAATTGTTAAATGAGAGACTTTAAATACTCGATCTTCATAAAGATGGGTCTGTATTCTTGCCCCGTCATTAATACATACATCATCACCAATAGTAATTAAATCAAACTCTGCAAATCCTTCCGTACCAATATAAATTCGCTTGCCTACTTTAGTTCCAAAACAACGTTCTACACAAAGCGCAAAAGGAGTCCCTAGCACTTTTTCAGTAAAATGTGGGTTAATAAAGTAGCTATACGAATATTCAATCACATCATTTTTCCAAATAAAAGGATCCCACAAAGGTTTCGTTAGAGGCTTCAATTTACCCAGCATTATCCACTTCAAAGCAATTAATAGACTGATCAGGCTGGCCGTAAAAAATAACTCGGCAGGAGGTAATACAAGCGCTGTAACAAACCAGGAGTGAGCAATAAGCATATAATCTATAACATACAATAAATTAAACAAAATGATTAGTGAAAATGTTGTTGGTAAAATAATTCTTATAAACTCAACAAATAAACGTAGGCAATAAAGCTTGAGAGGAGGATTAAATCTCTCTTCATCAGAAAATCCAACCGCTGTTTCCCGCCGGGGCAAAAAAACAGCAGGGGAGCCTAACCAGGAAGAATAGGGTTCTTTTGCTTGCTCACCAGGAGGGGTCACAGAAAGACATCCTAACAGTGCACCATCACCAATTGATTGGCCAGCAGGTAATAAGCTTACATTACCCACAAATGCTTCATGTCCAATAGACACTGGAGCAAAAGAAATAAAATCATTGTAGACATTAGGCCAAGCCAGGGCAACCGAACTGGCGGTAAAACCCCCATCTTTAATGGTAAGAAGATCCGGTATAAGATGAGGCGCTTCGCCCATTTCCACCTTTTTACCTAATTTTGCTCCAAGCAACCGCAAAAGAATAGGAAGATACAAAGAGTCCGCCAGAATGTGTATTTCATTGACATCAAAAATTTTCATAAATGTCCAATAGCGGAGATAATACAAACTTTTTAAGGGATAATGGCCAGGTTTTACTTTATGCAAAATAATCTTCTTACAAATTAGGGTACAAAGATAATAAGAGCTTAAAAATAATATACTCCCTAAAGGGATGGCAAAAAATATAGTGGTAAAATAATGCCCTTGATCATAATAATAGCTAATTAATGAAATTGACGGGATGAGGCACAAATAATACACCAAGATGGCAAAGACTATGCCTAGATAATGAAGAAGGCCAAAAAGGATATTTTTCATCATAGTTGACTCTGTAATCTTCACTTTTCGTTGGGTAATATGATCAGCAGGAAGAGCGCTAGATATTGCAGGAGAACCTGAAAAATAAGTCTTTTTCGAGAGTGTGCTCTGATCAGGCAGCATCGACATTTCATCCAGAATGGCATCACTTTCTATTGTTGTATTGATCCCAATTACCGAACGCGGACCTACGTAGCAATGATCACCTATGGTTATGGTTCCTATTTTTAACCAACCATCTTCGACAATATAACCATTTAATTTACTGTCAGTGCCTATAGAAGTATTCTCTCCTACGTGGAACAAATCAGGAGTCCCCACATACATGGACCCTATATAACAATTTTTTCCTATTTTAGCGCCTAATAATCGATAATAGATATTAATCAAAGAAGAGCCGACCAAAAATTTAGGTAGGAACAAATTATGTTGCAGTCGTCGAATCAACCACCAACGGAAATAGAACCACCCCCATAAGGGATATTTTCCCGGTTTTACTTGCCCTAACAATAGCCATTTCAATCCTATTGTTATAAATAAAGAAATAAATGGCATCGATAAAAATAAAGCGAAAAATATAAGCTCTGACTCTTTTGAGATAATTGAATATTTAGAACTTACCCAGCTATAACACATGATCACTGCTAATAATTGCAAAGTTCCTAAACCGTATTGCAAGAAACAACCAAATACCTGTCCCAAACCACACAAATAATATTTCCATGTTGGAGCATTGTACTTTTCCTTAACTATCTGTTCCTTATGAGAGTCCGAATGAATCTTCATATCATTAAACTTTTGTTCTAACTGTCTAATTGTAGGATTCTTATATAAATCCAGAATTGATATATTTTGTAAAGCAGATATTTTGCGCAAATTAGAAATGGCTTTAGCTGCATAGAGCGAATGGCCACCTAAATCATAGAAAAAATCATCATCCATTGAAATGTTTGAACAGTTTAATGCTTCTTCCCAGACTCGTGCGATTTCTTTGGCGAGTGTAGAAGTAGGTATATTTTTTAATTTTTCAGTTTTCTGTTGTACAGGTTTGGGCAACTCTTTTCTATTTATTTTGCCGCTTGCCAAAACAGGAAAAGTTTCTAAAATTTCGATTATTGATGGAATCATATAATCAGGCAGACAAGATCGTAAAAAAGCCTTAAGTTTATTGGCGTCAAATATAGAGCTTTTATCAAGAATTAAATAAGCAACTAAAGTGGGCTGCTCCAATACTTGCAAAGAAACCACTGCTTGTTTAATTCCAGCATAGCTCATAATGACTGCTTCAATTTCGTTTAATTCGATACGAAATCCACGCAACTTAACTTGATCATCTACGCGCCCTGCAAAACGTAACTCACCATGAATTGTTCTTGAAACCAGATCACCTGTTCGGTACAAACGTTGATTTTTATTTTTGGGATTCAACACAAATTTTTCTGCTGTATTCTCGGGCCGATTTACATAACCACGCGCCAAAGCAACTCCAGCAATACATAGCTCCCCTTCTACGCCTGCTTCTACTTCTTGTAATTGCTCATCGACAATAAGTACTTCATAACCTGGTAAAGGCCTGCCTATGGTAATTTCTTTTTCAGGATGACATTCAGCATAAGTAGCAATAATTGTAGCTTCGGTAGGGCCATAGGTATTGACAATCCGTAATCCTTCTCTACCCCATCGTTTGACTAAACTTGTGGAACAAGTTTCTCCACCCAAAATTAACAACCGTAAACTTGGTATTTGTTCTTCTAATGTAGCTAATAAAGTAGGTACCGTTGAAAAAACACTGACCTTATGTTGTTCTAAAAAAGAAATTAAACCCAATCCAGAGCGTACTTCCTTTGCAGTACATGCAATTAGTGTAGCCCCATTGGCAAAAGCCATCCAAAACTCTTCTAAAGAAGCATCAAAAGCCAAAGAAAAACCTTGATATACACGGTCATTACTGTCCATATTATAGAGTTCACTAGCAACCTGGACGTAATGACAAATACTGCGTTGAGTAATTTCTACCCCTTTTGGTTTTCCAGTAGAGCCTGAGGTATAAATGATATAGCACAAATCATCAGCACTTCGTTCACAATGAGGCCTTAAGCGTGTTGTAGGTTGTTTCGAGATTTCCTCACTAAGCGTATCAAACGTATAAAAAACAGGCCAAACCAAATTTTTATTTGTCAATTGCAGCGATGTGGTTAAAACAGCATCAAACGCAAGATCAGAGAAAATATAGTTAATTCGTTCATCTGGATAATCAGTTTCAATAGGAACATACACTGCCCCTGTTTTTAAAATAGCTAAGATGGCAATATAGCATTCAACGGATCGCTCTAATAGGATCCCTACAATACTCCCTTTGGTTATTTTTTTCTCATAAAGGAAATGAGCCAATTGATTCGCACGACATTCTAATTCTTGATAGGAAATAAATGCATTATCACAAATTAAAGCGATGTTACTCGCATAATGATCAACGGAACGTTCAAAAAAATGATGCAATTGCATAGTGTTATAACCGGATGAAAAACTTAAATTGGTTGCCCCTATTTATTGCGTCATTGTCTATAATTCATTGGTTTTTAATGTTTATTTGAATAAAACGAAGCACAACATATTCCAATATCTATAATTCATATCAATAGTATTAAGACTTACAGAAATACACAGAAGCAAAATTGTTTTGCGGATTATAATTCTTTGTTACATGACAATCGACCCTATTATAATAATTTTTTAATAATATTCACTGCGGCCCGTGTCGAGCGACAGCAAAAGATATAAAATGCTTTTGCTATCGAACTCACATTATTTAGCAAAAATTTCTTGCAAAAAATTGCTCATGGCTTGCCAAGAACGTTGTGCGGCAACTTCATTATAAATAGTGCCTAGTTGAATATCATGCGCATTTGGATTAGTAAATGCATGCTGAACATGTCCGTACATATGCATTTGCCAATCCACATCGGCATCGGTCATCTCTTTACAAAATATGTGTACCTGTTCAGGCTGGACCATAGGATCATCATAACCATGTAAGGCTAAAATTTTTGCTTTAATAGGCTCTGATTTAAGGGTTCCTGGTTGATGTAATAGCCCATGAAAACTCACCACGCCCTTAAGATCCGCCCCAGAACGTGCCAATTCAAGAGCACATAAACCACCAAAACAAAAACCTATAATTGCAACTTGTTTACTATCTACTTTAGGGATACAGTGAACAGCAGCTAATCCGGCCCTTATCCGCTGACGTAATAAAGATTGTTGAGACATTAAGGGATTCATTAAGGCTTGCTTTTCCTCTACAGTAGTACCGAGTTTCCCTTGACCATACATATCTACGGCAAAACCAATATAGCCCATCTCCGCAAGCATTTTTGCCTTATCGCAGGCGAATTCGTTACGACCAGACCAATCGTGGACAACTAATACTGCAGGTCGGGTTCCAACAATAGATCGATCATATGCTAAAAAACCCAGAAGTTCCTGGTCCCCATCACGATAAATATGATTTGAAGTATGCATATCAAGCTCCCTGAAGTAAGACAAAGTAAATAAACCTAAATAATTGGATCATAGGGCTCATAATAAGAATGGCTATTATTTTAAAAGTTCGATAACTAGCTACTCAGAATGAATTCAACTGTATTTTTAGTTTAAAAAGAATGTAGTTTATATTAATTGAAGTTCAAAGATAAAGTAATGAATATTTGTTTAGAAAAAATTATAAGTAGCCCCCCTTTTTTTCGGCTACACTTAAAATAAAATCTAACGGGGGAATTAATCATGATAACTTCATCATTAACCCATGTGCGAGATTTATTACATGCTCAATTATGTTATCAGGCTTTTATTACGCCTATCTTTTTTCCTTTGGAAAAGCCATACAGAGACTTTGCCAAACGCGCTTGTGAGTTTATTGAGGGAAAACGCACTGAAGTTATTCATCAAGAGTTACCTCGTCATCATGTATTGCATCGCTTTGCACCTCAAAATGATACAAACAATAGAAAAGTATTGATTGCTCATGGATGGATATCACGTGCAGCTTATATGGCTCGTTTAATCGATTCCTTATATCAACAAGGGTATGAAGTATACGCCCTCGATTTTCCAGCTCATGGAGAAGCTAAAGGGTTACAGTTACCTTGGACAGATGCAGTGGCAATTTTGAGAGATACGATCAATCAATATGGGCCGTTTTATGCTGTTATCGGACATTCGTTTGGTGGCTCCATGTTACTTAACACATTAAATGTGTCAGGACAACTTTCTGATTGGCAATTAAAATATAAACCAGAATGTGCCATTCTAATTGCATCACCAACTCAAATGCGAAGTCCTGTAAACCGTATCGCAAAAAAATTTAAGCTTAGTGGACATGGATATCTTCAATTAAGACAAGTTATGCGTCAACAAGCACAATTTGATCTGAAACTGATACGATTAAACCATTTTATTTCCCAAACACCTCATATTCCTTTTTTATGTATTCATGGAGAACTTGATAAAACGATTAGTACTAAAGAGTCCATCGAGTTCTGTAAGAAGTATCCTGATGCAAAATTATGCCTACTTCCAGAGGCCAATCATATCAGTGTATTAGTGGATACCCGAGTGGAACGACTCGTTTGTGATTTTTTAGAGAATAGAAATTAAAGCCCTTGCCCAGTTTTTTTATTATACCCAGGCAAGGAAGGATTACTGAAAAATCTAATTTTCCATATACTGTTTAAGCTTTTTCATAGCATTCTTTTCTAATTGTCGAACGCGCTCAGCAGATACACCATATTTTTTAGCTAAATCATGTAAGGTCAACTTTTCCTCTGACAACCAACGTTGCTGTAAAATATCCTGACTACGTTCATCTAATTGCTCTAAAGCAAACATCAACTGCTCACGACCTTGATCACTTGTACTATCCTTTTCCAACAAGACAGAAGGATCGTCATTTGTATTAAATAAATAACGTTCAGGAGCTGTATAAAAATCATCATGATCATCTGCATCTGGAGCATCATAAGGTGTATCCATCGCATTCAAGCGTTGTTCCATAACCAGTACATCTTCACGGCTTACGCCTAGATCATTCGCTACAGCAGTCACCTCTTCATGACTCATCCAGCCTAGACGATTTTTCATTTGGCGAAGATTAAAAAATAGCTTACGCTGTGCTTTAGTTGTAGCGATTTTAACAATACGCCAATTGCGTAAAACAAACTCATGGATTTCTGCTTTAATCCAGTGCACTGCAAAAGAAACAAGGCGCACGCCCATCTTCGGGTCAAAACGTTTTACCGCCTTCATCAGACCGACATTACCTTCTTGAATTAGATCATTCAAAGGGAGACCATATCCTAAATAACCACGAGCGACACGAACAACATAACGCAAATGAGCAAGCACTAAGCGTCTCGCGGCCTCTAAATCACCTTCAGAATGAAAACGCTCGGCACAAGCAATCTCTTCCTCTAAAGATAACATAGGAATTTGATTTACCCTGTGAATATACGCATCAATACTGCCCACAGGTAAATTTATTCCGGCAAGTTGCAAATATTGGCTCATGCTTCTTCCTCTAAAATTTCGCTGTAAAACAAGGTTATAAAAGAGCTCATATTTGAGGCTCTATGGAGGCTAACTGTCGCTTCACAGATAATCTTGCCCCCATCCACCCTAGTATAATTGCAAACAAAACAAGTAGCAAGATCTGACGCATTGATAACCCTGCTAGCGGATAGTGCATTTGATAAACGACTGCCAATTGATTAAGAGCGGCACCTAAACTGAATATAAAAATATTAACCAAAAAGATTGCAAAAGTAGCTCCGATTGCCCCATACCAGATTCCAGAATATAAAAAAGGCCTGAGGATAAAAGGATCTTGCGCCCCGATTAGCTTTAAAACCTGAATTTCTTCTTGTCGACTATGAATCGCTAAACGTAGGGTAGTACCAACGATCACAACCACAGCCATTGCCAATAAGGCGAGTAATGAATTAGCAAACGTAGCAGCAAAACTCAAAAGAGCATGCAAGCGGCTTATCCACTCCATATCAACTTTTGCATAATCGACCTGGGTTATTGTTTGCAACTGTCGTGCTAATAAGTCCAATTTAGCAGGTGAGTTAGCTCCCAAATCAGGTATCACATCAATCACTGCAGGCAGGGGGTTTTGAGGGAGATAGCGCATAATATCCTGCATTCCTTCTTGTCGTGTCAACTCCGACAGTCCTTCTGCAGAAGATTTTAAAATAACTTGAGCCACTCCATCAGTTTTACGTACTTCCTGCACTATATTTTGTTGTTCTGATTCAGATAAGCCTGGTTTTAAATAAAGAGAAATATGGCCACCACGTTGCCAATTTGCTGTGAGATTGGCTAAGTTATCAGAAATAATCCAAAAAAGAGCGGGTAAAGCTAGGGTAATAGCAATCACAATGGAAGTCATCAGTGTCGCTATCGGTTTACGACATAATAAATTTAAACTTTGTATTGCTGCTTGCAAATGATAGGCAAGGATTGTTCGCATTCGCTTTAACACATCCGGCCTCCTTTAAGCATCACAATTCGATGTTTCATTCCTGCGATTAATGCCAAATCATGGGTAGCAATTAAAATACTCACTCCTACTTGGTTAAATTGTTCAAAAATCAGCATAATTTCTGCTGAAAGTTTGGGATCAAGATTTCCAGTAGGTTCATCAGCTAATAATAATGCAGGCTTATGAACTACAGCGCGGGCAATACCCACACGTTGTTGCTCTCCACCAGACAAGTGAACAGGCAGCATTTTTTCCTTACTAAGTAGGTCCACCATATCTAGTGCTGCGTGTACTCTTTTGACTATCATAGGAGAAGTCATGCCTTGAATTTGCAAAGGCAAAGCTACATTATCAAAAACGGTCCGATCATTCAGTAAATAAGGTGATTGAAAAGTAATTCCTAATTGACTGCGATGAGCAGCCACATCGCGCTTTTTTAAATGATTCAATCGTATGCCATTCATTGTTAATTGGCCAGAAGTTGGCCTTTCCAATAGAGCGATCAATTTAAGTAAAGTACTTTTTCCTGCTCCTGAATGCCCAGTGAGAAAAATCATCTCTCCTTTTTGTAAGGTAAAATTAACGTGGCTTAAAGCTTCAAAACCGCCTGGGTAACGTTTACTGACTTGGTCAAATGTGATCATTAAATAATGCACCAACAAATTGCGCAGCATCGAAGGGTTGAAGATCTTCTATTCCTTCACCAATCCCTATATAACGAAAGGGAATCCCTAGTTCATTAGCAATAGCAAACAAAATTCCACCTTTAGCTGTTCCATCCAATTTGGTCATGGTAACACCCGTTAATCCAATCGCTTCATTAAATTGCTTTGCTTGGACTAATGCATTTTGCCCTATAGTTGCATCCAATATCAACATTGTTTCATGAGGCGCATCAGGACAAAGTTTTTGTAATACCCTTTTTACTTTTTTCAATTCTTCCATTAAATTGCTTTGGGTATGTAATCGTCCCGCCGTATCCGCAATTAATACATCCATTTTTCGTGCTTTAGCTGCTTGCAGGGCATCAAAAATAACTGAAGCACTATCAGCCCCTGTATGTTGGGCAATAACAGGAATATCATTTCGCTCACCCCAAACGAGTAATTGTTCTACTGCTGCAGCTCTAAAAGTATCGCCAGCAGCTAACATCACTTTTTTGCCCTGCTGTTGAAATTGCTTTGCTAATTTTCCTATTGTAGTTGTTTTACCGGCTCCATTCACGCCAACCATTAAAATAACAAAAGGAGAATGATCTTGAGTTTCTAAAGTCAGCGATTGTTTTTTTTGATTTAAAATCGCTTGTAAATGAGATTTAAGTGCCTCATAAACCGTATCACCATCAGATAATTGCTTACGTGCCAAACCTTCTGTCAATTGCTTTAATACCGCTTGTGTTGTTTCTATACCCAAATCAGCACTGATTAAAAGAGTTTCTAGCTCATCCAGCAAATCCTGGCTGATTTCTTTTTTTCCTAACAATAACCGACCAATACCATCACCTAGCTGATGACGCGTTTTACTTAAACTTTTCCTAAAACGAGCAAAAAATCCTTCTTTTACAGGCTCTTGCTCTTGTTTTACCTCCTTCATAGGGGCTTGCGATAGTAACTCTTCTTTATGCTGGGACTCATCAGCTTCTGAAGAAGTAGGAGTGTGACTGCGTTTGAACCATTTAATCATATAGTGTACAAATCCTAAAAAATGTGAAATTCTATCATCTTTTTTACTTTGAGGTTAAGTTGTGCGCAAATTACTCTTTACGCTACTCATGGTACTATCTTGCCAGACCTTTAGCCAAGTTCAAGAGTTTATCTTGAATAATGGATTAAAAATATTGGTCAAAGAAGATCACAGGGCCCCTATTGCTGTGTCAATGATTTGGTACAAAGTAGGTTCTGCTGATGAGCCCGGTGGAATTACAGGTGTTTCTCATGCTATAGAACATATGATGTTCAAAGGAACAGAAAAATTCCCTTTAGGTATCTTCTCCAAAACAATTGCATCAATTGGGGGGCAAGCCAATGCCTTTACCAACAATGATTATACTGCTTTTTTTGAAAAAATAGACGCATCGAAACTAGCTACTAGCTTTGAGTTAGAAGCGGATCGTATGAATCATTTATCTCTTGATACAAATGAATTTGCTAAAGAAATTAAAGTAATCCAAGAAGAACGACGCATGCGTACTGATGATAATCCTCAAGCCTTAGCCTTCGAGCGTTTTCTTGCAACTGCTCATTTCAGTGCTCCATATCATCACCCTGTTATAGGTTGGATGAGTGATCTGAAACAAATGAACATTGAAGATCTAAGAGAATGGTACAAAAAATACTATGCTCCTAATAACGCTACTTTAGTTGTGGTGGGTGATGTCAATCCAGAACAAGTTCGTATTTTAGCTGAAAATTATTTTGGTGCATTGCCTCGAAAAGCTATTCCTGAACGAAAAGTACAAAAAGAACCCCCTATGTTGGGTAAAAAAAGTGTTCATGTTCAAGCATCAGCACAATTACCTTTGCTAATGCTCGGCTATTCTGTTCCAAGTGTAAGCACAACCCATAACACATATGAACCTTATGCATTAGAAATAATTGCTGGAATATTGGATGCGGGCGAAAGTTCTCGCTTTGCTAAAAACTTAATTCGTGGCAATCATATTGCTGCAGGAGCAGATACCTATTATAACCCTTATACAAGATATCAAACTCAATTCATTATTTATGGTACTCCAAGTCAAAACTACAAAGTAAGCGACTTACAAAAAGCATTTCTTAGTGAGTTGGATGATTTGAAGAAAAAGCCAGTGAATCAGGAAGAATTACAAAGAATTAAAAATCAAATTATCGCGCAAAAAACGTTTGAAAAAGATTCAATTTTCGGGCAAGCCTCAGAAATAGGTCTTTTAGAAACAATTGGTCTAGGTTGGCAAAAAGCAGGAGAATATACCAAAGCAATTGAAGCGGTTACTCCAGAACAAATCCAGCAAACCGCACAACATTATTTCCAAGAAAAAAATAAAACAATTGCAATATTAGAACCTCAAAAACACAAGGTCACACAATGAGAATTTTTAGCACATGCCTTATGGCATTAATGATTGGTTTGTCGCATACAGTGACAGCGAATACATTTAAAACAGAAAAGTGGAAAACTCAAAATGGAGTTCAAGTGGTTTTTTACCAGGCCATGGAAGTACCTATGTTGGATATCAGCTTAGCTTTTGCTGCAGGATCTGCAAATGATGGCCCTCAATATGGTATAGCTGCATTGACGAGCCAGATGATAAATCAAGGAAACTCAGGCCAAGAAGCAACTGCCCTTGCTGAAACCTTGGCAGATACCGGCGCTCAATACCATGTTGAAATTAATAGAGATATGGTTGTTTTACATCTTAAAACCCTGGTCAGCAAAGATCAGCTAATACAAGCCAGTAAAACCTTTACTCAGATTATCAATCATCCAGACTTTCCTGATGAAGCCTTCATCAGAGAAAAAAAACAACAATTGCTCGCCATTGAACAACGCCAAGAATCACCAGAAGAGGTAGCAAATCTTAATTTTTTCAAAGCACTATATCAACAACACCCCTATGCACACTCTGTCAATGGTACAGCTGAAACGGTTAAAGCAATCAATAAAAACCAAGTTATTGATTTTTATAAACGTTATTATGTAGGAAATAATGCTGTTTTAGTCATGGTAGGCGCCATTACAAGTCAAACTGCTCATCAACTCGCAGATCAATTGACTCAAGAACTTCCCAAAGGTCAACCAGCTCCAGCAATCCCTAAAGCACAACAATTGACTCAGGCTCAAGCAATCAATATCCCATTTCCATCATCACAAACAATCATCAGACTTGGTCAAATCGGCATTGATTACCACAATCCGAATTATTTTCCTCTCATAGTAGGAAATTATATTTTAGGAGGGGGGCTTTTGGTTTCTCGACTCGCTATTGAAATCAGAGAAAAGCGCGGTTTAACCTATGGTATTGACAGTCAATTTATACCTATGCCAGGAATAGGACCGTTTCTCATCAGTTACTCTACCAAAAATCAACAAACTAAAAATTCATTGGATATTATTCAAAAAACTTTAGATGCCTACATCAATGATGGCCCTAGTCGTGAAGAAATGGAGGCTGCTAAACAGTACCTCATTGGCAGTTTTCCACTTTCTTTATCCGGAAATCGCAGTATTGCCAACATCTTATTACGTATGGCTTTTTACCACCTGCCAGACGATTTTCTGGATAATTACACAGCTCATATTAATTCAGTCACTAGTGAGCAAGTAAAAGATGCATTTGAAAAACAAGTTAATCCTGATAAATTTTTACTCATCACTGTAGGACAATCATGAAACAGAGTGTACGCATTATTGGTGGGCTTTATAGGGGTAAAAAGCTGTACTTCCCTGATGAAGAAGGATTGCGTCCTACGCCAGATAGAGTGCGCGAAACTTTATTTAACTGGTTAATGCACGATATTCAAGAAGCGCGCTGCCTGGATGCTTTTGCAGGCAGCGGGGCTTTAGGTCTAGAAGCATTTTCAAGAGGAGCGGGACGTGTTGTTTTTCTAGAGCAATCACTCAAGGCATTTACAAATCTGCAAAAAATTATTAGTACATTCAACAGCCCTAAGCTCAAGCTTTTAAAAGCGGACGCATTATCTTATCTGAATCAGAGCCAAGAAGAATTTGATCTTATTTTTCTTGACCCACCTTTTGCGAAAAATTATCTACCTCAGTGTATTGCAGACATCACTCATAGCCAGATTATAAAAACCGGGGGTCTTGTTTATTTGGAATCAGCCGTTGCAATTCATCTAGATGAACATTACTGGCGACCAGTTAAAATGAAGCAAGCAGGACAAGTAGCTTACGGATTATTTGAAAAATTATAAATTTTGTATTGTTTCCCTACAAATAATTCTAAACCTCATTTCGTGTTATGAAACTGTTCCTATAATGAGTTTTAAAATAGTTTCTATTTAAATTCATATAATTCACCCTCGATAGGCTTGACAAGGAGGCTGGCTCCTGTTTCAATCAAACGAAGATTTCCAAACATTTAAAGAATTGAATGAACAATAAGCTTCTCATGCTGTTTATTGCCTCTGTCCTGCTTGTAGGATGCAAGACAACAGGTATGCTTTTTAAAAAGCCACCTGTCAATAATCCTAGTGATGATGCCACAATTAAGTTAGCAGAAGCTGCGGTATCTGTAAGTGATTCCATGCACGAAATGGCACGTGTCGAAAAGGTGATCATGCCGCCTCATAAAGACAATACTTTGACCATTCCCAATGCCTATAATCTACAAGCTAGAGCGAGCGTAGACTGGTCAGGCCCAATAGAAGAACTTACTGCTCGTATTTCCAAATCGGCTCATTACAGATTTCGCGTATTAGGAAAGGCACCATCGATTCCTGTTTTAATTAGTATAAATATAAAAGATCAGAGTTTAGCTGAAATTTTGCGTGATATTGATTACCAAGCTGGTAAAAAAGCAGATATTCACGTTTACCCTAACAGTCAAGTAGTTGAATTACGCTATGGCAAAATTTATTCGTAGTATAACAGTTGTATTATCTGCCCTGTTGCTGGCGTGCACCTCTTCAAAATACATGGGTGATACTGGCTCATTGGCTGGTATACAAGCCATGGCTAATGTCAATAAAAACCAGAGAAACAAGAAGCTCAAAGGTAAATTTCGCCAAATGGCTATCAAAGAAACTGCATTAAGTCTTGGAGCGCAAGGAGGCTTAGCGTGGAGAGCGAAAGTTATTGATGAACACCTTATTAGACAATCTCGAAGACTTGACGCTATTTATGATTTTAATTCCCTAACATTAGAGCATAACATTTTACCTCCAGTTTTATTGGAAGGAAGAAATACACTGAATCTTGCAGATACCCAAACGATTCGTATTTCTGATCGTACTTATAAAGTTGCAAAACAGGCACATTTTGTAACCACTCCCCCTACTTGGCGCCAGTATTTATGGCTGGACTATGTAAAACCAGAATATCCTAACTATACCCTACTTCCTAAAACAAAAGTCGAAAAGAAAATATGGTGTATTTATGCTGCTAAGGGCTGGAGGCAAGGAGTTGATCAGGCTAATACTATCCTTGAGGAAAACATAGCAAGAATTAAAGAAGATTTTGGTGGCATGATCTTATATAGGAAATTATTAGCAATGAATATGGTCTCTCCCCCATATGTTTCTCATACTGACTTAGGAGTAACAGGCGATGCATCAGAAATCCATATTGATGATAGAGTATTAAGAATAACGGCATTACCGGCTCTTAATGTAAATAGTGAGCAATGGCGAGCAGCTGTTTCTAAAGACGAAAATGCTCTAGAACATTTCAAAAATATGGAAAAATTGGCAAGTCGGTCTAAAATTATAATAACAGATAAATCGTGGCAACCTATGATTGCCCCGGTAAATGACAACAATAACATTCATTAATGAAAACATATGAGTAACAATATTCATTTAATGCCTGATGAGCCTACTCGTTTTACTCCATTATTCATGGATCGAATGTTGGAACATACTGAACGTTTAAATGCTTCAGACATTACTATTCAAACGGGTGAACCTATTTATGCGGAGGTTTATGGTAAACTATTCCGTATTACTAATCGGCGTTTATCAAATACGGAGCTTGGTGATTTAATTAATGCCATTTATGGACCTAATGCAACAACACAGCTCCTTTCTGGTAAAGATATAGATACACACTATGAATTTCGTCCTAATCGTGGCGTTAGATACCGTTATCGGGTGAATGGAACAGCCTGTCTGGTGGAGGGACATGATGCAATTCAAATCACGTTGAGAACTATTCCCACAACGCCGCCAAGATTAGAAACGATGCATCTACCAGATAATGTTCTTCAAGCAATTGCACCTCAAGAAGGAATTGTATTTATTACTGGCGCGACAGGTTCAGGTAAATCAACATTATTAGCATCGATTATTCGACAGTTAATTGAGTCTGAAGATTCCCATCGCAAAGTATTAACCTATGAATCACCAATTGAGTTCGTCTATGATGAAATCGAGACCATATCTGCAGTAGTGAGTCAGTCCGAAATACCAAGACACTTACCAAGCTTTGCAGATGGCGTAAGAAATGCATTACGTAGAAAGCCTCGTTTAATCATGGTTGGTGAGTGTCGAGATGCGGAAACGATCAGCGCTGCCCTAGAAGCAGCGCTCACAGGACATCCCGTATATACAACCTTGCATACTTCTGGAGTTGCAGAAACCATGCGTCGACTCGTTACTTCATTCTCTGGTGAAGAACGTCTTGGTAGAACAATAGATATCTTAGAAACGATAAGATTATGTATATGGCAAAAATTAGTGCCCACTGTAGATGACAAGAGGGTTGCCTTAAGAGAATATTTAGTATTTGACGAAGAAGTTCGTGATGTTTTACTTGAAGGCGATCCTAACGAGGTCACATCCGCCACGCGTAAACTAGTTCGTCAAAAAGGTCAGCTCATGACTTGGGATGCTAAAGCAAAATTTGAGCAAGGTATTATTAGTGAACGGGTGTATAAATTAATTATTGCGGGCGCAAAAGAATACCAACAATAACTCCTGTATTACGACTGTGTTTAATCCAGGCGGCACATACTTAAGTTGACTCCATTACCGAACATCAGCTATATCTATTCACCGAATTTTTCGTTGCTTCACCAACACCACCCCTATTTTTATTAAAGTGTTGCTATTTTGACTATAATTATTAAAGAGCAATACTTTGCACGTGGAATTATTTATGAGTGAGCCTATAATACTTTTAGATACCTCATTAAGGGACGGGGGGCATAGAACAAATTTTAATTTTACAGACACTGAATTAAAAGAAATTCTTCAACCTCTTGATGACTCTGGTATCGAATACATAGAAATTGGCTATCGCAATGGCTCTTTAGTACCCATAGAGATAGGAAGAGCGGGATGGTGTGCTAAAGAATATTTATTTCTTTGTAGGTCATTAATTAAACAAGCAAAAATAGCCGTAATGATTTATCCCAATAATGTAACTCAAAACGATTTAATAGAATTAAAACAATATGGCATTGATTTATTAAGAATCTGTATTCCAAAAGGTGAACTTGAATCAGCCCTGTCTAAAATAAAAATGGCTAGAAATGCAAATATGAATGTTGCAATTAATTTGACTCATACTTCTTGCTATAAAGAGAATGAGCTTGATGAAGTAATGAAACAAATCAATGAATACAAGCCAGATATTATTTACTTTGCTGACTCTAATGGCAGTTTATTGCCCCTACAAGTTAAATCACTTTATGATAGATATATGAACTCCTACCCCACAATCTCTTTTGGATTTCATGCTCATGATAATCTTGGTTTAGCCCAAGCCAATGCATTAGCAGCTATAAGTGCTGGGGTGCGTTTTATTGATGTCACGCTTGCAGGAATGGGAAGGGGAATAGGAAATTTAAAAACAGAGTTTTTTGTTGCCTATTTACATTCAATTCAACTCAAAAAATACAATTTAGAAAATATATTAAAAGCAGCAAATTACGTTCGTCATTCATTAAAGATTGGTCAAGAGCCTATTGAAATGAGTGAGTTTTTACGTGGGATCTCCAATCCTTATTAGTTGATAGGCTGATTAGAGAGTGGCGGTTCCTCATATTGAAGAATTATCCCCTATCGACCCAATTATAATAAATACTTATCACTTTGATTAACCAAAAAATAATAAGGAAAATTAATGTTTGGTTATACGTTTCTTGATCTATTGGAAGATATATATAGTTTATTTTGGTATCACAAAAACAAACAATGGGCACGGTATTTGTCCCCTTTATTGCTATTTTGGGATAAGAATTATTTTTTAACTTTTTCCAACTTACAGGAACTGGCAAAGGAACGTAATTTAATTATTAGTGAAAATGATTTTCACCAGCTTAAACATCATTTTAATAAAAAAAACGGGCAAAGTTTTTTAAATAATCAAGATCTAACATCTAGTTTGACTATTGAAAAAATTAAAACGAGCATAAAAAGCACTTGGCTATACTTATATATTGACTCTAATAAAAAAGTACACGATTTTTATTTTAGTAATAATGACGATTTTGATGCCGTTAAAGAATTTTTCAGAAATTCGCTAGCATCAAACGGTTTGCCTCATAAAATAAATGCTCATTTGGCCGAGAAAGAAAAAATGATAAGAAATAAATTTGATATTATAAAGAATACCCCTGACATAGATATTTTTTAATGACTTTATTTAGAACAATTAGGCTTTCAGGATGGGAGCTTAGGTTGTGGTTTTACCTCTGGTGTGGTGGGATCGACAATATACTTAACTGCCGATAATATTGTTTGTTTTTCCATTTGTTCTGATTTTTGACTGTATTTTTCTAAAAATTCAGAGACTTTAGTAATCTCTTTAATATCTGCCAGTTGAGCATCAGAGATCTTTATATTACCCTTCGCAATATCGTCAATTACCTCTTTTAAACTAGGCTGTATCTCTTTAAACCCAGGGATTTCTTCTAAAAAAGCCTTAATGTCTTTTTTTTCATATTTTCCTTCCTTAATGTTTTTGCCTATTGCACACATTAAATCAATCGAAGCAGCCTGCATAGAATCTTTACTTTCTGATTTTTTTATTTTATTTATAATTTCTATAGCCTTCTCTTGCTTCTTGTTAAGCTCCTTGTCCTCTTGTTGTTGATGCTTAAGTGCATCTAGAGTATTCTCCGGTTTCATTATTTGGTTAATCTGTACTACAGAGCCCGGTGAGTGAGATTCTTGCTCAAGTTTGCTAGTTTTAGAGCTCTTTCTATGTGTCACTTCGTAAATAAATCTTCCAGCCATGTAAGTTGCAGCAGATGCGCCAGCGCCAGCAAGGACTAACAATCCAACTGCAGGGAATGCTATAGAAGTTAATATTCCCGCCAATGCAATCGCTGAAACAGCGAGCCCGAATAGCTTATCAAATCTTCCGCGCTTTTGATTTAACTTTTCATTTTGAATGGTTAAGGATTGTTTATAATTTAACATTTCCTGCTTGTCATGCTGTTTCGCCTTAAACTGTTTGTGCAACGCTTCTACTTTTTGTTGATTTGGCTCAGGAGCTTTGGCTAGCTCTTCAGCTTGTTCAGCTATTTTTGCTAACTCTTTATCCAATTTCTCAATTTCTTCAGTAGCAGCTTGTAATTGTTTAGGAACTCTTTTCGCCTTGTAAAAGTGATTAACTAATGATACACCTGCACCTGCCAAACCGAGGCCAGCAGTAACAAATGCTACAGGAGGGAAAAAAACACTTAACGTAAGTAATGAAAGAATTGCGGCACTGTAAGCAAATTTTGTTGCGTTTGACAATGTAAAGTAAACCGGATCATGCTTATCAAAATATAAAAGAGCAGTGATAGGAACGAATATAACATCCAAAGCGGCAAATCCAATAGAAAGCCCCTGAAGTACTTTTGCTGACTTCAAACTGTTCATTGCCACCTGCATAGAGTTTGCACTCACTGCGACGAGATTTGAAGTTGCAAGAGCTGTTTTATCTATAACATTCAAAAATGAATTAGAAAAAGGTAAAAGTTTAAACAGAACTTTTAACTTGTTTGGAGGCTCAGGATGCAGCTCCTGGTTTTTCCTCATCTCTTCCAAAATTTCATTCAAATTACCATTCATAATAGAATCTCTAATTTGTTTAAATTACATACCCTAACATGTTCAATTATAAACCATAATGATAAAAATAGGTATCTTCAACACTACTCGTTACGCAAAAACGAGTTATGTGGCGAATTTGAGACGCAAAGAAGCTGTGTTGCAGCCGATGGCCAAATTTCTTTGGCTTCTTGGAGTTGATTTACTGTTGAGGAGATGAATAAGTGTATCGTCCGCTTGCCACAACGAAGAGATTTCTGGTTTTCCCCAGGCGCTGGCTGATGATTTAAAGCGAGTAAGGCCTGTCTTCTTCAACATCTTCAATGGGCACTTGGTATTATTAGCTTAAACTTAACTCCATTACGCCTTCAATTCGCTTTTACCACGTTTCCGTAATTCAACCCAATTATGGAGATTTCATGCTGATGGATGGCTTCTCAGACATTACCTCCTCTAAATGATGTTTAAATTTACTACCTGGTTTATCTACGTAGCCTTGTGCTAAAGCTTTTAAATCCGGATTATCAGGATCTTTTGTAATAGCTTTAGCCAATTCTTGAACCTTTTTACTTTTCATATCATCAGTAAAATCTTTATAACGCTCCTTGACCACATCTTGGTTCACTTTATCAAACCCACCTTTGCGATTTGCCTCCTGACAAAGAAGTAACCCATGGATATTAGAACGAGAGTTGGCAACGGAACAATTGTCGTATTTTTGTGGCTGTTGTTGAATTTCGCAAACGGGTTCTTTTCCTTTAGTGATCTGCTTAATGCTACTCATTATTTCATCATGCGAGCGTCCTTTGAAATGACCACTCGCCATTTTATTGATAAACTCAGGAGTGATATCACGCTTATCTACTTCGTAGATTTGTGTTCCAAATTTGCCTGATTTTTCAGCGCCTTCACCACGATTGGTAAATACTAAATAAGTTTTATTGGGATCACCTTCCACTGGTGCAAAAGACAACCCCATAGCATGACCTTTACAACTGACAGGAACTGTTGTGACCTCTCCTGCTTGGATTCGCTTAGCAAGTGCATTGCTTGCCTCAGGCATTCCAGTAGGATTACTGCCGTAAAATTTAGATACATTATTTGTAAAGTTAAATGCATTCGCAATTTGTTTAAAGTCATCTTTGGCCGGTTGATTGGTACAAGATTTACTGTAATCAGCAACCGATTCTTTCATCAAACTATAGGCAGGACCTATGTGTGCCCGTTGAGATGGAGTACCATCCTTACTGGTCATTTCTACACCTAAGACTAAACCATATTCTTTAACTACGTGCAGTTTTTGCGCATCCGAGGGCACATAAGAAGGTGGGAAACCAATAGTACGATCCGCTAATGCTTGTTGTCCACGCTCGCTATCTATCGCGATATCAAATTCAGCTTCAGCTTGTTCATCATATTGTGCACCAAACTTGAGCAAAGTACTTGCCAAACCAAATTCTTGCTCTTGTAATGCTTTCACGAGCGCAGTTTGTCCACGAGCATTTTTTGCAAAATTCAATGCCACGGGAAGATCTTGATAACCACAATCTTGAGCAACAGCTTGTAATGGCGCTTGCAATTGATCGAATTGTTGATTTAAAACTAAATTACTATTCTTTTGTAAAAATGCAAACAATTCGAGCATAAACCGTTCGCTATCAGCTTTTGTATTTTGCTGATCTTTCAGCTTATCATTAACAACATCAGAATGACTAACGATTGTGCTATTTGGAGCAGTTAATTCGGGCATAATGTTCAACATTCCTCATATATACTATTAGTATTATTTTGTAATCGGTGGAGGTGAGCCACTGGCACCTGCTGGTGCACCTGCATGTTGGGCCGACTCTACTTGACTACTGTCTGGCGCA
>NZ_LNYU01000009.1:71294-123833 GCF_001468135.1 Legionella santicrucis | reverse complement strand
GATTTTGAGCTCCAGTCGATGAACCGCCACTACCAGCCTCACCGCCTGTTTGCAAGCCTTCTCCACTAGTATCTCCACTCCCACCAAAGGCCTTGCCCACAGCACCCTTGACCTTACCAACAGCCTTCATACCGATACCACCCATAGTTTTTTCCATAGTACCTTGGGCTGTTTGCGTCTCCTTACCGGCCTCCTGGACTTTACCCTTTACTTCTTCACCCCATTGCGCACTTTCTTGACCAATACTTTCATGGGTACCACCTATCCAGCGTAATACCTTGTCCGGCAAATAAGTAATCAGGGTGAACGATTTTTGAATAATGGTTAAATAAATCGTTGTATAACTTAATATCGAGAAAAAGAATGCATAAATTGCGGTCCAATCAGTATATTGGGTAGCACCACCAGCAGCAACCCACACGGAATTGCCATTTAGAAGAGAGCTATCATTCGTTTCTTGTGACACAAACTGTATCGCTTGATCAAATCCGGCATTCAAAACCCAAACGCCAACATAAGATAATGCGATAGCCGAGATATAACCAATGATCATCATACCGGGTCTTAAAAAGATGTTCAGCAAAAGCATGATTGCCGCCTCTCCTTTACCAAAAGCATCATGCCCTTCAGGATGAGTAACGCCCAAGGCAACAATTGGCGCAGCAACCATAGCTTCAATCACCGCAATCATCCACCCCATTCCGCCGAAAACAAAAATCACATAGGGCAAGATCGGGATATAATAGGCAGTGACAAAACCGATACTCACCATAATGCCAACCCAAGCAATAATCAACGGCATGGCTAAAGTCAACATCGCAAAAATAAACACACCAAATATTGGGATTAATGCACTAGCAACCGCTAATCCCAATAAATACATCCATAAATTGCCTGCAAAATTGATGTATTGATTTCCCATATTAGCTAAGGCGACTACAGGGTTAACTCCTGGCTGCGCAATAATATATAGACCTTGTTGAAAGATTTCTGCCATACCTTTTAAGGGGGTTTCTAAGAATGCCCCGATAACCGCGCCAATAATGTTCCCAAACATTAAAATGAACATATTATATAAAGGTACGATGATCCAGTTATAAACTACGTTCGCAATCCACCCTCCTAAACAGATACTGTAAAATGGCTTTACAGAACCGCAAGAGAAAGATTGCTGTTTCAAATAATATAGCTGTGGCTGCACCTGAAAGTTGATGTCGTCGGCAAAAGTCAGCGTTTGGAGACCTGGTTGACCAGGGGTTTGCACCATCAGGCCATTATTTAAGTACCCAAATACTGTTGATGCAGTAGTACCACCAACTAAGGTCATGTTTGAGCTAAGAGTAGGAACCTTAGTGGTAGGATTTTGTGCAGAAGATGCGGCAACGAGTGATTCTACCTTCTTAACACCAGTATCATCATAATTAAACCAAATGCATAAATCAGTGAGATCATGGTCTTTTAGGGTCCCTTTATTACAAGTAGCTTGGCTATTACTGTAACTACCACTTGTAAATGGACTGGTAACTGTAGTTGGGTCAAATGAACTGCCATCCAAACCTGTATTGCTATCTACCTGATTTGCATTGCTTATCGAAGAAGTCCCTTGAATCCCTACTAAATTAAAGTAATAAGCGCCAGCCATAATCCAGCCCTGAAGTGATGCTTGATTAATAAAAGCAGTAGAGGATAGTTCATTATCGCCACTGGTCATCATACGCGTTAAATTAACTGTTGGCATCATCACGCCATTATAGTCATTGATCGCATTGATTAATTCAGTTCCAGCCAACAAGACACCACTATTTATTGAGCCAGGTATAGGACCCCAAGTAACGCATTGATTTTTTGTCTGATCACATTGTGTCCCATCTGCCGTATAAGGAACACCAAATTGCTGGGTTGCCCATGCTGGAGAAGGTTGAGAGTTATTATTACTGTTTGGTGACATTTGCGGATCATTATTAATCATTAAACGCGCGGTAGACGACAAATCACTGTACATTTGTTGCACAGCAATGGCGCGCGACAATTGCGTCATTGCTACTTCTGAAGGCGTCAATGTTCTAGAGCCGCTGTCTTTGCTTCCAGAAATTGTCGTATTATTTGTTGCATTATTCTGTTGACTTGCATTACCTGTATTAATTCCACTTGTATTCGTTGGTAATGGACTTGAACCCTTTGCACCAAATTGGTTTGGGTAGCTCTTGGCAAGACTATTCCACGTTATAGTACCGCAAATTCCATTTAAAAACACATAAGGCCCAGAGTCAAAATTAGGCATGGTAACCTGCCATGATGATTGAGCGGGTTGTCCTGTTTGCACAGCAACCGCATTGACTGAGCTTAGAAAATCAGGCACAGTAGTCTTACAAAACGTATCCATTGCTGAACCTGGAGTAGCACTATTACAAATATTCTTACTGGATTTGTCACTGAGATAAAATTCTCTTGTATTTTCTAGTTGAGTTTGTAAACCTAGCATACATACTTGTCCAGCAAGTATCGTTTCTGCACCAGTCGCAATACCCCCAATACCGCTGCTCGAATTTGCCGTGAGCGATGCCGCAGGATTAACTTGTTGGGCCTGAATAATCACGCCCCCACGGTTTAAATAACTTAATGCAGCATCCCAGATTTTATCTGCCGCCCCTACCCCCTGTACTACAACCCACATCACAAAAATCTGCATCATGCAATAACCAGATGCCTTGGGAATTAGTAATGCCAAACCGATTGTAGAGCGAATTGGAATCCAAATGGAGGACCACTTTTGTCCGAGCATTTGCCCTTCATGAGCAGTGTTCATCGTGGCTACTATAAGTGTATACAGAATAACTATTCCACCAAGTGCGAGGACTGCCGCATTAAATACGCCAAACATAGCCCCCATGATCTGGCTTCCAGTACCACTTAAAACCCCATCAACAATACCGAATAAGTTACCCAGAAATACGACAGAATAATCACTGGCAGGAGGTGCAAAACTCAAGGAGCCATCTGCTAAAACCAAACCAGGAACTAAAAAGAGAAGCAGAGACACTGCCAATTTATTCATTTCTTCGCCCCCAACAAACCTTGCCTATACCATTCATTAAAAGTACATCCAAGTTTTCGCTGTTTAATTTGAAAGTACCAAAAATGATAGCGGAAAGCTAAAACTAATGCGATTAAAGTAACTACAAGGCTTACAAGACCAGCCTTCATAGACCCCAAATAAAATTGGTAACCTGCATAACCCAAAATCAAAACTGCAGAAAGCAACATTAACATACTCAGGCGAAATAATGCCTTCTGTTTGGAAAGTAAGCTTTCATCACTGAGTCCAAATTTCGTTGTGGCATCAGTAAATGACTCTTCCGTTTCAATATTTTGATGAGGTACAAATAAATGTTTAATCCCATTCCCCAAAGATACAGTGATCGCTTTCATTCGCTCCCAATCAAACCAAATGCGAATTTTAAATATTTGTGAGAATAAATTTCCAATGCGTGAACGATGGTGTTTTTTCATATTTTTACTTCTTTCTTTTACCCTTCATAATATACTATAGTAGTAAGTATAGAGTTCGTCCATTCCATATTTACAGTAAAGAAAGAGTAAAAAATGCCTGATTTAAGCCATGAAGCCTCAGCCAAGTACTGGTTTGAATATATTGATCCTATGATTTATAGAGTTATCACGTTTATGGAAAGCGTTGAAGACTGGACTCTGGATGGAAATCCGGAATTTGAAAAAGCTATGGAGCAATTGGGCAAAGAGCTTGATGACATAGAAAAAATAGATATGGGCCTCTTAGCAGAAGAAGAAAAATTTATTCGCATTGTGGGAAATATCAAATCCGGCAGGGGGCTTCGTTTACTCCAAGCAATTGATACAGTTCACCCCGGTAGTGCTTCGCGTATTTTAATACATGCAGAAGAGACTAGCACTGGAAGCAATGATCCCGCGGGAGTTTTTCTCAAAAGAAACATTGTGTTTGAACGCTTAAGGTTATTGTCTCGAGTTTTTTGTCAGTATCGTCTAAAACTTGTTTTACGTGCACTCGAAGGGGAAGAATAAATGAAATTACCATCTAAATTTGCATTGCTTAATCTGCTTTGCCTTACGACTTTTCCTGCCGTAGCAGATAATGCAACGGGTTTGTATAACCAGCAACAAATGTCTAGTAATATGCAAGAATTAGTTCAATATTTACAAAATTGGGGACAGTATATAGGCTACGATATAACCCAATCTCCTGCAAATACAGTTCAAAACTTTAGCCTTAGCCAAACCCTTCTTAACTTAACAACAACACAACTCGCTCAGGTTTCTTTATTTTATACCTACCTAGGAGCCATCCCGTTTAATAGTCTTAACAGCAGTAATTTTGGGCAATTTGTCCCTACCGATATTAATAGCGCCGGAACAATAAACCCTTATGCTAATGCCACTTTCCAAGATTATTCGAGCCAATCCTCAACTGGGATAGGTGTTAATCCTTTAATCGATCAAACAGCAAGCCAAGCGTCAACTCAAGGCATTGCAACAAACTCAAGTCAAATATCCGATCCAGTATCTCAGTCTGTATTAAATATTTTGGGCACTCCCGATTACAGTTACTGTATGAGTTACGATGGGACTTCATGGGATCAAAACTGCAATTACCTTACTGAAGCTGTTGTTTCTGATAATGTCATAGGAACTCTTCCAGATGCAACCACCTTTTTCTCTTATAACTACATTCAGCAGTTTTTAGGACAGCTTAATAGCAACTCATTAACAGCGCCATTACTGTATACGACTCAAAGTCAAGGAGCATCAGGAGGCACAGGAGGATCAACAGGAAATAATACCGCGCAAGGATTAACTGCTGATAACCAAGCGCAACAAGCATCTAATTTTATTCGTTATGTTACAGGCGGTGCTGTTCCAATCAAATTACCCGCTTGGAAAGATTATTATAATCTCTATGCTCAGGCATCCGCTCAGTCGAATAGCCCGACTGTAACCCCGATGCAGCAACATCAGTCTCAAGCCACCCTCTCTCGATATCTGGCTAATTTGCGCACTTACGCTGCTCAAAACTCGGTGGGAGTCAGCAACTTATATTACATTTTGTCAAAAAGGTTGCCTCAAACGCCCAAACAACCGCTTACTAATTATGTCCAAATTCCTAGCTCACCACAAACAAGTCAGGCTTTAAATGAATTTAATATGGCAACATGGAGAATTTTTAATCCCACAAATACAACTCAATCAGGCGAAACGACAGGACAATCAGGTAATACACAATGGATTAGCCAGATTAACAATGCATCATCTGTAACTGTAGAAAAAGAAATCGCCATTTTACTTGCTGAAATTAATTACCAAATGTATTTAGATCGCCAAGTCCATGAGCGATTGTTGCTCACTAACACCATTTTGCTAATGCAAAGCCTGCGCAACAGTGCACCTTCCGCTGATTTTACACAGCCGCAACAATAAACACCTCAAACTCATTCCTGGGTAAACGATCTTTACCCAGGACAATTAATCCTCTCCGTATCAATATCTTCTTGGTTTGGCAAAAAATACTAATAATCGACTTACACTCAATCTTCTTATTTTAACCTGTGCTATAAAGAGCCAGTCTCTGTTTTGAGCCATTTGCTGAGGAATCGCGCCAATACTATCTCGATAGCCTTGGCAAGCGTGCTCGAGCCCCATACCAATGCTTCGCAGTAATCACTCGTGTCCCTATCCATAACTCACGTTATTTTAATAAAAAAGGTGCAAAAAATGCCATATATGATATGATTTCAAGCAAAATTGTAACGTCATGTTTTTAAGAAAAAAACGCTGAACTTTATGTTTAAAAATAGAATAACAACGCATATTTTCGGAACTATCTCTGCGGAGGTATGTATACGTCCTCAAATGCAGAAAATCATGGAGTATCGGCTATAAGAATAATTATTAAGCCTGAAACTTAGAAAACCCAGTAGGTTCAGTGCTTTTAGCACGTATCGTAGGACCTCCAACTGCTTTTTCTAAGTGAATCATTAACCCTTAAATTGGCGAGCCTATATGTCTAAAACTTACGTTTTTTATATTGATGGAATGACCTGTATTAATTGCAGCAACGGCATAAAACATTGTTTAAGAAACAAATTTGGCGACAAGCTCCAATACTTCCATGTAGCCATCACCACAGCTGATCCTAAAAAAACGCTGGTAACCCTTGATAACGATGAAGATACACGAGCACATCAACTAATTTGGTCCGAATTAAAAGAAGAGATAGAGGATATTGGATTCAGCTGCAGGGAATATGAATACTCCCCTGAATCCATTGAAAAAATAGCGACTCAAAATGAGCCCCAAGCGAAACTTCAGCAAACACGTTCTTTGAGCACCCTCATTACAAAAACAAAAGCGCTTTTCGCCTCACATTGGTTTCTTGGTGCCATAGGATGTATTGCTGGACTTGCTGTGCTTATTGCTTGTCTTATTACAGGAGGCTCTCTTGCCTTTATGGTTCCAATAGCCATTTTCAGTACCTTAGCAACTTTGACATTAGGAGCAAATTCTTATTATCAGGCTTGGTCAAAATTAACTAAAACAGGTATCTTAACCATGGATAGTTTATTTGCTCTAAGTTCACTATCCATTTTGGCTGTTTCCATTGCCTCATTATTTGTCCCTTGGCTGCCAATGATGTTTGAAGCAGGATTACTCATCTATGGTTTTAGACACATAGGTGTTGCTATAGAAGAAACGATTAAAGAAAAAATAAGTACCGCTCGCTTTCAAGACAGAGCACCTAAAATTGCAAAAAAACAAATTGATCTTGATATTGAAGAAATTAACTTAGAGCATATTCAAATTAATGATGTGATTGTCATTCATCCAGGTGAAATTATTCCACTTGATGGTATCTGTATGAATGAAAGCATTGTTTACGATACAATTATTACGGGAGCAACCCTACCTCATTATTTTTCAGCTGAAAAAAAAGTATTGGCAGGTATGCGCTTAGCAGAGAATACAAATCCGTTAAAAATTCGTGTTACTCACACGCATGCAAACTCTTATCTAAAACGGCTTGATGACTCAATAGAGCAATCCGTGTTAGACAAAGCGCCTATTGAGATAAAGACAGAGCAATTATTGACTTACTTTATTCCAACAGTAATTGCATTAGCAGTTATCGCTGGGGTTATTATGGGGCTCTTTTTCCCCGCGGCTGTAGCAATTCAATGTGCCATTTCTGTTTTAGCCAGTGCATGTCCTTGTACTTTGGGTCTTATTACCCCTTTAGCAGTAAACACTGGCATGCATAAAGCAGCAGAAAATGGCGTGCAATTCAAAAGTGCAAAAACATTACAACAAGCAGAACAAATTGATACTGTAATTTTTGACTTAAATGGCACTTTAACTACAGGGGTTCCTAAAGTAAAAAATCTTTATTTATTAGATAATAGTAAACTATCAGAAGCAGAGTTTCTTTCCATTTGCGAATCCTTAGAAAAAAAATCAAGCCACCCCATAGGAAAAGCTATTTATTCTTTTGCTAATCAGAAAAACAAACAAAAATTAGATGTAACTGAACTTGATGAAACATATCATTCTGGAGTAAGTGGAGTAGTGCTGGATAATCATTATACCATTGGTAGCAAAGCTTTAATGCATGAAAAAGGAGTTTCGATCCCATCAGAGTTCAAACACCCGCCGTTAGCAGCAGGAGATCAACTTGTTTATGTAGCACGTAACCAAGAAATCATTGGAGTTATGGTATTAACAGATCCTTTACGTAAAGATGCACATCAAACCATTAATGCCTTGAAGAGCATGGGAAAAGAAATTCATTTATGCACCGGTGCTGATGAAGAAACCGCTCTTCGTTATGCAAAAGCTCTTGGTATTGAAAAAGTTTACGCCAATTGCATTGCAAGCTCTATGGAAAACAATCATCGCTCCAAAACAACCTACATTCATACTCTAAAAAAACAAGGGCGAAAAGTCGCCATGATAGGTGATGCAGGAAATGATGCTGAGGCGATTGCAGCCTGTGATCTAGGCATTGCTATAGCCTCTGATGGCAGCGATGAGTTGACACAACAAGTAGCTGGCATCGTCATTCATAATGAAACATTATTACCTATTGCCTCCGCTTTTGCAATTTCACAACAAACTGTGGCGAATATAAATCAAAATTTAGCGATGAACTTGATTTACAACAGTGCTGCAATACCGGTTGCAGCTATTTTTACCCTGAACCCAGTTATCTGTGTCGTCTTAATGATTACTCAAGCTTGTATTACCTTCATGAACGTTTATCGCTTCAAACAACAGCCTTTAGAGCATTTGCAACAAAAAACAAAAGAAGATACCAAAGAACTTTCCTTCGAAGGCTCCCATGTTAAAATGAATAAACATACGCCAAGATATAACAATGAATTAATTTGTATCCAAGAACTTACTGCGCCCCAGAAACCATTAACTAATAATGCTACAACCCACTCTTTTTGGAGTGGTTGTATTCCTAGCTTAACCGCAGAACATACTTCCGAAAACCTAGAAACGAAACGTCATTTAATGGTATCTAATTAAATATCGATTGCGTTTTCGTTCATCTCAGGTATTAAATCTGAGTTTATAGGATCAAACAATATTCATAAACTCAGGTTGCAATTCAAGCTGGGAAATCTATAAAAAACTTTTAGGGGACGTTGCCCAATATGCTTTAGTGTTTTTTAAAGCCATCTAAAACCATAGACAGCTTTTCCAGCACCTCTGTAA
Organism: Legionella santicrucis; assembly: GCF_001468135.1. Taxonomy (GTDB): domain Bacteria; phylum Pseudomonadota; class Gammaproteobacteria; order Legionellales; family Legionellaceae; genus Legionella; species Legionella santicrucis. Next base: position 115,067 of record NZ_LNYU01000009.1, on the reverse strand, counting down.
CAGAAATTAACTGCATAGGCTCATCACCATGCACATGTTGTCCCCATACATCTTCAATACATTTGCTTCCTAAAATTTTTTCCGCTGCTTCAGGATAATGATTCACTACTAAATGTTGGAAAAGATACGGTCCGGAAATAAGAGGATTGGTTACAGCATGCAATGCTACCACAGGAGTATTCACTGCGGTAGCCATGTGCGAAGGTCCTGTATCAGGACAAAGAACAACTGTTGCTTTACTGATAAGAGCGAGCAATTGTTTCGGCTTGCTTTTGCCAACGAGATTAATTGCTGGAATAACCTGAGTAATTTGCTCTGCAAGATTTTTATCAAAATCACTAGGGCCCCCTGTAATGACCACTTGCACATTCCAACAGGTTTTGGCTGTTTGTAAAACTTCAATATAACGCGCAACAGGCCAACTACGCTCAGGCTTACTCGCCGCTGGATTAATAACCAAAATGGGGCCCTCTTTGGGTAAATGATGTTCAGCCCATTGATAGTCAGCAGGAGAAATAGGTAAATCCCAACGAACAACCCGCTCCTGTATCCCTAGTGCTTGAGCAAACTTTAAAAACCCATCTAAAGTATGTTCTAAACCGGGTTGAATTCGTTCATTAACAAACAATCCATGGGCATCATTTGCTCTATGATCATCGTAGCCTATTTTGCGTTTCGCTCGAATCAATGGATAAAGTAAGTTTGTCCTAAGACTTGCTTGTGGTGCTAAAAGTACGTCAAAAGTACGACCTTTCATTTGCTTTTTAAAATACCAATAATCTTTAATGCTCTTAGGTTTATCAATTAAAATAAACTCAATACCATCCATCCCCTCCACTAAATCAAAGGCAGGTTTGGAGATAATCCAAGTCAACTTAGTTTGTGGTAAGCTAGCCTGTAAAGTTCTAATGAGAGGAACAGCCATTAGAACGTCACCTAAGGCAGATAATCTTACAATACAAATCGAATTAATCATGTAGGTGGTTAGTCTCTATCAGAGAACGGACGTATTTAGCGCGAGTTGTGATAAAACTTTCCTGATCAATGCTATATATTAATTTTTTTAGAAAAACTCTCTCACAACCTGCGCTCAACACCATTCGAATAAACATAGAACAAGGGCAGCCTAAGCTATTACTTAATCATTCTGTAAAACAAATCGTGAACCACAATAAGGACAAACTTCTATTCCTGTTTTTTCAATAGGCAAATAAACCTTTGGATGTGCATTCCATAACACCATATCTTTTGTTGGACAACTTAGAGGTAATTCATTACGATGTACTACATAATTTTTTTGAGTACTCGCAGGTATTGTTTTAGTTTCTGACATAATGGTCCTTTAAAACGGTTTTTTAGAATTATCTAATATTTCCCTAATTTTCGCTAGAATCTGATCGTGAAAAGCTTCATTTTGCGGATCATAATATAATGCTTCATCCCAATGTCTTAACCAAGTTAATTGACGCTTGGCTAATTGTCGCGTTGCAGCAATTCCTTTATCACGCATTGTAGAATAATCATAAGCATCTTGCAGATATTCTAGAACTTGTCTATACCCTACACAACGCATCGCAGGCAAATTTATAGCTAACGGCCATTTTTGCTGTAGCTGTACTACTTCGTCAATAAGCCCTATCTGTAACATTTGATCAAAACGTTGTGCAATCCGTTCATGTAGCCATACTCGATTTTCGGGAAAAAGGATAAAATTGATAAAATGATGCACGTCTTTTTCCTTTTGTTGCTCAAAAAAAGAAGATAAAGTTTTTCCACTTAAATAATACACTTCTAATGCACGTTGAATCCGTTGTGCATCGTTCGTATGAATCCGTTTAGCTGTATTAGGATCAATTTGCATTAATTGTTCATGGAGCCTCCCCCAACCATGCAAAGCAGCTTCCTTTTCTAATTGTTCACGTAAAACAGGACACCCCTCAGGTAGAACTGCCAAACCTTTTTGAAGCGCATTAAAATACATCATTGTCCCCCCAACCAACAAAGGGATCTTACCTTTACTAGTGATCTCATCACATAAAGATAAGGCATCGCTGCAAAATTGAGCTGCAGAATAAGACTCCACTGGATCTTTAATATTAATTAAATGATGAGGAGCAAGGTCTAGCTCTTTAGGACTAGGCTTAGCAGTTCCAATATCCATTTCCCTATAAATCATTGCCGAATCGACACTAATAATTTCGAAAGGATAATGTGTTACTAACTCACAAGCTAAAGCCGTTTTTCCCGCAGCAGTAGGCCCCATTAAACAAAAAATCAAATTAGACATCTAATAAATTCCGACAATCTTCAACGGTCAATGCTCTAAACAATCCGGTTTCGTTATTTTTCTCTGCATGTGCCCTCAATAGCAATTCATTTAATTCCATTTTTTCCTCAGGGCTTAATAATCTAGGATCAAAAACTTGAGCTTGAATCATGAGTTCGGTCAACTTGGTAGGGTGAATTATTTCCAACTCAGCTACAGCTTCTAAAAATAAGCGCAAATCCAAATAGGGCATGCAAAGCGGGATACTCCGAATTAACACTTCCTGATCGTCAAAATGCTCAATATGTATTCCTAATTGACACAAACATTGAATAAAACTTGGAAGATTTGTAGCGATCTTGTGAGAAAGAGAATAACGAATTGGCACCAATAAGGGTCTGCTTGCCAATGGAAAAACCAAGCCAGACAAGTGTTGTCGTACCTTATAGTGCTGCAAAGCTACAAGATTAACGATATAAGGTTGTTGACGAATAAAGACCAAAATATAGTGGCCATTTAAAATAACCCAAGGTTGCTCTTGTGAGTTAACACACTCACTTATTAGAGTGAGCTTGGGATAAGGCTCATAAATCTCTTTTGCTTGATTGACTGGTATATTTAACTCACTTGCGGTTTCGTAATTTCCCTTTTTTTGAGTATCCAATGCTGCAGCCAATTGTGACGTAAAAAAATCAAAGATTAGCCGCGGCTGCTGAAAACGTACCTCATGTTTAGTAGGATGAACATTCACATCAACTTCAGCATGATTTATTGTTAAATACAACACACATGCAGGAAAACGACCAGGATGTAATAAACCATCATAAGCCTGTTTTAATGCCTGATGAATTAACTTATCTTTTACCATTCGTTCATTGATATAAACCCATAAACGATCACTTTGACTACGCTGAAATTTAATGCCGCTTATCCAACCACACAGTTTCATTGAGCCATGATCCACATCAAGATAAATCGCATCTTGAACAAACGCGCTACCTAATATACGGGTCATTCGGGATAATAACGATTGTTCATTCGTTGCCGCAGGAAGAAAGAACACCTGCTTGCCATTATGTTTTAGTGTTAACGTAATTTTAGGTGCGCTTAAAGCAAAACGTTTGACGACTGTTTCTATTGCCTGAAACTCGAGCTTTTCACTCTTTAAAAATCGTTTCCGCACCGGTGCATTAAAAAATAAATCAACAACATCTACTGTTGTTCCTACTGCACGAGCACAAGGAGAGCACGTTGTTTCTGTACCGATCACACGCAACATCATCGCTGTTTCTTGCTGCGCTGGCTTGGAACTGATGCTGACTTTAGCCACTGATGCAATGCTGGCTAATGCTTCACCACGAAAACCCATGCTATCAATTGCATACAAATCATCAAGTGAATTAATTTTACTCGTAGCATGCGGTGCAATAGCCAAAGGCAAATCTTCTGCCACAATTCCTACACCATTATCACTTATTTTAATTTGATTTAAGCCACCATAACTCGTTTCAACGGTAATCGCAGTAGCCCCCGCATCAAAAGAATTTTCAAGTAATTCTTTTACTACAGATGCAGGACGTTCTATTACTTCTCCAGCAGCTATTTGATTTGCTATCAATAGAGGTAACTGTCGAATTCTCATGCCCATGCTGGAGGAATCACCAATTTCTGCCCTGGTCGAAGTCGACTGACACCTCGCAAATGATTTGCTGATTGTAACGCTACAACAGAGACATGATAACGAGCAGCTATAGCAGGCAAAGTTTCACCTGTCCTAACTAAATGAATCGTATTCGTTGCCATTGCTTCAATACGCGATCCATGCGGAGGATTCTCCCAGAAATATCCTTTAATACCTTGAAAAATGGCCTGGCTTAAACGAGCCTGATAGGCAGGACTAGTGAGATTGCGCTCTTCAATAGGATTCGAAATAAATCCCGTTTCAACTAAAATTGAAGGAATATCTGGAGATTTTAAAACAACAAAACGAGCTTGTTCTACTTTGTGATTGTGTAGAACAGTAAAATTGCCCAATTGGTTTAAAACACGTCCTCCCATTTGCAAACCGGCATTAATCGTAGCTGTTTGCGATAAATCAATTAATACAGAACGTACTACCCCATTCTGATCATCTAAATCACCTAAATTTACCCCACCTAATTCAGAATAGTTTTCCTTTTCAGCAAGCCAACGAGCAGCTTCACTCGTTGCTCCTCTTTGTGATAAAGCAAATACTGAAGCACCATGGGAATGAGGATTATTAAATGCATCTGCATGAATAGCGACAAAAATATCGCCATTATGTCTTCTGGCAATATTCAAGCGTTGACGAAGACCTACATAATAATCTCCTGAACGCGTTAATACGGCACGCATGCCAGGCTGCCTATCAATTAATTGCTTTAGTTTTAAAGTAATTGCTAATACTACATCTTTCTCGCGGCTATTATGTGGACCACGAGCACCAGGATCCTTGCCACCATGACCTGCATCTAAAACCACAATTACATCACGCAATCGAGTAGGCTTATTATTTACCTTGATAGGAGCTTGATTTGCTAAAATAGGTTGTATTGGCGGTTGCGGTGCACTAACGTTCTGTTTTAAAAATTGTTGTTGCGGCTGTTTTATTGGCGCTTTTTGAGTTACTGGCAACACCTTTTTAGGAGTACTCGCAGCAACTGGGGTAACAAGGCGGCCACTATGTAATAAATCAACTCGTATTCCTCCATAAGGCCCATTAGGCAGCCAGGGGGATGAACGTAGTTGTACTTTTTGATTTACCTCAAAAACTAATCGTAACGTTTTGGGATCAGAATGTCCGCTACGCACTTGTTTCACTAAACCATTAATCAAACCCAATTGATTTAAATTTACGGCTAATTGAGTCTCTTTTAAATCCAATACGACTCGCTCTGGTTGACTTAATGAAAATAGCTTATGTGTAAAAGGTCCAGCAATTGTAAAGTAAAGGGATGTTTGGTTGCCTTGTTGTTTTAAAACAATCGATTTAAGTTGGGCGCTCGATGTAACAACAGACCAAAGACATAATACAACAAAAATCCATAAGCGAACGATCATGTTTCTCCTGCCAGGCGAGCTAAAATTTTTTTGCCGGCCGCGCTCAATGCTATTATTTGCACCTCACGTCCAGCCCCTTTCATGTTTAACTTAAAACGAATATCTATATAAGGCAATGCTGATCCTGCATTTTCAGCCCATTCAATACAACAAATACTGCCTGGCACAAAATAATCTCGAAACCCTAAATATTCTAACTCTTCCTCATGATGAATTCGATACAGATCAAAATGATGCACGAGCATGTTATGACATGTATAGCTTTCTACTAATGAAAAAGTAGGACTCTTAATCGCAGATTGCACTCCTAAATATTTTAACATGGCACGAATGATCGTGGTTTTTCCCGCACCTAGATCGCCACTAAAAGCCATGATTAAAGAAGGGCAAAGACATAAAGCTAAACGAGATGCAAAATTTACACTCGATTTTTCGTCAGGTAAATCCAGTATTAGTACATTAGATTGATTGGTATTCATCATTCGGAATAGTTCAATACATATGGAATAGCGTCTAATAAATCACTGGCTAATAACCCAGCTCCACCTAATTTTTTCGCTACATGATCTCCAGCAACTGCATGCACCCAAACGCCATATTGTGCTGCCTGGGCTAAAGAAAAACCTTGAGCGCAAAAACCAGCAATGATGCCGCTCAATACATCTCCCATACCTGCACTCGCCATACCAGGGTTTCCTCGAGGACAGACAAAAATACTTTTTTCAGCAGTTTGAATCACTGTTCCAGTACCTTTTAATACAACAACACCACCATATTGTTGTTGAATTTTTTCCGCTGCTTGGTATCTATCCTTCTGAATCGAATCAGTAGAACAAGCAAGAAGGCTCGCTGCTTCTCCAGGATGAGGAGTTAAAACCCAATTATCATCAGTTTGTGGATTATTCGCTAATAATCTTAGTGCTGATGCATCAATCACCATAGGTAATTGCGAAGTAATTGCTGTCAAAAATAGGTCAATAGCCCAATCGCTTTCACCAAGACCGGGTCCTATAACACAAACAGAAGCATTTGCTAAGAGTTGTCTTAAATCCTTTGCAGTTTTAACACCACTTACCATCGCTTCAGGAATTAAAGATAAAGCACCCTTTGCATACTCAGGCCAAGTTGCAACAGTGACGGCTCCAGCACCAGTTCTTAGTGTCGCTTTTGCCGCAAGACTAATGGCTCCGGGCATACCTGGTCCTCCTCCTACTATTAAAACATGACCATAATTCCCTTTATGCGAATTTTTTTTACGCTTGGAAAGAGGCAAAGATAGGGTAGTAGAATTTAACAAACGTGCAGCAGGAGCTAATTGATTGGTACATGTCTCTAAACTTAATGAACAGCAATAAATATCCCCGCAATGATCTGGACCATCTGCAGTATACATACCTAACTTTTGAGCGATAAATGTTATAGTAGCATTAGCGTTAACACAAAAATTTTCCACCTGCCCTGTATCTGCATTAAGGCCAGATGGAATATCTAATGCGATTACTGGAAGGCCGCTTGCATTGATCTGATGAATTGCTGAGGCAATATTTCCACGCACAGGTCCTCTTAAACCTATTCCAAGTAGCGCATCAACAATTAACTCCGCTTCCCCATCTAAAGGTTCATCAGCAGGTTGGCAGTCAACTCCTGCATTTATTGCCTTCAAAGCTGCATGCTGGGCTGCAAGAGGCAAATCTACCAATGCCTTACATTGGTAGACAGTAACTAATAACCCATGTTCATGTGCTAATCGTGCAACAACATATCCATCACCTGCATTATTTCCCGAGCCACAATAAACGGCAAGATGTCGAACATGAGGATAAAGTTTTGCTATGTGCGAAAATGCCTCTGCTCCAGCTCGAGACATAAGTGTATTTTCGTCTAATTGATATAAAGAAGTAGCCTGTTGTTCACAAACTCTGATTTGCTCACAACGATAAAGAGCATTTTCTGACATGCTACTTCACTAATTTCAAAGAAGGCTTACTTTTAGAAGACGTCGGCCCCTCAACATCTGAAGTTGACGAACCGGAAGATGCTGGAGGCGGTTCTTCTTCGTCTTCAAGTGCAAAAGCGATGCCTCTGCCATTTTCCTTGGCATATATTTCCAATACAGCTACTGGTGGAACAAAGATTTGCTCCGTTTTTCCTGAAAAGCGCGCAGTAAAGATTATCCGATCATTCTCCAACAAAAGACCTCGAGTAGCTGCTGGAGAAATATTTAACACTATACGCTCATGATTTACGTGCTCTCTTGGAACCTGTACACCTGAATATGCTGCATTGACCAAGATATAAGGCGTTAATTCGTTATCGACTATCCAATCATAGGCTGCACGAATTAAATAAGGTTTATTTGATGTCATAGTCATATATTTATGCCGCTCGTAATTGTCGCTCAACATCAGTCAAACTTGCTTGAAACGATTCCCGTTTGAACAAGCGCTGCATGTAAGCAATTATTCCTTTAAACTCCGGTGAAACGTCTATCCCTAATCGAGGTAAGCGCCACAATAAGGGGGCTAATGCACAATCCAACAAAGAAAACTCATCACTTAAAAAATAAGGCTTATCTGCAAAAACTGGCTCAAGAGCTACTAAACTTTCAAATAAATTCGTTCTCGCTTCTTCTGCATTATTATCTCTTAAGATATTATTCATTAAATAATACCAATCATGCTCTATTCTATGCATCATTTTCCGCGTTTCCGCACGAGCAACAGGATAAACAGGTAGTAAAGGGGGATGAGGAAAACGCTCATCTAAATATTCCATAATAATACGTGGTTCATAAAGTACAAGCTCTCTATCAATTAATGTAGGTACTGTTCCGTATGGATTAACTGATAAAAGATCAGCATTTGGTTCAGCTTGCCTGGCTGCAAGAATTTCTACATTAACCCCTTTTTCAGCCAACACGATACGAACTTGATGACTGTAGACATCATCAGTATCAGAAAATAAAGACATTATAGTGCGCTTCGCAACAATTGCCATGAGCAACTCCTATCAATTCATAAAAATATGTACTAGTACGTTAAGAATAAACAAAACCACTACTTTACCACATTTTTGCCTTTTTGGGTTACTTTATGCCGATTTTTCGCCAATAAACTATTTTTAAGCATAAAGAGACAAGAAATAAAATGACTAAAAATCCAATTACAAAAAATCCCATATGATAACGTTCAGTTTGTGTGGGCTCACTAACGTAGGCGAGGAAGGTCACCAAGTCTAATAAGCTCTCATCAAATTGTCGTGATCGTATTTGATCGTGCAACGTTTCCAGAATATTGGGCATCGCAACATCAGGTACAAGATAATTATTTGTCCCAAAAGGCCTGGAATCATCTTTGTAAAAACTATTTAAGTAATTGTAGAGCCATGCAGCTCCTTTCGATCTAACAATTAATGATAAATCTGGAGGTACTATCCCAAACCATTGCTTTGCATCTTCAGGTGGCATAGCAATTTGAATTGGATCATTAATTGTTGCTTGTGTGAAAATAAGATTATTCTTTAAGAGACCTTCATCAATTTGCCCTGCAAAACGCATTAAGTCCAATCCTTTGGCCATACGATTATACCTTAAATATTTTAAAGAATGGCAACCCGAACAGTAATTCATAAAAAGTTTAGCGCCTCTTTGTAAGCTTGCCTTATCTTGTATGTTCATTGGGAATGAAGCGGCACACATCTGCTGACAAACGCCCAATAACAAGAAAAGATAAAAAAGCGTCTTTATACGCATTAATTCTCTCCTGAGGAAAGTAGCAATGAATCAGTAACTTCCAAACGAGTATAAAAGGGCATAAGGATAAAATAAGCAAAATACAATAAGGTAGCTAGCCGAGCAAAAAACAAACGTGCAGGAGTTACTGGAACCGTTCCCAAATAACCCAATACTACAAACGCAAGCACGCCTAAAAAGAGCATTATTTGAGACCATTTCCCTTTATAACGCATGGAACGTACCGGACTACAATCAAGCCATGGCAAGAAAAATAATAATAATAGTGCGAACCCCATGCACATAATCCCAAGTAATTTATCGGGTATAGCACGCAACATTGCATAAAAAGGCGACATGTACCACATTGGGGCGATATGATCTGGAGTGACAAGTGGATTTGCTGGCACAAAATTATTATGCTCTAGGAAATATCCGCCCATTTCAGGAGCCCAAAATACCACCGCAAAAAACAAAATAAGGAATGCAAGTACGGCGACTAAATCTTTAATAACGTAATAAGGATGAAAAGGAATCAAATCAAACTGTTTTTCTACACCCAATCTATGCTTAAATTCAATTCCTTCTGGATTATTCGAACCTACCTTATGCAAGGCAACAATGTGCAAATATACAAACAAAAACAGCAACAATGGGATGGCGATCACATGTAACGCAAAAAAACGCTGCAATGTAGCATTGCCAACTGCATAATCACCTCTAAGCCAAACAACAAGATTTTTACCTATATACGGGATCGCATCAACTAAGGAAGTGATGACTTCAGCTCCCCAATAAGACATCTGTCCCCAAGGTAACAAGTAACCAAAAAATGCACCCGCTAGAAGTAACACATATAAAAACATTCCCAAAAGCCAGACTAACTCCCTAGGTTTTTGATAGGAACCATAAAGCAGACCTCGAAACATATGCAGATAAATGACAATAAAAAATGCCGAAGCACCTGTTGAATGCATATAACGCAATAACCAACCAAAGTGAACATCGCGCATAATGTATTCAATCGAAGAAAATGCTTGCTCCACACTAGGTGTATAAAACATAGTAAGCCATAATCCAGTAATAAATTGATTGGCGAAAACTACGATTGCTAATGCTCCAAAAATATAAAAAAAATTCAAATTCTTGGGAACATAGTAAGCGCTGAAGTACTTTCTCCAAGTACTCGCCAAAGGAAAACGCTCATCGATCCAAGTGAAGAGTCTATTCATTTCATTAGTCTCTATCTTATTTCAAATCATAAAAACGAGTGATGCAGACATAAAACTTATGCTTTATCCTCACCAATTACAATAGTGTGCTTATCAATAAAATAATAGGGAGGAACCTCCAGATTAATCGGTGCGGGAACATCTTTAAAGACCCTACCGGAAAGATCAAAAGTAGAGCCATGGCAAGGGCAAAAAAAACCACCCGGCCAGTTAGGCCCTAATTCGCTAAGATTTGGCTTGTATTTAGGTGAACAACCTAAGTGGGTACAAATTCCTATAAGTACTAAATATTCTGGATTAATAGAGCGATATTCATTTTTTGCATAATGAGGTTGTTGAGCAGTCAATGAATGAGGATCTCGGAGCAAAGAAGAGTTCTTTGTAATTTGTTGCAACATTTCTGCGGTTCGTCTAATGATCCATACAGGTTTGCCACGCCATTCAATGATGGCTTGTTCTCCAGGTTCCAATTTGCTTAAGTCAACTTGTACAGGGGCTCCTTCAGCTTGAGCTTTTGCGCTAGGTAACCAAGAAGCAACAAAAGGAGTTAAGGCACATAGAGCTCCAATACCTCCTAATACACTGGTTGTAGTTACCAAAAATCGACGTCGTTCAGTATCTACCAAATCATTTTTATCCTGATCATGCTCAGGCTCAGAGTTGTCATTCACCATATGCCGCCCGCTTTGTATAGCCCCCCAAGTTCTATACATCGCTGCAAGCTCGTTCGCCCCGGTCATGTACTTTGAGTACACTCCTTTTCCTCACTTTACTTGCAGCTTCTCTAGAACTTAGGGGATGACGCTATATGTTTCACTAGATTTCGTAGCAAAATAAAAAACCCCGCCAATGCGGGGTTTCTTTAACCAAAAAACAATTAACGTTTTGAGTATTGAGTTGCACGACGAGCTTTGTGCAAACCAACTTTCTTTCTTTCAACACGACGTGAATCACGAGTCAGTAAACCACGAGCACGAAGCTTTCTACGCACAGAATCAGGACTTGGCTCTGCATCTTCTGCCAATCCTTTTTCATCATAAGCAACCAATGCTCTTGCAATTCCTAAACGTACAGCACCTGCCTGACCGGAAATTCCACCACCAGTTACTGTAATGTACACATCAAACTTATCGACAAGATCAACGGTTTCTAGTGGCTGCATTACAACCATGCAAGAAGTTTCACGGCAAAAATATTCTTGTAAAGTACGACCATTAACTTTAATGTCGCCTTTACCTGGGCGTAAAAACACTCGAGCTGTTGAACTTTTTCTACGACCAGTGCCGTAGTATTGCTTCACTTCAGCCATAATACTTATTCCTCAATATCAAGTTGTTTGGGTTGCTGTGCTGCATGTGGATGTTCATTGCCAACATATACTTTCAGCTTACGATACATCTCTCTTCCCAAAGGATTCTTTGGTAACATGCCTTTAACAGCAAGTTCGATAATCCTGACAGGATTTCTTGCTTGTAATTTCTCAAAACTATCTGATTTTATTCCACCTGGATATCCAGTGTGGCGATAGTACATCTTATCTGTAAACTTACGACCAGTTACAATAACTTTTTCAGCATTTGTAACGACAATGTAATCGCCAGTATCAACATGGGGGGTATACTCAGCTTTATGCTTGCCACGTAAACGACGGGCAATTTCAGTTGCTAAGCGACCCAAAACTTTATCGCTGGCATCAACCACTAACCAGTCACGTTTGACTTCATGGCTTTTGGCACTAAATGTCTTCATTAAATGAACTCCGAACCGCCTAAATTGGTAATCTTCTATCATGGACGGGCGATTTTAACCAAAACAGAATCATCCTACAAGTATAAAGGACAAAAATTTATAAACAATTATTAAAATCCATGTAAATCGGACAACTTTCACACTGGATCGATTAACAATTGATGAACAATACTACCAGAAATTAAATGTTTTTCTATGATTTCATCAATATCAGCAAAAGATGAATAAGTGTACCATACACCTTCAGGATAGATCACAATACAAGGACCTGAACTACAGCGGCCAAGACAACCTGTTTTGCTGATGCGAACTTTTCCTGGACCATGCATTTCCAGCTCTAAAAGCCGCGATTTTATATAATCAAAGTACTCTTCGCCACCAGAATTGGCGCAACATTGTTTCCCTGCAGCCTTTTTGTTGGTACATAAAAAAATATGTTTCGAATAATAGTTCAATGAATTATTTTCCTATAGATTCAATTTTGCTTTTTAGCTTCAAACCTGGTTTAAAAGTCACAACCCTTCTAGCCACCACGGGAATTTCTTCTCCAGTCTTTGGGTTTCTGCCTGGCCTTTGTGGTTTATCTCTTAGGGTAAAATTACCAAATCCAGATAATTTGACATGATGTCCATGCTCAAGAGCATGTCGTAATTCTTCAAAAAAATTTTCGACCATCTCTTTTGATGCAGGTTTGGACAGCTTTAATTCATCACACAAGGTCTCTGCCATTATAGCTTTGCTCAATGCATTCACGATTACTCCCTCAATATGATTGAAAATTTATTCTCTAACGTATTGATTATAGCATCAATTAAAGAATTAATCTCGGTATCAACCAAAGTACGGCTTTCATCTTGAATTGTTATAGAAATTGCCAAGCTTTTCTTACCTAAAGGAACACCTTCTCCAGTATATACATCAAAGACATCAAAAGATTTTAACCAATTTTCTTTTACAGTAGTTCTTACTGCTGATTCGATTTGCATGACCTCGATATCATTATCGACTAAGAATGATAAATCTCTGCGAATTTGGGGATATTTTGAAATCGGTTTATAGCGAGGCGATTCATGTCCTATTAAGGCCTCTAAGTTGATTTCAAAAAGAAGAACATCGTGATTTAAATCCAAAGCATCTGCTAAACGAGGATGCAATGTTCCTATCCAGCCTGAGGAAACATTATTTATGTTGATTTGAGCGGATTGTCCAGGATGCAATGCTTCATGAGTTGTGGCAATAAACTCTACTTGCTTAAGTTTTAATGAAGCAAATAAAGATTGCAGATCTCCTTTTAAGTCAAAAAAATCATACAATCGAGTCGTTTCACTCCAATTAACACTCCCTTGCTCCCCCATCAACAAACCGGCAATGCAAGGACGTTCTTTTAGCTGCCCTTGGTGTACATCAAAAACCACACCAATTTCAAAAAACTTAACCTCATTTTGTTGGCGGTGTACATTATAAATCAGTGACGCAATTAAACCAGGCCACATCCCTGCACGCATTTGCGATAACTCAGAAGAAATAGGATTAAGTAATTGCATAAACTCTTTATGCGGATAAAGCTCATGTTGTAATTCAGGATCAACAAAACTGTAACTGATCGTTTCATGATATCCTTTATTTGCAAACCAATGTGCTACTATCGTTGCTATTTCTTCATTACTGCATGTTTTTCCTGCCTGTACTAGCGTATATGTAGGTTCAGCATGTAAATTATCGTATCCATAAAGACGAATTATTTCCTCTACTAAATCCTCATCTCGCTGGATATCAAAGCGATGTGAAGGGATGTTCACCTCCAGAAAATGATTTTGCTCACGTGTAATCGAGATACCTAAACCTTCAAGAAAACGTTTTATTTCCTTCAAAGAAATATTAAGTCCAGTTAGTTTTTTAACTTTTTCGGTATCAAAAGAAAAATGTACTGTGCTCGGTAAATATTTTTGATTAGCGGTCTCAATAATGGGTCCCGCTTCGCCACCAGCAACTTCTAAAATTAGTGCAGTAGCCCTTTCTAAAGCTTTGATTTGCAAACTTGGATCAACACCGCGCTCAAAACGTTGCGATGAATCGCTAAACAGACCAAACTTTCTTGCTACCCCTGCAATGACTATGGGATTGAAAAAGGCACTTTCTAAAAATACATCAGTGGTATGCACCTGCACAGAGCTTGCTTCACCACCCATAATGCCTGCCATTGCCAAAGGTTTTTCTTGATCTGCAATCACTAATACGGTCTCGTTCAAAGTTAATTTTTGACCATCAAGTAACTCTAATTGCTCTTGTTGATTGCTATAACGTATGTTTATTTCGCCGTTGATTGCACCCAAATCAAAAGCATGCATGGGTTGACCTAATTCAAGCATGACATAATTCATTACATCAACAACAGGGTGAACGGCTCTAATGCCGCTTCGGCGTAAACGTTCACTCATCCATAAAGGGGTATTTGCTTGAGTATTTATCTTACGAATGACACGACCACAATAACGTGAGCATGCTTCCGGATTGTTCAATTGTATTGGAAATACATCATCAATACTTGGAGTAACCGCAGCAATCTCTTTTTCCAATAAGGGTAACTTATTCAATACGGCAACTTCACGTGCAATACCTAAAACACTAAAACAATCTGCTCGGTTAGGTGTTAAATCAATATCCAATATATGATCATCAAGTGTAAGATACTCGCGCAAATCCATTCCTACAGGGGCATCACTCTCTAACTCCATAATTCCATCAGATTGCTCTGCCATTCCCAATTCACTGACTGAGCAGAGCATTCCTTGTGAAAGCTCGCCTCGTAACTTTGATTCTTTGATATTAAAACCACCTGGCAAGCGCGCCCCAACCATGGCTAAAGCCACTTTTAATCCGGCTCTTACATTCGAAGCACCACAAACGATTTGTAATGGTTTCTCTGTATTTGCGTTTACTTCGCATAAAGTCAATTTATCTGCATTAGGATGAGGTTTTGTGCTAAGAACTTCAGCAACGATTACATGAGAAAACTCTCCTGCTACAGGGCTTACAGCATCCACTTCCAAACCAGCCATAGTTAGTTGGCTTGCCAATTCTTGTTCAGATAATGAGAAATTTACCCATTCACGTAACCACAATTTACTTAATTTCATCTAAAGTCCTTACTGCATGATTGATTTTACTCGAGATATTTTCAATTCGTACCATAAACGCATGGTCATCGAAACATATTAACAACCCCTACACCTCAAAATTGACTTAAAAAAGACAGGTCATTTTCAAACATCATACGCAAGTCATCTATTCCATAATACAACATAGCTAATCGATCCATACCCATGCCAAATGCCCACCCCTGATATTCATCAGGCGATATATTTACAGCTTTTAGAACATTAGGATGCACCATACCACAACCTAAAACCTCTAACCATCCGGTAAATTTACAGGAGCGACAACCCTCACCACTGCATTGAGTGCATTCAATATCGACCTCAGCCGAAGGTTCTGTAAAAGGAAAATACGAAGGCCTAAATCGCAATGCCAATTGACGACCAAAAAAATCAGCAAAAAAATCTTGTAGTAGACCTTTTAAGCTCGCTAAAGTAGCATGTTTGTCCACTAATAGCCCTTCAACTTGATGAAACATCGGTGTATGAGTCAGATCAGAGTCACAACGATAAACTCTTCCTGGAGCGATTAACCGAAACGGAGGTTTGCGTTGCTCCATTGTACGAATTTGTACTGGCGAAGTATGCGTTCGCAAAAGACGGCCATCACCAAAATAAAATGTATCATGCATAGCACGAGCCGGATGATGTCCAGGAATATTGAGTGCCTCAAAATTATAAAATTCAGTTTCAATTTCGGGGCCGTCAACAATATCAAAACCCATACGACTAAAAAATTCATTAATTCGATGCTTTACTTGGGTTACTGGATGTAAGGACCCACTCTCTTTCTTGCGACCAGGAAGTGTTATATCAATACGTTCAGCTGACAGCTTTTCTGAGAGTTGTTTTTGTTTCAGCTCAAGCATTTTCGTTTCAATCAAGGCACTGATTTCGCGTTTTACTTGATTCACAAGCTGGCCTACTTTAGGCTTTTCTTCAGCAGATAAATGAGCAAGACTTTTTAAAATTTCAGTGAGCCTTCCCTTTTTGCCCAAAAAATCAACGCGAATTAACTCTAATCCAGAAACATCCTGAGCATTTTTAATCGCTTCAGCAGCCTGTTCTTGTATGGTGATGATATCCTGCATAGTTATACCCACAAGTAAAAAGGAGGCCGCAGCCTCCTCAAATAGTTCATTTTGCAAACGGTACCTTTAGTCATGTTATTATTCTAGGATTATAAACTCCAAGAAAAGAACACCTTAAAAGACTATTGTGCTAATGCAGCTTTAGCTTGTTCTGCAATTGCAGCAAAGGCTACCTTGTCATGAACAGCCAGATCAGCCAATATTTTTCTATCCAATTCAATTGATGCTTTCTTCAATCCATCAATTAAGCGGCTGTATGATAAACCACACTCACGAGCTTGTGCATTAATACGAGTGATCCACAATGCACGAAACTGACGTTTTTTCTGACGTCTATCACGATATGCGTATTGACCTGCTTTAATTACTGCTTGTTTGGCCATGCGATAGGTTCGACTACGAGCGCCGTAATAACCTTTTGCCTGATCCATAACCTTTTTGTGACGCGCTTTGGCGATCACACCACGTTTAACTCTTGGCATTTTTCATTTCCTCCTTAACTACCGTGCAACATACGTTCTGCCAAACGTGCATCGCATGGCTTTAAAGTTCCAGCTTCAACGCGCAAATGACGTTTTTGCTTGGTAGACTTTTTAGTGAGGATGTGATTCCTATAAGCACCGCGACGTTTAATCGCGCCACTTGCTGTTTTACGGAAGCGCTTAGACGCTCCGCGATGTGACTTCAACTTCGGCATAACAATGTACTCCGCATTTACTCAGCTTTTAGTTTTTTTGGGCGATAATACCATCAGTAGCTGTCTTCCTTCGCGTTTTGCCTGCTGCTCCACAACGGCAAACTCAGCTGTATCCTGCTGAATACGCTCAAGAATTTTCATACCCAGCTCTTGATGAGCCATTTCACGACCACGAAAACGCAGCGTAATTTTGACTTTATCACCATGATTTAGGAAACGGATCAGGTTGCGTAGCTTGACCTGATAATCTCCATCTTCCGTTGTTGGACGGAATTTTAATTCTTTAACCTGAATTTGCTTCTGCTTTTTTCTAGCTTCGGCTTGTTTTTTACTCAGCTCAAAGAGAAACTTACCATAATCCATGATACGGCATACAGGGGGTTTGGCTGTTGGAGAAATTTCCACTAGATCCAATCCACCTTCTTCCGCTGCACGCAGGGCTTCACGTGTGGAAACAATTCCTGCCTGATTACCATCGACATCAATTAAGCGTACCTCAGGTACATTGATCTGTTCATTAATTCGTGCGCGATCATTTTCACGCTTAGTTGGTGCACTAATGGTTTAATCCCCCCTGCTTATTAATAACTGACCCTTTATGAGCAATTTCTTGCATCAAGGTATCACAAATTGTATCTATTGTCATCACACCTAAGTCTGTACCTTCTCGTGTACGCACTGCTACTTGGCCTGACTCAACTTCTTTATCCCCTATTACTAATAGATATGGGATTTTTTGTAAAGTATGCTCGCGAATTTTAAAACCAATTTTCTCATTTCTCAAGTCAAAGTTGGCACGAATTCCTCTTTTTTGCAAAATTTGTGTTACTTTTTCTGCATACTCGTTCTGTTTTTCACTAATTGTCATAATTACTGCTTGCACCGGTGATAACCACAAAGGCAGCTTTCCTGCGTAATGTTCGATCAAAATTCCCATAAAACGTTCAAATGATCCTAGGATCGCACGATGCAGCATGACCGGAATTTGTTTGCTACCATCTTCGGCAATATAAACAGCATCCAATCGCCCAGGCATCGAAAAATCAACTTGTATCGTACCACATTGCCAAATTCTACCTAAGCAATCAGCTAAGGAACATTCAATTTTAGGGCCATAAAAAGCACCCTCACCAGGTGCATCAACCCATTCTATATTTCTGTCTTTCATCGCTTGTTTTAAAGCAGCTTCGGCTTTATCCCAAACATCATCACTGCCTACTCTTTTTTCAGGGCGTAATGCCAAACGATACTTAATTTCTTTAAACCCAAAATCAATATATACAGATTGGACTAACTCTAACATCATCGCTACTTCTGATTGAATTTGATCTTCAGTACAAAAAATATGGGCATCATCTTGAACCATATTGCGAACTCGCATGAGGCCATGCAATGAGCCTGAGGGTTCACAGCGGTGACAATTACCAAATTCCGAAAATCTTAAAGGTAAATCTCTATAGCTTTTTAAGCCTTGATTAAATACTTGAACATGGCAAGGACAATTCATTGGTTTTACTGCATAGTGACGATTTTCTGTTTCAGTAACAAACATTTCATCTCTAAAATTAGCCCAATGGCCTGACTTTTCCCAAAGCACGCGATCAACTAACTGTGGTGTTCTAATTTCTTGATAACCAAAATCAGCCAAGCGATGACGCATATAGCGCTCTAACTCTTGATAAATAGTCCAACCTTTGGGATGCCAAAAAACCATTCCAGGGGCAATATCTTGAAAGTGAAACAACTCCAAACTCTTGCCTAATTTACGATGATCACGTTTTTCAGCCTCTTCCATACGGAACAAATAATCAGCCAGCGCCTTTTTATCAGCCCAAGCAGTACCATAAATACGTTGTAACATCTCATTATTGGAGTCACCACGCCAATATGCTCCTGCTAATTTAGTTAATTTGAATGCTTTTAAAAAACCAGTTGCAGGGACATGAGGACCACGACATAGATCTTCAAAATCACCTTGTTTGTATAACGAGAGCACTTCATCTTTAGGAATATCAGCAATAATCTTCGCTTTATATTCTTCGCCAATACTCTTAAAATACTGGATTGCCTCATCACGCGGCAATTCTCTGCGAGTCACAGGATAATTTGCTTTTGCCAATTCCGCCATTTTGGCTTCAATTAACTCCAAATCTTCGGGAGTAAAGGCTCTTTGGAAAGCAAAATCATAATAAAAGCCATCTTCAATCACTGGACCAATAGTTACTTGAGCTGAGGGAAAAATACTTTTAACGGCTTGTGCTAATAAATGAGCAGCGGAGTGACGAATCACCTCGAGACTCTCTTCTTGCTTTTCAGTAAGAATCATCAATGCGCAATCATTTTTAATCAGATAGGAAGTATCCACTAATCGGTTATCAACTCGACCAGCCAAAGCGGCCTTAGCAAGCCCAGGGCTTATACTATGAGCGACATCATATACAGTTAAAGGTGCTTCAAACTGTTTTACACTTCCATCAGGTAATTTAATGTTTGGCATGATTTTATCCGTAAGCATCTAAAAAAAAACCCTGCATGGCAGGGCTTAAAACTTTTAATGGATTCAGCTTCAGGCATCAATCACTATATAAAAAGTGACAACTCCTGAAATACTAATTCAGTTGCATGGTAGGCACGAGTGGGATCGAACCACCGACCACCACCATGTCAAGGTGGTGCTCTACCACTGAGCTACGTGCCTATAAACTGACCTGCATCTATATTGGCAGGAAGTATATAATAAGGTGATGTTACAAAGCAAATGATTTCACAGATTTGTTCCTGCATTTGTTCAAGAAACAATCAATTCACGTCTATATAAAGGAACTTGCAGTAAAAACTCACTCACATTATGCTTCACAACATCTTTAAAACATTTATTGTACGAAAATACTTTTCTCTGGCGCTCAGTGCTTGTTCCTGAACTCATAATCGCTTGAAGAGTTGCAAAATAGGTTTGGTAGTTAAGTTGCTCGATATAAGGTTTTAATTTTTCTATCCATTCATTAATATCGTCACGCATTAATTTGATTTTGCCTTCTGTACTCATGACTAATTCCGCATCTAAACCATAGCGAATTGCTCTCCATTTGTTTTCTCGAGAAAGCCAATAAGGAGGATAGGCTACGGACTCAAGCCAACTTCCATTATCAGCAAACCAATGGGCAAGAACATGTATCAATGCAACTAGAGCCAATGTTTCTGCAAGTGTCGCCGTACCATCACAGACACGAATCTCCAATGTTCCAAAATTTGGACTTGGTCTTAGATCCCACCATAAGTCCTTGAGCGACTTGATGGAACCACATGATTTTAGTGTTTTATACAAATGCTCAAAATCTTGCCATGAACGTACATGGTAAGGTTGGCCTGCTGTAGGAAGAGCCTCATACGTAGTCGGGCGGCATGAAGCAAGCCCGGTGTCTATTCCTTGCCAAAATGGGGAACTTGAAGAAAGAGCTAATAAATGGGGAAGAAAATACATAAAAAAATTATTAAACCGTATGCATTCTTCCCCACTTGACATACCTAGGTGTACATGCAAACCATAAACACTCATACGACGCGTAAGCCATTGATTACGATCAATTAAATCCAGATAACGAGCTGTAGGTGAAATCTCCCAGTCTGAATATTTAGAAAAGGGATGAGAGCCTGTTGTTGAGAGTAAAATTCCAAGTTTTTTCGATACATGTTGAAGTTCAAATAATGTTGCATACAGATCATCTTCAACTTCCTGAACAATTTTACATTTGTTAGTATTTACTTCAATGGTGCTTAAGTAAAATTCCGGCTTAATTTTTTCCAGATGAGACATAGCTGCAAGAATATCTTCTGCTCTGGAACATAGATTGTAGGTTTCTGCATTGATGAGTTGCAGCTCAAGTTCTACACCTAAAGTGAGTACTCCCCCACTATTAAAATCAATTTCTTCTTGGTTATTGGGTTGAGGCGTGTCTTCGGTTAATTTTGATAAGGATTCGTTGAGTTGACTTCGCATAATTAATCCTTCTTTTTATTATTATTGGATGCCATTGGCAAGTCATGCTCTTCGATATTTTTGAGGAGCTCTATATAGTTAGATTAAATAGTCAGGTACAATAGATAGTGCCTTGAATATTCATATCTATTGATATAATTCGTATACAAATTATTTAAGGATACTAACGGTTAATATACTTTTTTTCAACCTTCAATCTTTGAAAGACCATCCATGAATAATATTTTAAAAAACCATAATGAGAAAAAAAAACCGAGCGAAATGCAATCTGAGCAGCGCTCTAAGAGTATCATTCTTGCTTTACGCAATATCATGCAACAAATGGATTTTCATTCCAGAAGGTTAAATAAATGTTATGGTTTAACCGTACCACAAATCGTATGCCTGTATGAAATTTATGAAAATGGGATTATGACAATCTCTACTCTTTCTAAAAGAGTATATTTATCAATGAGTACTTTAGTAGGGGTAATCGATCGATTGGAAGAAAAAGAATTTGTTCTTCGCACACGCGATATTAAAGATCGCCGCATCATTTATATCGATATAACCGAAAAAGGAAGAGAATTTGTAAGCGCTGCCCCATACCTGCTCCATAATAGATTAAATGAAAACCTGCAGGCTTTGGATGAAAATGAGCAGATAAATCTTGCTAACTCGATTAATTTACTGGTGAATTTATTAAAAGATATATAACAAAAAATTCATTCTATTTTAAATTTACTACCCAAAATCTGATTCCTTTCTCTTTAAAAGAAAGGCCTGAGTGGAAGGGGAACCACTCAGGCCTTATTGCGAAGTTAAGTGCTATGTGACACCACTTTCTCTTTACTTGGACTCTATATGTGACACTTGTTCCATCATGTATCACATATTTTCTTTGGACAATGTGGAAACCTTTTTATTGGTTTCAGGTACACATTATAATTATTTAGTTTTGTTTGTCAACTTTAAATTTCTAAAGGAAACTTAAAGTTTCCTATTGTTATTTTTATTTGCGGATAAATTTCATTTTGTTATACTAATACTAATCCAAACTTCTAACACATCTCCACTATGGAAAAAACCAACCTAGCGAAACAATTCGCTGATCGTTTACGTGATGCCATGGTTGCTGCAGGGTATAATTCCCAACGCTCTACCTCTGGGGTATGTATCCATAAACTTTCTGAAATTACCGGTTATTCATTACAAATATGCCGTAAGTATCTTCGTGGCGAAGCCATTCCTGAACCGGTTAAACTAGTAGATATTGCAACAAAACTCCAAGTATCTCCTGGTTGGTTATTATTTGGCGATTCCCTCCATGAGCAAGGTGTCTCACAAGATAAAATTTCTATTAGCAAAAACTTGCTACATTATATCTTCGCAAAAGCATCGTGCCTTTATAGCGGCTCCTTATCAGAACCAGAAATATCTAGTTTTTTACTGGAACTAATTACTGATGTCAGCCAAATTAAGGCAAGTGAAGAACAATCTAAAAAAATTATTGATTTAGCATTAGCCTCAGCAAAACATTTTAGTCATCAGAATGGAGCATAAAAATTAATAAAAATCATCATTAAAGAGTCCGTAATGACTCAGACCCACTATGTTTTTATATTATTACGCCCTAACTCTAATATTTCTCCATTTGACTTAATAGTGCTATAATTGCATTTTAAAAACACACTAAATCCAAATGTTACTTCATTATTTATTTATTATAGGTATTTGCGTTGAAGCGATTACAGGCGCATTGGCTGCTGGACGCAAAAAAATGGACTTTTTTGGTGTTATGCTTATTGCGAGTATTGCTGCATTAGGTGGCGGAACGGTAAGAGATACCCTGTTTAATACTTATCCCTTAACTTGGGTTATTCATCCTGAATATCTTTTGTATACATCGTTATGTGCTTTTCTAACTATATTTATTGCCCATTCTCTGATACGGATTATTAAGATCTTTTTAATACTTGATGCATTAGGTTTATCTACTTTTGTCATTATTGGCACTCAAAAAGCACTGCATCATGGGTTATCACCTAGTATTGCCATTATTA
The DNA here is from genome assembly GCF_001468135.1 of Legionella santicrucis. Taxonomy (GTDB): domain Bacteria; phylum Pseudomonadota; class Gammaproteobacteria; order Legionellales; family Legionellaceae; genus Legionella; species Legionella santicrucis. The sequence goes on along the minus strand of NZ_LNYU01000009.1, from coordinate 92,027 downwards.
GCGGCATGATAACTGGTATTTGTGGAGGGATGCTGCGCGATATTCTATGTAATGATATTCCTTTGGTATTAAGAAAAGAACTTTATGCAGTGATTGCACTTGCGGGTGCATTACTTTTTATCACTCTAGGATATTTTCATATCCCAGAAAATATTAATGTAATTATTACAATTGCCAGCATTTTTACCGCTCGTCTATTAGCGATTTTCTTTCATATTGAAATACCCATTTTCGATTATTCAGAAAGTATCAAAAAACGTAAGCAAAAGTCTTAATGTGATAGTATGTTTCCGGAGTAACATATAAGGCATTTTCATACCTTATATGTCGAACTCACGTTACTTATATCTCTTTCACTTCGACAATACTTATTTCCTCTACAGGCACATCTGCATGCCCCATATGTTGTCCTGTCTTTACCTTAGCAATAGCGTCCACAATATCCATACCTTCAACAACTTCGCCAAAAACACAATAACCATATCCTTGCATATGATCGCCACTGTAATTTAAAAATGGATTATCAACAACATTAATAAAAAATTGAGCGGTTGCAGAATGGGGGTCCATGGTTCGAGCCATCGCGACAGAACCTCGCTTATTTGGTTTTGCGTTCTTTGCTTCATTTTTGATAGGCTCATGAGTCGTCTTTTGTTTCATATCTGAATCAAGCCCACCACCCTGAATCATAAAACCAGCAATAACACGATGAAAAATTGTATTATTATAAAAACCACTGCGCACATAATTAAGGAAATTTTCTGCTGTTGCTGGGGTATTCTCTGTATCTAACTGTATATGTATATCACCTTTAGATGTACTAATTACAATCATTATTGCTCCTATCATTTTTAAGTTAATGCAAAATAGCGCCTGTTTAAAGATATAAAAATTTGCAGTACTTTTTATATCAAACCCAAATGTTATCTCAGATGCTTGCAATAACATTGACCTGCGACATAAAAGGTATGTTTATGCCGCACTCTCATTAATTATCAACTCTCGCATTTTATCACAAACATCATGCATGACATGAACATTATGAATACTCGCTAATGCCGTAAATAAATTCGTTTTTTGCTTGGAGAGCTGATGCAAATAAGAACGAGAGTAGTGGCGACATGTATAACAGGTGCATTGTGCCATGATTGGTGACATATCATCAGCAAAACATGATTTTTTTATTTGAATTCGCTCGTTTTCATACTCACTGATAAAACGCATCCAGTTGCCTTCACGAACAAGCTCACCACAATACAAAGAGCCATGACGCGCATTACGAGTGGGCGCAACACAATCAAACATGTCGATTCCTTCTGCGACCACCTCTAAAAGGTCCTGGGGCGACATTCCTACGCCCATGGTATAACGCGGCTTATTTTCCGGTAAATAATCACGAACCCAGCGAATAACCTCAACTGTAGTTGCCATATTAAACCCTATGGTTTCGCCACCTATAGCAATACCCTCCGGATTCATTGATGCTACAAAATCCGCACTCTCACGGCGCAGATCTTTAAAAGTTCCACCTTGAATAATGCCAAAAAGCGCCTGCTCATATCCATATCGTGAATTGGGGTATTGACGATGATAATTCATTGATTGCTTTAACCAGCGGTGCGTACGGGCCATGATATGACTTACTTCATCCCTGCTACAATTATCTGGAGTGCATTGATCAAATGCCATAATTATATCAGCACCAATGATTTTTTGGGTTTCTAAGGACATTTCTGGAGTCATGTGAATCAAACTCTGGCTCCCAGGCACTCTAAAATGAGCCCCCTCTTCATCAATAGTGCAAATTTCATTATTCTTGGACAAACTAAAAACTTGAAAACCACCGCTATCGGTTAACATAGGACCATGCCATCCCATAAAAGGATGCATTCCGCCTGCTTGCTCAATAATTTTCATTCCTGGAGCACATAACATATGATATGTATTACCTCCTAAAATGATTTGACTATGCGCCTCATGCAATTCAATTGGGGTCATATTATTTACGCCTGCTCGAGTACCTACCGGCATAAAAACAGGAGTAATAAATTCACCATGAGCTGTAATAACACGTGTCACGCGTGCCTGAGTAGCTGAGTGTTTATGTAACACTTGGCAGGAGAAAGTTTTCATTTGATAAAAATAACTCAAAATATGCGATGATATCTAAGTCAAACTTAGATTACCAGCATGAAGCATATTAAAAATTATGCAATTTATGATATCATGCGCTAAATTGATGAAAGCACGGCCTTATTCATCTAAATTCGTAACCCTTCGCCACAATTTCAAAGCTTTGGAAAATCCGCTTAGGTACCAGCTACAGTGATGAAGGTTACCCAAATTCTAATAAGGATTCCAATATGCCCGGCTCAAACTCTAATTTATTTATGATTGATCTTGAAGGCACTGAGCTTTCTGATATTGAACGAGAAATTTTAAAACATTCTAACGTTGGAGCGGTCATTCTTTTCACCCGCAACTTCACTAATCCAGAACAATTAAAAAAACTCACTTCGGAAATTCATACCCTTAATCCACATATTTTCATTGCTACTGATCATGAAGGCGGATTTATCCAGCGATTTTTGCGCCACGGTTTTCGCTCTTTACCCGCTGCTCGTGTCTATGGTGATGTATATGACCTATCTCCAGAAGCAGGGATTAAACTTGCAAAACAATATGGAGAGATCATGGCCAAGGATTTATTAACTTGTGGTGTTGATTTAAGCCTGGCGCCTGTTCTTGATTTACATGACATGAGTCCTATTATTGCTCGCTTAGATCGCGCATTTCATCACGATCCTGATGCAGTTACAGCCCTAGCAAATGCGTTTATTGAGGGAATGAATACTGTAGGAATGCCTGCTGTAGGTAAGCACTTTCCGGGACATGGAAGAATTAGTTCCGACTCACATACCACAATGCCAGTTTCCATTACTTCTTTGGATGAATTGAAAGTTAGGGATTTAAAACCATTTATTGATCTAATGAAAAAAGACCGCTTAAGCGCGATCATGCCTGCTCATGTGACTTATACGGCAGTGGATGCAAATAAACCAGCTGGTTTTTCAACAATTTGGTTACAAGAAATTTTACGCCATGAGCTCGGATTTACTGGTTTGATTTTAAGTGATTGCTTGAGTATGACTGGTGCGGATATAGGTAATTTAATGACTCGAGCGGAGGAAGCACTTAAAGCCGGTTGTGATATGTTAATTGTCTGTCACCAACCGCGACATATATTATTGGAGTTATTGCAAACAGTAACTTTTCCCCAGTCTGAGGAATCTGCTGCTCGTATTACCCATTTTAAAAATCAAATGTTCCGCTTTTCTCATTCTGAAAAAAATCAAGTGATACCTTATTTATCACACACGTTACTTGGGCAACAAGAACACCATACAGATTGCACAAGTCAAAATCTGCAATTTAATACTTCAAAAACAATTTAGTGCTTGCTCTGTAAAAACGCGAACACGCTGATGTAATAAATCCGTAGGGATATTACTCAATGGTCAGCTAAGGTTCGCATTGCAAGTGCCACTAAAAGATTACCTGTAATGAAGTACTTTTACAGGTTATAAATTTTATGAAGAATACTTTTTCGCGTATGCCAAAACAAAAAGCATCCCATCAATGCGATAAATAAAAAATACAGCGCGCACCATCCAGGCATTGAAATTCCCAACAATTGCCAATTAACCTCAGCACAGTCACCTGTTCCTAAAAATAGAGTTTTTACTACTGTCTGCCAAGGAAAATAACGAATCAAAACATCTAAACCCGGCATACACGCCGGCGCTTTTCCAGCAGGTAAAGACTGCAACCATAATTGGCGTAACGAAAAATATAAGCCGGCACATGCAATGATGATTTGCAACACACTAATAATATGAGCTCTTTTTAAGGTGTAAAAACTTACCCCAATAATAGCCAATAATAAAAAAACACAAATACGTTGCATCATACATAATGGACAAGGAATCAATCCAACGACATATTCAAAATAAAAAGATGCGAATAATACAAATGCCGTCAGTACAGCATTGAATGTTTGAAATTTTCGATAAGTATTTTTTCTCATGATTTTGGCAACATATAGGATATGGCAGCTTTAAGATCATCTTCATTACATTTAATACATGTTCCTTTTGCTGGCATAGCATTTAAACCTTTGAGTGAAGATGCAACTAAATCATCTAACTTTCTACCTGTCAATCTAAGCTTCCAATCTTGTTCATTTCTAAATCTAGGTGCTCCGGCCAGCCCATCCTTATGACAAACAACGCAATAACGTTCATAGATTTCTTGTCCAGGCTCTTCATCGCTCGTAGTTTTATTATCTGCTTTGGTTTTTTTTTGTACAGAAACTTGGCCTACAGGTTGAATTCTTAATTGAATTTCCTGCTGTTGCGTCTCATCACTGGCATACAACATCAATGAAAAACAATACAATGAAATCAATAATTGTAACCTCATGCCCCTACACCCTCATGATAATAATCAATGATAATACAGAGAAGTGATTTTTTTTTCCAGACAATGAAATTAAAAGAATTTAAAAATTCGACAACCCTTTGAAAAACAGGTTATATTTCTATTGGTATTATTAATGGATGACATAAAAGGAAAATGGATATGACAAACAATGGCTTGGGCTTGCCAAACACCCTTAGGCATAACTGGGGTTGGCTCTTGGGATTAGGTATATTACTTGTTTTTCTAGGTTTTATCGGGTTAAGCATGGTGATTGGATTAACCCTTGTTAGTATGTATTTTTTTGCTGCATTACTAATTGTTTCTGCACTATCCCATTTTATAGATATTTTTAAACATCAAGACTGGCAGGGAATCTTCTGGCAAGCAATAATCGCATTTTTATATCTGATTGGCGCTGTAATTGTTTTTTATGATCCATTTTTAGCCTCCACACTCATTACTGCTTTATTAGCCATAGTCCTTATTGTTATTGGCATCACTCGAATCGTTTTGGCGCTCTCATTAAAAAGCGCGCAAGGATGGGGTTGGTTGTTGTTCGCTGGGATTACAGCCATTATTCTTGGCTTGTTAATTCTCATTCAATGGCCAATAAGTGGACTCTGGGTTATAGGAATGTTTATTGCGATTGATATGATAATTAACGGCTGGACCTATATTTTTATAGCCCTTGGAGTGCGTGCATCCTTATCATGAAAAGAGTATGATACTGCATTCCTCCTGAATGCAGTATTAAAATGAATTCAAGAATAATACGTATAGCAACACGTCAAAGCCCACTCGCTCTGTGGCAAGCAAATTATGTACGGCAACTTTTATTAAACAAATGGCCAAAACTCAATATTGAATTATTACCTATGACCACATCTGGAGATAAGTTTCTCAAAGATAAGCTTTTGGCTGTTGGAGGAAAAGGCTTATTTGTCAAAGAATTAGAAGAAGCATTACTGGATAAGAGAGCAGATTTTGCCGTACATTCATCAAAAGACATGCCTGCAGAATTTCCACAGGGGCTTTGTCTGGCTGCAATTTGTAAAAGAGATAACCCCTTTGATGTCTTTGTCAGTCATCATTATACCAGCCTACAGACATTACCTCAGCAGGCCATCATTGGAACTGCCAGCCTGAGAAGACAATCCCAACTATTAGCCCATAGACCTGATTTATGTATTAAGCCCTTGCGAGGCAATATCAATACGCGACTTGAAAAACTGAGATCTGGAGAATATCAAGCGATCATCCTCGCGGCTGCTGGCCTTGAGCGTATGGGTTTCACTCATGTTATTACAGAGCAATTATCCGCAGAAATTATGTTGCCTGCATGTGGACAAGGAGCCTTAGCAATCGAATGCAGAACTGATGATCAAGAAACACTAGCACTTGTTGCAGAATTAAATGATCCCATTTCATCGCTTTGTGTCCATACAGAACGACAAGTCAATGCACAATTAGGTGGAAACTGCCATGTTCCATTAGCAGTCTTCTGCACCCCTCTTGAAAAAAATCAACTTTGCTTAAGAGCAAAAATTCTAACCCTTGATGGTTCCCAGATCATCGAAGATGCTCAAACAGGAGCATTGGATCAAGCCCAAAACTTGGCTGATCTTTGTTCACAATCCTTGATGGCGCAAGGCGCAGCCAATCTTCTAGCATCGGTTAGACAATGAATCAGTCGCTAAAAGGTCTACGCATTTTAAATACTCGACCTCTAGGACAAGCACATAAGCTCACGCAAAGCATTCGTACGTTAGGAGGTATAGCCATAGAGCTCCCTGCCCTAGAAATTCACGCATCGCCCAGCAATTGGGTTTCTTTATTACCTGATTTAAACAACGTAGATCATGCTATTTTTATTAGTACCAATGCGGTCCATTATTGCTTTACTCAATTAAATCAACTGCACATGAATTGGCCAACTTCAATCCAAGTAATTGCAATTGGTCAAGGAACTGCCGCCTCACTGCAAAAACTTAACATCCAAGTGAGTGCTATCCCTGAATTCCCTAATAGCGAACATCTATTATCATTAGAAACGTTACAACACCTTGAAAAGCAAAACGTGCTACTATTTAAAGGAAATGAAGGCAGACCACTCATTGAAGAGCAACTGGTGCAAAAAGGAGCAAATCTAGTTATTCTAAAGGTATATCAAAGAGTTATGCCCAAACTAAGTCCTTTATTCGTTCAATCGATATGGCGCGATGACTTAGTGGACATTATACTGTTAACAAGCGAACAGTCGCTGCTTAACCTTTTTAAACTATTTAATAAAGAGGCTCACGATTGGTTAAAAAATAAAACATGGGTAGTTATTAGTGAGCGTCTCGCTCAAATTGCCTCTTCATTAGGAATAAATAAGATTACTATAAGTCACCCTAGTCAGGTGCTAAATACACTGATTGACTACGTAAACAAGGATTAACTATGGCCAGTAGCAATGAAGAACAGATGCAAAAAGTAAAAAAAACATCAAACATAGAACAAAATAAAGAGCCGAAGTCTCACCACAATAATTCTTGGGCTTCTAAAAACAATTTTATCATACTGGCTGTAGCGATCATCATTGCATTAGGGGCTTTAGCCATTGCTACATATACGCTTTTCTTAAATAACCAATTACACGCTCAATTAACCAATACAAATACTAATTTTTCTAAAGAATTAGAGGAATTGAAACAAAAACAAAATCAAACTCAAGAAATAACTAATGCAAAAACGAAAAATACTGAAGAAATTCAAACCCAATTTCAAACAAAGTTTGATGCTCTAAGCAAACAATTACAGAGTGCGATGAGTCAAAGATTTTATCAAAATCAAGATTGGCTTTTTCTTAAGGCGCGCTATTATCTCGAATTAGCACAAATTAATGCCCATTGGAGTAATAGCTCTGATGCAACAATAGCATTATTGGAGCAAGCAGATCAGCTATTAAAGCAATTTAACGAACCTAGAATCTTTGCGATAAGACAAGCAATAGCAAAAGACATAGCACAGATCCAAGCGATACCTCCTGTAGATATTTCCGGCTTGTTAAGTCAATTAGATGCAGCACAAAACAGCATTAATAATCTCAGTATTCCTTTGCCTGAAAATGAAAATAAATCCACAGTGGAACAATCAAAAGCATCATCCAATAATTCCTCTACTTGGAGTACGCATTTACAAGAAAGTATGAATATATTAGGCAAACTGGTAGTAATACGTCGCCATGATCAAGAAATCAAACCGCTTTTATCCCCTTTACTAGAGGAGGCACTTAAAGAAAATCTACGTCTCAACCTCCAGGAAGCTCAATGGGCTGTTCTTAATCATGATTCTTTTGTTTATCAACTGGTTCTTAAACAAGCAATTAATACGCTTAAAACAAATTTTAATGAAAACACACAAAATACGGCGTCTCTAATCAAAAAACTATCCGCGTTACAGCAAATCAGTATTACTCAAAAAAGAGCACCATTGGGCCTAGCACTTCCCATGCTCAATGAATTGATTGAGAGTAAAAAGGGAACATCAGATCAATCCACAAATAATGAGCAAGGAGGAAATCAACAATGATGCGTGTTCTTTTTGCCTTCTTAATCTTATTGGCTGCGGTAATCTTAGGCATTCAACTTAATAAAGATCCTGGTTATGTATTAATTGCAATGAATCATTGGACCATAGAAACTACTGTTTGGGTGGCTATTTTTACCCTTATTCTTTTATTTATGATCCTCTATCTTTGTTTGCGTCTATGTCAGAAAATCACTCATACTCCGAGTACATTAACTCGATGGCATGCAAAAAAACGCTTTCGAAAAGCTCAAGCAATCACCCGAAAAGGTTTAATCGAGTATAGCGAAGGCAACTGGCTAAAAGCAAAAAATCATTTAATCCAAGCTTTACCCAATTCAGATACTCCTTTACTTAATTATTTAACTGCAGCACGAGCAGCTCAAAAAATGGGTGATAATCAATTACGTGATGATTACTTACGGGAAGCCCAACAATCCATGCCCGAAGCAAAAATTGCAGTTGAATTAACTCAGGCAGAATTGCAATTATCGAACCATCAGTGGGAACAAGCTTTGGCAACATTAAAGCATTTGCATGCTATTGCACCGCGCCATCCCTATGTGTTAATGCTGATGATGCGACTCTATCAAGAGGTAAAGGATTGGCCACAGCTCATTGCTCTTTTGCCAGATTTAAAAAAATATAAAGTCATTAATCAACAAGAATTCGAGCTAATACAACATAATGCTTATTTGCAAAGACTTATTGATCTTGCCAAACAGAATCAATCCGATGCAGTAAATTCTTTCTTTCAGATCATCCCTAAAACTTTGGTTAATAATCCCGAAATTATTGCAGAATATACGCGTTTTCTATTAAAAAATAATGAATTCACCGCAGCAAAAAACCTATTATGCCGCACACTACGTAAGGACTTTAATTCACAGCTGATCGAGCTTTACGCGATGTTACCCGCGGATGATCATCAACTGACTTTTGCTGAGTCCTTATTGAAAAAAAATACCCACTCAGCAGCTCTTTATCTATGTTTAGGCCAACTGTGCATTAAGCTTCAACTCTGGGGAAAAGCAAAATATTATCTTGAAAAATCCAATGAGATAGAGCCCACTGCTTTGGCCTATGAAGCCAAAGGAAAACTACATGAAAAGCTAGGAGAAGAAGCACTCGCTTGCAACAGTTATAAGAAGGGCATAGAGTTGATCACTAACAAAATTGTTTGATTATTTAGGTAATAAGATGGCTTATCCTCTCTTTTAAACAGCCGTTAGACATGATAAAGAATCTATTTTAGATCCAGTCTCCATCTCGAACCATTCGCACTGCGGAGGCATTTATACTCAAAATGGGCACTCTGAGAAAGCAATAAACCATTTTGAGTACGAAGCGAGGCTAAATCATCAAACCTGGAACCAAAATTGCAGCATGTAACGAAGGAACAATAATTAAGAATATCCCCAGTAATTTCTGTTTAATACTCTATACTAAGACAAGATTAAGGAATTATGAATAATGGATAGTACATTACTTGCAGGAAAAAAAGCTTTAATCATTGGGATTGCCAATGACAGCTCCATTGCTTTCGGTTGTGCGCGCGCATTGAAAAGGGTCGGAGCTGAGCTCGCGATCACTTATTTAAATGAAAAAGCTAAGCCATTCGTAGATAAAATTGTAAGCGATCTTAAACCATCTATTTATTGTGAATGTGATGTCACCAAAGATCATGATTTAGACAATTTATTTTTAGAAATCGACAAAAAATGGGGACAAATTGATATAGTCATCCATTCAATTGCTTATGCACCAAAACAGGATTTGCAAAGACCTGTGTATGAGTGCTCTAAAGAAGGATTTCTCATGGCTATGGATATTTCTTGCCACTCGTTTATTCGCATGGCCAATCTCGCTAAACCACTCATGAAAAATGGTGGCTCATTATTCGCCATGTCATTCTATGGGGCTGAAAAAGTAGTTGAAAATTATAATCTCATGGGGCCAGTTAAGGCGGCGTTAGAAGCTTCTGTACGCTACATGGCCGTAGAACTAGGCCCAGATCAAATTCGAGTCATTGCACTTTCTCCAGGACCTCTCAAAACACGCGCAGCTTCAGGGCTTGAAAAGTTTGATCATTTAATCCAGCATACAAAAGAGAAATCACCGCTTAAATCACTGATCGATATCGATGATGTCGGCGCAATGGTAGCTTTTCTTGCTAGTAACTATGCGAAAAATATCACTGGTGATGTTATTTATATAGATAGTGGGTATCATATAATTGGCTAGGTAACCATCCTACATTTAATCCAAACACAATCGCCACAATGAGAGCCTCGAAAACATCGTTCCAGTCAATAATGATCACATTATAAAAAACCGGGATGATGGCATGCATCATTACAGTCTGTTGCAGTGCGCTCTACCTGAATAGTCACATGTTGAATATTAAACTGGTGACGCAATTGTTCAACCCACTCAGCTCTTAATGAATCTGGAAGCGGTTCATCTGGCACATATAAATGAACAGACATCGCATTTTCCTGGGTGCTAAGCGCCCATATGTGTAGATCATGAAAGTCCTTCACCCCAGGCTTATTTAACAAAAATTCACTTACCGCTGTCCAAGAAATATGCTCTGGAACACCATCAATAATTAATCTGAAACTACTTGTAAATAAAGACCAAGTTCCTTTAAGTATAACAATTGCGATGAGTAAACCAACTACAGGATCTATCCAAAGCCAATCAGTCCAATAGAGTAATGCAGCAGAAACGACAACACCTACTGAAACCAAAGCATCATAAAGCAAATGAAGATAAGCACCTCTAATATTTAAATCTGAGGAACCACGTATAAATAATAATGCAGTAGTCGCATTAATCACAATACCAACAGCAGCAACGATCATCACCGATACCGCTTGAACTTCTGTTGGAGAAAATAACTTATATACTGCTTCTGTAGCGATAATGCCGCATGTAAAAACCAACAAAATTCCGTTTGCCAAAGCAGAAAGTATCGACGTCTTTTTTAAACCATAAGTTGCTTTCATGGTTGGTGCACGCTTCATCAGAACAGTGGCAATCCATGCTAACATCAAACCTAATACATCACCTAAATTATGAAAAGCATCTGCAAGCAAACTGGTTGAGTTAGCTAAATAGGCAAACGCAATTTGCAACACAACAAACAAACCATTGGCAATGATGGAAATAATAAAAGCTTTATTATAGGTTACTACATCTTTATCATTCCCATGGTGATGATGATGGTGGTGATGCGATTCACCATGGGAGTGTATGCTCATGATGTACCTTCATTATTTAAACTTTCAGAATAATAATTAACGCCAATTTTAATTCTGTTCCGTTCCTTTTGTTTACGCCATGCATTGGTATCACGTAAAGAATAAACACAACCACAGTACTCTTGTTTATAAAATTCTTCACGCTTAGCAATTTCATACATGCGCTCTGAACCACCGTTTTTTCGCCAATTGTAAGTCCAATACTCTAAATTAGGATATTTACTGGCAGCTCTTACGCCACAGTCATTAATTTGATTCATATCTTTCCAACGTGAAATTCCTAAAGAACTGCTAATCACAGGAAAACCATGTTCGTAAGCATATAAGGCTGTGCGTTCAAAACGCATATCGAAACACATAGTACAACGCTTACCTCGCTCAGGCTCCCATTCCAAGCCTTTAGCACGAGCGAACCAATTGTCCTTGTCATAATCTGCATCTATAAAAGGAATATTATGTTTTTTTGCAAAATTAATATTTTCATTTTTTCTAATTTCGTATTCTTGCACAGGATGAATATTAGGGTTATAAAAAAATAGAGTAAAATCAATCTCTGAAGCAATTAATGCCTCCATTACCTCACCAGAACAAGGCGCACAACATGAATGCAGCAATAATTTATCTGCTTTCTTCGGTAATTCCAATCGCTCTCTTTGTATCATTTTGTTATATCCAGCAAATTTATAAAATGTTTACGATAATAAACTAATTCTGCAATAGAATCTTTAATGTCATCTAATGCGAGATGTTTTGATTCTTTAACAACTCCATTTAATAATTCAGGCCGCCAACGTATCGCAAGCTCCTTAAGAGTACTGACATCCAAATTCCGATAATGAAAAAAAGAGGCCAAATCAGGCATATATTTATAGAGAAATCGCCTGTCTTGGCATATGCTGTTACCACACATAGGTGATTTACCTTTATCCAAATGCTGTTTTAAAAATTCAATAGTGAGTTTTTCTGCTTTTGCCTCATTAATATCACTTTCAAGAACACGCTTGACTAAACCTGATTGACCATGCTGCTTTGTATTCCAAGAGTCCATGCCATCGAGCAAAACTTTAGGCTGAGATATGGCAAAAACAGGTCCTTCAGCAATAATATTTAAATGAGGATCTGTTACAACAGTAGCCAACTCAATAATTCTATCCTGCTCAGGGTTAAGCCCTGTCATTTCTAAATCTATCCAAATTAAGTTTTGATTATTTTTCATTTGCTTTCCAAGAATTTAATATCAATTCAACACATGCTACACGCCTTTGATGAAGAACTTGTTTAATTGTTTCTCCCTCATAACCCTCTGCTACTATTGCTTTAGTATTTACTTTAGCACACTCTATTAACAAATAACTCCATAATTTACTTTGGCGATAATCGACAATTTTGCCACAGCCTTCTGCATCAGCTTGGCACGCAATTAACATATTATAAAAAAGCGATGAACGACGAAATGCATCACTCTGCTCTAAAACCTTCACGATAGTCACTGCTTGCAATTCGAATAAACGATGAATATTGAGATGAAACCGCGAGACCATAACTGCTAAATTGCGATAATCATTTGGGATTCGCAAACGAGTACATAAAGACTGAATTATAGCTACCCCTCGTTCTTCATGGCCATGATGGCTAGGCCAATTGTCCATCGGTGATAAAGCTTTGCCTAAATCATGGACCAAAGCTGCAAAACGGACAATGGGATCATTTGTTAAAGCTACTGCTGCTTGCAAAACAAATAAACTATGAACGCCACTATCCACTTCATGGTGATAACGATAAGGGTTAGGCACCCCAAATAACGTTTCAATTTCAGGCAAAATAACAGGCAATGCGCCACATGATCTCAATGTCCAAATAAATTGCTCTGGATTTTTTTCTTCTAGACTTTGTTGCCATTCTTGCCAAACACGTTCTGCAACCAAATGAGCTAATTCCCCTCTTTTAACCATGGTATACATTAGAGACCGTGTTTCGTCAGCCAATTTAAAACCTAAATAATGAAAGCGTGCTGCAAAACGAGCGACGCGTAATACACGTACAGGATCTTCAACAAAAGCAGGGGAAACGTGACGCAATACCCTACTTTTTAAATCCAGTTGTCCATTATAAGGATCAATGAGTTGACCTTGCTTATCCATAGCGATTGCATTAATCGTTAAATCACGTCGTGCTAAATCTTCTTCTAAAGTAACCTGTTTACTAAAATCACAAGAAAAACCATAATAACCCGGTGCTGATTTTCGTTCTGTACGTGCTAAAGCATATTCCTCATTTGTTTCTGGATGTAAAAAAACAGGAAAATCACGTCCAACTTGCCTGAATTTCTTTTGCAATAACTCATCAGGACTGGCCCCTACTACAACCCAATCACGTTCTTTTACAGGCAGATTCAATAATTGATCACGAACAGCACCACCAACTAAGTATACTTTCATTAAATTAAATTTACCTTCATACTGTATGTTTATTTAGCCGTAACAGCTCAGACACCGACGTTTAATTTAGTACAAACGGTTATAGTTGAGTTCTTACATTAGCCCTGATCTTATCTTCAAAATCAGGAAGTATATTATATTATAGATCCGAACTATGAGTAAAAGACGTATTAGTAAACAACAATCGACACGAATTGAAAAAATACAACGAGATTATCATCAGCATAAACAAAATGATAATGCTCTTATAGAAGGTTTAGTGATTACTCGGTTTAGTAAACATGTTGAAGTAGAAGATAATCAAGGGAATCACATACGTTGCTCCATCAGACCAAATCTGGAAACCTTAGTTGCCGGAGATAGAGTTATTTGGCAAATTGAAGGTAAAAATCAAGGCGTAGTTGTCAGCATTTATCCACGCAATAGCCTTTTAGCAAAACCAACTAATTCTGAGATAAAAAAACCTGTCGCTGCTAATATTACGCAACTAGTTATCGTTATTGCTCCAAAACCAGAAATATCTTGGCCTTTACTCGATAGTTATTTAGTCATAGCAGAAACACTACAACTGCGCGCGGTTATTTTATTAAATAAAACTGATTTACCCTGTGAATCACTAAAAGAGCAGCTCTTCAAACATTATGAAAATTTAAATTATCCAATTTTGTTAATGAATCAGCACTCTACAACCGGATTAGAACAATTACAACAAGTACTTAATCATCAAGTTAGTGTTTTTGTAGGTCAGTCGGGTGTAGGCAAATCGTCGCTCATTGCCAGTATTTTGCCTCATGAACATAATATTGCCACCAAAGAACTTTCCGAAATTTCAGAATTAGGTCAGCATACTACCAGCAACTCTCGCTATTATCATTTACCTAGCGGCGGAGCACTGATTGATTCACCAGGAGTAAGAGAATTTAGCTTATGGCATATCGACATAGCAGAAATTGCACGTGGGTATGTTGAATTCAGGCCTTATTTGTCGCAATGTAAATTTCGCAATTGTACTCATAAAGACACGCCTCATTGCGCCATCATTCATGCGGTAACTAAAGGTTTAATATCTACTAACCGGTATGAAAACTTCATGAAGCTTTGTGCTCAATACGATTCAGTCAGATAATATTAAAATACGACCTATGGCATTTAAATGACATCATTTTCCTGGTGAAGTAATCCTAAAAAATGAACAATTCAGCAAACCCATCAAAACTTGAGCTCTTTTAAGTTGAATACTAAGCTGGTTACCAATAAATGCCAACTCAGTAGATGAGAGTTCATTACATTGGAACCCATTACATTACAACCACACTTCCGCTTATTACTAAAATCATGAAAAATATGCTTTGTTTGTCCATAGAGCTAACTTTAAAGTCTATACTAAAAGAACATCATTTTTTTTTGTAACATTATGAAAAAAATTACTAGTTTTAATTTAGCTTCCTCAACAAGTACAGGCGGGGTAACAGGAAGTGTTCGGGTAAAAGGAAGAGTTGATGGTAAAAATTACCAATTAAAACCGTCCATACTTGACAATACATTAGTAAGACAGGTGAAAGCGCATAGAACTGATAGGGAAAATTTTGGAGAAGTTATTGCATCATTCGTCGGTAGAGCCCTGCTAAAAGACATTGCTCCCGATGCAATACCAGCGGTTTCGCTCGTATATGATTCATATAATCAAAAGGCATTAATTGCTTCTAAGTATTTAGAAGGAGATGTAGGAGGAGTGCGTACCCTTGATCAGTTCGCAGAGGAACAGGGGGCCAGGATCGCATCACATGCTAAATTTGTAAGTGGAAACCAAATCCAACAAGGAACAGTGGGAATGGAATCCGAATCAATCTCTCCACTCAAATCAAGTCTTGCTTTAGCGATTTGTATATCGGCTATCTTAGGTGACCATGATGTCAATCCGGGAAATATGATGGTTATCACTCGTAATGGAGAAAACACTGTTGCAAGAATTGATTTTGGACATGCTTTTAATGATTTGTTACATGCACCCGCCGTTTTGGGTGGTGGTGTATTAAATGCTAACAATCCAATCAAAGATTTTATAAATCGCGAGAAAATTGCAGGAATCAAAAAGGGAGATCCGTCAAAATTATGGCGTGATTATCCTGGCTTCGTGTTTTCTCCGGAAATAGCAGGAGCATTAAATGTCGTTGGAAATATTTCTGATGATAAAATTACTGAAGGGATTACAGGAGCGAAAAAAGAGTTCAATGCATTAATCACGAGCATGTTAAATAATAGTGATAAAAAAGGGATTATTCACGTCCGTAACTCTCTTGCAGCAATCGCTAAGAATATTTCGGATACACCACTTGATAATAAGCAGACAATTGATGGCCAAATTGACGAGGTCTTTTCCAGGATTCAATCATTTGTAATCACTAATCGTGACAATGCCTTAAAAATAAGTAATCTCATGAAAACACAGCTTTACATCAATGAATTGGCAGCTGCAGGATATGATATTAATGAGATCTTCGATGCATTATCAAAAAATCAAGATCTCCAACCAATCCATGGGAAGGTTGAATGGATAAGAGAAAATAAACATGAGCCACCTTTTAAAGGTGATTTAGAACAGTATATAATCAGAAAGCGCATTGATTATCTTGTTGAAAATGACCCAAACGATCCAGTCACTAAGGCTTCAAAAAATATACTTGATTTTATTAACAATTATAAGGATAGAGTTTTACACCAGAAAAGAATAAATACAGTTGGAATGAATAAAATTGAACATATTGAAAATCTTTATTCTACTGTTTTACACTTAAGTAATTCCGATATTAGTGGTGCTTTAGAGAAAACCCGTGAGATCAAAAAAGAGTTACAACAACAATTCGGGGAAAATAATGCGATAGGCCGATCAAAATCATTCGAAGCACTTATTCAGATAGAGAGTACTTTAAGCAGGCTTAGTCAAAATAATCTATCGGCACAAATTGATCCAAAAATAAATGTGGGTATAGCTCCCCCACCTCTTAAAGTGAACAGTAATATTCAACTTGATGAAGCGAAGGATTTGAAAAGTGAGATACAAGACGTTCGCCGTGAGAAGGAGCTCTATAGCGAAAAAGAAAAGGGGATTGATGAAATAGAGTCTAAAAATGAAGTTCGGTCGGGATTCTGATGAAAAAGACCGTTTGTTATTCATTTAAATGAGTCCATAAAAAAGAAGGAGTACTTAGCTAAAACCTTTCAATTCTTGAGTTACGACCAAAACTTAAATTAAGACCTAAATACCCTGGCTCAAATCTTCCTACTTTTAGTTATACTGCAACAAGACAATTGAATCTTCTATGAAAAAAGAGGATCTTTTAAGTTGATTCTTTAGGCAACGAAGTTCTTCTAAGTATATTGACCCATATAATCCATAGGTCGATTGCCACTTTTGGCCATTTCCTTTTGCTCTACAGTCAAAATAGGCTGTCCAATTTTAAGCAAATATTTGCCTATTTTCTCTGATATTTTTGGTTCAAGGTTAAGAGTGAGCAATTGAGTTTTATATTCCGTTATTATGGAGCTTACATCTTTCTTTTCTTCTGGCAATTTAAATAATTTAGCACTA
Source organism: Legionella santicrucis (assembly GCF_001468135.1). Taxonomy (GTDB): domain Bacteria; phylum Pseudomonadota; class Gammaproteobacteria; order Legionellales; family Legionellaceae; genus Legionella; species Legionella santicrucis. The sequence goes on along the minus strand of NZ_LNYU01000009.1, from coordinate 74,682 downwards.
TCTAGCTGATACAGTTGAGAAAAAAAATGCACTGTTCGAGTCTCTGTTGGAATTTGACTTAATTGGGACAAGCGATTTTCAATATATGAAGCACAGTTATTGAGAAAATTGGATTTGGCAGTCTTAAGGTTACAAAGTTTTATTAATCTCAATAAATTAACTTGATGATGATCACTTAGTCCCATGAGGAATTCATTAAATAAAATATTGATTCGAAACTGCTTCATTAAATCATTTTGATCCTGAGCATAGGTTTGAATGATATCATCTAAAAAGAGATTAATACGTGCTTTCAAAGATTGGTGATTTGTATTGAATAAAAGTAATGCAGAAAATAATAATTCTGGTTCAAACCAATAAACGCCAATTTCATTGAGTCTATGGTTCTTAACAAGATCTAACCATTTAATCGTTTCTTCAGAGCGAGTCGCCCAAGTATACCAACTTTTATCGGCACTTACAGGAGCAATAATGTCCTTAATAATATCTCTATAAGCTTCTGCTAACGAATCAGGTCGGTTTTCAATAACCAAAGGCAGTAAAATAGTAAAAATATCCCCTAATTCAGGAAGTATCTCGTTTGATTTATCCCATAAACTGTAAGATTTTTTTGTGAACGAGGTAGAAATCTTAAATTTTGTCGTTAATAGAGAAACTAACAAACTACAACAATTTTCTAAATCTCTGGATTGGCTGCTATTGGTTACAACTGTTTGTATCTCATGTCTCGATAATTCGTCGTAAACACTTTCCAACTCTTTACTTGAGGCCTTTAGTTCTGGATCAAAATGAAACAACCACTTACTTAGTGCTTGAATGGTTAACTCTATCTCAGAAAAATTAGTCGCCGTATGAAGATCGATAAATGCATCCAATAAATATTGTTCTTCTTCCTTATATGCGATTTTTGCCCCATAGAAAGAATTCACATCTGCTAACTCATAAGCATACACACGATGAAAAAAATTTTTAACATCATTTTTAAATATAGAAAAATCGAGCCCATTCGATTTTAAAAAATAATACCGTTCAACTAACTCTAATAAATGCGGTAATAATCCTATTGGAATTTGTCCATTATCTCTCAAGTGAATGAAGACCTTTTTTCTCATTAAATCCCAAAAATTATCAAAAACTTCAGTATCAATTGTCACTTTTTTTGTTGTTTGTTTACATGACCTTAAACGAGCTAACTCTTCTATTGTAACCACACTCAACGTTCGGTCTGTAGCATTTCTATATGTTGATAAAGCAAACTGCCAACGCTCCAAATGCCTACAAAAACTTAATTTTCTATATAAAGTATGACCTCCATAACCAAGATAAAAATTAAATAAGTTCACTGTTTCAGTCAGTAGTGAAAAGTCATTTAAATCTATCTCATTAATTACAGTAGGTATTAATATTTTTAAATAATTCCGTTTAGCTATAGGCTCAAGTTCTCGAGCCAAATCAATCCAACGCTGGTTCACACTAGAAGGATTAAGTGTATAATCATTGTCACTATCAATAATTAAATCCCAGCGTTTTTTATAACAATCAAGTAGAAAGTAAATGTCTTCATTATTTAAATTATCGTCTGATGATTTGTTGGAAAAATATACTGACAGATGATCACATAGTGATACATCACATAAAATAGGCTCATCTGCCTCTTCAATACTCCTAATAAAATCCAAAATGCGCTGGACTAACATGGCACGACCTGATTTAAATAAATTTACCTTAAACTAAAGTTCAATAAAAATCAATTAAGAGTAACTGTAAGAGCTTAAAGCGATTTGAAAATACGTTATTGACGTATCAAAAAAAAAGCGGCTAAGAAGCCGCTTTAAGAAAAAAGCCCTGGCGATGACCTACTTTCACATGAGGAAACCTCACACTATCATTGGCGCATGTTCGTTTCACTTCTGAGTTCGAGATGGAATCAGGTGGTTCCAAACCGCTATGGTCGCCAGGAAAACTGTTTTGAGTACCACGCATTGGAGCGCGTCACTCAGGTAAATAAAGAGAGTCATATTATATCTTATATTAAGTACACTCTGAAGTAACTCAGATTATATGGTCAAGACAATCAGCCAATTAGTACAAGTTAGCTTCACGCATTACTACGCTTCCACACCTTGCCTATCAACGTCGTAGTCTTCAACGGGCTTCAAGGGAAAACTCATCTTGAGGGAGGCTTCCCGCTTAGATGCTTTCAGCGGTTATCCCGTCCGAACTTAGCTACCCGGCAATGCCACTGGCGTGACAACCGGTACACCAGAGGTTCGTCCACTCCGGTCCTCTCGTACTAGGAGCAGCTCCTCTCAATTTTCCTACGCCCACGGCAGATAGGGACCGAACTGTCTCACGACGTTCTAAACCCAGCTCGCGTACCACTTTAAATGGCGAACAGCCATACCCTTGGGACCTGCTTCAGCCCCAGGATGTGATGAGCCGACATCGAGGTGCCAAACACCGCCGTCGATATGAACTCTTGGGCGGTATCAGCCTGTTATCCCCGGAGTACCTTTTATCCGTTGAGCGATGGCCCTTCCATTCAGAACCACCGGATCACTAAGACCAACTTTCGTTCCTGCTCGAGCCGTCGCTCTCGCAGTCAAGCACCCTTTTGCCTTTACACTCTTGGTACGATGTCCGACCGTACCGAGGGTACCTTTGTGCTCCTCCGTTACTCTTTGGGAGGAGACCGCCCCAGTCAAACTACCCATCATACACTGTCCTTATCCCAGATAATGGGACCAAGTTAGAACCTCAATAACAACAGGGTGGTATTTCAAGGTTGGCTCCATACCCACTAGCGTGGATACTTCTTAGCCTCCCACCTATCCTACACAGTCATCATCAAAGTCCAGTGCAAAACTATAGTAAAGGTTCACGGGGTCTTTCCGTCTAGCCGCGGGTACACTGCATCTTCACAGCGATTTCAATTTCACTGAGTCTCGGGTGGAGACAGTGTGGCCATCGTTACGCCATTCGTGCAGGTCGGAACTTACCCGACAAGGAATTTCGCTACCTTAGGACCGTTATAGTTACGGCCGCCGTTTACCGGGGCTTCGATCAAGAGCTTCTCCGAAGATAACCCCATCAATTAACCTTCCGGCACCGGGCAGGCGTCACACCCTATACGTCTTCTTACGAATTTGCAGAGTGCTGTGTTTTTAATAAACAGTCGCAGCCACCTGGTCTCTGCGGCCCTCTTCAGCTCCACCCGCAGGGGTGTCACCAAAAAGGGCGTACCTTCTCCCGAAGTTACGGTACCATTTTGCCTAGTTCCTTCACCCGAGTTCTCTCAAGCGCCTTAGTATTCTCTACCTGTCCACCTGTGTCGGTTTGCGGTACGGTTCTCTATAAGTTATGGCTAGCAGCTTTTCCTGGAAGCCGG
>NZ_LNYU01000009.1:58794-66294 GCF_001468135.1 Legionella santicrucis | reverse complement strand
ATCATCGCATCAAAACCTTTTAAATGATTGACCTATCTTCTCACACCGAGTATCTTAGCCCGGTTGGCAATTTCCTGCCATACCTAAAAAGGTGATTTAAGATAATTTGTCACTCGAAATTGTCTCAGTGAAGACAATAGCATGCTTTCGAATGACAATGTATAGGCAAACAATGGATAAAAAATCTTATTTATACATCGAAAAACGAAGAACAAATAAAAATAAAAAATCTAAGCCTTCTAAGGTATTAATGGGTTTTGCCTTGATTATTGCCTTTTCGCTGCCGTATTTTCTTGTAAAAAAATTTTCACATGACTCATATAGCGAATCTACCATCCAGTCCATTTCATTACCTAACCAAGAAGAACAAGAAGAACAATATGATGACTATCAAGATCAAGATGAAGATAATGTAAATGAAGAAAACTCCATAACGGAGGAAGACGCCCCAGTCAGTAAAGAAAGCAAACTTGAAATAATCGAAGATAAAGCTAAAGCAGTTGTTGAAAATGTCGTTAATGCAATTAAACCTGCTAAAAAAATTGTTAAAGACAATGAATGGCAAACTATTAGACCTCACTCAGGCGATTCTATGGCTACTATATTTAAACGCCTAGGTCTAACCGCACAAAATTTACAACTGGTACTGCAGAAAAATCCTCATGCTAAAGCGCTTACAGCAATAAACCCTAAACAAGAGTTAAAATTTTTAATTAACAAACATAAATTAGAAAAATTAGTCATCCCGATGAATAATATACAGACACTAACCGTTTATAGGGATGGGGCCGTTTATAAAACTAAAGTTGACTCTAAAAAGGTAACCACTAAAGAGCGATACATTACAGGTGTAGTTAAAGGCTCGCTATATACTACAGCCCAACGCTTAGGAGTACCAAGGAAATTGATTCAACAAATGACTACTATTTTACGTAAGGAAATTGATTTTTCACGTTCGATTCGTAGCGGGGATCGATTTTCAATTGCTTATGACAGTTTTTATGTAGAAGACAAAATGGTAGGTATCGGCGATGTTGTTGCCGTAAGCTATACCAATCAAGGGAAAACAGCACAGGCTGTACGCCATATTAGCAAAAATGGTAACCGTGATTATTATACTCCTAAAGGAGAAAGCTTTAAAAAAGCCTTTTCCCGCTATCCCATTAAGTTTAGTCATATCAGTTCAACCTTTTCTGCTTCAAGACAACATCCCATATTACACTATAGAAGAGCACATAAAGGCGTCGATTTGGCAGCCCCAATTGGTACTCCTATTCAATCAGTAGGTGATGGAGTCATTGCAAACATTGGTAGGCATAACGGCTATGGTAATATGATTGAAATTAAACATGATAAAACATACAGCACGCTTTATGGACACATGCTTCGCTTTGAAAAAGGCCTCTCAAAAGGCAGTAGAATAAAACGAGGCCAAGTCATTGGCTATGTAGGCCAAACAGGTCTTGCTACAGGACCACATTGTCATTATGAACTGCATGTTCATAATCAACCAAGAAACCCTACTACAACCTACTTACCAACAGCCACCCCAGTTCCTGCTCGAGAAATGGCTGTATTTAAAGCAAAAACTCAAAAAATATTTGCCCAATTCAAATTGCTTGAAAATCCAAATTATGCAGATAAAAGCAAAAAAAATACCCAACAAAAAAAGAAAACTAAAGTTGGTTAATTGGTAGTTTCGCATAAACAAACAGAACTTCGCATATTTGCATTTTTGGGATTATACTAATTCTAAAGCCTATGAATCCGTATATAGAATGAAATGAAGTCCCTAATCCCTACCCTCCTCCTTTCAACACACTCTATACCCCAGCATTCATCACTAAGATGGGCTTTATATAAGCCTTTTATTGTCTTGTGTTTCTTATTTACTTATGCGAATCCTGTTTATGCTATTCCCCCCCCAGAAACTTTAGCTTTTCTTGGAGGAAGTCTTGTTTATTCGGGATTAATAGTCATTGGCCTTATAAGTATTTTCTTCAAATACATTTGGATAAAAACAAAATTATACCTGTTGTGGCGTCTTTATCTGCCTTGGATTGTTTTCATTCTTATGGTATCAATATTCGCTCTGAATTTTTCAAGCATTCCTCCGATTGGAATTCGAAATACCCCTGCAACAGTCCAAATGATAAAACATTGGAAAGAGATAAATTCACAATTTGTCTTTATTGATTTACGTGATAGTGGTGAATACGATAAAATTCATATAGCGGGTTCCCTTAATTTCCCTGCGGGTACAGGTCTTAACGACTATTTAAAAAAAGACACTGACAAAAAAATCATTCTTTATTGTGATAATGGCTTCAAATCAGCAACTTTAAGCTGGTTAAACACCGACCAAAGCCTATTAAAGCAAGTACATAATGAAAAGAGACTTTTTTATTTTCCTGATGGGCTATATCAGTTCATGGAACTAGGAGAACAAAGTCCTGCTCCTGTTGTTATTAACGTTCCTTGGGCGTATGCGCAATATTTATTAAAAAAAACTCCATTCATGCTGCTTCCATTTAAAGAGGACAATCAAGCACTATCAAAATACCAACAAATTATTTCAAAACAAGACATCCCCATCATAAGTTATAAACAATCTCATGATGAGCTTGCTGATCAATTAAATAACAAATTCAAGAGTGTTAATTCTTATTTTACCTCTAATAATCAAATACAACCGTTTCCAATAACCAGTTTTTTAATGGTATTAGGCATTTTATTTGCCACGATACTTTTCATCCGTCGTAAAGAATTACTACGAAGCCTATTTGCTGAAACTTCAGCATGGTATCAATGGGCTAATGTGTTGATAAGTCTTATTATGACTGTGCCTACTATTGCATTCAGCATGCAACTCACTATCCCCTTTGATGTCTATCTTTATAAAATCGATCCGAATCTGCCCATGAATGCAGCTTATCTCATTCCAATTTATACGCTTTTTGTCTTAGTCTTGGGAATACATCTTATGTATCCTAAGAAAAACCGACTCGATTTTTTACGAAACCAATTAAATTCTATTTTCGCCCCCACTAAAAGCAAACTTACTGTTCGACAAATTTCCTGGAAAGTGATCCTCATTCCCTGTACATGCCTATATGTGCTTTATTTAATTCCGCTTCCTTTATCAAGCATGTTCATTATTAGTATTTTTCTATTGATTCCTATTGTTGTTGATTTATTACTGTATGCGTTTATTTATCAGTTTAAAAATTCGGATAAACAGGCATTAAATTTGCTGAAACAATGCCATTATGATTGTTATCCTGATGGAAACTCTTTTATCCAAATAAATACCAACAGCGAATGTTCTTTAGGTACAATTCAACTTACCATTGAGAATCAATCAATCTACTTAGGCTTATTCACTCACTTGATTAGCAATAGTAATAAGTCCAGCCAAAGTGCCTCATTTCAAGAAAAATATGGTTTAAAAGAAGAAAAACTCACAAAACTTTCAGTTATGACTCGAAATTTATTACTATTATTTCAACAAGATATAGAGCTTACTCTTGATCAGGAACATCGTATTACTTTGATTAAATTACATCATAATCATCATGACAGCAGAGTTTTCAATCGCCATATTTTATTAAAACATTATCAAATGCTTCCAGGGCTTATTCAGGAGCAACGCTTTACATCATTACCGTTACAAGAAACATTTGTAAACCCAACACCACTACTGCTTAGCATTCTCAAACAACGTTGGAGCGATGCAGGTGGATGCCTTAAAGCCTTGCGTAAACTAGGTTTATTGATTAAAAAGAAAGAAATAACTCAAGAGCAATTTATTGTATTTTACAATCAAATTTATATTGATAATGCATTTGAACAAGCAATTTTTTCCAGCAATAAATTACTGGCGTGGATTCGTAACAAAGTAGTACGGTTGCAATTTCGCCTAGCAGCAGAAAGTATTCTTCAAGATTATCATATGCTCATAGCTCCTAAGACTCAGCTAAGAATAATGAAACTTACTGAATATTTGCATCAACCTTTATCGGTACGAGAATTACAACGAATTCTCAACCGCGCACTTACAGCTTTATACAAACAAAGTGCCATGTGGCAATTCTACAGCAGTCTCTTGCATCAAGATGCATTTCGCCAATTGCAAATTGCAGCAACCAAGACCTCTTCAAATTTATCTGAGTTACTTCATTCCTCTTTTGAAGCACCACAATCTATAACAAACGCTTCCTTCTACGAGCTATCCGATCAATCAAACTTTAAAATTAATTTAAAGCAAAAATCAAACTCAAATCTTCGTGATTCTTTTTTAAACACAGAATACGTGCGCACTCATGTGCGACAATTTCAGTTAAAAGAATGGCAACTAATAAATTTACTTCTGGAGAGGCTGACACAACAATTAGAGTTACCTTTAAGCCTCTCCTATTTAACAATGAATGAACTCCGCTCACTACCTAAGAACCGAAGTACGCTCATTGAATTATTGAAAGACCGTTATACGACATGGAAACTACAGAATAAGCATCAATTCCCTAATGCATTTTCATTACATGACATCGAGCAATTACCTTTAAACGCAACAGAACAAATTGCAGATAGCCAATCTCAATCTGCAGCACTTAGAGTCGCAGGGAAACAACGTATATGTACAGGTACTGCAATAGTTTACAAAGAAGGACTTAACCTTGAAGCTCTAGAACGATGCAATATTTTAATTGCAGATAACCTCCTACCAGAACAAATTCTTTCTTGCCAACATATTAAAGGTATCATTTTAAAAAAAGGAGGCTATCTAAGTCATAGCGCTATCATCGCGCGAGAAAAAAATATAGTCATGATTGCTCAATTTCCCATGTCTACCATTGAAGATAAAGACAAATTAGTCATTCACTCAGGAAATCAAGTAAGTATTTTGAAAAATAAATTCATTGAATGGGATTTTCTTGAAGCACAAAAAGATAATTTAACAATAGGCAATAAAGCCCAACGTTTGGCCGTATTGAGCCATAATCGATTTAATATCCCAGAAAGTATTCTTTTAAAACATAACTCCATCAAAAAAATATATGATTTGGTTTCTTCTTCAAACAAAAATCCACTATGGCCAGAATATTTTGAAGAATTAAAACAACTATTTGAGCAGGTAGCAGGACAAACATCTATTATTGTACGCTCCTCTACTAATTTAGAAGATTCAAGCTTTTATAGTTACGCAGGTATATTTTACTCACAAGCAAATATCACCAGTATAGACGAATTTATTTCCGCACTCTGTGCTTCATGGGAAAATATGATACAACGCCACGAACTTATCAAAGAATACAGCGGAGAAAATAAAATAAACCTGAATCTTATTATACAACCCTACATTAAGGGTCAAGTAGGCGGTGTATTATTCACCCAAAGTGAACTCTCTGAATTAATGTGTATTGAAGTGGCAAGCAATGGAATTGAAGGAGTTACAGAAGGTAATGGCGCTGTAGCCTCATTACACATCAACGCACTAGGCCAAACACTCTATGAGCAGGGTGAAAAAGACATATTGACTCCTAAGCAATACCGAGATTTATATCAATTAGGACGTCAATTAGAAACTTTATTCGGCAAAGCCCAAGATATCGAATGGATTATTGTAGATCAACAATTGTATGTGATTCAATGCAGAGACATCAGTGATAAAGGTCGATTAATAGACAGCTCAACTGAAAGCCATATATCCAATAACATTTTAAAATAATTCAGTAAATTTTCCATTTTTTTCGAAACAATTACAGCCTATTTGGCATCCACCATACCCATAAAAACTCCTCTTATTAAAACTCAAATTAATACGTTTAAACACGCTCAGAAAAACGCTTAATAGTTGCTTAATAATAATTCATTATAATTAAACCGTAGGCACTTAACCTGTTGTTGTGAGACAAAAATATGTCCAATTCCAAAGATGAAATCCAATTACCTCAAGACTCCATGTCTGGTATCACGATACAAACCTGGGGAACTCAATCCCGATCAAGTAATGGAATGATAACATTTGCTGATCAAAAATTTTTTGGAGGAGATGTAGGACACGCATCAGTTAATATGAAGTTACCTGTAACTTCAACGACTAAAGAATGGATTGAGAAATATTGCTATAAACAAACATATGAGCAATTTAAAAAGATAAAGGGAGAGGAGAGTACTTATGAAGAATACCTTAAGGACGGAGGACAAATAATTCCAGTCTCATTAAAAACTCAAACTACACGAGTTGCACGCTATGATTCTTCCGGAAAAATGGTAGCCACCCATGATAAGGCATATGAACAAACTTATTTTGATATTGATTGGAGTTGGTGGCCAGGAAGAATACAAACAACAGAAGAAGATTATGTTTGGGAGCGAGAAGGTAAACATTTCGAATATGATGAAAAATGGAAAGAAATTTTACAACCAGAACAGAGGATACATAAAGGAAAACTTGGGCATAGAGTCATGGATTATGCGCCCTCTTCAATTATTCACCAAAGAGACATTCCCTCAAGTGAGTTAGAGAAAATCACAAGAGACCATCAAATCCACCAAATCGAAGAAAGAATAAAATTAGTTGCCCTTTTGAACTCTAAAATTGAAGAAATGACTGGCCCAAAAGTAACTCCCTCTATGGAGTTAATGTTTAAAAATTTGGGAATGAATATTGAACAACTTCTTAATGAAACTAAAGAGCAAGACATAGACACAAAAGATGTAGGAAAACTCAAAGAATATCTTACAGCCCGTCTATTTGAACGAAAATGTGAACTCCAGCAACAGTTAGAAGAATTGCAAAAAGAGATAGATGAATTAAGCGTCAGAACTAAGATCGAGGATGTTTTTTATGATCTTGACTACCAGTATAATAATATACTCGTTGATACAAATAAGGGAGAAAAACAATTAAAAAATATAGATAAGTTATTTGAGCTATTTGAAATAAATAAAACGGAAACAATCCCCTATTCCGCTGAAATAGATGAATTAGTATCTAACTTACCCTTTCTAGAAAATAAAGTACAACTCATCAATGGAATTATATCTCCAAAATCCATTGAAAATTTAATAGAACATATTGAAACATTAAAGAACGACCTATCCAAAAAACTAAATAAACAAAATGAGCAAGCAACTGCATTAATTCAAAAATATGATAAGCTTCTTGAACAATATCAAGATGATGAATCGGGTTTGAATGATGCGCTATGGGAAGAAGGAATTGAAAAAGAAGATGTAGAAAAGGCAAGAAAAACAATATCTCAATCAGATACCAGTCCTGAGCTTACAAAATTAGTCAGCCTCCAAGAACAATTAAGCAAACATAAAGAAAACGGAGTGTTATTATCCAGCGAGCTGGAATCGTCTTTTATTACTTCTGTTAAAGAATGGAAATCTAAACTTGACACCCCTTGCCAAGTCATTACCAAGGAATCAATAGCGGAAATAAAAGAAGCACTTGGACAACAACGAATCCATATAGAGACAGAAATCCAA
>NZ_LNYU01000009.1:0-58784 GCF_001468135.1 Legionella santicrucis | reverse complement strand
ACTATCATTAAACCGATGATAACTCCATACCGCTATGCTGATTAGCTCCAATGGGTAACGGTATCTTTTCAGCTTCCTTTCCAACATCGTATTTTCCAATAAATAAAGTTCAGTGTAGAACAAAAGTTTAGTTGACGGTGCCCATTGGAGCCCTAATTTTTACTTTCTAAAAAGAAAAACAAGTTGGCAAAAAATGGGGACGTTTTCTATATTGTATTATTGAAATCAGAATTACTATTATCTTCAGAAATATCATCAGAATCAGATTCAAAATCTGACTCTTTAATATTTTCACCATTTTTGACGCGTTTTAAAAAACGCTTCTGAATATTAGTAGATAATAAAGGAAAATCACTGGATGAGCTCTTTAAAAAAGAGGTTACATTTTCAGGGGAGGTAAAATTAAAAATAGATTCCTCTTTAAAACTATCAAAAGTAATTTCCCATAAGCTTTGTTTATTATTATTCTTAGTATTCCCCATCATTTCAATAATAACATGAGGAAGAAAATTTAAATTTTTCACTAAGTCTTCATTATTAGCAATCAGATACCATTGAATGAAATGACTCCATTCCCCATGAAAAGGATCGATGCCCACATCTTTGAACATATTTTTATTTTTTAATAAATAAAAAAAATCTTTTTTACTTAATTCTGATGAAAGAATTATTATTTGATGAGAAAAATCAGAATTAATTAACCATTGTTTTAAACTTTCAGAAAGCGATTTGTAGCATTTGTAATTATCGATATCTAAATCTGAAACAAATGATTCTAGAGAAATATTTTTTTGAAGTAATTTTTCGCCTATTTCTGCTTCTAATTTTGATAGTCCTTTCTTAACAAGAGGTAACTGATGGAAAAAATAATTAATCTTACATAGATCAGCTGCTAAAAGTAATGGCGCTTTTGAAAGCGTTTCATTATAATCTTCGAAGTATTTTTTTTCAAAAATTTTAAAATCTTTTGTATCAAACATGCCTTGAGAAATTTTCTTACGGCTAGGGAACTCCTCAGAATATTCACGTTTCCTTTTCACGGTTTTATTTTCCAATATTGCACTATATGGCCTAATGATAGCTTCTGTTACATATTTTGTTTCCTTTGGTAATGAGCTACCATTTACGGAAGAAAAAAAGATAGAATATGAACGCATCTGAGCCTCGATTTAATAATTAAGCAATTGACTAATTATAAATTAAATTGATTAACATTTAATTAAGTCCAGGTCCTCCGTCAATTTAACTTTTTATAACGTAAGAAAAGAGAGCTTGCCGAATTTAGTGAACGGCAAGATAAAAAAGTTTGGCATAAACGCTGTAGAGCGCGTGAGCGTACAGCGTTAACTAGCACTCATCCCGAAGATCTGGAAAACTATCTAACTTTTTTAGAAAAACAAGTTAGTAATGTTTGGAGTATGGGGAAAGAGGGGAAGCAATATTGGGCTATAGATAGTCAGAAAAGAGTTGCTAAAGCTATAGCCAATAAGAAAGGAATGAACCCCAAGGAATGCCATTCAATAAAAAATCGACTACTGCATAAGGCCGATGGTCGCGCTATCTCGTGATTGATTTAAGCCATCCCTGGCTAAAATCGACTCGCCAACGCGCGAAGCTAAAAGGCCGCGACTGTCCTGCGTCCGTTAACGTTTGCTCTGAACGAGCAAATCGTTTGCCTACCACAATGACTCTACGCCCTGAAACTGATTTTGTTAACTTACCTTCGGTATGTCAATAAAATCGCGGGATATCGCGGACTACACGCCTCGGCTTTCAGCCTTCCATGACGTGCAGCGTAAGGGTAGGGAGCAGAGACCATTAGGGAGAGTTTGAGACATGATGTTTTTCTTTAGCCACCGAGCATTAATTTGAGCATCTGATGATTCAATTTTACCTTGGGTGTTAACGAGCTTTTCTTGATATTCAACAAAAGCAGCTTTCATGGTTTCATTATGTATATGAGCATAACGAGCGGTCATTTCTGGTGACTCATGATCTAAGTAATGTTGCACCATCGTCTGGGGAACCCCAGAATTTGAATCATGAGGTTCGGCTGGGATCCTGACGAAAAGGACTGCTTACAGTTTATTTTTAATTCAGTTTGGAATATTACGAGCAATAAAAATACCTATCAGATGAGTGTCAGGAAAAACCTGATTTAATAGCATTTTTCCAGCTAGAAAGCTTGCTCCAGTTGTAATCACATCATCAAAAATGGCAATAGCTTTTGGGGAAGGCTCAAGCAAATTTCTATTGAGTTGGAAATTACTTAGATGATCTTGAACAGTAGGTCTGTAAATTATATCTGGATTATGTGCAGCTATACGGCCTGTTTTGATGCTAAATAAATCTCTTACGTCTAAATAGGGTTCTTTTTCCTTAAGGCATAATAAAGTACGCATCAGTCTATCATCAAACTCGGGATCATCTTTTAATTTTGAAGAAGGAAGAGGAACCCACGTATATTGCTTAAGTTTGTTCCAAACATCTAAGCAATGAATGGTCTTTGCAACTTCTTTAATGGCATCCTCTTTAAAGTGCCAATCAGACTTTCCTTTGCGATTCATATACTTTTTGAAATTGTATATCAATTGGTTCATTGGGCTATGGCCGTAGCCTTGCCTGGCATAGTAGTCTCCAAAATAATAACATAGATCATTAGATTGAAGATAAAAGTGGTTACTACGAATGACTTCATCTATTTTTAATAATTTTGGTTCTAGCACTACTGTAGTTCCTGCAAAATATCATCAAGACTATGGATGCGAAATGCACCGGCCTCTAGGAGGCGATTAGGCCATGTTAATTTGGGATTTTCGAAATTGTTATTTAAAATAAAAACTTTTCGATTTTGCTTTAATGCTGCTCTAGCCTGAATGAGAGATCCAGAGGTTTCACCTGCTTCCACTATAATTGTTGCCTCTGATAAGGCTGACATGGTTTTGTTGCGTTCTGGGAAAAATATACGATTAAATTTAATATCTTTATTTTCATAAGAAACAATTGGAACTTGGCTGATAAGAAGGAACTCTTTTGCAATTCTTTCTTGGAGTGCTGTATTTTCTTTTGGATAATGTACACATAGGGGTGTTCCAATCACCGCAACTGTTTGACCACCGTATTCAATTGCCGTTTGGTGTGCTGTGGTATCAATTCCCTTAGCAAGTCCCGAAAAAATGGTAAATCCCTGATCAATTAAACCTTTTACTAGTTTCTGAGTTCTTTTAATACCGTTTAATGAAGGATTTCTTGTGCCCACTACCGAAACGCCTCGTGTAAAAACCAAATCCCAGTTACCAATATAGTAAAGAAGGGCTAAAGGATAATCGGCATCGTGCAGTTTAGTAGGAAAGTCAAATGTTCCATCAATTTTAATACCAAAATTATTAATTCCACATTCTTTAAGTCTGCCTATCGCTTTCTTATAAAAAGATAGGGCTGTCTCTGTATCAACTAATGCACTTGGTAATTTAGCAGATAAGGCATCTAATCTTTCTCGCAATTGTTTGAAAGATGAAATATTGGTTTCTCGATTGGACCATAATGCCTCAAAAGCTCCAATTTCAATAGAGGGGCTAATGGAATCTTCATCAATGGATAAATTTAATTGAGCATTCATAATTATTTAAGTTTATATTAATTTATAAAATAGTATCTCTTTGAATAAATTATATATGAAAATATTTTTTGCATAAAATTAAATCATTAGTTTTGATTAATTAAAACTCATTTATTTTCAGAGTACATTTCGATTATCAACTAAATTTGGCTATATAGATATAAATAGTTTAAAAAACGCAGGATAAAGCCGAGCCAATTATATATCAAAATTAAAATAACTACAGAAATGAGTATATTAAGTCTGATTAATTTTAAAAATAAACATAGGAAGAGGGGAGCGGGTTCAAATCGCACACAAAATAACCCTTTTAGGTCTGATTACTCGATAATCAGACCAAATGATATAACTGTTCAGAGCGTTCACAGCGATAAAGAAAGTCCAATTTTTATGGAATCTGAGATGTTCGTAAACCGCTACTTCAGGGCTACATAAGTGCTTAAAAATCAAGTATTTGTTGGCGTTGTAGACTTGAGTACTTCTTCCAAAAACTTTTTCTTCTCTTCTGAAGTTTTAAATAATCTAATGGACATGCCAGTAAATGAAGCTGAAGTTTGTACCGAAGATGACGGATTATTTTCTAAAAAATTAGTAGCCCGTCTATTAACTTCCTCAGATTTTTATCAAATTCTTTTGAGTTTTTTTTAATATTTTCAACTTTAGTAGCAGTTGGAGCTGTAAAATAAAATTTTTTCATACTTTATACCTTTAATTTAGAGAACCAATTTAATCGGAAGCTAATGCTTAACAACATACACAGAATTGCTGACATAACTTTGAGCAAGTAGTGGCTTCTTATCAACCAAAGTGTTCTTATTATGAAAGTTAATCAGCTTTTAACTCTATTTCATAGCATAATCTATTAGCTTCAGCGGCGTTGATTTGCTTTATTCTTGTTTTAAACTCTGACTCCTTTAGTCTTGCACATCGATCTAACTTAAACCGGCTCACCGAGGTAACGGGTTGAGGTGTATTGTCCGTTGTCCAGGTAACACTTAAAAGATATGTATCTTCAATTTTTGTATAGATAATTTGTGCATTTAGTTCGTCACCAAATACCTTTTTATAAGATAGCCATTCCTGAGATCCTTTATCAATAGACCAGCACATGGATTTTATAGAATAATCTTTGTAACGCTCCTTCCCTTTAACTAAATCATTTAGAAAATTTTTAATCCCTTGATTGCCAAAGTAAATATGTCCTTCATCGCCATAATGTTTAAAAAACAGTTCAGATAGACGTTCGGTTGGACTTTTTTCGGTAACAAAAAAATAAGGCCACAAAATAGGTTTAATTATCAAATAAAGAGACATATCGCTTCTTTGGAACAATCGATTAAGATTTGAATTTGTTTTTAAGCGATTAATATTAAGGAGGTACCTAATAGAATTAATTACGGTAACCAACCCACCACTCAAATAAACAACCACCAACCAGTTATCTAATCCTATACTCATTGATTAATACCGTTATATCAAAAATTATTAAGCATAGTCGCGGATACAAATTAGCAAAGCGACCTACTTAAAATATAAATGTTTGTAGTGTAACTATGGAGCTTGTGACTCTTCTTTTCTCATACCAAATACTTCTGCAATAGCCTTTTCAATATAATTGGGCATGTACCCTCTTCCTGTCATGAATCGGAGAAGTTTTCGATAATCTATAGCATTGTTAGATGGATCCAATTGCCCCATTTTACTGCGCATAGTTTTAATGGTTCTTTCATACTCCAGGTTTTGATGAAAAGGATCTTGTTCTATGCGAATAAAATCTTCCATATCGTCTGGGGATGGCTCATAGAATAGGACCCTTGAAGGAAGCTTGACTATTTCACCGCCGAGTAATTTTAACTTGCTACCATTATGATTGTATTTTATAAAGTACCCTTTTAAAATATAAACATGACAGTCGACCACTACTCTATGATAAGAAGGAAGATCCCATTCTTCTTGTATATGCTTTCTAATTTCAGCAATCGATGAGATGTTGTTCTTGTGAGTAAAATTAAAAGATTGTGGTTCTATAGAAATGCTTTGTTTATCCGATTGGCGAATCCCTTTAATGAACTCCCCTAACTCAGTGACTAAAAGTACATCTTCCATTAAAAGTTGAGTATCAAAATAGATCAAACTGGCTCCAATAGAAATTTGCGAGGTCAAAACTTCAAGTTTGCGTTTGGTATAAATGTTATTTTCGATATGACTTTTTAAAATGAAGAGCTCATAATCACTAGCATTGTCTATACGAGCAACTTCTTCTTGCAAAATAAAAGGAATTTTTATTGAATAAGACATAATACTCATAAATTTGTTAACGTTAATTAAGCTTAAATTGTTTCTTAGCTTTTACATGTAACCAAAGAATAAATCACTATTGATTCTTTATGAACTATTTATTTATCGATGCTTTTTAAATAACTTTTCCAATCTTTATCTGTATCTAAAATAAATTGTGCTGATTGGGTGAAAAAATCATTTAGATCTGAAATCCCAATCCAAGCACAATAATTATTAATTTTATCGAAAAGTTCTTTGTCAATTTCTAATTTAATTTTAGTTTGTTCAACTATTTTCTTTGGTGCTAATAGTGCCATAAAAATTCCTATACTTTTATTCAATTTATCGAAAGTATTTATCTTTGGTATCTGATGTAATCATCAGTTCTATAAGTTCCATATAAATTACCACCAATATCTAACCCACCAACCATTGGTAAACCAGACGCAGGATTATATTTTACAAAATCAATTGTTTTATTGTTAAGAAATTCTAGTTTAATTTCTGGATAATGTTCAAATATTTTTTCTTTGTACAACCAATTAATAACTCGGTTCAAAATGCTCATGGTTTTAATCTCATTATTAAGGCAATAATAATTATGAAAAATACAGCATAAATATAACAATAACATGTCACAACACGCAACATATTCTTAATGCGCTTTTTTTTATATAAAAAAATCTTTATCCAAATTAATTCAAATATATATTTAAATGACAAAAAGGAAGGATAAATTAGAAACAAACACACCTTTCGCATTAGAATGCATTCGTATAACTTATTGATTTATACAGGTTTATTTGTTTGGTGCAAGGTGTTAATTTTAAACTATCTTGCAAGTTCTTATAGTGGTCTGTTTGTTCTTATAATAAACCGTAAATAGGTTTTATTTTATACGATTATGTGCAGCAGAAATGCATCATTTTAATTATTTGTTATGCTGATCCATACTATGATATAGTCTTTATAAGGGTTTAATCTGCATACTTTGTGCATCAGGCAGTTCATCACAATTGCATACCTTAGAATTTGATATATGGAGATTTTTAATGCCAAGAGTTACTATAACCATCCCTAATGACCTACATGAAAAGCTGCTACATTACGCAGGAAACAATGATGATTCACTTTCTTATACCATTGTAAAAATGGCTGAAATTGGCATTATGGTTACTGAGAATCAACAAAAGAATACAAACCCTGAAGACAGATTTTCTGATATAGAAAAGCATTGCTTTAAGCTAATGATTCAGATGAATGCCTTACTTAAAAACTTAGCTAAGCGCCAACTAGATTATGGTGATGAAGAGTTTAAAAAGCTCTTGGATATATCGGTAATTAAATATCAAGAGCTAATGGGAACACTGCCTGAAGAGCTTTAAATATTAGCTAAATTCAATTATAAATCTAATGTAATTTGATTCCTTGATAGCTCGTTGTTTTTGATTTCCTTAATTTTAATTTGTGAATTTTCTTTTAATGATGAGCTACCAATCACAGATTTTGTATCCGCGATATCACGCATTATATTGGATAGTTCTCTTTCATTATGAAGTGTTTTTTCATTGTATCTTGTCACACAGGAATCGATTTTATTATCGATAATACCGTGATATATTTTAGAAAAATCTGTCATTGAACTCGTGCCTATCTCAAGTCCTAATTGTGCTTTTATCTCTGATAAACCATGGTTTTTATGCACGTCATTCCAATCTGTTTTTTCCATTCCGGCTAAAGAATTTGGTAAGCAAACTCGCGACTCAATGCCACGGTCTTTATAATATTGTTGTGCCTCATAGGTTATATTTAACGTTTTATTTTTTGATAAAGTATCATTATCGCCTGCAATAATTACTTCTTTAGGATTAAATTTTTTGATCAGTAAACTTAGGTTTTTTAGATTGGAAAGCCCTAGAGAAACTAATACTGTCGCTTTAGGATCTGCCATAGCAACTGATGCGCCCGTTTCTGGGCCTTCAACCAAATACAAGCGTCCAAATTTATCCCCTTTTTGAAGTATTGCCGCACTATTTTCAAGTTTACCTTGAGAGAGTTTTGCTGTTTCCAGGAATGTATTTTTCTTTCCGCTTTTAGAATCTAAATAGATTCGTTGAACACCAGTTATTTCATTTTTTTCATTGTATGCAGGGATTAGTAGAGCTGGAATTTTATTAACTCTATCATAGAGCTTTCCATCATCATCAATACCTTTCCATGCAGAACCTTTAGGCCAAAATAAAACATTTAATCGTTCAGGATGTTCAATTCTACGATGCTGTTTCAAGTAGCGTTCAGCCAACGTATTTTTTATTGAGATACCTCCTTTTACAATACTTCTTGCAGAAGTTATTTTATTTTTTTCTTCCTCAATTTCGTGATTTTTATGATTCGTTTTTTGTCTTTTTATTGGAGAAATTACCATAGACGTTGTGATTCCTGAAATAGCCGCTCCTTCTTTTAGAGCTTCTGGAAATGAACTATTTCGCTCTCGCATAATAGCCTGAATTGGGTTTCCTCCCTCTCCCGTTGAGAAGTCATACCAGCACCCTGACTTACTCCCTTTTAAGGAGATAATTAGACCTCCAGAATAACGCATCTCTCTTGAAGTAATCTTTTTTGGCTCGCCAAATATAGCGCGATAGGTTTCAATCGGGTTGCTAGTTAATGATTCGTTTACAGCATTCGCATCAAAGAATTTTCGGTTATCAACGCTTACATGTTGCTTTATATAGGCTGATTTTATTGGTTCTTTAGCAAAAGATGTATTGAGAAGCTCATGTTTATCTAGTAATAGCTTTTGCTTTTCAGTATACGAGTCTAATGACAGTTCTGTAGATTCAATAGCCTTACTATACAAAAGATTATTATTAAAAATTCGGTCACACTGAACTGTCAATTTACCCCAACTTTTATGCCAATTTTTGGCTTCCATACCGTTCATTTTTGAGATGCGGTTTTCTAATTGAATCAACAAATTTCCTTTCTTTTGTGCCATTTCTTGAATGGTTTTTACTCGAGCCTCATGCTGTTTTCCATGTGCTTCAATTTTTATTAGATCTAGATTTTCTTTTTCTAAATAGGCATGAGTGTTTGTATTTCTACAAATAGATGAAGCTAAAAAATCCCTTTTAGCGGTTAATTCTTGAGCTTGATGTATCTTCCAATGGCTAGATAATTCATTTCTTTCTTTATCTGAAAAGATTTTTTTCCATGCGATAGAAGCTTTCTTTCGAGTAGTTTTATACTCCACCACACTTAAATATTCTTTTTTCTGGGTATCATTTAATTCATTAAGATAAGCCTTTCGATTCTCTATTCGTATTAAAGCATTTAACTTCTTTGTATCAATTCCAAGCTCCTTGATAAAAGGATAATGCCCTTTTAGATCGTGTGCGATTAGATGAGCAACCACCTTTTTACGTTCAAAATGGGAATTATTTTTTAGTTCACTTACCGTTTGTCGTTTTGCATGACGTGACGCGTTGTTTGTGAGTGATTGTTTATCTATCTTAAAATAATTGAGAGTCTTATCCGTATCGTTTGTATTTTGTATGTTAAAAGCAATTTCACTTCGTAGCGTAGAAATTTCATTTTGCTTTTGTAAATGTTCTTCAGGAATTTCCTTTCCAGACTCCATATAATAGAGGCTACTGGAAAAGTGTACTGCAACTTCTCGACTCAGTTTTTTATAGTTTTTGATGCAATCAAAATAGTTTTTTTCTTTTTCGTTCAGTGTGTTTCGAAACTCGCGATCTTCATATTCTTTTGCCGCAATATTTATAGTTTTCCATAAGCTACTGAGCGAATCGGTGGTTTCATTACTCTGTTTTATTAGAAACGGATGTACTGCTTTTGACTGGCTTTTCAGTAAATATCCTATATGCTCCTTTTCTTTTGAGTTGGTTGTTGTAAAAAACGTATTAATGGCTAATGATACTTGATGGTTTTGGGCATGCTCACCTAAATTGACTAAACGTTTTAATGCCCGCTCCTCCCCTTTTTGGATTTGATACTGAGGCAAACCTAATCGATTCAAGGTTCCAACAGAATAATGGCTTAAATAGGGCTTATACTCTTCAATTGACTCATATATTTGATGCGCAAGCTCGTTTCTTTTTAATTTATGGTTGAATGCAATCGATTGTTGCAGAATAGACTTGTTCCCATTATGAACCGACTTATATGCGGTAAACGTTTGCTCACATGCTTTAATATACGATTTAACCAATAACAATTTTTTTTGTTCGGAATCAGAAAGAGTATTATATAGCTTTAACGTTTCCATTTTGAGCGCATCTTGGCGAATGGTTGATTCGGAGTACCCAAGTTGCTGCCGTGCTAAAAGCAGAGTCTTTTTATCGGATGTGATTTCTAAAGCCAGTTTAGCAGCAAGGGCTGATTTTTGTTGCTCTTTAGCTGAAGAGAAATGATGAATCAATTCTTTTTGAAGGAGAGCATAGTGTTCCTGCTCTAACTTTTTATCCATAATAGGCGTTATGGAAATGGATTGTTTATGTGCTTCAAATCGCTGTTGATGTTTCAAAACAGTATCGCTTTCTACTGCATTTAATGCCGTTTTCTCCTCATCGTCATTGAACTCCAATGCCTTAAGTAGACGCGTTTTATCATCCGTTATTAACATCATACTTGTGATCGCACGAGATATTTGCACATAATAATTTCTTAACGTTGCAGATGCTTTATTATATGATTCCATAAGCCCTATACCGTAGGTCTTATCCTTACCTTGAACTTTCATGTTCGTTAACACATATCCGTGATCCACATGCTTTAGCTCATCAGACAATAAATCAATTTCGCGCTCTGTATCGTCTTTTTCAAAGTGAAATAAAATTGAATGTTCACCTATAGATTTTACTTTTGCCAATGATGAATTTTCCATTCCGGCTTTTCTGTTGTTTCTCGTAATTAAAACCTTATCATTGATACATAGTGCTAATTCTCTTTGTTCGTAAAATTCCAATGGACGATTCAAGCCCGCCCGAGTCGGTTTATATTCTGGTAGGTCAGAAAGATGCAATAAAACAGTTTTATTCTCCTTAGTAATGAGGGGAACCGTTTTATTGAGCTTATTCTTTTCAGTAATAGTATCAACGATTAAATAATCTCCTGCTTTAATTTTGCTTCTTGGGATTCTTAAATTGAAACGCACCACATCTCCTTTTTGATAATATTGGAGATGGTGATGTTGAATTTCTTCCATTGGCTTTGCTTTTAACGTATTCAATAGAAACTCTTGGCCACTTAATACGCCTTCTTTTTTTAATTCCTCTCGAATTATTTGAGTAATTTCTTGACGATTTCGATGAGTGGGCGCAAATACTAAGGTTGATTCTCTTACAGCAGGAGACAGATTTAACCACTGGTATGCTATATATTCGATTCGCTCATCATGAGTGCCTAACTCGCGGACTTGATTGAGCTTTTGTAACGAATCATGCAGGTTTCTAGTAATTGCATCATGCACCGATTGTTTTGCCATCGGCGTGTTTTGACGAATAATATCCGTCATGCGCGTGGTTTGAATTCCATAATCCTGTGCTTGCCCAAATATACGCCCGCATTTCACACTGGATAACTGATCTGCATCTCCAACAAGCAGTAATCGCGCCCCTTTTTGTTCAATTAATTTAATCATTTCATGGCCTTGAATAGTCGAAAGCATTGATGCCTCGTCTAAAACATATATTGTTTTTTCTAATGAGTTGTTCTTAGCCTTTTGTAATTCTTGGTGAACTATAGGAAAGACATCGGAATGAATTTGTGCTTTTGACCGCAATTCATTCACTGCGGAGCTTGTCACGGCTACCCCGCGCAAGGTAAATCCTTTTTCTGTTGCCAATTCGGTAGTTAATTGCAATAAGGTGGTTTTTCCTGCTCCTGCATATCCTTGAATGGCGTTAAATCGATCCTCTGATAAAAACACATGCATCAGAGCGTTTTTTTGAGAGTTTGTTAAGGAAAAGGAAGATTGTGACTCATACATCTCTTGTTTTTTATTCACTGCATGCACGGTTGAAATAGGGGCTACTGTTCCTTTATTATTTTCAATACGTGCAAGTGTTTCTGTTTCTAAAGTTAATGCCCATGGGGTAGTAAAGTGTCGTTTATTACTTATCGAATCATGTGCTTCATATAGGTCTTGGTTTTTTATTGCTACATTGATCCTCTTTTCAATTGCATCAATTGGAACAATAGTTTTTCCTGTTAAAGTATGCCGCAATGCGATCTCTTTCAACGTTCGTTCATCAAAAACACTGGTTTGCTGGGAAATGGTTTCTATAGCAACAAAAAGAGCTTCTTTAGAAGCTAAAGCAATTAAATCCTCCTTTTCGAAAAACAAATTAAAAATTCGGTCCGTTAATGAATTAAAAAGACCTGGGGCTTGAGCTTCTTTCGTCTGTTCTTTGTGATTTTTCACAAATTCATGGGGATCAAACCCCAATTGATCGGCCCGTTTTTTCCAATCAGCACGCAATACGTTGATATCATGTTCTTCTTTTGATGGGCGAGATAGAAGGGTGGCTTTGCTTGCCATGCGTGCACCTTCCCATTCGTTCTCCTGCATAACATCTTCAATCTCTACACGCCGTGTAGAAAACTCGCGTAACACTTCTCTGGAGATTCCTTCGATTTCAAACATCCCTTTACCCACGTATTCTAATCGATAGTTGTTCTCTTTTAAGAGATTGCCTAATTCTGTGCGATAAACTAGCCCCCCAAAAGTGATATATTTTTGTAATTGCTCAACAACTCCTTGATATCCATGAATGTCAGAAGCTAATGAGCGAGCTTTACCATCTTCGGAAGTCAATGTGATATTCATTGTTACCCCATGAGTGTGCGTTGCGGGATCATTTGCACGTGATGACGGTTGCCTAAAAGCCGCTACTACAAGTTTTCCTGTATCAACATAATGAACTTTTCCATCAATAACGACCCGCGCCTGAGCAAATTCTTTTTCAATGAAACTTATAGCACGCTCTACGGCCAAATCATGAAGCTGCTCCAACTTCGGATCGGCTTGTAACCCAATTAAAATGGATACACTTTTGGGGGCTGAAAAAGTCATGTCAAACCCTGGGCGGTGTTCTCCTTTTTTATTTTGCAATATTTGACCATTAGGTAATTTACCCTCAAGCAGTTGAAGCATTTGTTCTTTTTCCACCACTCCAGACAAACCAAGATACTCGGCTCCTTTTCCAAGCCACCTTAACGCTTGTGCATCACCTGCATAATAATTGAATGCCGCTGCATAATAATCAGCAGCACCTTGAGCTGACTTTAAAGGTTGAACACTTAACATAAAAATTCCTTGTGTCGGTTTTAACTACGTACAAGCCATTCGTTAATCTGATTCATTAGATGGTAAATTTTTTGATTTAAACGATGTTCTGATTCAGCCTCATACGCATCGATACTTAAAAAATCTCCCAAATGCTTCATCAGAGAATGCGTTCTCTGCTTGCGCTCTAAATACTCCTCTTCAACAGAACCGTTAACTTCGAGTACTAAGGTTTTATCTCCCTTTTTTAGTAAAAAATCAGGAAGTACAAATTGGCGTTCATTAGAAGAATTTGGAGCGACCTCAATATCAAATAACGGTTTTACTATTTGAAAAGGAGATCCTTTCTTTATGGAGTCAAAGTACAGACGATATAAATGACGCATTACTTCACGCTCATAAAAACTATCGACAGGAAAATAAGACGTAGTGGAATAGCATGGAGTTACATAAGCTTTTACAGGTTGATAAAAACCAGGGGATTCGGCAGTTGACGCGATTAAAATCAACGCGAGGTAAGGAGCACTCCTGGCTGAAAATCGCCCTGAAGATTGATTCACTTGGTGAGCAATCGCTATTTTTTGAATTGTTTTATCGGGATAAACCACATCTAACGAATGTTCATCAAATGAAGTCACGTGTACGAATGATAAAAAGTGTTTTTCGCAATCTTTTGCAAAATTCGCATCCTCTTTAAGCATACATGCTCTAAATTTAATTCGTTTCGGATTTAGTTCCAAATAATCCGCTACAGAAACCCCATGAGTTAATTCCAAATATTTTGAGGCATTGACTAATGCTTGATGAGAGTTCACTTGGGTAGAAGATACAACACTATTGAGTCCAGAGGACTCTAACAAATGAAATAGAACTCGTGCTAGCTTAGTTTTACGCGTCCCGCTCCCTTTATTCTTATAGGTGGCTCCTTCTTTCTTTTTTAATAACCCTTCCGATTTCTTTCCCATAAGATTAAATGGTGAGTTTTTTTTAAGAAACGGTTTGGTGATCTGCGAAGAATCCGCTGAACTCTCACAAATTAATCTTTTAAAAATACAGGTATTCGTATGATCTGCACGCGAAGTAATACGATGCAAATAAAGATTACCCCCAGATGATTTATTAATACGAAAAACGGGTTTTCGGCCTATTCTAATGCAATCACATTGGATCCATAGATCACGCTCATGTATCATGCGACATAGCGCATGTAAGGCGTTTAATTGATTTTTTTCTTGCAGTTCATCCAGAACGAAAAACCCTGACAACAAGTTTTTTTCAAAATCACTTAATCCCTTTACGACTCGTATTTGATGTTCTTCAAAATGCTCTGGATATTTTTCGATTAATAAAAGCGCCATGTTCACTCCTCGTTACACTTCGAATTCAACTTCTCGCACTCCATTTTTAATCGCATGGAGAGAACTTGATGCTTCTGAATCTTGTGTTTCAGTGGCTCCAGATGGATCTTCTTGAGTTTGAGCAACACCAGGCACTACCCGTTGAATAAAACCTTCGGCCTCAGATGCTCGTTCTTGCAATTTAAGCCCTAACTGAGTTACTGGATAAGAGCCTGGTAGACGCAGATAACATTTCATGTCATCAAGCTCTTGAATTTGGGGGTAAGCTACTATTTGGCGTGATACACGTTGTCGTCCTAAAGAAACCCCATCACGTATGCTATTAGCCCCATACGAATAATTTTCACGTGATTCCTCAATATCCTCTTCACCTAACTCTGTTGCCGCTAATCGTGCCATATCGCTACTAGGGCTTCTGAAGAAAAACCGTGTATTTAATAAATCAAATATTGCTTTGGCACCTCCCGATTGGCCATAAATTTGGGTTAATTGAGAGTGACTTTGCATACCCAATAAGAAACAACCACCAAACTTTCGCACCTCCGCTATGGTTTCTCCTAAATGAGGTAATTTATGGAGCGTGGGTAATTCATCACAGATAAACCAAATTCTTCGGTTTCTATCAGGCTCTAAACTTAATAGTGTTAAAGAGGCTTGCGCCAACCACATGGACATTAACGGTTTCAGTGTGTTGTGTTGCTCTCCATTGGATGAAATAAATAGCCATCCGTTGTTATCTTGATTCAAGATATAATCTCTTATAGAAAAATGATTATCTTTTCCAGTTAACCCAGAAAGGGTTAATAATGATTTTAAGTACGTTGTTAAAACCGAGCGTATTGATATTGCAGTTTTTTCAATTTTCCCGCTGACTAAAGTGGCTGCTGCCGTTCCTTTTAGATAATCTTCTAAATGAGAGAACTCGCCCGTAACAGTGAGTTTCAGAAGTTTTTCAGGGCTGCGATCTGGATCAGAGCGCATCTTTGACGAACAACATGAAAAGACCGTTCGAGCCGCATTAACCCAAAAAGGATCGGATTCTCCCTGCATCGGGATAAGGCTTTGCGCCATATTCTCAAAATCAGAATCATTCGGAGCTTCTAGCCACATATCCCAATAGGGGCAACGTGCATCATAGGGGTTTAAAATGACATCGAGGTTTGGTCGATAATAATGAGGGATTAAAGTACATCCTTTATCATAAACAATGACTCGATCACCACGAGCACGCAATGCATCCAGAAATTTCATGATCAGTTGGGATTTTCCTGTTCCCACCGTTCCATGAATTAAATAATGTTGTACCTCAGAACCTTTAATCATAGGAAAACCGTCAATACGAATATCCGAATTGCATTTTTTAGCAACAATCTCCTTCTTTACTTCTTCAGAAGATTCAATTCGACTACCACGAATAAATTGATTATCTTTTTGTTCTTTTCCTCGTTTAATAAAGTAAAACACCACAAGCACACTTAAAAAAAAGGAAATAAATAGCGCTCTGATAAACGAATCGTAAATACTTTGCCTAAGTGATGCGGCAACATCACGAATATATGGATTCATTGCAATCGTTTTAACAGGCAATGGATAAACTTTCCCTTGCACGGATATGTTTAATTTGCTGGCCCCTCCTAGATCAGCCAAAAACCGTGCATAATAAAAAGTGCCCGTATTTCGAATTTTTTCAAGTGATGTTTCCTTCCACACACCGCCCACGGTAAATAAGCATACGAACGTTAAATACACACAAATTAATAATTTAGTTATCTGAACAAACATTCTCCAATCGTGTGACGTTGTTTGTCCTCCACGTGTAAATTGTTTACTTGTTTTATCTTGACTCATTTTCTTCTTCTTATTTTCTTAGGTTAAAGTAATCCCAGGCATCCTTATTATCGGAACCAAATAAATACATTTTGTTTTGGTTTTTACCTTTTTGGCGGTTCTACTATGGCGTGTTCATGGCTTTAATTACCTCATATAAAGTACCTAATCCGACTCGTGCTAGTTCAATTTGAAAGACGACTGAAGCAACAAATACTCCGAAAAGAAACCCTGGAACAAGAGTTAAAATCCGCTCACCGAGATGTGAAAAGTCTGGCGTAAAAAAGAAAAAACTATAACCACAAGACCATAAAATGGTGATGGACATGAACAAGGTAAAACAGATTTTCAATCGATTTTTTAATAAGGCAGAAAGAGTTAACAAAGGAAACACTGTTTTTTTAATGACAATATACTCTGCTATTTGGGGCAGTACTATTAATGAGACTACCAAATACATTCCCCCCATGATTAACAAATCTGCTCCATAAAAACTTAATGACAACGTCTCCTTATAAGCGATAATCGTAAGAAACCAGGGGCATCCAACCATAAAAAGAAATCCCAATAAGACAATGCCACTTAATTCATAATACACATTTGAACCAGGAAGAATCTCCATTTGAGCGGTCTTTAATGTTTGAATATCCTGATTTAATGCCTGACGATAGTCTAATTTATTCATAGTTATTCCCCTTTAATAATGCTTTTCGCATGAGATTTTTCTCGTCCTTTTTGCAGCTCATTCCCTACTTTCTGCTCGTATACTTTGGTTTTAAACGCCAACTCGTTTTCTGCGTTTCCTGTTGCATGCTGCAATCCCGTCATGGATGTGTTTACTCTGTTTTGTAAACCATGTGCTGAGGACTCACTAAAGGATACTGCGTTATTTTCTGCCTCACTGGTTAATTGATTTTTGTTGCCCAAAAAACGCGCGCGCAACTCTTTCTCACGAGCTTCAATGGAGTGGCTATCCGAACCATAACGTTTGTCAGGGTTAATTTGATGATGAGTATTTCCATAAGTATCAATAATTTTATTTTTTATGCCTTCATCGCTAATAAATTGATTGGCAAGATCGGATAACATCGCATTAGCCCCTGGATCACCTGGATGACCGTAAAGATAATTTCTTTGATCCTGTCCCACCTTCGAGGTAACGTACTCTTGGAACATTTGATCCAGGTTTTGATTAATTGCAGCACCACCTGTCTGGGTAACACTTTGAGCGCGTGAAATGCGCTCAGCCCGAGAATAATTAGCATCCAAACTCGATGAGATATGCTCTGCCTGACGAAAATCAGCCGCAGCTTGATTGATAAGGCTCGCTCCTTTGGAGTCTGAAGTATCCAAATGATGGGTTTTGGAAAAGTTCTGCATCATGCTGTAATCGTGCCTAAAATCTTGCATTTGCCGTGAATCCAATACCTTATCAAATCCGTCATAAGACCGATTTGAGGTTGAATCTGACTTCTCATAACCAGCACGAGCATACACATTGCCATCAGCTCCCCATAGTAAACCAGCAGCTTTTCCTAAAATGGAACGTTCTGAATTAACGCCAATCTGCCCTTGTATTCCAGCATTAACTAAGCCTGTCAGAGCCTGCTCTTTGGTCATTCCAGTTTTTTCAGCCACAGTACTAGCTAAACCTAAAACATTAGAAACGGCCTGTTGCATTTGTGCCGTCTCACTTTCAGATACGCCTTCGCCCAAACGTAGATCATGGCTATTCATTTGAGAAAATTGACTTAACTGGTTAAATCCATCGGAAACTAAAGAGTTCATTTGTTTTGATTTAGACGCAATGGCTTGTGAATTAACTTCAGCCGCATTACTTAACATGCCATTAATGGCATTACTGCTACTAATTGATGTAGTTCCTTTCGATACAGTTCCTGATG
Source organism: Legionella santicrucis (assembly GCF_001468135.1). Taxonomy (GTDB): domain Bacteria; phylum Pseudomonadota; class Gammaproteobacteria; order Legionellales; family Legionellaceae; genus Legionella; species Legionella santicrucis. Next base: position 40,487 of record NZ_LNYU01000009.1, on the reverse strand, counting down.
CATCGATGACTTCCGTCCCATCCGTATTTCTGGTGAGGGTCGCTCCAGAATCAAGCATGCGCGTTGTATTGCCCGCCATTGACGTGAAGTTCGTGTCATGTTTATTGGCTGAAAGCGTATTGCCTGTCGCATTATAAAAGCTCGTTTGCCCCAGACTAAAACTCGCGCTTGCAGCCTCACTTGCGGCAGAAGAAGTAGCCCCTTGTAAACCTGAAATAAATGAGTGAGATAGCGAATTAAATGAATCACCAATACGAGTAAGTATTCCATACGCAAGCCAGGGTATCGGGAACATCATAAAGCCTGCAAGTGCAGAGACTTGAGCATGCAGACGCTCCATGTCATCTAAGTTAGCAAACGTCATCGCACCGTAGTTTTCTGAAACCGAACTTCCATAATAAGCCATCACGAAATTTAAGATCGCAAAACACAATGGCCAAAGCTGTAACGATAGAAATAAAACAGCGTAGCTTTTTAAGGACTCAAGCCCACTAAAAGCAATGACAAACAGCAATATCAGTGGAAATAAGGCCATACATAAAAACATAATGACACTATGAAGCAGGGGTAAAATCCATGCTGCATTTTGCCCACCAATAATCCAAGAGTATATTTGTTGTAATTGAGACTTGGTGAATTCGTGATTCATCACACTCGCAGAAGAATTCAGATAAGACTGGTAGTTTTTAACCCCATCCTGAATAAAATTAATCATCATCGATTGAAGGAATAAATTACTCCCTGTCGTTTGAATGTCTTGATAATAATTAAATGCACTTTGTAAATGCGTGGAAAATAATTGCTCGTAAGGGGTGTTTTTGGGTTTACCAAATAGATTGATCCCAAAAATGGTATACGCTCTTTTGATTTCCTTTTGTAACCGCTCCTTTAATTTGGGGATTGCTTGAGCGCACGTTAAATTATCACCAGTGCCTTCTTCATTGGTTACAATGGTTCTTCGTATTTTCGATGGATTTTTTGAAATGGCTTCCCAAATATTAGTACTTTCTTTAAGCTCTGTTGGCGATAAAATATGGCTTACATACACATCACCAACGACACAGCGTTTAAAGTACATGGATAAATCCGATTTAAGAACCGGATCAGTCACCTTAAAATTCCGTGATTCTTGAATCAACTTAGAACCAAATAAGAACCCTGTTTGAGTATATTGCACACTTTGAGGTGCATTATTTAATGTAGCAAATAAGCTATCAAAGATTTGTGCCATTCCATAACCAAACCCTGTTAGTCCTTCGGCAAAGACCGCAAACACTAATGGAACATTGGACACAGGATAATTGCTTTGATTCGATACATCATGAACCACCACATCGGTTTTGGGGAGAATCGCGATTTGAAACACTAAAAAATAAGTGATAAACCATTTCACCATGGTCATTGGATTAAACGATTTAAAGGAACGTACTACCGCTACAAAAAAACCAAATGCAACCGAAAATGAGACAAGGCTCATGTAATTTGAGGCATTCATCCACGCAGCAATCACATTAAATAACTGAAAAAATAAATCGCCGCAATCTAAGACATAAACTGTTATTGCCATGTTTTCTCCTTAACCCAATTCATCAGCAACACGAGCTGCAACCTGTTGCTCAATATTTTGTATGTTTTTAATTAACGTAAACTTTTGCTGAAGCTTACGACCAATTTCAGGATTAAGACGACTTACTTCAGTTCGTGCCTTCGATACACGTTTCGTAACCTCTTTAATTAAATCCTCATTAAACTCACTAGTAGCAGTAACTTGATTCACTTCTTGAAGTAGCTCATTGAAATATTGCTGTAATATATCCTCAGCAATTAATGTGGAAATTTCAGACAAATCGACAATCGAATCCCCGTATTCTGTGCTCAATAACACTTCCGTAAATTTCACTACGGGAATATGTACCATGGAGGCAAAAGCCCCTATTTCTTTAATGTCTTTATCTGAGGGGCTTTGTTGTTTTAATGCGTCTTTAATCTTGCGAATCAACTCATTTACTTTGTATCTCAGCGTATTTTCTTCTTTAAACGCAACCTCTGTTAGCGAGACGTTCATACATGATTTTTTATCAGTGGCGTCACAAGACCAGATTTTGGCTATTTCTGATCCACCACCTTCACGGCCAATTAGTGCTTTAACCAAATTTTTACTGTTTGCTAATGAGGGAACGTCTTTAATATGCCCATTCTTATCGATGATAATGGTTCCTGTGAGGCTCATCATCATTTCACACAATTCATCATCTGATGAGAGAAATGATTTGGACTTTAACAACGACCACACAATATTTTTGTTATAGACTACTTGTTCTTTTCGTTTTGTATCTTTGCTGGCTGCATCCATAGCTTGATCATGTTTTTCACCTGAACATCCCATCCGTGCTTGAACATAATCAGAAAAAAAGCCTTCTTTACCCATAGTTCCTTGGTCTTTACAAATTTTATCTTGTGACGCTTGAGTTTTAGGCCAAATACCGCCCAGTGCATTTTCAGCTAACTGACATGAATTAATACTGCTTTGATTCAAAAACTGCTCTGCTTGCTGCAATATGTCTTTTACATGTTTTGGATCGGGAATCGTAGTTGCCATAGCCAGTTCATATGCATATGCCGTTCCATTACTCATAATGGATTTTGATAATGCTTGCATGTTGTCCTTACTCAAAAAGCTCATGCTTCCCATGTATAAATCGATCCCACCACAACCTGCACGATAACTGGGCAAATCAAGATGAACCAATTGAAAATCGCGTACCGGATTACGAGCAAAGAAAGACCCACCTGCATACGAACCTGCTGCTTGTGAATAATAAGCCCCCGGACTTGTTGCATTCGTCATATACCCAATGCCATTAAAAAATTTGTTTAAATCGCTGCTAATTCCAGCATGAAGCGTCATGGAACTTGCCAAAAGCATCAGGGATGCAATCCTTGTTTTCATTAATGGCTCCTCTCATAATCTACAACCCGATTTTTGAGCAGATTAATTCGCTCGGATAGTTCGGAATAAGTCATCTCACCGAATGAAACGGGATAAAGCGTGTGCTTTTTGATGTTGGCAAGAAATAACGCGGGATAAACAACGGGTTTCCCCTGGTAAGCTAAATCAATCATTTCCTGAGTAGCAAATTGGGCCTTGGGAAATTCGGGCAACGTTTGGCCATTCAAGGTTATTGGTTCAATCGATAAGTGATTGATTTGTGCATACTGCTTCACTACAGGAGCAAAAGAGACACAATGCGGGCATTGATTTGAAAAAAATAAAACGAGAATGTATGTGTCAACTTTTTTGATTTCTGGAGTTTTCTCAATCTCTTGTATGGATTTTCTCTCATCATAATGCACTGTCTCCAAGCTTTTCAATGCGGAACCAGGTAGGGCCAGGGCAATCACCGGAATACTAAAAAAAAGCAGAAATAGGCTCCATCTTTTCATTACAGCTCTCCTTTTGCAAAATCGGTTGCTACAAGTAAAAATTGGCGTGCTAACGTATCTTGAGTCACTAATCCATAAGAAACAGGTTGTGTTGTGCCTGTATTGGGGTTAACTAAAATTAGAGCCGGAAAAAAACGAATGTTTAACTTTTTAGACTGGCCTGAATCGTTACGTGAATTAGGAAATACGGGATCAACAACGCCATCAACACTGATTGGAATAACGGTCATCCCATAATTTTTTGCAAAATAATCAATAATTGGGCTTTGCTTTTGATCATAAGGATTCGCACCTCGATAGAAGTAAAATAGCCCGTGTGTTTTTGCAAGTGCTGTAATAGCCAGGGTTTCCTTTTGCGTTTGAAGCGCATCAGAAATCTTAACGCCAATAGCATTCGTAGGATGGCTGGTTTCGTAATGATATTGAGGGTAATAAAGCATGGTTTTTTCGAATAACCGAGAGGTTTGCGTGGCTCGCTCAGTCCAGTAATGCTGCAATGCCAAATAGTTTTTCATATTGGACACCGTTTGTAGGTTCATCGCCTTATGCCATGCCTCTTTGGTGTAATAAGCCAAAACCGCATCTTGTTGGCGATAGGTTAACGATTTAAAGGAAACACCCTGGATTTGTTTTTTCTTAATGGGGAATTCCTTTTTTGGTACGTTATACCAAAGATACCCAATAGGCTGTTCAGAAAAAGAATTTTGTGCAAAAAAAAGTCCGATTAGGAGCATTACGATTCTAACCATGATGTCGCCCCTCTCGTTCCATTTGCTCTACTTTTTGTTTTGTCTTTGAGTCTATACCGCCAGAGTCTTTCGGAGTTCCTCGTGCTTTATACTCTTCCGTCAAACTTCGAAGGTCTAGCTTTTGAAAATCGATTCGTTGCAACTCCTTAGGAGTAATTCCACGGCAATTCGCTTCGTTATAATCTTTTTTAGCTTTTCCAAAATTAATATGAAGTTGTCCGTATCGGCCTTGAATTTGAATGATGCTCGATAACTTTGTTGGAAACATGCACCACGACTCTTTGTACCCAAGACAAAAAATCACTTTCTTCACACAATAAGTACCTACATAAAAAGCTCGATGTTCCTTCTTTGCTATGGCAAGTGCTTTTTCAGTTTTACTACACCGCATTAAATGTGCTTTGTTATTACAACAACTGCCTATGGGCTTAACAACAGTACGACATTGTGCGTTTAGACCTGAAAATATTCCAAGTCTCTTTTTTTTACTATTTTTGATTGAGCGAACTTCATCTGATACACCTCCCAAAGCCCCTAGCTGAGTAACCCCCTCACTAAAATCATCGCCTGGTTCATCCGATAAAGGCAAACAGGTTCCATCATGGCAAGGGATTTGTTTCGAGCCAACTTCAACATCTGCCCCCTCAATCGCCTGTCCTGTTTGATTCATTTCATCGGAGTTCAGATCAAGGGAAACATGATCTCCAGTTTGTTCATTAGCAATAATCTGTTGTGCTACTTCATCGGTAGTTGCTTTTGCTCTACCTGCGGCCTCAATAGAATGGGGATCTATGCCCGACTCTGCGGGATGCTCCGTGTATTGATTGACATAGTCATTGGGATTGATTTGCCCTAAAGTGGCCATTGCATTCGCTTGAGCATTTAATGCATCATTTCGTCCATCTAAATAATCATTGGCATGAGCCGTTGAAACCATCATTAATCCGAGAATGAGCCCATTGATCATGAATGCTCCTTCACTACATCCCCGTGACGAGAAAATTCATCCTGGGCGTGGTCATAAGTAATATTTCCAAAAACCACATCAAAAGAGCGCTTTCCCTCCACAACCCACGCAGGAACTTGATTAATTTTAAAACGCTCAAACGCGGTAGGATCAATTTGTATTGATGCATTCGGAATTTTCTTAGCCAGTTCAAAAAGCTTGATTGCCGTTTCACGCATCGAATCTTGATACAGCCCATTTAATACTACAGGCACGTGGTGATTTGCAGCATCATGAATGGCTTCTTCCAATAATTGTTGGGGCATGGAAAAACTGATGAACAGATGCGCTTGAGATGACGCATATCCAAATTGACACCATGCAACTAAAATAATCATTATTAATCGGCGCATATTTTCCCTCATAAAAAAGTACAATTTCGTTTACGCCACATTAAAAATCCGAACTGGTGGGGCTTATTGGGTTTTATTTTCCCTGCTTCCCAGGCCAGTGTTGGATACCCATAGGGATAACAGTGCTTTCCATCCTGGACTTGATTCACAAGCTCATAGCGATAACGTGATTTTGGAAGAACTGGATAATGATGTGCCTGACATACACTCCCATTTATTGGCGTTGAATCTTCAATCAAATGCTCTTGATGTAACTTAAAATTCATACGCTCTGCTAAAAGTAATGCGGATTGAATCGGAGAAACAGGCGCACTGACATGGCCGTTTAACGGATACATACTGCCTTGACTTCCAGCACACCAATACAACTTATCTTTAGGTTGTTTTAATGTAGCGACTGAAATGCTGTCCGCGGCACAAGAAGCTTGAGCAATTGGATTTGAAAAGAGTATGGCTTCAGGATTTAATACAAAGCTCATTCGTGAATTACGCCAGGTTGGATCGAGTTCCGACATGTAGGCCACATCAAAATCGCCCATCTCATGGCATCCTGCGGATAAAATAAGATTAAGCCAGGCAATTACTGGGTATTTATACCAATGAACATGATAAAACGCATGAGCGCTTCCTAGAGGCTCAGGCATCACCCCACCCTTGCCCTGTTTGATGCCCAAATTTAACTTATGACCACCTAAATTAACCAAGCAATAAGGCGTATCGGTTACATCTACGATTGAAAAGGGTTCCCAAAATCCGATGTTTAATCCCACACGAGCACCGCAAATACCAATAGGGTTCGAAGGATTTTCCGTGTCTTGTAAGTCTTTGTTTCGAACAATAGCGGAATTTCCGATCGTAATTGGAAAAAGGCATTTCCAGCATAAATTGATCGGGTTGACAAAATTGCCCGTACACGGACTGCCAAAGGACAAGGAGCAAAAGGATATAACCACTATAAAAAGTCTAAAGCGCATGTCCATTCTCCCCGATTACCAGCTCCTCTATCTTTAACGAGTCATTAATACGAGTTACTAAAGCAGGCACATGATTGATTTTTAGCTTTGCTGTAATTCGAGCCTCTTGATCAAAATAAATCGGTTGATTCGTTTGTTGTTCCGCCTCAGCAACATTGCCACCCGTTAAAATCACATCAACCTCTGGATGTTTCTGAATGATTCTTTGAGCAAATCGTTGCTGTGCTGGATCATCAAAGTTTATAAACAACCATACAGGGCTATAGGAAGGCAGTTGAGATAACGCATTAACACGTGTTCCTTTGGATACAATCACCTCGCCTTTATCGTTCAGAATGTCCTTATAAGCAATTGCCTCGGGCAAGTAGTAATGGGTTTCATTCTGCTTCGCTCGCATCAAATTGAGTGGGCTGGGTCTTAGAACGCGAGAGGACACCTTATCTTTCCAACGCCTCTCCAAGTCCTCCCACTGACCATCTTTTTGCATCATCTGTACCCGCTCACTAATCAAAACAAGAAGGCTTTTTTCTTTAACAGGAAAGGTGTGTCCTAGTACGCCTAGGGATTTAGCACTACAGGTACAGCACAGAGACATTGAAATAACCGCACCGAAGAGCCTTTTCATGGTTGGCCTCTCATTTTTTCAGCAACACGCACCGCAATGTATTCCGTAATGTCATTACTTGATCCCATAGTGTGTTCTTTTTTAAGAACAATACTGTGATGAGCGTGCGTGTATTCTTCCAATGCAACCTTGAGCGACTGGGCAAATTTTTTAGAAAGAGCTTGGGTTTGCTCTTCCTTTAAATTTTTTTGGCTCACCTGCGTTACAAACTGCTTCATGATCAATTTATTGTCAAAAGTAACCACCGAGGGTTTTAAACCAGTCCAATACCCAATTCCTGCAAGAACACATACATTTAAAGCAAGCACCAACAGAATCACTGCTCGATGATTTAAGCCTCGCATAATTCATCTCCGTAATAATGTTCTGCCACTTTATATACGGCTTGTTGCAACGATAGGCCTTGCTCTTGTAATGTTTCAATTGCCGCAAATTCTTCTGCTTTTGAGGAAAATAAAACGCGGGTAAACGGATCTGCGAAGAAACGGTGAAAAGTCGTTGCGGTGCCATATTGGATCATTAGGTTGGAAAAACCTTGTTGTGCTGCTTCGCCAAATGATTTAATTAGCCGTTCATCACGCTCTGAAAACATTTCAGGATTATTCGTTAAGAACTGCTCAATATTTCGTTGTCGCATAATGAACTTAATGTCACTCGATGAAGCTACTGCCTTTCCTTGAATTGATCCCATCATGTCTTCAAGTTGTTGAAAGTTAACCCCAAACCCTCCGTTATATTTCCGAGCCGTTCTAAATCCTTGCTCAATAAAACGCGCGGCAACGGGATTGGAACCTTGCGCCAAAAATCGCCATGCTTCATCGATAATGCAGAGCTTTCTTAGCATTCTGTCTGAATGATAAAATTGCCCTTGAATAATGATAATCATCACAAACATGATGATTGCGAGTAGCTCTGGATTTTGCTCAAACTCACCCATTTCCAATACCACGAACTGAGGATTGGCGATAAATGGGGTATCGCTATTAAACATATGACCGTATACGCCATCCCGAGCAAATTTTTTCAAATGAATAATTAAATCCGTTAATCGGGTATCTTGAGCTGAGGATGAAGCATCATTCATTAATTGCAGCTCATGCAAGACATCATCCATGCAGGTTTTTGATCCGTAATTTTTCCAACAGGAAAGGACGACATCCAATAAATAATCATTTTGAATACTTGACAGTGGGGCATGGGGGCTCGCCATAATCGCCAATAAATCTCGAATTTGAGTGTGGTTATTCATAACCTGACCATCAATATCGACTTCCCCATCAAAGTCGAATAAGGTAAATGGATTAAGCGTGATATTCGATGCATTAATGTACGTTCCGCCAGACATTTCACATAAATGCTTGTATGAGTCACCCAAATCAATAACGAATATTTTTTCCCCTTGTGCCAGGCCATTTAAAATCCGCCACTGTGTAAAATGTGACTTTCCCGAGCCGGAAGAACCCACAGTTACAAAATTATAATTACTGATGGGTAAGTTTTTATCATCAAAGGTATCGACATAAGCTAGCTGGTGGCGATAGGTTGGCAATAACATCCCTTTAGGAGAACCTTTAAAATCTGCAATTAAAGGCATCATATTGGCACATGCGTAATGATTTAATCTTTTGGTATGATTGATAAGCTCCAGGCTTTCAAACATCCCTTCCGTCAAGATAAAGGGCAAACTCCCCAAGAAGCGGAACCAAGAACCCATCTCTTTTCGATTTAATTCAAAACCAAATTCACGATAGCTGTTGATGGCTTGAGTCACATGAGTTCGCTCATTCGCTTCATTGGTGAACAGTACAACATTATAAAACGTTGGGTTTAATACCAGGTTTCCTTTGCTCATTTGATCGTAACAGTATTTCCACTCCTTTAGCTCATCCTCTAAATTGGGATTGAGCATTCGTTGTACTTTGTTATTCCCTTTTTCTAAAGACTCAAATTTTGATTTACTCTCATCCTTCATCTGCTCTGCATCTACAGAACGCACGGTAAAGCTAATTAAAAAGGGACATTGAATTCCTTTATCCGTTTTAAATATGTTGGCAAACAAGTCTGGCTGTGACCAAAGACTAAATTTCTTAGCCCATTTTTCAATCATCAAACTAACCACGCGTGTCTTCTGCAACACACCATCACTGTCCATCACATTAATATCAATCGAGTCATCACCAACTACAACTGATGTATTTGGAGGTATAATACCTTTAGACAAAGAAGATTCAGAATGGTCATCACATTCAGGCCACTCCAATTCATTCAAATTCGGTGAGGTTAGAACGTGAATTAATTTTTTAAAATCAACGCCCGAAATCCGCGCATGATGATAGCTCATCACAGACAGTTCAGATTCAAAATCAAGACGTGTATCACACAAATCTTGATAACCTTCTTTTGTATTCTTTGTGGACACAAAGAGATAACATTGATAATCAGTTAATTGGGCGGGAATATTGCGTTTATTTTTATATCCTGATTTGAGCGCATTTGCATGATAACGTAGGCTCATCTCAGCAATGGATGCATAAATTCCTCCTTGCTCAATCATCGGCTTAAACCCACGGAATAACTCTTCTGCAACATAATGATGCTTATAAAGCATCACGGTCATATCAAAACCTTTTGGCAAACGATGTTTTATTAATTCTGCGTGTGCCTTAATCAAGGCAATATCTGCTCCTGAACCTGGAGCAATATAAAGCCCGAATCCGATGCTTTTTCTATTGATAAAAATCTCATCTTGAGTGACGGATTCATAGGGAAGCACGTGCTGAAATGCCGCGGCACTGAGTGGAAACGTTTCGTTAGCCTCTTTTATCGTACTTAAGGAGTCTGGGCTATAAACATCCTCTCCCATCCATTTTGCAATCTTATAAGACCAATTTCGGCTCTTATCACGAAGTGTGGTAATCATAGTCACATCCTACTTTGTGTTTTTTTAAACCTGTGAATTGAGTGATTTCAACACATTATTTGGTTGAAACTTCAGGCACATTCATCCAGGCTCCCTCATGTTTAACGCCCTTATTATCAATAAAGGGTGCAATCCAAACGCGCCGAATCTGTATTTTTATTACGGGAGGAGGAGCAATTTGTGTTTTACGAATAATGTGTATGGTTTTTCCTTCGGTCAATGCATTGACTTCATCAATCGACATGCATGAATCCCCAGCAGTTAAATTACAACTGAATTTTGAGTTCATACTGGAACAGGACATCACCAATAAACTACTTGCCATAACACACATCAGATACATTAAAGATTTCATTCGGAAGCTCCTGATGAGGGCAATTTGTCACCTAACTGCGCTTGATTAATTTGAGCCATCACTTCTTTAGGAATAATGGGATCGTTATTTCGTGACATGTCCTGATGGGATCTATTTTTTTCTTGAGGCTCTTCATCGTAAAGATAAAATCCCTCTTTAAACACAATATTCACCACATTTCCTGCACCCACTTGAATCACCGGGTGGTATTGTTCTGCGCGTTTAATGTAATATTGTGATAACTGATCAGCGGCTTTTGACGCCCCACCATACCCTGCAAAAGGTGCAATGCTACTTGAAGGAACTATAGACGTAGCCCCATAAGCGCCAAAACTCTGTACCGATTGAGCATATTGCGCAGCTTGTGCAACGCCGGAAAGTGCCCCACTAATTCCCGCCCAGGCAACAACTTTGCTGTCGCGCATCAACGGAATCCCCTTAATACCTACCTTACCGCCAAAAAAGGCCCATCCGATGATGTCTTTATCAACGATTGGTTTTCCTTCGTGCACGCAGGATATTTTGTTTAACGCAACATAAGCACGTTCACTGGATATGTCGCCATAAGCACTTGCCGTAACAAAGCAACCACCCAAATGGGATCTCTTTCCATTGGGTAATACTCCTGAATTGATTATTTTAAAAAGCATTACTCCGTTATTCTTCATCTGGGCATCCACTGAAGCATCAGCATCCACACCACCTAATACCACCGCTTTCGCAAAAGTCCCGCTTGGGACATAATTTTCTGGATTTCGATAAAGGTTAGCTGCCCTTCGTTTCCGATACGGATAAGAGGCGGAATGTATGTGATCCGACTTATGACGGCTCGTTAAAACAGTTTGATTCTGAGGCAGTGCATCAGAAAGAACAGCTCCTCCTGGTACGAACTCATTTGCAGCAAGAACTGTGTGATTCGCTGGAGCTTCTGCTTTTTTTACCTCATTATCGGCACGGATTTGTGCAATTTCCATCATGATTTTTTCTCCCAGCTTATTAAGCAACGCTTCATTTTGCTCCTGGAATTTTTTTACTCGCTCTTCAAGCTGCGCATTTTTTTTATGAAGATTTTCTAAATCCAGTTGCTGTGAGGTTAATGCACTCTCGCCATCAGCTTCAGAAAACTGCGAATCCATCACCCCAGTAAAGTCCACCTTACTTGGAGCACTGCCCTTTTTATGTCCTGATTTAGTCGCGATAAAAAGAAAACTCAAAAGCAATACGCCACCGAATCCAAAACCTAATACCCGTAACAATTGCCCTTTCTTAATTTTTTCATTAATTTTCATATTCTTAAGCATGTTCCTTCTCCCGTACCACATAGATTGTTTCCGTACCATGAGGAGCTATGGTTGTTTTGCTTACGGAAAAAGCCCTCATATCCTTGCTTTTAAATAATGACTCATTGAGTTCGAGAGGTGTTCTTGAGCGGTTATATACAGTCAACACTTCCCCCGTATACGATGAACCAATAATTTGTTTTGTTAATTTGTAACTTAATTCTTTATTGATTGGTCTATAACTCGTAGACAGCGACTGAACACCATACCCCTCAGGTACACGGTTGGTTACCATGGCTTGTATTAGCTGAGTTACTAACTCATCATGGGTAGTTTTTTGTTCCACTTTGCGGGCTTTAAGAGTTGGTGTTTTAGGGATAAACTGCACCGTTTTCCCTAAAGAGTCTTTAGGTTCTACGGTCATGGAAAAATTATGCCCCGCCCGTGTAGTCACAAATACCGTTAATGGCTCTTCGATGAGCAAATCCATGTAGACACTTCCATCTGGGGCATATTCAACGGCTAACGTTTTATCGGGGAAACGTACCTTGGCAATACGATCCTGACTGACTAGCAAGCGATTGTAATTTGTTTTACTTAATTCAACTGTAAGCGTCTCATTGTCATTAAATGGACGCTGATTGGTCGCATGGGCCGCAGCGAGTGAACAAAGTAATATTAATAATAAAGCCACTTTAGGCATTGCTCTCTCCTTTTTCTTGAGCAAATCCGGTAATCGTTAATTGCCCTTGTTGATAACGATATTGAATTCGATAGATTCGTTCTTCTGCATTAAGTGCACGATACCCAACATAGCGCTTTAAATTCCCTTTAAGCACCGTGAATAAATCAGTGCTGTTTGAGTTAACGTCTGTTATTTCAAAAACGCTGGATATTTTTTTTGATTTGATTACCGACTCTTCTTTCGCTAATTTTTTCTTAAATGGTGCATAAATAAGCGGATCAACATAATTTAAAAGCTGCCCATGATTTTTGCCGACATTGTCAGGGGTCACATTTAAACGCGTGTATACAAAATTTTCTGCCATTAAATTAAGGTAATGAATATCAACTGACGCATCACTCAGCACATATCCTTTACTTGATCCAAAAGGCACAATTTCACGCTTTTGGTGTTTTAAACCATGTAATGCCATGTACGCCAAAATGAGGTTACTCAGCATTAACCCTAAGACTAAAACCACCATCAGATTAAGTCGTGCAGATACTTGTGATAACCTGCTTTCTTGAATATGAAAATCCATCATTTCTCCTAACTAATCCAATATCGTTGATGTGATGGAGGCAGTCCTTTTAAAAAATGTTTTGTAAGAGAATGAGGAAAATACCAATACATCATCAGTAATAAGTAACTTGGTGGATTTCCCTTTTTCATTTTTCTCACAAACATTCTTAAACCAACTCCTACAAAAAACAGGATGATTTTCACCTTAAGAGATGAAAGCATGGCCAAAAATATGAAGAAGCCACCTATAATGCAATCATCCAGAGTTAAACCTAATATGCGTTTCGGCTCATCTAAATGACGAAGTATCAAAAATAATTCCTCATTTTCCATTTCTTACTCACTAAAAAGTAATAAAAACGCCTACAATAGTTGAAATGATTCCGGCTGTAATAAACGCGGGAATAAAGGCTTTCGGATCGTGTTTTATTGCGGCCCAGAAGGCACCGCATAACAAAGTTACGGCGGTCAGTACAACCCAAATCATCCCATCTTTTCCTAAAGATTTACCTAAAGAACCACCAACCAACATTTTTACGATGTCCTCACCTTGAGAGGGTGCAGCAAAGGTAAACCCTGAAAAAATAACCATTGAAACACTAAACATCATTTTGGATACCCTGCTTCTAAGGGTGGAAAATAAATTGTTCATATCAGTTCGTTCCTTGCTAATTTGCTAAATCATGAGGTATTGACGTTAATTCACGAGCTAAAGTGTCTGCTTTTTCTAAATAAGGCATCATCATCGAAGAAAAATACCTACACTCGTGATTTGAACGGGCTCGCTCTAGGGTTCGATACACCAAACCAAGGTTATCTAATGCAAATTGAATCCGATTTTCTTTAATTAATGCAGCAGATTGCTCCATCATGACGCCTGAATAACTCACATCAACGGAGCAATGCTCTTTCGTATTCGCGTTGGATAATTGGCTTAAACTGGCTCCCAGGTATTTACACTCATTCGCCAATTCGTCTTTATCAACAGAGGCTGAAAACACAGCCCCAGACAACCCAATAGAACTTACAAATAGCGCTGATTTTTTGTATAAATTTTGCCTCATTTCGCTTCTTCTCCTTTTTTTAAGTAAAAAAATCCTATCACCCGCTTTTCATGGGCATATATAAGTCACTTTGTTTTCAAATTAGAACTCTGGACGCTCTTTAAAAGATCCCAGAAATCACCTTAGTTAATCCCTGCTCTAGCGCATTACGTGCTTCTGGAAATTTAAGGTTTACTTTATCAGCATTCGACACTACACGAGTTCTATAGCGTTGATATTGGCTATCGCGCGATGAGGTTTGAGTAGTCACTGAGCTGCTGCCGTTTTTTAAATTGGATTGGAATTGTTCATTGACTTTAACTCCCTTCCCTACTCGCTCACTGATTTGCACGTCTGTAATCATCGTGTAATTCACATCTTTAACTAATGAGTCCGAAGCCAAACCAATGACACCGCCAGCAAGGCCACCTGCAATCATGCCGGTACTTGAGTTAGTAAAACTCCCGGCAGCAGTACCCGCTACCGCACCTGCAATCGCGGAACCGTAACCACCGTCTAATGCGGATTGACTCGCAGCAACACTCATTTTTCCTATCTTGAGTACGTTGGCTTGCAGCAGATAATATGCTGAATTGGGGTTATTAACTATCTTGTAACCATGAGAGCTTAAAGTAGTTTTTAATTGTGGCGTAATATTCAATTCCTCGTCAGAGGTGTTTTTTACCGAAACATAAACGGTTTTTTGATTATTGGAGACTGGATCTAAAAAAATCGTTTCACTTTGTTTGGTGCTGACCTCTAGAGTGCGATGCTCCAACGCCGTTTGTGTCGCAGCGCAACACACAAGCATTATGATAACTGGTGTTAATAAAATTGATTTGGCAATTATCGCTTTATTCTTATAAAGAAAATTCATATTAATATCCTTATACCCTTTCATACATTAATGATTTTTTAAACAAACATATTTGAGTACGGTTTATCTTTATTGATCCAATGCATGAGTTAACGCTGATCTTTCTATTTCATCAACGTTATCATCTAAATAACTTTCCTTAACCAGTTCAATGCAATCATTCTTTGCCGTGACTATTTGGGGCTCTTTAAAAAATAAAAAACCAGAAGCTAAGCCAACGCCCAGACCTAACGATACACTAAGAGCCGCAACGCCTAGCGCAGGCATTTCAAAAGCCATCAATGATGCTAAATAAATCAGAGGGGTTTGCCACAAGCCAGCCAAAATTCCGATTCCAATACCTATGGCACCTCCTGTAACTAATGCAGCACAGGCAATACCAATCAGAGCCAATCCTAGAGCGATATAATAGGAGCTATTATATTTTGCCCCCAAGATTGATTGGCATCTTAAATTAAACACGTCAATTGGATTAATCGCATCATGCGGCTCATTTATCAAACTTTCTAACAGCTGAGTTGTTATTGAATAAAGATTAATTTGAGTAATAGGATCGAGCTTCTTTATTTCTTGATCCAAAACAAGAAAGGATTCATTGATCTGTTTTCCTTTCTTTCCACTCAGACCATTTAGTGATTTTACATATTTTTTTTGACAATAAGCCAAAGCCGATTTAGCTTCCATTTTTTTCCCTTTAATATAAATAAAACAGCTTTTTTAATTCAAATTGATATTACGTTTTTATTTTTCAGAGCTTTTATTACGAATATTTACCCCCTTTCTAATCTATGAACAGCCATTCCCGTAGGGCAGATATACCAACATCAACTTTGCCGTCAACATTCTTAAGAATAGTGATACAAACATTGTCACCCATCATGATGCTTTCACCCTCTTCGCTTGATAGAACTAACATTTTGAAATAGCTCCCTCATTTGTAATTGCCTGATTTAATTCCGATATAGGCTAAAATCATTTATTACTTGAGCAACTTGCATCACATCCTCCTTTTTTTGGTTAAAGAAATCCTCTGAGCATCATAGGATGCCCATTTTTTAAATTTCTTAATTTTTTTGCGTTCTAATCTAGCGATTAATGAATAAATATTTATTCATTTAAAAAATTTTGTTCGATTTATCTGAATGCCTTTACCTCGTTTTGTCCAAGCGATCATACTGATCTATTAGCTATATCCCTTAATGTACTGTCTCATTTTCAAACGGATACATTAAAAACAACTGCTGCCTTTTTAATAATGAATATGCATATATCGCCGCTTGTGCATGTTTATCAAAATCAAAGCCACCTATGTTTAGGGCTGCCTGTTGCAAACAGGAAATACAACTCTCTAAAATATCGAATACTTCTTGTTCTACAGTCATAATGGATTATTTTGATAAGCGAAAAGGTTATTGAACCATCATTTAAATGAAGGTGCATTCACCTAGGTGCAAGGATATGAAAAAAGTGAAAATATTTTTTTAGAATGAATAGGCTAATTAAAGTAACTATTGTAATCATAGGTAATTATCAAATGTTTCATCAGTTTTACATAATCGATAAAGAGTTGTTCTAGGTTAGACTCATGCAATCCCATGTCCTTTAACCAGTTAAAAAAATCCTCTCCTTTTAACAAATTATGCTCCTCTCTAAATTGTTCGACTTGATATATAAGCTCGTATTCTGTAATTGCATACGTTTGTTGATCAAGAAGAGACAGTAAGTATTGATAACGGATCCTATTCTTTTTTGTTTCAGGAATTGATAGTAATTTAAGAATATTTTCCGCCCTCTGTAGAGAAGCTGAACATTCTGTCTGCTCATGCATAGGAGCACGCAACCAAACAGGAGACAAAGTAGACTCAATTAATTTTTTTTCAAAAAGAGTAAACTCTCTTTTTTTTCTATTTAAATCAGAAACCGTAAAAAGAATGTGTTGTTGATTTAAGGAAAGCAATAACGACTTTGCATCCTCTTTTTTTGCGTCTATATAATTAGATTTAATCAAATGATAAAGATCTTCTGACACGTGTTGAGCAATTTTCTCCCAGGTTCTTTCAGCATAAAAAATGGATCGTATTGAATTTAAAACAGTTTCATTATTAATACTATTTAGTCGTTCAAGCGTTAGGCGGATATTGATCAAAGGAATAGTTTGCACGTTATTGAATTTAGAATAAGCAATAGCTACTTCATCGTCACCATCTACTTCTTCATTCTTATACATCTCATATATACGTCCATGCCCCCTCATGCCAAAAGCATTCAGCTCCGCTGCTCTCAAAGCACCCATTGAAGCCGAACCCCAAACCTCAATACCGTAGTCTAATGCTGTTAATATTTCTTTATGCCACACAGAAGGAACCCAGGAAAAATTTCCATCGATGATAACAATCCGTTTGTACCCTTCTTTTATTGCCTTAAGCACATCTCCCTTTTTGATTGAAGGCAAATACGTTGCATTGGGAAGTAGATGTATCGCCTCTTGATGAGTTAACGAAGTTTCTAAGAAAACTACTGTTTCATACATGGTTTATCAAATCCATAGAAATTAGTTTTACTTTTAAAATGCATATTTCTTTGTCATAGTATTTATAAACTAAAATATCCTGATTCTTCCCCTTAATCTTTTCAAACAGCGACCAAAGGGCAGCTTCTATCGTCTCTACCGAATAATTGGGTAATTCAGCAAACCCCTTTTTATCTATGACTACAGGAAACTCACTAGTTTTAAAATCATACTTAGTATGAATCAAATCATCGCGGGAGCCTGCTATTGTGGTTACTCGCGATTGAATGGCCTCAGTTAGTGCACGATTTAAAGCTATTTGTTTATTGAGATGACATCCACCTCCTTTAAATAGGATTTGATTTTCAAAAGGATTCTTTGATTTAATCAATACCTCAAATGAAGGAATTTCATAAATATTTTCATGAAAGTAAATATGACAATCAAATTTTTCTGTTATATTTTTGACCATTTTGCCATTAACAAAAGCGATCTCAGAGATCTGTTGCGCATTTTGTCGTTCTATCACCTCTAGAATACCATGTAAAAGGGCTTCTTTATAATTATTTCCCCCCACAAGTCCGGTTGTATCAGGAGAGTAAATCAACACTTCCGGCAAATAAGAATTTAGTGAGTACTCAGCAAAAGGTACGAGAATGGTTTTTTCTGCAAATACTAATTCAGCTTGTACCCAATTCATTGGTCTTGATAAATCTATACAATGTACTGACTTTGAAAGATGATTTATTGGTAAAAAAACAGCCTTATCTTGAACTAACTCAAGCTCTGACTTATTAGTTACTTGTGGGACTAATTCTTCAGCAAAATATACTTCAATAGACTCCATCAATGCCGAGCACTGAGCCGCTTCTTTTGTAAATCCTTTTCCTTGACTCGTAGTTAACGATTTTGCTCTAGGCCTTATTGCAGTATAAACAGGTAGCGCTGTGTAATCCAAATGGGTTAAATCAGCTAATCGTGTAATTCCTGCCAGTTTTTTGAAATGAGACAATACGCTTAGTGTTTCGCCGTAATTGCGAGCTCTTAAAGACGTTTCTGTCTGCTCAAAAATCATTTAGAAAGCCTTTCATTAAGATAATAGGCATCAATGCCTAAGGTTCTAAGTTCTGATACAAACAATTTACTTCGATATCCTGATGCACAATAAAATACCAACTTTTTATCTTTATAGGATAAGAAAAACGAATAATCAGTATTTTCTTTTATAGGAAAAAATAGATCATCATCTAACTTAGCAATCTCTCGTTCTTCTTTTTGCCTTATATCAACCAGAAAATGCTTGGTTTTATCAAGTTGCTCCAAGGAAATTCCATAATCAGCGTTTTGATTTTGCAGATACCCTAAGCTGATTTTTCTTTGTTTACATGCAAAACAGTTATTATTTTGCTTTATGGGCATGGAAGAGATGTTGAAGTTTTTTGCATCTATTATTCGTATCTGTGATACTTTCTCATTCTCTATCTTGAGTAAATAATTTAACGCAAGATTAGCAGCCATGGTTCCTGCTATTCCTGTCACAGTGCCTAACACACCCGCTTCAGAACAATTAGGTATTACACCTATAGGTGGTGGATTAGGGTATAGACAACGATAACAAAGGTGCTTTGTATCAAATAAAGCAAGCTGAATGATACTGACCAAAATACTACAGCTGATAAATACTTTTTTCTTTAAAACACAAATATCGTTAATAAGGTATCTCGTTTCAAAATTATCTGTACCATCGATGATCAAGTCTACATCTGACACTAAAGAATAGCCAAAATCTAGATCAAATTTTTTAGTGTACGCCTCTATAACCACATTTTTATTAATTTTACTTAAAACATCTTTCGCTTTTTCGGCTTTATAACACCCAATATCGGCTTCATTAAATAAAATCTGTCTATGCAAGTTAGAAAGTTCTACATTATCATAATCGACAAGAATTAACTTTCCAATACCCACTGCAGCAAGATATTGAGCAACTGGACTTCCAATACCGCCAAGCCCAACAATCATGATTGTTGCATTATTTATAAGTTTTTGACCTTGCTCTCCAATAACAGAAATTTGGCGTTTGTATCTATCCACTCTACTACCCTCCTGAAATAGAAGTTACAATACACACCTGATCATTAGGGTTAAGAGTGATGTCTTTAATGGATGAGATCTGTCCTGAGTTAACAAATACGGAAATGTATCCCTTTGAACAACCACTTTCGTCAAACATCTTTTCAAAATTTTCTTTATAAAATTCTGCTAATACTTGTTGCAAATTTGATTTATTGGAAACCAATTGGATTTGTTTTCTATCTGAATTAAACTCTATTAATTGATATTCATGCATTCTTATAACCCGTAGATTTTTTTATAAACGACATATATAATTTATTTATATTTTTAACAATTGTGACGAAAATATGAACGAACAACTGTTTAAAGACCTTACTAAAAACTCATCAGCAGCCAAAATGAGGCTATAATCCATTTTTAGAATTAATATATTTCTACAATATCTTGCTCTGCCAGAAAGTTTCCTGTTTGATTTATTTCAGTAATAGAGTCGTCCCAACAAATCACCATCGCCGACTTAGACATATGCGCCATTTGCTCGCTTGTATCATCAGGCCTAACAAAAAGTGTCCACTCATTTTGTACAGAAAGTTCAGGCTTATTAATTTTTTTTATAACACCGTTCTTTCTAGGAAAATAACCACAAACATAATGGCTTTTATTCTTTACTAAACGAGGAGGTTCAACTCCACAAACTATACAACATAAAATTGTTTCAAGGCTTATGGAGTATTTCTTCTGGTATAACTTATTAAGACCAATACCTGGAGGTCTAGCATTGGTTTCAATAAATTGAATATAACCATCCTCATTCATGAAAAACTCAGTGTGAAGTATCCCGTTATTGAATTCTAATAACTGGCACACCTTAACTGAAGCATCTAAAATCAATTTTCTCTGATGTGCATCTAAAATATTCAGACTAAATATAGGTAAATTTTTACTGACCATTAAATGATTTGGATGAGTATATTTTCTAGCTTCTACAAATAATATATGCCCATCAAATACTGCCAATTCTGAATGGTATAAATCATCTGCTACATAAGCCTGAGCTATATAATTTTCGTCACTCTCTTTCTTATTAGTTATAAAATTACAAAACTCCTCCTCGGTTTTAATATGATATGTCTCATAAGAACCAGAGGAATTAATAGGTTTAATAAATATCTCTTGTACACCTATCTTTTCTTTGATTGATTTTAGGTTGGAAGATTCAATCAATGTAGTTGTTTTAGGATATGAAAATAGACCATCCAATTTTTGATACATAAGATCTTTATGACTTAATAGCATCGATGTATTCAAGCCCATACCTGCAATAT
Organism: Legionella santicrucis; assembly: GCF_001468135.1. GTDB lineage: Bacteria > Pseudomonadota > Gammaproteobacteria > Legionellales > Legionellaceae > Legionella > Legionella santicrucis. The sequence continues at coordinate 19,705 of NZ_LNYU01000009.1, read as the reverse complement.
TTAGATTTTCCCTGACTTTTGCTATATCAACAAACATATCTTCCGAAAAACAGACTATATAATCAGGGCGAATCGAATCACAAATAGCTAGTAGATCTTCAAATGAAAATGAGCTTACTAATACATTTTCTCTGTTTTTAACAAACTTAGATGCATCTTTAATCAAAAAAATGGGAGAAATCCCTAATTGAACGAGTTGATCACAACCAATTAGTTCATAATCCTGAAGGGTATCAATGCATAACAGTTTCTTTATTTTCATTGTATTTAATACCAAAACATCCTACTAAAAATGTTGTTTTCGAAGGAAACTGCTCAACTGAATAACCAAGCTTTTCAGTTACTTCTAAAAACCGAGGATCGTAAGAAAAAATTGTGTCTCTAGGCAACTTAAATAGGTTATTAGTCACTTGGTTATTTTTTTCATGAAAAAGCGTTAAATCCAGATTTGTAGCACTTTCAAAAAACGGAGTACTCTTGAAATGACCTAATTTATTTATATGATCCGAATATTGTAAGTAAGTATCGTATATTAATTCACAGCGTTGTGGTTTATTTGAAAATGATGTTGGTTTGAAAGCCATTTCTTCTTTGAGTATTGAATAAAAAACAGGATCGTTCTTATTTTTATCAAAATGAACAGGCTCCATAACAAAGGGAGTGTATTTGGATTTATATATGTTGCGATACACGTCAACAATAAAATCTAAGGGTAGCAAATCATCACCTACAGCCAATCCATAGCCAGGAACTTGTCCTGTTCCTATGGTAATTAATTGACTAATCGCATTATTAGTGAATTCATTTTGAGATATTTCGGGATTATTTGCTCGTACATAAGCCATTAGATAATTATAAAAAGGTAGATTTGCATAATATCCTGTCTGATTAGAGTCAAACTCCATCACTAAACTTAAAAGAGTAGGTAATTTATTTTCTTTTATTGAGGTTACAATTTCAGAAGGAAATACCAATAATCTTGAACGCCAATTACAATTAGCCGCATCACATAAGCTTTTGAAGGTTAAATAATGATTTCCCAGATCATCTGGGACTGGAATATCCGCCTTAAAATACTTTTCTAAACTAGCATGAGGCCTTGAATCCGCCACAGGACAAAGCAAGAATGTATTCCTCGCACCCGATGATATTTGTAATATATCGGTAGGATGATGAGTATTTGAAGCATTATAAAGTGAACTTACACTTAAAAAATCACCTTCTTTATAGATTTGGTGTGTACTTGACTTCCCTTTAAACTCAATAAACATTTCCAGATTTTTTTCTAATACCATTGAGAAAGGAACTGCTGATAGCTTGCCACCAGTATTTGGTAAATAAAAATAATGTTCATCTGCAATGATTTGTCCATATTGATATTCAAGTACAGTAAAAAGCATATTTTGAATACCATCTATGGTCTCTAATATTTCATAGAGGCGTTTATTTATCCGAGCTATATCCCCTTTTATCTTATCCCACGATAATTCACTCATATGGCATCAATATAAAATCCTATTAATAAATGAATCATACAAGAGAATATGAGGGTATTCAATGAACCCGTATTTCATGTAATAAAATTTATTAGTAAAAACAATTATTTTTATTGCATTAATGTGTTTCAAGTTATAAATTATGTTACTTGGAATGCATTTTTAGATGAAAACGGAGTTTTAAATGGTAATAGATCATGTAGATAGCCAAATTATTAAAATGATAATAAACGGCAGCCATGTTAATGACATTGCGGAAGATACAAAAAAATCAAAAAGATACATTCTCTATCGACTCAGCGACTTAAAAACAAGCTTTAATTGCAAAACCACGCCCCAACTAATCTATATGTTGGCCACTTCTGGATTAATTAAGTAATATTTTTAAACATGGATGTACTATGAATAATTCAATTTATTATCATGGTTTTAATAAGCTGCTTTCATTAACCAAATGCCCTAAAGAAGCTCTGCTTTTAGATAAAATCATATTCCATCACCAAGGCACCCTTTTAAAACGTGAAAATAGATTATGGTTTACAAGGAAAATTCCTGATCTTGCTGCAGAACTCGGATTTAGTGAAAGCAGGATTTATATCTACCTAAAAAACCTAGAAGAAGGGCTGATTATCCGAAAGCGATTTAAATATTATGGTGTACCTCGATCTTTTATAGCAATTACTGATACGCTGCAAAGCAAACTACAATTATCTCCCAACGAGCCTGAGCGTACTATAGAAATAAAAGAAAAAACCGCGAATATTGGAAATGATATAAACGAGAGAATGGATTATCTTGTTTCAGAAGATACCAATAATAAAGAAAAAAATAGAGTAATTAATAATATTACTCATAATCAATTAGACACTAAACTCCCTCTAAGCGAACTCAATATAGTTAAAGGGATGCTATTGAATATTCAAAAACAACACGGAGTAAAGCTATCATCCCCTCAAAAGGTTTTAGATGAGGTTGTTTTTTCCTTAAGTAATAAACAACAATTTCAAAATATTGATACTTTCCAACATAAAATAAATATCGTTTCTCAACTTCTTCGTAATAATCGTTGGAGAACACCTAAAGGTTTTAACAAACACTCTCCTGAAGCTCAACGTTATCAAGAAAAAGTCGATCAAGAAAATACTGCTCGATTGAAAATAAAAAAAGAAGAATTTAACTACTCTGGTTTAGATCCTATGACTATAAGCAAGCGACTGCAAAATGTGGATGATTTGACTTATAGTCCTGGCCCTAAAAGTAACTTGCAAACATCGTTACAAGTACAACAAAGCCTAGTTAATGGAATTAAAAGGGACATCAAGACAATAACAAACCCCAATATATTGGAAAATTTCTTAAAAATATTGATGCAAGAAGAAGTAAAATTATCCAAAATCCGAGGTGAATTATCTTTACAGTAGATTATGCAGCAATTTCAATTGGTTGAATCTTTGATTTTATAATGCTGCTCTCAACAGTTTTAGAAAATATCCATAATATGAAAGCACCCAAAAAAGCATACAATCCCAATTGGATAAATGCGTTAGTATAGTGTTCATTACTCACTAAAGGATTTATTGACTCAGATTGTGTCATTAAATTAGAAAAGTAATTCGATAATGTGGCAGATATTCCAGAAACCATCATCCATACCCCCATCATTATACCTTGAAGTTTTTCAGGAGCTAGATTACCTATCATTGCATAACCAACTGGAGCAATTAGTAACTCACCTATTGATTGAAAAATGTAATGCACAACTATCCAACTTATATCTGTTAAACCTTTAGGGCTAGAATCCAGAATACCAATGGCCAACATCAGAAAAGACAAAGCAATAAATAATAGAGAAATTACAAATTGCTTGGAAATTGAAATCGCTATATTTTTTCTTCGTAAGCCGTTAAAAATCATAAGAATTATGGGTGAACCAATAATAACGAATATCGAATTTAAATTCATAATCCACTGTGGAGGAATATAATAACCCCCGATATATAACTTAACGTTGTTCTTTAAAAATTGAGAGACGCCCATTGGCCCAACAAAATAAAGCATCCAAAATATTATTGATGCCACTGTTAAAAATAAGAATGAATAAATTCTTCTTCTCTCAAATTTATCTTTTGAACCATATCCTAAAAACGCTATATAAAATAATGCTGAGGTTCCTATAAGGAGAATTAGACAATTTGCTAACCAAGAAAAATGAAAGCCAATATAAAGAATGGGAATAATTGATAGTATGCATAAAATACCGAGTTTTTCTTTGTAGATATCCCGTTTTGCTTCAGCGGGCTTTCTTATTAAATATTTCCATGATTTGATTATCAGAAATACTGTTATTACGTTAATTAAATTGCTTACCTTAAATAAGTTTTCATAATTATCCTTTAAGTCAATGAATCCACTCAAAATATAACCCGCCAGAAAACCTATGTTCATTGCACTGTAATTATAAAAAAAGGCTTTTTCCCTTAATTGATCTTCATGACTATTAAATTGTTGTGTAATTAAGCAGTTTATACAGGTAGAACCTAAGCCACAACCAATAAGAAATAAGCTCAATCCTAAATAGACAAGTGAATCAGTGCAATTAAGCACCATTACCCCAAACGCTTGTATTATAATTGAAGCGGCAAATAATAGCCTATTACTTAGCAACCTATCACCAATATACCCAGATGCAAAATGTAGAATAAAATTCGAAGCAAGAAAAAAACCTACAATTCCATTGGATTCTGTTTGGCTCAGCCCAATTCTTTTTGTTAAGTAAAGAGACAATGATGAAAATAGGATAGCAAAACTAAATGTTGTTATTCCGTTTAGCCAATGTAAATATACTATCCCTTTAGAAGCCTTCTCTCCAACATCCATTTAACGCCCTACCCCCCCATTATGGTAAGCCCACCTATGCTAATTAATTTTTCAGGAAGAACGTGGCTTAACCAATTTATAGTGACAAATAATTTTGCTATCAAAAGTAAGTAATTATATGAGAAAAAGCAATAAACAACATCATTAAATGACAGAAAGAACGACTCGATGTTATAACTTAATCGAATCTCCATAGAGCATATGACAAGAATCCTGCAAACGTCACATTTCCTCTAAACGTCACATTAAAATCCCGCAAATGTCACAAATCTATCCTGCTAATGTCACTTAACTCCCTGTAAATGTCACATTAAATCCCGTAAATGACACATATCAATTAAGAAAAGCATTTAAAAACAATTAATTACTATAGATTAAACTATTTAAACTACTTAAACAAAAAAACAAACTGTTAGTTGTTGTTTTTTATAAGACTTTATATTGCATATAACATGCAAATGCATATATTATGTTTTTACATAACCTACTTAATAATAACAATATGGCAAAAGTTATTGTAAATGCAACTCACAAAGGTGGTGAGGGAAAGACAACCAATTCGATTGTATTGGCTGAATATTTGGCGCTAATAAAAAACAAAAAAGTACTATCAATGGATCTAGATCCACAGGCTAACTTTTCTGGTCGTTATCTTCAAATGACGTATGATCCAGCTTATCAAGGAGGAAAAATCCCTCCTTTGCATCCAGACTATGAGCCTGATGTCGATATAGACTGGGATGGCAGAAGCGGCATTGCAAATATATTCTATGGTGAAGGAGTTATTCCCTACCCTACACAGATTAATAATCTTGAAATTGCACCTGCACACTCAATTAGATTACAAGAAGCTGAAGCTGTCACGAAACACGAAGTTAAAGAGAAAGTACATTTGCAAATTAAAAAATTTGTAGAGGATCCTGAAGTACAAAAAGCATATGATGTGATTATTATTGATACTCCTCCATCAAAAGGTCCTTTAACAATATCAGCAATCAAAGCTGCAACACATTTAGTTATCCCAGCACAAATGGAACAATTTTCTATTGAGGGAATTTATGGGATGTTGCAACTTTGGAAACAGGAAACTTATGCAAGATCGAAAGATAACCCCATTGAATTGATCGGAATTTTACCTAATCAAGTGCGAAATATTAACATTCATAAGCATTTTCTAAATGATCTAAGAAATAAAGAATTTACCTCTAAATATGTTATTCCTCATGAGATAAAGAAAAGATCTGTCTATACAGAAATACTTGCTGAAAATGCAAATCCTAAAAGTATTTTCGAGCTTTCAGAAAGTAGTATAGAACGTATTGAGTATGAAAATGTATGTCAATATATAACGAATAAGGTATTTAATAATGGCTAAGAAAAAGGTATTTTCTATAGGTAGTTCTTTATCAGATGGATTAGAACAGACTTTTGCTGCAGCTCAAAACTACTCAAATCAATTACGGATTGATGTTATCCCTTTAAGTAAAATAGAAGTTGATCCTGATAATCCAAGAACATTAACGATCTCTATGAATGATCTGCTTCAAGGATTTTCTGAGAACGATCCTTTATTGGAAATAAAATCTAAAGAAAAAGAAGAATTACAATCATTAGCAAATTCAATAAATGATCATGGTATTCTAAATCCAGTCATAGTGTATGAATCAAATGCAAGCTATCGTTTAATTGCTGGTGAACGCAGAACATTAGCTTCTATTTTAATTGGCAAGTCAGATATACAAGCCAAAATAATAGATAAAAAACCTGATGAGCTTAAAATTAGATTATTGCAATGGGTGGAGAATTCCGAACGAACAGACCTTTCATTGCACGATAGACTTCTTAATTTTGAAATGATTGTAAACGCTTATGCGAAAGCTTCTAATTTTAATATTAATGATATACGGTCAATAGATATTAGTAATTTAATAGGTTGTTCAAAACCTCATGCTTCAAATTTAAAGTTACTCTTAGCTGCTGATCAAGATATCAGAAAGATAATCGCTGAAAATAAGATATCTAATATTGAGAAAATTGCTATATTGTGCCAAATCAAAGATTTAGATCTCAGATACAAGGCAATACAGGACGCAATGAATGGAGCAACACTTGCTGATTTAAAAAAATATCTTGAAATAAATTTTGATAAAAATCACCAACATGAAAATGTTACAGTTTCGTCTTATGTAAGAGGTAAAAAAATTAGTTTGGGTTCAATTAATAATATTAATGCAGCAAAGAAAATATTCTGTATTTTATTAGATCATGTTGAAGACAGCATGTTAAAAACAAATCTAGCCAAAGTAAATATGGATAATCCAAGAGATATTTCAAGAGCCCTAAAAACTATTATTTCAAATTTGGAACAAGTTAATGATTAAGCTAGATTCAAAAAATACAAAAGCCAGAATAAGTTACTTGATTTCTGAATTAATCTTATCGGACTTAAAAAACGATATGATAAAGAGCGGATATGATTTAAAGGGAAAAAGTAAATGGATTTGTGAAGCAGTACATGAGTTGTTAAATATGACTAATTATAAAGAACTTGTCATGTTAAGTGATCAAATGCAGGGGTTTGAAAAATTGGACTATATCTCAGTAGATAGATCTTTTAAAACATTAATTAGTGATGCAGTGATCAATATAAGGACAGACTACCCTTCTCTTGAAGGTGTTCAAAGTAAGATATTGAGAACAGCTATTTTGCAAAGATTAATCAAGTCTTAATCTATTTTATTCTAATAGGTGAAATTATTTTTAATGTTGAAACAGAATTTATAAATTTCTAATTATGTAGGAACGCAAATGTGACGTTTGCAGGAAAAAGTTAAGTGACTTAACTTTACAGTGGGTGCGACTTAATTTTTTAGGACATGCGTAATAAATTGAGATGTTTTCTGGCTAAAACTAATTGACTTATCTTTTGGTTGGGTTAATGACATAGATAGATTAAATGTAAATTATTCAAATGTGACATTTACGGGATAAAGTTAAGTCACTTAACTTTCCTCTACGACCGATTACTGTATATTTTTTAGAATATTTGACGAGATGTGACGTTTACAGGATAAAGTTAAGTGGCTTAACTTTTCTTGAGGTGAAGTCTACAAAGGACTTGAAATGACAATAACAAAAACAAATAAAGAGAAATTTGAATTAAAAAAACATATTGCGGCAATCCACTGTCATGGAAAGATAACTTTACTACAGAGGAAAATTGCTAATGCATTATTATTTCATGCATATCATAATTTGATGACTCAAGATGAACATGTAATTCAAATTTCCGAACTAACAAAGCTTGTCGGATTCGATAGTAATGATCATCGAAAAGTAAAAGATGCATTATTAAAACTTTTATCTACAGTAATTGAGTGGAATGTTATTGATGAGTTATCAGAGGATAGTGAAATATGGAATGCAAGTTCAATTATTTCTGATGTATCAATTAGAGGTTCTATATGTAGATACTCATATAGTAATAAAATGAGGAAATTATTATACCATCCTGTACGATACGGTAAAATTGATCTTAATATCCAGACAAAATTTCAATCAAGTTACGGATTAACTCTTTATGAAAATTGTAATAGATATAAATCCATTGGAAATACTCCTTGGTTTGATCTTGACACATTTAGAAAGCTAATGGGTGTTGAGAATGGCTTGTATAAGATATTTAGGGATTTGAATAATAGGGTTATTAAAAAAGCAGTAGATGAAGTTAATCAATATACATTAATGTCAGTGGAGGCAGAATTTAAGAAGCTTAACCGTCAAGTTGTTTCGCTTAGATTTCTTATAAGACAAAAACAACAACAAAATTCAATCTTAGATCAAGATACATCTAATGATTTAATAGATAAGCTAAAGCAAAAATTCGGCTTTTCATCGAAACAAATCGATGAGGTCCTTAAACTATTTGATAAATTATACATAGAAGAAAAAATCAATTTAATAACTAATAGCGAACCATATAAAAATGGTGTAATTAGAAATTTATCAAAATATTTAATGGCGGCATTAAAAGATGATTACCAATCACCAGTAAGTTCAAAAGAACAAATAGATAATCCTAAGAATCAGATTTTTAATAAAAAAAATATAGAGGAATATGAGCTATTTAAACGCAAGCATATTGATACTATGTTCAACAACTTATCCGAAATTGAAAAGAACAACCTAGTTCAACAGTTTCAAGCGAAGATAAAAAAGACAGTCTATTTCTCATTATTTGAAAAAAATGGAATGGAAAATATTCTTATAAAAGATAGATTTCATCTTTTTATACAAGAAGTGATGCAAAATGCAGAGATGCCTTCGATTGAAATGTTCCTTCAGCAAAAAGAAGAATTAAATATAGAAGAGGCTGTTGAGTAAATATTATTCATTATACATATTCAGAAAGATTAAATTTATCACTGGAACTGACTCTGTGGATAATGCTATTCACAGATAGGCTAATGAAAATTTAACGTAAGTTATCCACAAAATCTGTTGATAAAGATGTGTAATATTCGTGAGTAAATGAATTTTTTGGCATGGTCTGTTTTTAGGTGATTTATAGTTGTAAAAAGTGTACAAGCCGCCCGTGATGATTTAAACAAAATCAATACCTTAATGTATCGATCAAAATCGTATTGGGGATATGAGCGTAAGTTTATGGAAAAATTCATGGTATTGTTTCAAATGACGACAGAATATCTTGAAAGAAATACTGTAAAACTTTTTTATATTTCAGAGCATGATCAATGTGAAAAAGCAATCGGGTTTATAGTTTTAGGGTTAGTAACAAAGAGATAGAATGTGATAATTTTTTTATCATATAGGTAAAGGATTGGGGAAGAAAATGTGGTCTACGATGATAGAAGACTTTAAATTGATTGGGGTCAGCAGATTCACTTTATGGAGTGATCCTGGCGCTGAACCATTCTATAAAAAAATGGGATGTATTAAAATCGGTGTTAAAAAATCTCCTATGATGCAAGATAGATATCCTGTGATTTTTGAGTATGAGATTTAAAAAAGTATCAATGAGTATCTTCATTCTATCCGTTATCTCGTTCAGAGTTTTAATGTTTAATCACTAAAAATAGATTTTGTTTCGTGATGCTCGATCAAATAACGTAGATGATTATTAACAGTAGCCCATTCATTTACAATAATGCTATACATACATGTATAGCGTAAGGTATCGTCAGGCATGAACATATGATATTCTTAATATGCCATCGCGTTGGGTTAACATTATGGAATACACCAAACAAATATTGGCGACATTAAGAGAAGGTGATTTTGCCCATCCTGGTGAAATTGAAGCGATTGAGCTTACAATGTCTCCTATTATTAAAGACAAGAAGGCACTTTTATTAGATGTAGGATGTGGATTAGCTGGGACTGCTCATTATGTACAACAAAAAGGATGGGGCATAGTTACTGGCGTTGATATCGTTAAAAATCTTATTGATCATGCAAAGACGAGCTATCCTGATGTACAATTTATATGCGAAGATATTTTGAGCAGCACGAAGCTTGCCCACAAATCATTTCAATGTATCTATAGCTTCAGTGCCTTTTTTTGTTTTGAGTCTCAAGAAATTGCGTTAAAAAAATTATCACAGCTTTCAGATTCTCAAGGGACACTTGTTTTATTTGATTATTCAAGACCCGATGTGATACCAATTCAAAGCCCCTTTCCATGGTCAAAAACAGCCTCTCGTTTTAATCCAATTTATTTACCTGAATTAAAGAAGCGGCTCTCTGCAACTGGATGGACATTTAAAGAAAGTGTTGATCTCAGCGAGCACTTTTATTCACTGGTATACAATTTTATTAGATTCTTTTGAACAAAAGCGTGAGCAGGTTAAGCAGCAATTTGGTCAACAAGCTTGGGATATTCTGTATTCAGGATTCCAACAATTATTGATTGGGCTGAATACTAAAAATAGGTGGTATTGTGGTGTATGCAAGCCTGAATCCTACTTAATCTTTTACAAGGCACTGATATTTTCTAATAGAAAAAACAAAGAATCATTTTATAATGGCACCTATTTTTTTCTTCATGGTATCTTATGCTTCGAATCTTAGTTTTACTGTGCTGTATCTCTCTAAGTTATGCCCAGTCTCCAGGCTCTTTTTCACAATCTAAGAAAATTGCGGCACAGTTATTTCAGAAACACCCTCAAACTATATATTGCCAATGTAGTTATGAAGATAAAGAAGTCAATTTAGCCAGTTGTGGCATGCAAGCTGCTGATTCATACAAACGAGCACATCGCATTGAGTGGGAGCATATTATGGCTGCTGAACATTTTGGGCGGCAATTTGCATGTTGGCGTGAACTCATGTGCGACGACAAACATGGAAAACCTTATAAAGGGCGACGATGTTGTGAAAAAATCGATGAACAATTTCGTCATGTGGAAGCCGAACTTTATAATTTATGGCCAGAAGTAGGGGTGGTGAATCAAGCCCGATCGAACTATCGATTTAGCGTGCTACCTACACAACCCGATTACTTGGGATGTACCATGAAAATTGATAAAAAATTGCGACGTGCTGAACCGCCTGATTCTGCTAAAGGAGTGGTGGCACGTGCTTACTTATTTATGGCGGAACATTATGGATTATCCTTAAGCTCCTCGCAAAAACAATTGTTTATGGTCTGGAATAAAACATTTCCTCCAAGTTCCTGGGAAAAACAATGGGCATTGCAAGTTGCTGCAATTGAAGGATATGAAAATCCTTACATTATAAATTGGCAGGAAAATGCATCGCTTAGGATGGCGTCTCAATAAGAAAAATCACTTGGATGGTTTTTCCTTATTGTTGGCATTGCCATCATCCTTCGATGAGAAGATTTTTTGCGTAAATAATGAGCAAAAAATTTCCCCTCCATTAACTCAAATTTTTTGAGCTGTGTTTTAATTTCCTGAATCAAGCAAACGCTATAAATTTTCTTTATGAGTAGTTCATGAGACTTTTCTCATTAATCGGGATTAAGGACTATACTGATAAAACTTACTAAATGGATGAAAACATGTGCGGTCGATTTGCTTATGTCGCGTCTTATCACAAGTTAAAATATCAATTTCATCTTTCTAATTCGATTGAAATTACCCCTAGATTTAATATTGCACCAGGGGCTGAGTTGGTGTGTCTTGTAGAAATCGAAGCTCATGAAATTCAAAGTGTGTTATTGCACTGGGGACTTCTTCCTTCTTGGGGCAACAGATAGAAAAAAAATAGGTAGCCTCATTAATGCACGCGCCGAAACCCTTTTTGAAAAACCAGCATTTCGTCAAGCGATGAAATCCAAACGCTGTTTAATGCCCATGAGTGGTTTTTACGAATGGCACCAAGAGGATGGGATTAAACAACCTTATTTCTTTCAAAAAAAGAATCGTGACTTACTGGCTGTTGCGGCTCTTTGGGATACCTGGCAGCATGAAGAAGAAGTAATCCATTCCTGTTGTCTCATTACTACTGATGCGAACCCCTTAATGATGCCAGTGCATCATCGGATGCCTGTTATTTTAGATGAAGAGGCTCAAGCCATTTGGCTTAATAACACGCAATGTGATAAAGCACAATTGATAGGACTTTTGAAACCTTATCCTTATGAGGATTTGGAAGGATATCGGGTCACTAATTTAATGAATAAGGCAGACTTTGACCATCCCTTGGCGATGGAACTATTATCTAAATAAAAAAGTTAAAAATATTTTTTCTTAATATTCTCGAAGACTTAATGGTGATTTCAGCTCATGTGGCCTTGATGTGGGATTTACAGCTTATTTTTCCTTGTCTATGATACTTGTACTTAAATCAAAAAAAGAGTCATCATGTCACCACGAGGCGGAAAAAGGGCAGGTGCAGGGCGTCCTAGAGGGGAGCCTACCAAAGCAGTTCGTCTTCCGGTAGCCACAATTGCCGAATTAGAACAATTAAAGAATCGCACAGCGCATCAATTGCCCATATTTGCAAGTAAAGTTCAAGCAGGATTCCCATCCCCTGTAGATGATTACATCGAAGGATATCTCGATTTAAATACCAAATTCATTAAACATCCTTCCGCCACATTTGTTCTGCAGGCCACGGGAGATTCTATGGTGGATGCGGGAATTTTTTCAGGTGATTGGTTGTTAGTCGATAGAAGCATAGAGCCTTCTGACGGGCGCATTGTAATTGCAGCAGTTAATGGCGAGCTCACCGTGAAACGTCTTTCGAAAAAAGGGGGTAGGGTGCAATTACTTCCTGCTAATCCCAAATTTAAACCCATCGATATTACGCAAGAGTGTGAGATGGTGATTTGGGGTGTGGTCACTTTAGTTCTTCATGAGCTTGCCTAACATGTTTGCCCTTGTCGATTGCAATAACTTTTATGCCAGTTGCGAACGTATATTTCGCCCTGATTTAAGAGATGTTCCCATAGTGGTGCTGTCTAATAATGATGGCTGTTGCATTGCACGCTCAAATGAAGCCAAGGCATTGGGTATTGCAATGGGCGAGCCTTATTTCAAAATTAAAAATTTATGCAAGCAGCATGGAGTGATAGCCTTTTCTTCAAATTACACACTTTATGGCAACATAAGTCATCGTGTGATGTGCACTATTGAAGAAAACTGGCCGCACGTGGAAATCTACTCCATTGATGAAGCGTTTCTTGATTTAAGAAGTTTACCGATTGATTGTCATGACACTTTTTGCCAGGAATTACAGAAGAAAATTTTAAAACATACGGGAATACCTACCTCAATTGGTATTGGAGCCACCAAAACGCTGGCTAAAGTGGCCAATCATTTATGCAAAAAGGTTTTTAAGATTCCTGTATTTAATATCACGTCAAATCGTGAGCAATTATTAAAGCAAATATCAGTAGGGGACATATGGGGAGTAGGGCGGCAATGGGAAAATAAATTAATATCGCGAGGTATTCATACTGCCTATGATTTGGCAATGACCAATACTCATCTTTTGAAGAGGAGTTTTAATGTCGTGTTAATGCGTACGGCCATGGAGCTTCAAGGAGTTTCTTGTAATGGTTTAGAAGAAGTTGAGCCAAAACAAAGTATCATGTCGTCAAAAAGTTTTGGACAGATGCAAACCCGATACGCTTCTATTGCCGAATCGGTGAGTGGTCATTGTGCCCGAGCGGTTGAGAAAATGCGCAACCAGCACTTGGTGGCACAGCGCATGTTTGTATTTGTACATACCAATCGGTTTCGGGAGGATTTGGCACAACACTTTCAAGCCATGGAGTTTCGTTTTGTTAATGCAACCGATGATTTGCGTCTAATTACCAAAATTGCCAAACACTGCTTACAACGAATTTTTAAATCCGGGTATTACTATAAAAAAGCAGGTGTTTGTCTTGAAGATTTAATTCCTAAAAACCCTCGCCAGCTGGATATGTTTCATCAGCCCAGTGATGAGCAATTACATCATACAGAACAGCTGATGAGTGTGTTTGATCATATCAATCAAAAGTATGGAAGAAGCACGATTCGACTCGCAGCTGAAGGATATTCAAAACCCTGGGCAATGCGTGCCGAGCTTAAATCACCTGCTTATACCACGCGATGGTCTGAAGTTCCTCAAGTTGGGTTTTACCGCATATCCAGCCCAAACTGGCAATGAGATAGTTAAGCGACCTTAAGTGCCAATATTTTATCTATATCGAACAACATATCCTGCTCTTCAATATCCTGAGTAAAATCATATTCCCCATGCAAATTGACGTAATGCCAGATTAAAGTCGATCCATTGCGAATAATGGTTAACAGCGCCTTTCGGCTTTCTTCATCTTCCAGCAGAGCCAATTTTTGCGAAAGATACAGCTCATTCCATAATACAATTGCATTCTGGATTAGGCGTTGGCAACCAACAACCATTTCCTGTTCATCTTTACTGCTGTATTGAATTTCCTGGTTGTTACCAAACAGGATGGCTTTTGAGAATTTATTCGATAGCTCAATGCGATTTAACTGTTTTTCAACAGCCTGCCGTAATTCCACATCATCAATATACCGAAGAATAAACAGACTTTTAATGATCCGTCCAAATTCCTTGATGGCACAGTACAATGGATGCTGTTTAGAATATGAACTGAGACGCTTGAACAGTTGTGATGCCGTTGTGGATTTAAGTTTAATCGTAACCATCAAACGTAAAATATCATCCCAATGTGTTTTAATTAAATCCGTGTCGATATAGCGATGCGGGAGTATTTTATACCCTTTGGTTTCATAGGTGCCTCTAGAGTTAAAACTGTATAGGGTTGCTTTCTTCAGACCTTTAATTCTTGGTGCGAAATAAATTCCCAGCATGTTCAATATTCCAAAAATTGCTTCGGAATAACCATGTGTATCAGTGGAATGGATGGTACTTTTTATTGAAAGGTTATGTAGTAACCCGTCGGCGACATAGGCTGCCTCTCGCTCGGAGCTACTGATGGATGTGGTATAAAACAGGCGATTCAGTTCATCGATAAAGCTGTAGAGGGAAGATCCTGAGCCACTACCAAAATATTTGAACGATTTATTAGCATTCAATGACTCAACAACTACGCTGACTTTTCGCCCATCGCTTGATGTATGTAATTCACCAGGATTTTTTTGATAGATGCTGGCTAATGATAGCTTACCAAGCAGATCAAGAATGCATTGATTGGCTGCATTAATATTATCAAGACTCATGTGCCAGTTTACAAAGTTTTCCAGGACATCTTCCGTAATCCCTTTGGAAACATTAGCCATCTTGCTGATGCCAATATTGCATCCCATCCCTAAAATTGCCGCATAAAATATGGATGTTTTGGGTAAGATTCTCTTGTCCTTAACGCTATGATGGCGAAAGCACTCAAGGTAACGAGTTAACCGTTGAATATCACTCAATATTTTCAGTACCGATGTGTATTTCTGATCAGCAAATAGAGAAGATACCGACTGCGTATTTATCTTTTCGACTTTAGGTGTTGCCAGAACCATTCGTCCTTTTGAATCAAATTTGATGTGCGGATTTTTGTCTGCCTTAATACGGCGATTGGTTTTATGATATGCCCCATGAAGCTTTTTTTGAAGGGTTGCCATTAATTGATCAATGTCTGCAAAACCGATCAGCCCTGCTTCTTCCAATAGCCGGTTTTTGTTAGCCTGCCAATGTTCTTTTGGGTGTAAATAATTTTCCAGTGACAGGTAGCGATAGGCTGGTTTCAAACTGATAACACCTGCTTTTAAAGAATCTGCCGTGTAAAAATACAGAAGAACCTTATAAAGGGATACTCTGAATTTACCTTCACTGGAATAGAGTGCCGCCTGCTCATTTTCAGATAAAAAGCTGACTGGCGCCTCTTTCCCCACGTTACCTGTTTTAGCCTGATAGTGTTTGATAGCTACCAAAATGGCAGGAATATCCTGATTTTCCGAAATATCAAATGCAATATTGCGCAAAATATCAGCCACTCTGTTCTGTAATTTAAGGGATAAATCTTCCAGAATCTGGTAATAGTTTTGTGCGTTCATCTCATCGAGCGCCTGTTTTGTACATTCATCCAGTTTTGGTTCCGGTGGATGGATTTCCAGGTGTTGGTGATATTCCTCCAGCAGTTGCCTGATTTGCTGAACCTTCTCCGAATCACTTAATATAGGTGATGTTGCCAGCTTTTCAATTTTTTTCAATTGAGCCTTATAGGATATTCTTGCATCTGATAATAATTGCAGCGTTTCCTTTTGCTGGTCTTTTTGTTTAAAGATATGTTCCTTTTCATTTTTCGTAGCGGCGTTTTCCGTTGCCTTCACACAGTTCAGTAAAATATCTGCAAAAATATCCTGTCTTAACTGATACTGATGAACCAGAAAACAGATTATATGGAGATAGCGTTTATCGGACTGAAGCTGATTAATCTGAAACAGACTGGCCTTGCGAACCCAGGTTGCATAATGCTTGATTGTATCATTGTGAAGATTTAGTCTGTCCAGCAAGGGGATGATATTATTATATAGGCCTTGGATTAGTTGATAATCCTCGACACTTTCCTTGATTTCCTTTGGTTTTCTTGAGTGACTAATGGTTTTAAGTCTGGCAATGGTTGAAGAATCAGCATCCTCTATTTTTAGAAGAGCATCCATACTGATTTTTTGATCATCGGATAATTGATCCTCAATCATATAAACCAGATGTTTATCATAATCACTGATTATCTCTGTGATGCTCAAGGCAAATCGATTATAGCGAGGGATCTCAATACGCCTGGCTTTCAGAAGATCGAATACATCCTGTAAAATCTGTCTTGGTGGGTAACGACGGGCAACGCGATCATGGATGCTCTCCCTGAACAATGTTTTTGCCTCTTCATCAAAGGGTTTTATCGCAAGATATTCACGAATTTTCTGTTTGTGGTAATTAAACGTCCGTTGATTATATTTTTTTAGTTGCACCTCATTGCTATCAAAGCCGTATTGCTGGCATATGGCCTTGAGATCAGATTCATAAAACTGTCTTGGCTGGTAGAATCGCGCTCCTGCCAGGCAATACCCAAACAATAAAATAAATCCAGCTTTATTGATGATGCTATCCACGCTTTCCAGCCAGGCTGTTAACTCTGGTGGTAAACCAAAATATTTATTTTGTTCATACGGGGAAAAATTTGGCGGAGCATTGAAAATAGTTTGTTCTGCCGGGGTCAGTATTTCAAGCTTTGCCATTAAGGTACATCCAGGAAATCAAATTTAATTCTTTTAACGCTCGTTTTATTGGGCGAGAAACTATGTCATATTGGTGCATTATAAACGATAATAAAATCTATGGTGTTATGTGTCAAAATGACCTTAATACAAAAGAAATAAAAAATTGGATGAAATTTATATGATTTATGGATACGTTCGGGTGAGCACCCAAGATCAAAGTGTTGATAGTCAGAAAAATAGCATCAGTCGCTATTGCATTGATCAAAAACTGATGGTTGATGAATGGATAGAGCTGGAAATGTCTTCACGGAAGTCCACCGCGCATCGTCGAATCGATGAGCTATTAAATAAATTATTACCAGGTGACGTCATTATTTCTTCTGAATTATCACGGCTTGGACGCTCAATTAAGGAAACGCTTGATACAATAGAAACGATTACTCAAGATAAACAGGCAAGATTAATTTTGATCAAACAAAACCTAGATTTAAATCCTATTGCTAAAAACAATGTGGCCAATAAAGTGCTGATTACTATTTTTTCCACGCTTGCCGAATTAGAAAGAGATTTTATTTCCGAACGCACCAAAGAGGGATTACGTGCGCGTGTTGCCAAAGGCATCAAGCTTGGCAAGCCCAAGGGGGTTATTCAAGCATCTATGTACGATAAAGACAAAGATAAGATTCTTCATCTTCATAAACTTGGTGTACCAATTCAAAAAATTATTGGAACACACTTAGGTTATGGCAAATATTTATCACTTAAGGCATTTATTGACAAAGTAAAAAATGAAGAAATCACTTATTCTGAAAATGCTTAAAACATACAGTGAGCTACAAATATAGCCATAACACCATGATAACACCATAGATATTGTATTTACTTACCAAATAGTTTAAAATATGGACATATTAAATTTGGAGTCAAGTAAATGAAAACAGCTTTATATAATGAATTAGTCCAATTATATCAAGTAGTCCAAGATCAAGCTCAAACAGAAGAAAATCGTAAATTAGCTAGTGACAGATTCGAAGAGCTCGCTCACTCTGATCCTGCAATGAAAAATATTATTCAGGATGCCATCGCTGATGCTCCAACAACACAAGCATCTATATTATATACTTATCGCGCAGCATTAACGGATTACTCTGAAACAAGATCTGTCGCCTCTGCAATACATACTTTTTTTAAAGTAGCTAATACTAGATTACATAATCCCCCGGCAGATGAGCAGCCACGCCCTCCTGAATTATAAGGAATTTAATATAAAGTGGATATGAGTAACAAGGTTATATAATTTAACTTTGTTTCTCTATAATGGGTTTAAATTTCAAAATTAGCAAATACACGAAAAAATAATCATTAAGTTAATGAGCATTAGATATAAGTGTTCATTGCCAGTTTGGGCTGGATATGCGGGAAAACCCCAAGTTCATTTGTGTTGAAAGAGTAAATTATGAATGAACTAAAGGATAGAAATCCGATAAGAAAAATCATTCATATTGATATGGATTGTTTTTATGCTGCAATCGAAATGCGTGATTTTCCTGAGCTTGCGAATAAACCCATCGCGGTAGGAGGAGCAGCTGACCGAAGAGGAGTTATTGCAACGTGCAATTATGCGGCACGAGCATTTGGTGTGCGCTCAGCCATGTCCACCGCACAGGCATTGAAATTATGTCGACATCTCGTCTTGCGGCCTGTGCGTATGGAGGTTTATCGAAATGAAAGTCAGTACATCAGAGCCTTGTTTGAAGAATATACCGATCTTATTGAACCTTTATCCTTGGATGAAGCTTATCTTGATGTGACGGATTCTCCTAATTACAAAGGAAGTGCTACGTGGATGGCACAAGAACTACGTGCGCGAATTTATCAGACACGACACTTGACCTCGAGTGCCGGAATTGCCCCGAACAAAAGTTTGGCAAAAATTGCCAGTGATTGGCATAAACCTAATGGACAGAAGGTAATTCGGCCCGAGGAAATTGCGGCATTTATGATCGACTTGCCGGTCCGCAAATTATTTGGCGTCGGCCCTAAAATGGAGGAAAAACTAAAGACGTTAAATATTAAAACATGTGGTGATTTACACCATTATTCCATGGAGTATTTATCCAATGAATTTGGTGTAATGGGGCAGCGACTTTATGATTTAGCACGTGGAGTTGATGAGCGTCCTGTTAATCCTGAGCGCATTCGCAAATCCATTAGTGTTGAAGAAACTTATTTACAGGACTTACCGGATGTGGAAGCCTGTTTTACTGCTTTACCTGAATTAATGGTGCGTCTTGAAGAACGAATTAAGCGCGCGGAAGCCTCCTCTTCAATACACACTCTTTTTGTTAAATTAAAATTTAATGATTTTCAGCAAACCACGGTGGAATGCATGCATGACAGACTCGATTTAAATAGTTTATGCCAACTCATACACGAAGGATTTTTGAGAAAACGGATACCAGTAAGATTGTTAGGTATCGGAATCAAATTGAAGCAAGAGAAAATCCATGAGGGCATTCAACTTGAATTAAACTTAGATCAGAATGAACTAGATAATTAACTCATGTTACGCACACTCAGTTTTAAGCGGTCATATTTTTGAGCTCCTGCCAAGCAATTTGGTTTGCTCTAACAATGAGTTTG
>NZ_LNYU01000008.1 GCF_001468135.1 Legionella santicrucis | reverse complement strand
TCTTTTGGCGGTAGCTTTGGTTAGAATATAAAGAGGATCAGTTCTCCTAATAAACTTCTTTAAAGTTTATTAGGGGTGACCTATTACACATGCAGTATATAAAATAGGTATTGAATGGCTTGTTGATACCTTTAGGGAAATTGCTTATTGTACCGATTAAAATCTTTCAAATCGAATTGGTTCCATGCCCGCATATCCAATACCGAACCATCAAAGACCATAAAATCAGCTCGAGTCGTCGGTAGATTATAATAATATATATCACTTGCATCTGTAGCAAAATTGCTTTGATGTTTCGCTACAGAAATTTCTGCAACAGAACGCCCATGTGTTTTTACAAAGCTGCGTTGAGCACGTAAATAACGTCCTTTAAATCGTGCATTATTCCAAAGCTCAACATCCAATCTATTTACTGCACCAGCTAATTGAATTGTTGAAGCATCTTTTGCACGTATGGTTAAAGTATCTGTTTTAACCCAATAAAGACTAAACCAAGCATTACCTTGCATGGTTAAATTTGCTAAATTAGCAACCCCGGAAAGTTGTACTTTGGGGCTACCCTGCAAATGGATTTGTAAGTTTTGGCTCGAAATTCCACCAATTTGGGTTAAGCCTTTGCCCTTAATATCCAGCACACGTAAACCAATGGAGCCATTTAATCTTACAGTTCCGGTATTTACCAAATAAACATCTAATACACTTGTGTGTAATTGATTACCTACAACAAAGCTGGCATCTTTAACCGCTAAACGATTAAGAAATTGGCCTCTAATATCAACAGAAACAGGTCCATATGATGGATAACCTTTTCCTAGACTTAAGTAAAGAGTGTTTTGCGCCACTAATATTTTTAAAGCAGCCAAATCACGAGTATCACCGCTTAAAATAATTTGCGGCTTTTTATACCCTGTATGCACCGTAACATTCATTTGTCCTTGAACATCAACATGATTAAAAGCACTCACTGTTCTGACTTGTTTTGTTTTAACGCCTTGTGGTGCAGTAGGTAAAGGAGGAGCTTTGGGCGCATGATGTGCGCAAGCAGTTAATAAAAAAACAATAAGAGTCAATAAATAGCACCGCTTTTGCATAAGATTTTATCCCTATATCATAATTACTCTACATTAGATGAAGTTGTAACAATGTTCAAGGTTTAGGTAAACGTTCATGCCTCATGCACCAACAGGCAAGCATACCCCTGAACAGATACCTGATATAACTTAACTTACATCATATGAAGACTCTGTATTAAAATTAGAAAGAATTACAGAGGTAGGACAAGTATCATGAATTTGCGAATCAGGAGCCTCATTAATTAAAGACTCTAAAGAGTCATCATCCGAGATAAGTGCCGGTAATTGAATGTAAATATCGACTAATATACCTTTTTTACACCCTAAATATATCTTTGTCGAATTAGTTGGACCAAAAGACTGAACAATCATTTCTCGTAAATAAGTTAATTGAACTTTTTGCCCTTGATGTTGCGTTAAATATTGACCAAATAAAGAATTATCAACTGCCTTTGCTAAGCGAATAGCCAAAGCAAAATACTGATCAGCAGATAAGATTTGACAACTACCATGTTTATTCCATTCATGTCGTTCCAAACAGCTCCCATAATAATAGCTGGGCATTATGTTTTTTAAGAGTTCAGCAACCTGGGGAGATAAATCCAATGGGGGGTAGGCACAATGATTCGTCTTTTGTTCCACACCACAATATCCATAATTTTGACCACACGCTTTTTGATTAGGCCATAATCCATGTAGGGTAAGGTGTTTTGCTTGATAGGAGTTCTTAGATAAATGCACACATTCTGGTTTACCAGCTTCATATCCGTAGGTTTGGCAGAAACCAGGTTGTGAACTTAATGCTAAAACATAAGAATCGGACAAACCCGCATGCAGATCACAGGAATCGCCTAGCTGTTCAATAGCATGCACGTTAATTGAAAAAACAAGCAATAACAAAGCAATAAACTTTATCATGAAGACACTTCAATTAGCTTCTTTGCCGACATTATACAGAAGAAGATAATGAATGCTAGTTCTTTATTTCAGATTAATTAATTGAATTTAATATCAAATTAAAAAATCAATCCAGGGGTTGTTCACGATGAATTTTTCTCCGCCGCTTTATACTCATTACAAGATCTAGTTTGAATAAAGTGGCCCCTCTTCTGAATCCATTGAAGAATCAAAATCCTTTTCGTCGAGCAATGGTTTTTTCATTTGTTCTACGGATGTTTTCTTAAAGAAACCATGTGGCTTTTTCGTTTCAACCTCATGAAGCGAAGTATAAAATTTCGTATATTCTTGTTGGTCGAACTCCAATGCCTTTTTTTCCTCAGGTTTAAATAATGAATCAACTAGAGCACGAGAACCCAGAGCAAAGCCCAAGGCAGCGCCAATAGTGAGTATCCCAAACCCTAAAGGCATGCATACTAAACTTATAAATACAACCGCGGGAATGAAAATATCAAGTGCAATACCACGTATTAAATTTACTGATTGATAAATCATCATTTGTTTCTGATATTCTGTTTCTGCTTTGAGCTTCTTAATTTCCAAGAAAAGAAGTTTTCTTTCCTTTTCAGTGAGCTTATGACCATCCCTTTTTAAAATACTCACCTTAAGATCATATTCCTCTTTAATCTCTTTTCTTGTTTGATGAGTTGCATACAGTTCGATACCACCCTTTACCGCATTGTAAATCATAGTAAAGGCAAGACAAACAACTGCACCAACAAGCGCTAATGTAGCGGCAACAGGTGCGGCAACGGGCAAGAATGGCATCGTTAAAACGACAAAAGCCAGCATCAAACCCACGGCATAAGCAATGCTGCTAATTAATGAGAGTTTGTTCATTTGCCATTCTCTTGAACACTTTGCTTGTTCTCTCCTTAAAGCATGCAACTGCATCTCTAATTGCCGTTCTTCAGTAGCTCGCTCTTGTTTACCCTCTTGTTGTTGATTGCCTTTAAGAACCTTGAGTCTCTTTTCTATTCTGGCAATATCTTCAGAATATTGCAGCATGGCTTTATTGTATTTCGTTTTTTGCTCCTCAAAATCCCAAATAGCGATACTGATGTCAAAAATCAATAAAGCAACGGTGATTGCATCGCCCCAAGTTCCTAAAATACTCTTTCCAGTTAACCAAAAAAAGCAAACCAAATTTGCTGTTCCCCAGAGCGAGTCATTTAACAAACTAAATTTTCTTTGGTCCCATTGCGTCTGAAAACGCTCATACCAAGGCATTTTTGCCTCTTCTTCGCTCATCCAAGGACCTTTAATTGTATGTTTTAACAATAAAGAAAGATTTAGTGCAAAACGCGCATAGTATAAAGCCCAACTCAAAGTACCTGTATAAGGGTCTGGATATCTGATTGCTTGGGCAGCCTGGCCTGCATTAGGATGATCTTTAGGAACTAAATCAATTACCGTTTTTAAAAAGGTAGATTCCCATACCCAATTCAATCTCTTTTCGTTTAAAGAACCCATGTATTCTTTAATCGTTTTGGTCGCGCCTTTTTCGGTTTTAGTATCAGTCCAATCTACTATTTTTTGACCAAGCTCGTGACCAACAACCCATCCTAAGTATTTTAGTGGCTGATCCTTGCTGAGCTCGGTTTGTTCCGGAGATTTGATAATGAAATTTTGATATTCAGGATCAAGTTCGAGAAGAAACTCGACACATCGTTTAATATGCTGGGTATATGCTTTTCGATTTTCGGTTTTTTGATAGTCTATTTCATGTTGTTGCTGCGCAAGTAAAAGCAACAATGTCATTTTTAGATCGAATCGTAATTGCTCTTTTTGCTCGTCGCTCATATAGGCAAACATTACTTTATCCGTATCGCCTAATACCCCCAAATAAAAATTTAAAGAAGGAAGAAAATCAGCACTACGATGTGCATTAAAAGAACGACCAGTAACTGATCTCACTAAGTCTAATGTATGACCTTTTGCTCTTTTATAAGATGAAGTGCATTTTCTTTTTAATTGCTCATAGTCATCTCTATTACTTTTGGTTTTTTCAAGCGCAATAACTTTTTGATTTTTTACATCCGCATAATACAGTTTATCTTGGTATGCAATCACCATATTTTTATTGTAGAGTAAGGGGGTAACCTCGGTAAATTTGTTGCTGGGATCAAAATCAACCTCAATGAGACCGCACTCAGCTCTATTATACTCAAGAAGCTCTTTGCGAAGCTTAAGGAAATCTTTAAAGTGCAAGTCAGCAACTTTCTTGTTTTTATTTAATTTATCGTTAAGAAAAGAGTGAAGAATTCCGCTGCTGGTTGCCATAATGTTACCTCTGTGTTTATGAATCTTTAGCGACTAATTCAGTTATCACAGTAAAAATTAATGTGTTCTTTTTTATAACATAGCACTAATTTTAAAAACAAGGTGAGCATTGATTGATTTACAGTATTGAAACTAAAATTTGCATAATCTAGTTAAATAAGTGACGCGGAGATTTCGGCCCTTGATACAGGGCACAAAGTTCCGAAAATATAAAAACCTAAAGACTTAAAATTTCTAAATCAAGAATTACAAAAGATCACGTGCGTAAATATCATCAAATCGTTTAATGTCATCCTCTCCTAAATAAGCACCACTTTGGACTTCTATTACATAAAGAGGTTCATGACTAGGATTACTTAGACGATGCAGGGTGTTTTGTGCAATATAAGTAGATTGATTTACTGATAAATAAATGGTCTGTGAGTCATTAATGACTTCCGCTTTTCCTGAAACGACAACCCAATGCTCCGCTCGATGCTGGTGCATTTGCAGTGACAGTCGTGCACCAGGCTTCACCATGAGCCGTTTTACTTTAAAAGATGCGCCTTCGGCTAAAACTTCATAATACCCCCAGGGTCGCGATACTCGTTGGTGATCTTGGATTAATTGATGATGATCTTTGCTTAAAGAAGTAACCAAATCCTTAACTTGTTGCGAATACTGCTTGTCAGCAACCAAAACCGCATCTTGAGTGGCAACAATAATTTTGTCTTCTACTCCTACTGTTGTCACTAAGATATCTGTACTATGGATAAAACAATTTTTGCTTTTTTGAGCAACCACTTTTCCAGTTATTGTATTCCCATCTTCATTGGGTGTATTTGCATCTGCAACTGCAGACCAGCATCCCAAATCACTCCATTGCATTGCAACAGGAATAACGACTGCTTTATTTGTCTTTTCCATAATGGCATAATCAATTGACTCTGCTTCACATCGTGAAAATTCTTCCAAATCAAGACGTAAGAAGTCATGATGATGCTGGGCATTTAAAACTGCTTGTCGACTAAAGTAATGAATGTCTGGTTGGTGTTCTGCTAACTCCTCCAGATATACGCCGGCGCGACACACAAAAATACCACTATTCCAAAAATAATTAGCGCTCGCAATAAATTCTTTTGCCGTATCCGTTGAAGGCTTCTCTCTAAAACTTAAAACCTGATGTATTTTCTCACCAAGCGATACCCCTGCCTCTATGTAGCCATATCCAGTTTTAGGACTATCCGGTTGGATACCAAAGGTCACTAAAGCTTGTTGTTCTTCGGCAAATTGCGCACCAATATTCATCGCTTCTTGCCATGCCAAATCGTCAGCAATCCAATGATCGGAGGGTAAAACTAGCATCACAGCATCAGAACCAGCAATTTGTGATAAATAATGAGCTGCACTTGCAATCGCCGGTGCCGTATTGCGCGCACACGGCTCCAATAGATAAGTTATTGACTGAGCAAAAGAATTGAGTTGCTCCTGACAAAGGAAGTAATGTGCGTCATTACTTACAATAATGGTATGTGAACTCACAAGACTTTGTGCTCTTTTCACAGTTTGTTGCAGAAGAGAAAACTCCCCGTTTAGGGCAAGAAACTGTTTGGGATAATTTTTTCGCGACAAAGGCCATAAACGAGTCCCAGAACCTCCTGCAAGAATAACGGGATAAAGAGTAGTCGTCATAAAGTTCCATGTTATGGCATAATTGGCGCATTCTAACAGTATTTTTAACCTAAAAAAAGCGCTTATCTTTACAGCAGACATGGCTAACAAATTCCATTTAGGTTAAAAAATAAGTCATTTATGGAGACTTCGATGAAAAAAGCTGTCATTTTACTCTCAGGTGGACTCGATTCGACAACCTGCCTCGCTTTAGCTGCATCAAAAGGTTTTTCCTGTTATGCGATAAGCTTTTCCTATGGACAAAGACATTCCGCTGAATTATTTGCAGCACAACGTATCGCAAAGCATTATAAGGTTGCAGAACATCATATCGTCACCTTAGATACTGAATTATTTCGTAATTCTGCTTTGACTGACACCAACTTGAATGTTCCTGCCTTTAAGGAAGACACAGAGATTCCAGTGACTTATGTTCCTGCACGCAATACTATTTTTCTAGCCATGGCCTTGGGTTTTGCAGAATCTATAGGTGCTAGAGATATTTTTATCGGAGCAAGCTCCGTGGATTATTCTCATTATCCCGATTGTCGTCCCGAATTTATTAGCGCCTTTCAAACTTTAGCAAACTTAGCTACTAAAGCAGGAGTAACAGGAGATTCGTTCACGATTCATGCTCCTCTACAATATTTAAGCAAAGTGCAAACCATCCAACTTGGAATAAGCTTAGGCGTGGATTATAGCCTGACTGTTTCTTGCTATCAGGCTAACGATGCCGGTGAAGCATGTGGCCAATGTGATAGTTGCACCTTTAGACAACGCGGATTTATTGGCGCAGGAATTGACGACCCCACTTTATATCGTCATCCTGAATAAGATCGCTTTAGTTTTTTATTGAACGTCAACACCATTGAGCAATTTACAAAATTGTAGAAAACCGCCTTGCTACCATTGAAACCAAAATGGGTATTAAAAAACAGATAAATTAGGTTTTATTTAAAAACGGTTCTTTTAGGATAAATAATAACAAACCTGAAAAACAATTAACCAATAAGTTACTTAAAGTCAAATTATTTTACACTTTTGTTACAACAAATTGAGCATTTTTGATTCACATGTAGCAAATTCATTGCTATCATCCGTCCTGATTTATAACCTTGGAGTAAAACATGAAAAAATTTATGCAGACGATTGCTTATTTACCAGCTGATGTTTTTAGCGGGATGGTTAATTTAACCTTAGGTTCTTCTCAAAAAGATAAAGACGGTGAAACCAAGACAAATCGTGGTCTTTTAGGTCTTCTTCTTGACGGCGTTAAATATGTTGCTCAATCTACTGCTAATTTCATCGCCGCACATAAAAAAGCAATTTCTGTTGCTGCATGGCTGTCTTTAGCTGCTGCTGCTGGTGTTGGCCTGACATTATTCTTGTGGCCTGCTGCTTTAACTGCTGTTGCTACTTTCACAGTTTATGGTTTTTCTATTGCAGGCATCGTTGGTGCTAACACTGCTCTGCAAATTGGATTTGCTGCTGGATTAGCTGCTGCCGCTGCTTCTGTTGGTACTTACTTAACTGCATCTGTAGTAAACAGTTTTTCTGCAATTGCTAGTTACTTTAAGCGTCCTAGCAAAACAGAAAAATTGCTTGCTAGTAATGAAGAATCTTTAAGTGAAGAAAGTTCACATAGCCATAGCCATGATGAAATTCCTGATACTAACCCAAGCCTCTCTTTCTTAAATTCACAAGCTCCTAAAACTACAAATACTGTTGCTACAGAGAGCCCAAGTGAACCACAATTTACACAACTGTTCCCAAGTCAAAAACCAGTTGTTGAGACGAAAGATCAAGGAGAAGAGCTTCGTCTATCTTGCTAATCATGTAAATAATAGGTTATAAAAAACGCGGCTTAAGCCGCGTTTTTTATTTTTGTCCTTCTCTCATTAAAGCCTGTTTATAATTCTACTTCTCTTGCTAAAGCATTTGCTTTCCTTTTGCGTTATAATCAACCATCTGTCATACAAGTAGGTGCTTTATATTGATGAAACAACGCAAAATGCTGGTTACCAGCGCTTTACCTTATGCAAATGGACATTTACATCTGGGTCATTTAGTGGAGCACATTCAAACTGATATTTGGGTTCGTACTCATAAAATGTCTGGGATTGAATGCATCAGTATTTGTGGTGATGATGCGCACGGCACCCCAATTATGTTGAAAGCAGAACAAATGGGAATTAGCCCAGAAGCATTAACTGCTGAAATAAAGCTTAGCCATGAACGTGACTTCAAAGCTTTTGCCATAGATTATGACTGTTATCACACCACACATTCGCCAGAAAATCAGGCTTTAGCTGCAGCAATTTATGAAAAACTTCAAACAAATGGATCAATCATTAAAAGAACCATTCATCAAGCTTATGATCCAGTAAAAGAAATGTTCTTACCGGATCGCTACGTCAAAGGAACTTGTCCCAAGTGCGGTGCCCAAGATCAATATGGAGATAACTGTGAAGTCTGTGGTGCTACCTACTCACCAACAGATCTCATTGATGCTGTCTCTGCAATTTCCGGGGCTAAACCTATCGAAAAAGATTCAGAACATTATTTCTTTGATTTACCACGTTATGAAAATCTTTTAAAAGAATGGACTCGAGGCGGTCATTTGCAAACAGAGGTTGCCAATAAATTAGACGAATGGTTTGCGGCAGGATTAAAACAATGGGATATTTCTCGTGATGCGCCTTATTTTGGCTTTCCTATACCAGGAACTACTGATAAATACTTTTACGTTTGGTTAGACGCGCCCATAGGCTATATGGCAAGCTTTAAAAAATACTGTGATGAGCATGGAGTTTCATTCGCAGAATTTTGGGATAAAGATTCTACTACAGAATTGTATCATTTTGTAGGTAAAGACATCGTCTACTTCCATGCTTTATTTTGGCCTGCTCTGCTTGTTGCTAGCGGTCATCGCACACCTACTGCGGTTTACACACATGGGTTCCTAACGGTTGATGGACAAAAAATGTCTAAATCACGAGGGACTTTTCTTGAAGCTCGTACTTATCTTGAATATTTACACCCTGAATATCTACGCTATTACTTTGCTGCCAAACTCAATGGTCGTGTCGATGATCTGGATTTAAATTTTGATGATTTCACCAGTAGAATTAATGCCGATCTTGTGGGTAAAGTAGTTAATATAGCAAGTCGATGTGCAGGATTTATCAATAAACGATTTGCCAATACTTTAAGCAACCACTTGAGCGAACCCCAATTATATGCAGAACTCCTCGAAGTACGTAGCGAAATCATTGACTCATTTATTTCTCGTGATTATGCACGTGCTATTCGTCACATTATGGACTGTGCCGATAAAGTCAATCAATACATTGATACCAACAAGCCTTGGGTATTGGCAAAAGAAGAAGAACATCTCTCCGAAGTACAAAATATTTGTACTATGGGGATTAATTTATTTCGCGTTTTAATCACTTACTTAAAACCAGTATTGCCGTTCATGAGTCATGCGGCAGAAACCTTTTTAAATTGTATGCCCTTAACTTGGGATGCAATCAATACTCCTTTATTGAATCATCGAATCAATGTGTTCCAACCGTTAATGGTTCGCGTTGAAAAAGAAAAAATTCAAACCATGCTGGAACAATCAAAACAGGTGCATCATGGCCTCCGTTAAAGAAATAGATGCTCTTTTACCACAAACGCAATGTGGCGAATGTGGTTATTCGGGTTGCTTGCCCTATGCTGAAGCACTTATCCAGGGCACAACTTCGATCAATAAATGTCCACCAGGTGGCGTTGCTACAACTGCAGCGTTAGGTACTTTGCTCCATATCGATCCTACTCCTTATCTGGATGAAGCAAGAGCAAATGCTCGCCCTGCATCCATTGCTGTCATTCGCGAAGCTGAGTGCATAGGTTGTACTAAATGCATCAAAGCATGCCCTGTAGATGCAATAATTGGTAGTGGCAAATTAATGCATGCCGTGATAACACATGAATGTACGGGCTGTGGCTTGTGCGTTGCCCCTTGTCCTGTAGATTGTATTGAAATGGTGGAGTTACCTGCTGCAGAATATGATAAAGATTTAGCACGGAGCCGTTTTCACGCCAAACAAACCCGTTTATTACGCGAAGACCATGAAAAGCAACAAGCTTATAGAGAAAAACGTCAATTAGCGATGCAAACCGCTGATAAGGCACAAGAGATGAAAGCCAAACAAGATTATATCCAACTTGCTTTGGCACGTGTGAACGCTAAAAAAACTCATGAATAAACAAAAACGCCGCGAAATTTTCCAACGCTTCCAAGCGCAAAACCCACACCCAGTAACGGAATTGGTTTATCATTCATCTTTTGAATTATTAATCGCTGTTATTCTTTCAGCCCAAGCAACTGATATTGGGGTAAATAAAGCAACAGCTAAATTATTCCCAGTAGCAAATACTCCTCAGGACATTCTTGATTTAGGATTAGAAAAACTTAAGGAATATATAAAGTCTATAGGCTTATATAACAGCAAAGCCCAAAATATCATAAAAACATGCGAATTACTGATCAAAAATTACCATGGGAAAGTGCCTGATCGACGTGAAGCATTAGAGGCATTACCTGGTGTAGGGCGCAAAACAGCTAATGTTGTGCTCAATACTGCGTTTGGACAATCTACAGTAGCGGTGGATACACATATCTTTCGGGTAGCGAATCGAACAGGCCTTGCCAAGGGAAAGACTCCTTTGGAGGTAGAAAAAAACTTAATAAAAAATACAGCACCTGAATTTTTAAAAGACGCACACCATTGGCTTGTATTACATGGGCGTTATGTATGTACCGCACGAAAACCACATTGTAAATCGTGTATTATTCAAGATCTTTGCGAATACCCTGATAAAAATTTATCATAATTACTACAACACTATTAACGACAAACCTTGGGTTTTCACGGATAAATGCATAGGAAGTTATGGATAATAATAATGAGCGCACCTAATAAAAATACATTTATAAATAAAATCCTATTAAAATTCTATCGCTTTTTATCAAAAGAAGATCGTGTGGCAAAAAGAACTTATTTATATAATTTTGCGCAAATGACCCAAGAGATCAAACCTGGCGATGTTCTTCTAGTCGAAAGTCACACCCGCATTGGTAATATCATTCGCCTCATTTCTGAAAGCACTTGGACCCATGCAGCTTTATATATTGGCCGCCTCGATGACATCACTATTCCAGATTTGCATGAGTTGGTACGAAAACATATAAAAAATCTATCTTCAGACCAGTTAATCATTGAAAGTATACTCGGAGAAGGAACTCGAATATCCTGTGTCGATGAATACAAAAATGACCACATAAGGATTTTAAGACCTTCTTTTTTGTTACCAGAAGATCGAGAAAAAGTTATTGCTTCAGCGATTCATAAAATTGGAAAAAATTACAGCTTACGGCATCTTTTTGATCTTGCACGTTTTATATTTCCTTGGAGTATTTTTCCACGCAGATGGCGTTCTTCGTTATTCCAGCATAATATGTTACAACCCACAGAAGACATTTGTTCTTCAATGATCGCCGATGTATTTCAATCAGTGAATTATCCCATTCTACCTTTGATTACAAAAGATAAAACAGGCTATGCATTAATACATAGAAATCCTCGTCTTTATACACCTAGTGATTTTGATCTTTCTCCATTTTTTGATGTCATCAAATATCCAATTTTATCACTAGGCAAAGGACAAACCTATAGAGATTTACCATGGAAAAAACAATTAATCAGTGACGATATTGCTATTGTTCCTCTAGAAGATAAAAATCAGGAACAAAGTTAAGAGTTTTTGCATCATAAAAGCAATAAATATAGTAGAATCATAGCACAATGTAGTGTTCCTGTACTTCATGAGGAAAAGACTAGCATTTATTATTTTTTCCTCATACAATGAGGTTACCTAGTTGCACGGAGAGCAAAAGTATGAACTGGTGGACATCAGTAATGGATGGAGCTAAATCACTTGGTAATGGAGCTGCTTGGGCATTGAGTAAGGCCCCTATCACACAAGTAGTAAGCTATGCCGCAGATACAGCGTTTTATGTAACCGAACAAGTTTTAGCGTTACGCGAAGCAATTCCTGCTCTGATTGCCCCATTTAAAACTCGCGTAGAAGACATGACACCCCCAATGGAGTCCGTGCAAAAAGTTATTAAAGGAATGGGGAATATAGTATTCCATGATGTACTTCCAGTAGTAGCAGTGAACTATGTAAATAACGGTATTCAGAGTTATTTTCGTGAGGGCTATAGTGAAGAACAGGGCTCGCTCTTAGCACCATATGCTCTTTTTTTATCGACCCTGTCTTTAGTCAACTATGGCGTTCAACTCTATAACTATAGGCAAGCAACTAAATTAGTAGCCCATACTTTAGTTCTCGACACAATAGCCCCCTCTGCATTTAACGAACACAAAGCACTGGTTCCATCAACCCCTACACTTTGTGTTGAAGAAGATTGTAATTTTAAGCGCAAATTTAAAGGTTCTCTGCGAGGAACTATAGGATTAGCTTTAAATGATCTCGTGCTATGGGGAATTAGCCAATTTCCATATGGTGGTAAGCAAATCGCATGGATATTAGGTATTTATTTCTATGGCGAATATATTACGTATATGGCCACACCCGAGCGATGTGAGCGGCATAAAGGCATGAAATCAGAATCAATACTTTCTTTAGGTTTGGCGTACACTGGAACTTCAGCACTTATGAATTATGCACTTGAGTCCACTGTGGGCGTACCTCCTTATCTCTATAATAGAACATTACAACATTTGCTGCTTTTATTGCATATTAATGTTGCTTCTCATATGTCTTTACCCTTAGTCAAACCACAAAAAGACGTAACCATTCCAATTGATCCCTTATTTTTGTACGACCGGACGAAGCGATTTATTATTGATGTGGTTTTTGCAGGTTTAATGAAAAGAGTACCTATCGATTTTAAACCGCCCGAAGGGTCAAAACCTTTTATTCCACTTTCAACCGTATTTAAGTTTTTCACTAAAATACTGGAAAGCGATTTAGAAAAAGTAGAGGTCTCCCAACCTGGATTTTTTAAGCAAGCCACCAGGGTTGTTTTACCTAATATGTTTCATAATCCTAAAAATGCCGTTAATGATCCCGTGATCAAACAATTTTGGCCAGAAATACGCAGTGACTTACTTAATATTATAGATATTGTTGAATCTACAAAACCTATTCAAACTTTAACAACAGGGGCTAAACCAATTTCCTCTACAGTTAAATACACATTACCTAAAATACTTTGGTATCGCTTTGGTTTACCTATAAAACTATCTGAATTTCTTTTATCTTTAAGTAAAAAAGAGGATTTTTGGAATTTTGTTACCGCACTTAAACGTTGGATCGAGCGCAATGATGTCTCTCGTGAAATTATTTTGACTAAAATAAACTCTAAAGCTGGATTACATGAAACAGATAAGATAATCGAACTCCCTCCCAATACACAAAAATCAACAACATTACCGCCATCAGTAGATGAGTTAAAAACACCTCGCCCATCAACAATCACTGATGCAAAACAGTTGATTTCCCATAAACCATCATCTGTAATAACTGCTAATAGTTTATTCTCTACGAAACAGCGAAAAAATCTAATCACCAGTCCTAAAATTGATGAAGTGCAATCCTTACATACAACTAGCCTTATATAAAATGTTAGGCATACTCCTAAAAAGTATGTCTAACAATTCCGGATACCTTGTTCTAAAATTTGGGGCTCAATGAATGAGGTTTTTCCTTATCATCCAATGATTGTTATTTTAAAGCTGTTCAATCTCAAGCTTGTTAGCACTATCAATCAATGATTCAGCAGAAAACTCGAGATTAAACGTATCTCCACATGTTGCTTGATCGATGTTCAAACATAGTAAAAAGAGATTGATAATCCGCATGAAGAACGAAAAGTGGAATTTGATTGAGGTACTCAATTGCCTAAGGAAATTATATTAGGAACATGAACAAAGATACTAGGATTAGCATTGTGAGTTTCTGCAATTTTACAGAAACTCACAGCAAGACGGTTATGGATGCTTCCCATTTCCTGCGGTAATGTATTGCGGTGAGTTAAATGGCACGCCCGAGTTTTGAGAGTCTAAGCAATTTGTCAGAAGTCCATTGTTTTCACTTGTACAAACTGATAGGGAATTACCAGTCTGATTTACTATGTAGGTTTTCTCATAATAACTAGCTACCACGCCTGTGGGACCAGAGAATGGCCCGCCTCTGGCATTATCACAGCTGTAAAAACTGCTTCCTGACGCGTAATCGATCCAACAGATGATCTCCATATTATTGTTAAAATTACTTATATAAAGATGGTCACCACCAGGAGTAAGATTTATACCCGTTGGATTATTGAATGCAGGTCCTGGGTTACCCATGTCTACGCAGGCGCCTAAGGTCCCGTTTGCTTGAATTGGGCAGGCTAAAATATTATTGCTGCCACTATTGGAAACATAGACAAAATCCAAGCCCGATGAGTAATTATTTCTGCTTACTGCTACGTCAGAGGGCGAATTTAATGGCACACCTGAGGCCCCAGAATCTACACAGTTTGACAAGGCACCCGTTATACTATTGGATTCACAAACAGTAATGGTGTTGTTTCCTTTATTAACAATGTAAGTGTAAAGAAATGAGCTGTTGTAATCGATATGAATTCCCGTGGGTTGGTTGAACAGTGCATTATTAAACGCTGTGCAATTATTGAGTAACGGTGGACCTGAAAAAATAGGTTGAATGGTACAAAGTGAAAGGTTGTTAGTACTACTGTTGGTAACATAAGCAAATGAAGGATTTGCTGTTCCTGTAAAGTTCAATGCTACCTTTCTTGGGTTGTTAAATACACCCAGCGAATCATAACAAGCTCCTAAGAACCCATCATTTTGAACAGGGCAAATGGAGACGCTGCCACTGTCATTTGGAATATAGAAATACGCTATTGCAACGTCATACACCGTGAGTGATGCGGAGCCAGTAATCCCTCCATAACTGGCAGAGATTGTCGTGACGCCCTGCTGTTCAGTAGTAGCTCGTCCTTTACTGCCAGTAGCATTTGAAATACTGGCAACAGCTGTATCTGAGGAATTCCAAGTCACAAGCGTCGTAATATTGAAAGTAGATGAGTCAGAAAATATCGCAATAGCTTGGTATTGTATCCACCAGTCTTGTATGGTTGTGTAATTTTCAGGCTCTACTCGTATTTGAGTTAAGACAGGACTCACCACATCCAAGGTGGCTAAATTAGAAGTAAGTCCATTGAATGCTGCAGTAATAGTGGTTGTTCCTGTGCCAGTTGCTGCCGCTTGTGCTAATCCTTTTGATTCCACTGTATTTGAAATCGTTGCTATGGCTGTATTTGATGAAGACCAAATAACCAATTTAGTAATATTTTGCTGGGTGCCATTAGAAAAAGTCCCGGTTGCAAGATATTGCTCTGTAGCACTATTAGGCACGCTGGTTGTAGCAGGTGCAATAGTAATCTGGGTTAGTGTAGCTGCTGTAACGGTAATTGAGGTATTTCCTGAAACACCTAATAAACTTGCGGTAATCGTCGTAGTACCCACGCCTGTTCCTGTTGCAAAACCTTTCGAATCAGTATCATTAGAAATTTTTGCAATGTTCTCATTTGCAGAAGACCATAACACCAGTTTAGTGACATCATAAATGGTACCATTGGTAAGCATAGCTCTTGCTGTAAATTGTATACCGGTTCCATTGGCAATGGAGGGATTCACTGGCAGTACTTGAATAGAAGCTAAAGTAGCCGTAGTGACAGTCACGGAAGTACTACCTGCAACTAACCCAAGTCTTGCGGTAATTGTTGCCGCCCCAATTGATTCAGCTTGCCCCAAACCTTTTGAGCTTGGATCATTCGAAATAAACACGGCATTGGACGACGATGTCCAGCTAACCATCTGCGTCAGATCCTGGGTGGTTCCATTAGAAAAAATTCCTGTGGCATAAAACTGTTGAGAAGTATGATTCAGCATGGTTGAATTTGCTGGGTCTACTTCAATTGAAACTAGCGTTGCCAAGGTTACCGTCAGGTTGGTGCTATTACTAATGGCCCCCAATGCAGCAGTGACTGTCGTTGTTCCAGCCCCTACACCAGTTGCTAAACCTTTGGAACCTTCGCTATTGGAAATAGCTGCTATTCCGCTATTTCCTGTGGTCCAAGTAACACTTTGGGTGATGTCTTGACTGGTTCCATCTGAAAAAATTCCGGTAGCCGTGTATTGAAGATTAGTATTTCTGCCAATACTGGCATTAACAGGCGTTACGGAAATTGAGCTTAATGTGGCTGCTGTAACGGTAATTGAGGTATCTCCTGAAACACCTAACAAGCTTGCGGTAATCGTCGTAGTACCCACGCCTGTTCCCGTTGCAAAACCCTTCGTATTAGTATCATTAGAAATTTTTGCAATGCTCTCATCTGTAGAAGACCATAAAACCAGTTTAGTGACATCATAAATGACACCATTGCTAAGTATAGCTGTTGCTGTAAATTGTATACCAGTTCCATTAACAATAGAGGAATTCACTGGCTGTACGTGAATAGAAGTTAAAGTGGCCGCAGTGACAGTCACTGAAGTACTACCTGCAACTAACCCAAGTCTTGCAGTAATTGTTGCCTCCCCAATTGCCTCAGCTTGCCCCAAACCTTTTGAGCTTGGATCATTCGAAATAGACACGGCATTGGACGACGATGTCCAGCTGACCATCTGCGTCAGATCTTGGGTGGTTCCATTAGAAAAGATTCCTGTAGCATAAAACTGTTGGGAAGTATGATTCAACATGGTTGAATTTGCTGGGTCTACTTGGATTGAAACCAGTGTTGCCAAGGTTACCGTCAGATTAGTGCTATTACTAATGGCCCCCAATGCAGCAGTGACCGTCGTTGTTCCAGCCCCTACCCCGGTTGCTAAACCTTTAGAACCTTCGCTATTGGAAATAGT
The DNA here is from genome assembly GCF_001468135.1 of Legionella santicrucis. Taxonomy (GTDB): domain Bacteria; phylum Pseudomonadota; class Gammaproteobacteria; order Legionellales; family Legionellaceae; genus Legionella; species Legionella santicrucis. The sequence goes on along the minus strand of NZ_LNYU01000008.1, from coordinate 19,240 downwards.
TGCTATTCCGCTATTTCCTGTGGTCCAAGTAACACTTTGGGTGATGTCTTGATTGGTTCCATCTGAAAAAATTCCGGTAGCCGTGTATTGAAGGCTAGTATTTCTGCCAATACTGGCATTAACAGGCGTTACGGAAATTGAGCTTAATGTGGCTCCTGTAACGGTTAAGGTAGTATTGGCTGATACGCCATTGACGGTAGCCGAGATGGTAGTAACACCGGCTGTGGCTGCAGTAGCAAGCCCCTTGCTTCCCAGGTTATTAGATATTGTCGCGACAGCTGTATTTGAAGAACTCCAAGTAGCAAAAGGGGTTAGATTGCGGATTGAACCATCTGAAAAAACGCCTGTTGCCGTAAATTTTTGCGTAGTAGATACTGCAATAGAAGGCGCAGGCGGCGAAATAACTAATTGGGTTAGGGTCACCGATGCAGATGTTACCGTGATATTCAAACTATTTGCTGCACTGGGTTGAGAGCATAAAAAAGGATCGGGTGTGTTGTTTCCTGGACCTTTTGTTTTGCATATCTCAGGGCCTTTTACCACTCGTTTCGGAAGGAGACTGCCATCTAAGGCCAAGGTTAAAAAACAAGAAGCGCCAGGACTTAAAGTAAATGGATTTGCACAGCCTGCTGCTTCAATTTGCGTAATTCCCGGGATGGTTTTCATCACTAAAGTACGAGTAATTTTGGTATTATTAGTTACTCTATATTGAACAGTATCATAGCCATGAACTAAAACTTGCTTTGTTGTAGCAGTTGTCGGAATAATGTCAAATTTTGGTTGAGTGCCCGCTAATGAAAAAGCCGCGGAGAATAAAAGAATAAATCCGAAAAGTAGCTTTGCTGCGCTATACCCAACAATTTTTTTTAAAAACATGGCGTATCCTTACAATGGGGAAATAGACTTCCAAGAGCAAGCTAATACATTAACTCTTATTTGATAATTTTCAAAGTATTTAATTCATAAACTCTGTTTTAGCTCACTATCAATCTTACGGAATAGCCCTCCTTTTCCTTCATACTTTATTAACATGGGGATAACACCAAAAAGCCTTATTTCAAACTACTGTTAATTACTTGCCATATTAAACACTATAGTGTTATATTTGCGCACGAACTAGCTCATTACAAAGCAATTATCGTAGAAAAGCCAGGACTGTTTATGGAAATTCAACACAAATGAATCAATCGTTGCCTGCACAGAATTCTCCTGGTTTTTTGTTTTTGACTGTAAGCGCCATTACCTCTCTTATTTTATTAATTAATGTATCGTTTAAAATTGTCCTACTACAAGGGCTAATGTTTTCTGTGAATAGTTTAATTTGTCCACTAGTTGCAGGACTCTATTTATCAGCCCTAAGAAACTTCACTATTAAAGAACAAAGACATTTTTTGAATATTTCTTTAATGACTGTATATGTATTTTGTATTGGGGTGTTTGTACTAGTGAACTTACCTGCTGCCGAATATATGCATAATAATCCAGTGTACCAAATCATTTTTGAAGATATTCCCAAAAAATTCTTTGCGACTACTACAGCGTTTGCACTAAGTTTTTATTTACCACACCTACTGTTTTATCCAAAATCCAGTAAGACGCTTCCTACATCAAAACAGTGCATGCTTTTGGCTGTATTAGGTGGTTTAAGCTTTTTCGGTTTGGACTTCTTTCTTCTATTTTCTGGGACATATCTGCCTAATTTCAAACAAATTTTTATTGATTCATCCATGATTGCTTCCCTCATATTGCTGATGATTGGAGTTTTTTATTTGATTTTTTTGCTCAAACATCAAAATACATCGTTCACCCCTGAGCGAGGCAGCGAAAAATTACCTTTATATGATTATCTGATTTGTTTTGCAATTATCGTCATGCTGATTTGCTTGGCTTGCGAATACAGAATAATTACACTCATTAGCAAACACAATATCCTATCAGCGAGTGCTTTATTTTTTCCTATAACCTTAGTGATCAGTACGATTCTAGGTGAGCTATGGGGCTATAAAGTAAACTTAAAACTATGCCTGGTACTTATTGCTACTCAATTTATATTTGATGTCTTATTAATGATTATTGTAGCCTTACCTTCCCCTACATTTCTTAATTTGAATCCCTTTTACAGCTACATCATGCTCAAAAGACTGCCTACCGCATCGTTGACATTGTTTCTCGCTTTTATAAGTAATGCGATGCTGCTGCATCATTTAAAACAACCTAAATGGGCTTTACAGCGCCCTCTTCGCATCTTGATTGCTAATATTTGTGCGAATTCTTTATTGTGTTTGATTGATTACAGCTTATTATTTGGTGGAATTTATCCCTATGATCAGATCATTAATTTAGTGGCTAATGTATGGAACTACAAATTACTCATGACGTTGATTTCTTTACCCTTCATTCTATGGCTATGTGCCCATATGGAAAAAAATAAAACTTTAACTACCTTACAATATGATTAAAAAAGGTATCTGTACAGACAATGACATCAACACTTGCAAAGATTCTATGCATGTCGCAGTTGTCATTGTCTGTACAGTGAATTTCCTCTAGTCCTTTTTAACAGGACGTTTCCAACCATATACTGTTTTTTGCTTTGACTCTGTTAAAGTTAATTCACCGGGAGGAACATTTTTACGTATTGTACTGCCAGCACCAATAGTAGCATGAGCACCTATTGTTACTGGAGCAACTAATTGGGTATCTGAACCAATAAAGACAGCGTCTTCGATAATGGTTTTGTGCTTATTAACACCGTCATAATTACAGGTAATAGTGCCTGCACCAACATTAACTTCTTTTCCTAATTCAACATCACCCAAATAGCTTAAATGACTGGCTTTAGATCCTTCACCAAATATTGCCTTTTTTGTTTCAACAAAATTACCGATCTTACAATTTGCAGCCAACTCTGTTCCTGATCTTAAACGAGCAAAAGGACCAATCATACAATCATTTGCTATATCACAACCCTCTAATACGCTCTGAGCATAAACCTCACAGCCTGCTCCTAAAACCACATCCGTCAAGACACAATTAGGCCCTATAGTACAACCATCACCAAGCACCACTTTTCCGTGAAACACGCAGTTGATATCTATAGAGACATCTTTGCCACAAATTAATTCTCCTCGTAAGTCAAAACGATTTGCATCAACAACGTTTACCCCTTGTTGCAATAACTCCTTCGCTTTCCTTGTTTGCCAGATACGCTCCAACCCATGCAATTGAAGTCGGTTATTTACTCCTTGAATTTCTGCGTCATCTTTTGTGCTGATTGTTCTAATAGATGTTTTATTGGCAACAGCTAAGGCAATAATTTCTGTCAAATAATATTCGCCTTGAGCATTATTATTACTCAATTTAGGCAACCACTTTTCTAAATCATCTGAAATTGCACAGCAAATCCCTGAGTAAATTTCTTTTATATTCTTTTCTTGCTCATTTGCATCTTTTTCTTCTACAATGATGGAAACTTCACCTTGATTGTCTCTAATAATACGCCCAAGACCACTGGGATCTTCAAGATGAGCAACCAAGAGTGTCAAAATGGATTGATAAGAATTTGCTGGATTGCTGCATTCAATTAAAGCTCTTAATGTACTTGCTTGGATGAGCGGCACATCAGCAGATAAAACAAGAACTTGTGTTTGTGGTGGAATAAATGGTAAGGCTTGCATCACTGCATGCCCAGTACCCAATTGTTCTGCTTGATATACCCAATGCACAGGTAAGTCAGGGAGTGAGTTCTTAAGCTGTTCACCACCATGACCATATATAACATGAATTGCATCAGGATTTAGTTGCTGCGCGGTTTCCACTACCCGAACCAGCATAGGCTTTCCCGCAAGCGGGTGAAGTACTTTAGGGATATTGGAATACATTCGTTTACCCTGGCCTGCAGCTAAAATAACAATTTGTAAGTTCATGAAATTATAATTTCCTAGGTTAAAAACAATAACAGGTATGCAATGAAACAATCTACCTAACTATAAATAACAATAAAGGTATGATAACTAAATTGCAGTTCAAGGAGTAGAGCGATGACCGTTTTTATTAGAGCAGCTAAAAGATTAATGCTTCAATGCCTAGACAAGTCGATGGAAGACTCGAGTGCTAAAAACCAAAGCTGGTTTGGCGGTTTTAGAAACGCAGAGCTTTCTGAAGCACAAAAGGAGTTAACCCTTAAACTAAGGAGACAAATTGATGACTTTGTGCCCAAGGAAACAGATTTACAGAGTTTACTTGCTTTAAAGAAAGCAATTGCCGAACTCGATGCGGAAGTCGAAGGAAAGCGCAAAGAATATCAATATGCTCGTGGGAATTTGAATACAACCTTAACCGAAATGAATTCCAATTTGGAACGATTTTATAATACCATTTCCACCTTGACCTTTAAGACTAATGAGGCAACTGTCCCCTTTCCTCTTAGTGATATAAAAAACTCAAAACATCCCTTTAATATTCTTTGTGCCCATGCCGCATACTATTTCGGTGAAAATATTTTTAACCCTGTCGATGAAGGCTACATTGTTAAGGCTGTTTCATCACTTGTTGGAGCTACATCCACTGTTAGTGTCAGAGAGCACAAGGAAGCTTGTTTGCTTTCTCATCTGAAAAAATGTAATGACCTACTAGAAGGGGTAAAAGAAGGAGACGAATATGATGGGATGCGTCAAGAATTGGTGCTTCGAGAAGTAGATGCAATTAAACGAGAAAATGCTGAAATTTGTAGGCAAGCACAGCCGATAACGAGCGTTCCAGTTAGCCTCTCATTTTTTGCAACAGCGAATGTGAAAGCACCCACGCTCAAACCAAGCAGAGGTCGATTAGAAGTTTGTATGCAGCACGTACTCGAAGAAATTGCTTCACTTAAAAAACCAGTTGTCATGGAATCACTCTCGCTTTAATTCCAGCGAGAAACATAGCCTGGGGCAATCTAGGCTATGAAGTTAACTCACCACAAAGATCAGTTTCCATTAATTGTTTTATTTTTATAATATCCAATCTTTTACTCAATAAATACAATAACTTACAATGAGCCGCCTCTGGAGTCATGTCATGGCCACTAATAAGTCCTGCTTCTTTTAAAGAATGTCCTGTAGCATATTGACTCATCTCCACGCCTCCTTGCTGACATTGGGTACAATTAATAATGATTACCCCACGTGCGCAAGCATCTGTCAGTTGTTTTAAAAAACGCGGATCATTATTTTGTGCATTCCCTGCACCATACGTCTCTAAAATTAAACCACATAAGGGTTGATTTAATATATATGCTAAAACATCCGTAGCAAAACCTGGAAATAACCTAAAATTAGCGATAAATTGGGGTTCAATGGTTTGTAAATGAAAGGACTTTTGTGGTCTTTTTAATAAAAGGTTTTGATGTACTTTAATCTCAATTCCTATAGATGCTAAATGAGCATAATTGGGAGAATCAAACGCTTTAAATCCCTGAGAACTTATTTTTTGCGTTCGATTCCCACGTAGCAAATGTTGATTAAAATAAATACATACCTCATGTATTGGTTGATGTGCACATAACCATAAAGAAGTAACCACATTATCAATAGCATCATTACGGACTTCAGATAAAGGAATCTGAGAACCAGTAATAATCACAGGCTTTCCCAAATTCTCCAACATAAATGATAAAGCTGAAGCCGTGTAAGCCATTGTATCCGTGCCATGAAAAACGACGAAGCCATCAAAATGATCATAATCATCCGCAATGTCTTTCGCAATTCTGTTCCAATCATGCACCGTCATATTGGAAGAATCGAGTAAAGGCTGGTATTCCTTGATGGTATATTCAGGCATATCTTGGTGTTGAAGCAAAGGAATCTGCTGTAATGCTGATGCCACATAACCCAAGGATGGTTCATAACCATTTTTGGTTTTGATACAACTAATGGTGCCACCCGTATTCAGTATTAAAATTCGCTTGCGCATAAAGTTATCAATTAGAAGCTTTGTTCCAATTATATAACTAAATGAGCAACGACTCACATTAATTCTTGTAATTTAGCATAAAGCTCGAAATAAAGATTTTATTAGAACCAGTATCTATCTGGTTTGCTTTGGGCCATGTAATGATTCATAGTCCTACCTTAAATTCATGTTAATTTAACGATGAATGCAATAAGATAAATCGAAAGTATTGCAACATAAATATCAAATCAGCCGAATTTTAAAACATAAGTATCTTGAATAAACAATCCAATTTATTTACAATAATTATCCAATTTAATCTTAATGGTGATTATAATGCCAAACCCAATTAGTATAAAAGATCAAGCTTGCCATACATTTGCTTTAAGTGGTGATGTTACTGGAAAAAGAGATATTAATGCGCTATTTGAAGATCTAACTAATAGAATCGGATTTAAACTTAACTTCGGTGAAGGATTAAATGACAACCAGCTTTTCAATGTAAGACAACAAGTCATGAATCATGTTGCAAAACTTCGTGATGAAACAGTGGAAGAAGCGGATGACCTTTATGTATGTGGTGGGTTTAGAGAAGGACAAGTTAGTCCTGAACATTTATGGCTAGAAGACAGAACCACTGGCTATACTTATGATACTTTCATAAATCAGCCAATTATACGAATCAAAAGTGTCGGCGTTGATGGCATGCCTTTCAGACCCGGATGTGAAGGAAGTGCTTTTAAAGGGGATGAAATATTTAGAGTAAAAGTGAGTGGTTATACTGCTGGACAAGTAGCTGCTTTAACTGCTTTTGCCCCCAAACCATCAAAATTAGGAGTCTTCTCAGGTCAAAATGATAAACATGATACAACAAAACATGAAGATCAAAATCGTTTGAGCCTGCGCTAGACTCAAATCGAGATTTGAAAAAGCAAATTAAGCACGGTTTTACTATTTTTAAAGTGTCACTACATGAGTAGTGACACCCTTGTGCATTTATAAGCTCCAATAATTTTTTCATGGAATTACTGAGCCTCATGCAACTCACTTTTACCTTCAAAATTAGCCTCACTTCTGTTTTTATTTCTGAACGACTTTTCTAATTATGGTATTGCACAACTGTATAACTAATTTAGAATCCTAATCCAATCCACATCCTTGCCCCACTCTCCTAATATCTTGAAAAATAATGATCCTAAGCAGTCATTATTTGGCAGCAACAAAATAATTTTGATTATTCCATTACAACTTAATCCCCCATTATTTGTAAACTTTTTATTCATGCATGCACAATGGAAAATATGTATCTATACTTAAAATGATGGTTATTAGAGCAGCAATGAGGTAACGTCATGCCTAAATCCGAAGACACAACGCCAGCGTACAATGCTTTGTTTCAAGAACATTCATCTCCTTCAGTTGGATTAGATTCAGATAAAGAACCTTTTTTAACAGTTGATACTGGGCAGTCTTGCCATGTCTTTGCTACAGCAAGTGCACCGAGTTGGGAAAAACGAAAATCAGTAAACGAAATATATGAAAATATCGGTACAGCGAGAGCATTTGAACGTTTAGAAAGGCAGGATCAGCATGAATTTTCCGAAAAGCGAAAAAAGGAAAGAAATCCACAATATGTCATAAAACCGTTTCCAGAACCATCCATAGAGGAACGAACGCAAGAACGCAAGAACAACATGGAGGAAATTCTTCAGCTTAGGAATCTGCAAGAAACGGTATTACCAGTGGAAAATATGTATCTTTGTGGTGGTTTTCGTGAAGGAAAAATGACTCCTGAGCATATGTGGATCGAAGACCACACAAACAATAGAACTTATGATACTTTCATCAACCGAGGTGGTATCGCTGTCGTTAAAGGAGTAGGCAAAGACGGGGAAGCCTTTGAACCTGGATGTGAAGGAAGTCCATTTGAAGGAGATGAAATCGGTCGGGTTAAAGTAGCAGGGTATACTTATGGTCAACTCATTGCCATAGCTTCTGGGGCTGAGAAGAAGCCACCTTTTCCCGATTCAATAGCCAACACCCCACAAGTGTTAATGGCTATGGAGACTGTGAAGCTCGTAAACGAAGCACTCGCAAAAGTACCTGAACCCGTGTTCACAGAAGCAGAACAAAGAATATTGGACAAAGTACAAGAGGAACAAATAAAAAAGGACTCAGATACCGAAATAAAAAAAGTGGTGACCGATTTGACCGGAGCAGATAAGGTTAACTATGAAAGTGCTCTAAATAAATTGGCAGAAGTAGCAAGACAACAAAGAGAAGTAGCTACCGCAATCGTAGGTACAACTTTTAATCCCATTGTGAAGTTAAGCCAAGATTTAAGTGCCATTAAACCCGACCCCATCACAAATTCTGACTCATTAGATGAGGCCGTTCGCCTGAAAACTGGCTTATTGGAAGAAGTAAGAAAGCTTGAAGCAAAAAAAGGGACTATATCTGTAGATTACCAAGAAAAATTTCAACAAAAAATTGATGAGGCAAGAAATAAAATTGAATTAGCACTTCCAGAAAATTTAGAGAAGTTGGGGCGAGAATTAAACTCCATTAAGCCTGAGCAGATAAAACAATCTAAAACGTTAAAAGAGGCAAACAGTCGTTTTGAAACGCTTACCAACAAAATACAGGAGCTTGAAGAGAAAAAAAATACCTTGCCAGAAAAATATCAAGCAAAATATCAAGAGAAAATTGATACGTTAAAACAATCAGTTGGGAATGCGCTTCAGGAAAAGGTACAGGTGCAAGAAAGGGTAGAGCAAATTCGAAGGGCGGCAGAAAATTATTTAGAATGGTCTACTCACAACGCTAAAGGTTTTCGATTTAGCTTTTTATCTCATGGTTCATATGGCAGGGAACAGGCTCAAAAATTAATAACCATGATTGAAAATAAAGATACACCCATCGCCAATATATTGAAAGTGGCGAATCAAACTGTCAGTTCTTCAGGTACAAATAAGTTTTCATTTAGTCGTTTTTTGCATGACGAGCTTAAAGGCAAGAAGGAGCTTGTTGGTAAAGATTCATTGACTCAAAAATTTAAAAACTATAAAGAAGAAATGAAATCTCAATTGCATAAAGAGATGGAAAAAGAAGAGAGCAACACGAAGGGAATGCAGATCTAAGAATGTATTAATCATAACTTAATAGAAGTTTCGTATAAGAGAATGTGGTTTTACTTCGAACCGAGAGGGCTGAGGTGCCCTGACTTAAGAAACTTGTAGTCGTTCCCGCAAAAACGCATAGTCCTCAACTTAAAAATTGACGCCTATGCGCAAAAACAACAAACCTTGCTAGAAACCTTATCTTCCAACATACCTTCAATAGACACCTTGCTTTCGCACAGGGGTGACACTCTTCTAAATATCCCACCTCGCAAAAGCATTCGCCAATTTTTGACGCCTATGCAGAAATTTTTTATTCATGCACACACAATAGGAAATGTGTATCTATAATTAAAATGATGATTATTAAAATAGCAGAGAGGTCACATCATGCCTAAATCCAACGACACAACTGCAGCATACAATGCCTTGTTTCAAGAACATGAACCCCCTTCAGTAGGAATAAATGAACGACGTGGAGGGCATTTTATGAAAGTTGATAAAGGACAATCCTGCCACGTATTTGCCATAGCGAGTGCACCAACTTGGGAAAAAAGTAACGAAGTGAACGTAGCCTATTCGGATATCGGTACTGATAGAGCAGTCCAAAGAACATTAAGAGAGCTGGAGCATAATGAGGCTGAAGAAGACAAAAAGGAGCGAAATAGGGATTATGTGATACAGCCGTTTCCTGAGCCATCAGAAGTAGAGAGACGTGAAGAACGCATGTCTAACATGAAAGAAATTCTTGACGTTAGAAATCTGCAAGAGACAGTATTACCTGTAGAAAATATGTACCTTTGTGGCGGTTTTCGTGAAGGAAAAATGACTCCTGAGCATATGTGGGTAGAAGACCACACCAACAATATATCCTATGATACGTTCATTGATAGAGGTGGTATCGCTGTCGTAAATAAAGTAGGTAAAGACGGGCAACCCTTTAAACCAGGATGCGAAGGACATGCATTTAATGGAAAGGATATTGGTCGAATTAAAGTAGACGGATATACCTATGGTCAACTAATTGCCATAGCGTCTGGGGCTGAGAAAAAGCCGCCTTTTCCCAATTCAATAGCCAACACACCACAAGTATTAATGGCCATGGAGACCGTTAAACTCGTAAACGAAGCACTAGCAAAAATACCTGGCCCCCTACTGACAGAAGATGAAAAAAGAGTAGTAAACGCAGTACAAGAAGAACAAATGAAAAAAGACTCTGAGCCCGAAATAAAAAAAGTGATTACAGATTTGCAACAACCTGAGAAAGGATTCTATGAGAGCGCCATGGCAAAATATGCAGAGGTAGGAAGACTGCAAAGAGAAGCAGCTCGCACAATTGTAGGTACAGGTTTTCACCCCTTTGTGAAATTAAATCAAGAATTAAACGATGCCATTAAGCCTGAACAGATAAAGCAATCTAAAACGTTGAAAGAGGCACACGGCCATTTTGAAACGCTTATCAACAAAATAAATGAACTTGAAGAGAAAAAAAATACCTTGCCAGTAGAATACCAAGACAAATATCAAGAGAAAATTGATACGTTAAGACAATCAGTTCAAAATGAATTTGACGCCAAGGTAAAAGTTCGAGAAACGGTAGAGCAAATTCGAAGAGCTGCAACAAATTATTTAGAATGGTCTAACCAAAACGCTACAGGCTGGCGACTTAGTTTTTTATCTCATGGTTCATATGGTAGAGATCAAGCCCAAAAATTACTTGACATGATTAAAAATGAAGATACGCCTATGGCCAATATACTAAAAGTGGCGAATGAAACGGTTAACACTTCAGGTACCAACAAGAATTCCTTTAGTCGTTATTTACATGATGAGTTAAATGGTACGAAGCTCGTTGGTGTAGATTCACTGGCTCAAAAATTTAAAAATTATAAAGAAGTGATGAACACTAAATTGCGTGACGAAACGGAAAAAGAAGAACAAAACACACAAATGCGGAGGTAAAAGTGTATCAATCATTACTTAATGATAGTGGATAGTGTCGTATTGGAGAATGGGATTTTACTTCGTGCGTTCAGCTATAAGCACTAGTAGCTCTCTCGAAAGCGGGAACTCTTGTTGATGGAAGCATAATGCTCCTACAGAAATGGATTTCCGCTTTCGCGAAAATGGCGAACCCTTAAAGCAATGGCAGTGTAATCCACACTCTAGGCTGGAGATAAGAAGGTGCCATCTTACAGGCATCACATAATAGCTTGAGAAAAGATAATCTTTAACAATGATTATTTAGCAACAACAGGATAATTTTGATTATTTTCCACTCAATCCAATATTTTGCAAATTTTTTATGCGTACGCCAAAAAAATAAATATGCATCTATAATTAAAATGATGATTATTAAAATAGCAGAGAGGTCACATCATGCCTAAATCCAAAAACACAACTGCAGCATACAATGCCTTGTTTCAAGAACATGAACCCCCTTCAGTAGGAAAAAATGAACGGCGTGGCGGGCATTTTATGAAAGTTGATAAAGGACAATCCTGCCACGTATTTGCCATAGCGAGTGCACCAACTTGGGAAAGAAGTAACGAAGTGAACGTAGCCTATTCGAATATCGGTACTGATAGAGCAATGCAACGCTTAAACAGACAATTTCAGCATGAATTTGCCGAAGAGGACAAAAAGGAGAGAAATAGGGATTATGTGATACAGCCGTTTCCTGAGCCATCAGAAGTGGAGAGACGTGAAGAGCGCATGTCTAACATGCAAGAAATTCTTGACGTTAGAAATCTGCAAGAGACAGTATTACCTGTGGAAAATATGTACCTTTGTGGCGGTTTTCGTGAAGGAAAAATGACTCCTGAGCATATGTGGGTAGAAGACCACACCAACAATATATCCTATGATACGTTCATTGATAGAGGTGGTATCGCTGTCGTAGATGGAGTAGGTAAAGACGGTAAACCGTTTCAACCTGGATGCGAAGGACATGCATTTAATGGAAAAGATATTGGTCGAATTAAAGTAGATGGATATACCTATGGTCAACTAATTGCCATAGCGTCTGGGGCTGAGAAAAAGCCTCCTTTTCCCGATTCAATAGCTAACACACCACAAGTATTAATGGCCATGGAGACCGTTAAACTCGTAAACGAAGCACTCGCAAAAATACCCGGCCCCCTACTGACAGAAGATGAACGAAGAGTAGTAAACGCAGTACACGAGAAACAAACGAAAAAAGATTCTGATCCAGAAATAAAAAAAGTGATTGCAGATTTGCAACAACCTGAGAAAGGACTCTATGAGAGCGCCATGGCAAAATATGCAGAGGTAGGAAGACTGCAAAGAGAAGCAGCGCGCGCAATTGTAGGTACAGGTTTTCACCCCTTTGTGAAGTTAAATCAAGATTTAAGTGCGATTAAGACCGATCAAATTGCAAATCAAATCACAAAATCTGTTTCAATAGAAGAGGCTACCCGGATCAAAGCCGATTCACTGGAAGAATTAAGAAAGCTTGAGGAGAAAAAAGGCACCTTGCCTAGTGAGGCATTCAAAGAAAAATTGCAACAAAAGATTGACGAGGCAAGAAATAAAATTGAATCTGCATTTGCAGCAAAAGAAAGAGAGCCTTTGAAGTTGCTGATTCAAGAATTAAATAACACCATTAAGCCTGAACAAATAAAGCAATCTAAATCGTTTAAAGATGCAAAAAACCAGCACAATGAGCTTGTGAGAGCAATTAATCAATTTGAGGAAAGAGGTAATGCTTTACCAGAAAAATTGCAAGGTGAATTTAAAAAGGAAATTGAGTCCCTCAACGGAAAAATTAGACAAGAGTTTAAGGCTAAGCTTGACGTCCACACAATGGTGAGTAAAATCGAAACGGCTGCGAAAAATTATTTAAAGTGGTCTACAAATAATGCTACAGGCTGGCGGCTCACTAATTGGTCTCATGGTTCATATGGAAGGGAACAAGCACAAAAACTACTTGATCTGATTAAAAATGAAGATACGCCTACAGCCACTATATTAAAAGCGGCGAATGACATAGTTAACACTTCAGGCACAAACAAAAATTCATTTAGTCGTTATTTACATGATGCGATGAAAAATACGCAACTTACTCAAACAGATTCCCTTGCTGAGAAATTTGTAAACTATAAAGCAGATTTGCAAAGGGAATTGAATAAAGCGCTAAATGAAGAGCCAAAGTCTGGAATGCGTATCTAAGGTGATCTGTTGATTAAATCCGAATCATTAAGTAATGATTCGGATTTAAATACTTTTTGTGATATTCCCCTACCTAATAAAACTCATTTTTAAATAATAATTACAGATTTAATTGCCAAGGTCTTGTAGTTTATGAAAGAATCAATACATTAGCGGTTTAATTGAAAACAGTGACATCATGGTAATTGATCGAGCCGGATATCGGCTGAATGTAGGAATTATCCTTGTCAACTCACAGAACAGAGTTTTTTGGGGAAGAAGAAGCGGTCATGATGCTTGGCAATTTCCACAAGGAGGATTAGCTGCTGGTGAAACATCACTAGAAGCAATGTTTCGAGAGTTGCACGAAGAAGTAGGATTAGATAAGGAAGATGTTGAGGTCATAGGCTCTACGAAACGTTGGCTTAGATATAGGTTACCTAAACAATATCTACGCCATGGCAGCGAACCCTTAGTAATTGGACAAAAACAAAAATGGTTTTTGTTAAAACTTACTGCCAGCGAGCAAAAAGTAAAGCTTGATCTCAGTGATTCTCCTGAGTTTGACAGCTGGCGATGGGTTGATTTTCATGAACCCGAAGGACAGGTTATCTTTTTTAAACGCCAAGTATATATCCAGGCTTTAAAAGAGCTAGAGCCTTTATTAAAAATAAAAAATCGCCGTACACCTTACGGTCTCAAACGAAGAAAGAGGTAGTAATAAGCAGAGATGCTCAAGGTACTTAAACGGATAGTTCAAGAAGTCACTGCAGCAAGGCAGCTTTCGGAAGCGCTTGGTGTTTAAGTGCAACAAATTAATAAAGCCATTAATGCGGAGGCTGCTTCCGTTTATCTTATCGATACCAAACATGCCGAATATGTACTTATCGCTACCGAAGGTTTAAACCAGCAAGCGCAGTTTCGCGTACGCATTTCATTGGATAGTGGTCTTGTAGGGCTTGTTGGACGACGTGAAGAACCGATCAACATTGAAGATGCTCCTGCCCATCCTGACTTTTACCATAATCCCTTATTAGGTGAAGAGCATCTCAAAGCCTTCTTAGGGGTACCGATTATTCAGCATCGAAAGCTCTATGGTGTTCTCATTGTTCAGCAAGCAGAACAACGTCATTTTGATGATACAGAAGAGTCCTTTTTAATTACCTTAGCCGCTCAGCTTGGTGGAATCATTGCCCACGCAGAAGCTACAGGAGAGCTTGCAGAGTTGACACTACCCAAACCTATGGGAGTAGCCAAAGTCGAAGTAAGCTCAGCAGCGCTTACCGGAATTGGCTCAGTACCAGGTATTGGGATAGGTAGTGCTGTAGTTGTGTATCCTCAAGCAGATATCGATGCGGTTCCACTTCATCCTGTCGAAACCTTGGATGAAGAGATCAAAGCATTTTATGAAGCGCTTGAATCCACCAGAGAGGATATGCATCGTTTAAGCAGACGCATGAAAGCAGTTGTAGCGGAAGATGAACATGCACTTTTTGATGTATATTTACGTATTCTTGATAAAGACAGCTTAGGAGTCGAAGTAGAGCATGTCATTCGAAAAGAAAAAATTGGTGCACAAGCGGCTTTAGCTACAGTTGTAAAAAAGCATATTGCACAATTTGAAAGCATGGAAGACTCTTACTTACGCGAGCGTGCCAGTGATTTTCGTGATTTGGGGCGTCGTGTTTTAGCTGCATTACAATGGTCCCAACAAGAAGAGATTGTTTATCCCAAACGGACCATTCTTGTCGGAGAAGAAGTCACCGCCGCCGCCCTAGCAGAAGTACCTGAAGGTTATTTAGCCGGAGTAGTGTCAGCAAAAGGCTCAAATAACTCACATGTTGCTATTTTAGCGCGTGCATTGGGTGTACCCACAGTAATGGGGGTGCGGGGTTTAAAATTAGAGTCTATTTCTAAGCGCGCTATTGTTGTTGATGGCTATTATGGCCAAATTTATATTTCACCCTCTAAATCTGTTCTTGCCGAATTCAAACTTCTTGAACAAGAAGAGCAAGCGTTAAATCAAAGTCTAATCAGTTTACGGGATAAATCTGCGGAAACGATTGATAACTATAAAGTTTCTTTGCAAGTAAATACCGGTTTAGCAATGGATGCAGGTTTATCAATGAGCGTGGGAGCAGAAGGAGTAGGTTTATATCGTTCTGAAGTCCCTTTTATGAGCCGCGATCATTTCCCTTCAGAAGACGAACAAACCATTATTTACAGACAAACATTAAAAGCTTTTGCACCACGTCCTGTAACTATGCGAACGTTAGACATTGGTGGTGATAAAGTACTCCCCTATTTTCCAGTCAAAGAAGATAATCCTTATTTAGGATGGAGAGGAATTCGGGTTACCCTGGATCATCCAGATGTATTCCTAATGCAAGTACGTGCCATGATGCGTGCCAGTGAAGAGTTAAATAATTTGCGTATCATGTTGCCTATGGTTACCAATCTAAGCGAAGTTGAGGAAGCTGCTTATCTTATTGAACAAGCTTTTACTGAATTATTAGAAGAAGGTTGCGCCATTGAAAAGCCTAAATTAGGGGTGATGATCGAAGTGCCTGCAGCTGCTTATTTAGCGCGTGAAATTGCTAAGCGCGTTGATTTTATCTCCGTCGGTAGCAATGACTTAACCCAATATTTCTTAGCTGTAGATAGAAATAATGCTCGTGTCGCAGGCCTTTATGATGCGATGCATCCAGCAATGTTACGGGTTTTACTCAAAGTAGTAGAAGGAGGTCACGCTGCAGGAGTTGAGGTGAGCATTTGTGGCGAAATGGCCAGTGATCCATTAGCGGTCATTTTGTTAATTGCCATGGGCTTTGATACCTTGAGCATGAATTCTTCCAGTTTACCAAGAGTAAAATGGGTTATTCGTAATTTTGCTATCGCCAGTGCACGCAAAATACTTGCAGAAGTCCTAGAATTTGAACATCCGGCACAAATACGCTTTCATTTGCAAAAATCTCTAGAAGAAGTAGGTTTAGGTAGTCTAATCAGAGCTGGAAAATCTTTGTAAATATCAATATGATAAAAATTATATCCTGAAAAATGAGGAAGCTCTGAAATTCTATGCTCCCTAAATCTGGATTCTTCACCTCCACCCAAGCTACAATGAACACCATTTTTTATTATACGAAGCATGGCTATAGCGTCATTCACTAAGTTTTAGACAAGGCGCAAGTAAAGTGAGATGAAGAAGTGTACAAAAGTGTATGACTGAACCAAACGAACTTGCAACGATGTATAGAACTCAGTGGGTGGCGCTATATAAAAAAGGAACCTAAAAATATATGCTCACTTTCCCCTATATAAATCCAATAGCTTTTTCAATAGGGCCATTACAAGTCCATTGGTATGGATTAATGTATTTGCTTGGCTTTGTCAGTGCCTGGTTATTAGCTCATTGGCGCAGCAAGCACTATAAATTAGATTGGACATCCGAACAAATCAGCGATTTGATTTTTTATGCCGCCCTTGGAGTAATTATTGGGGGGCGTATAGGCTATATGCTTTTTTATGATTTTCCTGAACTTGTACATAATCCTCTATCTTTATTTAAAATCTGGCAGGGTGGAATGTCTTTTCATGGTGGTTTGCTCGGCGTAGTAGTGGCACTTTGGATTTTTGCATACCGACAAAGTAAACCTTTCTGGGAAATTGGTGATTTTATTGCGCCATTAGTTCCTATAGGTTTAGGAGCGGGGCGTATCGGTAATTTTATTAATGGCGAACTTTGGGGACGTGTAACTGACATGCCTTGGGGTATAGTTTACAGCCATGTTGATAACCAGCCGCGTCATCCCTCAGAACTTTATGAGTTTGGGTTAGAAGGGGTTTGCTTATTTTTGCTGGTATGGATTTATGCGAGCAAACCTCGCCCTACTGGCCGAGTATCTGCTGTTTTTTTAATGGGTTATGCAGTATGCCGTATCATTGCAGAATTTTTCCGACAACCCGATCCTCAATTAGGCTTTATAGCCTTCGGATGGTTGACAATGGGGCAAATTTTATCTATTCCCATGCTGTTGCTGGGAGTTTGGTTATGGTGGATTAAACGATGAAAACTTATTTAAATTTGTTAGAACATATTTTAAAAAACGGGACAAGAAAAACAGATCGAACAGGAACGGGAACCTTATCAATCTTTGGATATCAGATGCGTTTTGATTTAAGTCAGGGATTTCCTTTATTAACCACCAAGAAGCTGCATACACGCAGTATTGTACATGAATTACTTTGGTTTTTAAGTGGTAATACAAATATCGCCTATTTAAATGAAAACGGGGTCACTATATGGGATGAATGGGCAGACAGTAAAGGAGATTTAGGCCCTATTTACGGCAAACAATGGAGAAGTTGGCCCGCAACTGATGGCCGCACAATCGATCAGCTGAGTGAAGTGATACAACAGATTAAATCCAATCCTGATTCACGTCGCTTACTTGTCAGTGCTTGGAATGTAGGTGAACTGGATCAAATGGCACTAATGCCCTGCCATGCTTTATTCCAATTTTATGTTGCCAATAATACTCTTTCTTGTCAGTTATATCAGCGCTCTGCCGATGTATTCTTGGGGGTCCCTTTTAATATCGCCTCTTATTCCTTGCTCACTCATATGGTTGCCCAGCAATGCAATTTACAAACAGGCGATTTTATATGGACGGGCGGTGACTGTCATTTGTATTTGAATCATTTGGAACAAACACGCACTCAATTAACGAGAGAGCCATTGCCTTTGGCCACTTTAAAAATTAAGCGTAAACCTCAATCGTTGTTTGAATATAATTTTGATGATTTTGAATTTTTGAATTATCAATCTCATCCTGCGATTAAAGCCCCAATTGCTGTGTAAACTATTGTTCATTTAATCTCGACTTCCAACCGGTTTAGCCGCACGAAGTCGAGTTTTAATATCGCAAAGAGGAAATAAACATACATCTGAACACGTACGATAAGCATTGTTTCTAAAAAGAAAAGGGATATTTAATGAATAAAAATAAAATCGCACAGCTTATAATGATTTTAATAGGTTGGTTAGTAATTCTGATACAGGCTAATGCCTCTTTGTCCATTATACCTAATAAAAATTGTCTTAGCAGAAATCATATTGGTGATTGTATCGTACAAATGACCGCTGGTTCTAATGTACCAGCTACTGTAACCATTTTTAATAACTCGAAAAGAGTAACCGCATCTAATATTCACGCTATTTTACCTTCTGATTGGGCTGATATTTCTCAAGATGCCTCTAATTGCGTTGTTTTACCTCCACAAAAAAGTTGTGTCCTTAAGTTTTTGCCTGGTAATGCGGCACATGCAGCCACTTCGATACCTATTGTCGGTACTAGAACAAGTACTTCTTATATTACCATGGAAGTTGTTGCTTCAGCCTATACAATAGGAGGTTCAGTCACCGGGTTAACAGCTAACGGCTTGATTATTCAAAATAATGGTAATGAGAATTTATCGGTACCAGCTAATGCTACTTCATTTCAATTTTCCACCCCTGTTTCTGAGGGTGGAAGTTATGAGGTCACCATAGTACAACAACCAACAGGGTTAACCTGTTCCATCGAAAACGCTTCAGGCACCGATGTTATGGCAAATGTAACCAATATAAGCATTATCTGCAGTGTGCCTATGTATACAATTGGAGGTTCAATTTCTGGTTTAACAACCAATGGCTTGATTCTGTTAAATAATGGTAGTGATAATTTATCTGTGCCTGCTAACGCGACCTCATTTCAATTTTCTACACTCATTGCAGCTGGGGGAAGCTACAGTGTGACCATTCAGCAACAGCCGACTGGGTTAACCTGTACCATTGATAACGCTTCAGGCACTGATATTATGGCTAATGTGACTAATATAAGCATTATCTGCAGTGCAACGACATATACAATTGGAGGTTCAATTTCGGGATTAACTGCGAACGGCTTGGTACTCCAAAATAATGGCAGCGACAATTTATCCGTTGCGGCTAATGCAACCTCATTTCAATTTTCTACACC
>NZ_LNYU01000007.1 GCF_001468135.1 Legionella santicrucis | reverse complement strand
TTTTTGCTCTCTCTACCAAGAACGATGAATTACTTGAGTTATTAGGGGAGTACGCTTCCCATCACCAAGAAGCCTTTGACGCGCTGTTAGCGACTAACCGGTATTATCTGCAGCAACTAAACCAAGGAATCATTGCTTTTGACGCTCTGGAACAAGGTGCCTCTATTAATGCAATGAACAAAAAGGGGCAAAGCGCATTGCATCTTGCGACCTTAAAGGCAGATAAGGAGAGTCTCAGCAAACTCATTGCGCGCGGGATTAATGTAAACATCCAAGATAAAGACGGCAATACCGCTTTAATCCATGCCCTGGAAACAGTGCTCTACAAAGATAAAAACGAAGTTGGACGCGATATTGCCCAACAATTGATTGCAGCGCAGGCGCAAGTGGACATCAAAGATGATGATGAAAATACACCGCTTATCATCGCCGTTCAAAACCAGGACTTAGCCATGGTGAACTATCTGCTGGAGCACGGAGCTTGTCTTGAAACCTTTGATGGCGACATGAAAACTGCTTTATTTTGGGCGGCTGAGAAAGGAGATGAAGCCATTTTTGATGCGCTCCTGAAACAAGGCGCTAAAGTCAATGAGGTCAGTTATCCAGAAGAAAATACTCCGTTGATGGCCGCATTAATCAATCGCCATTTCAGTATGGCACAAAAAATATTGTCACAAACAGAAGTGGCCATAAAACAAAAAAACAGACATGGTAAGACAGTCCTTCATGCTGCTGCTGGTACTCCTGAAGCCTAAAGACCATTCTCGCATTATTGCCGGAAAATCAACGCTTAGAGGCGGTGATGGTTAAAAACAAGCATGGCAAGACAGTGCTTGAGCGTACTGTTAGTAATCCTGGATGCTTAAAAGTCGCTCTAGAATTATTACCAGAAAATCAGCGCTTAGAGGCGGTGATGATTCAAAACATAGATGGCAATACAGTAACTTCATACGGCTGCTATGAATCCTGGGAGCTTAAAGGCCATTCAAGCGTTATTGCCTGCAGAAATTGACTATAATAATGAAAAGAAGAAACAGGCTGTATTATTTTCAAATAAGGATATTTTAATGTCCCAAAACAGACACTCATTTTTCGCGACTGCTAAAGAAAATAAGAGAGACAATGATGTGCTGCATAACCAACCTTTATTAAGGATTGCAAAATAATATAGTGAAAAAATCAGGCCTTTTGTGATTTTACTTGTGTTTTTGCGAAACAGTGAACAGAAAACAAGAGGTCTGAAGTGGAAAAATTAATAGAATTATGCTGGGTTGTCGATGATTTTTGTTGGAAATTTTTGTGGCGTTTCGAGCAACACATGCTGCTTACAAGCTCAACAAAAAACTGTATAGCTCCAATAAAGGATATCCAGTATTTCTCCTGGCTCTACTTACGAATAAAATTAATAGGTCATTTGTTTCACGTACATTCCAATCGATAATTAATAAAATATATAAAATATTGCATTTGTTATTGATGGTTTTGAATATCAAAAGATTGGTATTTTTATTCTTTATGAAATAGCTCTATTTGACCCAACTTTGATCCTATTTTTCAACAGGAATAGAAGTCTTATTTAAAAATTTGAATTTGTTTACTTTCTTTCACTTCTTAAATATTTCCGTATAATGTATCAATATGTTGTTGATAGAGTCGTATCTGGAAATAAGGATTAACCAATAGGCTTATATGAAGAGCCTTGGAGCTAGTGATGGAATACGAAAAACGACAAATGGGTGAAAAACCCATAACAGGTTTCCAAAACCCGCCACTTCCGACAACATCAGCTGAATTCATTACTGTATTGGCTCATTATCATCGAGCCGAGATCAGTCGAATGGCCGGATGGCGAGACCGAATTGATCGAACTACTAACTGGGCAATTACCGCTGTAGCTGCAATGCTCTCACTCTCACTCTCAACTGCTTCGGCACATCATGGAGTGCTTCTGTTCGCGATGATACTCGTTTTGCTACTTCTTCTCATAGAATCAAGAAGATATCGATTCTTTGATGTTTACAGAGGCCGTGTGCGTCTCATCGAGCGACACTATTTCGCGCCGATGTTTACTGCTGCGAGAGTAATTGAGGATCACTGGGCGGAAATTCTGGGGCAAGACTTACGTGAGCCTCGCTTTCTTATAAGCCTTCGCGCAGCAATGTCACGACGCCTACGCAGAAACTATATCTGGATGTTCCTCATTTTGCTAATGGCATGGATCTTGAAAATATCTTCTCCAAAGCTCCAAAACATTAGCACACATCAGGAGGTGGGAATGTCTTTCGATGGAATTGTGAGACATGCCGCATTAGGCCTCATTCCCGGATGGGCTGTGATTACAACTGTCGCTATATTTTTTGGATGGCTCACTTATGCTTGCTTTTATTCTCCTAAAAATATAGGCGAGTTGTCGTACGGTGATGTTCATGTGTGATGATGGAGGTCTTTTACATTGTTTATAATGTCCTCACCATACCTTTTTTAGTAACATATTCTTAATAGCACGACGAATTTTTTGTTCAGGACGTGGTTTAATTAATGAATTAAACAATAAAGAGGTAGACTTGTGAAAATATTCTTCACCCTCAGGTGAGTCTTTAGTATAAAAGTAATTAAATACACAGCATCTAGGTGAATCACATAAAACTGGATTAACTGCGTGCCAAGCTGTACTACTTGCTCCCATTACAACTAAGCGATTAAAAAAATTCGGCACAATAATGCAATTCTCTATTTTTTCATCCCATACTTCGTAATTACCACCATTTTCAAGTTTCCAATTTGGAGAAACATAATAAAGTAAGTTTACTGCCTGATAGAGTTTTCCATCCACATCATGCGAACTGTCTAGATGAGGATTTATATAATGCCCCTTAAGTAGTGTACTAATTCCACCAGCAAGACGTGTTTTATCAGGAACTTGATTTTTAATTTCAGTTATTTCTTCAACTACGGAAATAACCTTCGGATCTTGAATAGCAGAATGAAGATCTTGCAATAAACTGGATTCCCGTTTGACATAGCTATATTTTAACTTTAATTCTCCATAATTATTTAATAAGCGCATTTGTTTTGGTTTAGGAAAATGTTCATATATTTTTTCTGCAATTTCAGTCGGTAGAAGATTATCAAGTGCGAAAAAATGAGCAACTTTTATGGGATGCTCAAAGAAAAATTGTTTTTTCAAATCGTCTTTAGATTCATTCAACCTTTGTACTATCAAATCGATTAATAAGTCTTTCATATTTATACTTCCAACAATTGAATACCATTGAAAAAGAACGAGGGCGGTTATTTTATATATAATAGAACATTTTCATCAAAAAATTTTCTAAATGCTCAAAAAACCAAAGTTAATTAATAATTTCTTTTTCTATCCAAAAGTAATTCTGAAATTTCCTAAAAGGCAATTTATCAATTTTTTCATAGTAAAACACTCAGCGTGGACTATTTTTTCTAAGCCGCCATAAATAAACAGATAGAAGCTTGGATGAGATTTGCTGCTGATGTATAGTAGCTCGGTGAAACGATTTACCGGAGTGATAATGACTAAAATAGTCTATAAAAAAGAAGCCATTAGTAATGACGACACAACATTTTTACTTGATGAAAATAACGACTTTCCCGGCTTAATCAATATAAAAAAACAAGATAATGCACGCTGGGATCTTCATTCGATGGCCCTAACAGAGGATGGTTCGGTTTACGTTTTAGGTTGTAATTATGAGGGGCAACTTGGTCTTGGTGATACAAACAAACGAAAAGAACCAACTAAAATTGAAGGATTACCGTCAATCAAAGATTTTGCTTTGGGTCATATGTCTTCATTTCTCATTGATGAAAATAATAATGTGTATAGTTTTGGTGAAAATCAATATGGTCAATTGGGTTTAGGACACAAGAATAATGTTTCAGTGCCTCAAGAAGTGACGGCTTTAAAAGGGCGCAATATAACAAGAATTCATTTCTGATTTCACTGTGTTCTTGGCTGGTACGGGTGAAGTTTATGAGCAACCAGATAATAATTGTATTCATACTTATGATAATCCTGCTAAATTAAAAAAATTACCGTTTAAAGACATCATTGATATTGGTGTATATGGGATCCAAACTTATTCAAGATGCGGTTTATCCCGGGTTTTCAAGAAGAGAGTAGAAAGATTTAGCTTGGGTTATTTCATATATGTTTAAAAAATTAAAATTTAAGACCATTAAAGCTTCATTAACCATGAAAAGCGAGATAAAAATTTTTTGTAAAGAGCTCTCAGCAGAAGAGGTAGTAGAAATACTTCATTTATTGAAAAGAAATAAAAATGTTGAAAGTTTTACTTTAATAGGTAGTCCTATAAATAATGAAGGAGCTTCTGCGTTGATAGAGGTCTTAAGAACTAATAAGACTCTTACTCATCTTACTTTAAGTCGAACATTTACAGATGGTTTTCTTGATCATAAGAAATTTTTGGAAATAGCAGAAGCTTTAGGTAAGAACCAAACCTTAACTAAACTAGATTTATCTTTCAACAACCTAGGTGGAAAGGCTGTTTTAGCGATATTTAACGCTTTAAAAAAACATTGCAATTATGTCTTACGAGACCTAAACCTACAAGGTGTTGAACTTTATGAATGGCAATATGTTGAGATTCATCCACATTTATTTTATCCAACGTTTGAGGGTGTTTTCTTAGATCAAAAAGGTGAAGAGGAAATGCTTATGGCTTTTGCAAACAATTCTTCTCTCTTAAATTTAAACCTAGCCTCTAACAACCTCACTTCAGATAGGTTAAAAAAAATATTGGATGCCTTTCAATATAATCGAACACTACTGAGCTTGCATTTAGGTTTCGATTTTATTAATGATAATCTTGTTTCGTCTATAAGTAGTTTACTATGTGCTAACGAACACTTAAGGGTTCTCGACCTCAGCACTACTACTGTTCATTGTATCTCGGTGACAAGCTTAAAGCTAATTGTAGAAAGTTTAGAAAAGAATACAACCATTCTTAAGATATCTATGCCTCGCATTGAATATTGGAGACATGAAAAATCTTTGGTTGATTCATTAGACGAATATTTTATGAGGCTTCTTGAAAGGAATCATAATTTTTTTAATCGGTTGCAGTCTGCAGAGCGAGAAAAAATTCCTTCAGATGAAATCAATATCGCTAATAGTCAGCTTATATTGCGTTCTCTTGATTCAGAAAATTATTCTCCTGCTTTACCAGAGGAGAGAGTTCATGGCTTTTTTTCTAATAAAAAAACTAACAATCTAAATGAGCTTGATTACACACCAAAGCCTCAGATTTAAAGCAATAAAGACCCGTTTGTGCTCCCAAAAATGCCCGCAATGGATTGTGAGCCCATCAGACGCGATGCTCTCTTCTTAAAGGAAGAAATCAAACAGAGATTTCACGAGGTTAGACGTAAACGGTCGCTCAAATACACCTACTCCGCAGCATTAAAGTAGTTAATCATTTCATTTTTTAAAAGAAATGGAGTGAGTTGATGAGAAGTGATATTGCTAACTGGGAAGAAATACTAGAACGGTATAAGACAAGTGGCTTAACGCAAGTTGAATTTTGCAAGCGCAATAACCTCGTACTTAACCATTTTCTTTACCGCTGGCATGAAAAGAGCAAGGCATTGAAGGTTGTGCAGATAAGACAGTTTCTCCCCGAGGAAAGGCTAAAAGTGATTCATCCTTCGAATCCATTATTTTAGCGAAATCCTCTTCAGAGAATAGCTTCGTGGATTTAACGCTCCATTTGCCGAACAAAATACATTGTTCTGTAAAAGTAAGTTTGGCAGATGATAGTTTTTCATCGCTATTAAAGCAGGTGATGAAAGCATGTTAATTCCGGAGAATGCAAAGATTCATTTATATTGCGGTGTTACGGATATGCTCAAATCGATAAATACGCTGGCGATGATGGTAAAAGACGTATTGGCGATGGAGCCAACCAATGGCCATTTGTTTTTATTTCGTGGTCGCAGCGGTGATAAATTAAAAGCGCTTTATTACGAAGAACACAGTTTTACCTTGTGGTATCGCCGCTTGGAGAAAGGCAAGTTTGTTTTTCCTCGCAATGCCCATGGCAATATTGAATTGAGTCGAGAGCATTTTAACTGGTTATTAGCCAGTAATAAATTCGTTCATTTTCAAGGAGACGAGCCAATAATTTATCGCGATTTTATTAAATAATCCTCATAAAATCATGGCGGTTAGGGTATAATCTGTCCATGAAAAAGACAGACTCATTGCCACAATCCATCCCTGAATTGCATGCACTTATCTTGGCGTTGCAAGAAGAAAAATTGTCTTTAAAAAAAGAAAATGCAACGTTAAAACAAAACTATGAGCGTGTTTTAGAACAGTTTAGACTAGCGCAACAGCAACGATTTTCACGCTCCTCGGAAAGTAATGTATTACAAATGGAATTACAATTCGATGAAGCAGATGCTATTCCTGCCGTAGAACTTCCCACCGAAGAAAATACGCTCACCATTACCTACACCCGTAATAAACCTAAGCGTCGACCATTGCCGGATGATTTACCCCGTGAAGTGATTGAACACGATATTCCAGAACACGACAAACACTGTGCCTGTGGCTGCCTGAAACAGCGGATTGGTGAAGAAGTCTGAATTAGCAGCAAAAAAGCATTGAGCCATTATTTTCGCCCCAACCTATTGATTTTATTATGCCTGCTAGCTAACCTTGCTGCCCTTAAGAGGAGCAGGGTTACTAAATGACACCAGCAAAAGAACTATCGATTGTCATTGAAAAATCACAAGAAGTACACTCATCAAACTTACCAGAGGGAACAAAACCTTTTGTCATTGGGTGTATTCACCTGGCCTCCTGGATCCCGCGCGCACTAGTCGAGCATAAAATAACCGTATCCAATTTAAAGCGGCTTATCTTTGAGACCACTAAACAACAAGACAAATCTTCAAAGACAGAAGAGAATACCACCGATGCAGAAGAATCTGAAGCGAACCCTTCAAATGATGAGAGCAATGAGCCCAAAGAACCCACAGGACATGGACGCCTTCCGCATACAGCCTACATCAATGCACAGGAACACACCATTGCCTTAGAGTCCCTAAGTGCTGGACAACACTGTCCACATCACTGTGGTGGCAGGCTTTATTCCATCAATCCCGGCATCCTCATTAATATCAAAGGACAGAATTTAGCGTCTGTTAATAAATATTGGATTGAGAAGCTGCGATGTGCTTTATACAATGAGATCTTTTCAGCCAATATTCCAGCTCATGTCCACCAGGAAAAATATCATCCAAGTTTTAAAGCCATGTTAGCCTTACAAAAATACTACATGGCCATGCCTTTTCATCGACAAGAATATTTTCAATCGCTCATAGGCTTTCCCATTCCAGCATCTACCCAATGGCAACTGATGGAAGAGCTGGCTGGGTGTGCGTTGTTAGTATTCCCTGCTTTAGAGGAACTCGCGGCGAATGGTTCTTTAATTCACAATGATGATACTGTTCTTCGAATTGTAGATACAATTCGGCACAACAGACAAAAGCCTGATAAAAAACGAACTGGCATGTACACCACAGGAATATTGGCACAAAACGGCGCCCATAAAATAGCACTCTTTTATAACAGCCAACGTCACTCTGGCGAAAACATGGAGCGCCTTCTTCATAAGCGCCATAAGAATAATGGCAAGGTCATCCAAATGTGTGATGCACTAAGTCATAATGTCCCAGAGACCCACGACACCATTGTGTGCAACTGCTTGTCTCATGGATTTCGTAAGTTTGATGAGTTGCAGGCATTCTACCCAGAATATTGCCTGCCCATTATGAAGTGGCTTTCAATTCCATTTCAGATGGACGAGAAATCAAAACAACTTGGGCATGATGAACAACAGCGCCTAATCTATCATCAAAAGCACAGCAGAGCTGTAATGCTTGAAGCCCGAGCGTACATGGAAAATCTGCTGTCATCCAAACACGTAGAGCCTAATGATTCCTTAGGCAAAGCCATCAAATACATGCTGAAGCATTGGGAGAAACTCACCCGTTTTCTACAAATTCCTGGTGCGCCCATCCATAACAATGACATGGAGAGGGGGTTAAAAATCCCTATCAGAGGACGCAATACTTGGTTATTCTACAAAACAGAATACGGCGCTATGGTGGGTGGGGTACTCACTAGTATTATTTATACCTGTGAGTTAGCAGGCATCAACCCCTTTGAATACTTGGTTGCACTGCAAATTTACAAAGACCCAATTGTTAAAGAGCCCAAAGCATGGCTTCCCTGGAATTATGAGACCACCAAGGCTTCGTTTGAATCATCACTGGCAGCAGCATAAGCAATAGAACGCCAATCTTCTGGAAGGTTTGCTTTGATGGGATGGCCTTGGGCAAGCAGTATCAATAACTCACTGGAGCGTAATTCAACGGAGGGGCTCACCCCAGTGGGCCACCAAGCTAGCTTGCCTCGACTGAACCGTTTCTGACAGAGCCAAAAACCACTCGCATCATACACGAATAGTTTCACTGAGGTTCGCATGCGATTGGTAAAAACAAATACAGTACCGCTGAATGGGTCATCAAGAAGTTTTTGGCGGCATAAGGCTTTTAAGCCATCGATGCCTTTTCTAAAATCAACGGGTTCTACTGCCAATAGCAACCGATGTTGTGGGGTAATCTGCAGCATCGTTACCCCATGAAATCCAGCATGAGCTTTGATACCCTACTCATCGGTACTGCATTGATTTTCAGTATACTGCCACAGGGACGATGAAGCTCAACATTACAAAGCGCATCGCTATTTGATAGAAACTCTGAATCAATCCTCGTAGGTTTTCCTTTTACCTCAACAAACTGCAGGTCCGTTTTCTCTACAGGCAATAATTTCTTCCTGATTTGGATTGGACTAATCCCTAAATGACTGCCGATTTTCGAAGGAGTATAATCACCCAATAGTCCCTTGACCTGCTCCCATAACTCATCGGGGATTTGCCCGCGCTTTGTTCGTGTGGCTCGCCAGTGTCTAAAGGCTTGTTTGACAGTTTCTAGTTTATTGGTACCTTTTGTCATTAAGTCGCCTCCTAAATTCTTCGAGGCTATAGGCTAAACAACAGCTCTGTCTTTAGTCACGCACGCTTACCGAAAGTTCTCGGTTTATCAGTGCAGATGTTACTAGATAATTGTGGCAAAGTATTTGTGGGAGGTTTTTTAGATGAACCTTTGGATTTGCCCCAAGTTAAACGTATGACTCAATACATTCAACTAGCACAAAATAAGTATCTTGATAATGTCTTTGAGTTATGTGATGGGTCATTTGCTATTGTAGGAATCAAACAAAAGCCTACCCTGGACTTTGAAATAGTAGATAACAGGGTTGCACCAGATAGTAAGCTAGCGGAGCAGCTCAGAAAAGCTATGGATAAGCGTGTGGAGGAAGAAGCACCATTGAATCTTGAAAAAAATGCATTCAGTTTAATGGCATATATGTAATTAGGGAGCATAAAAAGTGTGGGCAATTCTCCAGACAAGATCATTCCAGCTTTTTAAATAACAGGAAGTAATGAGCAAATATCTCTTATTTACAAAATAAGGGATATTGGGATGATCCGAGGAGTAAGAGGAGGGCAGGCCGAGTTCAATGCTCTATGTTTAATAAATAGAATTCCCCAGTTTTCTGGGGTACACTTGGGGTTATAAATAAATCAAAGTGATGTGGCTCTGTTAAAGAAGATATTCAAGATAGTTCATTATGCCTATTGAAATAGATTTAACCCATCCTATCTTTGCTCTAAAAGACAAAGTACAAGAAGCAAGCTGTTTCTTGTTTGAAACCTTTGGTTTTAATTATTTTCAGTATCTTCGTTGTTATGCTGACGGCTCAATTAACTGCTTAACGAATAATCCAGGTTTGTTTGAGCATACTAAAGAATATCATGATCAGCCTATTGTCTTTTCTTCTTATGAAGACGAGCATGAACATGTACCTTTCTATTGGTTTTTATGGGACGAAGCGTTACCTCCAACAGCACCTTTACAACTGGCCAGAGATAAATTCAATTTTCATAATGGCTTAACGCTGGTACGACGTTCTAAAAATTACTACGACATGATTGCTGTTGCTTTACCGTATGAACACCCTAATCCTGGTTCGTTTTATCTGAATAAAATAAAGATTATAGAGCAATTTATTTATGACTTTGATAAGCAAAATAAGGATTTACTGCGCATTATGGAGAAGAGCGCTATTTCCTTACCTAAAGCGTATAGAGATGTTAATTATCAAGAGATGTGCTTGAGTCAGGGAAAAATTAAAGTCAGAGGTAAGTCAGGAATGACTTATCTAACAACGCAAGAATTGGCTTGTATAAAATTTTTTCTGAAAGGATTTGCCTACAAGCAAATTGCACACATACTAGAAATTTCCCCAAGAACGGTGGAGACTTATCTCATAAGAGTGAAGCAGCGTACAGGTTACACCTCTTATGTGGAACTTGAACGGATAATGCATTGGTAATTGTCCGTAAACGTTACGGACAGATTTTTTCTCTGAAATCCCTCACAATCACACCCACTTTTATTGATGTGGAGATGTTATGATGAAAACCCCAGAAAGACCTACCGAACATCTGTTTAGACAATTTTGCGAAGGTTATAAAAAACGTGATTTGTCTTTATTGTTGAGTCTATTTACCAGAAATTCAAACATGTGGGGTTCTGGCCTTGATGAATACCGCGAAGGCTTAAAGGAGATTGAAATGCAACTACTTCGAGATTGGAGCCAATCAGAGCACAGCGAAATTGAAATCATAAAATTTGTACCTACTCCGCAAGATTCTTTTTGGGCTGCAGCAATTTGCAATGCTCATGTACTCATTGATGGTACCCAACATATTTTTGAGAATTTACGAGGTACGCTTATTGCTGAAAAAGAAGATGGAGTTTGGAAAATTGCGCATACACACTGTTCATTTCCAGATTATCGAAATGCGGAAAATGGTTCTTTTCCTATAAATGGTTAAAAAATATTTAAGGCGGTAAGTCTGTTAATATTGGCAATAAATAGACTTACTCTCTAGGTTTTATTGTTGATTAACTAAATTGCATAGCAGGGCAGATACGAAATATTGTCTTCATCTTTACTTTTTGATGTACTTGCTTCTGTCTGCACAATATGCTTGTCAGCATGAAATAAACTAGACTTATATTACTGAAACATCGCAGGTAAAATTTGCTATCATCTCTGAATCGTTTTGTATCCATGCTGTTCTCCGCCAAGTGCCATTCACTTATAACCTCGTTATTAAATATCAATTAACTCTTTTGGCTGATCTTTTATGCCAAAAACCAGTATCCTGCCATCTACTGGCAAAAGAAAAAAGAACCTTACATATTGACACAAATGAGTTGAGTTAAATGTAATTTTAATTATCGATGCTTATTAAAAAAACCATCAAAAATCGCTCATCTTAAAACTATTATATACTAATTATATGCATATTGGTTATTTGTTAATTACATTGAGTGATGGTGTTACTATGAAAGCGAAAAAAGAATTCCCTGGGGTTCCAGAATTATTTCGATTACTTACAAACAGATGTGGTGGACTAGATTGCTTAAAAGAAGAACGATTTCGTGGCAATCTTGAGCCTACAGAAATGGCTGTAACTATTCTAAGCCAATATATAAAAACTTCTCCATTAGAATCTGTAGTAAGAAATGTTTTTTCCATAAAACTGCTGCTAGGTGAAGAGGATTGTAATACTGAATTATTGCAAGGGGTAGAGAGGGCAATCAGGGCTCGTCAAGAATCAGAAACAACGAAAGGGAATCATAAAGTGGCTATGCAATTAAGCGTGCAAACGCTTCGACTACTTATTCAAGATTCTGTGGAGCTAAATAAATCGATGATGGAGTCGCCCAAAGAATTCAAGGGATAGGATTGTGGATTTAAAGCTGGGAAAATCTGCTGTAGGGCATTGATATCATTATGGCTATGAGCTTCGTCGCTATAAAAAATAATCACTCGCTCCTGTCCTCGCATATTAGGACTGGATGAGCACTCATTTTATTATCGACACTTCTTGTTCATTCAAACTATTCTCCAAGTCCACTAGATGCTTCTGTCATTAATGTTATTACGGGTTAAATCAAATAGGGGCATGTTTTATTTTTTCTACTATCTATTAAGTTTCAAGTTGAATAAGGCCTCATGATAGAATAGTTGGTTGTAGTAAAAAACAAGATAGGTCAGTTTTTAATCTGTTTTATAATTTTAGTACGAGTTGAAGAGATAAAATAGCTTATGAAGATTACGTTCGTGCACCTAACTGAATCACATTTTTCCCTACTTTTGAAGTGGCTTGAAGAGAAGCATGTGAAAACATGGTGGGATCCGGATGTTCATTGGACGGATGAATTGATTTTTAAAAAATATGCTGATTATGTGAAAGGGTATAAGTTGGCTCATGGTACTCCTAAACCAATCTATCCTTATATTATCTGTGTTGATGAGAAACCTATTGGTTATATCCAACTCTATAATGCACATGATTTTCTACGCTCAAAATCACTTCAAGGCTTGCCCCAATGTCTTGCAGCTTTTGATGTGTTAATCGGCGAGCCAGATTTTTTGAAACGCGGCATTGGCACATCTGCGATTACAATCTTTCTAAATCAATATGCGACTTCATATACTCATATTTTTGTTGATCCTGAAAGTTCTAACGTTGCGGCAATTCGAGCCTATGAAAAAGCGGGCTTTCAGAAACTCGGATTACAACCTGATACAAATGAACTATGGATGATAAAACAAACACATACCTAGATTTGCCTCCTGGTCCATAGGCTTTCAAAACATATTTTATATAGAATTAAAATAAAAATTAATCAGGATTAAGATTATTAAACCATATTTGAGGAAAAACTATGAACCACAGCAGAAGAGGCAATTCAACTTTTAATATAGCACTTATTCTTTAGTTGTTGCCTTTTAAAAAGGTTGAATGCAAGAGAGAAAAAAAGGTATATTGTCCTTTCTCATTAAAGGATAAGCATTCTATAAGGAGATATGTATTGCTAATACTGACAAACAAATTAACGAGCAATGTCAGAGCCAAAACTTAATGGATATTAAGTTTTTGATTAAACAACTAAAAAAGGATTTGCTATGATACAAAAAATTACCAAATTTATATTTGGTATTCAATTATTACTATTAATATCATTGGGATATGCGGGTTCGCCGCTTTGGTCTTTTACTCCCTTGACTCCCACTAACCTAACTTTAGCATCGACGAATAATGGCATAGTCGCATATCGGGTAACTAATAACAGCAATAAACATACTTTTCCACTAGTGCTACAACCTATGAGGGGTGTTAAACAGATTGTTGTTCCCGGAATCTGTTCGGATGTGTTTACGCTGCCGCCTCATCAATCCTGTATTTTGGCACTGCAGATTCTTGGAAGTGAGATATCGGGAAATATTAATGGCGGTCCCATAGTGTGCAATCACGCTAACCCTCTACAATGTTACCGCCCGGATGCAAGTAGTGTGTTGCATGTGACAACGGCTAGTCCGCAGAAATTTAGTGTCTCAGGAAACGTTAGCAATCTCTCCACAGTTGGATTAACTCTACAACTCAATGGTGGGGAATTCCTTGCTGTCGCTCCTGGAAACCCTGCTCCTTTTACTTTTACTACGGGCATTACCTATGGGGGTAGTTATAATGTAACTGTAAGAACCCAGCCTGCAGGATTAACTTGCACGGTTACTGCTAATGGAAGCGGTACCAATGTAACAGCTGACGTAACCAATGTTGCAGTTAACTGTGTACCTAGAACCTATAAAGTGGGTGGAAGCATTTCAGGAAACACCACGACGCAACCTATAACATTGCGGCTCACTTATAACGCTACTAACACTAATGATTTAGTGGTTCCTGCTAATGCAAACCGGTTTGTTTTTCCCACGGCGCTCTCCACTAACGATACTTATGCGGTTACCGTGTTAACGCCTCCACCCGGTGAGACTTGTACCGTTAGTAATGGCACAGGCACTATAGCCAATAATAATGTAACTAATATTAGCGTGGTTTGTAGTGCGACAACATTTACTGTTAGTGCAGCCGTTACTGGATTGACAGCAGGAAGCTTTCAACTGCAAAACAATAACGATGCGTCCGTTACAGCAAATGCCAATACTACTTATCAATTATCTGCTGCCGTAGCTAATGGAAGTCAGTACAATGTCATTGTTGTAACACAGCCGGCTGGTCAAACCTGTACAGCAATTAACAGTTCTGGCACAGTCAATGGGACAAACGTCACTGTTAATGTAACCTGCAGTGCTAACGCTAATACCTTTACCATAGGCGGTACCATCACTGGGTTAACAACATCAGGTTTACAGTTGCAAAATAATAGTACAGATACTATTTCTCCAGCAGCTAATGCGACGACATTCACGTTTAACACACCAGTCGTTGCTGGTGGAACCTATAATGTCACTATTAAGGCATTCCCCGATGGCTTGTTATGCCAGGTAGTAAATGGTTCAGGTACGGCAACTGCTAACGTAACTAATGTTGAAGTTCACTGTGCTTACTTGGCCTATATAGGTAATGAAGATCCAAGTAATAATACCCAGCCTGTTTCCATTTGCCTTGCCGATTCAACCACGTCGGAATTAGTGCGTTGTGGATCAGCGATGGCAAGTTCCCCACCCTTTGATCATCCGGAAGCCATTGCATTCAACCCAGAAGGTACCAGGGCTTATGTCTCTGATACACTTGGATCACCTCGCGCAGTGTATTTATGCGACGTAGATCAGACAACAAGACTATTAACGAATTGCCGTAATGCGGTTAATGACGGCCATATCTTTGCAGCTCCTGAGATATTGGAATTCAACTCCGCAGGAACAATCGCCTATGTACCGAACGAAACATCAGGTGGTGTCATTAATCTTTGCGATGTTAATCCTGATACCGGCGTTCTTTCAAATTGTGCAAGAAATGCAAATGCTTCTTTTACGCAATTTCTTTATCCTGAAAAAGTGAAAGTCATTGGCACACATGCTTTCGTTGCAGATTACAGCGGCATAATCTGGTTGTGTAATATTGGTGCTGACAACACGTTTACTTCTTGTGTTCAAGCAGTTTCAGGTTTGCATAATACTTCGGATGTTAATTTCCATGGATCCCCAACCACGTATGCCTACATTGTGGAAAACTCTCCTAGCCAAGAAGGCGTACTCATTTGTAATGTGGATCTAAGCACCGGACATTTTTCTGGATGTAAAAATGCAATTAATGGTTCCACTGCTTTATTAGACGAACCAGAAGGTATTGTATTCGATGCCGATGGTAGCCATGCCTACATCTCAAATGAAGAAGGAACACGGATTGCATTATGTGTAGTAGATTCAGTGAGTGGAATGTTATCTAACTGTGTTGATGCTACTAATCCTCCATTTACCTTCCATCATCCAACACGTATTACATTACAGCCAACCTTACCGTAAGCCATATAACGGAGAAAACCCCAACTTAGTTGGGGTTTTTTTATCCTCCAGCCATACACAAAATTGAATAATGTATCACTTCATCTCATTGCGAATTCAAAGGGATATATCATTATTTTTTAAATCCTAATTATTTAAATCCAGTTCACATATCTTATAAAGACCAAGATTCTAGTATTGTTTACTCCCTAGATTTGGAAATTTATTTTAATGATTTGAAAACGGTCTATAAAGCAGAAAATAATCGTGATATAATATAAAATTAGGTCAGTTTGACTTATAATCAACAAATTTATGAGTTAATTGGGTTATGGTTTATTCCCATTTGAGCGATTATGTTGGAGAAACGAACATGCAAGAAAAACAAATCAAACCTTTTTCAACACAAGCAACCATTTTACAACAGCTAGGAATTCAAAATAGTAACGGTCTTTGTTCACCTCTTGCTAATTTATATGCGAGTTACAAAATGGGTGGGACTAATCGTGCTTTTTTAGATGAGGGACCTTCCAAAACTTACGAATGTGCTAAAAAAATGGAAGAACATCAGTCTGCGGTCACGCAACAAGTAAGTGAAAAAAGTGGAAGTGGTTTTGGTAGCTTGATTGGAATGCATGTTGCTTTTTTCGATAACCACAAGATGTTTAAAGGTGAGCGTACTTCTATAGATAAGTTATCCACTACAGAAGAAGCAACAAAAGTATTCAGGGATTCAGAGCATGTACTTATAAATTATCCAACACCAGAGGATAAACAGAAAAAAGCTGCTCCTTATCATCAAGTTTATTATGGCCATACCGCCGGTACCAATAAATGTTCTTATTTTAATTCAAATATCCCTGGAGGCGAGCGAGAAGGAAATTGTGAGGATGTGCTTAAGACATTCGTAGAGGACATAAAAAAGTCAGCTGCTCATGATGATCGGGATTGCATTATTGGAAGATCTATATAAATCACTACTAATTTAACACCGGCTAAGCTGTTCAGTATCGCTTAGCCTATAAATCCATCAAATTCAGTTGCTTTATAAATTAGGCAGTTAAAACACAGGGAGAATATTATTATCAATTGGATGTGCTAATTTGTGACCTATAGGGTGGATTTTTTTTATGGTGAAAATATTTTGAGGCAAGAGGATATGGAAGTTACTTCGGCACATCCTCTTAAAGAATCAATTACATGAGACAACATGTACTGTTATTGTCCGATGAAGCATCATTACTATCTTCATCTGTGTCTTCTCTATTACCACTTGCACGCCCACCTCGTCCTAATTTATATTGATTGGCTTCATGTACTCCAGAAAAAAGAAAAGCCATTGAATTCGCGAGAGCGCCAGCGCTATTAAGAGCAGCTTGCTCGTAGTTTCCTTTTTGTAATTCTTCTGTGGCATCTATTACCATAGCACCTACTTCACGAGCATGATATGTTGGTAGACTTCCTGTGCCTGAACGTATGTCTTCTAAATTTCTGTTCACGGCTTCAACCATCTTAGATCCGATTGGTTTTTCTTGTTCAATTAATATCTTGTTAACTTCATATACAGCATCTAGATATAAATTACTGTCTACATCTTCTTTTAAATTTTCTATTTTATCATGTAACTCTTTGCGAGGGGTTGTTTCCATTTCCTGCTTTACGGTTGGATCTTGCTTTTCTGCTGTCATATCTACCTCTGTCTTATTTAATCATTTTTTTATCATTATGAGTCAAAATGAATTATAACGAGTAATTGTTAACAATTTATTAAGATACTTTCTTATAGACCATTTTGAGCAGGGCGATTTCATCAAAGTTTAAAAACCTATCACTTTTCTCAAATATTTAGTAGAAAGGGCAGCTTTCAATCGTTTTAAAGCAATGC
>NZ_LNYU01000006.1 GCF_001468135.1 Legionella santicrucis | reverse complement strand
TGGAAAGGATGGTTCCGTTTACAAGAGCGAGTTGAAGGACTTAGGATAGCTACCAAATTGATGGAGATGTGATCAAGAGACAGCCCATAAGTCCAGGCACCATCATCTTGAACGCAGTAATAATTCATTTTTATTAGGTTCTATTGATTCTCACTTTCTATCTGTTTGTGCCTAGGCTTGAGAGAATCTTAGGAAATTTAGACTAAAAAATGTTTTTGATTCGTTCTATACTTAGATCGTTGAGATCGGGCTTCGAAGAAAAAAGTAAAGAGAATAGTTGGATGATATGAACTTACTCTATAAACAGTTAATTAGATCCTCAGTTTTGGGAACGATTATTATATTGTTGCTCCTGTTTATTCCTGCAGGAACTCTAATATACTGGCAAGGCTGGGTTTATATGATAGTGTTTATTATTGCATCTGCAGTATACAGCATGTACTTGGCAAAACATGATCCAGCTCTTCTTAAGCGTCGTACTGAGGCAGGCATATCGTATGAAAAGGAACCGGCTCAGAAAATTATTATCTTTTTTCTTTTTGCTACGTGCATTGTTCTTATTGTCCTGTCTTCACTTGATGTTCGCTTTGGTTGGTCATTAGTACCATGGTACGTCTCGATCATAGGTGACATGCTCGTTGTTTTCTCATTCTACATGTTTTATCTCGTTTCGAAAGTGAATACCTACGCTGCTGCCAATATTCGAGTTGAGGAAGGGCAAAAAGTTATTACGGCCGGTCCATACAGATTTATGCGTCACCCAATGTATTTTGGTGCCATATTTTTATTCATAGGCACGTCGCTTGCGCTCGGATCGTGGTGGACACTGCTTTTGGCCCCCGTTTTACTCACCACTCTAGTTGCCCGTATTCTGAATGAGGAGAAAATACTTGTACGGGATTTACACGGATATGCAGAATATCAAAAAAAAGTAACGACTCGGCTTATACCTTTCATTTGGTAACTAATAATATAAATATTGCTATTCTATCTCTGTTGCTTAT
Organism: Legionella santicrucis; assembly: GCF_001468135.1. Classification (GTDB taxonomy): domain Bacteria; phylum Pseudomonadota; class Gammaproteobacteria; order Legionellales; family Legionellaceae; genus Legionella; species Legionella santicrucis. The sequence goes on along the minus strand of NZ_LNYU01000006.1, from coordinate 110,240 downwards.
CAATTGGCAGTTTGATGAAATTAGTCATGATGTTTCTTAGATATTTTTATCTTATTATAGTCCGACTGGAAGTGCTCGCTTTTTTGGGCTAATAGGAATGTAAGCGAGCAACAGTTTGGAATAGAGCAATGTTTCACTGATTTATTACTGTATTATCATGAGCCATTTTGAAGATGGGTTAATCTTTTGGCTATTATTAGGGTTTCCAGCTGTATAATGCTTGCTCATTAAGGTGCTTGTTGCATTATCAAATTTATTTTTACTGATATGCTTTTTAAGACAATTACTGATAGTTTCAGTAGAAGAATTCAAACAGAATGCTTGATTGAAGTCATAGTATTGATTGAGCTGACTTTTTTCGGCAGTAGGACCTATAAAATTATAAGTGACATAGTTTTTTAATTGCCATGAAGAAGTGTCATTTTGTCTTGATAAATTTAAAATTTTAAAGGAAGAAGCGTTGCCATGATCAGATCCAATGGAAGCTGAATAAATGATTGGGATCACATAGTCTTTACTTTTAATTTTAATCGCGTGAATTTCATCAAAATGAGTATGGGCTGCGACCATACCAAGTATGATTTCCGGATAAGTTTTTATTATTTTTATGAATGATTCTTTATAGATTGATTCCCAATTCTGAGGTGGAACATGCATGGCTAATAAAACATTCTCATGATTTGCTTTGCTTGTTTTAATTTCATTTTCCAACCATTGAAGTTCTTCTTCGGCACCATCTCGAGAAGGGGAGAAATTTGGTCTTGATATAAATACAACGCTATTTAACGAAATAAGCTTGAGATGATCATTTAAATAAGCAGAGTAATAACCGTAGTTTTTGTTTTCGTTGTTGATGCAAGGTTTATCATAAAATGGGCATTTTAGACCTGATGAGAGAAACCCATCAGTGTTACCTGTTATCGCTTTTAATAGGTCGAAAGCAGATTGATTTTTATAGGTAAAAGGGCCGTAATCTCTTTGTAAAGAATCATTATTACCAAAAACATAAAAATAAGGGAGTGGATTTATTTTTTCAAACAGTTGTTCAAAAACTAAATTAATATTATCTCGAGTTGTTTTACGTTTGTATGCATTATGAGCAGGTAAGTCACCAAGCAATAAAACTATAGGATTTGTTTCTTGATGTAAATCGATTTGTTCACCAATTTTCGCTATTAAAAATTTAAAACTTTGCGGATCTAATTCTTCGGAAATATTGGGTTTTGGGTTTATGAGCGTTGTTTGACGTTTTGTAATGTCCACATGAGGATCTGAAATTAAAAATACCTCCATCTGATTCTGATTGCTAGTATTTGCGGCTATCGAATAAGAATTAGTCAGATAAAGTAAAAGGGTGGTGCAAACAATTATTAATTTTTTGATATTCATCATCAATTCTCTTATTACTTTTGACTCTTAGTCATTCTGCAGGACTGCTTAAAATAAGCATTATATTCTACGACAATTCCGATAATGGTTTTTAATAAAAGCTCAAAAAATACGCAAACTTTACAAATTACACATTTTAGGGATTTAATAATGACTTCTTAAAGGCTTCGCTTTATATTGAAATTAATGAGTTAAAAGGAACGTTATTCAGAGATTCTCTAATAGGGTTCATAACATATTGAAGTCTTGAACTATTAAAAATACCGGACACACGGCGATGGATAATTACAAAAGATGATTTTTTGTTTTTAATAGTGAAGAAAAACTAACTCAGGCTTCAATCTAAGGCAATGAAGATATTAACTAAGCTTATTAGCTTAGTCGGTACTTTGAAGAATTAACTAGAACTTATTGGGGCGACTGCTTGCTGCCATTTCCTTAACATCTTCTTCAATGTGTTGTTTGTTATAAGTTTCGATAATTAGCTTAGCACATTGACGTAAATTATCATTTTCGGTTGGACCAGTAAAAAATACGAAAGCACTAGCGAATTGTCTGCTAGGGACGCTTTGTGACATCATCATATTTGCTGCGATTACACTGTAACGTTTGTTAACATCAGCGCCATTTTCTAATAGTAATTGAATTACTAATCGATGTTGTCTTTGAAGTGCTAGTTCAATAGGGAAAACGCCATCTTCATTCGGAACTGAAATTGAAGAGGGGTCTTTATTAACAATTAAACGGACAATTTCTAAAAGTTTTTCATCAGGAGCATTACCTATGGCGCGAAATAAAGGTGTTTCTCCATATTTGTCTTTTTCATTAAATTTAATATTTTTGCAACTTGCTAATTTTGTTAATACATCAATATGTCCATGTGCGGCGGCAATATGGGCAGCAGTTAAGTCTTCAGATACTTTAATATTGGGATTCACTTTTCTTTCTAATAACAAATAACTTACGGTTTTTATGTAGTTATTTGCAGCGGCAAGATAGAGTATTGTATTGAAATCTTCATCTGGTGCATCAAAATCTATTTCCTCAGGTAGCGATTTGAGACAGTTCGTCAATTCTTCATCTGATTTAAGAACTAATCCCGTCAATGTCGATTTGATAATCGCGTCTAAATGCTCTGGATTTGTGCTGGGACTAAACTTCATGCGATAAACCCCTATACTTTAAACAGAGCGCATTATACCTAAATTAAACACAGGTGATCCAAAATTATTTTATTAACGTTCAAGAAGAAAGCTAACGAGTCATTGTATTTGGTGACAATATTTCTACTAGGTCGATTTTTTATTGATTAATTGCAATCAGTTTTTATATTGAATACGATTGGACCTCAATTCGATATAAGGACGTATCCAAAGGGAATTAAAAATGGAAAATGATTTTGAATTACTCCTCACTAAAAAATCTTGGGAAGATCCAGATTTTGCGAGTTTATTAACCACTAATCCTGTTAAGGCATTATCTCAATTGGGTGTAACTGTTCCTGATGGGATTAAATTAAACATTATTTTACAAAAGCCTAATACTTTATATTTTACTATACCACCAGCGAATCATAATCTTGATTTGCAAAAGCCATTTGAACTGAATCAAATAGACATTTGGTCTAGTGGGAAAATGTTTGTGTGGCTTGCTTCAACCAAGCAGAAGGCAAAATTACTACAACTTCGTGATAGCATTCATAAAAAGGAAGAATAATGAACAGTCATTTTGTAGAAGAACATTTTCAGAAAATTGTAAGTGACTTACAATATAGACAAGAATTGATTAATAATCCCAAGCAAAAACTAAGTGAAGAATATGGCTGTACTATTAACGGAAATATTGAAATTGAAATTGTAGAGCAAAAAGATAATACCATTACCATCATGTTACCAACAAAACCTGCTTCTCCAACTTGTATCAGCTTAGAATTAAAGCAGGTTACAACACAAGTCGTTGACCTATTATTTTCTGATGGGATAGGTGGGTATTTAATTCCAAATGATAACCTTAAATGGGTATTACGCGACATGCGAAAATCTTGGATGGATAAATTAGGATTTGATTTAGCGAAATAATAAAGACTTCTTCATCCATCTGCAAAAAACATGATCCTAGTATACAAAATGGACAAAAATAGTGCAAGTAATAAACATCAATTATGTCCTAATCTCTTTGTATTTCTCCTCTTTCTCTTTTGTGGCAGAGAACGCAAAGAGATTTCGAGTATTAATTATTAATAATATTTGGATGTATGGAAATCGAGATGAAGGCAGGGAGGGGCAATCCAACCTTAACCCCTCTATTGATTTTAGGGCCTGTGGTTTCTTATAAAATTTTCAAACTGATCTTGTCCAGTAAGAGAAGTGTTTTCTGCACTCACTAAATCACTTCGCGACATGTTATGACCGCCGCCAAAAAAGCCATTTTGGGCATATACTTTATGGCCTGTCCTAATTCCTTTTTTCTTCTCCTCTTGTTTTACTCCTTCGTGCAATGATGCTCGATGAGCAATGACACCATCACCGTAAGAACGTGCGGATTTTTTAGCTACATACATATGATTTTTATATTCATCTGGAATAGCGTTGTAGGCTTTAGCAACATTGACATCCCATCCAGCTGGTTTCATTAAACTCCAGGATGTGTATTCAAATGATGTCGCTAAAGTTTCGCCAAAAATATTATCTATTTCGGGGGCAACAACGCCCGCAGCTGCTTTCGAGATCGAAGCAAAAGAACGATCATTCCACAAATAAACTGGTTTACCTATTTTATGAAAATGACTAGCAACCATTGTGGCAACACCACCACCAAGTGATAAACCATCAACTGTAATTTTTTTTGAATCAACGCCACTGTCTAACAAACGTTGCACTTGTGCAATACCATCAGTCACCAGATCTTGAAAGGTTTCAGGTGTTTTTTTACTGTTGCCTACACCACGATAGTTAAAGCCAATGACGGTTACGTTTAATTTGTTTGCATCATGAGCAAAATTGCGTAATGCATCCTGATAGAACATCCCATTTCCATTAAATTTAATAATAAAATGTTGGTTTCTAAGAGGAGTGTTAGACTCTGCTTTTGGTTTTAATTCAATCGTATCTAAAATTGCACTATCATGTGTGCCCACATAACCACCTTGAATAAGAAGGCCATTTGCATGAGCAAATTGATTCAAGGTCATTTCACCTATATTTTGGGGTTCACGCCATTGCGCAGGTAATACTAATTTACCAATACTCTGGCTTGATGAAACAGAATTTGAACTTAAGAACGAAAAAAACGATCCTTCGTTATTATAAGGATTTGGTGCTTCATATCTAAACATATATACGTTCCTGTTTATTAATAATCATATGATTGGATTCAGACATAAGCTTGGCTTTCTGCGATAATAATTAAAATATAAGATGAAAATCGGTTATCATCGCATAATAAAAGAGCTACTCTTAATTGAAAGGGATTTAGGCAAGAAACGGCGTCAGTTTAGCTTTAAAACCAACTTTTGCCAAGATTCACATTCCAGAGTAATTGGGTCCACCTCCACCTTCAGGCGCATGCCAAACGATGTTTTGTCGCGGATCTTTAATGTCGCAAGTTTTACAGTGAATGCAGTTTTGTGCATTAATTTGTAATCTGGGTCCCTTTTCTTCTTCAATTATTTCATATACTGCAGCAGGACAGTATCGACCTTCTGGAAAAGCATATTCATTTAAATTGATGTCAATTGCTAATTGTGGATTTTTCAATACAAGATGACAGGGTTGATTTTCCTCATGATATGTATTTGCTAAGAATACTGAAGAGAGTTTATCAAAGGTAATAACCCCATCAGGTTTAGGATAGTCTATTTTTTTTGCTTTATTTGCTGGAATTAAAGTTTTGTTATCGGCATGATTAGTGAGTGTCCAAGGCGAATGTCCGCGAGTAATATAGGTTTCAAAAGCAGCATTGATTAAACCAGGGAAAAGGCCATATTTAAATCCTGGTCTTATGTTACGTACAGCATATAGTTCTTTATCTAACCAGGAGTTTTTGACTTTTTCAGTATAATTGGTGATCTCAATTTGGGCAGAGTTCTCTTGCTGCAAAGCATCAAAGCATGCATCTGCCGCGAGCATTCCTGACTGCATGGCGGTGTGTATTCCTTTAATCTTAGGAACATTAAGGAAACCTGCTGCATCACCAATTAATGCCCCACCAGGAAATGTAAGCTTTGGTAAAGATTGCCATCCTCCTTCATTAAGTGCACGAGCGCCATAACTAATGCGCTCACCGTCTGTCAATATAGGCTTGATTAATGGATGAGTTTTGAAATGTTGGAATTCTGCAAAAGGATTTAACCATGGATTTTTATAATCAAGACCAACTACAAAACCAAGAGCAACACGTTGATTTGATAAATGATAGACAAATGAACCACCATAAGTCGCATGATCCATTGGCCAGCCTACAGTATGAATCACTTGTCCTGGTTTATGGTTCTCTGCTGTGACCCGCCATATTTCCTTAATACCTAAACCATAAGTTTGTGGATTGACTTTATCTCTTAAATGATAACGCGACATTAGACTTTGACTGAGTTGTCCACGGCAACCTTCAGCGAGTAAAGTTTGTTTGGCTAGTAAATGCATTCCAGGTTGATAATTATGAGTTTTTTCTTTATTTTTATCGAGACCTACACAACCTGTCATTACCCCAATTACTTGATTCTGATCATTATACAGTGCTTTTACTGCAGAAAAGCCAGGATAAATTTCACAACCTAAAGCCTCTGCTTGTTCCGCAAGAAAAATACAAAGTTCGCCTAAGCTAATAATATAATTTCCTTCATTGTGCATAGGCTTGGGTGTAGGAAGTTTATATGAATGTTTTTGAGTTAGAAAATAAAAAAAATCTTCTTTTACAGGTGTATCTAAGGGAGCGTCTTGCCATGTGCTAGGGAGTAACTCTTTAAGACTTCTCGGTTCTAGAACGGCTCCTGAAAGAATATGTGCTCCGACTTGGGCCCCTTTTTCTAAAATACAAACAGATATTTCTTTTTGTGCGTTGAGAGCAAGCTGTTTTAGTTTAATCGCAGCAGATAACCCCGCCGGCCCAGCACCTACGATGATAACATCAAATTCCATGGTTTCGTAGTCCACGCGCACTCCTAACAATGATTAAAAAAGATAAAATAATCGCTTTTCTGTGCATTAAGATCAAGATTAATATTTAAAATTAATGGAAAGTAGCAATAGAATTATTAAATAATTCGAAAATTTAGTTATGATAAACCTTCATTGCTCTTAAAAGAGGATAACATGCCAGAAATTGTTACTAAACATCCAGAGATAGTTTTTAAAATACTTAAAGAAGCTCATATTAAATGTGGTACTGGTGAAAACCCAACCATCCTTAAGACATGCCCTTCGGATAAATTCTGTTCATTACCCACTGGTGAATTATGTATTTACGGCATTAAAGATGTTTCTCAAATGACACAAATAAATGTTTTTGAGTTGTTTCAGGGGGTAAATACGCTTATCCCCTTAATGGGCTTATTGATTATGATATTTGTGTTAGGGATATTAACTGGAATGAAAATTAGCAAAAAATAAATGGCAGTATAATAAAAATTCGATAAGAATAAGTTGTACTCTATTCCGGTTCCCTTTATTTTTTATGCGGAAAATAAGCTAAACTGTTTGATAGAGTGTGCGAAAGGAGCTTGTCAATGAAAATAATATTTGGCTGTTTGTTTCTTAGTTTTTCAATGATGACTTATGCAAATGATAATCTAACTCTAGATGTTAATGTGAGTAGCCCTAATTTCGAAGTAACTTTACCTGCAAATCCAACTACCGGATTTCAATGGTCCGTTGTTCATTATAATACGAAGTTATTAACCCTAAGCAATAGTTCTTATGAGCGACCAAAAACTAAACTTATAGGCGCTAGTGGCCAAATGCATTTTATTTTTACGCTACAAAAAGGAAAAAACTATCCTGCAAGTACTGATATTCTATTTAAATACGAACGCTCTTGGGAACCTTCAAGCGCAACGATGAGAAACATTAAAGTGAATTTTGTAAAAACTGATGGAAAGAAGTAAAGCCGAAGCGTAACCTGGTAATATAGTGCTATTACCAGATTAAAGCTTTGCTTTTGTCTAGTCCATATCAGGATTTTGTAAATTTAAACGGTAAATATCGTGGCTCCCAAAACATATCAATGACTAATTTTTCCAAGTCAGCATCTTTATTTTTCTGAGCGTAGCCTGAATCAATAGCACAACGAGCCACAGCTATGGCAATTTCTTTAGCAACCATTTGGGCATCGTCCAAGGAAGGAAGCAAAGGAAGGTAGCTTTCTTTTTTGCTTGGTGCAAATTTGCAAAGCGCATGCGCAGCAGCCAGAATCATATCTTTGGTGAGTCGAGTAGCATTTACAGCCAGCACTCCAAGACCTATTCCTGGAAATACCAACGCATTATTACATTGAGCAATTTGTACCATGCGATTGTGGAATTCCACTGGAGGAAATGCCGTACCTGTTGCAATCAATGCTTTTCCTTGGCTCCAGGTTAATATATCTACTGGTTTCGCTTCACATCGTTCATCTGGATTAGAAAGTGGAAAAATAATAGGGCGCTCACAATGAGTGGACATTGTTTCTATGATGTCTTGCGAAAAAGCTCCTGGCTGAGCAGAGCAACCAATAAGGATGGTAGGTTTAACATGTCTCACAGTATCGGTAAGTGAGGGATGATGTTTTTCATTAATTGCCCATTGGACGATTTCTTTGGGATCACGAGTATAAGGTTTTTGGGCTTCAGTAAGATCTGGGTCTGTATTAAGTAATAAACCTTGTCTGTCAATTAACCAAAAGCGTTGGTAGGCTTCTTCTGGGCTAATCCCTTCACGTACCATAGCATCAACGATTTGGTCGCTAATTCCAGTCCCGGCTGAGCCTGCGCCAAAAACAACAATACGCTGTTCCTGTAATTTTGAATTTGTTACATCGCAGGCAGCTAATAATGCAGCTAGGGTTACGGCACCCGTCCCTTGAATGTCATCATTAAAGGTACATAATTGATCTTGAAATTTTTCTAAGATACGGCGTGCATTACCTCGCCCAAAATCTTCCCAATGTAAAAAAGCGTTGGGAAATTGCTTATGAATTTCATGAACGAAAGTAGAAATGAAATCATCATATGCAGCTGGATTAATGCGTGGATGACGACATCCTAAGTACATTGGATCATTTAACAAATCTTGATTGTTTGTACCTACATCAAGAAATATAGGTAGGGTTCGTGTTGGCTCAATACCACCGCATAAACAATAGACCATTAATTTAGCAACTGGAATATCCATCCCACCGATGCCCTGATCACCAATGCCTAGGACACCCTCACCATCAGTGACAACGATCACATCGATTTCTGGATTAGAGCGGTTTTTTAGTATTTCTTCAATTTGATTTTTATCGGAATGAGAAATGTATAAGCCTCGAGGTTGTCTGTATTCATGACTAAAGCGTTTTACCGCTGTTCCTACAATAGGAGTATAAATTGTAGGCAGCATTTCACCTAAGTGTTTAATAATTAACTTATAAAAAAGAATTTGATTTTTATCGTGTAAGTTATTCAGATAAATATTTTGTTGCAATCGCGTCGTATAACTTGAATATTGCAGATACGCACGTTTCACTTGCTCATCAAGTGTTTCAACTCGATGAGGGAGTTTGCCTAATAGGCCGAATTCTTTTCTTTCTTCATTAGTGAATGCTGTGCCCTTATTCAGTTGCGGTGTAGTTAAAAGGGGTTTACCACAAATAGAAGTCTCAAGATATTGTTCACCAGTTTGTGGATCACGTTGCAATTTAAAATCAAGCATGGTTCTCTCATACAGATGGCGTTAGAGTTTGTCTAATGATAATATTGGTGTTTTGTAGTTTACAATAGGTTGAGTATGAATAAATGTTGGGTGGCACTATTAATTGCTTTGGGATTGGCCTCTTGCTCAGCAAAAAACGAATATTATTACCAAACGCATCCTGATGAATTACAACAAGCTTTGAAAGCCTGTCCAGAGAAACAACCTCAAGGATTAACTTGTGAGCAAATGGAAACTCTTGCAACTCGGATGAACGAACTTGCATATCAATTACAGATGAGTCCCCAAGGCTTTGGCCAAAAAATTATAGCCTTGCAAGAAGCTATTGCTAAAGAGCAAAACCAATTAAAAACAGAACGTAACAATGAAAATTTAGAAGTAAGTTTAATGAAGAAGAAACAAGATTTGGCTGATCACTTGGCAGTGGTTAGATGGTTTGAATCTCCCAAGAGTTAATCATGAGAGTATTGATCAGTAATGATGATGGAGTTTTTGCGCCTGGGATTAATATCTTAGCTAAAGAACTTTCAACTTTTGTAGATATTGAAGTAGTTGCTCCGGATAGAAATAGAAGTGGGGCAAGTAATTCTTTAACATTATCTCAACCAATCAAAGTTAAAAAATTGGAAAATGGGTATTACAGTGTCGAAGGCACTCCAACTGACTGTGTGCATTTAGCAGTAACTGGATTTTTAAACTCCGAAATTGATATGGTTGTCTCTGGGATTAACGAAGGTGGAAATTTAGGCGATGATATCCTTTATTCAGGTACAGTCGCGGCTGCCATGGAAGGTCGTTATTTGGGTTTGCCTGCGCTTGCGATTTCAATGGTTGGTCATGATATTCAATATTATGAAACAGCAGCAATTATTGCGAAACAATTAGTGATGCAACTTAGCATACATAGGCTGCCCTCGCAGACTATTTTAAATGTGAATATTCCTAATTTACCTTTAGATAAAATAAAAGGTTTGCAAGTCACTCGATTAGGAACACGTCATGGTGCAGAGCCTGTTGTCAAGGACACTGATCCTAGAGGACGACCTATTTACTGGATTGGTTTACCGGGGGCAGAGGCTGATGCAGGTCCTGGAACTGATTTTTATGCTATTAATGAAGGGTATGTTTCGGTAACGCCTCTTCATTTAGATATGACAAATTATAAAATGTTTGATCAGTTAGCCCATTGGCTTAATGGTATCCATGTTCAAGAAGAATAGTTTAACGTTAGTTTGATATAAAAAAAGTCATTTTTTATATCAAACTCTTTTTATTTAGAATTAGATCTCGTATAAATGCTGCGCATTGTACGGGATAACGTTCGTTTAGCGAGATAAAAAGTATTTCTATGCTTTTATGTTGAGCTCACGTTAATTTTAATCTGAACAATGCAGTTGTGCTTGAAGCTATAACGATTTCAGAGAGAGTAGAAATCTTTGTAAGGCGCAACAGAATTATTTAGGTTTTAGTTGAGGTAATCGATGATAAGTTCATTTTTCAAAAAGTTCTTATGCCTTTTTTTCCCACTAATTTTGGTTGGTTGTGGAAAAAATTGGGCTCCGGTTAGTGAGTTACGCTGGTACTCTCAAAAAGTACATGTTGTGAAACGTGGTGAGACACTTTATTCAATTGCATTTCGGTATGATACTGATTATAAGACCTTGGCGCGCTTAAATCATATTAATCCACCTTATTCTTTAAGAATTGGGCAAGTCATAAATTTACGAAATATTCCGCGTCGTAAACAAGTTTCGCGCAATTTTAAGACATATAAGCCGTATTCTGTTCCTCCTAAGCCAAGACCAGTCATAATCCATTCACCTGCGAATCGATATGCTCGTTCTGCTTCAGGTTGGTTATGGCCGGTGAGTGGGCGCGTAGTTACTACATTTATTCCAGATCAAGGCAAAAAAGGCATAAACATTGCATGTAAAAAAAGTGAAAAAGTACTTGCGGCAGCAAGTGGTGTAGTCGCTTATGCTGGAAGTGGTCTGGCAGGTTATGGTAACTTAATTATTATTAAACATAATTATGGATATTTAACTGCTTATGGTCATAATGCAAGAGTTATGGTTGCAGAGGGACAGCATGTGAGGGCGGGTCAGGTTATTGCGGAAGCAGGTGTTATTGACCATAAATATATAGGCGTTCATTTTGAAATTAGAAAGTCAGGTGTTCCTGTCAATCCATTGAATTATCTACAAAAAGGTTGACAGATTACTTGTAGTTATAGCAACAATACATCTCTGTGATGAAGTATAATGTAGTTAACGTGAGTTTGATGTAAGTTAAGATTTTATATCGAACTGTTTTATATTGAACTCAAAATAAACAATTTTGAAATATGGCTAAATACTATAGGTGAAAATAATGCGTGAAGACGATGAGCCAATTAAAGAGCCGGAACTTAAAGATGAAGAGTGGTCTGAGCCAGACGATGAGTCACTGTTAGTTGAAGAGGATGATCTTGATTCGTTTGTGGAGAAATCCGAGGACGGAGATTTTGAGCTTCCTGATTTTTCCGATGATCATGCTTTTCCATCATTTCGCGGTAAGAACGCACTTAAAATGATGGATGCAACGCAATTGTACTTGAGTGAAATTGGATTTTCGCCTTTGCTAAGCGCTGAGGAAGAGGTACATTATGCAACACTTGCTTTAAAAGGAGATGTTGCGGCTCGTAAAAAGATGATTGAGTCTAATTTGCGTTTAGTGGTTAAAATTTCACGGCGCTACCTGAATCGGGGTTTACCTTTACTTGATTTAATTGAAGAGGGAAACTTAGGGTTGATGAAATCAGTAGAAAAATTTGATCCTAAGCGAGGATTTCGGTTTTCTACATATGCCACTTGGTGGATTCGACAAACAATTGAGCGGGCTATAATGAATCAAACACGAACGATTCGTTTGCCTATTCATGTGGTTAAAGAGCTAAATGTATATTTAAGAGCTGCCAGACAGCTGACACAAAAGCTTGATCATGAGCCTTCACCCGAAGAAATTGCTGAGATGGTTGATAAGCCTTTGGAGGATGTGCAAAAGCTTTTGGGATTAAATGATAAAGTAACTTCTGTGGATACACCTATAGGCTTTGATGAAAACAAATCGTTGCTCGATACTATTCCCGATGAAAACAGTGTTAATCCTGCAGAACTATTGACTAATGAAAACCTACGTTTACATATAGAGTCTTTATTGGATAAGCTTACTGAAAATCAGCAGCAAGTTATTGCAAGAAGATTTGGCCTAAGAGGCTTTGAAAAAGCAACCTTAGAAGATGTAGGCAAGGAAATTGACTTAACTCGTGAACGTGTTCGTCAAATCCAAGTTGAAGCATTAAAAACGTTAAGAAGTCTTTTGGAAAAAATGGGCTTAACGCAAGAGGATTTGTTTTAATTTTATCTCAAAAATTTTAAGAAAAGTTGGTAGCCTGAGTGAGCAAAGCAAGCAGTTTGATTGTCTACTCAGGCTGTTTTTTTTATCTAAAAACACAGTTGAACAGGAGTTGCTGTAATGCAAAAAATCACTTTATCCGCTTTAGCTTTATTCTCATCAATAACCTATGCGGAGCAATTAATAACATTTACTGATATAGCTGATGCAGTTGCCCAAGGAAAGGAAATTACTTTGGTCATGGACCTTCAGGAATGTACTTCTGATAAATTTCCTGCGAGTCCAATTATAGGCTCAGTGAAACCTAATGCGTTTATGGTGATTAATAATAATCGGATTACTGCCTCAGACAGACACTTTACTTTGGATAATCCTACAGCAAACGGCAATCCCACATTTGAATATATTAAATATAATATTAATTCCGACGGCAAAGTCGCTATAAAGAATACGATAATGAATGCTACTAATTACCAGAAAATAGATACTTTTCAAGTGGCTTGTGAGTTAAATAAAGGATTTAAGGCATTTGGCTAAGCGATAAGTTAGGGAATTTGTTGTGTTCATGGTCCCGGATTACGCTGTGCTTCATCCAAGCTACATCTAAAGTTGCCTGGATGAAGCACAGCAAATTCGATTTGTATTTAAAAAATAATGATCTTTTAATCAATACTAAATTCTGATTTAATTCCTTGCCAGCAATCGGCATAATCTTTCTGTCGTTCAGGGATACGCATTGCTTGTTCAGTAACTTGCCATATATCTCTTGTTTCAAACATAAAGGCTAGTGTATTCAAATAGGCTTCAGGTTCTAGCCTTTGTGCTATGGCTTTTTCATAGCTTGTGTGATCGGGGCCGTGGGGTGTCATGCAATTATGAATGCTGACGCCGCCCGGTGAGAAGCCTTCTTTTTTGGCATCATATTCGCCATGCACAAGACCCATTAATTCATTCATGTAATTACGGTGATAATAAGGAGGTCTAAACGTATGTTCAGCGACCATCCATCGAGGAGGAAAAATAACAAAATCCAAATTGGCTACACCTGGCGTGTCGCTTTCTGAAGATAATACTGTAAAAATACTAGGATCAGGATGATCGAAGCTTACTGTATTAATTGTATTAAACAAGCTTAAATCATAACAATAAGGAGCATAATTACCATGCCAAGCAACTACATTAAGTGGGGAATGGTTGCATTTTGCCGTCCATAACTTATTTTGATATTTGCAAATAAGAGTAACGTTAGTTTTATTTTGTTCAAACGCAGCGACTGGATACTGAAAATGTCTAGGGTGAGCCAAGCCGTTCGCACCAATGACTCCGAGTTGAGGTAAAGTGAGTGGACTTCCGCTATTCTCACAAAGATAACCTTTTGCTTCTGAACTAAGAAGCTCCATTTTGAATTTAACACCACGAGGAATAACGGCAATCATCCCTGGACATACATTTAATTTACCAAATTCGGTGTGTAGATTTACTTCACCCATGTAGGGAACAAAGAGCATTTCTCCATCGTTATTAGCAAAGTATTTATCATGCATAGAGCGAGTGCACTGATAGAGGTATGCATTGACTAGGGGTGTTCCAGCTAGATGGAACAGGCTATCAACAAAGTCAAAGTTTTCTTCTTTGAATAAATTAAGGGGAGACCAGCGCAATGGATTAGGAGATTGCTCTGCATGATAAGGTTTAAAGAGTTCTACTTCATAAGGATGATATGTTCCTTGTACTACAGAGGGCAATATACGATAAAGCCAGCTGCGTAAATTATTATGTCTTGGACGAGTAAACGCTGTACCACTTAGCTGCTCAGCATAAAGACCTAAATTACAGTGTTGCGGTGAGTTTTGACTAATGGGTAAGGCCCCTGGAACTGCTTCAGTTTGATGATAATTACCAAATCCTTGCAAATACACTGTTGATCTCCTTTTGAGTTTATGGCTCATTGATGGTGATAGGACAGTTACTTAGGAACGTTTTCCAAGTATGACTTTTCTTCCTTTAGACCACAATTACTTAAAAAATAAAATAACTGGTGGCTACTATAGTCTAAAAAAGCTTAAAATGTCGAGACCAAAACAGCTTCGGTTATTCTTTTTAACAAAAGAATATGTATAATTTAGACAAGTTGAAATCAGGTTTTGAGGTATTATATGGCTGGTCATAGTAAATGGGCGAATATTAAATTTCGCAAAGGAGTGCAAGATGCTAAACGAGGAAAAATATTCACTAAATTAATTCGAGAAATTACCGTTGCGGCTCGTCTTAGCGGGGGAGATGAATCATCAAATCCGAGATTAAGAGATGCTGTAAAAAAAGCACTTAGTGCGAATATGAAGCGTGATACCATTGATAACGCGATTAAACGTGGCGTTGGGGGGCTTGATGGTGAGACAATGGTTGCTATGCGTTATGAAGGCTATGGTCCTGGTGGTATTGCTGTTCTTGTAGATTGTTTGTCTGACAATAAAAATAGAACTGTATCTGATGTGCGTCATGCATTCACAAAGCATGGAGGTAACTTAGGTACAGATGGCTCAGTGTCTTATCTTTTTACAAATCAAGGCGAAATCCTTATGGAGCCAGGTCAGTCTGAAGAGCAAGTAATGGAAATTGCTATTGATGCTGGAGCAAATGATGTTTCGGTTGAAGAGGAGCAGATTGAGGTAATTACACCTGTAGAGGCGTATCATAGTGTATTAAATGCTTTAACAGATGCAGGGTTGAAGATTGAACAATCTCATTTAACCATGCGTGCGCAAACCCTAGTACCTATTGATGATGAGTCAGCACAAAGTTTACTGAAATTAATAGATATGCTCGAAGACTTGGATGATGTACAAGAAGTATACAGTAATGCCGAATTTTCAGAAACATTATTAGAATCAATGAACTAATGACTATTATTTTAGGGATAGATCCTGGTTCAAGGATTACAGGTTATGGTTTAATAAAAGAATCAGACCGTAAAATTGAATACATTGATAGTGGGTGTATTCGAACTACGCCAGATGGTGAGTTGAGTCAAAAATTGTTGCAAATTTATGATGGAATTTGTCAATTAATGGATCATTATTCGCCTGAAGAAGTTGCTATTGAGCAAGTATTTATGCATGAAAATCCTAGCTCTGCTTTAAAGCTAGGGCATGCACGGGGTGTTGCCATGGTTGCTGCAGCGTCACACCGTGTTAAAGTTAGTGAGTATTCTGCGCGAGAGATCAAACAAAACGTAGTAGGTTATGGGGCAGCAGAAAAAAACCAGGTAAGTCATATGGTAGTAAGTTTGCTTGCGCTCAATAAAGCCCCCCAAAAAGATGCTGCGGATGCATTAGCCATAGCAATTTGTCATAGCCATATGCGCCATCATTTATCAACTGTGATCGGTAGGCGAGGATTAAGGAGAAGAAAAAGATGATAGGTTGGTTGGATGGGCACATTGTTGATAAACATCAGCCAGGAAAGTTAGTTCTCAATGTCCATGGAGTTGGATATGATGTGGAAACCTCATTAAATACTTTTTTCAAATTAGATGCTCTAAATGGTTCAGTGGGCTTGCATATACATACTATTGTTAGAGAAGATGCTTTACTTTTATATGGTTTTTTAGATCGTCAGGAAAGAGAATTATTTAGAGCATTAATTAAAGTAAATGGAGTAGGTCCAAAACTTGCCATGTCCATTCTATCTAGCATCACTCCTAATGAGTTCATTCAATGTATTCAACAGGAAAATGCTATTTTTTTAATGAAATTACCAGGTATAGGTAAGAAAACAGCGGAACGATTAGTAGTGGAAATGCGCGATAGCTTAAAACAGTTTTCTGTGCCTGCTTCTGAGTCTTTAAAATCAGATTACAGGATGAGTGGTCAGGATGAAGCCGTGAGTGCTTTAGAAGCGTTAGGGTATAAGCCTCAAGAGGCTTTAAAAGCAGTGAACAAGGTTAATGATGGTTTAAAAGGTTGCGAACAGTTAATTCGAGATGCTTTACAAGTGTTAGCGACTCGATAATAAGGAGCCTGAGTGAAATAAAAAATCATCTGATTGAAACTTTGTTTTGATTTTTAAGACACCACATAGTTCTCAATATAGTTTTCTCATGCTTCATTCTAAAAGAGCATATTTGGAGTGACTTAGAAAGTAGCTATCTGGGTAGTAAGCAAATATTACAGAGCCGTTTTTAATAGTATTGATAATAAGTTTTGCTAAACTTGCAGCAATCGCAGGACAGCCCCATGAACAGCCAGCACGACCGGCTTTTTTGATAAAGGAAGGTTCAACATACCAAGCTCCATGCACTACAACCCGGCGATCGTGAGCATTAGAGTTTAAATTTTTCTCTAATCCCTTGAGATTTAAAGAATAACCTTTATGTCCTACGTAAGTACCTTCAGTAATATAGGTTCCAAGACTGGATTCTTTGCTCCACATATCGTTAGAAAATTTATAGGGCACGGCGCCTTTGCCTGAATTTCGGCCATGAGCAACATAAGTTTTAAGTACTAAGGTGTATGTTTGCATATCAAAAATCCACATACGACGTTGGTTGGATGGAACAGAAAAGTCGATAATGGTTAGCATGGGATTTTTAACTTTACCTTGAATAAAGGCTCTTTTATAGGCTCTTAAAGCAAGCTTAATAACCATTTTATTTAACTTCGGGGCTGATTGACTTAATTTTTCTAATACTACCTGCTCAGTGGGAATATTTACCTTTTGTTCTATATTCGTGTTCGTGTTGGGAGTTGGAGAATGAGTTGCTATTACCAGAGTGAATAAAAAAGAAGTTAGTTTAATCATTGTGCCTCACGTATTTTAGGATTAAAAATAGAACCTCGACTGTATTGAAAAATTACTTCATCATGAGGTTTTGGCACACAAATTTCTATTTTATGCGGTCTTGCTTTAACCCAATGAAACTTATTGCAAAGGCTTTAATTTAATCGTTATTTCAATGAGTGAATTTTAACCATTAAGAGTATAATCAATCCAATTGATTGTTCTTATATATCATATGAGAAAGACAAATATGTTATTGTTAACAATCAATTAAGGGCATAGATTAAGAACAGGAATGATTCAGAAAATACGAGTTTTATGAGATGTTAATGAACAAACATAGAGATGAAACAATGATTTTTTATCAGCACGAATGGATATTTTTATAATTGACTGTTTTCCTGGATGGGTAAAAAGAACCGTACAATAAGTCCTGTTCCTTCTTTAGGAGTGTCTAAAAGTAATCTACCGCCGTGCAGTTCAGCAATTTGTTGAACAATTGCCAAACCAAGACCACTTCCTGGACTTTTATTTCCCAAGACACGGAAAAAGCGTTCAAAGACACGGGATTGTAATTCAGACGGAATCCCGGGGCCATTATCACTTACTTCGAGCATTACTTCATTTTGAAGCTTGGAGAGACGCACTAAAATGCGTCCGTGCTCATTGCAGTAACGGATGGAGTTGTCTACAAGATTACGAATCAATATGCCTAAGGCGGTTGAATTCCCATAAACAATTAGATTTTCAGTATTACTTTCGAACTCGAGATCAATTTGCTTTTCCACTGCTGCTGGTGCAAGCATCGCAAGTATTTCTCGTGATAATCTGCTTAAATTTACCTCATCTTTCTCATCCATGTGAGTCGCTTCAGGAACAAGCCTACTCATGGTTAGAAGCTGCTGTACTATATGGGTACTTCGATTAACACTGGCAATAAGTTTTTGTAATGCTTGATTTTTTTCTTCTATATCATTGGAGTGCAAAGCAACTTGCGCTTGTGTTTTAAGTGCTGCAAGAGGGGTACGTAATTCATGTGCTGCATCAGCTGCAAAACGTTTTTCTCGCTCGAACCCTTCTTTAAGTCTAAAAAATAATTTATTCAATTCATCAATGACGGGTTTAATTTCTTCAGGTACTTCGTGAAGATCAACGGGCTCAAGATGAGTAGGCGCTCGGTTTGCTACTTCTTCAGCTACTTTATCTAGACTATCTAAACCTCGACCAATAATTATCCAAATCAATAGGCCAGATAATGGGAAAGTCAAAAGCATAATATAAAGATCGTCTTGAGCAATTCTATGCCCTAGTTCATTCCGGGTATCATAACGCTCTGCAAGTACTGTACGTATACCAGCCTTATCATTATAAGTAGTGAACACACGCCAATCTTGATTGGATATTTTTTTGTCACTAAAACCATCAATTTCTGAAGCTAATGGAATTTTTGGGGCTGTTGATGAATGAAGTAATAATTTTCCCCCATTAGTCCAAACCTGAAAATTAAATTTGTCTAGATAGTTTTCGGGGGGCTCATCATTTAAAAATCGTTTTTTATAGAAGGTATCAATTTTTTGTGGAATTGTTTCAAGTGCATCTTGAATTTTGGCAAGAGGGCGTTGATGGAGATCATCACCAAGCAGAGCTTGATAAGATAATGCAGAAACTGCCATTAAGGTATCTAGATGATCCTGAATATCTTTTTGATCAAGATAATAGTTTCCTATAGCAGTTAAAGTGGTCGTTATTGTAATGGCCAATAAAAGATTTATAAGGAGAAACTTACGTATAGACGATTTCACGATACAATAATACCATCATTTTTTTCTGCCATATATCCAACACCTCTTATTGTTCGAATAAAATTAGCATTAAGTTTTTTACGTAAATTATGAATATGAACTTCTAATGCATTACTGTCTACATCTTCTTCCCAACCATAAATACTTTGCATCAATTGTTCGCGAGATAAGACTTGACCACTGTTTTCCAGAAGCTTTTGTAATAGGGCGAATTCTCTGCGCGGGACATTGACTAATACATCATCAACAAACACAGAGTGTGCGGCTGGATCTAGAGTAATATTTCGATATTGCAAAACAGCATCAGCACGACCTTGGGAGCGCCTCACCAGAGCTCTAATTCTGGCGCTTAGTTCATTTAAGTCAAAAGGTTTCACTAGATAGTCGTCAGCACCACTGTCTAAGCCTTTGACACGATCCTCTACGGACTCTCGGGCTGTTAAAATAAGAACAGGAGTAGGATTTCCATCATTACGAATACTTTGCAGTAAAGCAAGTCCAGAGAGTTTAGGTAACCCCAAATCAAGAATAATGAGTTCAAAGGATTCAGATTTTAAAGCGGCGCGAGCAGCTTCGCCATCTTTAAGCCAATCAACAATGTAACCAAACTGGGTTAAACCAGTTTTTACAGCGTCGCCAAGTAGTTCATCATCTTCAACCAGCAATAGTCTCATTCTTGCTCCTATTGTTTTTCAAGTTCAGTTCCATCCATGTGCTTTGTAAGATAAAAAGCTTGAATTAATACAAAAAGTAGGGTCAGACCAACTCCACCAAACAATTTAAAGTTAACCCAGGCATCCGTGTTAAAGTTATACGCTACATAAATATTGACAGCGCCCATTAAAAGAAAAAATAATGCCCAAGCTGTATTTAACCGTTGCCATATTCTTTTAGGCAGTGTCACGTTAGTATCCATCATTTTTTGAATCAAAGGCTTACCACCTATGTACCCTGAACCAAAAAAGACTAAGGCGGAGAGCCAATAAATGCCTGTTGGTTTCAATTTAATGAACCAAGGATTATGGAAAAAGAGAGTTGCTCCTCCTAGGATCATAATTATGGCCAAACTGATTAAATGCATTTTTTCATAATGCTGAAATTTTAATCTATAAAAAGCTACCTGACTTACAGACGCAATCATCGCAACGGCGGTAGCGGTATAGATACCAAAAAATTTGTATACAATAAAAAATAAAACTATAGGAAAAAAATCAAAGAGTAATTTCATATTATCTTAATATAAAAAGTATGTTACTTTGAGTATAACACAAGTTTTTGTGCTCTCATTCACGCTTTTAATTATTATTAAAGAAATCAGTTGCAACGCTATGCGTTACTAGATTCCAATTATTTTCATCATCCTTATTACTTAAAGATAAACACAGATTTTATTAAGTCAAGCTCTATAGTTTTCATTTCGCAAGAAAGCAGAAATAAACGAATTTTTTGGTTCACATTTCAATTTATAAGAAGATTACCATACTAATATTAAGGAGCTATTAAGAAAAGTTTGAGTTTTTGATCCATTTTTAACCAATAAATATTTTTTGTCCAAGATATAAAGACGTATTTCTTGTAAGGCCTGGGTTAAGCGCTAAAAGGCGTTCAATTTGAGTTTGATGTTTTTGAGCAATATTACTGAGACTATCGCCTTTTTTCACCACATAATAAGTAGGTTGATTTATTTTTTTAAAGATAATTAATTGTTGGCCTTTATATAAAGGCTGATTGTTTGTTATTTTATTCCATGTTTGTATTTGTTGAACGCTGATACCATAGGTTTTAACTAAGGTATTATAATTATCATTTTCTTGTACAATATGGATAATACGATGCTCTCTTGAGGCGATCATTTGATGTTTGATTGGAAGAAGTGTTACTGCTGGCTCTTTTTTAACAACTACAGGAGTGTTTTTAGTACTTGGAATTAGAATAGACTGATTCGGTTTTAAATCATTTGTCGTGAGCTGGTTTAATTGCTTTATGAAATTTACGGTTGTGTGATATCTCACTGCAATATTATCTAAGCTATCCCCCGGCTGAACCTGATACATTTCCCAGCTGACACGTTTGTGTTCAGGAAGATTGGCAAGGTTGAAATAAAATTGCTGTACTTTTTCGGTGGGGATGAGCAATTTAAAAGGCTTATTAGGAGCTGTGGTCCAGCGATTAAATCCAGGGTTTAGTTTAATGAGCTCTTTATAACTCATTCCTGCCATTTTTGCTGCATGATTTAAATCAATAGGACTTCCTATATTCACTTCCTCGAAATAAGGAAGATAAGCAATTTCTGGAAGCACCAATTTATATCGACTGGGATTGCTGATGATTTCTGCTAATGCAAGCAAACGAGGAACATAAATTTGGGTTTCTCGAGGAACAGATAACTCCCAAAAGCTTATAGTATTTCCTGATTTTGGTATTGCTTTTATTGCGCGATCAATGGTTCCTGCTCCCGCATCATAAGCGGCTATTGCTAATATCCAATTACCATTGAAAAAATTATTGAGATAAAGTAAGTAATTAAGTGCTGCATCAGTGGAAGAGTTAATACTTCGTCTACCATCAAACCACCAATCTTGAGTTAACCCTAAATCTTTGCCGGTAAGGGGCATTAATTGCCATAATCCAGCTGCACCAGCTACAGAATAGGCAAAGGGATCAAATGCGCTTTCAATCATAGGTAACAGCGCTAATTCACCAGGTAGTTTTTTTTTCTTAACTTCGTTAATAATATGATAAATATAAGGCTCTGATTGACGGCATACTTTATTAATAAAACCGGGGTGCGCAACAAACCATTGGATCTGATCTTGTACTTCAACTCGAGAAGTTTCATGATTTAAAGTAAATTCATATCGTAATACTTCCCATACATTGGGTGCTGTGTTCGCTATGGCTCCACAAGTAATGCCCCAAAAAATGAGGGTGTAGAATAACAAAACTTTTATTGTGGAAAAGTTAAATTTCAATAGAATTTACCTATGAATACAATGACTCATCAGTTTACTAAAATTTACTGTGGGATTAAACCCTGATTGTATTCAATTAACTCATAAGGGATTAAATTAATCCTTTATGAGTAGGTAACTATCGCTAAAGTTTTTTAGCTCTTGGATAAAAACCTTAGGAGCTTTACTTATTATTTGAATGAGTTTTTTTCCTCTCGTAATATTCGGAATATTTCTATTGAATTAAGCGATTTTGCTCCATGTTTTAATGCGTACTGCTGTACTTCTGGTTTATCAGTGCGTAAAAATGGGTTAATGGATTGTTCTAATTCTAAAGTAGAGGGGAGCGTGCAAGAGGATGGGGAATCTTGTATTTTTTGCAAATGTTTTTGTACAGACAAATTATTAGGCTCCACCGTTTGCGCAAAGCGCAAATTTTGTTGTGTATATTCATGAGCGCAGAATATTTTTGTAGTTGTAGGTAATTTTTGAAAAAGATGTAAAGATTGATGTAATTGTTCTAATGTGCCGTCGAATACTCGCCCGCAACCTGCTGAAAAAAGTGTATCGCCACAAAATAACCATTGGTGTTGGGATTCATAATAGCTAATATGGGTGGATGTATGACCCGGATTAAATAAAATATTGAAACTACAGAGTCCTACTTGAATGGTTTGATGCTCCTCTATTGGATTGTTTACATAGGGAATTCGTGGATCCTTAGGACCATAAACTGCGCAAGAAGGATAGGCTTTAATAAGTTCACCTACACCACCAATATGATCGTGGTGATGATGAGTTAATAAAATAGTACGTAGTTTGAGGTGATTTGAGTGTGCAAATTGTAATACGGGTTCTGCATCACCAGGATCAACACAGTCAAAGACCTCTGATTTTTCATCAATAATTGCCCAAATATAATTATCAAAGAAAGCAGAAATAGGAATTAGTTTCATCAATTGGCCTCAGTAATAGAGAAAAAACTCTCTGGATTAAGAGAGTTCTTAAGAGCAGTTAATACGGATTTCATTTCTTCGGCTAACGTAAATGGCGGATTAATAATCCAGAAACCACAACCGTACATCCCATTAATAGGAGTTGCGGTTAAATTAAATTCAATATGCAAGGTATTTTTTATATTGATATCTTTCATACCTCTGTTTAACCTATCGGTTAATTTTTTATCTACAAGAGGATACCAAAGACAATAAACTCCTGTAGAAAAACGCGAACAGGCTTGTTTCAAGGCAATAGGAATTTCTTTATATTCTTCTTTTATTTCAAAAGAAGGATCAATAAAAATTAATCCTCGTTTTTCTGGTGGTGGAAGCAGTGCTTTCAATGCAGCTAAGCCATTACTTTTACTGAAGTGCACTTTTTTATTAAAACGAGGTAATTGAGTAAGAACTTCAAACTCCCTTGGATGCAGCTCACAAAAATACATTCTATCTTGCCTGCGTAGCATATTAATAGCTAAGTAGGGTGAGCCTGGATAATATCTTAATGTATTTGTAGGGTTAAGTTGACTCACAATGTTGAGATAATCTTGGAAAAGAGGGTTTAGAGACTGTTCATTAGACCAAAGTAGTTGAATTCCCTGTTGGTATTCTTTTGTTTTTTCAGCCTGTTTGTTTTTTAAGTCATATAAACCTTTTCCCGAATGAGTTTCAAGATAAAATAATGGCTTATCTTTTAGAGTTAAATAACACAGAAGTCGTGTTAAGGTTAAATGTTTGATGACATCAGCAAAGTTTCCTGCATGATATCCGTGTTGATAACTGAGCATAGGGTTCCTAAAACATTTTTTAAATTGTCTACTATACTCTTTTTAAGAGAGTATAAAAGGGGAAAGTTATGGAACTTCACGAAGATTATGATGACCAATCATTCTCTGATTATAACTACGATGATGATGTTGAATCTATGAGTCATCGGAAGAACGTTAGACGTATGCTTGAAGAAAAGCTTGAGCGTAAGCGTTTAAAAGAAGAATTCAAGGACGATTTCGATGAGTTAAGTGGTGATTTTGATTGGGATGTTTTAGATAAGTAATTCTTTATTTGGCATTAAATGACTTTACTGCGTACCTAAGACTGAAATAGTACGTATAGCCCGGATGAGGCGCAATCGTAATTCGGGAGTTTTGTTGTACCACGCCTTCTCCCGGATTATGGCTTTGCCTAATCCGGACTACAGAGGAATAGGAGTCAGCTAGGTGCGTGGTTTAAAATTCCTGTAGCGGATTTTAGGGTATTTTCAAGTAATGTCACGATAGTCATTGGTCCAACGCCGCCAGGAACAGGGGTTATCCAAGAAACTTTATTTACTGCACGTGAAAAATCAACATCTCCTCTAATACTACCATCTGCTAATCGATGTATGCCGACGTCGATGATTATTTGCTCCATACTAAGCCATTCAGTGTCAATAACATCCATTTTTCCCGTTGCCACAATTACTAAATCAGCAATACGAACTAGTTTTTCGAGTTGTTGTGTAAATTTGTGAGCGATTGTTACAGTTGCACCTGCTAAGAGTAATTCCAAGCTCATGGGGCGACCGACTATATTAGATGCTCCAATAACAAGAGCATGTTTTCTTTTCACTTCAAGCTGATAGTGCTTTAACAAATTTATGATACCGAGTGGGGTGCATGGGCGTAATAAAGGATTACGTTGTGCAAGTCGACCCAAATTATAGGGGTGAAAACCATCAACATCTTTTTCTGGCTTGATGCGTTCAATTATTGCTCTCTCATTAATATGTGAGGGCAAAGGTAATTGTATGAGGATACCATCAATTTGATCAGAACAATTTAATTGATCAATCAGATTAATTAATGCATCTTGTGTTGTTTCTTCAGATAAATCATAAGAATGAGAGATTATACCTACTTCAGCACATGCTTTTCGTTTATTGGCCACATAAACTGTTGAAGCAGGATCATTGCCAATGAGAACAACTGCAAGGCCTGGTGCGCGATGCCCTTTTCCTATGTGATCTTGCACTTGTTTTTTTAATTCATTGCGACGTAGAGAAGCGACAACTTTTCCATCAATTAAAGATGCTGACATAATTACCTATGAGAAAAGCGAGGCGCCAATTATGAATTAGCAGTTGATGTAATGCAATAGTGTTTTACTGGAGTGAGAAAATAAATTATTAATATTCTGAATAAGTCCGGCTAAAACGTCATCTTGAATGTAATGAGCGATCTTCTGTCTCAATAGAAGCTAATTACTTGAATCAATTCATAAATAATGTTAGCTTTTTTTTATATTAAGCCCTAATCTAGTTCAACTCCAAAGGGCGTGGAGCTCCTGAGTGAAAAAAAATGTTTTATTTTCAGCTTTATTTGCGCTTACTTTGCCAGCCTATGTTCATGCACTAGGTTTAGGAGAAATGAAAGTAAAGTCTGTCCTGGAACAGCCTTTTGCGGCAGAAGTGAGTTTAATTGATGCACATGAGATTTCTTTATCGAATGTTCGCGTTAGTTTAGCTGATCCGCAAAGTTATCAAAGTCTTGGAGTAGAACGGCCGGGGGCAGCCGATTCACTTTTTTTTGAAATTAAAAAAAACAAGCAAGGGAAATTTGTTATAGTTATTTACTCGACAGAGCGAATGACGGAACCTTATTTGCAGCTTATTATTGACTTAACTTGGTCTAAAGGACAAATCTATAAAGTCTATACGGTATTATTGGATCCTCCTGGTTATAAACTAGCCAGTACAACTGCCCAAAGTGGTTTGACCTATCAACGGCGGTTCTCTAATTACCATCCAAATACAGTTGTTTCATCAACTAAGAAGATTCATAACAAAAAGAATGAGACCTACGGTCCTACAGTTGCTCAAGAAAATGTATGGCAAATTGCACAAAGATATAAAACTTCTGATGCAATTTTACCGCAAGTGGTTC
Organism: Legionella santicrucis; assembly: GCF_001468135.1. GTDB lineage: Bacteria > Pseudomonadota > Gammaproteobacteria > Legionellales > Legionellaceae > Legionella > Legionella santicrucis. Next base: position 84,121 of record NZ_LNYU01000006.1, on the reverse strand, counting down.
TGGCAATTGTTGGCGCTAATCCAGATGCATTTACTGATGGCAATTTAAACGGATTAAAGGTTGGAGTTCGTCTGAAAATTCCATCTGCTCAAGAATTTGTTAAGGTTCCTGCTGATTTAGCGACAGTTGAAGTAATGGCTCATGATAAAGCATGGAATGAAAAAATATCGATTAATCATGTATTATCACCACCTTATATGATAGGACAAACATCCAACATAAATCTCCCTATTGAGTATTCGCAAATTCCTCCAGTGCCAAAATTTTCAGATTCGACTCTCCCTGTATCGAATCAGACTCAACCTGAGTCTACTTCAGTAAGCTTATTACCGTCATTGGAAAATCAAAAACAAATAAGCTATGAACAAAGCAAGACTTTAAATGCAGAAATATCGATTACAACCGCGGCAGTAGACTCTTTACGAGAATCTAATGCTTTATTAACAGAACAATTAAGCTTATTACAAACGCATAATAAAAAATTACAAAAGCAGTTGGATGTACGCGATAAAGAAATTGCATCGTTACATAAGCAAATTCAAATGTTGATACAAGAACGGATAGCTGGACAGAACAGTTCTGGTTTTTTTAACGGTATGCTCTTTAATTTGGGGTCTTTAATTATTTTGTTACTTATTGCAACAGGCGCAGGTAGTATCGCATTTTATTATTTTAAACATAGAGAAGAGAAAAAAAATAATATACCAAAACCAACCCATCCTGTAGAAGCTGATACATCGATTGAATCCTTCATGAACACTAAGGAAGAGCCAGCTATACAAGATAAAATGAGTGAGCTAAAATCGAAACCCAATATAGAATTAACTCCTGAACTTCGATTTTCGGATCCATTAACAGAGGTAGAGAAATTAAAGAGCATTGATGATTCTCAGGAAAGTGTTCCTACAGTGATTGAACCTCCTCTTAAGCCAGAAGAGAGTGAAGAACAATTAGATGTCACATCAGATTTAGATGAGGATCCATTAACTAAATCAAGCCACGAAAATGAAAGTATATCTAAAGAAGAACTAGCCGAAGAAAATCTATTAGAATTTGAATCTGGCTTGTATGACACAATTGCGAAAGAACCTATTAATACAAACTATTCTAAAGAAGTAGATAGCGAGAATGAACAAGGTTTGGAGTTTACTCTTACTTCTTCTGATGCAGAGAAAACTACTCAGAATGATGTGGATCTTTCTTCCTTAAAAAATGAAAAAGCACTAGATACACTTTTAGCTCTTGCGAAAACATATATTGGAATGGAAGATAGCGAATCCGCTTTAAACTCGTTGGATGAAGTACTTAAACATGGTACTCAGGAACAAAAAGAAGAAGCAAAGCGCTTACTTGCAGAGATAAAGGGGAAGACTTAATTTTGTCAAAACAAATAAGTCATGCTGACTAAAATTTCATTGGAATGGTAAGAGCCTGGATTGAATGATTGATTTGACCATGTTCCAACTCCATTACCCGAAGAGTATGGGCCCAAATCTTGATAAAGATAACCTAAGGAAAAAATAAACTGAGGTAAAAAATGTACATCTACACCTGCACCTATATTGTAGGCAAATTCACTGGTATTGGCGGTTCTGAATCTTGGGCTAACTCGTGGTGTCACACCTGCTAAGGCTGTTTCATTATAATTAGAGACCTTATTAAAAGAGCTTCCTATTCCTCCATTGATATAAGGTGAAAACATTCCATGCTTAAATAAATTCATTTTTCCTGAGATTAATAGAAGGTTTGAAGTAAAGTCTAAATTATAATTGTAATTAGTAAATTGGGGTAAGGAATATTGTGTAATCTTACCATTGAGCTGGGTTTTGAAAAAATACTGCCAAAATATGCTAAGTGAATAGGAAGGAAACCAAATATTGTCATTTTGCCATCGACGTCCTACAGATGCTGCGATAACTGCTCCATTGTTATTGGTGATTGAGTATTGATCATAATTATAAGGTGCTGAAAATTCAGATCCATTATTTACTTGTACATGAGAGTGCAACTCAGGAAATTGTGCTCCTGCCCCAAGAGAAATAAACCAGTTCCCTTGAGCATTAAAAACCGATTGAAATGATGGGCTTTGTACGTCCCCAGCATTTTTAGAAAAAGAGGCGTTATGACATACAAGTAACAGGGCGGGAATACATGGATAAAATAAATTCCATTTCATAAATTTAAGTCTCAAATTTTTAATACAGATTGTTATAGATATGTATCAATTAGCTAATTCCTAATTTGCAAGCCAAGAAGCTATCATAAATGAATTCAATAAATCAACAAGGGAGAGCAATGTAACGGTAAATTTATCAAGCAGAAATAATTATAATATTAGTAAACTTGAAATCAATTCTGGTAAAGTATAGACAAAACAAATGCTGTATTATAAATTGACCCTTTTATCAGGAATAACCAATGCGAATCGCTTTAGTGCTTGAGTATGATGGTAGCAAGTATCATGGCTGGCAAGCACAAACAGGATTGCATACTGTACAACAGGCTGTAGAAAACGCTTTATCTAAAGTAGCAGATCTCCCTATATCCGTAGTTTGTGCTGGGAGAACTGATACTGGTGTGCATGCAACAAATCAAGTAATTCATTTTGACAGTGAGAAGCAGCGCAGTATTCGCGCATGGATCCATGGTGTAAATTCATTTTTACCTAAAGATATATGTGTAAAATGGGGAAAAGAGCTCTCAGAAGAGTTTCACGCAAGATATTCGGCAACTGCGAGACGGTACCGCTATGTGATTTATAATAGTGCTATAAGACCAGCACTGTTGCGCAGTAATGTAACATGGCAATACAGACAATTAGATCATCGCCTCATGCATCAAGCAGCTCAAGTTTTATTGGGTGAAAATGATTTTACCTCATTTCGCTCTGTTGAATGTCAGTCGAATACTCCAATGCGGAATGTGCATAAGCTTCAAGTGAACCGAATGGGAGATTTGATAGTAATTGATATTACTGCTAATGCTTTTTTACATCATATGGTACGAAATATTGCTGGTGTTCTCATTGCAGTAGGCTCAGGAAAAAAACCCGTTTTTTGGGTAGAGGAAGTGCTTAAAGCAAAAGATAGACGGTTAGGGGCTGAAACAGCACCTGCCTATGGATTGTATTTAGTGCAAGTAAACTACCCTCAAGAGTTTTCTATATTACAGAATTGCCCGGGCCCTATGTTTCTTTTGGAGAAATAATTGAATTCATCACGTGTACGAGTCAAGATGTGTGGCATGACGCGTAGCGAAGATATCGCATGTGCTGTAAATTTAGGTGTAGATGCTATTGGTTTAGTTTTTTATCCAAAAAGTACCCGATTTATTTCTATTGAGCAAGCAAAGGTTTTACTCAGCGGTCTTCCTGCATTTGTGAATTCTGTTGCTGTTTTGGTGAATCCTGAACAAGATTTAGTGCAAAAAATCATAGAGGAACTGCCAATTCAGTTATTGCAATTTCATGGTGATGAATCAGCAGAATTTTGCCAACAATTTAAAAAACCTTTTATTAAAGCGATACATGCTGATTCGGCAGAATATATTCAACAAGCAGCACGAGAATTTGCGATGGCTCGCGCTTTGTTATTGGATACTCCCTCTAATTCAGCAAGAGGTGGAACGGGGCTTGCCTTTGACTGGAAAGTTATCCCTCAAGAGATAGCAAAGCCTTATATATTGGCTGGAGGCATAGATGAATCTAACGTGCTTAAAGCAATTGAAGTATGTCATCCTTATGCTGTAGATCTATGTAGTGGGATTGAGGCCTCGCCTGGAGTTAAAGATCATGGCAAAATGAGTCGGTTTATGCAGAGATTATGGAGCAGATAGTAAATTAGGCGCCGCGCAGTGGAATTCGAAAACTGAAGAAGCTTGGTTTTTTGCTTTGTTGTGTCCAGTATACATTTTAAGAGGTTGAGAAAGGTAGATTAATGAACAAAAAAGAACTTCCCGATGAACGTGGACATTTCGGTCCTTATGGCGGTATTTTTGTAGCGGATACGTTGATGCATGCTTTGAAAGAATTAGAAGAGGCCTATGCGAAATACCGACAAGATCCTAATTTTCTTGCAGAATTGCATGCTGAATTAAAAGATTATGTAGGACGACCTAATCCACTGTATCATGCTCGGCGCTTAAGTCAGGAAATCGGTGGGGCGCAAATCTATTTAAAGCGAGAAGATTTGAATCACACCGGCGCACACAAAATTAATAATACTGTGGGACAAGCATTACTCGCTAAACGGATGGGAAAAACTCGAGTTATTGCAGAAACCGGAGCAGGACAACACGGAGTGGCTTCAGCTACTGTCGCGGCTAAATTAGGCTTGGAATGTGTGGTTTATATGGGAGCTGAAGACATAAAACGTCAAGCATCTAATGTTTACCGCATGAAATTGTTGGGGGCGGAGGTTGTTCCTGTGACAGCAGGATCACGTACGCTGAAAGATGCTTTGAATGAAGCCATGCGTGATTGGGTGAGCCATATTGATGATACATTTTATATCATTGGAACAGTTGCAGGGCCACATCCTTATCCGCAAATGGTTAGAGATTTTCAATCAGTGATTGGTATTGAAGCGAAAGCACAGATTCTAGAAAAAACAGGTCGTTTGCCAGATGCTTTAGTTGCCTGTGTAGGTGGAGGCTCTAATGCAATTGGCTTATTTTATCCTTTTCTGAATGATACGGCAGTTGCTCTTTATGGTGTTGAAGCTGGAGGAAAAGGTTTGGAAAGTGGCGAACATTCTGCTTCACTTATAGCCGGAAAACCAGGTGTTTTACATGGTAATCGAACTTATTTGCTTTGTGATGAACACGGTCAAATTAAGGACACTCACTCGATTTCTGCAGGCCTCGACTATCCTGGTGTAGGACCTGAGCATGCTTATTTGAAGGATACTGGACGCGCAATTTATGAGGCAATTAATGATGATGAAGCCTTACACGCGTTTCGAACTTTAACACGTGTTGAAGGCATTATTCCAGCTCTTGAATCCAGTCATGCTATTGCTTATGCCATGAAACTCGCGAAGACACTGTCCCTAAATCAAAATATTATCGTGAATTTATCGGGTCGTGGCGATAAAGACATGCATACTGTGGCACAAATTGATGGGATTAGCGTATGAACCGAATTGACAACACCTTGATGCGTCTTAAGATGAGTGGCAAAAAAATGCTCAGTCCGTATATTACAGCAGGAGATCCTTATCCAGAGATCACCGTGAAGTTAATGCGTGAGTTAGTAAGAGCTGGCGCAGATATTTTAGAGTTAGGTATACCATTTTCCGATCCTATGGCCGAAGGGCCTGTGATTCAACGTGCTATGGAGAGGGCACTTGCCCAGGACGTGCACTGCCATACAGTATTGAATATGGTAAAAGAATTTCGTGTTCAGGATCAAGAAACCCCAGTGATTATTATGGGCTATTTAAATCCCATAGAGCATTTTGGCTATGAGCTTTTTGCACAACAAGCTGTAGCAGCGGGTATTGATGGAACGATTATAGTAGATTTACCTCCTGAAGAAAGTGAAGAAATTGCTAAAATCTGGCAAAAATATGGTCTGTACAGTATCTTCCTTTGTTCGCCTACAACTTCAGACGAGCGCATGGCCTTAATAAGTAAGTTTGCTAAGGGTTATTTATACTATGTGTCTTTAAAAGGTGTTACTGGTTCTGATGCGCTTGATATAGAATCTTTAAAAGCTCAATACCAACACCGAAAAGCGCAAACTACTCTTCCCTTAATGGTTGGTTTTGGTATAAAAACAGCAGAAATGGCAGCACAAATTGCTCGTTTTACAGATGGTATTATTGTAGGGGCTGCCTTAATTACGAGTATTCTGGATGCTTATAATACGAATAATGATATGTTACAGGCCGGAGCAGATTTAATTTATTCCATGCGACATGCCATGGACAATAATGGATAAAATAATGATTGAAATAACTGAAAAGCGAGCTCATTTTATAAGACAATTGATTGCTGATGAATTAGCGAGTGGTAAGCATAAGTCTGTAGTTACCCGTTTTCCACCAGAACCTAATGGTTATTTGCATGTTGGACATGCTAAAGCGATTTGTGTGAATTTTGGTTTGGCACAAGAGTTTGGAGGGATTTGTTATTTACGTTTTGATGATACAAACCCCATGAAAGAAGAAGAGGAGTATGTCAATGCCATTATTGAAGATGTTCGTTGGTTAGGTTTTGATTGGCATGCGATGACTCACTCATCTGACTATTATCATGAGCTTTATGATTTTGCCGTACTTTTAATTAAAAAAGATATGGCTTATGTTGATAGCCTCAGTATGGATGAAATTCGTGCTTATCGTGGTACTTTGCAAGAACCTGGTCGTGAAAGTCCTTACAGGAATAGACCTGTTGAAGAAAGCTTAGATTTATTTGCGCGTATGAAAGCAGGTGAGTTTCCTGATGGGGCCCACGTGTTGCGAGCAAAAATTGACATGGAATCAGGTAATGTGAATATGCGCGATCCTGTAATATATCGCATTCGCCATGCATATCATCAACGTACAGGCGATGAATGGTGCATTTATCCTATGTATGATTATGCACATCCTATTTCTGATGCGTTAGAAAAAATTACGCATTCTTTGTGTACTTTAGAGTTTCAAGATCACCGACCTCTTTATGATTGGTTTGTTGAACATTTACCGTTACCTGCTAAACCGATACAGACAGAATTTGCCCGTTTAAATTTATCGCATACAATTACTTCAAAACGTAAATTACGTGCGCTGGTTGAAAAAAAAGCGGTGTCAGGGTGGGATGATCCTCGAATGCCTACTTTGCGGGCGATGCGTAAACGTGGATATCCTCCTGCAGCAATTCGCCAATTTTGCGAGGTAATTGGTGTATCACGTAGTGATTCAGTAATTGATATGTCAGTGCTTGAAGAATGTGTCCGTGCTGAGCTAAATCGAACGGCAAAACGTGCTTTATGTGTTATGGAGCCGTTAAAAATAGTCATTGAAAATTATCCTGAGAATCAAACTGAATTATTAAAGCCTGCATATAATCCACAAGATCCAAATTCAAGTACACGGGATTTGCCGTTTACGCGAGAAATCTTTATCGAGCGTTCTGATTTTATGGAAGAGCCACCCAAAAAATATCATCGCTTATCACCTGGTGCTGAAGTACGTTTACGTCACTCTTACGTGATTAAATGTCATGATGTAATATATGATGAACAAGGAACTGTTATTGAATTACGTTGTACCTATGATGAAAATACTTTAGGAAAGAATCCCGAAGACAGGAAAGTTAAGGGAGTGATTCATTGGGTATCTTGCAAACATGCCTATCCGGTGGCTATATTGGAATATGATCGTTTATTTAATGATCCTAATCCTGGTCGAGAAGAGGATTTCTTCCAGTTTTTAAATCATAATTCATTACAAATAAAACAAGGTTATTGTGAGCCAGCATTAGCTAATCAGCCATTGGGTGAAGTGTTTCAGTTTGAACGCTTAGGATATTATTGTGTTAATGAATTAAAAGAGGGATGTGTTGGTGCTTTTCATCGTGTGGTGGATCTGAAGGATACTTGGGGAAAAGTGAGTTAAGAGGGACAAATATGTTGCATTTATATAATTCTTTAACCAGAACAAAAGAGCCGTTTGTTTCCATTTCACCTGGAAAAATTGGTATCTATGTTTGTGGTATTACAGTATATGATCGTTGTCATATCGGTCATGCGCGCTCTATGGTTGCTTTTGATGTCGTTGTCCGCTATCTGCGCTCCCAGGGGTATGATGTGAAATATATCCGTAATATTACGGATATTGACGATAAAATTATTGCACGTGCACATGAACGAGCGATACCTATAGATGAGTTGACCGCTCAATATATCGCAGCAATGAATGAGGATACGCAGGCATTAAATATTTTACCCCCGGATGGAGAGCCACGTGCTACAGAACATATTCATAGCATTATTCATTTAATTGAACGGTTGCTTGCTAAAGGAAATGCCTATCTTAGCGACAATGGTGATGTATGTTATCAGGTCAATTCATTTACTGACTATGGTAAATTATCCAATAAAGATCTAGAGGGATTAGTGGCCGGAGCTCGGGTTGAAATTGTTAAGGAAAAGCGTTCTCCATTAGATTTTGTTTTATGGAAAAAAGCGAAACCAGGTGAGCCTAGTTGGCCTTCCCCTTGGGGCGAAGGACGTCCAGGTTGGCATATTGAATGTTCGGCGATGGCAATGAGTGAATTAGGTGAGCAGTTTGATATTCACGGGGGAGGGTTGGATTTGCAATTTCCTCATCATGAGAATGAAATCGCTCAGAGTGAAGCTGCTACTGAAAAACCTTTTGCAAATTATTGGCTGCATGTAGGAATGTTGCAGGTTAATAATGAAAAAATGTCAAAATCATTAGGTAATTTTTTTACTATTGCAGATGTTTTAGCAAAACATCATCCAGAGGTGGTGCGGTATTTTCTTTTAAGTAGTCATTATCGCAGTTCGTTAAATTATTCGGAAGAAAACTTAACCAATGCTAAAAAGGCATTAATCCGGTTGTATCAAACCATCAAAGACAGTCGTATTATTGCAGATGGTGAATTAGATAATCATTGGATTAACGAATTTAATCAAGCAATGAATGATGATTTTAATACTCCCGTTGCTTTATCTGTTTTGTTTCAGCTTAGTCATGAAGTTAATAAAAGTAATTCGCCTATTTTAGCCGCTACTTTGAAATATTTGGGAAATATTATGGGGCTATTGCAAACAGATCCTTCCTCTTTCTTACAGTCAGGATTAGATGACGAAGACAAAGCATCAATAGAACAATTAATCAATGAGCGACTTCAAGCACGTACTGAGCGTAATTGGGAACGCGCCGATCAGATAAGAGCGGACTTATTAAGCAAAGGTATCGAGTTAGAAGATGGAGCTAATGGGACTACTTGGCGTAAGGTAGAATAAAAGATCCTATGCAATTTTGATTGTAGTCGAATACTGCGGTCATTTATAAGTGTTTGGTATGCTTAAAATGCCATTATGTGAGCCAGGGGATGAGTATCATCAGGGTCAGTATATGGGTTGGGATCTAGATCTTCGTACTCTTAATCCCAACTAGATTCAATCTTTATTCTCAGCAGCGTTTACATCCTTTACCCACAATTAGGAAGGAGAAAAACTATGTTCATGAGCCTTTTGTTGCTTCATTTCTAATTGTTGTAGCGCAGCAAATTCTATTAATTTATCTTTAGATACATAAAGAGTGTATGGTTTAGCCCTTAAATGGTTTTCTTCAATCTGAAAGCAAAATGTATCATTCTCATTTTTAGGTTTGCTGAGGTTAACTGGAGTAATTTTATCCACAAAATGATACGAGCTTAAATGTTGTATTTCTTTATCATTAAATCCAAAATGTTTGCATAGTTCATCTATTTTGAGACTAGCTAAATACTGTATTGCCAAATTTTCTTGTTTTGTTGTAAGTGGTTTATGTGATCGATTTCTATCTAAAAAATCTCTAAATCTTGTTGCTGGGTTTGAATTGATTAATGATGTTGTACTTGATCTTGGATCGATTTTAAAAATCGCTTCACCTTTGAATATATCTCTTCCGCCTAATATGACTGATTCAGTATTAAACTCAGCAACTTTTTTACACCGAGTATCTGAGTTTTTCCAGTTTTGTTGGTCAAAAACATATACACTTCTTACACCAAATATATCAGTAATGCCTGGTGTATCTTCAAAGGTACTCACATGGGCATTTCCCATAAGTCCGCACCATTTTTTCTCTGGCGGTAATGAGCTAATTTCACGTTGCATGATTTTTGCTGCCGTATAATTCATGTACGGGATTCGAGTATTGGTTTTCTGCTCACTACCAATGTCGATAGCTTGAGTTTCGTAAACGGTACTTATATCCACTCCAACTATTCTGACACCTGCTTTACGAGCAGCATGTAGCACTGCTATATAGTCATGCTCATTCCACAAAGAGGCTGAAATATCTCTAGTAGGGCCATAAAAATGACTTGTTCCGTGTCGGTTCATAGCGTTTAGTTGCTGCATTAAAATATCAGAAATATCTCCTGTTTCGAAGAATTTATCCAGTTCCTCTTGAGTATCATAAAATAAATGCTCCATGAATAAAATTTCACATCCATGTTCTTTCATATTTTTAATATTTTCTATCAAAAATTTTTTAGGACTGATATCAGCATGGGCCTCACCTATGATAAAAGATTCTTTAAATAGCTCAGAAGCTTTTTGTAATGGAGGTTTCGATCCGGCAAAGGGGGTATCTGTAGAAAGAAAAGACTTAACTTTTGCTTCAAATTCTTGAGTGTTTAATGTAACAAATATTTTTTGCCGATAAGAATATCTTTCAGTAGGAACAATTTCATTACAAAATTTAATGCGTTCTTCATTTGAATCATATTTCATTGCAGTCATATTGTAAAAGCTCCTGTATCAATTTCCTTAATAAGCCTAATTATTTAATTTAAACAAACTATACAAAATTTGTACAAATCATTTTTTTAATAAGACATATCAAATTTCCAGATAAGGCCTGGGGCATTGGAATTTGCGCGATGATGAAAAAATTAAAGCAGGTTAACTTACCTTATTCCTCAAGCACTCGATGGAGAGAATAACAAGCTATTTACTCAATGAATGGATTGGGGGGCGAAGTGCTAGAATTTTCTTAAACAATACATCATTCTTCGTTTATTTGGATAAAAAGTCTAAATGCTCCAATATTTTTTCTATTAGGATCGTTCCATTATTAATAATGAGCTTTCATCTTTTTTTATTGGAACTTTGGTTCTTTTGAAACGAAATAAAAAAGCGATGATTAAAAAAATCATTAAAATGATTGTTATCCAACCCATAAGGTAAAAGCAGTCATCTAAGGCAAGAGCAGTAGCTTGTCGCGTCAAATAGTAATTTAATTGGGCAGAGGCATGTTCGCCTTGAATATGTAATAGTTTTGCTCGTGCTAAAAATAACTGTGTTTCCTGAGAGAATACGGTTAAGCTGCTTCCTAAACGCAAATGAAAAAAAACTTCTCGTCTATGCCATAAAATGGGGAATAATGCGACTCCCAATCCACTCCCAATTAAGCGTGACACATGGAAAAAGCAAATGCATTCAGCCAGTTTTGTTTCAGGAAAAGTATGCATTGATAATTGGAAGAGGGGAGATAAAAATAATGCAAGTCCAATGCCTGCTAGACCTCGAGAAAATGCAATTCGATTGAAATTAATATCTACATTAAAATAGCAGGTATAAAAACAAGAAATGGCAAAAAAGAATAAGGCAATTATTAATGGAGGAAATGGTTTATATTGCTTTTTATTAAGAACCACAGGGATCCATCCACAAAATGCCATTGTTCCTATAATTAAAGCAATCCAATCTGGAGTGTAATTGACATAGAGTTTCAGCCATAAGGACAGCAAAATGACCATACCGAAATAGATTGCAAAAAGTAATGCAATGTAGATCATTGCCAGTGAAAAATAAAAATTTTTCAGCAGTTGCAAATCAACAATTGGATTTTTAGCGGACCAACTGCGTAATACGAAGAAAATAAAACAGATTACTCCCACAATTAGTAAAAAAGTGATCAAAGAAGAACGAAACCAATCTAATTCTTGGCCAGTTGTTAAAGCAGCTCCGATAAAAACGATACTTACACAATAATAAAAATATCCAAGTTTATCAAAAACAATTTCTTTTACGGGTGCATGGTATCTTCTATAACCATAACCAACATACAAAATTAAAAAGATACATAAAGGAACATTAGAGAAAAACAGAAATCGCCAATGATAGTCATAAGCAATCCATGCTCCATATGAGGCGCCAATGACGGGAATTATTGAAAGACAAATTAAGACTAAGGAAAGAATATAGACTTTATCTTTGTTAGAAGATAATAAGGGAATAAGTGTATAAGTAATTAGAAGAAACATTGGCCCCGAAGCGAATCCCTCTAAAAACCTAAATAAGATAAAATTGAAAAAATCCGTAGCAGTGGCACATCCCCACGAGAATAAAGCAGTCAAACTGAGACAGACTACAAAAAGTTGTATGGGACTTAAACGGGTTGCTGCAGGTTTTCCCAAAGGGACTCCTAAAAGATTTCCAATACAAAAAAAACTGACGGTATAGGAAGTCATATAGGTGCTGCCACCTAGATCACTTACAATATAAAGACCCGCCATTATTGGTAAGGTGAGATTGAAAATGACGGCAGCAAGTGCTAAGAGCAAAATATAGAGAATCATTATTTATTATCTCTCATTTAAAGCAAATTTATTTAAAATAAGAGGTGTATTAGCATATACTTGGAGATTCGGATCTAAATTGTTTTTAATAATTTCCGCTATTAGCTCTTTATCACCAGTTTCTTCTTTTTGAAAAATATCAGTCACATAATGAGGCGAGTCCGAAGTAGATGTAGGTACTAAAGGGCCATCTTGATCAGCCAGATCAGTTGTGACTTCTAAAGAGAGACCAATTCGAAGAGGATGTTCTTTTAACTCATCTTGTACTAGTGCCACTCGAACAGGTAACCTTTGGACGATTTTAATCCAATTTCCGGAGAGGTTTTCAGGAGGTAATAATGAAAAAGCATTGCCTGCTCCTCCAGGTAAACCTACAATTTTGCCATGAAACACAACACTAGAACCATAAAGATCTGAAGTAAATTTAACTTTTTGTCCAATACGCATTTTTTTGAGTTGTGTTTCCTTATAGTTGGCGTTAACCCATATTTGATCCAACGGAATAATGGACATCAGAGGATCTTTAGGGGAGATCCACATGCCTACCTGAATAGTTCTTTGTGCTATAAGACCATCTACAGGAGCATAAATTTTACATCGATATAATTGAACCCAGGCATCACGTACTTCTTGGGCTGCTTCCTGTACCCAGGGATGTTCAATAATTGAGGTACCTTGTACAAAAGCGAGCATTTTTTGATAATTATTTTTAGTGCTTTTTAGTGAAGCCATTGAGGCTTTAAGATCGTCTTGTGCATGCTGATAATCCTCCAAAGAAACTCCTTTGGCATCAATTACGTCATAGCGGTGTTTCAGATTTTGCTGTGCTTTTAGCAGTTCTGCTTTTTTTACGTCTATGTCTGCGGCTAATATAAATACATCGTGAAATGCCTGACATACATCACGTACTGTTTGAGCGAGCTTCTTTTTCGCTTTTTCAAGAGCGATAAGAGAGTCTGTTTCATTTAAAGAAACAATCAGTTGTCCTTTTTTTACAAGAAAACTATCATCAGTATAAATACCTGTAACAAATCCGGGATGTAAGGATTTGATATAAACTTGGTTTCCTTGGACATAGGCATCATTGGTGTAAACTTCGTTTCTCCAAACAATAAACCAATACAACAAAAGAAAAAGAAATAGAACAAAAAGAATGATTGTAAAATAGAAAGAGGGAGATTTCTTGTTCATGAGTTTTTCACCAAGGGTATCGTATTTTGGTAGTAACCGCCTCCTAAGGCTTTGGTCAATTTTATTGAAGCTAAGTATTGGTTATATAGTAAAGTAACGTCTACAATCCTTTTTTGAATGACCTCTTCTTGCAAAAAATAAAGATCGAATAGACTATCTAATCCTTTTTTCTGGCGCAAATAACTGAGTTCATAACGTTGTTTTGCCAATTCAACTACATGCTCTTGTTCTTCCTTTTGTTGATAAATGTCCTCAGCAAATGCTAAGACATCAAGAACTTCTTGGGTGCTGTATAGGAGCAAGCTGTTGTAGGCATCAATTGCTGCATCGAATTGTGCTTTAGTTGCTTTGATATTGGCTCGTATCGCTCCCGCAGTGAAAATAGGTAAACTTAATGCAGGTCTAAATGCTGCTGTACCACTTGATATATCGAAAAGTTTTTTCCAGCCGGTACTTTCCAGACCAAGAAGACCAACAAGATTTATATTGGGATAATATTCGGCCATTGCTGCCCCTGTTTTATAGGCCAAAGCCTTAGCACGCCAAATTTGTGCCATAAGATCAGGCCTGCGAGCCAAGAAATCTAAAGGCAGTATTTGAGGAATATTCAATGACTTAGGCAAGCTTGGAAGCGAGGAGTTGATTGATAAAGGACTATCAGGTCCATGTCCGGTTAAAATATTAATCAAATGTTTATTTGCGGTAAGTTCATCAGTAATACTTGAGAGTAGTTTTTTTGCTTCAAATAATTTTTCCGAAGTTTCTAATGCAGGTAATTTTGAAGAAAGTCCTTTTTGTACTAATAAGTTTTGTAATTTTGCAATTTTTTGTCGTACGTTAATTAATTGTACGTATAATTTCTTTCTTATAAGATTTGTTTTATAAGCAAAATAAGCTTGTGCTGTTGCAGTGCTTGTAATTAACTCTACTTCAGCTGCTTCTGCTTCTTGCGCTTTTGCTTCTCCTAGAGCAGCACGAAAGAGATTACGGTTTTGCCCCCAAAAATCAACTTCATAATTAAATGAAAGAGAAAGATCTAAAAGGTTAGCATTTAAAGGGAATGATGGATTGAATGCGCGATATAAACCGTTGTGACTGATATATTGTCTGTTCTCATCTGCGTTAAAAAAGACTAATGGGAAGAGCACCGACCGTGTAACTATCGCTTGCTGTTTCGCTACCTCAATGCGCTTTTTGACTTCCTGAATTGATGGGTTATAACCTAAAGCTTCTGTGACTAGGAGATTAAGTTCAGGAGAATTATAAGACAACCACCATTGTTTGTTTGGCCATTTTCCTTGAGAAAAAACTTCCTTTTTTTGCAGATTTTTTTTAATAGCATGTTCCATGTTTGGGACTGCTCTTATATTTTTAACTTGGCTTTGTTGAGGTAGAGAGATAGTACAGGATGCTAATGCATATAAGCTCAAGCAAGCAATTCCTCTGATTAGCCTCATAATAAATCCTTTAACAATAACCTAATTTCCATCTTATCATCATAAAGTTCTTTATATAGTAACCATTAGAACTTGATTTTCATAGGAGTTTTTTGTCCGTTTAGGTGAGTAATTAATATTTACATGACGAAAAATGAGCTATAGTAAAATATCATAATTACAAGGAGAGTATTATGAAAAGGAGTTCACTAATAATATTAAGCTGCTTCACCATTTTCTTTTTTTCAACTGATGTTTTTGCCAACGACACTATTCGAGTTCATGTGAAAACAAATGAAAAAACGGCGGCGGCATTAGGGTTTGTAGTCGAAGGAAAAAAAAGTGGTACTGCAGGAAAATCTTATTCAGGTAGAGGACCTTCAAATAAGAAATATGTATTTGGCTTTAGAAAGCATACAGTTTTTGGGGATGATGTTATCTGTGGCTCTAAAACTTTAACAAAAGACACTACAGTAACTTTGGTAGTTCTTGG
This sequence comes from Legionella santicrucis, assembly GCF_001468135.1. Lineage (GTDB taxonomy): Bacteria > Pseudomonadota > Gammaproteobacteria > Legionellales > Legionellaceae > Legionella > Legionella santicrucis. Next base: position 68,695 of record NZ_LNYU01000006.1, on the reverse strand, counting down.
CGATAACTGTTCGATTATAATAGATTAAATAGGCAATTTTTTTACTACGAGTCCATCCTTTCCTCTAGGGACAAGCGTTACAGGATATGTTCGTTTAACGACATAAAAGATTTCTATGCCTTTTATGTTAGTTCATGCCATTTATACAAAACGCTCTATAAGCATTTTTAAGCGATTTTTTAGTGTTTGTGTATCTGGTAGATCAGATTTTAAACCCTCGACCGCCAAAACAAATAAGAGGGCAATTTCCTTATTCTCAAAAATGTTCTCTATACATTGTAATGCGAGCAATTTATGTTTTTGAGCAAGTTCCTGAAAGAGCGTTTTATATGCCCAATACAAATCAGCAGACATAGGCCTTTCCATAACTTGTTCCCAAGGTTTTAATAACAAAATCTCATAAAATTTCATGAGTTTTTGTTTTTTGGATTCATGAGATTCTAGGGCTTGCTTCGCTTTTTCAATACGACCCTCGGTTAAGTATTCAATAACCGCAATGTAGAGTTCTTCTTTATTTTTGAACTTTAAATAAATTAGTGGTCGGGATAAGTTAGCCTCTTTAGCCACGTCTTCCATTGATGTTTTACTGTATCCAAACTGTAAAAAACATTTAAGAGCGGCTTTAAGAATTAATTCTTTTCTTTTATCACAATGTATTATGGTGAGTTCCTGAGTCATTTTTTAATTATCTTAAATTGAGATAAAAAGTCAATTTATAAAAAATAAGAACATAATAAAGTTTGACAATTTTTACTTATTATGTCAAATTGTATGTTTAAATATGCTTTAATCTGTAAATGTGTGGTTCAAAATGAAGTTAACAAACTGGATGCAAGAGCATAGACGTTTTTTGCTTGTTGGTGTTCCACTTATTCTTTTTTTGGTCATTTTGTTGTGTTATTTATTTGGTGGGCGTTACATTTCTACGGATAATGCATACATCCAAGCCGCCAAAGCAGCCATTAGTGCTAATGTACCTGGTCAGGTTGTAAAAATTTATGTACATGATAATCAAAAAGTGACAGAAGGAACTCCTTTATTTAGCCTTGATGATCAGCCTTATAAAATTGCGTTGGAAAAAGCTAAAGCAGAATTAATCAATACACGTTTACAAGTACAAGCGCTCAAAGCAACTTATAAACAACGTGAAGCTAATACAATAAAAGCACAACAAACATTTAGCTACATGCAACAAGAATATAATCGTCAAAAAAAATTGGCTGCCTCAGGTATTTCCTCACAAAGGCAATTAAATAAAGCTACCAATGCTTTAGAAAATGCAACACAGCAATTGACAGCAGCCCAGCAGCAGATGGCAAATGCACTAGCTAATTTGGGGAATAATGAGAACATATCTGTGGATAAACACCCTTTAGTTCAACAAGCTAAGGCGCAAGTTAGTCGTGCAGAGCTTAATCTTTCATATACAGTAATTAAAGCGCCTATGGATGGCATTGTGACTAAGGTAGAACAAATACAGCCTGGTGATTATATCCATGCAGGTGCCGCAGTATTTGCTTTGATTTCCAATAAAAATATATGGGTTGAGGCTAATTTAAAGGAAACACAAATAACCAATATAAAACCAGGACAAAATGCAATTATTGTGATTGATGCATACAGTGATAAAAAAATATCAGGTTATGTGGTAAGTACTAGCCCTGGTACTGGTGCTACTTTTTCTCTATTACCTCCAGAGAATGCCACAGGAAATTGGGTGAAAATTACACAAAGAATACCTATACGCATAGCCATTAAGGATGTAGAAAAAATGCCTTTTTTAAAATCAGGCTTAAGTGTTGTAGTGACTGTGGATACTCAACATCGTCGAATTTTTTCAACAAATAGAAATGAATAATTTTTCTACAACCACTCTTTCTAGAGAAAGTATACCTTATAAAGCAATTACTTTTTCTGTGATGCTCGCTACCATCATGCAATCACTTGACTCTACTATTGCCAATGTCGCTTTGCCACACATGCAAGGTTCACTGGCCACTACCCAAGATCAAATGTCCTGGGTTCTTACTTCATACATTGTTGCAGCAGCTATTGCAATCCCACTGACAGGATGGTTGGCAGGTTATTTGGGACGAAAATTGGTTTTTTTAACATCAATAGCAGGATTTACCTTTTCTTCGATTTTATGCGGAATTGCGGGAAGCTTACCTGAAATGGTTATTTTTAGGCTCATGCAAGGTGTCTTTGGGGCAGCATTAGTACCTTTATCACAATCTATTTTATTTGATATTAATTCGAAAGAAAATTTTGGTAAAGCAATGGCCTTGTGGGGTGTAGGTGTAACCCTTGGACCTATATTAGGCCCTGCATTAGGCGGTTGGCTCACTGAAAATTATAATTGGCGTTGGGTTTTCTACATCAATGTTCCTATTGGCATTCTTTCGTTCATTGGACTTTATTTTTTCCTATCAGAGACAAAAGCACAAAAAAGCCGATTTGATTTTATGGGTTTTATCACACTAAGCATTGGCGTCAGCGCTTTACAATTAATGCTTGATCGAGGAGAGTTAAAAGATTGGTTTAGTTCTCCAGAAATTATACTGGAAACAATTATTTCTGGACTAGGATTTTATCTTTTTCTGATTCATAGCATCACTTATAAGACGCCCTTTATAAATCTTGAAATATTTAAGGATCGTAATTTTGTAGCAGGTAATGTATTGATTTTTGTTCTTGGAATAGTTCTTTTTGCAACCCTTGCTTTAATTCCTCCTTTGCTTCAAAACCAATTAAATTATCCTGTGATCACTGCGGGTATAGTTACTGCGCCTCGAGGAGTGGGAACTATGGTAGCTATGATATTGGTAGGAAAAATTATTAATCAAGTAGATCCTCGTTTTTTAGTTGGTGCAGGCTTGCTCACCACTGCTTTTTCTCTTTGGGGAATGACCTCTTATTCTTTGTATATCGACTCATGGGCAATTATTTGGGTTGGTGTGGTACAAGGTTTTGGTATCGGTTTAGCCTATGTTGCTTTAAGCACACTTACATTTTCTACTCTCCTGGGGGATTTACGCAACGAAGGCACTTCTTTATTTAATTTGATGAGAAATATAGGCAGTAGCATAGGGATTTCAATAGTAACAAGTTTGTTAACGAGTAATACGCAAATTAATCATGGCGTACTCGCTTCTCATATAACACCTTATAATATCGCAGCAAATCCTGCTTATTTTGCTAATCATATTGATGTATCAACACAGACAGGATTGGTTTCTTTAAATTATATGCTCACTAATCAAGCAACGATGATTGCATATATTGACGATTTTAAATTAATGATGCTTATTACCCTTGGCGTGCTGCCTTTGCTCTGTTTTATAAAAAAACCTAAAGACAAAGTAGAACATTCAATTGCTGTGGATTAACCTATGAATTTGTATCCGTATTATTTATTTTTTGGGGTAGGGATTAATTTATTGACTTCATGTGCTGTTGGCCCTGATTTCGTGAAGCCTACTGCTGTACCTAGTAAAACGTACACTGCAAAAATAAAAAAACAATTTGGAGGAAGGGATCTTAAATTAAAGTATGTACCAACAAATTGGTGGACATCATTTCATTCATCGGCATTAAATGAAATGATGCAGCAAGGGAAAAAGCATAATTATTCCTTAACAATCATGCAAGAAAACCTGGCCCAGGCACGTGAAATGGTAAAAGTTGCTAAAGGACAATTATGGCCACAGGGAACCCTGGATGCAGGTATTGGTCGCCAAAAGTATGGCGCTGCTTCATTTGGACCAATTGATACGTCTATTCCAGCATTTACTTATTATCAAATAGGCCCTAGCGCAAATTATATTTTAGATGTATTTGGGGGCACTCGCCGCACAATTGAAAAACAACAGGCTATAGCGGATTATCAGCAACAAGAATTGAATGCTACCTATCTTACGGTTACTGGTAATATTGCAGAAGCTTTTTTAGAAATAGCCGAATTAAATTCTCAGTTAACTGCTACTCAAGAAATCATTCTTGATGATAAAAAAAACGTGCGATTGGTACGAAAAGCTTTTGATTTGGGAGCAACTACTCAAACACAAGTTTTAAGTGCTCAAAGCCAATTAACTAAAGATGAAACTCTGTTACCCCCTCTCTATCAACGAATAAAAGTTGCACAAAGTAAGCTAAGTATTTTACTGGGTATTCCTCCAGCACATTTTAAAATAGATACTTTTAGGTTAAAAGATATTACTTTACCTAAAGAATTACCATTGAGTCTTCCTTCTAAACTGGTGCATAAAAGACCAGATATTCTTGCTGCGGAGTCTATACTTCATGCTGCAAGTGCAGATATTGGAATTGCCACGGCACAACTTTACCCTAATATCACTATATCAGCTACAGCCATGCAAGAAGCACTTATTCCATTCAATGGTTCTTCTAATGCCTGGAGTCTTATTGGAAACTTAACTACGCCCATTTTTAATGGAGGGGCATTGCATGCACAACGCCGAGCATCCATACATGCTTATCAATCAGCTTATGCAAACTATCAGCAAATTGTTTTAAATGCTTTTGGAGAAGTACATGATGTGCTTTATGCATTGTTACATGATGAGGAAGAAGTAATGTTGCAAAAAAAAGCAGTGAACACAGCGAAAAACTCTTTGAAATTGGCTAGGGTTAGTTTTAATGAAGGAAATGTTGGGGTTTTAGAAATTCTTAATGCTGAACGAGATTATGCACAAGCTCGATTAGGTTATGTCCGTGCACAAGCCCAACGTTATCAGGATACTGTTAAATTATATATTGCTTTAGGTGGATGATGCGTGGATATCATTGAGGATGAAGTTAGGCTTGCCATAAATCCTATGTTGTAGCATGATCTCCAAAAATATAGGAATTAATAATGCCTCAGTTAACGCTTATCATTTCTCAAAATATACATGCCAATCTTATTAATTTTAAAAGCCTTTTCGAGATGATTCATGATGCTCTGCGAATTGTACCCAATATGGATGTGAATACTGCTTATAGTGGAGTTATTCAAGAAAGTTATTCTTATATTGGTTTAAACAACTCTAAGGCAGCAAAAGTTTACCTTCAGCTTTATTGGATGGAAAATGAAGAGCGAGCTGCAATGAAATCAGCGTTAGGAAAAACGTTGCTTGAGATTCTGGAACATAGTATTGTCCCGGAAGTAGAGGAGCAGGGGCTTATATGTATACCAAGAGTTAGAATTGCGAATCTTGGGAGTTTAAATCAAAGTTATTTTATTGGTGCAGGTTAATAAAGAGAAAAGTTTTAGTATAAAAATCAAGGTGCCTGTTCAGGATGTATGCTTTTGTCTCTTGGTAAATAGATTTATTTTTGCGCAATATGCCAAATTAATCCTTTCGGTAACTTAAGTAGCCTGAATCAGACGCAGTCGTAATCAGGGAATTGTGCACCACGTCTTCTACAGAAAAATAGGAATCAGTAAGTTGGCGCCATTGTGGACGCTTACAATCAAGAGTAGTTGTATATAAAGATCATTATAAATAGCTCAGGGTATTCGCTTATTATTTTTAACTTTGTGTTGTTACTCGAAGAATTTCAGCAAGCGAAGTATCTCCAGCAAGTACTCGTTTAAAACCATCATCACGAATGCTAGGACTTGTCGGGCGCAGATGTTCTTCCATAGTTTGCAGATCTTCATGACGATGAATCATACCTCTTAATACTTCATCTATGGTAATAAGTTCATAAATACCTGTTCTTCCTCTGTAACCCAAGTGATTGCATAAGTCACAACCTTTAGGTTCAAAAACTTTGGATATGTCCATATCAGAGGTGAGTCCCATGAGTTCCTTTTCATCATCTCTTAATTGATGGGGGGTTTTACAATGGGAACATAATTTTCTAACCAGTCGTTGTGCAATAAGACCAACAATACTGGATGATAAAAGAAAGGATTCTACCCCCATATCACGTAGGCGGGTCAATGCTCCTAAGGCACTATTTGTATGTAACGTAGAGAGTACCAGGTGTCCAGTAAGACTGGCTTGAACTGCGATCTCAGCAGTTTCGAGATCACGAATTTCTCCTATCATAACCACATCAGGATCTTGTCTGAGAATAGCCCTTAGACCTTTAGCAAAGGTCATTTGTACTTTAGTATTAACTTGGGTCTGTCCTATGCCTTCAAGATCATATTCTATAGGATCCTCAATGGTAAGAATATTTCGTGTGACCTGATTTAATTCAGTCAGCATGGCATATAAAGAGGTCGTTTTTCCAGAACCCGTTGGACCAGTCACCAAAATAATACCATGAGGTTCTGCAATCATTTTCCGCATCGCTTTTAGAGTCGTTTTAGGCATGCCTAACAGATTTAAATCTAATTGGGCTGCTTGTTTATCCAAGATCCTCAAAACTACACGCTCCCCATGATTAGAGGGAAGAGTAGAAACACGTACATCGATATTATGGCCTCCAATGCGGAGTGAAATACGCCCATCTTGTGGGATGCGTTTTTCTGCAATATCTAATTTTGCCATTACTTTAACCCTGGAAATTACCAGAGGAGCAATGGCACGTTGAATTTCTAAAACTTCATGCAATACACCATCAATACGATTGCGTACTAAAACTCTATCCTCATAAGTTTCAATATGAATATCAGATGCTTTTTGTTTTATTGCTTGAGTAAACAGAGCGTTTAGCAAACGTATTATTGGGGCATCATCTTGGTTTTCTAATAAATCTTCGCTAACAGGTAGTTGACTGGCGAGTAATGAAAGATCCATATCTTCTTCCATGCCTCCAGCAGCATCTAATATGGATGATTTAGATTGATAAACATGAGCTAATTCTTGCTGGAAAGCCGATTCATCTACTTTTTTTAAAGAAAACTCACATTGTAATAAACGTTTTACTTCCGCTAGAGCTTGCAGGGACGTATTTGATAAATAATAAACAGTAGCCTGATTATTGGTCATTTCATTAGCCACTACAATCCCGTTGTTTTTTGCAAAACTGTAGGGAATTTGTAGTGATTTTTCTTCATGTTCCATTACTTTGTCACTAATAAAGGTGGGCGACTAAACGGTTTTGGTAAATCAGCCCGTTTTAATGCAGGCATGACTGTTGCATTATTACTTTGTACAAATGCATCTTGTGATCTTAGCCAATCTAACTCAAATTGGCGAATATTATTATATTTTTCGCCAGATAGATGCATATTATCTCTTTCATTACGTATGATAATAGGTTTGATAAAAACCATAAGAACTCGTTTTTCCCGGGTATTTACATTACGTTTAAATAAACGACCTACACCAGGAAGATCTCCTAGAACCGGTAGACGGTTGTTGTCATTATCTAATCTGTCTTGAGTTAATCCTCCTAGAACAACAATGTCACCACTTTCAACATGGACTGAGGTAACGATGCTACTGATTCTAAAAGTTGGATTCACAGATGCTTCTGCAGTAGCTGGCGGATCTAAAGTATCATTGCCTTGATCGATTTGCATCTGAATTCCATTCCCACGTGTAATTTGGGGACGAACATAAAGATGCAAGGCCACATTTACTCGATCAAAAGTTGTATAGGGGCTTGCAGGCGTTGTGCCTCCGGCATTATTAGGATAATTTGTGGAAGCAACAGAAACTTGTTTTCCCACCAAAATCTTAGCTTGGCGGTTATCAAGAACTACAACAGAGGGGGTTGATAGAATGTTGGCTTTATGTGCTCTTGCCAAAGCATAAATTTGTGCTTGGAAATCTTCAATTTGAGTTTTACTATTGATGATCGCAAAGCCATTTCTAAAGCCACCTGGTTTTCCTGTTTGCTGATTGCTTCCCCATTCTATACCTAAATCATTGACATCATCTTGATTAATTTCAGCTACAAGTGCTTCGATAAGTAACTGTGCGGGTTTAATATCCAGTTGCCCTATGACTCTTTTTAGAATCTGTATCACTGATGCAGGAGCATTGAGAATAATCGAGTTCGTATTGGGTTCTGCAATGATCTGTACCGTGGGTTTCGTTGTTCCTTCATTTTGAGTTGATGCCGATGTTGTATTTGCAGTTGCTCCAGATGAAGTTAATGAACCACCTACAGGATAAAGAGATGTAGAACTCTGTGTGGTTGCATTATTACCGTTGTTGGCAAGGTTGGAGGCAGGATTTGTACTGTCTAATGCGGGGCGTGTTATTGTTCCAATCGTTGTGCCAACATTACCGCTAAAGTTCGCTTGTGCGATGCCAGCAAGAATAGGTACTAAATCTTCTGCTCTGAGGTAATTAAGATAAACGACTTGAGTATTCGCATTAAGACCTTCGGAGCTTTCCTTATCTAGTTTTAAGATCAACATTCTAATTCGTATTCGATCTGTTTTGGAACCACTGATTAAAATGGAATTCGAGCGATCATCAGCTGCGATGGTTGTCTGTGTTCGTGCTCCTCCCATATTGGGTTGAGCTTTTACAAGGTCTTTCAAGGTAGCTGCAATATCCATAGCCAATGAATGCTGTAAATGGATCATATCGATTCCACTTGTAGATGAATTATCCACTTGTTTGATGATATCAGCAAGGCTATGAATATTATTGGCTCGTCCTGATAAAATCAGCATATTAGAAGGGGCATAAGCTGAAATACTACTCCATTGAGGCATTAATGGTCGTAAAACAGGAACTAATTGTTCTGCTGGGACGTAGTGAACGGGTACTACCGCGACCATCATGTCGTCCCCATGAGGGGGATTTTTTATTTCACTCAAAATATCAGGGGATTGTGTTTTTGCATCTATGTTAGGAATAATTTTAATAACAGCCCCACTTGAGATAGCAGCATAGCCAGATACTTGTAATACTGAAAGAAAAACTTGATAGAGTTCATTATTATTCATTGGCGTTGAAGAAATAATCGATATTTTTCCTTGAACCCGAGGATCAATGACAAAATTTTTGCCAGTAACTCGCGATACTTCCGCGATAACCGCGCGAATGTCAGCATTTCTTAAATTCCATAATTTGCTGTTAACAGGCTGCGTTTGAGCTTGCTCCTCTATATTCCCAGCTTGGTTAGATGGCGCAAAGGAAGTAGTTTGTTGATTTGTGCTTGAATTGACTTTTTTAGATAATTTATTTTGCAAATCTCGTGCAGCAAGGTAATCACTAATTGGGCCAATTTGTACAAGATAAAGTTTTTTATCAGATAAGTTTTTAATTTTTACTGGTTCACTCACAAGCGCGGAAAGTTCTTTTTGACGCTGTTGTGCATCTTTTTCTAAATTGAATGCACCTGCTTGCAGAAAAAAAATAGTACTTCCATTTTTGGTTGTTGTGGAAATATTAATTTCATTTGCATGAGTAAATGCAGAGCAAATAAATATTAAAAAAACAATAACTATAGAGCGCATTGAAAAACCGCAAAATCTTAAGTAAGTAAACATAATAACTAAAATTACTAACTTACCATAGTTTTTTTGGCGAGTAATTAGGTATTTTGAAACAACATCAAATTCTGCTTCAAAAACCTTAACCATTCTGAAGATTAATCTACAATAATGATAATAACTTTTCCATATTATGATTTGAATAAGGATTACTTGACTGGTTTAGTATAAATAGGTGTTGTTTTACTAAAGTACTTTCGATGCAATGAAACGAACTAACAAATTCATTTTTATCGATTATATGAACTTCGCAATTAGGCATATCTGATTATGAGGTTTACATTACTGAAAAAATGGGAAAATTGATTCAGGGTATTATTCGAGGAATTGATTCAAGAGCATAATATACCGTATATTTCTGACCGATTTTTAGACCCTCCACCTTCGCGGAGGGCGATGTTCTTTCGAAACTGAGAGTCAGCCTCGAAACTTCAATCCTTACCTAGACTGTCTTACATTCGCACCATTGAGCGAGTACCTGGACGTTTAGAATTTTGGAATGAGTATTTTTTAGTTAAAATTCACGCGCTATTAGCGCAAGTCCAAAAATTTATATCATCCTTAGATGATATGGCTATCCTCCATTAAGGACGATGAGTGTGAGAATGCGTATTTGGATCAGGATGCTGGTGAGCATGAGAGCGGTGATTATGGTAGTTAGGATGTTGCACTTGATAAGGAGTAAAAAAACCATGGGGAGTAGAAGTTACTACCACTGTTTGCGGTGGATTTGTTACTACCACTGTTTGTGGTGGATTTGTTACTACAACAGTTGTGTTCGTAGTAGGGGCATGAGTGTGTACGTGAGCCGGCGTGGGGTGAGTATGTGTATGAGTATTTCCTGAAGTTGACACATGTTTCATAGTTCATTCCTTATTAGAATAAAGAGTTAATTTTTTATTTCAACTATAAAGAGAATGATGATTTAAATTTGTATATTTTAAATATCATCTTCATGCATTATAGGCAGATAGTTTTCTTAATGTATATAGGCTCTGTTGACAATTGGCCTCCGAGGTGAGCTCTACAAGTACTTTAAATGAAAGACATAAAACTAAACTCTTTTTTTAGTTAATCCCATATTCTGCTGTAGGCCTATTTTTGTTTATTCTTAGTTTATTCGCATATAAACTTGTATTGTGCGAATCATTTTTCTTGATGCTCTACAGCGGAATTAAGGAATTAAATAGTACTCTCTCTGCGACTAAGGACAACAAATAATAGTTTGAACTTCTTCAAGATCTTTATTACTGGGATGATCGAGATCGTAATTACCGAAGTATTCTTGACTTGTACTATTGCTGACGAAGTGTTTTTCGGAACGACTATTTAGTAGGCACGCATTCTGTCGGCGAAGTTTATAAAATAAAGGTTCGTCTGTTTGGGGTTCAGATATTTGTATTAATTGATTATCTGATAAATTAGTTACGCTTGTTTTTCCATCAGTAATAAATAGTGTGTTGGTTTTTCTATCAAAAAATTTCATTATGGCCTCCGTTAAAAAACTCCTTGAGTGTTCACTATACGACTTTATTGTTAAATAGTGGCGCACTAAACGTAATTTCTACACTAATGATATTATTCCGTCAACAACCTTATGTGCTAATTCGATATTTTGTTTGAACAAACTGGCCGAAATTCGTTGTTTTAAGGAGATCCAATTCAATATCCTGAGTCAGAGGACCGAATAACGGGCAGCCAGAACCTAATAAAATAGGGATTAAAGTTATTGTTAACTCGTGAATAAGATGATTTGCGATAAAATTTTGAATAGTAATACCGCCATCAATGTAAAGGTGTTTGAATCCCTGGTTTTCTAAACGCTGCACTAAAACAGTAGGGGCTTCCGACGAAGAAGAAACAGAATTTTGTAAATGCTTTGGTATCTGAATATTTTTACTGCTCATGACGACCACGGGAAGAGCACCATATGGCCATTCATTAAATGATAATACCTTCTCAAACGACTTTCTTCCCATCACTAATGCATCAACTGTAGCAATAAACGCTTTATAACCGCCATCCTCTCCTTCAGGCGCAAGAGAATTCGCATTGAGCAACCAATCTATAGATCCATCTTCTCGTGCAATAAATCCGTCTAAGCTGGTAGCAATAAATACGGAACATTTGATGGTCATAGTATTGGCCTAACTGATAAGAAAAAAGATTATGAACACAAAACTTAATATAAAAAGTAAAAAATTAATTTTTTGCCGAGTTAACAACTTTAATAGGGTATAAAGAATAATACCTCCGCCAATTCCATCAGCTATAGATGCAGTAAATGGAATCATCATGATAGTAACCATACAAGGAGCTGTTTCACTAATATCTGGCAACTTCATATCAGTTAAATGTTTCATCATACAACAAGCTACGTACAAGAGTGCAGGGCCTACAGCAAAATTAGGAATCATCTTTGCTAAAGGGGAGAAAAATAGCATGAGAATAAAACCTATTCCTATGATTATTGCTGTTAATCCACCGCGTCCACCTGCTTCTATTCCTGCTGCAGATTCGATGTAGGGAGAAGTACTTGCGGAGCCTAACAAGCCCGCCATTGCAGAGGCCACTGCATCGGCAGTCAAACAATTACTTAAACGTTTGGCATAGTTTTTTTGTTGTTTAAATAATGTAGGATTTAATAAACCAATTAAAGTTCCTGTAGCATCAAATACAGCAATTAAAAAAAAGGTAAACATCGCCTTCATTGCTAAAATAGTGTTTAGTCCAGAAAAATCAAGTTTTAAAAATGTGGGCATTATCGAAGGGGGCATGGCCATTAATCCTTCCCAGGTTGATAATCCTGTTAATAAACTCAAAGTCGTGATGCTAAGAATACCAATAATAATTGCACCTGGTATCTGAAAATAGTCTAAGGTGAGTATGAGCAAAAATCCCAAAAAAAATAATCCGCTCTCAGGGCGATTCATTGCACCAAGATGCATCAAATGATGGGGATCAGTAACGATGATTTGGTTGTTTTTTAAGGTAATAAGAGCGATCAATAAACTAATACCAATTAAGATAGCGATTTGTAAATTATAAGGAATCGCCTCTATAAGCAGACGTCTTAGGCTTGTGAGTGATACGAAAATAAATAAGACTCCTGAAAGAAAGACAATGGCTAGGGCATGTTCCCATTGTATCCCCATTCCTTTTACTACTGTATAAGAAAAAAAGACATTTAATGCCATACCTGGAGCAATACCAATGGGGGTATTAGCAATTATTCCTGTGAGTAAACATGCAAAAGCGGTGATAAGACAAGTAGCAGTAAACACGGCACCCTGGTCCATACCGGCATCATGGAGTATCGCTGGATTAATAAATGCTATATACACCATTGTTAAAAAAGTAGTAATACCAGCGATGATTTCAGTTTTAAGTGTCGTATTTTGAAGGAAATAGGATTTTAACTGCTCCATTTTATTTTCCTATTTTATTAAAAGTAAATTATAAAGCTGCGATAATTTCTTATCAATATGAAAGTCTATTTTAAATAATTCTGGAATTGCTGGCTATAATCAATATGTGTCAAGACATAGAGAATTAAACATGGTAAGTAATATAAGAAATGAATTAACAGATCTGATTTTAAAGAGATTAAATGAAACTAAGGAGCATCTAAAACAACAATTTTTTCTTGAGCATCATATAAAGGTTGCCCGACATTTTGTTCTTGATAATCTACTTCCAACTGAAATGGCTGAGACAATATATGCTAACTTTCCCCAATCAGCGCAAATGCGTTTATTAAGTATTTCTGGGAAATTAAAGTTGAAATACAGTCACTTAAGGGATGTTCCTAGTATATTACAAGATATTAACTTAGCGATGCAAGATCCTAGAGTTGTTGCTGTCATTGAAGATATAACAGAGATTAAAAACCAAATTCCTGATCCTTCACCCTATGCTGGTGGAATTAGCACACTACTCAAAGGATATTACATTAATCCTCACTTGGATCTCTCGCATGATGTGGATAATAAATACTATCGAACAGTGAATGTCCTTTATTATGTATCTCCTAATTGGCAGGTTGAAAATGGTGGAAATTATGAATTATGGGACTGCACTATCAAAAATCGTATTGTTGTCCCTAATTTTTTTAATCGAATGCTTGTTATGGAAACAAATCGCTCCTCTTGGCATGCGGTAAATACAGTGACGAGTGACGAACCTCGATGTTGTGTGTTTAACTATTTTTTTTCTGAGCAATCTCCTGAAGGCGAAGATTATTTTTTCAAAGGGATTTCATATAGAGCCCGTCCTGAACAAAAAGTTCGTCGTAGAATTGAACTTGTTAAAAGCACGGTATTGAGAAAAAATTGGCAATATGAATAGCGAGTAAATATTCTTGACGATTAGGGCACGTTGACCATTGAGTTCCACACCCTAATTAGTCACGGATTTTTCTTAAAAAATCGATACTAAAATCATTCCATATAGCGTAATAATTTCTCAAATTGTCACTTCATGGAATTAACTTGTCATGCAGAGTAACCTGTATTATATTGATCAAGTTGATTAATATTAAATAAATTTTAATTTTTCCTACCAAAATGCACGAAAAATTGAACAGAAATGAATATAATGCCATTGCAAAAGAAGTTGCTTTGCAGCTGCACACACTTTTTCCTCAAGTAGACCCTCACGTAATTCATTCTGTTTTTGGTCCAGAAGTTCTTGCTCAACCATTAAGAATTTCTACACTAAAAACCAAAGTGGATTTTGAAGAGACTGAGAAGAAAGCTCTTGCCCAACTTCGGGAAAAAATGAAACAAGAAAAAGACAAAACAGTTCGTGATCAAAAGCTGCAACAGTTAGAAAGTATTATTCTTTTTGGTCAATTATTATTTTCACAATCAGCATGTTTGTATTTTTTAAGAGAATGTAAAAATACATCAATTAATCCAAAAATTACAAAGATACTTACTGATATTAACAAATTGATCGAACAAGAAGGTTTGACAATAGAGTCCTCTCGATTCGATGTATTGAGTCGTCGAAAAAAATTTGATGAACTTTTTTCTGAAATTTATCAACAAATCAAAATTACGGTAAACACTGAATCAAATAAGCAAGTCGATGTTTCTAGATTGCAGGAAAGTTTGGCCAAGACTAAAATTTTTTACTATCAAATTAATGACTTGAACTTTAAATACGCACAAAAACCCTCAAGAAGTTTCTCTACATTAGTGAATACATTGCAAAATTGGGGTTCTAAAGTAGCTGTTACCGCAACCGTTATTGCCATAGGCGCAACTGCGTTATCGTTTATTCCCCCATTAGCTCCTATTATGACTCCTATTGCTTTAGCTTCATCCTATGTGTCTTTAGTTGTTAGTTTTCCTCTTGCGTTAAAAAATTTGGGAACGATACTTTATAACCTTTTTCGATTTGGAGCGGCTCCATCGACAGGAGAGTTAATTGGAGCCGCTTTTATTGCAACTAACTTACTGACAACAGGACTGAGTAGGGTTGCCAACCAACTTGTAACGCTTGGGGTAACAGGGAAATGGGCAATTCATACAGTAAATGGTCTTAAAGAAGTCGAGAATTTAACTAAAGCGTCGCTGGGTGTTATAGGTCAAATTAGTCAATCAAAACAAGATGTTGAAATTGAGCAGGTTAATGGACAAAGATTGCTTTTAAATTAAAATATTTTAAAGTTTTGCTTATCTTTTTGTATTTCATTGAGAACTTGTTGTACTAAAAATTTCTTCTATTATCGGACTGTGTTATCAAATAAATCCCTATAAAGCCTAATAACAAACATAATGCTTTAGACAATATGTGTAATTCTAAGTAAAGCGAGTACAGACTCAAAGCACAATTGGACATGTTATTGACGTAGTTTCTTAGTTTTTGGATCTAAAATAATACATAATTTGTAATTAGTGATCAGCAAGGGTATAATTGATGCTCATTTAACTTTAAAAGCCTAAATATGACAGATAAATTTAGTTACTACTTGGAAGACAATAATGAAGTTAAAAGCATGGATCATTTTGCTGCTTTGCAAATAAGTGAGCATTCTTTTAATGAATTGGGTCTAGATGGTTTAAAAAGCCAATGGAGAAAATTAGCGACAGAGTTTCACCCAGATAAAAATGGCGATAGTCAGCGTGCTGGGATAGTATTTCAAAGAATACAGCAAGCTTACGAAGTTTTATCAGATCCCATTAAACGTCAACGCTACTTATTGGATAAAAAAGTAGAATTTACTTTTGATGTCAATTTTGTTTATTCAGATATTGATATTTTGCTGGCAGATCTCAATATAAAAAGCAATCAACTAGATGGATTAATTAATCGATTAGATAGACTAAATAGACCAGCACCTTCTTTAGACCCCAGTAGCGTACGTTTTTTAGAAGTTCATGATAGTTTGGAACAAATAGCTCTGGACTTGAGTAAAATTTATAAAGGTTCTTTTGTAACAGTAGATGTTATCAACAAACAATCCCATCTATTTTCTCAGATTGAAGAGCAAGCCACAACTGGAGGCGAATTTTACGCACTTAATTTAATTTCTAAGAATGATCCAATCCTTTCGCAACGAAGGTTTGATTATATGCAAAAAGCTGCAGCAAAGGGCCACTTAGTCAGTTTAGCACATATGACTAATGCTGTATTTGCAGGACATTTTAGACCATTAGAAGACTCAATCAAGTGGGGATTGAATTGTTTACGATATTTAGAGGAAATAGTAATACCCAAACTTGAGATAGATGAGCCATCTTCAGAAACATTGAGCCATATCAAAGAACAATTAGCGTCTCTTAGAGAGCGACGCAATGAGATTTTACCTGTGGTAATACCTAGAGAAACTAAGACTTTTAATGAATTAGTCACTCAAGTAGTTGAGTACAGAAATAGGCGTGGAGGAGTAAGTTCTGAAGATTTCAAACTTGATTCGAATATGATTGATCTATTAGAAAAAAATCAACCATTGCCTTCAATTCGATTGATTCATACAGAAGAGCCTGTGCAATCATTACCAATTAATGAACATGATTTATTAGTGAAAATTTATGACAATTTTGCCCAAAAAGTGGCTGAATTGCGAAATGCTCCTAAAAAAAATCAGAATGCGTTAAACGTAGCTGAACAATTAAGAATTCAGTTAGCTGAGGCGACTGATACTTATAAAATCAATAAAGCAAATGCAACGATGACAAAAAAGCAAGCAAAAATAGTATTTATGGATATAACAACCACTGCAATAAATAATGCCGAGTATTTATTAGAAAAAGAATTAGGATGGGGGGATTATCTCACCAATCTTTCAAAATCATTTGCTAATGTATTTATTAGTGCTACTAATTCGGTAAGAAAATCATTTGGTTTTCAATCTCAATTTACACTCTTTGCACTCACTAAAGCTCCTTTTGTTCCTGAGGTAGAGAAAATGCAAAATGATTTGTCTGAACAATTGTCTCCAAAGTAAATTAAAATAATCCTCAATATGAGCGAACCCTATTTCAAACCAGGGTTTGCTTAAGCATATACATTCATTCTCATCCTCTGCCTTATGTAGGACTAGGAGTAATATCTGTCTTGGTAGTGATTTCTCCATGGGAAGGGGGAGTAGCTTGTTGAGTACCATATATCATTCTTGATACGGGGCTCCAGAAAAAAGAAAAGGTTCTTGAAAATGCGCTACTTGTTTCTGCTGCTACTGTTTCTGAACCTTGATTTTTTTTGCTGCGATCAATGACACCAAAATGTTCAATAGCATGTTGTTCTGCTAATTGTAAGAATGAACCTATTTCACCAATAGGAGGAAGAGCTTGAGGTCTGTCTTTATAAAAACGCTCCGCAGCGGTTACGATTAATCCATTAGCGAGTTTTAACAAATCCAGTTCATCAACTTCAATTTTATCACTAGGAACTATACTTCGTAAGGCTGCCAAGTCATGGATAAACGTCTGAATTTGTTGGTATAGCTTTGCAAAATCTTCAATAGCATCAGCGAATTGTTCTTCATAGCTTTGGATGAGTTGCTCTAGGCTGTATTTTTCCAGGCCATTCCCTGTCAGTTTATTATAGATATGGGTTATTTTAATTTCGGAAGGATAGTTGGGGAGTGTTTTATATTCTTCGGAATTTATAATTTCATTTAGAGCTATTAATGAGCTATTTTCGACGTGATTTAATTGCATCAATAATGCACTAAAAAAATGAGTTAAGTGATTATCCATTGATTCTTGTAGGTAATTAAAGTCTTTTTCTAAACCTTGAGATTGGGTAATCAGGGTATGGTTTATACTGGTGAAACTTAAGAGTAGAAGTTCCGCTACAAACTGTTGAATCGTTGAATTATCCGATGCAGAGAGCTCTTTAAATTTAGTCAAAATATTAATAATAGCTTCATACAGAGTTTCTTTTTCTTTTTGCTTTTCAATGGGACACCAATCTTCAGTTAAGTATTGTTGGCTTACTTGACGAATCACTATACCAAATGTTTCCAACACATTTTTGCGAGTAATTTCATAATCTAGAATAGATGCTTCTTTATGATCTATTTTTTTTATATTTTCTTCTAAGATTAAGCTTGCAGTATTAATCATCTCAGCAGGATTTTTTCTTTCAGTATCAAGACCAAAAATTTTAAAAAAATGTGTCTGCATTAATAATGCATGTTCTTCATTAACATAACCTGAGTATGTGACAAAGATATCATTGAAAAGACCATAGATATGTCCTTTGAGCAGGGCTCTACGTTGATTGATGAGCCCCATGTAGGAATAATGGGTTGAGTTATAAGCATCATAACCTATTTGATTTTTGGCAATTGCTGCATAAAGTGTTCGTAGAATAGTAGGAAAATCGAGTGCGGATATATTGATTAGATCCATTTCAATAGGGCTGCCCAAATATTTTCTGCCTAAAGCGCTATGTTGATTAAAAATCTGAATGCCATCATTAAATTCGACACCCTGTTTTCTTAAGAAATGAAGTAGCTTATAAATCATTAATTTTTGGACATGGGTGGTTTTATAGCCATCAGGGGAAACTATTATTCCCAGTTGGGAGCCATTATTTCCGCTTGAACCTGTTCCATGATGTCCTGGCATAGAATAACGAACAAAATTTTGTTTTTCTTTAGTGACTATTTCAGGAAAAATCGGAGTAAATCCCCAATCAGAGTGTTCGTTTGTATAATAAATTAATTCAGTATTTTTGATAATTTCAGGTAATATAAAAAATCGCTCGTCATACCAAGTAATAGGGAAACAGTCTCCTGGAACAGGATCTATACCAAAAAGATTTATTGAGGTATTAGGTAGCGATGTTTTTAGTTTATTAAACCACTGTACTTGCTCGTCTTTGGGGATTAGATTAATTTGGGCTTTTAGCGGTTCAATAATATCTGGCGTATTATTGGTCGGAGTTCCTTTGCGTCTTTTGGTTTGTTGTTCGGTTAATTGCTTTAATACTTCATCCAAAGTAGCGCATGTATCAATAATTTTTTGTATGGCTTCTAATTCATGAGCTATTAAAATTGATTCAACAGCACCTCTACTATGAGCGATTATATTGATTTGTGTCTGTCCGCGGCTGATTGCATGTAGAGTTGCAGCAAGACCCAAGGCAATTTTCTCTCCTACATTGGCCCCATCAGTTTTTGGTCCATTAATTACAGTAATTTCATCTGCTTGAAAGGGATAAGGATTCTTGGCGTCTACTTTTGTTGTTTTAGCAGGTGTATTTGTTTTAATTAAAGCAGAAACCACACTTAACGTTTCTCCTTTAGGATAATCTTTTACTTTGGCTCCTTTTGTATAAGGAGTGGGTTTGGGGGTCTTTTTTAAGTCAGGAAAAAAGTCAGTGAGTGTTCCTAGCATTGTCAGTGTGAATGATTGTTTTTCAATTTTACTGTCCATAGTAGTTGCCTCATATTGACACAATGAACCATTATATGCATCATTTAATATAAAAATAAACAAAGTACGTTCATTTTTTGCATTAAAAGAGGTACATTTGAATTATTATTTAATCCTTTATTTTCATTTTTAAATCAATGCCATACTACATTTCATTGCATCCTATGACCGTTGATGCTATTTCCAGTTTAAAATTAGAGGGGGCTTATGAGAGGTAGGTAATGTATGGCTTGATGGCCAGCCAAGAATAATTGGAACTACGGCGGTCATTTTTTTAGGTATTCCCAACTCTTTTTTCCATTCTGGTAAATTTAGTGCTGGCACTGAAAAACCAATAACGCAAGTAGCAAGACCATAAGTAAGGGCCGCAAGCATTAAATTTTCAGCAGCTAGCCAGCAGTCAGCGTTAACAAATGTTCCTTTAAAAGTGCTGCATATAACAATTAAAGTAGGTGCATTATAAAAGACATTGAATTCCTCTTGTTGCACTACCTGCAAAATATGCTCTTCTTGTAAGTCAAATTTTTTCTTTTTTTCATCCATCGTTAATTGCTTTGCGCTTTCTGAAATACGATCTAATAAAGACTTATTCTGAATGACTACAAATCCCCTGGATTCTTCGTGAAGTGCTGAAGGAGCATGTACTGCTGCATCTAAAAGCTGATGAATAATTTCTGAATCTACTTTCTTAGATAAATAATGACGTACCGCTCTGCGATTATACAGAGCATCCATGATATCAATTTTATAGCGATTTATTAATTCTGGGCTTTCCATAACTGCTCCTGGCTTTAGTATCTAAGTGTCTATCAAGTCCTATTATAGTTATAGCAAAATTTAGAATGCTGGTGAGGAAAATTTCTTTTTGAGATGTAGCTCTGAGAGCCTGTGTTGTCTTTTAATGTTCATTATAAAACCTAGTTTTCTTTAGGAACAAAAAATAATATTTTTTTCTAAATGAGAATGATTATCAATTTCATTTGTGTTAGGATTCGTTACTTTGAAGTGATCTCCAATAGAGCGTTTTTTAATTAATGAGTTGGTCAATTAGATTTTTGAGGGCATGTGACACATCATCTTGTTATGACAAATAAATAACTTCATGTGTCGTGAGGTAGAAGTAAAAATAATAAGTAGAGGTACCCTAATGATGTATAAAAAAATGATATTGGCTTTGGTTTGTTTGTCAAAAACACTTTATGCAGGACAAGAGCAAAAGTTACAGCATCAAATCATGCAATTACAAAAGCAAACCCAAGAATTACAAACTCAACTTAATGCATTGCAAAAGCAATTAGTTGCGCAAGAGGATCATAATTTGGCTAAAAAAAATAAAAAGACAATCAACAAACAACAATTTTCATCAAGTGTTGCTAAACAGAAAAATAAAAAACAGCCTCAAAATCATAAAATGATTAAGTATCATTCATCTAATATAACAGTACATACCCCAGAAGAACATCCTGAGTTCATTGGATTGTATCCGACAGCGTTAGTCGCAGATGAGCGAGTAGTTAGTTACATTGCAGGGACTCCAGTCGTTGCATCCCCTTACCTAGGATCTAGACCTGCATTTGATGGATCAGACTATATAGTGAATATTTCAAGTATTAATCGTGATGTTCGTTTAATGCAACAACGTCGACGTATGTATCGATACTATCAAAACATGGGCTATCCTATTCCGGAAAGACCTATAATTGCACTCAGTGGTAAAGCAGAACCGGTAGGAATGCTCAATAGTAACTATGTTGGCGATAGCAATGTTGATTTGACTTTAGGCTCAAGTGAGGTAGATGTTGCGGCCGCTCTTAACCAAAATGTGGAGGCATATATTGCAATTGCCTATGATCAAAGCCCACCAGAGGTAGGGCCTAGAGTCAATAATTCGGCATTTAATCTGAATATGGGTTTTGTGAACATTGGAAACTTAGATAAGACTCCTTTTTATTTTACAGCTGGGCAATTATATGTACCTTTTGGACGTTACTCTAGTTCTATGATCAGCGCTCCATTAACGTTAAATCTAGCACGAACTAAAACAAGGCCTTTCATCTTAGGTTATAAGTCTCAAGGAGATACGGGACCTTTTGCTGCAACTTATATTTATAGAAGTGATACGACTCTAGGACGAACTGGAGTAGGTGGGGTAAACGCGGGCTATAGTTTTGCATTTAATAAAATTAGAGGTGAAGTAGGAACAAGTTATATTAGCTCTATTGATGATGCAGCCGGAATGCAAAGTACGGCAGCTAATCCAGGCACCTTTGGTGGTTTTGGTTCCTTGCTTAATGGAAATGAATCCGTACGAAAAACCCAAGCTGTGGATGTTTATGGAAATATGGCTTATGACCGCTTCAATTTTGCTGCAGAATGGGTTGGTACCACACAAGCATTTAGAGCGCAGGATCTAAGTTTTAATGGACGTGGTGCAAAACCACAGGCACTGCAAACAGAAATAGATATGACCTTTAAAACCTTCAACAAACCTTCATCTGTAGGTGTGGGCTACCAGTGGACTAAAGAGGCACTCGCCTTAAATTTACCTCAACATCGTTTTATCGGTGTATTTAGCATTTCTCTTTGGAAAGATACTGTTGAAAGTATTGAATATAGGCATGAAATTGATTATGGAGTTGATCAATTTGCTAATGGAGCAGCTCCTCCGGGTCTTGTAAATGCACCAACATTGGGTACAGGTGGAACCTCTGATACTGTATCAGCCAAAATTGGTGTTTATTTCTAGAAATCTTCAGTGCTAAAAGTGTAGGGACAAAAATTATTGTCATTCACCCTGCCTATATGTGCAGTACACGGGTGCTTTTTTTTAATCCGAATGATTCATAAATTACTCGCAATTCTAATAGTGTTTGATGTTAGAATATTAAACAAATGAAACTTGGGGAGGCAGGGAGCATCCGTTGATTAAATACGAAAGGTGGTAAAATGAGTGATATCTTCGATGCAATAAAGGATCTTGAAACTAAATTAATAGAGATTAATAAGGGAAGCTCATTAGTCATCAACACCCAACTTTTCAGAGAAGAGCTTTCAGAACAGTGGTTTGTAAATTTGGATCTTTGGCCAGATCATCCATCGAAATCTAAATCTGTTGCAACCCCAGAGCAACTACAAGAATATTCAAATCAAGTTTTACAGGCAGTTTTTAATATTGCCAATGCAAGCAAAGACGGGTATGTTACTGCGATAACAAATATTAAAATGCTCATTAAATCTTTTAACTCGTTGGATAAATATACCTGGGTTCCAAAAATTGTTGATAATCAAACCTATCAAATAGGAAAAGCCTTACAAAAATTTTTAAAGAAAGCATTGAGTGAAGAACTACTAAGCCAAGTTCCTCAAAGCGTTTGGATGGTGAAAACCGTGGAAGTAAGGGAGCCTGCTAAACAGCTTTTGACGGGCTTGAAAGAAATCCTGGGCAAACGATTAACTATTTATGAGCTCCATTCCAGTTCTGAAAAAATTAAAGAAAATGTAGGTTACTTACAAATTAAAAATGAAAGAAGGACGCTTTGGAGACAGCAAGCGACAGTTTTGTCGAATAATAACTCCGAAGCTCAGCAGCTTTTCTTGAATGTTAGTACGACGATAAATCAAATGTTGCCTACTGAAACAGATCAGTTAGAAGAATATCATCAAAAACTTGAAGAAATGCGCCAGGCTATGAAGAAAAAGCTTGAAGAATTAAAAGTAGCAAAGCAAGAGTTTGATACATTTAATCAGGGATGGAAAGAAGATAATGAAAAAATGAAGCTTCCTAAAATGATTAAGACGTCGCCATTTATTCGAGCTTTAGCTTTTAACGATGAAATTGAAGCCAAACGGGAATGGACCCGATTGTTTAATGATATAAAGGTAGAAAGTGAATTATACAATGAGCGTATTGGGGATGCTCTATTAGCAGATTTTGAAGTAGGTGGTAAACTTCTCAATGAAACCGATTTCTGTAGGGAAATGATCTTAGATTTTATTAATGAGGAAAGCGGAGCACTTTACACACAGATTAAAGAGGTAATTTTGTTGCAACAATATATTGAACAATTAAAAAAAGGCGATGTGGCATTACCCACTATTGAAAAGCCCTCTTCTCTTGGGGGTGAATATCCTGCAATAAGCTTAAACATTATTTTATCGCAGGAAGACGTACCAAGTAAGCGATTAGCAGCAGATAAAGAGTCTTATACTCTTGCAATCAAAGAGCTTGATGCGTATCAACAACAATTGCTTCAACAAAAAGAAGACTTAGAATTTCGGTATCACAAAGGAAACCCTTTGCCCTCTGAGGCTAATGATTCCCGCTTTAAAGGAATTTTTATAGAAGTTCGTAGGAATGAACAAGAAAAATTATTACCTCAAATTCAAGAACTGGGGTACCAAATTAATGCTGTTAAAGAATTAATACAAAAAGCAACACTTGAAGTAAAAGGCTTGGAACGAGGTTTGATCAAATTAAACCGAGACGAGGCTTTAACTATCTCCACTCGTCGTATCCAAGAAACACTTCTAGGGTTAGAAGACTCCCAAATTAAGCTGAGTAATGCTGAGTGTGCAGATACACTACACTACCAGAAACACTTTAAAGATACTTCTAGTATTACTCAAACCTATGATTCTCACTTTAAATTTATGACAAAAAACATGAGTGAAATTCAAAAGGAAATCGAGCATGAAACAAGTTCAAGCGAAAACCTTATAGAAAAGCAAAAGGAGCGCGAGAAATTTTTAAAAGCTGCTAAGGACAAATTAATACAATTTAAGAAAGATTTGGATGAAAGCCCAGAACTTTATATTCCCTCTGCTAAGATTCCTAAAAATGAGTTAATTAATTGTTTGGAATGCTCCTCTTCAACAGAGTTAATGCAATTTTTTGATCAACTATATACACATGAAGAAAATGCAAATTCATGGGGTGGTTGGAACTTTACCCGTTTCAAGGATTACTGGAATCATAATACCTCTTTTCTGGCAGAAAGCGATTTGGAATATGATTTATCGACAACCTCAGAATACATTGAAGGCAAAATTCAATTTATTGAAAAAGAACTTGCTGGCACGGAGAATAAGCCAGAGAGCGTATGGATTCCGGAGAATAACCTTTGGAATCTACAAAAGTCTTATGAAACTATTATTTCTCAAAAACATCAAGATGAAAGTCGATTATCACAGCTGCAAACTGAGCAAAGAAAATTAGAAGCTGAAAAAAATGAAAAATTAGAGCGCTTGAATACTGAATATGCCCCATCAAAACAGTTGTTTGAGAAAGCAAAATTGGCTCATCAGCTCTCTCAATTAGCTAATAGTCAAGCGGTTTTTGCACTAGATATTCTTAAGCTTGATTATGCGCTTACTGATATTGAGGAAAAAGAAATAAGTTTTAATAAGGCACTAAAAGAGTTTTCTCAGTTTAAAAATGAAGATCTCATCGCACAAATAAAAGATAGTGAAGAGGAACTTAAAAAGATTAGTGACTCCATAAGCCAAGCACCTCACAAGGAAAAATCAGTTAATGAATTGGTGAAACACGTAGAATCTAGTATTCTCTATTTAGAAAAGGAATGGGAAAAAGTTTTTTCTTTTGCTCTGAGCACAGTACCTCCTACAGAAATTAATCCAGAGCAGTATCAAGAGCTTCAAATGTTAAAAAGACAGATGTATGCCTCTTTGGAAGAGAAAGGGCTCAACGCAACATACACAATGTTGAACGCTAAAATTACGGACCAACAAATGGCGCTGCTGATAATCAAAGAACTTGTAGAAATTCAGATTAATAGCGCTAGATTGTTAGATAAGGCAGCTTTAATCGCAAGTTCCAGTTCTATCGATAGAAATCAATTGTATGAAGAAATTAATCAATTCCAAGCTCAGATAGAGGGACGCATGACTGCAATTAGTGAGTTCCAAAATGTTATTGTGAACGAAAAATTTGCTGCAACTGCTCAAATGCTTCAAGAGCTTACTCGAATAAGAAATATCCTAGAACATTTAGAAAAATTGCTAAAAATTAATGATATCTACTCAGGATTTGTTAAGAGGATTGAAGCCTGCAAGCCGGACATGGTATTAGTGCGAAAGAAGTTACTGCGAGAGATTGAGGCCTTTACAAATGGAGAGTTGGGAACCTCTTTAATCGAGATTCGTAATAACAATGATTCTACTGTACAAAAAGAGCTTGCACTAATACTCAAAATGCATAACAAAATTGATTTCTTTAGCTGCCTTTACGCCCCTAATTCTCTTTTTGAAGAAATGGAGAAAGAAGAAGATAAACAAAATATCTTTAAGCAATTAAACCAAGTAATCGATGAATATAAAATACTCATCCAAAGATATAATGAATTGCCACAGAAAGCAGTCAAAGTAAAACAAGCACTTTACATTGATATTATAAACTTTCAGAGCAGTGAACTCGTTACTACTCTAGAAGAACTCCGTAACAGTGACGATTCTGAAATCCAGGGAAAAATGAATCGCATTATAAGCTTAGAGTCTAATCTTGATGAGTTTAAGACAAATTATAATGAGAAGGAAATCAAGAAAGAAATCGAGTTTGATAGCGCTCGCTCAAGCCTAGGAGCAAAATACTTTGGGACAAAATCTATTTTTGATAATTATCTACAGGAGCGGGCAAATACATTCTGGTTTAAGGATTTTTTAAGCTCCATTGCTGCTTTTGCACTAGGTTGTATTGGTTATAAAACTGAGGCGCAGCTTAGACAAAACTACCTTGATGAACTGCAAACTTCTGTGCAGGTATATCAAGAAAGCTCTTGTGAGAATGACACTAAGAAATTGTTGCAAAAGATAAATTATGGCCTTAGCCGATTCTCACCAAGAAATAAAGCAGGTGAGGAGGGCTATGATAAATCCCTACATGCCAAATTGAGTGGGTTTAAAAAAGAGGTTAAGTTTGTACAAGAAAAATTTGCTACTAATGAACCAAAAGAAAATAAATCTCTTTTGGGAGTATCTAGTTTTTGACAAACTTTTTGAAATGAGAATTCTATTTATTCTTCATTTTCCATATCCCTTGCCAGTTAGGCTCAGGAGGGTGCTCTTTGAGTATCTTGCAACGCTTGATATAGAGCTGGGATGGTTTGTCTTCAGGATATAATATTAAAGCGTTCTGGAACGATAAAATGGCCTTGTCCCATAAAGCCTCATTATAAAATTCAATCCCATTGTTGAAATGATTCAAAACATCAATCTGATTTGGGAATGAGTGCTTATCGTGAAAATCAATAATTTCATAAATTGAAACTGGATTTACCTTCCCTTTAACAATAACCTTGTCAATTTGTCTTGTTCTATAAGTAGACTTTAGTTGTTGGTAAGTGAATTCACTAATTAAAATATGAGCGCCGTAGTATTTACATAAACTTTCTACTCGTGAAGCGAGGTTAACCCCATCCCCAATTACAGTAAAATCCATTCGTTTTTCGGAACCAATATTTCCTGCAACAATCATATCCGTATTAATACCAATGCCATGTTTAATTGGTACTAACCCTTTTTTATTTCGTTTCTGATTGAAATGATTTAACGCTTTCATCATAGCAATAGCAGCCCGAACAGCACGATCAGGGTCATCTTCATGAGGGAAAGGGTTGCCAAAAACGGCCATGATGGCATCACCAATAAATTTATCCAAGATGCCGCTTTCTTCATGAATACAATCGACCATTAGTGAAAAATATTTATTCAATACCTTAACTGTTTCCTCAGCTCCGAGTGATTCAGATATAGAGGTAAAATCTCTTATATCTGAGAATAAAATGGTCGCAAGAGTATTTGTCCCACCAAGAGAAAATTCATTGGATTGTAGTAACTTTTCTGCCAGATCAGAACTCATATAACGTGACATCGTTGCCTTCATACGTTTTTCTGAGCTGATGTCTTCAATAATCATAATCACACCTAAACGTTCTTTATTCACGCTGATTAGTGGCACTATATTGACATTAGCTGTAATTTTAATTCCTAGAATATTCAATTCTATATCCATTAAGGTATCATGATTTAATTGCGAATCATGACTATTTATCGCCATAATTCGCTCAATTAAATTATTTTTATCATCCTGAAAAAGAATGGAAACATGCTTAAGAATCAGTTCCTCAATATTAGATAAATGTAATAATTTCATCCCTGCTTTATTACAAGTGACAATCTGGTTCGTCTCATTAAGAGTAATAACTGTACTTGTCATACTTTCCAAGATACTTTCGTTGTAGGTTTTTATATTTTGAACTTCTTCAAATAACTTAGCATTTTCTATAGCAATTGAAATTTGCGAGTTGATAGCAACAAGTTGATATTCATCGTCAACAGTAAATTCCCCGTGTTTTTTATTTAAAACCTGAGTAACACCAATTATTTTTCCACTCTTATTTCTAACTGGAGCAGAGAGTATTGATCGCGTAAAAAAACCGGTTTTTCTATCAAAAGAAGGGTTAAAACGCAGATCCACATAAGCATGAGGAATGTTTATTATTTTACCTGTTATAAATGTAGAACCTGCTATTCCTAAATGATTAGGAAAACGAATTTCCATCTTTTTTAAACCAATACTTGCTTCTGTATATAATTCAGCTGTTTTATCATCATTAATAAATAAGGTAGCTCGTTCGGCATTCAGAGCTAAGGTTATAGTGTCAATTATTTTTTCTAAGAGTGCCGAAAGATTAATTTCTGTAGAAACAGTGGATATGGTTTCTAATAAATGCATATCACGTTTGTGTGACTCTTCAATTTGTTCTATTGTTAATTTATTTTGAATCGCCATAGCTGCATGTTCCGTCAAAGCTTCGACAATTCGCACATCAGAATCATTAAACTCCGAATCAATCTTATTCAGCATTTGCGTCACACCAAGTAATTTTCCTTCCATACTTTTTAAGGGGACACATAAGACGCTTTTAGTTTGAAAACCCGTAATTTTATCAATATTTTTATTATGTCTTTCATCAAGTTCAGGATGAGCAACACAGAGCGATTCATTATGTGTAAACGACCAACCTGCCAAACCTGAATTATTCAGGATTCGTATCTCAAAATTCAGATCTCCTTGGGCTATAAAAGAATAAAGCTCACCCGTTTGTTGATCATTTAGAAAAATCGTGCCTCGTTCACAACCAATAACACAGGAAGTTACATCAATGAGCATGGTTAAGATCTCTTTAAGATTGGAAGTGTGTGCTGTATCTCGATAAATTTGAAATAGCAATTTATAGAATTTTTTTGATTTCATATTTTTAATCGACAAAGTATTATCCATGCTATTTCTCCAGAAAAATAGGAGTCATCTCAAGCATTTTCTTAGCTGTAGACTAAGAATACTTATTTAATGAAGTTTTTCTCTAATAAGACTCTCATTTCTCTAATTGTTTTTTGTAATTGGTGAATTTCATCATTTTTTATTTTCACAATTTCTTCTGTTTTTCTTAAATTTTGCAAAGAAAGATTCTCCAACTGCATTCGAAGCTCAATAATCGTTTTTTCCAATTGATTAATTACTTGGTGTTGTTTAATGCGTTGGCGTTCAAGCTCTTTTTTCGCTTCTAAATCGATAGCCTCTAGTCTCAGACGCAACTCAATAATTGTTTCTTTAAGATTCCTGCATTCATTCTCTAATTTGAGCAAGGACATTGCTATTCTCCTGGACGGCATTATAGATACAAATCACTAGTTCTAAATTTAATTTCATCATCTTCAATCCAGGCTTTTGTGAGTGAATATTCGGGTAGTTCTATCCAAGTTGTGCGGTTGTTAGTCAGAGGTTCTGAAGCAAATAAAATATTATTTCGCTTTTCTGAACCATGCATTTTATACATCCCATCATATACTCCATAGACTTCTCCAAAAGTAACCCAAAGACTATGATACTCAAGAAATGCTTTGTGAATGAGGCTTGTATTACAACCAAAGTCAAACACAAAACGGGTAACAATCAAATAGTTGCCATTTGTTACAAAAAGATTGAGTGGAGAAGCTTCTTCAATGCCAAGTTTTTGACGTATTTCTCTTAGGGTTTTAATCGTATTAATAAGAGCTTCAGCAGCTTCATTCAGGGAAATTTCTTTAGTGTAATCAGATAAATAGCTTAAAAAAAGCGAATAAACCCACTCACTGTCTGTTGTCCCTTTAATCTGAGCTAAAATTTCTGGCTTAACAATGTCAGTAAGTGTTAATTTCATTAAGGACATTTGTTCAAGACTACCATTATGTGCCAAGGCGATTTTCGCATTATCAAGCATAAAGGGATGAACGTTTTGTTCTGAAACAGTTTCTTTTGTACTGTATTGTACGCCGCGAACATGAGCCAATAGACAATTAGTATTTATTTTTTGTGATAATCGATACAGATTTTTATCAAAAAATGGTAATTGAGCCGTTTTATAATAAAAAGGCTTTTGGGGTTCAGGTGAATTAGGAGCCCAAGCGCAAAAACCAAGGCCTGCAAGATTTTGAATATGATGCATCAATAGTGGTGCATAACTTTGATGAGCCAAGGAATTATCTGGACCATAAATCAGATCATAAATTGCGACTTCTTGTTTTCCCAAGTACATTAGCACTCTGCACATAGTTTCTCCTTAATAACCTACTCGAACATCCTCAAGAAAGTATGTTATTGTACTCACTATTAATTCTTACGAACTGACGATTAGTAATATAAACAGAACCAGCAATTTCTCGATTTATCGTTTCACTAATAATATAAAATATATCTGGGTGAAAATGCTTAAGCTCCTTATAAACATCCATATCCAGCTCTAAAATGATGCTTTTTTCACAGGTCACATAATCAGCTACTTGACGAAACTCAGTAAAAATAAAATTTTGTAAAAACATCTCACCTATTCCTGAAATAGCGATAGACTTTTTTAATTGGTTATTTTCTTTAATAAAGAGCATGGCTGCTCCGGAATAAATAATCCCTAATTTATTGAGATTGCTCTCATTTGATAAAAAGCGGTAGCCTCGATCGTAGCTTTGAGCTTTCATTAAAGGCAGTAATTTCAAGATTTGTTTTTTAGACATATGCCTAAAAAAACTTAATTTTCTGAGATGTTTAAAATCCAAACTGTTAATTTCAAGTTCTTTTAGACTTGCTGAGGGGGCCTCTAAATAAAGCGAATGTTCCGATAGTACTTGTAAGTCTTGCGGTATCGTGTTTAATATCTTCAGAATATTATTAATATTTGATATTATTTTATTTGCTAATTGATAAGCGATTTTTTTCTCAATTTTAAAGGCAATCTCGGGCTTTGAAGTACGTAGCATCTCGAGCAAATCATGATGAAAAATAATGCATGAACAAGGCTCCATCGCAATCACACTTGCCGTCACCAAAGCATTAGAAAGAAAAGTGACTTCTCCAAAAAGTTCATTATGTCCTAGAGTTGCTAAACGTTTTTGATAATCACCAGGAAGAATAATATCAATCGCAACAAAACCGGATATAACTAAATATAAATCTCCTCCATGACTTCCCTGTGGTAAAATAACTTTTCCTTGAGCAAATTTCTTTTCTTCCATAAATGGAAGAATAAATGCAACCTCTTCAGAAGTTAATCCTTTAAAAAAAGGTATTTTTTTAAAATTTATGTTGTGCTTAATTTCCATTCTTTGATCCTAAATTTTCCATTCTGAAATAGGGATTTCCTGATATTGATTTTCTAAATAAACGGACATCATGTTATGGAAATTCATTCCGTATTTATTAATAAACTGACACTGCCAATTACAGCCATTGACCTTTGCACTCACTCTTCTCTCAATTAAGTCGAGGTATAAATCAATATCAGTAGCCTGTATATCAAAAATTTGTAACCCTTTTTTTGCCAGAGGGATAAGTCCCTTTATTAATTCACATACGGAAATATCCTTTCCTAAAAACCATTTGAGCTGTGTATCCAGTCCATAGCGCGCCACATTAAAAAAATTTTTCCTGGCAAAATGGAACGGGAGTAAGTAATCAATAGGGGTATCCTGTACAACAAAGTAATTTAAAAGCCCATAGAAGAAAGCTGCATTAGCAACCATATCAATTACTGTAGGTCCAGTTGCTGGCCCACGGTGCTCAATACGCAAATGAGGTTGATTTTGTACATTAAAATCGATGACGGGCCGATTCCATCTGTAGATCACACCATTCTGTCGCTTTACATGAAACATTAATTCTGGAGGAAAATCTGGTGCAATCTCCGGTAGCAAACGTGGAAAAAACTGATAATTTTGCTCAAATAATTCAAAATATGAGTCTTTGAGATAGTTTAAACCAAATAAGCAACATTTAAACCCTCGCGCTTTGTCAAAATGCTGCAGGGTCATCACCTGATCAAAGGTAGCAATTCTTGTATCGCTCCAAACCTGTTTACCAAAGAAAAAAGGACTATTACAAGAAAGCGCTAGAACAGGTGCTGCTATGGCTTGGGCTACATTGTAATAACGTACAGATTGACTCAAACCAATTTGCATATGCATCTGAAAAGCTGAAACAAGTCCATTCATCGCTACTGATTTTGGCTGTAATATAAGTCGTTCAACACCCTCGATATTAATATTAATTGGCCTGCCACCTCGTTGTTCAGCCATACAAGAATCAAGGAGATGATAGCGTTTTTTATTCGTCATGAAGTTCAGTTGATGATGTTTCTCATTTGCTGTGGGTAAAGATCCTATCAAGGCCAAATGATAGTTATTTTGTCTTGCGAGCTCACAACATTTTTGCCAATATTTAAGAATATTTTCATGCAGGCGAGTTAAACAATCAGAGCCAAAATTGAAATGGTCAGAATTAATTTCAAGCTGCGCCGAGCCTACTTCGCAAATTAAATAAGGTTCTGCAACTAAATTAATAAACTTTAAATTTTCTGGTGCTGGATCATAGTTCTTATCGAGAAGAAAAAACTCAATTTCGGCACCAATTTCTAATCCTCGTTCAATGAAAAACTTGTCAATAAACCAATTTTCCAGTAGCACAGTTTCAGCCAATAGTCTTTGATCAAATTCGCAATAATCTACCTTGGTTTGCATATTATTAATTTCTTTATTGTTAGTCATAATTTGAAACCGTGATTTGATAACGTTTCATATTTTTTAAGTGTGGTTCATAAGCTGATCATCGTCAAACCTAGTTGTTAAATAAATGATCATTTGTTTCATTTTAACCAAAGCTTGGGACTGTATTGAATTGGTATTGCATTGCTGCAACAAGGGTGTGAGAGGAAGTTACTAAACTAGAAGACTCCATTATTTCTTCTATAAATCTATTTCAATCCTACTATTTTTATAGTAGGATCTACTAGAAAAATAGTAGAGTATCTGTATTTTATTTTCTGGAGAAAATAATGTCCCCAAAAAAAGGACCACACACTTTTGCTCATGATCGTCTCCTTACCGAGGTAGAACTTGAATTAATGAATATCATTTGGAGTCTTAATAAAGTAACGATTAAAGAAGTTGTTTCACATTTATCTAAAGAAAGGCCTTTAGCATATACCACTGTAGCAACAGTAGTAAAAGTACTTGAACAAAAAGGGTTTTTGGAATGCCAAAAAAACTCTTATGCTCATATTTTTGTCCCTATTGTGACGAAGTCTGAGTATGAAAGCAGATGTATTGAACATATGGTCGCTAATGTTTTTGATGGTGAGCCAGTAGCGCTTGTGCAAAGACTATTGATGGCCAAGAAGTTACAAGACAATGACATTCACGCTATAGAAGAAGCGCTGAAACAATTAATTACTGCTGAAAAACAAACAGAGGAACAGTAATGTTATTCATTGAAATCTTATTGAGTATCCATTGCTTACTTTGGGTTAGTTCATGGATCATTGGAACTCGTTGGTTAACGAATCAACCCTCCTTTAAATTGAAACTGGCGCGTTTTTTATTAGTAAGTTGTGTCGTTTCCCCCTTTATTGTTCAATGTATAAATACTACTCAAAAAATGGAACGATTTAACTATGTATCATTTGATGCGGTGCAAGAATACGTAAAGCAACCTATATTAAAGGCAAAATCCTCAAACGTTATTCGGGAGTCAGCATCTGCTTTTACAATGGGCAACATCAATTATCTCCAACTTTTTTTGATAATATTTTGTTTGCTCATTTTTATTCGGGGCTATCGCCTATGGTTAGGTTTATATCATTTAAGAGTCATGATAGCCGAGGCAATACCTTATCGAACCTCTGGCAATCTGGTTATTAAAGTCTCTCACTGCTGTCACATTCCTTTTTCAGTATTTTTATTAAATAAAGCTTATATAGTATTACCAGTATCCTTATTTTCCTCTTCTAAAAATGTGCAAATTGCGATCGCTCATGAGGGACAACACCATCGTAATGGTGATTGCTTATGGGCCTATTTTATTGAGGTCTTATCTATTATTTTCTTTGCAAATCCAGGTGTTACGCGATGGCGCAGGGTTTTATGCGAATTACAAGAATTTTCATGTGATGAAGTATTGGTTGGCCACCCAAAAATTTCACCATATGACTATGGCCACTGTCTGTTTGATGTAGTGCAGACAGCATCTCAATGTTCTTTGTCTTCTAACCGAAAAATTGCATGCACGGTGGGTATGGCTTTGGACAAAAAAAACGAAGACTGTACTTTTATCATAAGGAGAATTTCAATGTTATCGTCTTATCCGCCCAATGCATCTAAATCTTTATTAGTAGGAATAGCATTTGCAGGGTTTTCTATTTTAGCACCTATATGTGTCGCCTATTCAGCAGCAGGCTCTTTGACCAGTACCAAGGTAAAGGCAGTGGATACTTCTCATTTAGATCCTAAAATGCAAAAAATTGCAATGAAAGAGATTAACGCAGCAGTCAAACAATATCACGCTAAATCTGGAGTTATTGCAATAGCTGATCCAAAAACCGGCGCTATCATCGCATTTGCTGAATCAAGCAATAATAAAAATAAAAGTTGGATGTCTCGTATTTTTTCACCCGGTTCAACTATAAAACCATTTATTGCAGCCGCAGCCATTGATGCAGGTGTAAGTTCTGAAACAAAGAGTTACGATTGTCACTCACCTTATTATATAGAAGATAAAAAATTCACCAACTATAATCCTAATGTGAATTCTGCTTCATTGACGGAAGCAATTGAAAAATCGATTAATGTTTGTCTTATCAAAGTTTCTCAAGAGGCTGGAGCACCAGTAATCCGTCAAAAACTCACTGAATTCGGTTTTGACATGGACAGTTGGTGGCAAGCAAATCAAAGTGATGACTTACAACTTGCCATGGCGTCACTCGGAGAAAATATACCTGTCACAATTGAATCGTTAACAAAATCCTATGCCATTCTTGCTCATAACGGTTATCCATTTAATAAAGCAGATACACCTGTAATTTCAGAGTCGACCACAAAATCAATTAATCATATGCTTGAAAACGCTGTTGCCAATGGTACTGGGAAATTTGCGCTAATTCCTGGGATTGCTGTAGCAGGGAAGACCGGAACAGTGATCGAAAATAATGAGAAACATTTTGCTTTGTTTGCTGGGTATGTACCTGCTGATTCCCCACGTTATGCTATGGTGGTTGTGATTGAAGAAGGTCACTTGAATAAAAACGGGGAGCTATTGACTTCTGGTGGTGAATTGGCAGCCCCTGTTTTTCGTAAAGTCGCGATTAACGGTCTGAAATAGGATGAATCGAGAAGCTGTTTATGGGTACGGTATTTTTGCTGTATCCATATCACTATGAATTGAAAATAGTGTTGGAGTTGTTATGAAAAAAATAAGTGTACTTCTAGGTATGACACTGTTATTTTGTGTCAGTGCTTGGGCGCAAAAAACCTGTTTTTTAGCAAGAGAAAATCAAACTGTATTAAAACAAAAAGGGGATGATTGTGATCAACGCTATGCACCACAATCAACTTTTAAAATTGCCTTGAGCCTTATGGGTTTTGATGCAGGAATATTAAAAGATGCTTTTCATCCTGAATGGCCCTACAAAAAAGAGTATGAACTTTATCTCAATGTATGGAAATATCCTCAAAATCCACATAATTGGATGAGAGATTCTTGCGTTTGGTATTCTCAAGTGCTCACGCAACAATTAGGCATGAAACGATTTAAGGAATATGTTGATGCTTTTCATTATGGAAATGAGGATGTTTCGGGTGACAAAGGTCAGAATAATGGATTAACTCATGCCTGGCTTTCAAGTTCGCTTGTCATCTCGCCCACGGAACAGATGCAATTTCTGCAAAAAATGATCACTGGAAAATTACCTGTGAGTCAAAGGGCTTTTGACATGACCAAAGACATTCTGTACATCCAAGAATTAGCTGGTGGTTGGAAACTGTATGGAAAAACTGGAACTGGTGAACAGTTAACAAAAGACAAAAATCAAAAACTATCTTTACGACAAGGGTGGTTTGTGGGGTGGATTGAAAAAGATAATCGCAAAGTTACATTTGTCAACCATATTACAGACTGCAAAGAGAGCTTTGCGGGTTTAAAAGCGCGAAATGAAGCACTGATTCAATTATTTTACTTGATTAATGAATTGGAAAAATAATTAACACGAGTTCGACACAAAAAGCGTGAAAGATGCTTGACCCTATTGTGGCTATATACCTTAACTTTATATTTAAGGAGGGAGCATGATGACTCAATGGTTCGTAAAGGACTTAAGTAAATTAACTGGTGTTTCAGTGCAGACACTGCATCACTATGATCGTATAGGTCTACTTACGCCTTCATTGCGACGCGCTAATGGGTATCGTGTTTACTCTGAGAAGGATTTATTGAAATTACAACAGATTATTGCGTTGAAGTTTTTTGGTTTTGAGTTGTCACAAATTAAAACCCTACTTATTGAAGAAAGTAGGGCGTTCAAGCATTTTAACAGTCAAATTCAAGTACTGGAACAAAAAGCAGCTGTTTTACTTGAGGGAGCCAAGACTTTGAGATGCATTATTGATTCTGTTGATGCCAATCAATCCATTCCATGGGAAACCATTATTCAATTGATAGAGGTGTATAAAATGACGGAGCATATGGAACATAATTGGGTTAAGGAAATATTTACTCCTGATGAACTAAAACAGTACGTTGAGTTTGAAAAAGAACTAAAAGCGAATACAACGCTTGAGCAAAAAGAAG
Organism: Legionella santicrucis; assembly: GCF_001468135.1. GTDB lineage: Bacteria > Pseudomonadota > Gammaproteobacteria > Legionellales > Legionellaceae > Legionella > Legionella santicrucis. The sequence continues at coordinate 32,223 of NZ_LNYU01000006.1, read as the reverse complement.
CTTTTGAAAACAATTGGCATCAGTTAGTAGAGGCGGTGAAAAATAATCTGAAACAAGATCCTGGTTCAACGTTAGGTATTGAGTTGGGAAAAAAGATTATGGATTGGGTTAATGGAGTATATGGAAAAAAATATGCCCATTTAAGAACCAAGAAATTTGAAAAGGGTTTTGGAGAAGGAAAAGGTCTTGATGAGGTTGGATTGACATCAGAAATTGTATCATGGATGGATAAAGCGATGGATGCATACTGGAGCGATCGGATTTATGGGATTCTTGAGCAAGTAGGAAAAAAATCCTCTTCAACCGTATTAGCTCTTTGGAATGAAATGCTTGTGGATATGTATGGTGAAGATATTTCGCGCAAAAATGCTATATACGAAATTGCTTTAAATGATGATAAGGTCAGTTTTCAAGCAAAAGTCTGGCTTAAAAGTATTTTGGATTCTTAAAAATTAACGTGGGTTTGGGATAAGGATGTAATTACAACCAGTTTCTATTACGATCCGTTCAAGCTGAGACGCGTAAACGCCTCTTCAGCCCGAGCGGATCCAGGTAAAATCTGGCAGAATACTACCAATTTAAAGCTAAATATATTCAATTTTGCTCACTTCTTCTGGAGGAAGCTTTTTGGAGATGTTTTCAATTTTAGATTGAATTTGTTTCACAAAAATTGCATTATTTTCACTTAAATTTTTCTGCATAAAGTCGCATGTCTCGGTCAGATCTTTCAATAGCTCATCCAGCTCTTTCCTTTGAGTCTTGACATCAAGACCCTTAATGATTTCATTGAGTGCAGAGGCTTTACGGAATAATAATTTGAAAAGAACATCTTTTTCTTCGCCTTTCATTTCTGTATAAGCTTTAATCCCTTCATTGGCTAAGATAATACATTTCTCATTGTCATTTAACTTTAAACAGGCTTGACAAGCATTGGAATGTAACGTGATAAAATCCATCGTCAGTGTCTTTGTTTTCTGATGCAACTGGATGGCCGCAAGATAACACTCTAAGGCACTTTGATAATTAGGTTTTTTAAAAAGCTCATTGCCTAAAAGTTTTAATTCGCTTGCGATAGATGTTATATCTTCCATTTTTTCAGCGGTTTCTGAGGCTGAGCAAAGGATTTTCTTTGCTTGTTCAAGCGAAGAGTGAGTAATGTTCTCTTGTCTTTGCAAATAAAATTTTTCAATCAGGTTACCATGATAACTGACATACCGAGCTACTTGCATGTAGTAATTTTCAAAGGAAAACTCAATTCCTTTGTTGATAAGATGAGCAGTATTAAATAAAAAATTGGCACGCTCGATACCACTTTCTATTCCAATTCCTTTACGATAATCGGGTTCAATTTGACAATCGCCACCTGGTAGAATAGTCGGTAAGTCTTTGCTTAGATAAAATGGTCTATCGACGTATTTAGGACAAACTGGAAAATGTCCAAAAGAATGAATCGTAAACTCAATGTCTTTAAAACCATATTTTAATTTGAGTAAATCTTGAAGAAATTCAATTTGCAGGCTCTTGTCTTTCTCTTTCAAATCATCGGGTACTTCATAATAAATAAAATAATTGACTTCCCCTTTCTCATTCTTAGCGGAACGTATATCAACAACCGGAAATGAAAAATTTGGCCAGCCATATTTTTGTCGTAATTGGCATAATTGCCTGGCCTGGAGCAAGGGATCTATTTTGTCAGGAATGTGAAGCTTCATTGCTTCTTCCGTACTTAATGACATATAGCAAGAAAAATGGTGAGTATGCGGGTTTTTGCCCAATGTCTTAATTGGAAATATTTCTTTTTCTAATAAACGGTTGGTTGAATAATTATAATGCAAAAATATTAATTAAACCTTAGCAGTTATCCGAAAATAAGATTCTGATTTTCTATGTATGTCTGATTCGAGGGGTTGACTTCGTGATAAATTTTTACAGTATTATTTCCATAACCGTTACAGAATGTTCTTTAAATTTATCCGTTCCAATTTTGCGCCAACCAAGACGCGTGTAATATTCAGGGATCGTTGGATCAAGAGCGAAAAGATATAGATTTTTGAAACCTAATGTTTGTGCTTTCTCTTTGGTTTTATCAATAAGCTGTTTTGCAATACCTTGTTTTTGGTACGCTTTCGAAACCACTAAAGAACCGAGCCATGGCGTTAACTCAGGACGAATACCATCGTTGACTCGTAATGAACACATGCCAATAGGCTTCTGTTCATCAAAAGCAACGAAAGTAATTGGTAATTGTTCTGTGTTTAAATGATTGTGTAAATTATCTTCTACATCTGAAATAGGTACATCAGGGATCCAAATTTGTCCTAGTTCTTCATGCCAAATTTGGGCAAGATCTGGAATAGTGTCTGAATGGTGTTTGAGGTAGGTTATTGTTCTCATGATACGACCTGTTTCATAGTAATTTGCTCATCAAATAAATGTTGAAAAGGTAGTGAATTTTTCATCCAATATACTCTAGTAAAAAAGTAAAGAAGATGAGAAACAGTCCTAGGATTAAATAAAATAAAAATTGATCTTGAATGAGCTTTTGTTCTTTTTCTCTGGGCCTAAGCATATTAAACGCAATGAAAAGAAAGATAATGCCCGTTACTATGCATATAATTTGTACCACTAAAAATAGAGATATAGACATTTAGAACTCTCAATGAGCTTCAGAATTAGCGATTAATTTTTAATAATATATTTTTCTACATCAATTTTATAATATTAAGTTATTTAAGCTAATTATTCTATTTTAAATTCAATAAAATTCATGATAAAAAAACCGTAATATAATTGATGTCTTGTTTGGAAAATTAAATCTATGCTAAAGGGCTTAAAAGTAATTGATCTGAGTTCGGTTCTCGCTGGCCCATCTGTAGCCACTTTTTTTGCTGAGTTAGGTGCTTCTGTTGTTAAAATCGAACATCCCGTTTATAAAGATATTACTAGAACATGGAAGCTTCCGGATGAAGATCCTAATTCTGAAATTTCAGCTTATTTTGCAAGCGTTAATTTTAGGAAGGAGTACCTGTTTTTAGATCTCACAAAAGAAGAAGACTATATCTGTTTTCTTAATCTGATTTTAGAAGCCGATATTTTAATTATGAATTTTAAAAAAGGAGATGAAATAAAGCTGAGACTACAAGACGAGCATCTGCTTGATATTAACCCGCGTCTTATCATTGGAAAAATAAATGGTTACGGTGATGACAGTGATCGCGTAGCCTATGATCTTGTTCTTCAAGGCGAATGTGGTTTTATGTCGATGAATGGTACTTATGATAGTGGTCCAGTTAAGATGCCGGTTGCTCTAATTGATGTGCTTGCTGCTCATCATTTGAAAGAAGCTATTCTTCTTGCACTCTATGCGCGAGAAAAAAACGGGAAAGGTAAAGTGGTTACTATTTCTCTTTATGATGCAGCCATTAGTAGTCTCATGAATCAAGCATCTAATTACTTAATGAGGGGACAGATACCAAAACGTATCGGTTCCCTACATCCAAACATTGCCCCATATGGTGAATTGTTCCGTACCGCAGATGGAGCTCATATAATCTTTGCAATAGGTTCTGATCGGCATTTTAAAAAATTATGTACGGTTTTAGGCCTCAAAGATCTTCCGGAAAAAGAGGAGTTTAGCAACAATCAAAATAGAGTAAAAAATCGAGAGCGACTTGCTTCACTCATTGCGGCACAAGCTGAGAAGTTCCAAAGCGAGAAACTTCTCAAAATTTTACATCGTGAACATATTCCAGCTGGAAAAATTATGGATCTCAAGGAGGTTTTTGATAGTGATCATGCGAAAGCGCTTATCTGAAAAGAGCTCATTGATAATATTCCTACAGCACGGGTTGCATCTGTTATTTTTAAATAGAGATCCATTGAGCGTTGTCATTATGACAATAATCAAGTAATTGACACAGTGGGATTTATCTACGAAAACAAAAATATTATTAATTTGATAAAGGATATATAATCAAATTTCATTATAATTACGTCCAAGCAAAGTGATGATGGTTAAGTTTCATGAATTTCGTCAGGCCGAGCATCATTTTTTTTCCTTGATTAGTGATGCTCAAGCTGATTATGGTCAAATGGTTGCGTTCGCTACGGGGGTGCCTACTTCGCATTTGAATCCTGTCATTGTGAAGGAAATAGACGAGCAATTTTTAAAGACTTTATTTCAGTGTCATTCTTTCTATACCCCAAAACAATTATCGTGGTCTTTAGTACTTCCAGAGTATTTGTATCAGCCTGAACTGGAAAAGCCTTTGCAATCGCTTCATTTTGAGTACACTGAAAAAGGGGTTGCTATGGAGGCTTTAATCGATTCGATGGTATTTCCAAAGTTTGAGTCCTCGTTAGTGATTAAAGAAATGGTTAGTGATTTAAGTGTCTGGAGCCTTCCATTGCTTTATGGTTTTGAATCAACAATGGAGATAACCGATGCTTATAGAAAAAAACATGAGCTTGCAGCTGCCTCCAGTGCAAAATTATATCATTTTTCAGGTTTTATAGAGGATGAACCCGTATGCTCTCTTTCTTTATCTCTCTGTGGTCAGCATGCACGCATTGATGATCTTGCTACAATTCCAGCTTATCAAAAGAAAGGTTATGCAACACAACTGATTCATGCGGCAATAGACTTTGCTAAAACACTCCATATAACCAAGTGCTTTTTAGAAGCCTCAATGACAGGATTAAGCATCTATCAAAGAATTGGGTTTAAAGAGTTGTTCATTAATCGTTATTACGAGCAGATACAACTTCAACTTGAAACACCAAGAATGATTTTACGTTTAATGAACGAAACGGATCTCGATCACATCGCTGCACTTAATATGGATGCAGAAGTGCGAAAATTTTTCCCAGATGGTGTACAAACTCGGGAACAATCGCAACGAAGAATCAAAGAGTTTATGGCTTTTTATCGGGAACATGGACTTCCATGCTTTGTGATTTGGAATAAATTAACCCAAGAGTTTATGGGAAGATGTGGTTTTGGTCCCCTGGAAACGGGAGAAATAGAAGTAGGTTATTTGCTTGCCCGCAAGTTTTGGGGGAAGGGATATGCTTCTGAAGTACTGAATGCCTTACTTGATTGGAGCAAGAATCATATTGATTCAGAATATATTATCGCATTTGCACCTTTAGAGCATAAAGCGTCTCAACGAGTCATGGAAAAATGTAATATGACTTATTATAAGGAGGAATTAGGTCATGGCGTTATGTGCAAATTTTATCGCATCAATAACAAATAATTTTTGTAATTAAATTTTTGTGATGTAAAGAGTAAGTCGAGATAAAAAAATTGGATTATAATCTTGATATTTTGTATTGTTTTAATTTAAAATAATAATTGTATTTTTTTACCCATCATAAAAGTAGGTTATAACGTCATGAAAATTACATCTTAAGTAGCCCATCTATAGGGCAAAGTGCACTAAGTCATTTTTGACTTTCTGTTTTTTTTACTGTCCTAAAAGACATGCTTAAGAGTAAATCATGCACCATAAATCGATTCAACTTAAAGACATAAGTCTTATCTATCCACACAAAACCTGTTTTGAAGCCTTTAGTGATGAAATCCATTTTGGTGATCGCATTACATTGATTGGTCGTAATGGATCAGGGAAATCAACATTATTAAAGATGCTTTGTGGTCTTTGTTTGCCTTCTCAAGGTGACATTAAGGTGCCACAAGATGTTCATTTCGGCTATTTACCGCAAGTGATTGAAAGTTTTCCAACCTTAAGTGGCGGCCAAAAGCTAAACCAGTTATTGACAAGAATTTTATCCGAAAATGCTAATGTACTTTTGTTAGATGAACCCACAAATCATCTTGATTATCGCAATCGTCGCTCTTTAATGCGCATGCTCGCACATTATCCTGGAACACTCATTATTGCTTCTCATGATATAGAGTTAATCAATGCGGTTACAAATACCCTATGGCATATTGAGCCAGGAAAAATCACTGCCTTTAAAGGCGATTATTTGGATTATCAGCGCTTGCTTACTGAGCGAAAAACATCCATCGATCAAGAATTAGCAAAACTTGTGTGCCAAAAGAAGGAAATGCATCTTGCATTAATGAAAGAACAAGAACGTACTAAACGTTCGCGTATTCAAGGTGAAAAGAAAATAGCGCAACGTAAATGGCCAACGATTCGTTCTCATACTAAATTAGCTAAGGCCATTACGACTGGAGATAAAAGGCTAAGTCATATTAACCATAAGAAACAACACTTGCTAGAAGAACGTTCCTCACTTTATCAACCTGAGCTGATTAAGCACAAATTTAAATTAAACGGTTTGGAGTATCATAAACCTTTAATAAGAATCCAAGACGCTTCTATTGGCTATGAGGATGGGAATAGGATTCTGGATGATATTAATTTTCATCTTAGTGGCTGTGAACGGGTTGCATTGTATGGGGATAATGCGTCAGGTAAGTCAACTTTTGTCAAAGCGATATTGGGATCTCCTCAAATTAATAGAACGGGTGAGTGGGTTGTGCCTAACTGCACAATTTTAGGATACCTCGATCAGCATTATCAGCATTTAAATTCCGAAGAAACTGTATTAGATTTAACGAGATGCAAAATGCCGCATGCTTCTCATACTGAAATTCGGGTACATTTAAATGATTTTTTATTTCGCAAAAATGAAGAGGTAGAAATCAAGGTCAAAAATCTTTCAGGAGGTGAAAAGGCAAGGCTCTCTTTGGCATTAATTGCTGCAAGTCCTCCTAAATTACTTATTTTAGATGAGATTACTAACAATGTAGATCTAGAAACACGCACTCATATTATTGAGGTATTACATGACTTCCCAGGGGCAATGCTCGTTATATCCCATGATCATGACTTTTTAGAATCCATTCACATTGAAACTAAGTATCAAATTTATCAAGGCAAAATACATCGTTTTAATGATACACATAGAGGTAATGAACTATGAATACTAATTATTTGCCAAATCATTTAGGCAGTTTTATTTGGCATTTTTTAAGACCGTATAAAGCTGTAGTTATTTTATTTATCTTGGTTGCCTTATTCGCGGGATTTTGGGGGCCATTTAATAGCTTGTTAATTAAATCGTTCATCAATACTTTAGCAGTAAAAACGAATACAGACATGTCTTCTTTATATTGGATAGCAGGATTATTGGTGTTGAACTTTATTGTTTTTGACAACGTGACCTGGCGAACGCTTGGTTTTTTGAACTATAAATATGAAGCACGTATTAAAAACCAAATTATTAGCCAAACTTTTGAGTATGTGTTGGGAGGAAGTACGCAATTTTTTCAAGATAATTTATCAGGACGGATCGCTGATCAAATTAAAACACTTGCTGAGAATCTCGAGATTATTTTGCATCGAGTGTCTGTGGATTTTCTTCGTGGCGCCTCACTGTTGGTTGTGTCATTTATTACAGCTTATTCTGTGAATGCATGGTTCTTTTATATTTTATTATTTTGGTTTATTACTTTTGCTTCATTTAGTATTTGGATGTCAGCACGGTTAGTCCAATTGTCTGATGACCATGCAAGTTCTGAATCCCAGCTATCTGGACAATTAGTAGATAGCTTAGCTAACCAGTCCAACGTACGTATTTTTTCCCAAAGAAAATATGAAATAGGGCGGATGAATCGCTTTTTTCATTTGGTGCAACAGGCATTTCAAAAAAAGGAACTTTTTATTGTTTTGTTATGTTGTGCACAAGGTGGAATGATTGCGGTGATGATGGGGTTTGCTTCTTTTGCTTTAATCCACTTGTATGGCAAAGGTCTTGTGAGTATAGGTGATTTTGCTTTGATTCTTGGGCTGTCTATGGAGTTAGGCCATATGATGTGGTACACCATGTATCAAGTAGATCAGTTTAACCAAGCATTGGGTAAGGCTAGACAAAGTTTAAAGGCATTAGTGATACCCCATGAAATTAAAGATAACAATAAGGCTTCTCAATTAATAGTGACTCAGGGGAAAATTGAGTTTTCCAAGGTTAAATTTCATTACCACGGTGGGTATTCTCTTTTTCAAAATAAGTCCGTGACGATTGAAGCAGGTCAGAAGGTTGGTTTGGTAGGGTATTCAGGGAGTGGCAAATCAACGTTTGTGAATTTGATTTTACGACTTTATGATGTCGTGGACGGTCAAATTCTGATTGATGATCAAGACATATCCGCAGTGACTCAAGAAAGTCTAAGACGAACCATTGCGATGATTCCACAAGACCCAACGCTTTTTCATCGCAGCTTAATGGATAATCTACGTTATGGAAGATTGGAGGCTGCTGATGAAGAAGTGATTATTGCTTCCCAAAAAGCACATGCTCATGAGTTCATAAGTCTTTTGTCAGAAGGTTATGATACTTTGGTCGGCGAGCGCGGAATTAAGCTTTCAGGGGGGCAGCGCCAACGCATTGCAATTGCTCGCGCACTATTAAAAAATGCTCCGATTTTAATGTTGGATGAAGCTACCTCACAGCTGGATTCCATCACTGAATCTAATATTCAAGAGAGTCTTTGGGAGTTAATGCAGGGAAAAACAACTTTGGTTATTGCTCATCGTTTATCAACCCTTCTCCATATGGATCGTATTTTAGTATTTGATAAGGGACATATTGTTGAAGACGGTACACATACTGAATTACTAAAGCTTGGTGGTTTATACAAAACTTTATGGGATGCCCAGGTAGGTGGTTTTTTGCCGGATAAAGAGGATGATGATAAAGAATCTTTAAGTAATGGGGAGTGAACACTAACTAAAGCTGAACTTGGAAAACAATGTATTCATTGACGATACCTATTAAGAACTCACTGTAATTTGTTCATGAAATAGTTCAGCCTATTCAAGAGAGAGTAAACTATGTCAGATAAGCAAGAGCAACGACTCATCGAAGTGCGTTCTTATGATGCTCATTGGCCTATGCATTTTTTACAGGAAGCAGAGCGGATTAAAAAAGTTTTAGGTGATAATTGTATTGAAATTTATCATATAGGGTCAACATCAGTGCCTGGTTTAGCTGCAAAACCAGTCATCGATATGATTCCTGTTGTTTTGGATATTAACAAAGTGGATAGTGCCAATCCCAGTATGGAAATGCTTGGCTATGAAGCAAAGGGAGAATACGGTATTCCTTTTCGCCGTTATTTCCAAAAAGGAGGCAATCAAAGAACACATCACGCCCATGTTTTTGAGCTTGGCAATCCTGAAATCGAACGGCATTTAAAATTTAGGGATTGGATGAGGACACATCCAGAGGATAGGAATGCCTATGCGTGTTTAAAACAAGATTTGGCACACCAATATCCTAATGACATCACCGCCTATTGTTTGGGTAAAGAGGATTTTATTACAACAATAGATGAAAAAGCAGGTTTTAATGGATTAAGAATGGTTCAGGCGTTAACAACGCGCGAATGGAATACGGCACGCCATTTAAGACAATTTTATTTTTTTGATAAAGCAGGGCTTTCTGATCCTTATACTTGGACTTTTACACATGATGCTCATGTTCATTTTGTTTTATATCAAGGGATTGAAATCATAGGTTACGCCCATGTGCAATTATGGTCAAAAGAGCGGGCTGCTTTACGCATTATTGTTATTGATAAGGTAAAAAGAAATCATTTATACGGTAGCCAATTTTTATCTTTATGCGAAAAATGGCTCAAAAATCAAGGTTATCAAAGTGTGCATGTAGAATCCTCGCCTGATGCGCTTAAATTTTATAGAAATAATGGATATATTGATATGCCATTTGATGATCCTGATGGCTATAAAGGTGATGATCGAGATACCGCTGTGGGGAAAAGATTATGATTCAGCATGAAATAGTTATTAAGTCATTAGAATTAATTGATATTCCCATTCTTGTCGATGCGTTTCAGAAAGCAAACTGGCAAAAACATGCGTCACTGTTTGAAACTTATTATCAAGAACAGCAGCGGTCTGAACGGGTAATATGGTTAGCTTATTTTCAAGACCAAATTGGGGGGTACGTGACTCTAAAATGGATGTCTCAATATGAACCGTTTGCTCATCAAAAAATTCCTGAAATTATGGATTTAAATGTATTGCCTTCTTTTAGGAAACAAGGTGTAGGGAGTACTTTGCTAAAAGTAGCTGAAGAAAAAGCTGCTGTACAACATGACATCGTAGGTATTGGGGTTGGTTTATATGCGGGTTTTGATGGAGGATACGGGCAGGCACAGCGGCTTTATGTGAAATGCGGCTATTGTCCCGATGGTTTAGGAGTTACTTATGGCTATAAACCAACTGTGCCTGGGGAAGTTTATCCTTTAGATGATGAGCTTATTTTATGGTTTACCAAAAAATTAAAATGAGTTCTTATGTTATACTACCGCCATAATTTAGCAGTAGTATGTAGCGCAATAATGTCACGAACAGAACGCCTATTCGATTTAATTCAAATATTACGACGCCATCGACTGCCAGTTAGTGGTAAGAGTCTTTCTGAAGAATTAGGTATTAGCCTGCGTACTCTTTACAGAGATATTGTTACTTTGCAATCCTTTGGTGCACCGATTGAAGGAGAACCTGGTATTGGTTACGTGCTTAAACCAGGGTTTATGTTACCGCCCTTAATGTTTTCAGATGATGAGATTGAAGCAATGGTATTAGGAGCACGGTGGGTTGTCCAACGTGCTGATACACAACTTAAACTTGCTGCCCAAAATGTGCTTGCGAAAATTTCAGCCATTCTTCCTGATGAGTTAAAACGACAACTGGAAACTTCGGGACTCTTAGTCCCTCCGGGAAAATGTATTGAAAGTAAAGATGTTGATCTTATTCTCATTCGTAAAGCCATTCGGTTAGAGCGAAAAGTAGAATTAGAATACCAGGATTTACAAAATAATTATTCGTTACGAATACTGTGGCCTGTCGCTATAGGCTTTTTTGATGAGCTGCGGCTTATGGTTGCATGGTGTGAGTTAAGGCAAGATTTTCGTCATTTCAGAACGGATAGGATACTTCGATTGTCGATTACAGACCAAAAATATCCAGAACGCAGGCAATCCCTTTTAAAAAAATGGCGTACTATCCATCATATTTCTCAAGCTTATTGAATGATGCTGACAAAAACTGACATGTCTCTGCTTTATATTCTCCAGGAGTTTAAAGAATAATAACCAGGAGAAATCATGTTGTTTGACCCAAATTTAGTTCTATTTTATGTGCGCAGTGTAGAGAGTAGTACGAATTTTTATTCGGAGTTACTCAATACACATCCTATACATACCGAGTCCGATTATGTTATGTTTTTATTAAAATCTGGATTACGACTGGGTTTATGGTCTCAAACTTCTGCTGAACCAAAACCTACGATGCTTGGTGGAGGTAGCGAGCTTGCATTTTTGGTTGATTCTGAGCCAACTATTGATGAACTGTTTGTACACTATCAAAATAAAGATTTTACGATAATACAAGCACCAACACATATGGATTTTGGTTACACTTTTGTAACCTGTGATCCAGATGGTCATCGCATTCGCTTTTTTTCAAAAAAATGACCATGAATAAAATTGGTTGGTCTATTGCAGCGGTGATGTATCTTGTTAACAAACCGATATAATTTTGAGACAAAAAGAGCATTGTGGACTATTAATTAAAAATCATCGTGGATCATCGGTATTTGATATGAAAAATTCTCATATAGAATGGGCTATCGGTATCTTAAACGATTTAGGATATGCTCATGAACCCATAAAAACTGAAATAATACTTGATACAGCATGGTCACAGGTGTGTCGTTTTCAAACGAAGTTTGGGTCGGTTTATTTGAAAGAGGTCCCAGCTGCATTGTCATTAGAAGTGAATGTGATTCGATTACTCCAGGAGCAATTTAATGCTCCTGTTCCCCATATACTGGCTCATAATCAGGAGCTTAACTGTTTTTTAATGCAAGATGCAGGCATCCCTTTGCATGACGTTTTTAAACAGGAGTTTAGGTCTAATCTTTTAATTAATACTATGCACGATTACACACTGCTTCAATTGAACTCAGCTGATAAAGTACATTTATTTATTGACTTAGGTGTCCCTGATTGGCGCTTGGCAAAATTGCCAAAACTTTATCACCAATTAATGGCTGAAGAGGAATTATTGGTTGGAGATGGATTAACTCAACAGGAATTAAAACACTTAAAAAGTTTAGATGGAAAATTACAATTTCTTTGTGAACAATTAGCCTGTTTTAAAATTCCTGATACGTTTGGTCATGCAGATTTCCATGATAAAAATATCTTAGTTAATCCACACACGCAGCAAACAACTCTAATTGATTTAGGAGAAGTTGTCGTTACTCATCCTTTTTTCTCATTCGTTAACTGCTTATATCGAGCCACAGAACATCTAAAACTTCCAGTGACTCAATACCAACAGTTACAAAAGGCTTGTTTTAAAAATTGGCTTTCCATAGAGTCGTCAGTTCATCTATTTAAGATTATCGCCATTATTAATCAATGTTGGACGATACATGCAGTGCTAGGAGAGTATCGCTTAATTAAAAGTATTGCATCTACAGCAGCAGAATCTCTTTGCCGTCAAGGGAGATTTAGTTCCAAATTAAGAACTTGGATACAACAATCAGCGACTTTAGGTTGATTGTCTAAGGCGGCTGATGAATTTTAGGTGGTTTTTTTATATTCATTTGGAGTTTGCCAATGGAAACCAATTGTTAACAGATCTTAAATTTTTAATTATTTTCTGCATTCAAAAACGATGCTTGCATCAGTTTCATCAGGTGATGCCTGTCTGTTAAATGCTTTAATCAAACGAACTTCACTAAAACCAACTTCAGCGAGCAAGTGGAGCAGAAAAGAAGGGTCTTGATAAATACGAATTTTGTATTCCTCAACCTCTGTTTGCAGAACACTATTGTTGTCAATGAGTTCGTATTTGCCTATTGAGTAACACACTTCTTCATTAAGGATTGCTAATTGGCTTAGTAATAGGAGTGTTCCATCTTCTTTTGGCCATCTAGAGCCTCTCCAGATCCCTAATTCTTTAGGAACCGCATGGAGTGTTTCTGTTTCGAATACAAAAAGTCCTTTATCTCCCAAGTGTGCATAAATGGTTTTCAATGCCTTTTGTATATTCTTTTTTTCTGTAATGAGACCAAAAGAACCGGTAGGTATAAAAATCAATTGATATCGATCGGATTGATTCAAATTTTCAATAAAATCATACCACACGTTTGGCTTAAGATTTTTAGCTCTTGCTTTCGCATACAATTTTTGGAGCATAGATTGACTTGCATCAAATCCATGCACATCAAAGCCTTCTTCAATTAAAGGTAATAAAAATCGACCAGTACCACACATAGGTTCTAAAATTGCCCCTTTAGCTTCAATAACATAACTTCGGTAAAATTCATATTCATTTTGAGGTGCGTTGGGCTTACTTAAATCGTACACTTCAGTGCAGAGATTTTGATAAGTATCCAGTTTTTTCATTTGTTCCTTATCCTTTTGCCTATCAGGTAAAATAGCCGTGATTTCAGAATGCGTGTGCTCTCCTAAACATATCATATAGTCATTATTTTCTGCTAAGGTTATGGGCTCTGGCATTTTTGCATCTTGTGATGCATCCGAATAATAGCCTTCCCACAAAAATCCTCCATAAGGCTGTAGTATTTTTTCAACTAATCTTTTCAAATGAGCTGCATCTCCTCCTTTAAAGACATGTTTAAAGCTTTCGGAAAACTCTCGTGCTAAATCAGGATTGGCTTGATGCAAATAATGAATGATTGATTTACCGCTGGCACACCATTTATTTTGAGCTCTAAAATAAAACTGTGACAATGCTTCAAAAAGCCAGGATGCGGAGGCGATTTGTTCCTCGTAAGATTTAGGATATAAAATATCTTCTAAGGCATCAGTCATTAAAAAACGCTCCTTATCAATCTGACTTTTATCCCAAGCAGCTGGACCTTGTTTTAAGTAATGATAGGCTTCTTTTCTAATTCCATTTGAAAAATCAGAGCTTGGCATCATCTCTTTCCCAGATAAAATCATCTGAATTGTGCCCGAAATACCGGAATTTTTTCTTGATTCTTCAAAAAAATAGCGGATAGATTCTCGATCATGTACAAATGCATCAATGGGCCAATCTTCATAAATAAAAGCTTCACGATAAGCATTGGGAAGTTTTTCATAGATGATAACCAAATCTAAATCCGAAAATTGCGTTCCCTCTCTTCGAGAAACGGAGCCGGCCCAAAAAACAGCCAGAGCTTCAGAGTAACGTTCATTAATTAATTTTTGAATTGTTTCTTGGGCTGAATGACGCATTAAGTAGTTTTCCTTGAGCTTGTAAACGTCTAGGGATGAATCACTGTCTTTTTATTAAAGTTTAGGCAAAATTCGCTAATATTAATTTGTTTATTGGGACAAAGGATCCTTTCTGGCGATTTTACTTCTAAGCCTTTAACTTGTTCAATAAATAGAGCTGTTCTATAGTTATACATGAACGCACAAAGGAATGGTATGATTAAATTTTTTCTTAAAAGAAATAAACGCATCCTTTTTAGCCTTCGATTTAGTATTCTTTTTATTTTCATTATGTTATTTGTCATTACTACTATTGTTATTGCAGTAGTGCGTTCTATTGCATTTTCAGATGAGTTGACTTATACCTCCTTTTCACTGATGCAGAAGATTTCAAACGTTGTTTCGCGTGAAGTAGATGTAGAGTTCAGGCCTGTAGAACATGCAGGGCGGTTTTCTGCGAAGCTGCTTGAAGGGGGTGTGTTAAAAGATGATACAACACAACTTGTCCCTTATATTTATTATATTGTTAGCACAACTAAGTTAGTGCCAAGTGCTTATTGGGGAAATGAACAAGGCGATTTTATTTATTCACAACGACAGCCTGATGGAACTATTAGCACTGAATTTGTTCTTCGACATCATAAACCAATGTTACATACGATGATATATCGGGATATACAAGGTCGTATTGTGAAACAAATAACATTACCTCCTACCTCTTATGATCCACGTACAAGGCCCTGGTATTTAAAAGCGAAGCAGCGGCACGAATCAATATGGACAGATATTTATATGTATTATCCTGACAAGCACTATTATTCTGCTCATGAGAAGGGCATTTCAGTTGCTGCACCAGCCTATAATAAAGATGGAAAATTAATGGGTGTATTTGGTTTGGATATGAGTCTAGGGTATTTAACGCAGTTTATTACCCATCAAAAAGTAAGCAAACATGGTTATGCATTCATCATTACAAAATCGGGGGATTTTGTCGCTTATCCGTTGTCATCACTTGTTAAACAGCCTTCATCCAGTTTGCAGCCATTAATGAATATACCTGTTATTTCACGACCGTTAATTGATAAATCCATGAGATTTTACAATAAGGCTCACTTAAAACAATTTAATTTAACCTACAAAGATGATACTTATCTCATTAATTACGAACCCATTTTTAGATTTGCCGAACAAGGCTGGCTCATTGGTATCATCGCACCCAAAAGCGATTTTGTGGGGTTTTTGCAACAAATTAATTTTGTAACTTTACTGATTAGTATAGTCGCCTTGCTGTTAAGTATTGTAATTGTGTCGCGCTTAAGCACACGAATTGTTAAGCCAATTGACTATCTTGTACGTGAAACAGAAAAAATTCGTCAATTTGAACTAGAGGGTCCTATTAACTTATCTTCACGCTTGAGAGAAGTGGTTGTTCTGCGTAATGCAATTATCTCTATGAAGCGAGGATTACGACAATTTCAACGCTATGTGCCGAAATTATTAGTACGGCAATTAATTGAATCGGGTGAAGATATTCGTATAGGGGGGGTTAGGAAGCAATTAGTTGTACTGTTCTCAGATATAGAAAACTTTACTTCCATCGCAGAAAAAATGGATCCGACCGAATTGATGGCACAAATATGCGAATATTTTGAAGTATTAACTCAAGTGATTCTTTCGCAAAAAGGTACGATTGATAAATATATTGGTGATTCTATTATGGCATTCTGGGGGGCACCCTTTCCCGAGGAAGCGCCTTGTGAGCATGCAGCTCTGGCCGCGTTACAATGTCAAGCAAAAATAGCGGAGTTGAATGCTAAATGGGTACAACAAGGCAAGTCTAAATTTGTTACGCGCATTGGTATTCATAAAGGTGAAGCTATTGTAGGCAATTTAGGTTCGTTAGAACGGTTAAACTATACTGCGGTAGGAGATACAATCAACATTAGTAGTCGTCTTGAGAATATTAACAAAGTTTATCAAACCCATATTATTGTGAGTGATGTTGTTTATGAAGAAATCAAAGATAGATTTGTTTTGCGAATGCTAGATCGTGTGGTGGTAAAAGGACGTACTACTGCTATTTTTATTTATGAGTTATTGGGGGATGATTTTGTTTCTATTCCATTTGATGTAAAAGCGTATCAAGCAGAATTTGCTCAAGGATTTACTGCTTATACAAACAATCAGTGGCAGGAGGCCATGCTCCATTTTCAGCGCTGTTTTGCTATTTTCCCCAAAGATACGGTTGCACTACTCTTCATTAAACGCTGTAAACAAAAATTAAATATTCGATAAAACAATTTTAGGCATATCTCTTAATTTTAATTATGCAGATGATTCGATATGCATTATAATGACTCACTTTGAAAATAAATTATTATGTTCTCTGTCAAAAATCAATCACAAACCTTATTTGCTAATCCGCTAACTATTTATCCCTTTCGCCAGTATGATCTATTAGAATTTGCCAAACAACGAGGAAATAGAGGGCTTGATGCAGCTGGTGAATGTCACGCGCTTGTTTTGGCATTTTTAAGAGACGATAATACACGGGCTGCACTTAAGGAAAATAATTTAAAAGTGATTTTACCTATTGTTTGTCGGCTTAGCTTTCAACTCAATGGTGAAGCTTATCGTGAGTACGGGTCTGAAAGTCCGGAGTACAATACTTATGAGTTATCAGGTAGAGAGCCAAGACAATTTTATTGTTCTGTTGATTGGAACAATTTAATTGCTTTACTTAAGATGTTAGAGCTGAATCAAGGTGTTGTATTAAAAATAGGGGCTGAAAAAGTTGCAGCTCCCATGCCGCAATCACCCTATCCTACCCATATGTTGGGAATTAAAAAGACTGGCCATGGTGTATTTGAGTTATTTGATCCGAATAAAGGAGTTTATGAAGGCAGTATCAGGGATGTAGCCTTTAAGCTGTTAGAGCTTGTAACTCATTATACCGCTAAATCTAAGATAATAGGGTATACTACTACCCCAATAAAATCTCCGATTATTAATCGTGTTGCGATGTTTAATGATGATTATTCCAATAATAAATTGATCTCAAAGCTATGATACTGAAAAGACTTACATTTGGAGCCAAAAGGGTTTTCTTAAATTCTCTTTTGATTTGTCTATCATCTGAAAAAGCATGAATTAGATCAGTGAATCATGAGTAATTGACTTGTTTACACTATAGGTTGTTTTTTGATATTTTAGCTTATCGCCAGTAAAGCCTGCTCTTTTAATATATTCCCAGAACAAGGTATAAAATAGGCCAAAAATTATATTAATTTTAAACGATTTTATCTTGAAGTCACGTTCCATGATATATAATTGGAACCTGATGGTATCTGATAGTTCATAAATATTAACGGGTCTAGGCGGTAAACTTAGAATTAACGGGAATATAGTCTCAGAATCGTAATTTTTAGCGAGTTTTGCTAAAAATACATTTGCGCAAATTTTGCCAATTTTTGGTTGTTGAATTAAATCATATCGAAAATCTATGATGTCATGAGCAATCTGAATAAGTTCACCACCTTGAGTGGCTTTAGGATATATGAGTTTTAGTGCCGAATAAGTTAACCCTTTATTTTGAGCAATAAAATCAATAATTCTTGGATCTTTTTTTATAAAATGTACTAACAAAGCCAGGTAAGCGCCGGATATCTCAATATTAGCGGCCGCAATTTTTTCTCTTAGCTTCGTATTCTGTTTGGAATTGTAGTGCAGCGTTAATCGAGCTTGTAATGCTAATCTATTGGCAAATAAATTGCAGAATGCATGTAATTCTTTTTTTGTAATTAACCTGTGCTCAATAAATTGATTAAGCACTAATAAATCATCCTGATCTAATAGTTTTTTCAAAAAGGAATTTAAGCTAATGCCCAAAGACGCATCCCCTAAGGCGATGATCATTTCAGGTGATGCAGTATCTATAATATCATCTAATTTGCTGAAAAGTTTTTTTAAACGGTAAAAGTACAAAGCTTTCCGAAAAATTAACCAATAATCTCTAGGATATAAACGCATTACAGAAAGTATAATCGCTAAACTTAAGGGATATTTTATCAAACGGTTATGTGCTAATGTGTAGACCCAGAGTGACAGGCAAGGTATATTTCTCCAATAGTATATAGATTTTGAAAAATACTTAGCTAAAAGTAACTGACTAACCATTATAGCAAATAAAATTGCTGTCATAATCAATATTAATTGTGAGTAGGGCGCTAACGCATGAATTAAGTTTTCATATATGCTCTGCATTGAGATTCTTAATAGGTTAGTGGTAAGTTAATCAATACAAACGCTGGGAGTTAATGTCTTTGGATCCCAAAGTATTTCAAACAGTGGCTCTAGAGCAAGTGACACTTTAATAAGCTTAGTTTGAAATTCTTAATAAGTCTAGAAAAGAAAAGCCACTGTTTTGACATCTTTGCATATGAATCATGAGCGATGCGCTACTGTCCTATTTGTTTCGGCGGTATGGCAGGAATATTGTCAAAATCACATTTACAATCACCCGTTGATTCTGGAGGAAGTGGTACTTGGGCGAAATCAGAAGAATAACATACTGAGACATTCCAAGCTGAATCACCAGGATTGATAGCACTTGGCATAGGCCAAAAACGTTTAGAATTATATGTCTTATCTTTATCACTTTCCCAAAAAACGGGAGAAAACCGTGCACGAAACATTAAACTCTCAGCTGCCGAACAGGTAAAAGTTTCACGTACCCAAGATTTTCCAGCAGGTACGGTTGGTGTTAATAAAACTTTTTCTGTTGCCGCATCTATTACTTCTACAGTTACATTATATTTAGTCCAACAATTATCCTTGACTAACGTATAGTAGCAAGTAAAAGCCCACAATGGGGAGGAAGAAATGAAGCTTAGAGTAAAAATAAAGAGTCGTGCTAACATGATTCAATCCTTTCATTAATTAAGAGCTGTTAACTATTTGTTTCTATGCTTTAAAACGGCGTTTTCATGAATGAAATGTTAACAGAAAATTCGAGCTGATTCTGGAAAAAGCCCATTTCACCTTTTGAAGCAAAATTAGCGTCAATTATTGGTAACGAATTTTCATTTTAATTGTAGCATATTTATATTTTCTCTGATTTCTTCAGTAAATCCGATTTTTAAATGAAATAAAAAACTAAGAGATTACTGAAACCTTTTCAAGAAACTCTATGGTTACTTTAAAAAAACAATTTATTTTGGAATTTTTCAATTATTGACTTTATAAGAATAAATAAGCGCAATAATACTGCAATTAGCGGATAATTGTGTTTATATAAAAAAAATAAAAACAATAACTTACTTGATAATTTGTTTATAAAAAAGTAGGGTTGCTTTTTTGTGAATCTAATTCTAGAGAATATATTTTTTTAGATCACTGTGCGCCATATCTATTGACGATGTTATAATAATATGCAATATAGGTATTTAATTTTCAATTATTTTAAAATAAGTATTTTCAAGGGTCGTTTGTTATGGGTCAACATGCCAAAATTTCATTGTTTAGCGCAACAGCACTTTCTGCTACCGCTATGGTTGGATCAGGGTGGCTTTTTAGCGCTCAATTAAACGCTAAAATTGCAGGAAATTATTCTTTTGTTGCATGGATTTTGGCGGCATTATTAGTTATGGCGGTTGGATTATGCCTTGCACAAGTTGCATCAATTTATCCAGTTCGTGGAGCAACTGCTCGTTCTAGTGCATTGTCTCATAATAATATTTTTGGCATGCCTTTTGCTTTTGCCAATTGGTTTGGGTTAATGGTGACTATTGGTACAGAAGCTCAAGCGACTACACAATACTTAGCTGCCGCAATCAAAAGTGATGTTTTAATGACGGAACATTCATTAACTCTTTACGGTAAATTATTTGCATTGAGTATCTTAGTAATTTATTTATTAATTAATTACTTTGGTATTAAATTACTCGCCAAAATCAATAATACGGTTACAGTAATTAAAATTCTTAGTCCGATTTTTACTATTATTGTTTTTTTAATTATGCGTTTTGATACGAGTAACTTTAGTTTGGATACAAATTCCCAATATGGAGTAGGTTCTGCAATTACTGCGATCATTTCAGCGGGTTTAATTTATTCTTATAATGGCTTCCAATTAGCGGTGGCTTTTGCGAGTGAAATAGAGAACCCCAAACGGAATATTCCTTTATCAATTGTACTTTCAATTGTTATTGTGATGTTTGTTTATATGCTATTGCAATTAGCTTTTATGGGGGCTGTGCCTCATGATGTGTTAGCTAGTGGCTGGAGCAGCCTGAATTTTCATTCGCCCCTGATTAATTTAGCAATGCTATTAGGCGTGAACTTTTTAGCAATGATCCTAATCGCAGATAGTATAGTGAGTCCATCAGGTACAGGGTATTCTTATTTAGGTGGGGCTTCTCGAATGTTCTACGCTATGGCCAAAGAAGGTCAAATGCCCAAAAGAACGATTACTAAATTACATCCGCGATATAATCTATGTCGTCGCTCGTTACTGATCAATTTTACTTTAACGGCAATCTTTCTTTGGAATTCAGACAGTTGGGCTTCATTAATGGTAATTGTTACAGGTTATCATCTAATTGGATATATGGCAGCACCAATTAGCATGGGGGCTATAAAACCCAATACCAGAATATTTGGGATAATCGTCTTTTGTATCCTTGGGCTCATGATGAGTACTTTGCCTGCTGCTGATTTTCTAAAAATGAATCTATCTATCTCTGTTTTGATGGTAATTTACGGAATAATACAGATCACAAGGAGAATGAAAGTAACCACATTATTAGTATTATCAACACCATTTCTGACTTATTTGTGGTTAATTTATTTTTATCAAAATATTTATTACATTCTATTAACATCAGCTCTTTTTTATGCACTGATTACACATAAAGAATACGTCAAATTATGTAAGGAAACTCAATTGATGACTGAAGATGATGAAGTTGCGCTCAAGGTCAGTCAAAACCAAACCAGCGCCCAACCCATTAATGAAGTGTATCAGCAATAAGCATGAATAGTACTCTTTTTGTTATAATACAGAATACTAGGTAAATTAATCGAGTCATTCTGGAGTTTACGACTAAGGATTTCTTGAATTTGTGGCGTACTTATAAATACCTCGTCTTTGCCATATATCCAGGATCTCCTTTGTATCTGCTCAGACAATGGTAGCGGAGGTAGGGGTGAAGTTTTGGGAATAATTCTCAGTGTTCGAAAGAATGCCGTCCTGCGTGAGCGCTGTCTCTATTGTAGCTCGATTCTTGATGATTTGAGTGTAAAAACGTCAGATGCATCCTTTTGGTATAGGCGAGGATGTTTATAACGGTAGTAATATTAAAACTGTAAGATATATTTATTATAATTTTTGATGTATTGATTCGAGAGTTCATATTGCAATAAGGCGTGATTAATTGACTGTAATAATGTATTGTTATTTAGATTCACCGCGATGCCCAAACCATAGCCATAGGGTATAGGGCTACCTACAGTTTGGACTTCACTTGATGAGTTTGCTGCCCAGTAAAGTGCGGAAGGATTATCCATAATCACAAAATCAATTTTTTCATTCTCCAATGCTTCTAACATCTCTTCAGTGCTATGAACACCGTAAAATGGAACAATGGTGGGATCTTTTATATCCATTTCTTTCAATTCGCTTTCAAAGATAGAATCAGCATCTACTCCAATCCGTTTACTATTTAAAAGAGCTAAACGAAATGGTTGATGAGCATAAATATGGTTTGTAAGAAATCTAGAATAGCTTAATAAGTAGGGATTACTGAAATTAACCAATTTTAAACGTTCCGGAGTGATCGAAATCGCATTAATTGCCATATCAATCTCTTGTTTATTTATTGCTGGAAGTAATTCATTGAATCTCATGGCATGAAAAGTGCAAGTGCGATGCATGATATTACAGAGTGCTGTTGCTGTTTCGATATCAAAACCAAAGAGATCATTATCCGCTCCTTGCATGATGAAAGGAGGATAAAAATGTCCTATTCCTACTCTCAAAGGTTGATCTTGTGCTTGAACGGTAGCACTGAAATAAAAGAGTAAAAATAATAAACCTTTAAAAAATTTCATTTAGTATCTTCTTTTACGGTATGTATATTTAAAATAATAAATTAAATTGACAAAAATGACATCGTCAAGTTTCTATTATTATATGAATAATTTAAAAAATTAAAGAAAAGTATTGAAGAAAATAAAATATTTATTTTGATAATCAAAAGAAACCGATTTTTTAGTCTACGCGTAAATGTGAATAAAGATAAAAATTATTTCGTTTACATTTATTTCTAATAAGAAAAATGAATATTCTATTGTTAATAATACCCCATAAAGAACATTATTTTTGCTTAATGTTTTCTTAATAATTAATTCGTAAAATAAGAATTCATTTTTCTTGGTGGTTATTATGAAAACGAAAGTAGAATATGGTACTGGATTTACTTTAACTTATGAGGGGGTGCAATTTACGGAGGAAGGAATTCAATATAGTGATAAACCTTTAAGTAAAATAATAGAGCATGAAGACGGGATACCACCAAAAACGTTCCAATTTTGTGAAGATTTTAATAATGTAGGTGCATTAATCATGCGTTTTCATTTTGGTCAATCACAACGTAGTGCTTCCTTGACTCAAGTAGTTCGTAGTAATTATAAAGATTATGCAATTGATAAAGTAGGAGAAGGGGCTGATCAAACTGATTTTTTTGATGTCCCTAAAGATGTTTCTAAGGTTATAAAAGATAATTTAAAACTTCATCAACTTTCTTCTTACCCTTTGGGCGAAGCCAAAATACTTAACCGTTTAACTCAGGCGGTTTATGAGCGAAATTCCATGATTTGTGGGGAGCAGGGATTATTTGGTACCATTCATACAGCAGTTTGGCAGCCAGTTCTATCATTACCAGGTTTGTTGACAAAAAATAGTTTTGTCTATGTTCCTTGTTTACTAGATATAAGTCCAACAGAATACAAAGAAATTTCAGAGGCTCTTCAAAAAGGTGATTTTTCATTGGATGAAGGTAACACAAAACTCATTGTAAAAAAGCGTACTATTGATCTTAGCTCTCTTTCAGATATTAAAATTCAGCCTCAATTGGAGGAGGGATTAACTTTTCAAAATAATGGATTATTAGTGACTTCTAAAAAATCCAAAGCAGAGTCTGCCCCACTTGGATGGATAGTTCATTTTCCCAGCAAAAAGGCATTAACACAGGTTGATACGGAAGACTTGATGAAGCTTATTCGTTTAGCTGAAGGCAAGTTTCATCAACTTACTCCTTTCCAGCAAAAGATATTAATGTCTGGGCGATTAGAAGATAATGAGCGTGTGCGTGTGATCCAAAATCGCCAACTCAACGTCATGCTCTCAATCTTTGCTACCTTAGAAAAAGAATTTGATTTTGATCCAACTTCGTTAATGAGCAATGTTTTGAAACAAATTGCAAAAGCTACTCGGAAATCCATTGAAGAAACAAATGTCCTGGATGATTTTCTCACTGGTATTATACAGACAGCTATGATTCAACATTTAGTAGTCACTCAAGGAAAAAGTAAAAGAACAGAACTTCCTGTGGCGTCTCAGTTAAGTTTCAAGACAATTGAAAATAATGCTAAAGCGCTGGCCTATGCATTTAATATGAAAGATGGAAATGGAGTACCTGTTCTGCATCCTAATGAAAAAGAGTGTTTTTATCAGGATAAAGAGCTTCCTGATTTAGGAATCAAAGGGGAGTTATTAGCACCAAGTTTAACAGACAGTAGACACTGCGCTGCATTACTTTCTACTGCAATACTTGTTGCTGAGCAAATTACTCACTTCTCTTTTCCAAGAGGGTAATGAGGAATATGCTCAGGCCCTTAAATCGTTACTTAAGACATGTCAAGGCGAAAATAGTCTGAATGCTTATGAAAATTTATATTGCCTAGCATCCAAATGCAAAAAGACAGATGAAGGTATGCCACTGTTGGGATTACAATATGAGCATTGTGCTGAATTAATCACCGCGCTACGTTCTTATATAGGAACAGATATTTTAATTGATTTGGCATCACAACTAGGTACAGAAGGACATTCAACCCCAGAAAAAATAGTGGAAAATATTCCTCTTCATGTTCAAGACGCGCTGATAAAAAGCTTAGAAAAATTGCATATAATATGTTCAGACTTACAGAACTTATCAGGGATATCTGCTGCCAAGGTAGGTTCAGGAGGAGCGGTTTTGGGAACGTCGTTAATTATTGCAAAACTTTTCCCTGAGCTGGCAAAGTCGCTCAAGATTAATGAAATTCACGCGGTGAGCTTAGCTCTTAAAACCGATCTAGAAATAGACAAAAAACCTGTAACTCCTAAATTGTTTGTTTGTCCATATCTTAAAGCGAAGCAAAGAGCGTACAATGCACCAAGTAAAAATAGAAATACTTTTTTCATAGAAAATAAGGTTAAAACAACACCTGGAAGAGAGCTTAGTATAAAATCTGAGATGGGACATGAGGGTTCAAGTTCTAAACAAAAATCATCATCTTGGTGTACTTTTTTCGTAGGTGCAACAATTACTGCCCTTGGAATAGGTGGTACACTTTTGGCTTTAGGGTTTCGGTAGTTAATGTGGATTCGATATAAATAATGATATTTTTTATGTCGAACTGTTTTATTGAGCACTGATCCCATACCCTTATACCAATGCAATATGTATTTGTTCAGGGCATTTGGTGAAAGGCTTTATTTGGCGCATATTGCGCGAGATTCAGCCTTTCGGTGCATGGGGCGTGAACGCTTACTGCGATATATCCCTATCTTTGATAAGGGATTTTACGGGATCATTGAGCGCTTCATGGTCGTTTTTAAGATGATGATTTAGGCGTATAGCCTGCAGGCGTTTCTGAACCTTCTCCAAAAAAGTATTTTTGCATTTCTTCTTTTAAAAAATCACGTGCCTTGGCTTCCATTAAATTCAAGCGATATTCATTAATAAGCATGGTTTGATGACTTAGCCACATATTCCAGGCTTGTTTTGATACCTCATTATAAATTCGTTCTCCTAATGGTCCTGGGAAGGGAGGTTTTAACATGCCTTCAGCATCTTGTTTCAATTTACAACAATGCACTATTCTGCTCATATTTGTCTCTTGTTCATAACAACGTGTTATAGTTTACGTGTTATTTGGCAATTTTGTACTGAAAATTACTTTTTATTTTTAGTCAGAACGATGTTTCGCCTGGGCTAATAAAATATGTTGTGAAAGAATTTGTTCCTGCTCACTTGTTAACTCATTAAATGATACTGCAGTACGGTAGGTATGTTCAGTTTGATATTGACTGTAAACTACAGTGCTTTCAATAATGATGGGTATCATTTTAGGTTTGGTATAAATCACTAATTTTAAACGTGTTTTCTCTTTAATAAGATCAGGAGTTTTAAATGCCATCCCTCCTAAACTTATATTGACTTTACGTAAATGAATTGTATTTGTCATGAGCATTTGTCGCGATAAATAATCGATTTTTGCATTGAGTAGATTAAGATAATGAGCTATGGTTGGCTCTTTGAGCGCTATAATTTGGGTTAGCTCTGCCATTTCATAATCAATTTCTTGAAAATAATGGGCTGCTTCTAGGTACCGTTGTCCATTTTTCCCTAAGAGTTGCTCCACAACTGCTCGATCGGGACATAACTCTCCCGGCTCCATAATTTGATAATTAAAGTAGATATGATCTTCTACCCGGAAATGCTGACGTCTTTCATGTATAGGCATAATAGCTCCATTTACTACCTTTTAAAGTACAAATTAGCTTACTTAAACTAAAGAGAGAGCATAATTTGTTCTTGTTCATTAATTTCCTCAGTATTGGCTACAAACGGTTCTTTTATAAAAGTATCAAGTCCTTTTTCAGGTTTATTAATAATTATAGGATCAACTTGATTTAATTCACCATATTGTATTTGTAGTGCTAATAAAACTGTAAAAGATTTAGGGGTACGTAATTTATATATTGTTTTTTCTACTGTATTTGATAATTCGCGACTTTCTTGTAATGCTTCAATATAATTTTTTGTGTTATTGATTCTTTGAATGCACTCATCCAGAAAGCATATAAATTGAGAATCACTAATCTTGTCATGTTTTATTGCTTCTATAACTACAGCATTAAATCCCGATACTCTATCCAATTGCAATGCAGCAATAAATGCATCATTTAATTGAGCTGGAATTTCTAATACAGGCATAAGTTTCTGCAATTGTTGTTGGGCGTCAAAGTAGAATTTTTTTAGTACGTGTTTGCAAAATCCTTTATCATAAGCTGTTGCGAGGTATGTTTTGAGTTGATTTTCTGTTTCAGTAATGAGTACTATTTTTTCATCCTTAGAACTCGTGCCACAATTCATTTTTGTACTATAGGAAGTAATAGCATTTATCACGCGAGTTCTGTTTCCCGCATTATAAGCTTCTTTAATGAGGGTTAAATCCATAAGATCTATGTAGTTAGTGGATGAATCTAGAGCTAATTGATGTTCAGGATGAAGTAGACTTTCAGTTAAACCCATCAATTGTTCTTTACTAATCAGTATGCTTTTAACTGAATTAAGAACTAGCGAGTCACTTTTGCTTCGGCGTTTAATAAACTCAACCATAGCTGTAGGAATTTTGTCATCAAAAGTAAGTTGAATATAGCCATTGTCCAAATCATCTACTTTTTTAAGCGTGTTGAATTGTCTGTATGTCCATGGGTTTTTATAGGGACGCCCATCATCGCTAAATAAGATTGGATTATGTATCAGTTTTTCGAAAATTAATGCTTGTCTTATCTCTATAGAACTCACTTCTCCGGTTGTTTGAGGAAACAAATTTTCAATTGTTTTTATACGTTCTTGTATTCTTTCTTTAAGTATCTCAGCATCTTTTTCAAGAATTATTAAATTGTTTAACTGAGTAGTGAGTTGGTTATTTTTTTCATAATTCAGATTTTTTTTAAGTTTGCATTGAATTTTAGTTATTTTCTGATGATGTTGCCATGCAACATGATTCACATACTGAATGAGTTTGTCCTTTAGATTTTTGAGTTGCATGATGCTTTCAAATTTGGAATTGAATGATGAATCTTCGATAAGAGTACGATTACGCCCTATGCCATGGCGGGTATGTTTGCGAAGAAATTCGCCTGGTATTAAGCAAAGGCGTGAATCAAGAATGAATTTGTCAGTACTCATCACTGATTGATCAAAAATAAAAAGGGATTTTCCTTCCTTTAATGCTTTGTTTTGACAATTACCGCCTATCGTATCAGGATCACTACATATATAAAATAAGGGGAGTGCTTTGCTGAAGTCATCAACGAAACAATCAGCCTCTAGTCCCTCACCTATAGGTTTAATCGTTGAATAATGGGTGTAAGTTTTACCACTTAGCCACGATGTAAATGTTTTTCCTGAAGCGAAATCGCTTAATAAGCGTATATCGGAAAAAAGAATAAATAGTGCTGGATAATTATTATAACTAATTGATGTCGTAATAGCCGTGTCTAGTCCCAATAGGCGAGAAATATTAAGTGCTATGGCTTCATGTTGAACCTCTCTAATATCATCGCGCTTAGGCAATTTGATTATAGCCTCAGTACAAAGCTTATATCGCTCTCTTTCAGCATAATAATTCTCTATAAGAAAGTGCTCTGAGCATTCACAGAGATTGCGTAATTGCTTTTTTACTCTCTTTAAGCTGACTAAAGGGATTTTTTCTGTAACGCCACCTATATCTTCTGCTAGCGTACAGTAATTGAGCATAGAGCCATCGTCTCGAGAGATACACATTTGTTTTAATTCATTAATGTTCTTCAGATCGTGTAGCACTGTTAATTTTTTTCGTATTTGTTCTTTTTTTGAGTTGTTATCAAGTAAGAGTATTTCTGCTTGTAATTGTGACATGTGTACGCTGATTTGCGAGGTGCTTGATGCATCAAAAGTTATCGTTTCAGGAAAATCTTGTACTAAAGTATATAATTTTGCCCTGCTGTTTAAAATTAATTTATTTAATTCTGGCTCTATTTCAGTAAGCACTTTAGCTGATCGCGCATAATAATTATCATTTGGTAATGCAACGATATCATGTGCATTTAATGTGTAACGTATACCTTCTTCAGCTTTTTTAAGACTAATTCTTTTTAATATAGGAGGAAAGCCTGGTTTAAAAGTAGTGGAGTATTTAATGATGCCACAAAATTCTCGCCATTGGTTTGGATCTGTTTCGAGCGTTTCAAAATTAAATAGGCCATTTTGATAGCGTTCAATATGTTCTAATAAAACATTCAGATCAGCGTAATTTGCTAAATCTTGATCTTTTAGATCTGTTGTAACAGGATTTTCGCTTTTTTCGGTTAAAAAGCGTTTTATAATCCTATTTTTTTGCCCCAACTCCATTTGCCTGTATCCTTGTGAAAAAATTAATCCAACTTGCTTATAAATATAGACAATTTTGATGCTTTTGGTCAAAAAGAATTAAAAATTGCTTTAAGATTAAGATTTATTACAACATAAAAAATAAAGGAGCAATGGTTTTAGTTAATTACTGAGAAAATTACTACTTAAACAGCTTGTTTTATGCTTTAATAGCTATTATTACCAGCTCAAAAAGGTTCGTCATGACTTTTGTAGTAACAGAAAGTTGCATTAAATGTAAGTATACTGATTGTGTTGAAGTTTGTCCTGTTGACTGTTTTTATGAAGGGCCTAATTTTTTGGTTATTCATCCTGAAGAATGTATTGATTGTGCTTTGTGTGAACCGGAATGCCCTGTGAATGCAATCGTTTCCGAAGATGATTTAACGCCCGAACAGCAGCAATTTAAAGAGTTAAATGCGAAGCTTGTTAGAAACTGGCCTAATATTACATCTAAAAAAGATGCTCCTTCGGATGCTAAAGATTGGGAAGAGGTTAAGGATAAACTTCAATATCTACAAGAAGAGTGGTAGAAATCACTTCACTTATTCAATCATGTCAGCGAGCTCTAGGAGAGAAAGGTCGACTTTCTACAGCGATCCCTGGATTTATAGCGCGTGCGCCACAATCCGATTTGGCTGTGGCGATTGCTGCAGCAATAGAGGAAAAATCTACTCTGGTAGCTGAAGCAGGAACTGGAACAGGTAAAACATTCGCTTATTTGTTACCCAGTTTATTAAGCGGAAAAAAAACACTCATTTCTACTGCCACTAAAACGTTACAAGATCAACTCTATCAAAAAGATTTACCGACCTTAGTCAGGGCATTAGGATTATCAGTGCACGTACAAAATCTTAAAGGTAGAGCAAATTACATCTGTGAATATCGTCTTGAGCTCTATTCTGAAGAAGGGCAATTTCAAAGCCCGCAGTGTGCGCATGAAGTGGCCCATGTCCGAAGCAAACTCTCTCAAATGAAAAATGGTGATCGTTCTGAATTACCCGAGCTTAGTGAGGACTCTCCAGTTTGGCCCTATGTAACATCAACAATAGATAATTGCTTAGGTGTTGAATGCCCTAATCATGAAACATGCTTTCTGGTTAAAGCACGTAAGAGAGCGCTAGAGGCAGATGTAGTAGTGATTAATCATCATCTTTTTTTTGCTGACTCACGTCTAAAAGAAGAGGGATTTGGTGAGTTATTACCAGGAGTTGATGTCATTATTTTTGATGAGGCACATCAACTTGCTGAAATAGCGACTCATTTTAATGGAGAGCGAGTTGGTACGCGACAATTTCATGATTTATTGGATGATCTTATTAGAGAATGGCCTGTTTTAGATCTTGCAAATCAACCCTTAAAAGTTTTAAGCCATAAAGCAGATAAGTTGATGGATGAATTATTAACAAGTTTACCTTCGGAGGAGCGAGTAAGCTGGGAGGAAATAAAGCGAAATAAAACATTTATGAACATATGGTCTCGTTGGTTGGCATTGAAAGATGAGTTAATGGAATGTTTCAATAAGATCTCTCTTTCTGAGTTTCCTGGCCTTGGACGTTGTAAAGAGCGATTAGTCGATTTTGCCAGGATTTTATTGATTTTCACTGAAGAAACTAACGATAAAATTAGATGGTTGGAACGTTTTAAACATACTTTAGTTTTTCATGCTACACCCTATGATGTTGCTAAGTCGTTTAGCGAATTACTAAAAAGACAATCTTGTACTTATATATTTACATCTGCAACCTTAACCATGGCGGATTCTTTTGATTGCTTTTGTAAGCCTTTAGGGCTACATGGAGCTCAGACTTTAGTATTGCCTAGTCCCTTTAATTACCAGCAACAAGCATTATTATATTTTCCAAGAGGATTGCCTGATCCTAAGAGTGCTACTTATAATGAATTATTAATCAAACGTGCTATTCCACTTATCGAAGCATTAGGTGGACGCAGCTTTTTTTTATTTACCAGTCACAGGTCTTTAAAACAAGTTGCGCAAATTATATCCAACAATTTGAATTATCCCTTACTTATCCAAGGAACAGAGGCAAAACCTATTTTATTAGAACGTTTTAGACAATTAGGAAATGCCGTTTTGTTAGGAACTTCAACATTTTGGGAAGGAGTTGATGTAAAAGGAGAGGCATTATCTTGCGTTATTATTGATAAAATACCTTTTTCTAGCCCTGTAGATCCTGTAATTCGTGGTAAAATGACTTATTTGAAGGAAAAAGGATTATCTGGTTTTGATGAGTTATCTTTACCAAGTGCAGTGATTGCTTTAAAACAAGGAGTGGGACGTTTAATTCGGGATAACACCGATAAAGGGGTATTGATGATCGCCGACCCACGACTTACTGGTAGAGAGTATGGTAGGCGAATATTAGCAAGTTTACCACAATTACCAAAAACCCGAGATGAGCAGAAAGTACTTCAATTTATTAGAGAATTAGAGTTGACCAATGAAGCTATTAGCGATTGATACATCGACTGAAATAGCCAGTATAGCATTGCTGACTGGAAAAGAGTTACTTTGTGAAGAACAAAGCAACCCTAAAACACATGCACAATTTATTTTACCTATGATTGATAAATTAATGGTAAATGTTGGTTTGCAAATGAATCAGCTTGATGGCATTGTATTTGGACGTGGGCCTGGGAGTTTCACTGGCTTGCGTATTGCTTGCAGTGTTGCAAAAGGATTAGCTTATGCTCATGACTTGGAATTAATTCCAGTAAGTAATTTAGCTGCTATAGCTTGGTTAGCTCGTCAACAAACTCAGGGGGTACATCTACCTGTATTAACAGTATTAGACGCGCGCATGCATGAAATGTATTGGGCGTATTTTGCCAAAGATCAATGGATGGCAGAGGAAAAGGTCAATCCAGTACATGAAATAAGTATACCTGAAGAGCAATCTGTAATTCTTGCGGGAGTAGGAGTGGATTTATATTGGGAAGATTTTACCCCCAAGACTAAATCACTAGTCAGTAACAAATTGTTTCTCAATCCTTCTGCCGCTGCTATGATTCAATTTGCTCAATTTTCTGCATTAAAATCTGTTTCGGCAGCTGCGGCACACCCTATATACATCCGAAATAAAGTCACTTAGGAGTCTTCCATGGATAAAAAATTATTGGAAATATTAGTTTGTCCTTTATGTAAAGGAAAATTACAGTTAAAAAAACAAGAACTAATATGTAAGTTTGATCGGTTGGCTTTTCCTATTCATGATGATATTCCTGTACTGTTGGAGCATGAAGCTCGAATTATCACCTTGGAAGAAAAAGATAAATTATAAAAAACGTATAACCGCTTAATATCCTAACAAGGTTTCAATGATTATTTGAAACAGGGGACAATTACGTTCGTAATAGGTCACTGGTGATTAGCAAAAACCAAAGATTTTTTCCCGGAGAAATGATCCATCAAAATCTGCGAGCAAACATCAAAGGCAT
>NZ_LNYU01000005.1 GCF_001468135.1 Legionella santicrucis | reverse complement strand
TGCCTTTGATGTTTGCTCGCAGATTTTGATGGATCATTTCTCCGGGAAAAAATCTTTGGTTTTTGCTAATCACCAGTGACCTATTACATGAAAAAAATAGATTTGAATTAGATATGCATAAAATCTTCGTCAATAAACATATCCCCCCTTCCGCAAAAGCGGAAGGTCTAAAAATAACAAGCATTGCTAAAAACGTTGTCTTTAGCATACTTTCAGGCGGCCTTACGTTGCCCCGTTGCCTGAACGATTATGAAAAAGTCAGTTAATCCGAATTCGGTTATATTCTTCCTCAGTTTTCTCCACTCCGCCTAATTCCTCTTGAAGTTTTTCTTTATAATTTGTAAATTTCTCACTAAGTGAATCTTTACCAACCAGCTTCTCTGTATCAGCGTGAAGCTCATCATGTAAATAACGAGTAAATGAGTTCGCATTAATACCTGAAGTGTTGACTATTTCATGTGTTGCTTTTAATATTTCGACCATAGGCTTGTCCTGCGCAATCATTTTTAGTAATTTGTCCGCTTGTTCCCTTCCATACGAACCATAAGACCAATTAGTGAGTCGCCAGCCTGAAGCGTTTACACTAGACCATTGTAAGTATTTTTCTGCAGCTGTTTTTACTTTCTCTATGGTTTTACCGATTTTTTCCTTTTCTGTAAATATTTCTCCAATTTCTAGCCTTTTCTCGTCAATCTTTTGTTGAAGTGCAAGTTTATCTTCTACCTTAGTCAACATATTTTTAAACTGCTCAAGCTTTCTTAATTCTTCGAGTAGATCATTCTTGCATTCTTTGACCTCTGTCATCGTTTTAGATTTTGCTATTTGTTCGGGTTTGATGGCATTACATTTTTTAGTCAATAACTCAAAAGCTTCTTTTTCCTTTAATGCAAACGTAGATTCAATTTGTATTCTGGCCTCGTCAATCTTTTGTTGAAGCACAATTTTATCTTCTACCTTAACCAAAATATTTTTCTGCCCCTCAAGCTTTCTTAATTCTTCGAGTAATTCATTTTTACATTCAATTGCCTGTCTCATTGTTTTAGATTGTGCTATTCGTTCAGGCTTAATAGCATCACAATCTTGAACCAACACAGACAACGGATTGGTTAGTAGCTCAAATGATCTTACTGCTTCAGCGTTTTTCAATAAAGTTCCATCAGGTTTTAAAAACAATCCTCCAGGGTTGTCTTTTGTGCGCATATATTTATTGTTATAAATTGTATATTCTTCTTTAGCCAATGCTTGCATCACCCCTAGTGGTAGCCCAGGAATTTTTTGTTTGTATGTTTTTTCGTCTGTATGAATACGATTTGGCTCAGAAGGAGGGCCTTCAAAGTTTTCATTAAGTCTTGCACCTATAATTGCATTTTTCCTACTTGGGAAAGTATCTATAGAGATTGTGGGTTTACCTTTTCTATGTACTTCTATCCACATATGTTCCGGAAGAAGTTGCCCATGGCCTATATCTAATCCATCATTGTTACCCCCGCCCCCATAGCCACCACAAAGATAGACAGTGACATTTTCTTCATCCATCGGTTGTCCACAGTGCCTATTTGCGTGACGACCTAATTCGCCCATAATTGTAGTTCTTATATTTTTAGTATCTAGGCCAAGATCTATCTCTAATGATTCAGCTGTAGTTGCCAAATTACCCATGTTTTCTAAGGCCCAATAATCACCATCATCCAATCTGCCATCTGCAGCAAACCTAAAACAAGCAATTGCATCTATTGTATTTCTATGATCAGCATATTTCTCCTGATGTTCTCTTATTTTTTCATTCATTAAGTTAAAAAAACCTTCTTTATTGATTTTTTGCTTTTCAATTTCATAGTTTTTTTGCAAACTACGCCAAAACAGTTCCATCATCTTGTTAAGATTTTCTTCATTAGGTTCGCCCAATTTACCAGTTTTCATTTGGTTGTAATATTCTATTATTGCTGGCTTAAGCGTAGAGTACAGAGATCTCGTGAGATTATTTGTACTTATGTAATCAGTTTGTCCAGAATTAAGCACAATTGAGTTAATTGTTTCATTTATTGCCCCTTCAAATTCGCCCCATGTCTTTATATCCACAGTAATCTCCGCATTTAAAAACATATAATATAATGATAGCAAAAAAATAAATTTGTTGAGGATTTTCAAGTTTCCTTAGCTTAACCAGATGAATTTAATGATATTTTTAAGAAAAATATATCTAATTTTTGCTAACCGTCTGAAGCATTAGCATTTTAAGATAACGTACGAGTAATTTTTTAAACTCAGAACGGTGTTTCATGTACAACACCGTTCAAATCGTTTAAAGAAAATGAGGTCTGTTATACCCATTCTAAAGCAGAATGTGAACGTTCAAAGTAAGTTTGGACTATACCTTCTGTTACCAAATCAAGGCGAGCAGGATTCCATTTGGGATTCTTATCTTTATCAATTAACAAAGCCCTCACTCCTTCATAAAAATCATTTCCATGCATAAAGTGACTCACGATGTCATAATCCATTTGCAAACATTGCGCTAAAGTTAATCCCTTGGCTTTTTGCAATTGAGCTAAAGTAACTTTCAAACTTAGAGGAGATTTCTTTGCCAAAGCAGCATCAACATCTTTAGCCCATTCCTCGCCAGTATGTTGTAAGGACTCATGGATCATTTCAACTGTTGGATGTGCAAAACATACATTAATTAAGGGTTGACCTACCTCTTCTGCAGAAGAAACCATAGCAAAATCCTGCAAACAGCGATCCACACGTTCAAATGCTTCTTTTGACAAATCTTCATTCATTAATGCATCAAACAAAACAGGCATTTGTTCTGAAGATACTATTTTTTTGACTAAACCTGCCTTCATTGCATCCAACGCACCCAGTCGATTACCCGTCAAACCTAAATAAATACCTAGAGATCCAGGACATCGTGTCAATAAATAACTTGCCCCAATATCAGGAAAAAAACCAATACCTGTCTCAGGCATTGCAAAGACCAACCGTTCACTTGCTATGGGATGACTACCATGCATGGAAATTCCTACTCCCCCACCCATGACAATTCCATCAATTAAAGAAATATAAGGTTTACCAAGATGATGAATAAAGTGATTTAACCGATATTCATGCCAAAAAAACTGCATTTGCTCTGCATCGTTTACTTGCCCAGCAAAATAAAGTGAACGTATATCTCCACCGGCACAAAAAGCATTCCCAGGCACCGCACGTACAACTACAGCATGAACAGCCTCATCTTCTTTCCAAAGACCTAATTGTCTTTGCATTTTAAGAATCATTGTTAACGTCAGGGCATTAAGTGCACTAGGTCTATTTAAAGTAATGACTCCTAATGAACCCTCTTGTGTAAAAAGTACTTCATCAGTCATAGTCACTTTCCTTCAAATTTTGCTACTCGTTTATCTAAAAATGCAGTTACTCCTTCGTGCTTATCCTGAGAAGCGCAGACTTTTGCAAAATGAATTGCTTCTAAATGTAATGCATCGGCCAAAGATAAATCATAACCATGATCAATCACCTCCATAACACTTGCTATCGCAAGTGGCGCCATACTTAAAATTCCTTGTAATATATTTTTTCCTTTTTCTAACAATACATCAAGCTCAACAACCTCGCTAACTAAACCCCACTGTAATGCGGTTTCTGCATTAATAAATCGACCAGTTAAACACAAATCCAAAGCGCGTCCTTTGCCGATTAATCGTGCTAAACGCTGTGTTCCACCATAACCAGGAATAACTCCAAGTTTTACTTCAGGCTGGCCAAATTGTGCCTTAACTGAAGCAATTCTCATTGTTGCAGAAATAGCTAACTCGCATCCCCCACCAAATGCAAATCCATTTACTGCTGCTAAGGAAGGTTTTCCTAAAGTTTCCAAAAGTCTAAATACTTCTTGCCCTCGACATGCAAACTCATACCCGGTTTGCGCGGTACATTCAGCCAGTCGGTTAATGTCAGCGCCAGCACAAAAAGCTTTTCCATTACCAGTAATCATTAATGCTTTAACCTTCGAATTGGTCCTGGCATAACTAAATGACTCCGCTAAGGCATCTAACACCTCGCTACTTAAGGCATTCAATTTTTCGGGTCTATTTAAAGTTAACGTTAAAATTCCCTGATTATCTAACTCTTGTTCTATTAAGTTCATCAATTCACTCCTTTTTTATTAGCACAAAAAGTGCTCCTCATCTAAAGTCGCCTTAGCTACAATTTCCCGCATAATTTCATTAGTACCCTCAAGAATTTGGTGAACCCGTAAATCCCTGAAGATGCGCTCAATCTGATAATCACGTAAATAACCATAACCACCGTGCATTTGCATTGCTTTATCACTGATGCGAAATGCAACATCCGTAGCAAAACGTTTAGCCATAGCACAATACATTGGAACATTAGGATCATTTTTGTCCATAGCATTTGCTGCTCGATAAACCATTAAGCGGGCCGCTTCATAATCAGTGAGCATATCAGCAAAATAAAAACGTAATGCCTGCATTTCTGAAAGTGGCTTTCCAAACTGTTTACGCTCATGCATGTATGCCTGAGTCAATCGTAAACAAGCAAGAGCCCCTCCTAAGGAGCAAGATGCGATATTAATTCGCCCCCCGTTTAATGCATTCAATGCAATTTTGAATCCCATACCTTCATCACCAACTCGGTTAGCAATTGGTACACGACAATTTTCAAAATAAACAATACACGTAGGTTGACTGCGCCAACCCATTTTTTTTTCTAATTTGCCAAAGCTCAAACCCGGAGTATCTTTTTCAATGAGCAAACAACTTATTCCATGATGCGATTCATCACCAGTACGAACCATACACAAATAAACATCACTCACTGAACCACCTGAAATAAACGCTTTTGAGCCATTAAGAACGTAATAATCTCCATCCTTTATCGCTTTAGTTTTTAAAGAAGCAGCGTCCGAACCTGATTCAGGTTCCGTTAAGCAATAACTCGCTAATACTTCCATTGCGGTTAATTTGGGTCCCCATTTGGTTCGTAAGTCAGAGCAGGCATACCGATCCACTAGAGAGGTCACCATGTTATGAATCGAAAGATAAGCACTCGTGCTAATACAACCTGTTGCCAATTGCTCAAACAACAATGCAGAATCCAAACGTGTTAATTGCGCTCCACCAATATCCTCTCGCGCCATCATTCCCGCCATTCCTAAAGCCGCTGCTTCACGCAAGATCGCAATGGGAAAATAATCATGCTCATCCCAATGATCTGCCATAGGCGCTAATTTCTCACGAGCAAAATCAGCTGCCATCTCTCTGAAAGCCAAGTGCTCGGCTGTGAATTTAAAATCCATAAAACTATCCTTAGAAAAGTGGTTTCAAATGTACTATTATTGCGAATTTTTATCATCCACGAAAGATATATGTTCCAAAAACTACCCAGAACGTTTTATGAGCGCGACACAATTATTGTGGCCAAAGCCCTTCTAGGAAAATACCTTATACATAATAGAGACGGAATAGAATATATAGGAAAAATTGTTGAAGTCGAGGCTTATTTAGGACAACATGATCTGGCTTGTCATTCCTCTAAGGGACTTACCTCGAGAACAAAAGTGATGTTTGGCCCCGCAGGTTACGCTTATATTTATTTAATATACGGGATGTATTATTGCACTAATGTGGTTACAGAAACCGAAGGCACAGGCTCAGCAATATTACTACGTGCCATCGAACCCATTAAAAACGTCCAAGGAAAGACGCAGGGCCCTGGGTTATTATCAAAAGCAATGCATATTGATAAGCAACTAAACCAACATGATCTGACAAGTGATACTCTTTATATTGCTGAGTCAAGTTCCCCCCAAACTTTTACAATTGTTGAAAAAGCAAGAATTGGTGTTCATTATGCAAAAGATTGGGCAGACAAATTACTTCGTTTTTACATAAAAGAGAGTGCTTTTATTTCTAAACCATGATGATATACTGCGCACAGTACATCATTGTAATTCTTTGGCGCTTGTAAGAAAAAAATAAGAATAAGCACATGGAAACTATTGTAGCCCCTATCACTCGCAAGACTTTATCAGTACTCAAAGAGTATTTTGGGTTTGATTCCTTTCGAACACCTCAAGAAGAGATCATCAATGATGTCATTGTTGGCAATGATGTTCTCGTTTTAATGCCTACTGGTGGAGGAAAATCACTATGTTATCAAATACCTGCTCTCATAAGGTCGGGTGTTGGTATTGTTGTTTCTCCGCTAATTGCACTTATGGAAGATCAGGTAACCGCTCTGCGATTACAAGGAATCCGTGCTGCTTACTATAATTCTTCTTTAACCAGTAAAGAAGCAAAAAATGTATTAATTCAGTTGCATAATGGGGAATTGGACTTGCTTTACATTGCCCCTGAGCGCCTTATCAATATATCGTTTTTAGAGCGATTAAAGGAATGCAATATCGCTCTATTTGCAATAGACGAAGCACACTGCATTTCCCAATGGGGGCATGATTTTCGTCCTGAATACGCCGCTTTAGGTGTTTTAAAAGCCCAATTTCCTTATGTTCCGATTGTTGCTTTAACTGCAACTGCAGATAGACAAACTCGTCAGGACATTGTAGAAAAACTCAACTACGTACCCAATAAATATATTGCTTCATTCAACCGTCCTAATATTCATTATAAAGTAGTACCCAAAATTCATGCGTTAAAACAATTAAACCAGTTTTTACGCTCAGTAGAGCAACAATCAGGAATTATTTATTGTGGAACACGTAATAGCGTAGAAAATCTAGTCGAAAAATTGCAAACAACAGGTTTCAAGGCGCGTGCTTATCACGCCGGGCTTTCTCACGATGAACGCAAAGAGGTGCAAACTTTATTTAGATATGATCGCATCGACATTGTAGTTGCCACAATCGCCTTTGGAATGGGAATTGATAAACCTAATGTCCGCTTTGTAGTACATTATGATTTACCTAAAAAT
The DNA here is from genome assembly GCF_001468135.1 of Legionella santicrucis. Taxonomy (GTDB): domain Bacteria; phylum Pseudomonadota; class Gammaproteobacteria; order Legionellales; family Legionellaceae; genus Legionella; species Legionella santicrucis. The sequence goes on along the minus strand of NZ_LNYU01000005.1, from coordinate 73,374 downwards.
ATCGAAGCTTATTATCAAGAAACTGGCCGTGCTGGAAGGGATGGATTACCCGCTCAGACGCTTTTACTTTATGACGCAGCAGATAGTGCCCGACTTCGCTCATGGATTGTGAATAACCCTCTTGATGAGCAACGATATGTCGAAACCAATAAACTGAATCATATGCTCGCTTTTGCCGAAGCATCCCATTGTCGTCGTCAAATTTTGTTGCGTTATTTTGATGAGTCTTCTGAGACAAAATGTGAATATTGTGATGTATGTGATAATCCACCTATCACTGCTGATGCAACTGAAGATGCGCAAAAATTTTTATCATGTATTTATAGGTTACGGCAAAATTATGGCTTAATGCACACCATAGATGTATTACGGGGTAGCACTTCTGATAAAATAAAACAATATGGGCATGAGCAACTAAGTACTTTTAGTATTGGCAAAGACAAATCCATCCATTATTGGAAACAACTTGCTTGGCAACTTATTCATAAAGAATATTGTATACAAGACATGAACCATTTTAATGTGCTGAAATTAACCCCTAAGGCTATTCCATTGCTTAAAGGTGAGGAAAAAATTTTTTTAACTCTGCCTAACAAGGAGCCTCAGCATGATAAAAGGAAAAGTAAAGAGCGACGGCCTATCCAATCCACAAACAGTCCTTTATTTGAAATGCTACGTGTTTTAAGGCGTAAACTTGCTGACGAAGAAAACAAACCACCCTTTATGATTTTTAGCGATGCAACCCTACATGCCATGACGGAAGTAAAACCTCAAAGTATGGAACAATTACTGACAGTACCTGGTGTTGGACAACACAAATTAGCTCGTTATGGAAGTCAGTTCCTCAACGCATTAAAAGAATATACGGAATAAAAAAGAGAATCTTGGAGTCTTGATGGTGCAGCAAGATTTTCAAGAGAGCGCGTAAGGTCGTCTGTTCTCTCCTCATCAATAGCTTCTATAGCCGATAATTCAACCCGAGGCCCCCGCCCCACCAGCGCGCCTGCCATCGGAGCTTCCCCCGCGCCGCACGCCCACCAGGTGTTACGCAATATTGCAAATGAAATCCCTAGCCCAGAATTGGAACCGAAAGATAGCGGAGTAAACCATGCATCATAGGTATTGGTCACGCCGTTATAAAATCTAAGCTGTCGTTCTAAGTTAGCAGAATTAGATGCATCCAATAAGGCATGGTTATTAACTACATCTTCAAATGAACGCCTGGGATGACAATATTCCTGAGCAATATGAGCAGGCACCTCTCTTTGGGACAAACCAACTTTTATCCAGAGTGTATTCAGTTCATCCCAATCCTCTTCAGTTTTCCTGGGACTTTGCTGATACGCCTCAATATAAGCGCTTAATGCATTCTTTAAGGGCGTTAAATCAAAATGTGCGTTCCGGTATTCTATTCCCTTTTGGGTATAGACAAGACCTCTGGGTTGCTTAAATAGGCCTCCTACGAGTTCTTCGATGTTTTGCACGCGTTTCAGGATAATGGCTTTGGTCTGGTCATCCATATACCGCTCCAGCATCCGACACATATGCGTGTCTTTGGCCCAATAGGCGTATTCATAAGCGGTGCAGTTAAAGCTTCTTCCTGAGTAGTCTGTAAAAGGAATTTTTCTTGTGATGAGAAGTTCTTGAGCCTGTTCAACATCGTTTTGGAGTAAACTTTCAGCCTCGTTTTGTTCGCCATAAGCCACATGTTGCAAGAATTGCTTGGCGTCTATTTGAGTTTTGAAGTCGGGTCTTTCTTGTTTGAGTTGCGCCAATAGTGCTTTTTTGAGCGTTAAGTCTTTGTAGCTATTGATTTGTTCGTATAAGGCTTGTAATTCCTTATGACTCATGCTGCATGTATCAATCACCACATCGTCTTGAACCAGAACATTTTTATGAGGAATGTTTACACCGATGCTACGTGCACCACTTCGTGCTTCTTCTAAAGGTTGAATTAATTCTTGGGGTACATCCAATAAAGGAGAGTTCACAAACTTAGCAAAATTCGTACAGATAGACCCTTGGTGTATTACAAAATCACCTTTCTTTTGCGTGTCTAGCACGAAAAACTCATCAAAATGAGGGGAATCTTTGATTTCTGTATAACGCTTTGCAAAAATGTCTTTGATGCTGTTGATGTCTTCCTGAGTGAGCAGATGGGTTATGGCTAATTCGCTTGCATGCTCATTCATCCAAAACACACAGGCTTCTTCTATGCTTTGGTTAGTTTTTTGCGCTTGAGCTAGGCGTTGCGCAAGGTTAGCGCTCAACTTGGGGTGAGCATCCAGAATTTGCCCAAAATTAGTGCTTGAGCTAATGATTCCTTGAACGATACAGTAGAAGTTGGTGATGCCTAGCAAAAACTGGGTAGCTATGGACCATTGTTCCGTATGAGTTAAACGGTTGAACGGAGATTCGATGAGGATATCGAATAAATTGCTCGCACAGTATCCGAATAAGGCCCTCATATATTCTTCGGGACTTGTTGCTTGAGGATCGAAATCCATAGTCTCATTAATCTCTTGTTGATCAATGGGGCTGCCTTGTTGAGTTTTGCTAAAATCAACGTCTACGTTCAATAGGGCCTGTACCGTTTTTTTCAGGATTTGCCTTAAGTGCTCAAAATCAACAGGCACATGAGGCAGCTTCAATTGCGCTAATACCTGTTGAATCACTTGAGATTTCAAATCCTTGGCTTTAAAGGTGAGTGGAGTATACGCTTGGATAAGCGCTTGTTGTAATTCGGATTTAGAGGTGTATATCTGTCTTGGGACACTTTTGTGCGCCACACTAAATATGGGGTTAGCAGCCTCTGAGCGTAGGTAGCCATCTTCCTCTGTAGGGCGTAAGACTATACTGTAAAGATTGGAGTTTATCCTGTCTTGCATTAATATTTCTAAAGGCCTTGGGTAACTTGGAAAGCCTGTATCGAGACAGTTTAATTCTTGGTGCTTTTCCACAAAGATGAGTATCTTTAAATAGGCATCAATTTGACTCAATCTTTCTTGTTTTTGTTTGACAAGTGGTACGTCTGCTCCAAGAAGGTTGAGGTCGCTTTCCAGAGCTTCTTTGTATGCTAATAACTCCGCTCTGAGGCTGGCCTTCTTATTTGAATTGCTTCCTTTGTCAAAAAACTCTTGTAGGGCATAAACCGCTTTGCAGGTGTTGTCTAATCCAATGTTCGTACCACTGACGATTGGCATGAACACGTGGACTATGTTTTCAGGGCTAATGTACAGGTATCTGGCAAATAGAGCTTCTTTTAGGGGCAGTTTCATGATAATTAATTGATTTTTATTTGATTATTATGCTCCAAATATATCATTTCCTACCGAATAGTTCTATGTTATTGGGAATGACATCATGCTCAGTTTTTATGTATCACCACTATGCATCCTCTGCTTTTGTAAGAGATAGATTTTGTGATCCCAAAAAACATTCCTGTTGAATTCACTTAAATTTTCATACGCTATACTCAACTTAAAATAGATTGAAATTAAGGATTAAAATTGCCTTTCTCTTATGAAGAGGAAATGATATTTCTTTTTGAAGGAGCACTTAGAGCTATACCTTTTAATATAATTTTAGCTTTATTATTAACTTTAGATCTGTTCAATAATAAAGCGCCTCCTCAATTAATTATCTGGATCTTATTTATTATCGTAAGCAGCATCATCCGATGGATTTTTTGTCATTATGTCATGATAAAACATCTGTATATGACTCCTAAGATTCTAACGCTTTTTGTTCTCTTAACTTTTCTTATGGGAGCTATCTGGGGATCTTGTTATTTGCTTATGCTGCATCATATTTCCATACTTCAAGAATTTATCATTATTTTAGTATTGGGCGGAATGAGTGCAGGGGCAATTGCCTCATTATCAGTTTATCTGCCGGCTTATTATGCTTATATATTGCCTATGTTTTTACCTATCATTATCTATAACTATTCAACATTCGACTTTGATAGAGCCATACTGGCTACTATGTTTTTACTTTTTGTAATCATGCTTTTCACTTCCGCAAAAATTAATAATTTATTGTTAAACAGAGTTTTTCGTTTATCAAGAGAAAAACAAGTATTAATTGATGACTTGCATCAATTATCCATAACAGACTCATTAACAGGCTTATACAATAGGCGTTATTTTGAATCAATTTTAAAAACAGAATGGGGAATAGCGCAGCGTAATCATTTTTCAATCATTTTGATATCAATCGATGTAGATAATTTTAAATTAATTAATGATAATTTAGAACATCCTTATGGAGATCATTTTTTAATTTACATCTCAGAATTATTAAAAAGTTCTTTTCGCCGCTCTAATGACTTCATTTGTCGTATTGGAGGAGATGAGTTTTCAGTCATTCTGGTAAATCAATCAGTTAAAGAGTCTTTAGTTCTTTGCGATTTATTTAATAATAAATTCAATCAAAATAAACCTCAAGAAAAGGAAATTATGAGACAAATAACTCTGAGTATGGGAGTTGCATGGATAAAATCAAATTATAATCTTCAAATTGAAAAACTCATTACTTGCGCAGATGAAGCTTTGTACCAAGCGAAAAATAAAGGTAAAAATAAAGTGGAAGTAATTGCATTAGATTAACGTGAGTATCATAATAAGCGATGGCTTTACTTCAATTCGTTTTCAGCCCGAACTGTTCAAACAAAGACTGGATATAAAAAGATTTTTTATCTTACTCACGCCACCCGACATAAAAAATAAAGTGATTTTTATAAAGTCGCCAAGTATCAAAATTAATAGGTATAACAAATTTGTTGATTTACATTTACTACGTCCTCTTCCGGCTTGACAGGAAGATCCAATTTCTTTGCTCATCAATGGATCTTTCGGTCAGGCGATGGATGACGAAACTCTAGCGTAATAAAACGTCAACAATACAAAATCCGAAATTACCTACTATTATCCTTGATAACAACATAATTCCCGCAATATTGCTGTTGCATAAGAACCGGCAGGAAGAATAAAAGACAGCACCACTAGATTGTTCTGAATGAGACATTTAAGTTGTTTTACATGCAGAATATTCGCACGCCAAGCCTCCTCTAATCCTAAAAGCTCCAAACCATTCAACCATGGTTGCCAACTGGCATAAATTTTATTGATTAATTCCAAGGCATTATCTCTTACTTTATGTTTACTTATTCCTGGTAAAGGACTTGCAGGAGAAATATCTTTATCTTTAATTCGTTGTAATAGCTCCTCATTAACCTCATCAATAACAAAAATACTATTAGAACCACTAAGCTGCATTACATCGCCAGGAAGAGGTATATTCCAACAATTATCTATAACACGTTGCGAGAGAACTAAATTATAAAGCCATGAACGTGCAGCAGAACTATATATACCTTTTAAAAACCGATCCTTAACTTTATGGCCATGCACCAACATTTCTTCAGCTCTAGATAAATTTCCTGCTTCACGACCAAATCGTTGCTCACCAAAATAATTTGGAACCCCAAACTCTTTAATCTGCTCGATACGCTGCTGTAAGTCCTCTAAATGAGAAACTTCTCGCAAATGTATAATAAATTGATTACCTGTTAAAAAACCTGGTCTTAGTTTTTTATGATGGCGAGTACATTCTAAAACTCGCCAACCTGATGCGGCATAATGCTCAATTCCTGGAATGACTTCTCCTGGAGCATGAACGCTTAACCATTGTGTTGTCAACGCCTGCTTGTCTTTTAAGCCAGCATAACCAATGGATTTTATTGGCTTACGCAGTAATTTTGCTAATGATTTAACAACTTCCTCTGTTGTTAAACCTCTTTTTTCAATTTTAAGGAGAATATGTTCTCCCTGACCCGTAAATGGACTATCAAAAAATTCATTTACTTGAAAATCTTCGGGAGTATTTTTAAAAACTGCTGTGGACTTCGGTAAACCATAAACTCGTGACCAATCTAATGAATACATCTAAAACAACCCTTCTCTGAAAAAACTATAGCGCTAATTGTCTTGTAAAAAGTGTATAAATCAAATGATTTTCAGTGCATACTTAAATAATTGTTATTGAATGGATGAATTAACAATGAATTCGACATCTTCTTCTATAAAAAAGGCTGTATTTCCTGTAGCTGGTTTAGGAACGCGATTTTTACCGGCAACAAAAGCAGCACCTAAAGAAATGTTAACTGTAGTTAATAAACCCTTAATTCAATATGCTGTTGAGGAAGCTTATGCTGCTGGTATACGCGAAATGATTTTTGTCACCTGCCATAACAAAACAGCCATTGAAGATCATTTTGATCTTGCCTATCAATTAGAAAATGAGCTAAGAAACCATGATAAAAATGCACTCTTATCTATAGTTCAATCCGTTACTCCTCCGGATATGGAGTGTTTTTATGTTCGTCAGGCAAAACCTCTTGGACTAGGACATGCCGTTTTATGTGCCGAGAAAATTATAGGTAATGACGCATTTGCAGTAATTCTAGCTGATGATTTAATGACTGGGCAAATACCGGTTATTAAACAGTTGATCCAATTATATGAAACATACGGTCATAGTATTATAGCAGTAGAAAATGTACCCAAAGAATTAACCGAATGTTATGGCATTATTCAAGGTGTCCCATGGAATAATAACATTTTGAATATACATCATTTAGTAGAAAAACCGAAACCAGATCAGGTTTCATCTAATACAGCTATAGTGGGACGCTATGTTCTTACACCAGGGATTTTTGATAAAATTAGAACATTACCCCACCAAGAACATAAAGAAATTCAATTGACTGATGCAATCAATGGTCTGCTCCAAAAAGAAACCGTTTTAGCTTGCCTGTATGAGGGAAAGCGTTATGATTGTGGTAGCGTACTTGGATTTTTAAAAGCAAACGTAGATTTAGGAAAAATACATCCAATCGAAGGTGAAAGCTTTTCCAAATGGCTTATAGCACAATAATTAATTAAGTTTAAATAGGAAAGTTATGGAACAACTCACACAAAAAAACGCTTGGAAGAAGCTCGAAAAACTTGCAAAAAGAGATAGCGTAGAAAACATTGAAATAAAAAACCATTCTAAATCTGCAGCTAATATTACTCTAGATTACAGTGGGCAACAGGTAAGTTCTATAATTATGGATACTCTTTTTGACCTCGCCAATGAGTGCCTGCTTTCCGAACACATAGATGCATTAATGAGTGGTAAACCCATAAACAACACTGAAAATAGACCCGCTTTACACACAGCTCTTCGCGTCCCCGAAGGTGAAACAATATGGATAAATCAACAGAATATTGTTCCTGAAGTCATTAATGCTCGAAAACAAATGTATGAGATTTCAACTAAAATCAGAAATAAAGAATGGCTTGGTTATTCTGGAAAACCGATTACTGATATCATTAATATTGGTATTGGTGGTTCCATGCTTGGTCCTTTCTTTTGCATTAATTCACTCAGTGATTTAGTAACAAATCAATTGCGATTCCATTTTATTTCTGACATAGACCCTCAGGCTTTTCAACGTGTTGCAGCAAAACTTAATCCAGAAACCACGCTTTTTATTATTTCCTCAAAATCATTTACTACTCCAGAAACCTTAGCGCATTACCAACAAGCATTGAAATGGGTTAAGTTACAACAACATCTTGAAAAGCACTTTATTGCAGTTACTGCCAATGTAAAAAAAGCACAAGAAATGGGTTTTACTACCATTCTTCCTATATGGGATTGGGTCGGTGGACGTTATTCTTTCTTTTCTGCGATTAATTTGATTTCTTGTATTGCAATTGGTTGCGACCATTTTTCTGAAATCATTTGTGGCGCGCATGAAATGGATATTCATTTTCGCACCGCAAATTTTGCAAATAACCTGCCTGTATTATTAGCATTACTTGGCATATGGAATATTAATTTTTTAAACACGAATAACTTATTATTGATGACCTACACCCAAGATCTCCAACATTTTGTTTCTTATCTGCAACAACTTGATATGGAAAGTAATGGAAAATCAATCAATAAACAAGGAAGAAAAGTAGATTATGCAACTGGCCCTATTATCTGGGGCGGCTTAGGCAATCATGCCCAACATAGTTATTATCAGCTTTTATGCCAAGGAACACACAAAGTAGCAGCTGATTTAATTAGTGTTCAAACCTACGAGGATGATGTAATTAACAAAATATGCCGTGCTCATAAAGAAGTACTCACCAAAGGAGGGAACCCAACAGATAATCCTTATTGTGCTATCCCTGGGCAAATGCCTATAAATCTTCTTTCATTAGCAGATTGTTCCCCCAAGACTCTAGGCTCTTTAATTTCTTTATATGAACATAAAATTTTTGTACAAGGCACTATCTGGAATATTAATTCATTTGATCAACCTGGAGTTGAAAGTTCTAAGGAAATAATTCGACAAAATAATTGGATTAGCTAATACTTTAATCAGATTGGTTTTTTTGTTATTGCTAACGTACACCCAAAGCAGTTTTACTTAGATCAAATGATGAGCTATTGTTTTTATTTTGACTTCTATGGATTCTTGACATCAACATGTTCCTCTTGTATCTTTCTTGAAAGATCAAAATATAGGTCAATATGATTGAAAATAAATCTATTTCTATTTTAGGTACGGGCCACTTGGGCAGCGCATTTGTACGCGGACTTATTAAAAGCGGATACCCGGCAAATTTGATTACTCTTAGTAATCGCACCCCTAATAAATCGGAGCAATTAGCCAAGGAATTAGAGGTTTTATCTGCAAAAACAAATATTCATGCAGTTCAAGATACAGAAATTATTATTCTTGCAGTAAAGCCTCAATTTATGAAAGATGTTTGTCAGGAAATTGCCCCAACGCTCCAGAACAAGAATCCTATAATTATTTCTTTAGCTGGTGTCATAGATATAAACAGCATTTCTCGATGGCTTAACAATAATGAACTAAGCATCATCCGAGTCATGACGAACACTCCAAGTGAATTTTGCAAAGGAACATCAGCTTTATTTGCTAGTCCATCAACCTCATCTGAGCAAAAATTATTGATTGAGGCTCTTTTTAATAATGTAGGTTACACGTTTTGGGTAGATCAGGAATCTATGATAGACACACTTACTGCTCCTATTGGTTGCGCACCGGCCTATATTTTTCTATTTTTAGAAGCATTGCAAAATGCAGCGATAAGTAGAGGGATTTCTGCAGAGTTAGCAGAAAAAATTTCATTGGAATCTCTATTTGGCGCCGCAGAATTAGCAAAAAAATCCGGTCGTTCCTTTGCCTACTTACGAGAAAGCGTCACTACACCACAGGGCGTTACAGCTTATTCTTTAGAAAAGCTGTCTATGGACAATTTTTTTGATATCTTCAAGAAAATTTATACAGATGCAGAAGAACGTATTGAACAAATTTCACAAAAGCTACCATCAGAATAAACATAACAGAACATCGACTCAGAGGGACTCCATTCCCTCTTGAAACTATATTCCTCTCTTTTACCTAGGTGTTAACTCTGATAAAGGTGTTTCATCGTTTTGAGCTTGAGAGGCTCTCGTTGCGAACAACCGGTTAGGATTCTGGGCGAAATGTTCCACTGGTACTGCTGAAACTTGTAACTTATCAAAAAACTCCATCATTAATCCGCCATGTTTAAATAAATGGGATGTTAAAGTTGGCGTTAATTCAAAAGCTTTATCCACCAGATTAATGAGGATTAGATTGGTTGCAAAAGAAGAACCATATTTTTTGGACAGGTAGTTTTTAAAGTCTTGCTGTTGTTCTGAACTAACATTAAGGTTTTGTATTATTTTCGTATCTTTTTCGCTCAATGCTTCTCCATCAATGCCTTTGTCCCAAACTTCTTTAATGGCACCACCATTGCTTGAATTAATTGCTTTTTTGAAATGTGCCACCAAAAATTCATTGATTTCCGCTTTAATGACTTCTCCTGTAACCAACTTCAGCAACGGATGTCCGAGGACTGATTGAAAAAGCCTGCGCTTTACCCCGGAAAAACAGCTGGGGCGATCTCCTTCCAGATCATCGTATTGTTCAAGCTTATTGTTTTGGTTATATCTACTTTGATCCCAATTGTGCGCACGTCCTATGTGAGCCAATTCATCGATAAAATGTTCCAGACGAGTTTCCAAAGTGTACTCATCAATACATGGGGTATCCTTATCGATAACAGCCAAATACAGAAGACTGATGAGCGACTGATACTCTTCAAAAGTGGACCAACGCTCGGTACGGGTATCGTTGATGTAGATATAACTGGCATGCTCATGCATCCAGGAATTGGGCTTGGAGAGATAACGCCAAGCAGTATGCGCTTTGTTTTGATAGTAAGCTTTGAAGGCTTGTGCGGTTTGTATTGGGTCTAAATGAAGTGAGGTAAAGTCATTCCATGCCATAGGTAGGATTAACTCATGACTATGTCCATTTTTTTGGATGGTGATCGTGGCAGGATGAGCTTCATAATAAGCTTGCAAAGTAGCGCGCAAATCGTTCATCACCTGAGCAGCCCCTGCTTGTTTTAACAGTGGTTGATAACGGTTAGTAACTGCTTGCAACTGCTGCTGCTCGCCTTGGGTTAAAGCGGTCATGGAGGATTCACGGTCGGCAGCTAGCGCGTGCAAGTTAAGTTGGCCGTGTTGTTCACGACGATAATAGTCGTTTTGCTCTGCCAAAGTTCGCACAGCAGGAATATTCAATAATAAGCTTGCTGCCCCCTGGTTACCTACAGATAAAGCCAGGCGCAGTAGTTCGTTAGATTGGTAGGGTGTCACTTCTGTATGCGCCAAAGCTTTAACCGAAGGAATGTTCAGTAAAAAGCGTAAATCATCGATGCAACCAGCATCATTTCTACGAATGAGATTGCGAGCTATATAAAATAAAAATCTCGCTTCATCAGGTGATGCAACATCAAAGACTGCATCCAAACTCCTTGCCTCAGTTTCCTGCTGTCTGACGCGAAAGGCGTTTATTTTTTGCATCACAAATAGCCAAACGCAATTTTCACCGTATTCTTCATGAGCTTCTATTCGTGCAAAGGTACTTGTATTTGCATGACTCAATAAATAGTGCATTACCTCATATTGTTTCTTGTCCGCAGCTTCTACAAAAGCAGGGTAAATTTGTTCTTCCAGCCTATTTTTTAACGGCCCAGATGTTTTTTCTTTCAAGTACATCAAAACATCAAGTTTTCCAAAGCGCGCAGCGCCTTTAAAGGCAGAAAAGTCATTGGCTTCAATCATTCTCTGGAATAAGTCATTAGTGATTTTTTCTTCAAAAAACTTTAAGACATCGAGATGTCCTCCTGAAGCGGCCCAAGAAGCGAGGAGGAATTTGCTGTCATAAATTTTATCTTGCAGTTTTCCTGGTTGTTTTTTATCAAGATACTTAAGGACATTCATATGACCATACATAGCTGCGGATTGCATAGCATGGAAATATTGTGCTGCAATCATTTCTGCAATCTTATGAGGCGCCAACTCCTCCAAATATTCAAGTATTTCCAAATGACCTCTACCTGCCGCGTTGCGAAAAGCCGCATAATCTCTTTGTGAAATAATAGAACATAAATCGATTACTTCTCCTTTATCAGATGCCTTCAATTTAATATTATCTATAAGATAAGTTAGGGTCTTAATATGTCCTCCTAGGGCTGCTCTTTGTATTCTTAAGGAGTAATTTTCAAAGAGCGTGTTTGAATAGGGCTCTTGTTCGGAAAGCATCTTTAATAATTCTAAATTTTTGGGGCTATCTCCCAACATGACTGCAAGATCAAGTAAATCCGAGTAATCCAAGCGTAAATACATTCCAATTTCAATCAGCTCCCTATTGCTCATGGTAGGATGACTCAATGCTATAGCCATCCATGTTTCATCTCTTTTTACATGCCTATTACATAATTTACGTTTTAATTGCTCATTGGGTGTATCCATTAATTCAATAGTGAAGTCGGAAACTGAGATCCAGCCTTTAAAAACTTCAATCCACACTTCCTGCGGAATCATAGACGCTAGTGGGTGTTTTTTTACATCATCGTAGCCGAAGAAATTCATTGATATCATACCTCTGGTTAACTAAAACAGTCGCAATTTAACCAAAGTGAGATTAAAATAACCAATGAGATGTATTTATATGTGATATCAAATAATTTGATAATTGGATTAAGTTACTAAAGTACCTTTTATAAACTAAGAACTTTAATCGATTCCTGAAGCTTACTTGGCCACCTATCTTGAATGAAAATACGTTCCAAATACTTACATAGCCTCTATACTCTGCTTTTGGAGCCATTTTGTCCAACCAAGACTCAAATCTGATTTTTCCTCAAGATTTTTAAATTAGACTAAAAGACAAGCAAAAGAAGTTGATCCAAGGCAAGTGTTCTCGAGTACGTTTATTTTAACGTTGCGAGCGTTGGCCAAGCAATCCAGAACGCTGTCATATTGAGGATTTGGACTGGATTACTTCATTTCGTTCGCAAGAACACACTTGTTTTTTATTCTGACGCTAAAAAAATGACATGCCCTGTGTGAATGTTTACGATCCAAGTTGAATTTAATTCAGATAAAAGATAAATTGTTTATCCAAAACTAGATACTGGTCTAACCCACGGATGCAATTTTGCCAAACCTGTTGGTAACTTGCTGACACGATGTTGCGCTTGGACTTTATTTTGATATTCCCCTAAAGTGAGCACATACCAAACACCTTTTGAATTAGTAATACGTCTTAATTTAGCATTTTGAACAAGTAATTTATTCGTCTTACGAAAATGCTCAATGTGTTTTTTATCATGGCTGGCAGTTAATTGAATTGTATAAAGATTAGTAGCTGATTTATGGTTGGATTTTTTAGCTGAAGATTTGGTCAATATCATTTGTTTTTTTGACGAAACTTTTTTCAGTTTCGATGCTGAAACATGTTTGGCCGGCATTTGATGCTTTTCGGCAAGCAGATTTTTTGCAGGTAATTTGGGGATAACAACTACCTTATCCAAAATTGCCTTAGTATCACTAGGCATTTCATCATCTGGATCCTCGAAAACTTCCTTTTTAGGTAAGGAAGAGTAAACCAATTGCCGAGTAGACGAGTCTTGCCAAGAAGCAATATAACTCTCTAATTTTTCAGGCAATTCGGGTAGCTTCATTACGATAGTTTGTATCTCTTCGCTATGAGTAGGAGTAGCCAGGCTGTCCTTGGAAGGTAAGAAATGAAATGCTTGAGATAAATAAAATCCTAAAAAACCAGCAACAAGTACCGTGCCTGCAGCAATTCCTGCTGTTTTTACTACCTTGAATATGTCTTTTTTCTTAGGAGGGGTGCATTGATTTACAAACGTCTCCAAATCATTATTGATTTTTGCCAGATTGCCCTTAGTTAATTGATAAAATTGTTGAAATTGGGCATCACTCAGAGGTTTACTAATTAAATGCGATGCCATCGCACGCTGTAATACATAAGTTCTTGCCTCACTTTCATTTAATGTTCCTAATTCTATAGTATGAATAAAATTATCACTTAAAGAAGCTCTTAAATGATTTAGCGATGCAACTATTGAATAATCTGAGAGAAAACATAAATGAAAAAAACTGTAATTCTCTTGGCTTTTTATCGCAAACAAAACTTCCTGAATTAAATCATCAGGCAAATACTGCGCATCATCTATCAACAACAATACATGTGATTGCTGCTCATTAATTTGCTTTACTATTGAAATTATATCCGTATTTTCATCGTGGTTAAGCTGCAATTGGGTTGCAATATCTTTTATCAGGTTTTCTTTATGATAAGGAGGTTTAATCACTATAGAAGCTGATTTGATTTGTTGGTCCAGATTATTTTGTAATAAAGTACCAAATGAGGTTTTACCCCCTTCTTTTTCAGATAATACGGTAATGAGCACATTGTTAAAAAGAATCAAATGATTAATGAAGTCAATTTTTGCCAACCAAGATCCTGGTTTAAACAATACTCTTGGTTGGGTTTCAGCCTTTGCTGCAGACTGAATCATTCCCTCTGTCATTTTTATTCTCCTCTTACAGCCGCAACAAGTGCATGATACAAACTGTCTTCTGTGATTCTAGCTTCGAGATAACAACTACCAGGACTTTTAATCAAGATAAAGCGTAATCGATTATTTTTAACTTTTTTATCCAATCGTATTAATTCTATAAGTTTTTTCAGGTTTATAGAGCTTGGGATTTTATGAGGCAAACCAGAATGTATTAATATTTGCTCAATTTGTTCTACCAATTGTTCATTGATCAATTTCATTTTATAAGAGAGGACCGCTGCGCAATAGATACCTATAGCTACTGCTTCACCATGCAACCACTGTTGATAATGGGTGTATGCCTCTAATGCATGAGCAAAAGTATGGCCAAGATTGAGCAATGCACGTTGACCTGATTCTTTTTCATCGTTTTGAACAAATTCAGCTTTAATTTTGCAACATGTAGCGATTAATTGAGGTAACTGCGGGTTATTAGCAGTTAATCCCTTTTGCAATGCAGCGCACAACTGTTTGTAGAACTCACCTCCAGCAAGTAATCCATACTTGATCATCTCAGCAATTCCTGCACGAAATTCTCTTTCTGGAAGCGAGCTTAAAGTAGCTAAATCAATAACCACTGCTTGGGGTTGATAAAAACTACCAATCATATTTTTTCCTAAAGGATGATTGATTCCTGTTTTTCCACCAATTGAAGCATCGATTTGCGCCAACAAAGTGGTCGGTATCTGCACAAACTTCACCCCTCGTTGGTAAGTTGCGGCTGCAAATCCTGCCATATCACCTACCACGCCCCCGCCTAAAGCTATAAGCGTAGTATCTCTATGATGTTTCTTTTGTATTAACGTATCATAAATCGCAAATAAACTTTGTTGATTCTTATATTGCTCACCATCTTCTAAAATCACTACATCACATTGAATTGCAGCAAAAGCAGTTTGTATCTGTTTTAAATAAAGTGAAGCAATGGTTTGATTCGTAACAATCAAAACCTGTGAAGAAATCACCAATGTTTGCAAAAAATTCAAATTTTGCAAGCCATTTCGACAAATAATAATAGGATATTGATGTTCGGTTAAACAAACATCAACCTGCTCATAAACTTCAAAGTTCGCCATAAATATATTTTATTATATTATTTGCAACTGCTTTAACCGTTAGCTTATCAGTTTCAAAACTAACATCAGCTAACTCATTGTAAAAAGGCTCCCGCTCATCTCTTAATGATTCTAATCTTCCTTCAAGATCATTCGTTTGCAGTAAAGGACGCTTAGTATCTCGCTTAGTTCGTTCAAACTGCTGCTGTAGCGACGTTTTAAGATAGATTACGGTTCCACGCCCTGCTAATGCATTTCTGTTTTCAGGAGTGATTACCACACCACCGCCAGTTGCTAAAACAATGTTGGTTTTTTGAGTTAACTCATCAATAACTTTTTGTTCACGACGTCTGAAACCTTCCTCACCTTCAATATCAAAAATCCATGATATATCAGCACCAGCCCGTTCCTCTATAACTTCATCCGAATCAAAAAATTCTAACTTGAGCTCCTTTGCCAAAGCACGACCTATTGTGCTTTTACCAGCACCCATAGGCCCGATGAGAAAAATATTTCGTACTTTAACTATGCTCATTTTTTATTACATACCTCTTTAACTTTAAAGTCATTAATTCACAGATTGGATTCTAAATAACCCTTTTTGACATCAATACAAAAGACATCATCTTTATCAAAAAACAGTAGGTTATTGACACTCAACCCTAATTGTACCTCTCGTAGTAAAAATTCTCGAACAGTATTCTACAACAAATGGACATATTTTATAACCATTTACTTTTAATCATTTACTATTATATCACTTTCTTAAAAAACATAAGCCTATGTCATCAATTAAATAGTATCTTCATTTAATTATAAATCGAAGCCACTTAATCTTTAAATTAAGATTACACTACCTACTTTTCATCAAAGCGTACTGGATTTCTTCCCTCAATTGTAGTGATAGATAGTGAATTAGTTATTATTTTAGGCGTAATAAAAATAAGTAACTCATCATTATGAACACCGATTTGCGTATTTTTAAATAAATTTCCTACTACAGGTAATTGACCAAAAAAAGGCACTCGCGTAATTGTCTTACTCTTATCTTGTTGATAAATACCACCAAGTACAATAGTTTGTCCATTGCTCACTAACACATTAGTCTGAATTTCTTTAGTTGCAATTGCTGGAACTCCATTGTAAGTCTGATTAGGTAATGCAACATCTTGATTAATCTTTAAATCCATAAGGATTTTATTATCAGGGGTAATTTGCGGAATTACTTTTAAACTCAAGACAGCTTTTTTAAATGCTACCGCCGTTGCACCACTAGAAGTTGATTGCTGATAAGGGATTTCTTGACCTGAGTCAATTAATGCGGGTTGCTGGTTTGCTGTAATCAGTCTTGGGCTGGAAATTAGCTCCGCGAGACCTTCACTTTCTAAAGCTGAAAGCTCCAAATCAAGCAAGATATTATCGCCAAGTTGGGCTAAAGCAATACCTACTGTAGCTGGATTTGCCTTTGTCAAAGGCGCTGCTACCAAATCTAAATTTAATCTGTCCGTAAAAGGTGTAACATCTGCAGGAGCAACTCCTTGCGCTAATTGATTTGCCCCAGCTAAAGTACCACTTAAATGTTGCGGCTTAGAAACACCCCAGCGGATACCTAGATCTTGGGCAAAATCTTTAGTCACCTCAACAATACGAGCTTCAATCAGTACTTGTTTTACAGGAACATCTAAGTCCTTAATTAATTTTCTGACCTCATCTACTCTGCTACCACTATCTTGGATCCATATAGTATTAGTACGTGTATCGACACTAACTTTACCCTTGTCGGATAAAAGTGAATTTTGTCTGTCTTTAATTAAGATTGCGAGATCGGTTGCTTTAGCATAATTAATTTGTATTAGTTCGGAACGTACGGGTTCGAGTCTTTGGATTTTATGTTGACTCTTAAGTTGCTGCTCCTCCATGTCATTAAACGATTTTTGCGTGTCGATCACCATCACATTTCCATTTTGACGCTTTGCCAAACCTTGTGTTTTTAAAATAATATCTAATGCTTGATCCCAGGGAATATTATTTAATCGTAAAGTAATATTTCCTTGAACTCTGTCACTTGCAACAATATTTATCCCTGTGAAATCAGCAAGTAACTGTAATACCGACCGTATGCTAATATTTTGGAAATTTAAAGAAATTCGTTTTCCAGAAAATACCTGTTTCTTAAGTTTTTCCTGTTCTATTTCTTCCTGAGTCAACGGAAATACATCAACCATAAACTGCTTGTTAACCTGATAGATATTGTGACCAAAATATCTTTCGCCCAATAACGTCATGCGCGCATTTTTTCCATCCTGTTGTAAGGTAATCAGATTCACCGGACTGCGAAAATCAGAAACATCAAAACGTTTCCTTAAATTTTGCGGCACTTTAGTATTTAAAAATTTAACTATAATTTCTTTGTCGTGCTCCTCTACATCAATTGGGATACTGGTACTTGAAACGTCAACTACAGCACGCCCACCTTGATGCTCAACACCTCGAAAATCAAAATGGGTAATTTCGTAACTTGTTTTTACAGGGCGATTGGTAACCAAAATTTCTTTAGGAGCTTGAAATAATTCATTGCTCTTTCCATTTAAAATAATTGTATAAACCTTGCCTGAAACCGAGCCTAAATAAGGCACAGCGTATTTTAAATCCAAAACAGCTCGAACACGAGCACCAACAGTTACAAGAGTATAATTATTCAGCGAACCTAATTTAATGTTCTTTGTTTTCTGCTCAATGGGCAACTGTAAGTTAGTGTCAACAAAATCTATAACAATGCGTGCCGGATTTTCGATTACAAAACTCCCTGGTTGTTTTTTAATCGGATGAGCAAATATAAAATCCATGCGTAACTTTTCCTCCGGCAAAGGAATTACTTTTACCGATATCAAAGAGTTATTCTGAGCAAAAACGATGCCTATGCTCATCCCTATAAAAATTAAAAACACAACTATTCTTTGCACTTATGCTCCTACTTCCCAGTATATAGTTCAATTTTAGTTCTATGTTTTTCCCATTTTCCTGAACTTTGAGTTGTTTCGATTAACTCTATAGAATCATTCTTTATGGACACAATACGACCATAATTTTGTCCCATATAATCACCGATTCGCACCGGCGTAACTCCCTTGTTAGGCAGCTCAATTAAGGCCCATATTTCATTATCTTGTTTCAAAGTACCTACAAATTTTAATGCATCAAGAGGAAAAGCCTCCAAAGGTTGCTTCGGCCTATTTTTATCAGGCGCATTTACATCAACCTCTTTTTTTTGAGAAACAGGCTTAAATGGGCTACGCCTATTGCCATTATCTGGAAATTTAAAAGAAGGCAAAGGAGCAAATGAAGGAAGCGATTCAATTTCCCGTGTTTTCCTCTGTTTTACACCATTAATATAGTTCACTAAATCCTCATTATCATCGGTGCAAGCAACCAATAATAAGGATATGAAACAGATACAACAAATCTCTTTGTTCATCATTGCGCGCGATATCGATATATTTTAGCGGTAATATTCATCACCAACTCATCCTCTGAAATAACCTTATGATCTTTGGAAGATACTCCTTCAATACTAAAATCATGTAAGGTAACAATCCTTGTCATTTCAGCAACTCGACTTATAAACATTGCTAATTGAAAATAAGTCCCTACCACTGAAATTTTTATAGGTAATTCTATATAAAAATCATGAACTACCTCCGGCTGAGGGGCAAATAACTCAAACCTTAAACCTGATGCAACACCTGTCTTAGAAATTTCTTCAAGTAAACCAGGCATTTCATTTTTTTCAGGAAGCTGCGTAAGCACCAATGCAAAACGGTTAGCTAAAGTTTTTAGTTGAGCACGATAAGCGGGTAAATTATATAACTGGCGTTGCTTGCTTTCAAAATCTGATTTTAAAGTTGTTTCTTGCTGTTTTAGTGTATCAAACTGAGTAAAATTATCTTGAATAATGAGCCAATATCCCAATGCAATAATTAAAAAGCTTGTGCCTAAAAGCATTCCAATTTTTATTGCTAGTGGCCATTGTCCTACATTTTCCAAAGTTAATTCACTGAGATTAATAGTGTTCATCGTATAATCCCAAGCTGAAATTGAGGTGCAAGCACAAAATTTAACTTAAATTCATTATTGGCAGGCTCTTGTCTGTCTTCCTTCTTAATTTCACTCAGAACGGGAGAATGAATCCATTCATTATTTTCTATATTTTTCATTAAAATTGAAACGTAGGTATTCGATTCAGTGTAACCCGTGATAGATAGAATATCATTTTTTCCTTCTATCTGAGTTAAATAAATTCCAGAAGGCATTACATTAATTAATTCATCAAATAAATGAACCATTAATGTCCGAGTTGATTGTAAATGCTGAACTATAAACATTCTAGAGATGAATATTTCTCGAGTTTTTTTCAAATTTTTAATTTCGTTTAATTGGTTATTCATAGCTGCTATTTCATCTTGCAACATGTGATTTCGAACAAGTTGATTACTCACTAAATCAGAGGCATAAGTATTAATTAAAAACACAATAAATATCGAAATTGCTATAATTATGAAAAACAAAACCATGAACAGCTTTTTTTCTTGCTCCCGCTTTTGTTCACGCCAAGGAAGAAGATTAATTTGGGTCATAGAATCACTCTGTATTTCTTAATGCTAGGCCACAAGCAACCATAAGTGCGGGTGCATCATTATTTATAGCATCCAAATGTATCTTTTTACTTAAGGTCATATATGAAAGTGGATTAGCAATAGTAGCTGTTTTTCCTAATCGGTCTTTAACTAAAGCAACTAAGCCTGGTAATCTGGCTAATCCTCCTGCCAATAAAATATGATCAACATCTCCTTCTTGGTTTGTAGAATAAAAAAACTGCAATGTTCTCTTAATCTGTAACAAGATATTTTCTTTAAAAGGTTCTAAAACTTCTGTTTCATAATTAGAAGGTAATTCTTTTTTATCTCTGGCAACCACCACCTCTTCTAAGCTCATTTTATAGCGCTCAGCAATTGACTCAATTAATTGTTTATCGCCAAATTTTTCTTCTCGGGAATAAACCAATTTCATCCTATGCAATACGAATAAATGGGTATAACATGCTCCAATATCAATAATAGCAATTGTTTTATCTTCACCAAGTATGGGCAAATCTAAAGCTATTCGTTGTGCCGCTCGCTCCACTGCATAAGACTCAACATCTACTACCACAGTATCTAAACCCGCGGCTGCAACTACTCCAACACGTTGGTTGACATTCTCCGCTCGCGATGCAACGATAAGTACATCGAGCAGATGTGGATTTTTCTGAGAGTATCCTAAAACTTCGAAATCAAGATTAATTTCCTCAATTGGATAAGGAATATATTTATCAGCCTCAGTAGCGATCAGCTCCTCCATCTCCTCATCATTTAAGCCTTCATTAATTTGTACTACTTTACTGATTATCGCGGCATCTGGCACAGCCAAAGCGGCTTGCTTACATGAGGTATGCAAACGGTCAACTATTTTTTTAACGCATTGGGAAACTGCATCAAGATCCTTAATAACATTCCCATCCATTGCATTGGGTGGCAATATTTCACGTCCATAATTCTCAATAACAAGCTCACCATTCTTACCTGAGATTTCTAATATTTTGACTGCTGTGGATGTTATATCTATTCCAAGAATTGAACGATGCTGAGGTTGTAATAATTTGAGCATGTTCTTTATTCCTTTGAATCTTCCATACATTCAGGCATTCCTTTTAGCGTATATGCAGATGTTAACGTAACCTATTAAAAAGTTACACTATTTTCTACTCATCTAAGTTATCACAAATGGCTATCAATTGTCATTTTTACTTCGATAACCAACTTGCGCTTCATCAAAACATTTAATATAGTGAAAAACCAACTTGCAAGGGGATTTTACATTTATGCTTTAACAAGGAGAATCGCATGACTAAATTAGAAGATTTAATCAATTCGTTGGCATCCGTCATTGTACGCTATCACGATACTCAAAAAGATGTCACTAAACTAATCGTTGAAAGCGATCAAACGCTACTCAGAAAAAAATCTCGTAGATATGCGATTGATATCATGCAAAATACGGAAGTCAAATTTGACCAAAGACTTATAAGATTAATCGATGCATGTACCAAAAAATATCCTGATCGTAAGCCCTTTCTTACATTCATTTTAAAAGAAGCCATTTTTCTAAAAGAACAACTTGATAGAAAAGTTCCATTTACTTCTGAAGAATTAGAAAAATTGAAGCAACAAATAAGTCAGCTTTTTATCGATAGTCGACAGCTATTAAAAATTTATAAAAATACCCCATATAAAGTAACCTACAGCAGCCTGAACGACGAAACCTTAGCCTATGAGAGTTTAAATGGTTTAATCAATGATGCTTATTATGGTAACCACTTTTGTAATTCAGGAGATATCCTTCTTGACGAAGTTCTAGGTAGATTTCACATAACCATAGACTATACTGATGACGAAATCAAAGAGATCGCAGCTGCTCTGTGCCTTGAACACCAGAATGCCCTACTCGTTTCAGAACTTAAAAATCAAAAATTTGAATTAGAGTCTCAGCAATCCACTTTGATATTACAAAAATCTGAGTTAGAAAGCCAGAAATCTACATTAGAACTGCAAGTATCTCAATTAGAAAGCGATAAATCGATATTATCACATCAAAAATTGGAACTAGAGGAACAACAATCCACATTAAAGCTGCAAATATCTGAGTTAGAGAATGAGAAATCTACTTTAATGGATAAAAATACTGAATTAGAGGAACAAAAATCTACATCAGAGCTGCAAATATCTCAGTTAGAAGACGATAAATCGATATTAACTCACCAAAAATCTGAGTTAGAGGCGCAAAAATCTACATTAAAGCTTCAAGTATCTCGGTTAGAAAAGGATAAATCTACCATCACTCACCAAAAATCTGAGTTAGAAGGACAAAAATCTACATTAAAACTTCAAGTTTCTCAGTTAGAAGAGGAGAAATCTACTTTAACACATCAAAAATCAAGCTTAGAAGCAGATAAATCTTCACTTACACTTCAAAAATTAAAGCTTATTGAAACCAATAAATCACAGGAAAAAACTATTGAGGAATTGCATCGTGAGTTGAAAAATGCTCAAGCAGAACTAGAAAAAACCCAACTAGAGTTCGAGAGCTTCAAAAAACAAAAAGCTGAAGAAACACCACTTACAAAACGCCCCTTTCCTTCTCTATATGGTGGCTTAGCTCCATTCTATTTGCTTAACCAGCAAAAGGGAAAAGGAACATTTTTCCAATCAAATATATCTTCTGAACAAGACATTGATATAGTTGAAGATAATACTTCACGGCCAAACGTCGATTAAAAAAGATTAGGCATTAGATCTGCATTCTTTTGCTTATTTACCGTATTGAAAATGTCTCTATGGTGCTTCGAACCCTAATGATGCTTCGTTTCATTGAATTTTTGGAAGAAAATTCAATGAAACAGTTAAAATCAGTATAAAATTCCTTCTCTTTTTTGCACAAAACTCGCAATCTTACTGAGAATCACTGTATAATGCTCGCCAAATTTCATTTAAAACATATAAATCTATGAAAATGGCATACTTCTGGCGTAAAGGTCTATGGGCGCTGATGAGCCTACTTTTTCTTTTATTAATAGTCGGTAGTTTTTTATACCTCTATCTTGAAAGTCAACTTCCTAATGTAGACTCATTAAAAACAGTACAATTACAAGTACCTTTACAAATATTCAGCAAAGAAGGTTTGCTGATTCAGGAGTATGGCGAAAAAAAGCGTATTCCTGTTACTTACGATGAAATTCCGCCAATGCTTATTCATGCATTAATAGCCACAGAAGATCAACGTTTTTTTGAACATCCTGGTGTCGATATTATGGGCCTTGGCCGTGCTGCAGTTCGCATGATAAAAACTGGAACAAAATCCCAGGGAGGTAGTACAATTACCATGCAAGTAGCACGTAATTTCTTTTTAAGTCGTAAAAAGACATTTTTACGTAAACTTAATGAGATTATGCTTGCCATAAAAATTGATAGAGAATTAAGCAAGGAGAAAATCCTTGAACTTTATCTGAATAGAATCTATTTAGGTAATCGCGCTTATGGCGTCGGTGCTGCAGCAATGGTTTATTTTGGTAAGCCACTCAATGAATTAAACTTAGCAGAACTTGCAATGATTGCCGGTCTTCCTCAAGCGCCTTCAACACAAAATCCTATTGCCAATCCCCTGGCAGCTAAAAAGCGCCGTGACCATGTGTTAGAGCGTTTGTTAGAAGAACGCTATATCAATGAAGAGCAATATCAAAATGCGATTAACCAACCCATTACAGCGAAGTACCATGGCACTCCTATTGAGGTAAAAGCACCTTATGTTGCAGAAATGATTCGTCAATCTTTATATGACAATTTCGGCCCAGATGCCTATACCAAGGGTTATAAAGTTTATACTACTATTGCTGGAAAACTGCAAAATACAGCAAATAGTGTAGTAGAAAAGAATTTGATTGCTTATGATCATCGCCATGGATATAGAGGACCTATTGCTACCATTGGTGAAAAAGACAGTAAATCCTTGCATGAAATTCAAAAAAATCTAGAGAAATACCCAGAGCTTAATCATCTCTCCCCAGCAGTAGTCACCGAAGTACGAGAAAAAGATGCTACTGCTACATTACAAAATGGTCGAACTGTACTCATCCCTTGGAAAGGCTTATCATGGGCAAGACCAGCCCTTAAAAATGGCTGGGTAGGAAAAACCCCCGTAAAAGCCATACAAGTAGTTGCCGTTGGAGATATTATTTATGTTCATTCAACAACAAAAGAAGATTGGGAATTAGCACAAATTCCTGAAGCAGAA
Source organism: Legionella santicrucis (assembly GCF_001468135.1). Classification (GTDB taxonomy): domain Bacteria; phylum Pseudomonadota; class Gammaproteobacteria; order Legionellales; family Legionellaceae; genus Legionella; species Legionella santicrucis. The sequence goes on along the minus strand of NZ_LNYU01000005.1, from coordinate 49,394 downwards.
TCAGCAATGGTAGCACTTAATCCTAAAAATGGAGCCATAGAAGTTCTAGTGGGGGGATTCAACTTTCAAAAAAGTAAATTTAACCGAGCCACTCAATCTAGCAGGCAACCTGGTTCTAGTTTTAAACCATTTGTCTATGCTGCTGCGTTAAATAATGGTTATACTTTAGCAACGTTAATTAATGACGCCCCTATTGTTGTTGATGATCCAAGCCAACCAAATTTATGGCGTCCTCATAATGTAAACCTGAAATTTAATGGTCCAACACGCCTAAAAACGGCTTTGGTTCAATCTAAAAATTTAGTATCTATACGTATTCTTGATGACATAGGCATTAATTACACGATAGATTTTCTTACGCGTTTTGGATTTAACAAAAAAACGCTTCCTAAAGGCTTATCTCTCGCATTAGGAAGCTTGTCTATTAGTCCTATGGAATTAACTACTGCTTATGCTGTTTTTGCAAACGGTGGCTATAAAGTAGAACCTTATCTTATCGATCACATTACGGACGCAGATGGAAAGATTTTGTTGCAAGCAAAACCCACCGTTGTTTGCAACAACTGTGAAAATATAGATCATTCTACTTTAGCTCCACGAGTCTTACCTGAAGATATTACCTTTTTAATGAATACCGCATTAAAAGATGTGATTCAACATGGCACTGCCCGTGCAGCCAGAGTACTTAATCGCCAAGATATAGCGGGTAAAACGGGAACGACTAATGATCAGGTTGATGCGTGGTTTGCAGGTTTTAATGCAGATCTTGTGGTGACAACCTGGATTGGTTTTGATAACCCTAAATCGTTACATGAATATGCTGCAGGACTTGCTCTTCCTTTATGGATTGACTTTATGAAAGTTGCCTTAAAAGGAAAATCTGAAAGCGAAATGAAACAACCTGAGAATGTAGTTGCGGTTCGCATTGATCCTAATAGTGGATTACTAGCCCGTCCTAATCAATCAAATGGTATCATAGAATATTTTCGCAATAAGGAAGTTCCAGCAGAAGAAGAGCTTGCTCCTGTTTATAATGCAAGCAATGATCAGCAACAGTTGGCCCCAGTAGAAGAGAGTTTATTTTAGTCATTAGCCTGTGGAGATATCACACTGACATTAAGTTATTTATCTCCACATAAAAATCATTCTCTATGCGATTTATACGCACTTTGTGAGTTGAGCCCTCCGTGGGTGATACTATTGTGTTAGCATATGATTATTTGCAGAAAAACATAAAAAATGTCAGATGAATTGAAAAATTATAAAGAGATACAAAAAGCAAGTTGGGGCCTATTTGCTCCTTTAGAGTTATTAACCACCTTAGTTGCTCCGAAATTGATTCAATTTTCTGGTATTAAGCCTCATGCCCATATCTTAGATGTAGGATGTGGAACAGGAGTAACTGCGATTACCGCTGCTCGTATCGGAGCCAAGGTATCAGCTCTTGATTTGAGCCCTACACTATTAGAAAAAGCGGAAATAAATGCACAATTAGCTCAAGTTGTTATTGATTTTAAAGAAGGTGATGTAGAACAACTACCTTATCCTGATGCACATTTCGATACGGTTTTAAGTCAGTTCGGTCATATTTTTGCTCCTAATGCACAAAAAGCAATCGATGAAATGCTTAGAGTTTTAAAACCAGGTGGTGTTGTAGCATTTTGTACTTGGCCCACCGAACATTTTGTTGGCCAATTGTTTGCGTTGGTCAGTAAATATCATCCTCCACCACATAGTATTGATCCACCAATAAAATGGGGAGCTCCTGAATATGTTAAATATCGGTTAAGTAATCGTGTAAAAAATGGATGCTTTGATTATGGTATAATGCATGTACCAACGATGAGTCTAGGACATTATTTGAATTCTATTGAAAAAAGCTTAGGACCTGTGGCAAATCTAGTAAAACGCTTTGGAAGCGATTCATATGAAATGAATAAATTTCGAATTGAAGTCCGTGCCATTGCTGAAAATTATTATCACGATAACATCCTTCATCAAACCTATATGATGTATCGAGCAGTCAAACTTACTTAATTAGTTACAAGGAATTAAAAATTAATGAACAATAGTAGTAAATCTTCACATTCCTTTTTAATTTTAATCTTATTTCTTTTTTTGCTACGAATGTTCTTTATGTTCAAGTCTAATTTATTGGTTGAAGAAGCATATTATTGGAATTATTCGGACCATCTTGATTTTAGTTTTCTTGATCATCCACCTATGGTTGCTATTTTGATTAAATTAGGAACCTTAATTTTTGGTATAAATGAATGGGGAGTACGCTTTGCGACTATTCCTTGCTGGATTTTAACCTGCTACTTTAGCTTTAAATTAACGACATTAATACGAAAGGAAGCAGGATTGTATGCAGTAGTATTACTATCCATAATGCCATTTTTTTTTATACATTCTTTAATTATTACCCCTGACATTCCTCTTATCCTCTGTTGGTCGGCAGCCCTGTATTATCTTTATCAAGGACTTATTTTAGATAGATATAACAGTTGGTATTGGGCAGGAATGTGGATTGGTTTAGGACTCCTGTCAAAATATACCATTGTGCTGTTAGGATTATCGACAATAACCTATTTAATATATAACTCTGCATCCCGAAAATGGTTCTTACGTAAAGAACCTTATTGTTGTGCGTTAATAGCGCTCCTTGTATTCATACCTGTTATTTATTGGAATGCTACTCATGATTGGGCATCCTTTTTATTTCAAAGCTCACGACGATTTCATGATTATTATTTTTTTTCTTTTCATAAATTAATTGGTTTAGTCCTGGCGTTTTTAACTCCTACTGGCATTTTTGGTGCATGGGTTTTATTCTCACAGAAATATTCGAAAAAACTCATAGATAATAAAACAAAATACTTTTTTCAAATTTATATTGTTGTACCACTTTTATTTTTTTCCTTGTTTAGTTTATTTCATGGAATAAAAATGAATTGGATTGGTCCCATCTTCCTAGCTATTATACCGTGGCTTGCGCTCTTAATAACTGATAATCAACAAATACTCGGTATAACTTTTCGTAAAAGTTGGGCTATAACTTCTGTCATTACTGTTTTTATTTATAGCAGTATTATTTATTGTATTTTGTCAGATAAGCCGGAAAAAATTTATCATTATTTTTTTGAAAAAATAATTCCTTGGGATAATCTTACCCGGGAAGTTTATAACATTGCTCAACAATTAGAAGATAAAACTCATAATACACCTATTATCTTACCTTTAGATACTTATAATATTGCAAGTGAACTTGTTTTTTATCAAAAAAAATACTTCGAACGAGGGCAAATAAATACTTCATATGAAGTGATTGGTTGGCATGTTTTTGGTTTAAATAGTTTGATGTATCAATATTGGGGAAGTATAGAAGAGGTTAAAGGTAAGATCTTAATTTTAGTTTCCCCCAAAATTTCCTTTTTTTCACATCCTCAAGTGAAACAAAAAACGATATCGTTAACTACTATAAAACCTATCAATTATCATGATGATAATGGGCATGAATCATCTGTTTTTTATTATAAAATTGTTAAGATGACTTAGTATAAAAATGCCGTTAAATCCATGAGAAATACTTATCTCTAGGATTAAACGGCATCTTTTATGATTATCGTCCAGCTAAGGCTATAGCTGCAGGTGTATACTCATAACCTAAATCACGAGCAACTGCTTCAAAAGTAATTTTACCTTGATGAACATTCAACCCATTAAGTAAGTGCTTATCATTTAATAAGGCTAGCTTGACTCCTTTAGTAACAATACTTAAGACGTAAGGCAAGGTTGCATTATTCAAAGCAAAGGTTGAAGTTCTTGGTACAGCTCCTGGCATGTTAGCAACACAGTAATGAACTACATGATCAATAACATACGTGGGTTCTTGATGCGTCGTTGGACGGCTTGTTTCAAAACATCCGCCTTGATCGATAGCAACGTCTACTAAAACTGATCCTGGACGCATTGAACGAAGCATAGATCGAGTTACCAATTTAGGTGCTGCTGCTCCGGGAACCAAAACTGCTCCAATCACTAAATCAGCTCTAGCAACATATTTTTCTATAGTATCAGCAGTAGAATAAACGGTATTAATCTTAGAGCCAAATTGAAAATCTAATTCATTTAGGCGCATTAAAGAACGATCAAGTACTGTTACTCGCGCCTCCATACCCATAGCCATACGTACTGCATTAGTACCAACAACTCCACCACCAATAACCACTACATTGGCAGCAGCAACCCCAGGCACACCACCTAATAAAACACCACTACCACCCTGAGCCATTTCCAAACAATGCGCACCCGCTTGAATAGACATCCGACCAGCAACTTGAGACATAGGTGTTAATAATGGTAAACCGCCATCATCTTGAGTCACCGTTTCATAAGCAATTGCTGTAACGCCAGACTCTTTAAGCATCCGTGTTTGATGTGGATCTGGAGCCAAATGTAAATAGGTAAATAAAGTTTGGCCTTCACGAAGACGTTTGCATTCAATAGGCTGTGGTTCTTTTACCTTCACAATTAATTCTGCCCTAGAATACACTTCATCAGCACTCTCAACAACTTCAGCTCCTGCATGCCGGTAATCATCATCAGAGATACCAATCCCTAAACCTGCACCCTTCTCGACAATAACTGAGCTTCCTACCCTGATAATTTCCCTAATACTAGAAGGAACAAGACCCACACGATTTTCTTGAGGTTTAATTTCTTTTGGAACACCTACTAACATACTTTTTCCCCTCTAACGATTTTTTAATTGTTCGATTAACTGTGGTACTAACTCAAATAAGTCGCCAACCAAACCATAATCTGCAATTTGGAAAATAGGCGCATCTTCGTCTTTATTTATTGCAACAATCACTTTGGAATCTTTCATTCCGGCTAAATGCTGTACAGCACCGGAAATACCTATGGCAATATAAAGCATAGGTGCAACTATTCTTCCAGTTTGTCCTACTTGATAATCATTAGGAACAAAACCAGCATCAACAGCAGCACGAGAGGCCCCTACTGCAGCCCCAAGAACATCAGCTAACTCTTCGATTAATTTAAATTTCTCAGCACTTTGCAAACCCCGACCACCCGAAACAACAATTTTGGCACTTCCTAAATCAGGCCTTTCCGATTTACTTAATTCATGTTTGACAAATTGAGCTCGTTCAGCAAGAACCTCTTTATCGATGACCTCAATATGACAAACCGGTTGGTTGGTTGTTATCGGGGTAAATGCTGTTGATCTAATTGTTAATACTTTGATGGGATCCAAAACACGCACTGTTTCTATAGCATTACCTGCATAGATTGGATGTTCAAAGGTATTTGCATCAATTATCTTACTTACATCGGAAACTTGGGCCACATCTAATTGTGCAGCAATACGTGGTGCAATATTTTTACCAAAAGTACTGGCAGAAACTAATATATTATCAAATGAGCGTGCAAATGAAAGCACTAAATCACTAATTTGTTCTGCTACCGGATGATTATAACAGGGTTTATCAATACACCAAACCACATGAACTCCTGCAAAACTTGCAGCTTGTTCTGCCACTGATTTACATTCATGTCCTATTACTAATAAAGTTGGCTTATCGTCCAGCTCTAAAGCTGCAGCTAAAGCATTACAAGTAGATGGATGTACTATTTTATTATCATGTTCAACAAGTACTAAAGTGCTCATCACTTCTCCCTATCAAAGCACTTTGGCTTCATGCTGTAATTTATTTAATAATTCAGTCACTGATTCAATTTTCACGCCGGCACCGCGAGTCGCGGGTGCAGTCACCTTTAATACTTCAATATGCTTTTTAAGTGACAATCCCATATTTTCTAATTCGAATATATCTAGCGGTTTCTTTTTCGCTTTCATGATATTTGGAAGGCTCGCATATCGCGGCTCATTCAAACGTAAATCGGTACTCACAACAGCTGGCAAATGCACACTTAGTGTCTCTAAGCCTCCATCTATTTCACGAGTTACCTGAAGAAGAGCACCATTTGGCTCGATTTTGGAAGCATAAGTCGCTTGCGGCCAATTTAATAAAGAAGCTAACATTTGTGGTGTCTGATTACTATCGTCATCTATAGCTTGTTTACCCATCAACACCAAATCTGGTTTTTCATCTTCACTAATTTTCTTTAATATTTTAGCGATATTTAGGCTTTCAAAAGAATCTGGAGTTCGTACCAAAATTGCCCTGTCAACACCTAAAGCTAAGGCATGACGCAGTGTTTCCTGTGAATTATCTCCCCCAATACTTACTGCAATAACTTCAGTCGCCCAGTTTTTTTCACGCAAACGTAATGCTTCTTCAACAGCAATTTCATCAAATGGATTCATTGCCATTTTGATATTTTGTGATTCAACTCCGGTATTGTCCGATTTGACTCTAATTTTTACATACGGATCAATTACACGCTTCACTGCCACGAGAATTTTCATAATTCCTCACTGGATAATCAAAACAAACGCATCTTGCCAGAGATACGGTATCTAATTCAAGGGAAAGTAACAATTTAAACAAAATTTACCGTAGTGTTTGTTTGTAATTCCACTATACTGGACAAAATATCTGATTTTTTACGTTATAACGCTTGCAAACTCATTATTAAAAATCAAAATATTTTGACCCATGTCTGCAAATTGTATACTGCCCCTAACGATTCGACAATGTCATCTGATTTGCTATATTTCCCGTTAATAAACTGATCACTCGATCAGCTCGATCAACTGCTAATGCAGTATTACCAGTATAAACATTTGAATCTTGCTTCACTAAGAGTAACCTCTCAGAGGCTTTTTTTATTTTTTCCTCTACTTCTAAATCATTTTCTTTATCGATAACACGCATGTGGAGTAAAAATGCTTCTAATGATCGCGATTTTGTTCCTCCTGCTCGCCAATTTTTAAAAAATTGCTGATTTAATAATCCAAGGTACGACTCAATAGGGGCTGCAATCATTTTCAGTTCTGGAGTTCTAAAATTTTCAACCGTACTTTGATTTTGACTTGCTAGAACTAATTCCTTACATATTGATACATCACTAGGCTCTTCATAGGGATCATGCGTAGTTGAAGAAACTGCAATAAGAGGAGTTAAAAGAGCTGAACCAATCTGTAAACTCACATCATAAAATTGACGCGTCGCCCAGAAAGTCATTTCAAGTAAACGAACCAATAAAGTTGTTGTCGCTGTTGCTGTCACTGCACTAATCTTCTGTAATGTTTCACCCAGTTTTTGCAATTCCTTAGATTGGCTATCCCCCAGGAATTGCCCACTTTTTAATAAAGCGAAATAAAGCGCATAAACAGCAAATAATTCTTCTGCAAAAACAAAAGTTCCAAAACTGATAAATACCATAGGAAGAAACGAGATTAGAGCACGTAATCCCGTTGGTTTTATCTTACCAACTTCATCAAAATAGCTTGTTGACTCATTTAATAAACCTAAAAGACTGGCATAAAAATTACGCTCAGTATAAGTCCTAGAGCGATTTTTTAACATTTCCAACCACTTTTTTAAGTCTTCGCGAGTAGTGATTTCATCAAATTGAATAGGTTTAAAGTCTTGTGGCGAAGTTAATTTCTCATAACAAAGCATTAATGTTTTAAAACATGCTCCATCATTACGATTTTCAGATAAATTTTGCTCAAGCCATGCAATTTCAGGACCAAATGTACAACGATGATCTGGATGAAACTGCACTGCTATTCTTTTATAATTTTTTCGAATCTTTATCTTTTCCGGACCATCTTTTAACAATAGCTTATTGATAAATTTAATAAAATCAGCATCTAAACGTAAAAGAGCTTCTTTATTCAAATGACTCGAATAACTTTTTTTTTCCTCATCATAACTGGCATAAATGCTAACCAGAGTTTTTAATTCCGTTTCTATACCCATCAGCACTCCTTTGCATTAGTCATGGATCGATATTGTTACAACTCAGATTGCAATTTTACTCCGAACAATACCAACCATTTTTTTGAACCAACTTTCCTTCTAAGATATTCAGTAAAAAAGCTAACTACTAATACACTAATATAAAAGGCACTCATCACATCACTCAAATAATGAAAACATAATAAAATTCTTGATAGCGCTACTAAAAATGCAAAAATAAGTAAAAGATAAAAATAACGCGGAAAAAGTACACCTAATCCTGTAGCTAAACTGACAACTGTGGTTGTGTGTCCCGAAGGAAAAGACCAGTAATTACTGCTCAACTTAAACCAATAAAACCCAAACTCATGACTCGAAAACAATAAATCAGGCCGAGCACGGCTTAGAGCAACCTTCAGAATCACACAAACAAAATTCGCAATAAAAACACAACCTAACAAATACCAAGACCTTGCTTCATATAAGGGATTAATCTTAATGTAATGAAAATATAATCCTGCGATAAAAAATAAAGCAATATAAGCAATCCACTTACCTAAAGCAGTTAATGCCTCTAATAAAGGTACTTTAGTCCCTAGATCTAATTGATGCAAATAAATTGCCAAAGACCTATCAACAAAATAATAGGCTACAATAACAGAAATTGCATAAAGAAAAATAACCCAAGGTTTTTTCATAAAATAAGCTGTTTTTTCAAATTGTGTCATCAATCAATCCTTATTAACGCAAATACCAAGGTATTGTAATTACAATAATACGAGGCTCTCTTTCTAAAAAAAGTAACGCACGTAAACCTGTTGCATGAATATTGTGTAACAAATACTCATACCATTTAGGCTCTACTAATTCAGGTATAATAATCGCAATAAGTTCATTTTTCCTATCTTTTCTTACCTTACTTACAAAATTTAATAAGGGTTTATAAATACGACGATATGGAGATTTAATAATTTCAAGCTTTGGAATTTTTTTATCTGCCTTTTTGGCAGGTATCTCAATTTTTTCATGCCAAAGCTTTTGCAATCCCTCAACATCCTCATAACCAGCATCGATAAAAACAGCTGTAATATCCTCTGAAAGTAACATTCCAAATTGTATTGCTTTTTCAGCGATTAAATCTAGACCATGTATAGGGATAATAACTATAGGAGGTTTTAAGGAATTAGGATTTATCTTAATTGGATTTTTAATTTCATGAGCAATTTTTTTATAATGAAGTTTTATACGGTGCATTAAAAATGCGAGTGTAGGCGCTAGAACAATAATTATCCAGGCGCCCTCTATAAATTTTGTAATGATAATAATAAGCAAAGCGATTGCAGTTACTAAAGCACCTAAGGCATTGACTACTAACTTATAACTTGCTTTTTTATTTTCCTGTCGTAACCAATAGACTACCATACCAATCTGGGAAAAGAGGAAAGCACTAAAAGAACCAACAGCAAATAATGGAATCAGATTACTCGTGATTCCTTTAAAAGCTATCAGAATGACCGCAGAAAAAATTGCCAAAATAATAATTCCGACTGAGAAAACAAGACGCCTTCCACGCTCAGCAAAAAAATAAGGTAAATAATTATCTTCAGCAAGTAAACGACATATTCTCGGAAAACCTGAAAAACTTGTTTGTGCAGAATAGGCTAAAACAATAAAAATACTGGCAATCGAAATATAATAAAATACACCCTTTCCGGTTGTTGCTTCAACTAATTGAGACAATATGGTTTGATAACCAGGTTGACTTTGGTTCATCGCCAAAATCTGATAAGCGGGACAAAGATAACCAATGAAGATTAAAAATAGAGCAAGCGCACCAACAATTATAGTTAATGTCCATTGTGCGTTTCTTACTGTTGGTTTGCGAAATAAAGATACTGCATTACTGACTGCCTCTACTCCAGTCATTGCAGTTAATCCATAAGCTAAGGCTGTTAAAAACATCCAAACTGTCACTTTTTCAGTGTGACTTGTTTGCATTCTCGAAGACATATTTATATGTGGATTCCCACCGTTACCCCAAACATCCATGACACCAATGACTATAGTAATTAACATACACAATATAAAAATAACCACAGGGATTAAAAAAAGTACTCCTGTTTCACGAAGGCCTCGCAAGTTAATTATTGTAAGCATCAGTAAAATCGCAAGGCATAACACAAGAGTATAAGGATGTAATGATGGAATTGCTGAGACTATAGCCCCTACTCCAGCTGATATTCCAACCGTAACATTTAATAGATAATCCAGTATTAATGAAATTGCTGCACCTAAACCATATTTCTTACCCAAATTATCACTAGCAACAATATAAGCTCCTCCTTTTTCTGGATAAGCTGCGGCTGTTTGTAAATAGGAAAAAAATAAAAACATAAGGACAAGAACAACTAATAGAGAAATCGTAAAAAAATAATGCAATCCTATGATACCTGCTGGCAACAAAACGGTGAGTGCTGCTTCTGGGCCATAAGCGGTCGAGGATAGAGAATCCAGTCCTAATGCAGGAATTCCTGTTAAAATAGATAGTTCTTGCTTTTTTTTTGCCTTTAAGGTTAGAGGTTTTCCTAATATCTTATCGATTAATGACATATCCCTATCACCTCATTATTTTTAATCCATTGTAACCATTCAATAAATCATAATCAAAGTCTCCTATTTGAATTATGGAGTTTATTCAGATCCAGAACCTACCTGACTGCATTGGGTGAAAAGATACACTACTCCCATTAAGTTACATATGTCCACAAAACTGTTATTCCAAGCCTTCCAATTAGCCTTAAGTTTTGCTCGACATTTTAAAAGGCAAAAGGAGAGATGGGGTCTTAACTTAACGTGGATTTACTTAGAGCCGTTCGCTAAGAAGGTATTTAGGCCATCTCGAAATCTTAGCACAGCACTTGAAAAGTTGTACTAAGGTTTCGAGACGCTTTGCACTTCCTCACCCCGAACAACTCTGGTAAGCCCACGTTCGCTCATAGACAGTGAAGAGGTAATGATTCGCTTACGTCAACTAGATCACATGGGCCATTGCCACTTGCTCAACAGGTGCCTTAGTTTGAGATGTTGTTGTTTTTTCATTAAAAAACCGATGTTTCCTTGAATCAGATCTTAGAGAGGTTAAAATATCCTCTTTCATCGACTCCATCAAACTTGGGGTATCTCTATATCCTCCAAGGCAATATCTTTGCCACGCCCCGTCTAGCTTCATTTCAACAAAACAGTGATCGGAGTTAACGACAATAGAAACAGGGATTTCGGGATATAAATGTTTCATTTCTTCTTTAAATGCAATAGCTCTTAAGCGACAACTTGCAATACCTAGTTTTCGCGCTTCATTAAGATATTCATGACCATTGTGAATGCTAACTCCGATAGAATCACGTAATGCTCCATGATCTTTGCCAAACTTTAGATACTTCATTAATAAACGATGAACCTCTGGATACTCTGGACTCTTTGTTAAAGTATTAAATACAGGGTTTACTCTATAATGTTTGGGCATACGCAGCAGTAAATGAATTGTGGCATCTATAGGGACTGCTTTGGGTTTAGCTAAACGGATGTAGTAGAGGTGATTTTCTTTAGAATATTTTACTTCAAAATCATCTTTTTTTAATCCCTTAATGGCGATATCCAACAATTTTTCATTCGGATCCAAGGAGGGCAAAGCTTGCCAGTCTCTTGTCAGACAAAAACTCTTTTCTCCTTCAAACAACGTCAGCGTTGACTCTTCTTTCCTTCTTTTTATTAGATCTTTTGTTATTCCCTTAGTATGAAATCTATACTTACAATGAACTAAATTTTCAGTAGCATTCATTCCTAATAATTCGAAATATTGGAATGGAGAAGATGGAGTCTCGTTAATAATTAAATCAGAATATACTTCATTACGGTAATACTTACTTGATGGGGTCAAAGTGATTAAATCAACAGATTTAAATATCGGTTTTCTGTATTGAGATTGAGAAAAAAATGCCTTTGTATCAATGCCACTTTGAAACGTTTTTTGTTTCACATTCATCCGTGCCGCAATACGCTCTTTGAGTTGTTGTAGTCTGACTCGCTCTACTTGGTTATTCTCGACATTTGCAATCTCAATATCAATAATATCTTGCTTGGCTTGCCCCAAATGATAATCATCAAGTTTTGTTGCAAATAAAGGAGCAACATGATTAAGTTTTACTTCAAGCGTTTCACGATCCTCGACTAGGTTTTGACATGCTTTATAGTCAAGAAATTGTATCTTTGTTATATCTAATTGTTGTTGTTCTGCCTGTTGAGCCAGTTTAGATCTCGTTGCTGGCATTAATTTAGAAGCCAGCAAATCATCAAAATCTTCGCCATTAATCGCTTTTTGCAAGGATTCTTTATTCATTTGAACCAGTTGCGCATTCTCCCAGGTATATAAGGAATGACCTGCAGCAAGTAAACCGATCATATGTTCTAGTAAAAGTTCACGTTTACTTGTTGGCCAGCTGGAGAATGACCAATCTGCAAAAATATATATTTGACTTTTTGCAGATTTTTCAGGCTGCTCAAAATTCTCTTCTTGAACATTCTGCTCTTTTATAATGTTTATAGAAGGTTTGTTTTTTAGTTTATTCACTGCCTCACGAATATCACCATCAAAAATACCTTGAGTTCGAGCAAATGCACGTACATTAGAATACGAGGTTGCTGGAAACCACTCTCCTAAAAGACCAGTTTTTCTTTGCAGGGTAGGAAGTAACGTTGCAAGAAGCTCTAAACTAATATCAACCTGCAAATTAATGGGATATGCTTGATATTTAGGACTACGGAAAGGTAATAAAAGCTTTTTCAAATCAGATGCTTTTTTCCTATCAGCTTCATTAGCCCACCACTTAGATTCAATTCGCATAATTTCATTATCAACCACCTCTAACAAAGTACTCATCAGCTTTCGACCTGCGGAAGGTAAAATCTGCAAAGTAAACGGTGGAAGTAATTGTTCTTGTGCTGCAATCATATCCTCAAAATCATCGAATTGTTGTTGATTAACAGTACCATCTACCTGTATTTTTCTTTTTGTAGCCTCTCTAAGACCTGCCTCCAAAGCTTTTGGTAACACATGCCTACCTCGATCGACTAAATTAGGATCTACCTGATTCAGAACTTGTATTAGATTACGTGAACAATAAGTGGCTTCTGAAGGGGGATTTTTTTCCCTATCTTTTTTATCTTGGCCTGACCATTTAAAAAAAGATTTGATAAGCACCCAAAGACTAGTACGCACTTTCCCTTGCGCATGAAGTTTTTCGGTCAGCTTCACTTGCTCTAAATACGCATCAAGAAATTGCTGTCTTATTTTGCTATCGGTATGCTTAAAAAGTAATAAACTGGAATTAACCACAGGGAGAATTTCAGCTTGTCCTGTGGCACGCCAAAAAGTGACTAATAGTTGGATTAAGCGATCTTTATTTTCTTTGGATGCGGTAAGAAATTGTTCAATAAGCTCATCTTTATCCTCTATCCCTTTCATATTTTTAGCCAATCGCATCATCCAGCGAGGACCAGTTGCAAGTGCTTCTTTTATTCGAGTAAGGGTAAGTTCTTTAGTGCAGTAATTTAAAAGCAGTACAGACAACTCTTCTACAGTTTTTTCTTGTAGCGTTTTAATAAATGACTCAGTGGATAAGGAAAGATTTCGTTCAAAATTATTACAAATTATTCCATATTTATTCTTTCCGGTGCAAACAAAGACAGAAATAACTTCTCTATGTCCATGTTTGCTCCGAGATGTTGTTAGTGATTGTGCTGCTTGCTTGAGTAGGGCCAAAGGCTTTTTGCTATTGGTAACTACAAACAAAATATCGCCCGGATCAATAGCACAGTCATTCATCACTAACATGATGACTCTCCTTATAAATTAATTACCGATGACCATGGAAATGACTGTACGCAGAAGGATGGCCATGATGATGGCTATTACCAGACAGCAAAGAAGTTTCACTAGTAACTACTGAAGTAATAAGAGTAGCTAGATCATCATCATTGACTCCAGGTTGTTCCATCCCTTTAGTAATTTCATCGATTGAATCATTAGAAAAATCGACTTCTTTTAATCGAGATGCTACATCTCCTGGTTTTGAAAATGATACAGCAACGACTTCTCCGGCATGCTTTTTTAATTGCGCAAGAAAAGGTTCTCTCCTGCTTTCACTAGTAGAAGTTCCTTCAATTGCCTTATATCTTCTTATTACAGAATCCACATACTTAATAGCATCTTGGTTATCTCTAAGTGATTCATGTTTACTTTTTTGAAGTAGTGTTTCATATTGAGGTCCAAGTGTTTTACCTAAAGCATCTTTCATTTCAGGTGTTAACGGATTTAACATTGGCATTTTCTCTCCTAGGCTAGTTAAATTTGGCCGCATTCTATCACCCCAAGATCAATCAATCAACTTATTGGTTTTTATTTGAACTTATTGGTTTGGGGCGCTTTATTTTATTGTAAAAATTCTGTTTTTTACATTGTATTGCGTGAGTATGATTCGCGTCTAATTGAATCAGAACTCGTACATTGAGTAGTGCTCCTAATCAGCTTCCAACGACTCAAGGATCAGATTATAAAGAAATAATATTGATAATGAACATATTTTGACCTCTTTTTTACTTGTTATTTCAAGTCACAATTCGTTAGAATCAGAATACTTTGATCATGGGTCATTTTTAATGTTGGAATTTACTTTAATTCAAAAAATATGTATTTGGGCTATTCCTATTTTGCTTGCAATTACCTTACATGAAGCAGCTCATGCTTACATCGCTTATCGATGTGGAGATACTACTGCAAAAATGTTTGGTCGTTTAAGCCTAAATCCCATCCGTCATATTGACCCTATAGGTACAATACTCATTCCTTTGTTGGTCGGTGTTTTGACTCAATTTAATTTCGTTATTGGTTATGCCAAACCGGTTCCTATTAACTGGAGGCAATTTCGTCACCCTCGCCGCGACATGATTTTTGTTACTCTTGCGGGACCTTTTGCAAACATACTTATGGCATTCATATGGGCGGCTTGTTATAAAATTTCATTAATACTCAATCCTGGATCCTCGATGGCTGTACTTTTTCTTTATGCCACAGCTCAAGCTGGAATATTGATCAACTTGATTTTAGCTACTTTAAATTTGCTTCCTATTCCTCCATTGGATGGTAGCCGAGTAGTGAGCAGTCTTTTACCTCCTAAACAAGCTATTGCTTACGAAAAAATAGAACCTTATGGATTCTTTATTCTACTACTTTTAGTATTTACTGGGGCTTTGGGTATCATATTAACGCCATTGATCAATTTAGGCTTGCTTGCACTGAGTGCCATTTTTAATATATGAATATTTTAGCTGATGCATCCCTTCCAGGATTAGAGCAAGCGTTTCCTAAACCTTTTAACTTAATACGTTATTATCATGCCAATGAACTTGCTCACTTACTTGTTGGACAGGATATACTTCTTTGCCGTTCTACGCTTAATGTAAATCGAGCTTTATTAGAAAATCATTCGATAAGGTATGTAGCTACTGCAAGTTCTGGCACTGATCATCTCGATCACTCCTGGTTAAACTCACAACATATTCAAATCATAGATGCCAAAGGATCCAATGCTCGAGCTGTTGCTGATTATGTTGTTGCCTGTCTTGCCTTTCTGGAGCAACGCCATTTTATTCAAGGGCATAAAGCAGGTGTAATAGGTTTAGGTAAGGTGGGAATCCAAGTCTCCGCACGGTTGCAAGCAGCAGGTTTCCAAGTATTTCACTATGATCCACTCAAAGCGATGCGTGAATCTGATGCTTTTCAAAGTTGTTCTCTAGAAGATTTATATCAAGCTGATCTCATATCCATTCATGCAGAACTACATGACAATCACCCCTTTCCTAGTCGAAATTTAATCAATCAAAATTTTCTGAGGCAATTAAAGCCCGGCTGCATTATTATTAATGCAGCACGAGGTGGAATTATCGATGAAAATAGCCTACTTACTGAACCAAAATCCCTGATTTATTGCACTGATGTATATCTAAATGAGCCAGCAATTGATGAGCGTATTATTGATAAAGCGCTAATTTGTACGCCTCATATAGCAGGCCACAGTATTGAAGCAAAATATGCTGCTGTAGCTATGGTTAGTGCCTCTTTACACCAAATTATGAGTTTGCCAATACCTCATTTTTTCACGCCTCAAATGATAAAAACCATTCATTTAGAAAAAAATAAATTATGGTATGAATCAGTGCTAGTCCTTTATAACCCCATTGAAGAAACATTGAGTTTAAAAAAAGCTATAGATAAAAAGTCTGCGTTTATAGAGTTACGCAAACAGCATCAAAATCGTCATGATTTTTGTCAGTATTCTATGGAATGGATTTTTGATAAAAAAACGAGATTCTTATTGGGGATGTAAATCAATAAAAATGCTCCATAATTGTATTTAATGTCATTAAGATTAACTTTGTTCATTGTAAATTAGCAATTCAAATGCTACTCTCATCTCGGTTTTTTATAAAAATAAAGGAGTATTTATAATGTCTTTAGGAACAAAGTTAGCCTCTTTCACAGCTGCTTTAATTTTTGCTGGTTCTACTTTTGCCCAAGATGTGGTATGTCCTGATCTCGGTGAAATTCAAAAAATAGGAATCAATAAAGCCTCAATAGTCGATCGAAATCATTATGTAGGATACTCAGTTCACCATTACAACACAGATTCGGATTGGGGCTTCGCCATTGGACCCATAAAAGCGGGTTCAGAGGGAGAAACTCTAGAAAAAACCAATCAAATTTTATCAAAGATGAGTGGCGTTGGCATTCCTGATTCATATAATGAGGAGGTAGTTTGTTTTTATGAATCAGGCAAGAAAGACGTTTTGGCAATTGCTATCAAAGGGTATTATGAAATCTCCCCAATGAAATTAAAACAATTTATGTATAAAGCACATTAAGAATCAATGCCTGGGCAAAATTTGATGTAGAATTTGCTCAGGCTAAATCAAAATCACCAGTATATAATCATTTATTTTTGGATTAACCTTCTTATTACATCTTGATCAGAAAATTGATGTTTCACAGCACCAATCTGCTGATACGATTCATGTCCTTTTCCTGCGATCAGAATAACGTCGTTTTCATCTGCTTTATCTAACGCATAAGCAATTGCTTCCTCGCGATTTACTAATTGAATGACTTTAGAAGATAGAGTAATACCTTGTGAAATTTCATTGATAATTATTTGGGGCTCTTCGGTACGAGGATTATCACTCGTAATAACAATTTGATCCGCCAGCCTATCAGCAACCTTTCCCATAATGGGTCTTTTGGTTTTATCTCTATCGCCACCACAACCAAATACTACCCATAAACGCCCTTTTTTCAATTGATTTAAAGTCATTAAAGCGTTTTCTAAAGCATCAGGCGTATGAGCATAATCAACCAAAACATACGGAGAATGGGCAACAATTTCCATACGTCCTGGAGCAGCTTTTAGTTGAGTCATTATCTCTACTACCTGTTCAGGCGTATAATTAGCAGCTAATAAACTACTAAATATTGCTAAGCTATTGTATATATTGAATTGTCCTAAAGATTTTATTTTTATTTGATGCTGCCCCCAAGGTGAGTACACTTCGATTTTCGTGCCATAAATATCCATAAACCAGTTTTTAGCTCTAACATCACAATCTTGATGAATTCCATAAGTTAATTTTTTTACTTGGGGTTTAATAGAAGCAGCCATAATCTTATGATAAGCATCATCTTGATTGATAATTGCCCATTCTAAGGATTCTCTGGCAAATAATAATGACTTTGCCGCAGCATAGTTTTCCATACTATGATGATAATCTAAATGATCTAAAGTTAAGTTAGTAAATATCGCTTGTTTAAACTCAAGATCATCGACGCGATGCTGCGCTAGTGCATGAGAAGACACTTCCATACATACTTGTCGCATATTCTGATTCTTATATTGATGCAATAATTTCTGTAAATATAGAGAGTCGGGAGTCGTATTATCCAATGCCTGTAATTCATTCATACTTCCTTGACCAATGGTACCTATATAGGCGGCTTTTTGTCCTAGTAAATGATGTGCTTGAGCAAGTTGATATGCAATTGTTGTTTTTCCATTAGTGCCTGTTACGCCTGTTATATTTAAAAAACATCCTGGATTATCATAAAATTCTTTTGCAATATTAGAAAGTTGCATCGATAATTTGGGTACAGGAATACACGGAACTGATTCGGGTAATACACAATTTTTAGGAAAATCAGCCGGATCATAAGCAACTGCAACCGCTCCAGAGTTAACAGCCTTATCTATAAATAAACGACCATCAGCTGCAGTACCTGCATAGGCTATAAACAAATCTCCTGGATGAATTCGGCGGCTGTCATTTTCTAGGCCAGTAAGCATACAATCCGTTGCCGATTGTTTCATCCAAGGCTTTAATAATTGTGAAAGTTTCATGAGCCCATTCCTAATTGTTAAAATATATCCCAACGTCTTAAAGTCAATGGCCGTGTTCTTCAGCCCGAAATGATTCGAGCGCTTATCCAAAACTCAAGTAGTCATCCTCAAAATGACGGAGAATCTATTTTTTATACAACACTGTGCTGCCTTTGTAAATGAATTCCCATCTGCGCAGAATAGATTAAATTTATCCCACTAATTCATCTGTAGGTATATTAAACAATCTTAACGATCCGGACATGATTTTTGTAAACAAAGGAGCTGCAACAGCGGCCGCATAATATCCTTTGCGAGAAGGTTGATGGATTATAACCACTACAACAAATTTAGGTTTTGAAACCGGTGCAATACCTACAAAACTCGCAGTATATTTTTTATCTTTATATCCATCTTTTCCTGCTACACGTGCTGTTCCAGTTTTTCCGGCTACACGGTATCCTGGTACTTTTGCAGCTCGACCTGTCCCATCTTTCATAACCGCTTCCATCATATGTAGAACCTGTTGTGCTGTTTCAGGTTTTATGACTTGTACTCCGGGGGTAGGTGGATCATTATGCAACAACGTTACTGGAATTAGTTTTCCTTGATTTGCAAAAATCATATTAGCCTTTGCCAATTGTAATGCCGTAACAGATAGGCCATAACCAAAGCTTAAAGTAGCCAAAACGAAAGGATTAGCATCTTTGGCGTTAACAACTCCACCCTCACTTTCGCCAGGATAAGTACTTTCTGTACGCTGGCCAAAACCACAACGTTGTAATAGCCCTATTAATTGTTCTGGAGGACTAGCCAAAACCATTTTTGTTACCCCAACATTACTCGAGTGTTGCAATACACCCGTCACATCCAAAACACCATAATTATGGATGTCACGTACCGCATGGCCATGAACAACCATCCAGCTAGGATTTGTATCAATAATAGTTGAAGGTTTAAACAATCCTGTTTCTAAAGCACTTGCTATACTGAACGTTTTGATTACAGATCCTGGTTCAAATGTATCCGTAACTGCCCTATTTCTATAAGTATCTTTGTCGTAACGGCCACGTGAATTTGGATTATAAGAAGGAACATTAGCCATGGCTAAAATTTCACCATTTTCGGTATCAACTACTACCACGGAACCGGATTTTGCAGCAAACTCATCAACGGTTTTGCTTAACTCACTGTATGCCAAATACTGCAATCGTCTATCAATACTTAAAGCCATATCACGTCCAGGACGTGGTTCTTTAATTACTCCTAATTCATCAATAATTCGACCTAAACGATCTTTAATTACTCTTTTTTTACCGACAACCCCTTTTAGCCAGTCTTGATAGGCTAACTCTATACCTTCTAAACCCTGATCATCTACGTTTGTAAAACCCACCAACTGTGAAATACTGTCTGAATCAGGATAATAACGTTTAAATTCTTTTTGAAAATTCACGCCAGGGATCTTAAGCGCCTTTATTTGCTTCGCCAAAGGAGGAGGTAATTGTCTTTGTAAGTAAATGAATTCCAATTCTTTTTTTTCAGCATCTACTATTTTGCGGCTTAGTTGCTGGGGGGTAAAATTTAAATATGCTGCCAAAGACATAAACTGTTCTTTGTCTGGAGCAAATTCCTTAGGATTAACCCAGACTGATTCTACAGGGGTACTAATTGCCAAAGGAGTACCATTCCTATCCATAATCATCCCTCTATGAGCCGGAATATCTACTACTCGTAAACTTCGTGCATTGCCCTGGCCTTGGAGAAATTGTCGATGAAGAACAGTTAAATCGATCATTCGCAAAACTAAAATGAGTAAAAGCAAAGAAAAGAAAGCAGATACAATGATAAGTCTATTTAGATGGGTTGATTTTTTCATGGATATCTACCATTCATAACCTGTAGCAATGGTACTCGTTTGAAATAAAAACTTCTACTGCTGAGCTTGCAACCAGTAAGTATTTTTAGAGGTTGGTAAAACCATTTGTAATTTATCGTTTGCCAGCTCTTCTACACGAGCTGGGGTAGCCAAGCTCGCTTGCTCTAGAAGTAATTGTCCCCATTGCAACTGTAAGTAGTGAGTGAGTTGTTCTTGTTGCTCTACTTGATTTAAAGTTACACGATATGAATTAGTACTGTAAACAACAGCCAATGCACTTACCAATACAGCTATTAATAATATAACCAGCATGTATAGTGATTTAGACATATGTATATCTGCCAGTTGACCATTAAATAAAGTACCTTCTTGGTTGATCACTTTCGCTGCAGCGTTCATGCTAATTTCTCCCCTATTCTAAGTACTGCACTTCGAGCCCTGATGTTCTCGCTTACTTCATTTGCTTGCGGCATTATGGCTTTACCCATTCTTTTAAAATTTGTTTTTAATTTTTCATAACGTATAGGTACTTCAGGAGGTGGTTTAGCGCCTTCTTCCTTATTCTTCATAAATTGTTTGACAATTCGATCTTCAAGTGAGTGAAAACTAATCACTACCAATCTGCCTTTAGGTGCCAAAACATGGATACATTGTTCCAAACAGCTCTTTAAGTCATTGAGCTCTTGATTGATATAAATCCGAATTGCTTGAAACACCCGGGTTGCAGGATGCTTGTGTTTTTCCCATTTGGGATTTGCTTCTTTTACAATTTCTGCTAATTGTAAAGTTGTAGAAATCGGGGCTATATTTCGTGCGGCAACAATTGCTTTTGCTATTCTTCCAGCAAAACGCTCTTCCCCGTAAAGTTTAAAAACAGCGGCCATTTCATCAGCTTCTGTTTCATTAACAAAGCGTGCTGCGCTCATTGGTTGAGATCTGTCCATACGCATGTCCAATGGACCTTGCTGCATAAAACTAAAACCTCTTTCTGGATTGTCCAATTGTGGTGAAGAAACGCCTAAATCAAGTAAAATACCATCCACCATTCCCAATACACCCGCCTCAGTTGCAAATTCTTCAATTCTTGCGAAAGAGCCCTGAAATATATGAAAGCGTTTATCTTGGTCAAAATGCTCCTTAGCATACGTGAGGGCATCTAAGTCTTTATCTATAGCGTACAAACGGCCTTTTTCATTTAAATGACGTAGAATCTCCTTGCTATGGCCGCCTCGTCCAAAAGTACCATCAAAATAAACACCACTGCTTTTAATGGCTAAGCCTGTTATTGATTCATGCAATAATACGGATTGATGTGTTGCCATATTTTGTTTCCATTACAAAGAAAACGTTTTCATTTCATCGGGTAAACCAGAAGTTCCAGAGCTTTCCTCAGCTAACCATTGTTCACGCCGAGTTTCCCAAATATCTTTATTCCAGACTTCAAATTTATTACCTTGGCCTATCATCACTACATCTTTTTCCAACTGCGCATAATTCCTCAAAACTGTTGGCAGCAACACGCGTCCATTTGTATCTACTTCGACATCAGTTGCATGACCAATCAATAAACGTTGTATTCTTCGTGCAGCGGCATTAAAACTGGGTAGTTTTTGCAAATTATTTTCAATGATTTGCCATTGAGCTGCGGTATACAGCAACAAACATGTTTCTTCGGTATCAATAGTCACTACTAAAGGAATTTTTTCATCAGCCCCCAACACCGATCGATAACGCGTAGGAATAGCTAAGCGTCCTTTTGTATCGATAGTAATGGCATTTATTCCCCGAAACATGCTTTTCTGTATGTGAAGGTTTTTATTCCTCCACAATTCTCCACTTTTTTATTATTTTACTCCACTTTTATACACTATAGAAACACATTTCTCCATGCGTCAAGATAAAAAATTGCTTTTTAAGTAATTTATTTAAGAGGATTAAAATAAACGATTAAAAAAAAATCTATATAGAAAAATAATGAGCATATTCGAAATAATAAAGAAAAGCCGTTTTGAAAAAACAGATTAAAACAGGCGGAAATCATAAGGTTAGGGTTTGATTAACTATTTGTTTATTTCTGGGAAGGCTTTTCCCTGCCTTCTTAAGGTTAAAACGCTCATCATGATGCTCGATGATTAAAATAACGAATCAAAATCAATTATTCATCAATGCAGCTAAGCGTATTCCTTGAAGTACTAAATCTGGCATTAAATGATCGTATAGGCCTTGTTTTTCAAATAATGATGCAAATCCTCCAGTAGCTAAAATTAAAGTCTTTTCTGCACCAAAAACCTCTTGGGTCATGCGTTGAATCAACTCACGACAAGCACCCAGAACGCCATAATAAACACCAGATTGAATGCTCTCGATGGTCGAGCGTCCTATTGAGTTTTCTATTTTTATTATCTCCACTGCCGGCAATTTAGCAGTATTTTTTGATAAAGCATCTACTGAAAGTCTAACTCCAGGTAGAATGGCTCCTCCCATATAGGCTTTTTGTGCACTAATCACACAAATAGTAGTTGCCGTACCAAAATCAATAACGATCACATTTTGATTGGGATAAAGATGAGTAGTAGCAATTGCATTGGCAATTCTATCTGCTCCAACTTCCACAGGATTACGGTATTTGATATTTAATCCCGTTTTAACTCCTGCTTGTAATAAAAAGGGTTCTATAGAAAAATACTTAACACATGCTGCACGCAAAGAATAATCAATTTGAGGAACAACAGAACAAATGCCGATTTGTTTAATTGATTCTGGTAAACAATTATTTTCTCGCAAAACACTTTTTAAAAAAATACCCAATTCATCTGAGGTACTTATCTTAGATGTGTGACGAAAACGCAGTTTTATCTCATCGCCATCAAAAACACCGCCATAAATATGTGAGTTCCCCACATCAATACAAAGAATCATAACTTAATCAGATCCGCTTAAAAAAATACGATAGTAAATGTCGATTCGGTTATTAGCAAGTTGTTCCTATGAAAAAAACAGTAGAACTCATTCAACTCACTACAAAAGAATATAAATAAGCATGCCAGAATCAAAGCAGCTGAACTATAAATGTCGTTTATTTAAAAAATAAAAAAGCCCTGCATTTGCAGGGCAATAGGAGATAACCATGTTATTAAGCTAGAGTTTTAATATGATTTTACAATTACTGTTGTCCCAATATCAGCAAAATCTTCATTTAGCCATTTTGCGGCACTTGGTAATACACGAATACAACCATGGCTTGCATTGTAATTAGGTACTTCGTATGCTGCATGGATGGAATATCCTCCGTGGAAATGCATGCAATATGGCATTCTTGCTCCTCCATGAGTTTCAAGAGGATAAATACTAGAGGTACAATCCTCACCTTTCTTGGAATAAATACTAAAGGTTCCTGTAACTGTATGGCAGGGCTTGCCTTCATCTTCACAAAAGTCTTTCCCTCCAGAAGCACTGCCAGTATTTACCCTGTTCCCATCTTTATCGTAAGCCGCCCAAGCCGTTGCTTTTGGATCAAATACAATAACTTTTTTTCCTGTTGCTTCTCTTTTCACCGGAAAATAATTAGACCCTTTATGATCAGCACCCATGCTCATTGTATAGTGAGTATAACCTGCGTCATCCACAATAGGCACTGATCGATCCATAGAGGCACAAGATGCTGCTAATGCACATACGGGAACTAACACGAGATATTTTTTCACTTTTTTCTCCCTCTTTTTTATCTTATTTATCGGGAGTTTTAAAAATAGGTTTAGGTTTTTTTGTAATTTTTTTTGCTTTTTTGTATTTTTTATGAGCTACCAAAGGAGTAATGATTATTGTTCAGAGTTCTTGGGTAACATGTATTGAATCGCTAACATAAGTTGTTTATCAGTGCATTCAAAACATCCACCTCTAGGGGGCATTGCATTTAAACCTTCATTTGTATGTTTAAAAAGGATACTTATTCCTTGCCTTAAGCGTGTTTTCCAATCATCTTTTTCACCAATTCTTGGTGCGCCTATAGAAATTAATGGCTTGATTGCATGACAATTCACACAGAAATGATTATAAATTTGTTCTCCTTCATTTTTGGTTCCACTAATTGATTGTAAAAATTCCTGAGGGCGGTGGCTCTCGGCATAAGCTGATATCTGGAAAATCAATAAAATTACTATATATAAACTGACACGAATCACCATTTATACACTCCTAAAATTGACATATCTGATATTCATCAGAATATGAGCATACTAAGTGTTTTGCTATTTTTTGCAAGTAGGAATGGCTTTGATAAATAATAGAATCTTAGAACGCTTTCGTTAAGGAGAAAGAGTAAGAACTTAAGTAAGCTCATCATTCAAAAAAAATCAATAAAAATATCTAAAGATTTTTTAAAAGAAGTCGATAAAGAGAGAAGTCGAATATACTTGAGGATAAATTATGTTAAATTCAATCAGTGATATAGCTCCTGTAAAAACAACAGAGGTAGAGGAACATTTAAAAAAAATCCATGAAGAAGTTAAAAATTTAGTTGATACTCCCTCATCACGCATCAGTATCAATGAAACCTCTAAACAACTAGAAGCAATAAAAAACTCCCTAAAAGAAATTTCAGAAATTAATGAAGCTCGTGTTTTATATTTTAAAGCCGAAATCGCACTAGGCAATTATCAGATTGATAGTGACAAAATTGCTATGAGGATGTTAAAAGAACCTATCATCGTTGATTAAAAAATTGCGAATAAAAAATAAAAACTAGCCTATTTATCAACAAATCCATACAATTACCCTATTATCTTTTCATTGAGAATTTTCTAAATCCGAGCTATTTTTTTCAGAAAAGCTCGCTATTCGCTTTTCTGAAATCTTAATGGAATACTCGAGTGCCTATCCTGGACACGAGAATTTTACTCAAATAATTTACCTAAGATATTCTCAATAACCTCACTGCATACGAAGAGCTCCATCGAGACGTATCACTTCCCCATTCATCATCTCATTTTCAATAATATGAGCGACCAATGCGGCAAACTCGCTAGGTTTTCCAAAACGTTTAGGAAAAGTCATTGTTGCCACCAAATTATCTTGTACTTCTTGAGGCATATTTAGCAACATTGGCGTAGCGATCAAACCCGGAGCAATTGTATTTACACGAATCGCAAATTGAGCTAATTCTCGAGCTGCAGGGAGAGTCATGGCAACAACCCCACCTTTCGAAGCACTGTAGGCCGCTTGGCCAATTTGGCCTTCAAAAGCAGCAACCGAAGCAGTATTAATAATCACTCCTCGTTCCTGGGAGTTATTCTCCAACTCCAAGCGGCTCATCGCATGAGCAGCTACCCTCATCACATTAAAAGTACCAATAAGATTTACATCGATTACTTGCTTAAAAGCAGCTAAAGGCATGGGGCCATCTCTTCCAACAATGCGCTTTGCTGGCGCGATTCCGGCACAATTAACACAAACTCGAGGCACGCCTAATTGTTCTATGGTCTGCTGCATTGCTTTTTCGGCAGATTCATCAAGGGTCACATCACAACTAATAAATAAATCTGCTTCACTTTGTTCGTCAACTTGTTTATCCCAAACAACAACACGCATCCCACGCTGCTGTAGGTATTGAACACAAGCTTTTCCCATACCCGAAGCACCGCCAGTAATTAAAACGATTTGATTTAAAAAATTCACTATCTACTCTCCATGAATTATCATCAAGCAAAATAAAACAAAATCAGTTGTTTTAATGCATACTTTGTTTTAGCTTCTCTTCAACTAATTACGTTATTTAACTAAAAAACTCTTTACTTAATATTTTAAATTCGGGAGTTCCTGCCTTTTTTAGCCATTCAAAAAATACCATTTCAGAAGTAACCAAATGAACTCCTTCTTGTTTCATTCTTTTTAATCCATACTTCATATTTTGTTCACCACGACAGCTTACTGCATCAACGACTACAAAAACATCATATCCTTCACTTTTCATTTCTAGTGCAGTTTGCAAAACACAAACATGAGTTTCAATACCAATAAGGATGAGCTGTTTTTTTTGAAATTGCTTTAAGCGCTCTGTATATTTGGGCTCGCCCATACAGGAGAAGCACACTTTGTCGATGCATTCTTGTTGATTAAAATAAGGGTGAAATTGCTTAAGAGTTGAACCGAGTCCTTGTGGATATTGTTCACTAACCAGAACAGGAACGCCTAATCTTTGTGATAATTTGAGTAACCATTCACAGTGGTCTATCAATGCTTCACTATTATGTACAGCTGGTGTTAATTTTTCTTGTACATCAATTAATAATAAAAGCGAATCATCTTTATTTAATAACATCCCTATTCTCCCTAGTATAAAGTCATCATGCAGCAAGAAAAACTCGTATCATCTCGCTGCATTATATGACTTTCTTATTTAATGCAAGTTAATATAAAAATAAACATCATTTTTTATATTGAACTGATTTTATTTAGAGCTGGATCCCCTATAATTGCTACGCATTTTATGGGATAACGTTCGTTTAACGACGTAAGGCATGTAAATACCTTACGTCGAACTCACGTTATTTATGACTGAATTCCAGCTACATCAATTGTTCTCATTGTAACATCCATTTGTTTATTACCGCGCTGAATAGAAACCGTTACTCGTTCACCTACTTTGATTTCAGTGAGCATATTATATAAAACATCATAGTTTCGAACTGCATGACCATTCAAGGCAACAATAATATCACCTAATTCAATACGACCCCAAGCATCTTTGTGAGTACCACGTAAGTGGGCTTTACTTGCAGGGGTATTCGGTAAAACATCAGCAATGAGTATTCCTTTCTGTATTCCTAATCGATGGGAAATATTAGACGGAACGCTTTGAATACCGATTCCAGATAACACAACACGGCCATTTTTAATGATTTGTGTTACAACACGTTCAATATCATCAGCAGGGACAGCAAAGCCAATTCCGGCAGATGAGCCTGAATTAGAGTAAATCATAGTGTTCATACCAATTAATTGGCCTGCGCTATTTAACAATGGGCCACCTGAATTACCTGGGTTAATTGGTGTATCTGTTTGAATCATATTGTGAATCGTCACCCCACCAATTCCTGGAACTTTTCTACCTAATGCAGAAATAACTCCTTTAGATAAACTATGATCGAGACCAAAAGGATTACCTATTGCGATCGCTTTTTGTCCCACCATAAGATCATTAAAATGTACTATTTCAAATGGCTTAAACCCTTTAAGTAAGGCTAGTGCTTGTGGTGAATCAATCTTTAACACAGCAATATCTTTACGTGGCTCTGCGGCAACTACTTTTGCTGGTACAGTCAACTTGTCTAAAGTAACTGCTAACTTATCAGCTCCTTTTATCACATGATAATTTGTTACTATATAACCACTGTTATTCCAAACAATACCAGAACCTGCACCAGCTGGTATTTGCATTTTTTTTAAAGAATGATTGGTTACAGTTGCTAATCTGTGAACATAAACCACTTTAGGCGATGCCTCATGGAAGACTGTAACTGTGTTTTGCTCATCTGGAAGTAGTGAGTTTACGCTTAAACTGTATCCAGGAACCGTCAGAATGAAACATAAAATAAAAGAAATAAATCCCAAAAAACGATCTCTTGCCATTAATAAATCTCCTCCAATTAGCTCCAAATCTCGCATTTCCCCAAAATGCAGGAGGATTGTAATATATAACAACAAAAAAGTCACTAATTGACTTAGAAGAATAATTTTCACGCAAATGTTAATTGATATTTTTTGAAATAGATCCCTACTTTTACAGAGGTTGTTAACATGCATTCTCACCTGCTATGCCCGCGCTATATGCCTGATAGAACTTCACAAAATTGTGCCACTGAAGCTCCATGACTACCCGAACCATTTAAGCTCAGTCGTTAAGGCGTTATCTGAAGCTTAGCGACAACACTTCGCTCTTCTAGACTGAACGATCCAAGTAGCGAATGGATCAAAAGCATTTTTTTAGTTTTATCCCTCAGGATTTATTCGCGGTATCTGAACGCCGTGGATCTGTTTGAACTAATATTGGGTTCTTGCAAATGTATTAATTGAGTATGTATATCAATTGCGAAATACTGATTAAAAACTTGAAAAGAATCAATAACTGGCCATTGTTCAGACTCATCCAGTATATGCCTCATTGCAGTTGCAGATATTGAAAAAAAGTTTTTTTTGATAAACGGTTTTATTTCAGTCAAATTAGAGAAATTTCTAACTAAAACAGTTGTATTTTTTATTAACTGATTTAATTGTATTTTTTCGACAACATCTTGCAAACCTTCTTGCTTTTTTTCTGTGGAATTAATCGAATTCAGCAATGTTAAACGAGGTTGAATTAATAATAATTGACGTCCCTTTTCAATTGATGGTTCCATCAAAAGAATATGATGATGTAATTCAAATTTAAAACAACAAAGAAAATCAAAGAAATTTATATTTATTTCGTTTTGTACTTTATCTCCTAACCAACGAGAAATTTCATGATGAAACATAATTGGAAAATGTTTTTCTATTTGATCAAGAATGACTTTATCAGAATGGTGTTTTTCCAAAGCATATGCAGTATTATCAATTTGTAACAATCTTAAATCAGGTAATTTAATCCCGGGTAACTTTGACGTGAGAAATGATAAGAAGGCAGCCGTAGGTTTTAATACAACGATTTCATACTGACTCTGGCGCATATATCTCTCCTTGATTGGGTACTCATCCTAAATACAATAGGTCCTTATTTAACGTTAGTTTCGATTAAACGTTTGACTGAATATCTCGAACAAATCTCGATACAAACTGGATCTCATAAAAATTCTTATCTGAAACTGATGCTATTTAAAACGATAGACTATATATCGGCATTTTGCGAATCCTCTTTAATTTTTCTAGGGGTCATACAGCAGGATTTTCTATCCTTGATAGATTAAAAAAACGATAACCGCCTGTTGAACAATATGATCAAAATTAGAGCTATTTCATAAAGACCAATCTTTTGATATTCAAGGTAATAACAGTAAAATAGGCCTGAATTTGAGTGTTCTCTTGTTTTTTCTTTTTAAGGTAAATGAATTAAGAGAAACATTTACATCAAGCAAAATGCTATCATTCATCACACGGATACCATTTAATAAATTAGCTTTTTTACATTGCTCAATGGCCCCTAAAAACTGTCATGATTTCTGACATAGACATACCGCATTTTCTTCTTCTGGCTCGTTCAAAAATATTCAGCATGTGTTGCTCAAAACGTGGCAAAAATTTCCGACAAAAATCATCGAAAAAACAGTACAACTCTATTAATTTATCCACTTCAGACCCCTTGTTTTCTGTGCACTGTTTCGCAAAAACATAAATAAGCTCACAAAAGGTCTGATTTTTTCACTATATTATTTTTTTGCAACGTAATTCTTGAATGGTTTTGAAGCCTCCAGGATTCATAGTCGCAGCACGGTGGAGTACTGTATTGCCGTATTTATCTTGAATCATCACCGCCTCTAAGCGTTGATTTTCTGGATATAATGTAAGAATGGCCTTTAGGATTTTAGGATTATCAGCTGCCAGATGAAGTACTGTAGTGCCATGTCTGTTGTTTTGTGTTATTGCCTCTTCTTTTTGGGACAAGATTATTTGTGCGATACCAAAATCGTGATTGCTTAATGCGGCCATTAGTGGCATATTTTCCTCTGGATAACTAGCCACATTGACTTGAGCACCGTGTTTCAGGAGCACATCAAAAATGGCCTCATCTCCGTTCTCAGCCGCCCAAAATAAGGCGGTTTTCATGTGGGCATCAAAGGTTTCAAGACAAGCTTCGTGTTTCAGCAGATAGTTCACCATGGCTAAGTCCTTGTTTTGCACTGCGATGATAAGCGGTGTATTGTCATCATTATTTTTGATATCTACTTGCGCCTGCGCTGCAATCAATTGTTTGGCAATGTCGCGTCCAACTTCGTTTTTATCTTTGTAGAGCACTTTTTCAAGAGCACGGATTAAGGCGGTATTACCGTCTTTATCTTGAATATTGACATTAATGCCATGAGCAATGAGTTTTGCTGATGGTCTTCTTATCGGCGTTTAAGGTAGCAAGATGCAATGCACTTTGTCCCTTTTTGTTCATTGCATTAATCGCAGCACCTTGTCCCAGAGCGTCAAAAGCGATGATTCCTTGGTCTAATTGTTTACGGACTATTAATTTTATCCTCATATAGAACTTGAGTGAACTACTAGGACGGGCTTTATTGGGACTAAAAGACTTTCAGTAAGTTTGTTAACAAAAGAAAAATCGACATACTGATTCACTTTTCTTAAAAATGATCAACAGGTATCAATTCTTCAAATCCGATAGAGCTCTATTGGCTAATATTTCGTGCATACAAAATAATATAACTTATTGAAAATATGAAATTAGATCATTATCGACAGTTTGAGTAAAGTTTTTTCATGTTTTTCAACAGGCCGGATAAACTCTTTTAATGATTGACCTCAACCCTTACTTTTTTTACAGTACGTCAACAAGAAAACATCACAAAGAATCATTAAGAGTGAATAAACAAAAATTATATGAGCAATTTAGTAAACCGTTACTTCTTTGGTTTGCTCTTCATGGTCGTAAAAATCTACCATGGCAACATCCACGTACTCCTTATGGGGTTTGGATTTCCGAAATTATGCTGCAACAAACCCAAGTTCAAACGGTTATTCCCTATTTTGAACGTTTTATGCAACGCTTTCCCAATATTAGTGCCCTAGCACTCGCACATGAAGATGATGTGCTCTCTTTATGGTCAGGACTAGGATACTACAGCCGAGCTAGAAATCTTCACCAAACTGCAAAAATCATTTTGCAACATCATCAGGGAATATTCCCGAATGATTATAAATTATTAAATGAACTACCAGGAATTGGCCCTTCCACTGCAGCAGCTATTTTATCGCAAGCATTTAACAAGCCCGCAGCAATTTTGGATGGCAATGTGAAAAGAGTTTTAACCCGCTTTTTTAGGATAAAAGGCTATCCAGAACAAGCTCAAGTCAAAAAAACATTATGGGAACTGGCTGATTCCTGCATGTCTCAAGAAAACTGTGCTGACTATACCCAAGCAATTATGGACTTAGGAGCCACCTGTTGCACCACCAAAAATCCCCATTGCTCTAATTGCCCCTTGCAAAAAGATTGCCTTGCATTTAAGCATAAAGAGCAATATTTGTATCCTACAAAAAAAATTAAAAAATCAATACCAATCCAATTTCAGCAATTATTAGTTTTACACAATGAGCAAGGGCATATCTATTTAGAAAAACGTCCTCCGGTGGGATTATGGGGCGGTTTATGGTGTTTGCCAAGCATTGATACAGAAGAATGCCCCTTGGATTTTATCCGAGTAAACTATGATTTATCGGGTGAACATCCCCAACCATTACTTGCTTTTAAACATCGTTTTAGTCATTTCCATTTAGAAATTAATGCCCTAAGTATAAAAACCATATTTTTAGGCATGCAATTGTCCGAAAATCAAGGGCAATGGTTTGCAAAAGAACAATTAAATTCTCTAGGATTAGCTCAACCTACCCGCAAAATAATCTCTTATCACTACAATACATTTCAGAACTTATGAAGCATTATTTCAGCGCGAGACACTCAAAATAAAGGGACTCAATAAATAGGTGGGACGTGAGCAAATTACGTTCCATTTATTCGAAATCTCCATTTTTTATTGAGAGCCGTGATGTAGATTCAGTTTAACTCAAAGAACCGCCACGGGCTAAAATTTGAATTGCTTCTTTTGCATCAGGCTGGCCTAAATTGGCTGCAGCATTGATCCAGAACCAAGCTTTTTTACGATCTTCTACAACGCCTTTACCATAATAATACATATAACCTACTGCATATTGAGCATCAGGTTGGCCTTTTTCAGCCTCTGGTTTTAACCGGATAAACGCTTTGCGGTACTCTTCAACTCTAAAACTATCGATGCCATCTCGCAAATTAACGGCGCTGGATATAACACAAGCCCCAAGAGTAAAAACAAAAACAACAATAGTTAATAATTCCAATAAACGTCTCATAAATCCTTATCCTCTGTCAAAGGCTTTGCTGCTGGCTCAAAGATTAATTCATTTTTAGGTAAACTTAAACTCTCTAAAGTACCACGTCGATCCACTAAAATTCCAGTAGCCATAATACGCTTAATTACAGCGTCGCCTGGTACTGTATCACCAATTTTATAGTTTTTTTCCTCACCATTAGCAGAGCGTATTATTACTTGAGAATCATTTATTTTATTAGCAAATAAGATTCCGACCAACGTTACATTTAACATTGATTTTTTAATACTCGATAAA
Organism: Legionella santicrucis; assembly: GCF_001468135.1. GTDB lineage: Bacteria > Pseudomonadota > Gammaproteobacteria > Legionellales > Legionellaceae > Legionella > Legionella santicrucis. Next base: position 16,785 of record NZ_LNYU01000005.1, on the reverse strand, counting down.
TTATTAGAAACATAAACCCCAAATAATGAGGTATGCAATAGAGCATCGAAGGAGTTCTGTACCTTTGTTACTTGTACTTCATTTATTGTTTCAGATGGAGATTGAACATTTGAAGAAAAAAATAAAGTAGACCATTCACTAATGATCAATAAAGAAAAAAGAGAAATTAAAGCAATAATAACCCACTGTGCGTATTTTGCTGTTAACAAAGCAAGAAGATCAAATTTCATTGTCAAACGCCCTGATTAATAAAAAACCGAAGTCTGAATAAGCTACAACAAAAAACACACCTACTCATTAGAAAGGTAAACTTTTCTGTACATATAAGCCCCACTAGAATATCCTACATCAACTAGTCTGAAAAGATCGCTCTTCACAATACACGAAGAAGAATCAAGTTATCTAAAAAGGATAGATCTCAATGAAAAAAAACCATTTTGATACCCGTGCGATACATGCCGGCCAAGAACCTTGTCCAAGTACAGGTGCGGTGATGACTCCTATTTATGCTACATCCACATACAAACAAAGTGCTCCAGGCGAGCATCTAGGCTATGAGTATTCTCGTACACATAATCCCACCCGAGGAGCTTATGAAGGATGCATTGCTAGTTTGGAGTCAGGGGTACGTGGTTTTGCATTTGCCTCAGGAATGGCTGCAATTAATACAGTCATTGACTTGTTAGATGCTGGAGATCATGTTGTAGCCATGGATGACTTATATGGAGGAACTTTTCGCTTATTTGATAAAGTTAAAACACGTACATCAGGCTTATCTTTTTCATTTGTCGATATGTCGAACTCACAAAAAATAGAAGCAGCGATTACACCAAAAACACGCATGCTTTGGGTTGAAACTCCCTCTAATCCTATGCTAAAGCTCGCTAATTTACGTGAAATAGCATTAATCGCAAAAAAATATAATTTAATTGCTGTTGCAGACAACACCTTTGCAACCCCCTGGATTCAACGTCCTCTTGAACTAGGATTTGATATAGTTCTTCATTCTGCCACCAAATACCTTAATGGTCATTCTGATGTAGTCAGCGGAGTTGTAGTTGTCGGTGATGATCCAAACTTAGCAGACAAACTTGCTTTTCTCCATAACTCATGTGGAGGAATTGCTGGTCCATTTGATAGTTTTCTTGTTTTAAGAAGTTTAAAAACTCTATCCTTGCGAATGCAAAGACATTGCGAGAATGCTCATCATCTAGCAAATTGGCTCGATAGCCATCCCAAGGTAATTAAAGTCATTTATCCAGGGCTTGAAAGCCACCCACAATATAAACTTGCGAAAGAACAAATGCATGGCTTTGGAGGTATGATTTCCATGGTTATTGACGGCGGCCTAAATGCTGCTAAGCGATTTTTATCACGCTGTGAATTATTTACTTTGGCTGAAAGCCTTGGAGGTGTAGAAAGCTTGATTGAACATCCTGCGATTATGACCCATGCCTCAATCCCTCCAGAGCAACGAAAAACATTAGGAATAGAAGACGGATTTATTCGTCTTTCAGTAGGTATAGAACATTTAGATGATTTACAAGCTGATTTGAAATATGCGTTTGAAGATTGAAAATATTTAAACATAACTGCCATTGACTTAAAGAACTTGTTGTCAACCTTGTGAAAACCTTTAAATAATGGCAGTAAAGCGAACATCAGGTAATATTATACACAGGAAAAAAAGATGCACACGTTACAAACCCTAATTGAACAAGCATTTGAGCAACGCCAAACTTTATCTACTGATACAGCAACGCATGAACTCATCACCGCAATTAGTGAAGTACTTTCTTGCCTCGACAATGGCCAACTTCGTGTTGCAGAAAAAATAAATAACGAATGGGTTGTTCATCAGTGGATAAAAAAAGCCGTTCTCCTATCATTTAAACTGAATCCCAACCAAATCATTGATTCCGGTTTTTGTCAGTTTTATGACAAAGTACCTCTCAAATACAATAATTATACCGAAGAGCAATTTAAACAAACTGGGGTACGAGTAGTCCCTCATGCTATAGTCCGTAAAGGTGCCTACATTGCAAAAAGCTGTGTTTTGATGCCCTCTTATGTGAATGTAGGTGCTTATATTGATGAAGGGGTCATGGTAGATACTTGGGCAACTGTAGGTTCTTGTGCCCAAATTGGTAAAAATGTTCATCTTTCAGGTGGAGTGGGTATTGGTGGGGTTCTTGAACCCTTGCAAGCTAATCCTACAATAATTGAAGATAATTGTTTTATCGGTGCCCGCTCAGAAGTGGTTGAAGGAGTTATAGTAGAACGCAATTCAGTTTTATCTATGGGGGTTTACCTAGGACAAAGTACTAAAATATACAATCGACTCACCGGTGAAGTCACTTATGGACGAATCCCAGAAGGCTCAGTAGTTGTTGCAGGGAGTTTACCCAGTGACGATAAAAATTATAGTTTGTATTGCGCCGTCATCGTAAAGCAAGTAGATGAAAAAACAAGAGCGAAAGTGAGCATCAATGAATTACTGAGAGCCAATTAATATGACTCAATCCTCAGAAATTGTATCTTCTCATCGTCTTGAAGAATTACAAAAAATCTTAGACATACTTATTAGTTTTCCCTCGATTACCCCAGAAGATGCTGGATGTCAGGAGTTTATGATTCAATTTTTAGAGCAAGTCGGGTTTGTTTGCCAACGAATGAATCAAGGCCCTGTATCTAATTTTTTTGCATCCTACGGCGACACTGGTCCTCTTTTAGTCTTTGCCGGTCACACCGATGTAGTTCCAATTGGCGAAATTACAAAATGGTTGACCGATCCGTTTGTACTCGAAAATCGAGATGGACTGCTCTATGGACGAGGGGTAGCTGATATGAAGGGCAGTCTAGCGTGCATGCTCTTAATGGCCCAACGCTTTGTTAAAACATACCCCCAATTTCACGGAAGATTAGGCTTTCTGATAACAAGTGCTGAAGAGGGCGAAGATTATGATATGGGTACACCTTACGTGATGCAGCTTTTAGCAAATCAAGGTATTCATATTGATTACTGCGTCGTAGGTGAGCCTTCAAGTACTCATACCATTGGTGATGTCATTAAAATTGGCAGGCGTGGGTCACTGAGCGCAAAAATCAGTGTCCATGGGAAACAGGGACATGTCGCCTATCCTCATTTGGCAGATAACCCAATCCATAAAATGAGCCCTGTACTGACTAAGCTCACAACCACTGTATGGGATCAAGGCAATACCCATTTTCCACCTACCACCATGCAAATCACCCATATGTATTCTGGTGGCCACGCGGCAAACATCATCCCTGGTGAGCTGGTGTTGCATCTTAATTTCAGATATTCAACAGAACAGACCCATCATGCGTTAAAAGAAAAAGTGATGTCTACCTTTCAAGAATTTAATCTTAACCCAGTCATCGAATGGCGCCTCAGTGGTGAACCTTTTTTAACGGCTCATGGTACCTTACTCGAAAGTTGCAAAGAAGCAGTCACCGACATCACCGGAAATCCACCGGAGCTTTCTACAAGTGGAGGCACGTCAGATGGTCGTTTTATAGCGCCCTATGGTGTTGAAGTTATAGAGCTTGGGCTTGTAAATGCAACAATTCATCAAGTTAATGAACATATTTCCCTAAACCAATTAGAGCAATTAGAAGCTTTATATTTTTTAATTTGTGAAAAATTATTCATTAAGTAATTCTTTAGTCTATACTTTCAGAGAAATTAAGGAGTACAGGACAAAAGGGAGTAAAGACACCGGACCAACCACGCTAATTGGAACATTTTAATCCCCCCCTTTTAACAGAGTAATCTTTAATTCATTTTGAATATCACGCATAAAACCCCATTATTGGGGTTTAGTACAGGGAGAAACAAATATGAAAGGTTGCCAATTAAATCCTGTAGCTTTAGGCCTCGCATTTGGAGTTCTATGGGGTATATCCATATTCATTTTAGGATTGCTCGCTTATTATTATACTTATGGACATGCTTTTGTCTTGGCTGTCGGTTCGTTATACCCTGGTTATGCACCTTCAATCAAAGGCAGTATCTTGGGAGGAATTGTAGGTTTTATTGATGCGTTTATAGCTGGTTTTCTTATTGCCTGGCTCTATAATTTGTTCAGTTGCTGCAAATGCATCTGCTGTAATAAAAATAAAGATGAAATAGTGAAATAGCACTCACGTAGCCTGAAATTTTTCAGGCTACAAAAAACAAATCAACTGTGATTTTAAGATTATTTAGTTCACAACATGCCACGTGCCATCAGGCTGACGACATGCGCTACCACGTAATGTTTCTGTTTTTCCATCAATAACTGCTTTAGTAATATACTCACGGCAAGGCAAGCGCTCACGATAATAAGTACGGGTTGGTTGTACTGAATATCTGTATCCTGTATCAGGATTCGACCAATTTACCGCTTTACCTGTAGGAGCAGTTTCTAACGCGCGTTGCATTTCCATTCGATCTACCTTATCCATGGTTTTACCAATTTGGCCACCCAAGTAGGCACCAACAATGGCACCACCTGCTGCTGCAGCCATTCTTGCTGCTGATCCACCACCAAATTGACTTCCAATCAATCCACCGATAACGCCACCTGAAATAGTGCCTACGTCTTCATGAGTTACTGGTCCGCAACCCACCAAAAATAAAGACAATGATGCAACAGCTAGCTTTTTCATAACATATCACCATTTAAATAAGGTTACAAAATCGGTTCTCATTCTAACACCACGTTCAGTTATTATCCATAGTTATAAAGATCATCTCTGTATAAGATCTCAATAAGGAACACAACATCAATTGCTAATGCTACAATCTGCCATGGCGTACTCGCTCAGAAATTTGGCACAGCAATTCATAGCCTGATGTGCCCGCTGCTTGTGCAACTCGCTCAACTAAAATGTGCTTTCCCCAGAGCTCAACTGGTGCTCCAGGCCTAACCTCTGGATGATCCGTTAAATCTACAGCCAGCATATCCATTGATACTCGCCCTACGATAGGCACTTCCTTACCTTGGACCCACACTGGAGTATTTTCAGCAATATGTCGTGGATAACCATCCCCATAACCCGCAGCAACAATGCCAATAACAGAAGGTTTTTCACTTTTCCAAATACCACTGTATCCTACTGGAGCTAAAGGGGGATTATGATGCACTGCGCTGATTGCTGATACAAAGCGCATTACTGGTAGCAAACCCAGTTCTATCGCTGTCTGGCTGGCAAAAGGCGATACGCCATAAAGCATAATGCCAGGCCTCACCACATCTGCATGCGTTTGTGGAAAAGAAATAATAGCTGCTGAGTTAGCAACACTTCGTTGACTAAATCCGGCAACAGAAATATTCTCAAATAAGGAAATTTGCTGAAAATTTTCCATACGCTCTGGCTCATCCGCACACGCTAAATGAGTCATCAAACCAATATCTTTATCTACCCAAGGGCAAGTTTGTAATGCATCCATTACTTCGTGTAATTCTTGAGGTTTAAAGCCTAAACGGTGCATACCTGTATTGACCTTAACCCATAATTTAATAGGCTTACTTAAAGGGGTATTTAAAAGCCATTGTAATTGATGAGGTTGATGGATGACACATCCAAATTGATGTTGAGCCACTGTTTTAAATTCATCAGGGCTAAATACACCTTGAAAAAGAATACAAGGAGTACGACAGCCTATCTTATGGAGAATTAAAGCCTCCTCAATACAAGCAACCCCAAAAGCATCAACATGCCCTTCTAATACTGGGGCCACAACATGTACACCACAACCATAAGCATTTGCCTTGACCATCGCAATTATTTTCTTGCTTGGGGCAAACCGTCTTATTTGCTCTAAATTATGGAGTAAGGCACTTGGCTCTATTACCAATCTAGTAGGTCTTGACACTTCAATCTACTCCTTGATAACCAGTATAAGCTAAATCTTCAAAACGCGTGTATTTACCTATAAAGGCCACACGCACCTTACCAATAGGACCATTTCTTTGTTTAGCCACAATTATTTCTGCAGTACCTTTATCAGGACTGTCTTCATAATAAACTTCATCTCTATAAATAAAACAGATTAAATCAGCGTCTTGTTCGATTGCCCCTGATTCTCGCAAGTCAGACATAACTGGCCGTTTATCCGCACGTTGCTCCAAACTTCGGTTTAATTGAGATAAAGCAATTACAGGTACCTGCAATTCTTTAGCCAATGACTTAAGACTGCGGGAAATTTCAGAGATCTCTGCAGTTCTGTTATCTGCGCTAAATCCAGGTACTTTCATTAATTGCAAATAATCCACTACAATAAGTCCCAATGAACCATGTTCTTTAGCTAAACGTCTAGCACGAGCCCGCATTTCTCCAGGGCTTAAGGCTGGAGTATCATCGATAAACAAAGGCGCTTCTGAAAGCATGTGCACAGCTGAAGTGACTCGAGGCCAATCATCATCATCAAGTTTTCCAGTCCTAATTTTGTGCTGATCGATACGGCCTAATGAAGACATCATTCTCATGGCCAAAGAATCCGCAGGCATTTCCATAGAAAAAACCAGTACAGGTTTACCCGACTTAATTGCAGCATGTTCTGCCATATTCATCACTAAAGTAGTTTTACCCATGGAAGGGCGACCTGCAACAATGACTAAGTCAGATGGCTGTAATCCAGAAGTCATTTCATCTAAATCAGATAAACCCGTGGCCAAGCCAGTAATCGCATCTCCGCTGTGATAAAGTGCATCGATTTTTTCTACTGCACGGACCAAAATGGATTTTATGTTTTCAGGACCACCATCTCCTCCTGTTTGCTCACCTATTGCAAATACTTTAGTTTCAGCTAAATCGAGTAACTCAGGAACTTCTCTACCGCCAGGATTATATGCCGAATCAGCAATTTCTGTTGCTACGGCAATAAGTTGTCTTTGTACTGATTTTTCACGAACTATCTCAGCATAAGCCGATATGTTAGCAACACTTGGTGTATTATTAGCAAGTTCAAATAAATAGGCTTCGCCACCTGCGTCATCTAATTCATTATGTGATGTTAAGGCATCAAGTAAAGTGACTACGTCAAAAGGCTGATCTTTTTTTGCTAATGCAGAAATGGCTCGAAATAAAATCCGATGTTCCGTACGATAAAAATCAGTTTCGCAAAGCTTATGGCTAATTTTATCCCAAACCTGATTATCCAACATCAATCCACCTATAATGGATTGCTCCGCCTCCACTGAATGGGGTGGGCGTTTTAATGGATCAACCGTTTTTTTGGAATTTTGCAGCTCATACATGGCAATGATACAATGAAAATTAGAACAAAATGTATTGTAATGTTCTTTTAAAAAGATGTCATCCCGAATAAATGTTATTCGGGAGCAATTATCCTAGAATCTCAATATTGCTTATAACATAGCTCTATTCTTTATGCCAGACTTGAGTACGGCCTAATAAAGAAATTCCAATATACCCTCGAACCAAAAGTTCACTTCCTTGGGCAGTGAGCTTAGCACGATAAATTTTACCCGTTTTAGGATCCAAAATAGAGCCACCACTCCATTCATTATCCCCTTCTTTCTTTAATCCCCACATAAATCGAAGCCCTACTACTTTTTTCCCTTTAAAAGAGCCAGGACAATTTTCACAAATCCCAGTATCACCTGGTTGAGGATATACTTTATCAATAACACCACTTAACACCCCACCAGATTCAGTAATAGTAACAACCGCTCTCTTGGCGCCAGTTTTATCATCTACAGTAACCCAGTTACCAACTGGGGCTTGGGATGCAGCTAGTACCGCAGGGAAATAAAAAGTAGCAAGAACAAGACCACAAGCTCGCTTCCATAGGTTCATAATTTTCTCCATGTTTACAATCAGTTAATAGCTTATGCTATGAATAGAAACTATGCTAGTTTTTATTTAAATTTAACTTAATGGCATAAAGAATTGTTCAATATCTTTTTCACTTAGCGCTACTGCTTTTGCAGAATCAGGGGATAGTACGCTTTCCCCCAAGAGTCTTTTTTTCTCCTGCATCGTTAAAATAGCTTCTTCTACAGTACCCGCGGTAATTAATTTATAAACAAACACTGGATTTTCCTGGCCTATGCGGTGAGCTCTATCTGTAGCTTGAGCTTCAACAGCAGGATTCCACCATGGATCATACTGAATGACCGTATCTGCACGCGTTAAATTCAAACCCGTACCCCCGGCTTTTAAACTAATCAAAAATACAGGCGTATTGCCCTCTTGAAATTTATCTACCATTGCCTGTCGATGCTGCGTTTGGCCTGTTAACTTCAAATAATCATATTGACGGGTGCGTAATTCCTCTTCAATTAATTGCAACATGGAGGTAAATTGTGAAAAGACTAAAACTCGTCGACCTTCACCAATTAAATTATCCAACAAATCCATTAATACTTCGAGTTTTGCAGAAGTACCATGAGCTATAGCTGCTTCTGGCAAAGACAACAATCTAGGATCACAGCAAACTTGCCGCAATTTAAGTAGCGCATCAAGTAAAAGAATATGACTTTTACCTAATCCTTGTTTTGCAATCGCATCACGGACCTTTTTTTCCATGCTCATACGTATCGCTTCGTAAAGATCGCGCTGTGCTCCAATAAGTTCTATGGTATGAGTCATTTCCGTTTTTGGTGGCAATTCTCTAGCAACCTGATTTTTTGTTCTTCTTAGAATAAAAGGTTGTACACGCTTTGTGAGAATTTCACGTCTTTCTCTATCAGCATATTTTTCAATAGGAGTTCTAAACCAAAGCCTAAACTGCTTGGCATCACCTAATAAACCAGGCATTAAAAAATGGAATAATGACCATAATTCGCCTAAATGGTTCTCTAAAGGTGTACCTGTTAGACATAAACGATGAGTAGCACGCAATTGTTGAATAATTTGGGTTGTTTTGGTACGCGCATTTTTGATAAATTGGGCTTCATCCAAAATGAGATAATAAAAAGAATAACTTACAAATTTTTCCTTATCACGTTGAATTAATCCATATGTGGAAATCACTAAATCATAATCATCAAAATTATCCTGATGCCGTTCAGAGCCATGATGGATTAAAACATTTAATTGGGGAGTAAACCGTTTTGCTTCGACCAACCAATTACCTACAAGACTTGTTGGTGCAACGATTAATGTAGCTGATTGAGTACGTCCTTGTTCCTTTTCATAGAGCAAATGTGCCAAAGTTTGTACTGTTTTACCTAATCCCATATCATCTGCCAGAATACCATTAAAATGGCTGCTGCGTAAAAACTGCAACCAACTTACCCCATAACGTTGATAATCTCTTAATTGTGCTTGTAATCCCAAAGGAGCTTGTATCTCGGGGATATTGCTTGATAGGGTTAGTTGTCTTATTTGTTCTCTTAGTGTCTCTGCGCCTTGCCAACGAGTTTTAATTGCTGCAATAGCCAATTCAGCCTCACGCATCAAAATTAATTGATATTTATTAAGAGAAACACTTTGATTTACATCAAAATGGCGCAAACCAAATTGCAATAATAACCGAACTAATGGTTTAATTCGTCCCATTTCCAGCTGCAGCGCACGACCATCTTGCAAAGGAAGCTTTACCAACTGATCATCAGAAAGATTATCCAAACTATTGGCACTATAACGCTGAATTAAATCAGCAATTAAAGGCACAATGCTAACTTGTTTGCCTTCAACTAAAATTCCTAATTGATATGAAAAAAAATCAGTGGTGCTTTCTTGAAGATCGGAATACCACTCTACGTCATCAGCACTAACAATTTCCTGATACAAAGAACCAATACACTCTACTCGCCAACCTCTTTCTTTTAGATCTGGAATTGATTGACTACGAAGAAACTCTAAGTCTGCTAAAACATTAATATTTTGAATAATAAAATCTACTTTCTTTACTTTGTCCCATTGTTCATATTCCCAGACTCTAGGTACCCTTAGGTCTAATATAGACTGGACTTCATCCCATTTTAATTTTTCAAAATCTTTATCTCGTAGATATTGAATTAAAACACCTTCCTGCTGATGCACAACTGCATCACTTTGATCTGAACCAGGAATTATTAAACCCGCGTAATCAAAAACAATATGTACTGTAAATAAAGCATGTAATTCTTCTTCGGTATCATAGAGCCAAGAGGATTCTTCATCAAATTCACTAACAGTATCAAGAATCAGCACCGGTATAGGAATAACTTGACGTACCTCCCGTTGTTTAAAAACTTGGGGCACAGGAAACTCAGGACAAGTATGAACCATTTTAGTTGCTAACAATTCAGCCTGCTCCAGCGGAATTGAGGGGGCTTCCAATAAATAACTCAATTGTTTTATGGGATAGGAAGTAATTAAACACCCTATTTTGGCTTCCGAATAATTAAAATACCAACTGTTATCAAGTAATAAAGGCTTAAACACCATCTCTTCATGCATTAATAATAAATTTTGACTCCCATTATGAGACAACACCCATTGACAAGTACCTCTAATGGATTCGCCTAAGTGAATTGCTTTATTTGGATTTTGTATAAAAAAAGCCCTTCCAGTGGATATAATTCGTTCAAGTAACTCACTATTACGGATACTTAAAGAGTCAAACCAGCCTGAAACACCACATTTAAATAGCAATAGAGCCACAAGATCATTATCATCACCAATAAAATGCTGTTTTTTGGAATCAGAAAGACTATTAAACGTGATCATTTTTCCATAACCACCACGTTTTAATAATTTAGCTAAAGCTAATTTAATGACAACTCGATGTTCATAACCATCAAGCTTTAGATCAATAAGATAAACTAAATGATGCGTCGCTTCTTGGGTTTTAACGGTTGCGTCTTCTTGAGCGCGTAAATTTTTTAACCAACTATCCAATCTTTTATTTAGCTTATTTGCAGGCAAAGACTGGGAGTTGCTTTTTTCTCTATCTCGTAATGCCAATAGACAGGCTGCGGCATGTTTGCAATTATATTGATACGTACAAGTGCAATGAGCTAATTTTTTCGGCCAGGTTTTTAAATCCATATGAACATCATAAATCTGGCTTGCACTGCCCTTAACTCGTCCTTTAAGCAAACCATCGCTGAATCGAATATTAAGCACATGCCCTTTTTCAAAATATTCTTGCCCACGCAATAATATTTTAGCCTCAAAAACATCTGGCATTGTTGATAGTGCTTCATTTAACATAAAATGTATTTATTACTCGACCAAGGATCTATTTTAATGTGAATTTCTTATAAAAATAAGTGCTTTTTATAATGAATTGCTTTTGTTTGGAAAATTATTGCGCAAAATAAATATAGCTTATACAGCATCATATTCGTTTAACATCATAAAGAGACATTTATTTTAGTCAATTTTTAAATTAATTAACAATTTAATCTTTTAATTAATAATACTTTGTATTAATTTATCGCACTTTGATTCCATTAGAGTATATATCATGCAAAATAAGCTTACAGTTTTAATGGCACAAATTAATCCTACTGTAGGGGCATTAACATCCAATAGAGATCAAATCATTGAGATTATCAAAAACCAACAACTTAATCATGATATCATAATCTTTCCTGAACTCGCATTAACCGGGTACCCTCCAGAAGATTTACTTTTTCGTAAAGAATTTCAACAAAAAGTTAATGAAAACTTACAACTAATTCAGGCTGTAACCGAAGATTGCTATGTCCTTGTAGGACATCCATCTCAAGAAAAACAACACCGATATAATAGCGTAAGTATCTTTTATCAAGCGCAAAAAATTGCTGAGTATCACAAACAAAATTTACCGAACTATGCAATCTTTGATGAGGCTCGTTATTTCACTCCAGGTAAAAAAAATCCATGTATCTTGGAAATCAACCATTACAAAGTAGGAATTATCATATGCGAAGATTTATGGCAACCAGGCCCAGCAGAAGATTTAATTGAACATGGCATTTCGGTTCTACTCATTTTAAACGCATCCCCATTTGATTACAGTAAATATCCAAAAAGGGAAGCTCTATTAAAATCTTATGCAAAACGAGGCATATCAATTGTATATGTAAATCAAGTTGGTGGCCAAGACGAACTTCTTTTCGATGGGCAATCAACTGCTATAGACTCCCAAGGAAGAATTAGTGCGCGCGCAGCAGCATTTAAAGAAAATTTATCTACTGTTGAAATACAAGGAAATCAAATCAAAGGACTTGTACCGCCCTTGCTTGAAAACGAAGCTTTACTCTATGAAGCATTGGTTTGCGGTACTCGCGATTATGTTAATAAAAATCATTTCCCAGGTGTTTTAATCGGACTTTCGGGAGGGATTGACTCTGCTTTAACATTAGCAATTGCCGTAGATGCCTTAGGTGCAGATCGAGTTCATGCCGTACTCATGCCTTCGCGATATACAGCGCAAATGAGCAATGAAGATGCTTTAACACAAATTAAATATTTAAAAGTATCTCATTCTATACTTTCTATTGAATCAGCATTTGAAGCACTAATAGCTACCCTTGAACCTCTATTTATAGGATTAACACCTGATACTACAGAAGAAAATATACAAGCAAGAATTCGCGGGTTATTGATCATGGCACTATCTAATAAAACAGGTAAAATGGTGCTTACAACTTCTAATAAAAGCGAATCTGCAGTCGGTTATGCTACTTTATATGGAGATATGGCTGGTGGTTTTGCTGTACTAAAAGATGTGCTTAAAACCCAAGTTTATGCCTTGGCACGCTATCGCAATACCCTTTCTACTGTTATTCCCGAGCGCGTTTTGACCCGAGCACCTTCTGCGGAACTAAGGCCCGATCAAACCGATCAAGACAGTTTACCTGAATACGCGGTACTCGATGCAATCATTGTTGGATACATGGAGCAAAATTTAAGTCCAGAAGAAATCATTCAACAAGGATTTGCGCCTGAAACAGTAGCAAAAGTAATTCAACTGATTAAACATAATGAATACAAACGTCGTCAATCTCCACCTGGAATTAAAATAAGCCCAAGAGCTTTTGGCAAAGATTGGCGTTATCCAATAACCAATGGCTTTAAAAATCAATAAACAGTACTAATAACATAGCGTGCTATCGCACGCAAATTTGTTTCAATTTTAGAGGCTTTACTCTGATGTTTATTTCAATGTGTTATCAAAGGATTGAGTTACCTCCTCAACGTCACCCGCCACTTCGCTTTGTTTTTGCCAAAACATTGGTAACTGGGAAAGCGCTGCATATCGTTCTGGTTTCAGCTTTTTAGGAGGATTCTGAATAGCAAGTGACTCATTAGCAGGATCAGAAATAGAGGGAGCTTTCTCTGCTATTTTTTTTACTCTGTCTTCCAAATGAAGTCTTACTTTATCAAATAAGTTTAAATCTAATCTGCCAATATGCTCGTCCTGTGTATGCTCGTCTTTTGGGCTTTGCTTTTTTAGTACTTTCTCAAGCATTTTATTCATATGTTTTAATTTGGAGACAGAAAAAGGTTGTGTTGTTTTGATATGCAGCAAATTAGCTTTTAATTGTAATTTATCTGCTTGATTCAATGGCACTTCATGAGCAGCCAACCAAGAACCCAGTTTAGGATAATTAGCCAAATCAATTTTATTTGGAACCCCTATACTATTAATCCACCAAAGACTAGTTTCCTTTTCTGTATGATGTAAAACAAAAGTTGATGCAACTCCATTTGTTATCAGATTTTCATTGGTCAAAGGTGCATGTGAATTTTTATCCTCGGGATTGATAATTACTTGAATTTTAGAAAGATAGTGATCTCGAGCTTTAATACATTCTTTTTTGATTTGTTTTAAACTAACTGAACTGAGCTTTTCAATATTGGGCTTCTCCAATGTAGCAAGCTTCAGAATTAACTCATTGCCTAGAGAAAGTGGGTAAGTTTCACCATTTCCATCAACCCAAGACAAATGCCATAAATCATTTTTAAAACTCAAGGCAAAGACTGTTTTATCTTGCTGTTTGAATAGTGTTTCTTTTGCAATAGTTAAGTCATTAAAAATTAATATATTCTCAGTTGATTGGCGTTCATTTTGACGCATTGACTCTCGTTCAAGCTCTCGAGCCTTAATTGTTTCTAATGTAGATTTATATTGAAACATAAAACTATCAATTTGTTTAATGACTAAATCTTTAAGTTCAAGAATAAATGAATGAACAAATGGCTCGCCTATAGAAGCATAGTCAGGAACAGCATCAATTAATTCTAAAAAAAGCAAGTAATTATATGAACCTATCTTCCACTCACCATCACTGATTATCAGTTTAAATTCTTGCAACCGAGTATAAGCGTCTGGAAAGTTCTGCATTACATTGATTGATTGATCTACTTTTTCACCACGAGTGCGAGTATATTGATAAAACCACCCTGTTAGCCAGGATTTGATAGGACGTTCATATTTTTCTTCTGCTCTTTTTGCGATAGCAACAATTTTTTTTCGTCCTTCCTCTGATTCGTTTGCAATTATAGCTAACACTTGATCAACAAATTCTTTAGATATTTCAAATGGTTTTTTTTTTTGCATTTTTTGAAACTCCCTTTTCATGATGCAAAATCATCATTACATTAATGTTTATTTTATACAAGTAGAAAATTATTGTGCTAAATTGATCGCATAAATCTAGAACCATCAATTTTTCTTCATTATGCATTTTTAGCTTTTAATAATTATCTTTTTTTCTCAATTACTCTCTTCCATGAGCTCTTTGCCCAAAATTTTATCTTTTAAAGATGAGGCCATCATTAAGGTTAGAACAAAATACTATGCCTCTCATTAATCTATTAAAATTTTTAAAATTTAAAAATAACAAATTGAAGTATAGACAGGGTTTGAGATCTTGCCACTACAAATACAACACTCTTTTAAAAAATATGTGCTTCTGATATTGCAAATTTAAAGTAACACGTTAACATGATTCGACAAAAAAATAATAACGAAGGGATGTTATGAAATTAGCATTATTTTCTACCGCTTTATTAGCTAGCGGTCTTGTTTCAGCTGCAACTCCAGTCAATGGATGGTATTCTAGCGTCTTTGGTGGTTATGCATATATACCTGGATATACTTCTCGGTTTGATTCTGGATTTTTCTTTTCGGATACGGCTTATCGAAATGGTTTTAATGTAGGTGGTCGCTTAGGATATCAAAGTAATCCCCTCCGCTACGAAATTGAATATACATATCTCCAAGCGGATACCAAAAAATTTGATGTTTTTCTTATTCCTCAAACCGGTGTTTCGGGTAATACTCATGCAAACATTGGTATGGCCAATATTTATTATGATTTCGCAGATGTTATTCTACCTACAATTTCCCCCTTTCTTGGTGTCGGTATTGGCTATGCCTATATTCAAAACTCTTTAGAAAGTACTGGTCCATTTGATGCCATCTTTTTTAAACAAAATAATGGTGTTTTTGCCTATCAAGGTACTGCTGGATTGACCTATAACTTTTCAGAAAATTTTGCCTTAAATGCCTCATACCGTTATTTAGCAACAAGTTCTTCGGATACATTTGGCAAAACATTCCAATCTCAAATGGGTGATGTGGGTATCGTTTATCGCTTTGAGCAATGCGATTACAAGTAGTTGTCTTTTGTTTAAAGTTTCCGTAATTGGGCACGGGGGAGGCAAATATTGGCCTAACGGATAGGTTTGAGCTCAGGTTGAACGAAAAATATCCCAAGAAAGCATAGGTGGCTATCTGAGCATTGTAAGTGTTCACGCCTCATGCACCGAAAGGCTGCATTTGGCGCAGGCTATGCTGCAAGATAAAATTTCTAGCAATTTTATTGGTAATCGTTCAGGCCTCTTGTCATCTAACTATAATGTTTTGATTTCAAATTGACTTATAAATTATGTTACGATACTGACTTTTTAAAATGAGCCATACAACAGAAATAATGACTTTAAATTATCTTGTATGCAAGCCCCGAGCTTTTCCCTGTGGTTTATATTACACTCCCTAGCGTTGTTTATAATTTTTAATTTGCGTGCAATATTTAACAATATTCCCTGGCTCACTCATAAATCAAATAGAGAACCGTTATGTATAAAAAAATTTTCAAAAAAGACCAGCCTGTGTCACCATCGAGCACCCAACAGATGCTCACCTTTTTTTCAGAGAACGAAATTGACTCTGGGGAGCAAGCACTCAGGGAACTCGAAAAAAGAGAGAGAACTATTCGTGAAATAGAAAGAAAAATAATAGATATTAATCAATTATTCGTCGATGTTGCAGAATTGGTTAAAGACCAAGGCTCACTTGTTAATAATATAGAACTCAGTATAGAAGGAGCTAAGGAAGAAACTGCGAAAGGAGTGATAGAATTAGAAAAAGCTAAAAAAACTCAAGCATCGACCTTGTGTTATTTGATGTAGGGGTTGAGACCTATTATTTATCCTGAAAAAAAGCTTACTTGAGCTTTCTCTCAAGTAAGCTTTGGGAAATGTAATAAACAAATTACACATTGGCTTTCCATGATGAAAATAGCTTATTTAGTTCTCGGCTCTAATTATGAGTAAACGTTCACGCCCCTTGAAAAGGAGCGTCTAAGTTTTGATGAGTTACAACCCAGTTCTGAGGAACATTCATAATTAAATCCCAAGACATCTTTGTGTTATTGTTTACAAATCGCCACAACAGAAAAGATAGGCTCAATAAAACGACTACCTCGTTCTGATTGAGTTCCAAACGTTAGTTTTTTAGTAATAGGTCACTGGTGATTAGCAAAAACCAAAGATTTTTTCCCGGAGAAATGATCCATCAAAATCTGCGAGCAAACATCAAAG
>NZ_LNYU01000004.1 GCF_001468135.1 Legionella santicrucis | reverse complement strand
CTGGTGTGAGTGCCACCGCAGGGAATACGTCTGCATCTATTAGCTGGACCGCACCTTCTAACAATGGAGGCTCGGCTATTACGGGGTATACGGTAACTGCGTCGGATAACATTCATACATGTACGACCACGGGAGCAACTTCTTGTACCGTTAGTGGATTAACCAATGGCAGTGCTTATACCTTTACGGTCACTGCGAGCAATGCAGTGGGAACGGGCCCTGCATCGAGCCCCTCGAGTTCAGTAACTCCTGCGACGCTCCCTGGAGCGCCTACTGGTGTGAGTGCCACAGCAGGGAATACGTCCGCATCTATTAGTTGGACCGCACCTTCTAATAATGGGGGCTCGGCCATTACAGGGTATACGGTAACTGCGTCAGATAACATTCATACATGTACGACCACGGGAGCAACTTCTTGTACGGTTAGTGGATTAACCAATGGCAGCGTTTATACCTTTACGGTCACGGCGAGCAATGCAGTGGGAACGGGCCCTGCATCGAGTGCCTCGAATGCAGTGACTCCAGCAACAGTCCCTGGAGCGCCTACTGGTGTGAGTGCCACAGCAGGGAATACGTCTGCATCTATTAGCTGGACTGCACCTTCTAATAATGGAGGTTCGATCATTACAGGGTATACGGTAACTGCGTCGGATAACATTCATACATGTACGACCACGGGAGCAACTTCTTGTACCGTTAGTGGATTAACTAATGGAACTGCTTATACCTTTACGGTCACTGCGAGCAATGCAGTGGGAACAGGCCCTGCATCGAGCCCCTCAAGTTCAGCAACTCCTGCGACACTCCCTGGAGCGCCTACTGGTGTGAGTGCCACCGCAGGGAATACGTCCGCATCTATCAGTTGGACTGCACCTTCTAATAATGGGGGTTCGGCCATTACAGGATATACGGTAACTTCCTCACCGGGTAATTTACATTGTACGACCACGGGAGCAACTTCTTGTACCGTTAATGGATTAACCAATGGAGCCGTTTATACCTTTACCGTCACTGCGAGTAATGCAGTGGGAACAGGTCCTGCATCGAGTGCTTCGAATGCAGTGACTCCAGCAACAGCCCCTGGAGCACCTACTGGTGTGAGTGCCACCGCAGGGAATACGTCCGCATCTATCAGTTGGACTGCACCTTCTAATAATGGAGGTTCGGCCATTACGGGATATACGGTAACTTCCTTGCCGGGTAATTTACATTGTACGACCACAGGAGCAACTTCTTGTACCGTTAGTGGATTAACCAATGGAACTGCTTATACCTTTACGGTCACGGCGAGCAATGCGGTGGGAACAGGCCCTGCATCGAGCCCCTCGAATTCAGTAACTCCTGCGACACTCCCTGGAGCACCCACGAATGTAGATGCTACGGCCGGAAATGCCTCGGCATCTATCAGTTGGACGGCACCTGTTAGTGATGGAGGGGCAGCTATTACGGGGTATACAGTAACCTCTTCGCCGAGTAATTTGCATTGCACAACTACAGGAGCAACTTCTTGT
Organism: Legionella santicrucis; assembly: GCF_001468135.1. GTDB lineage: Bacteria > Pseudomonadota > Gammaproteobacteria > Legionellales > Legionellaceae > Legionella > Legionella santicrucis. Next base: position 68,848 of record NZ_LNYU01000004.1, on the reverse strand, counting down.
GCGGTTAATGGATTAACTAATGGAACAACCTATACTTTTACGGTTACTGCTACTAATTCGGTGGGAACAGGTCCTGTATCAAGTTCTTCAAATCCAGTGATTCCTGCTACTATTCCTGGAGCACCTACGAATGTGAATGCTACGGCAGGAAATGCATCTGCTGAAGTTAGTTGGACGATACCTACTGATGATGGAGGTTCAGACATTATAGGATATACGGTGACTTCTACACCGGGTAATTTGCAATGCAGTACTTTAGGAGCAACCTCTTGTACTGTTGAGGATCTGACCAATGGAACAGCCTATACCTTTACCGTTACTGCGACCAATGCGGTGGGAACAGGTCCTGCATCGAGTCCTTCAAATTCAGTGACTCCTATTACAGTTCCTGGAGCACCCACTAATGCGACTGCCACTGCAGGAGATGCTTCTGCACTTGTAAGTTGGACAGCACCGGCTAGTGATGGAGGCTCAGCTATTACGGGATATACGGTAACTTCCTCACCGGGTAATTTGCATTGCACGACCACTGGAACAACTTCTTGTACGGTTAATGGATTAACTAATGGAACAACCTATATTTTTACGGTTACTGCTACTAATGCGGCGGGAACAGGCCCTGCATCGAATAATTCAAATGCAGTGACTCCTTTTCAAAGTACTACGATTTCAGTTAAAGGATCTCCGTTATTATTGACCCCCAATACAACAGGTTATTTGACGGTAACAAATAATGGATCATTAACTGCTACAGATGTTCAGGCAACATTACCTCCTGATTTAGCGGCTGATGTGACTCAAAATGCCAGTAACTGTGTTTCTCTTGCCCCCAATAATAGTTGTTATTTGCAATTTACTTCAAATGCGCAAGTGCATTCAGCAACAACTATTACGATTGCTGGGGCAAATACCAATACGATTAATGCAACTCTGACTGTGGCTGTTCCGTATGTAGCTAATGATATTGTTTATGCAACAGTGTTGGATAAAGTGAACAATATTATCTATATAGGCGGTGACTTTACTCGAGTTGGGCCTAATACAGGTTTTGGTGTTCCTATAGACATCAACAATCAGTTATTTGAAACAGTTTATCCCCCTGTCAATGGACCGGTGTTTTCCGTGGTATCGGATGGCTTTGGTGGGTGGTATATTGGCGGTAATTTTAGCCTGGTAGGAGGAGTCGAACGTAATAATCTTGCCCATATACTTGAGGATGGTAGCTTGGATTTAAGTTGGGATCCGAATGTAAATGGAGTTGTACATGTTCTTAAGCTCAGTAATAATACACTCTATGCTGGTGGAGGTTTTACAAGCATTAATGGACAAGAACGTTTTCATATTGCCGCGTTAGATGCGTATACTGGCCAGTCTACTTCATGGGGCCCTAATGTTGATGGAACTGTTTATGCGCTTGCAGTGAGCGAGGGCAGTGTATATCTGGGTGGAGAATTTACCAGTATTAATGGACAATCTAGAAAAAATATCGCTGCTGTAAATGTGGATACAGGTAAAGTAGGTTCATGGAGTCCTAATGCGGACAAAAAAATAACTAGTCTTTTATTAAATGATCATGGGATTTATGTCGGTGGAGACTTTACAGTTATTGGTGAACAAACTCGTAATTATCTAGCAGAAATTGATCCCAATAGTGGGTTGGTTACTTCATGGAATCCGAATGCGAATAAAGCGGTTAAAAGCTTAATATTTGGCGATAATATGATTTACGCCGGCGGAGAGTTTACCTCTATAGGTGGACAAAACCGTAACCATATTGCAGCCATTGATATTAAAAGTGGATTGGCCACTTCATGGAATCCAAATGCGGATGAGTCAGTCAAGAGTCTCTTATTAGGCGATAATATGATTTATGCAGGGGGAGACTTCACTTCTATAGGCGGAGAAAGTCGCAACCATATTGCGGCGCTTGATATCAGCACGGGAACAGCTAACACTTGGAAGCTGAGTGCGGATCAAAGTGTGGAAGCTTTGGCAATGAATGGCAACAGGGTTTATTTAGGTGGTAAATTTAGTAGCCTTGCTGCAGTAACACGAAATCGCGCGGCTGCTATTAGTGCAGATACAGGTGAGGTGACCTCATGGAATCCAAATCTTAATGGCACAGTAAAAACCCTTTTCTTAAGCGGGGATCAAGTATATTTAGGAGGTGAGTTCAATGTTGTTGGTACTGCTCCTAATCAACTCGTTATTTATTATGTTACCCGTGTAAGTACAAGTGATGCAGTGGCGGATCCTTTCTGGCACCCCAATCCTGATGGCTCAGTAAATACAGTTGTGGTAGGTACCAATGCCGTTTATATAGGAGGATTTTTCACCAAAATTACACTGAATAATACAGCACGTAATGGTATTGCAGCACTTGATATAGGAGGGAATGGTGGTGCCCAACAAAACTGGAATGTAAATCTTGCTGCTGCACAAATTTATACTATTGTTTTGAGTAATGATAAGGTTTACTTTGGAGGATATTATTTTCCTACTGGTAGCAGCTCAGCAAAATTTGTTGGATCAGCGGATATTAATACTGGTGCGCTTAGTTCTTGGAACCCAAATGCGAATAATCTTGTATATACGCTTTTATTGAATGGCGCTACGATGTATGTTGGTGGGGAATTCAGTAGTATTGGTGGAAAAACGCGCGCTTATATTGCTGCAGTAAGTACGAGTAATGGTACTGCTTTTGATAGTTGGGCTCCTAATGCCGATGAGGCTGTATATGCGCTGGGATTAAGTGGTACTACGCTTTATGTGGCAGGAGGTTTTTCAAATATTGGTGGACAAGATCGTTCCGGTATTGCTGCGTTAAATGCTGCCACGAATAGCACGGGCAGTGCTACTTCATGGACTGCTAATCTTCTTTCACCCGGTATTGGTTATGCAGTTGCATTAAGTGATAGTACAGTCTACATAGGTGGGGATTTTAATATTGTAAGCAGTTCACAATCCAGTAATTTTGCGATTGTTCCTATGAAGCTTCCTTCATAGGAATAAAATGCATTAGGTAGGCTCCACTATGAGTCTACCTTTCTGTAACTTACTCTTCTACAAGGCTTTCTGTAGAAGAGTTAAGAGTAGGATAATGCCAACTGTCTACAGGCCAAGTAATTATGCTCCATGCAAATTATTAAGCTTTGGTTCTGTCGAATCTTTAGCTGGATTTTTAGTCAAATTACGCGTAAAAAACTCACAATAATTTCGATCAGTGGTTCGTTCACGCGTGGAATTTTTTGTTGTCCCTTCATCAGAAACTAATGCGGTTTGAGAAGTAGGCGAGTATTTCTCCATCCAGCCTCGATAAAAAGTTTGTAAACGTTTTAAAATCTCATCTTCTTCTCCGGCGTTATGCTCAGAAACACGAAGCATCGCTCTTTGAATGAAGTTGGAATTAAAATAATTTTTCTCTGTTGCTTGACCTACATTATGTCCAGGGTGATTAAATACAAACTCAATGTTTCGTGTATTTAAGGCATCCGCTAAAATTTCTTTAGCTGCCTTGTCCATACGTTCAATGACATCTGAACCTGGACTTAAGTTATACCAATCGCATGCAGATAATTTAAGTTCGCTAGGTTTTTCTTTGTTGCATAATACAATATCTTGAGCAGTGAATATGGGACGACTTTTTATAGTATGAGTAAATTTCTCATATTCAGTTCCTCTCTTAAAGAAGGTCATCTTCGAATTAATTTTATCTTGAGTAAACGCGGTTTGCATTACTCCTTGTCGAGTCCCGGTATTTGTTTTGCGTTCAAGAATGACATATTCTTCGGTGGTTTGTGCATCACCCTCTGATGGATTTTTCTTTGTAAAACGACGTTTCGCAATGCCATCAAATTCCTGTTCTTGCTTTGAATCTACAAGAGGAATTCGAACACTGAACGAACGATGCATATTTATAGCCAATTTATAGGCATAATCTTTGACTGAGCGTTCATATAAAGATGCATCTTGCTCAGAAGTTTTTTCTTGTTGCTTTAATTGCTTCGCAATTCCACTTCTTTGCAAAATATCATCTGCAAGTTGTTCTATAGTTTCCTCAATTGCTGGCTCCTCACCTTCTAAGTATTCAACATGAGCTAATTCAACTGAATGCCCAAATGGTTCTAGAGTATAAGTAATAGGCTTTGAAAACTTAAGTGCAGATAAATTGTTATACCACCACTGTAATGTCATATTGCAAAAGAAGTCGTTTTTGGAGTCAAGAGAAGTGAGATAAAGTTCTTCTAACTTATTGGAAAGCTTTTCATTTTGTTGTTCTAATCTTTTTTGAAGTTCAGCTATTTTACTTTTCGTTTTGTGCAAAATTTTAGACGAATTTTCAACATTTTTAATAAATAATTCGCTATTATCTTGTAGTTGATCGCTTTTAATCGCGGCAATTTCTTTGCTTAATCGTTCTTTATTTTTTTTATGAACTTCTAAAACAAGTGCTTTTATCTCATAAGGTTGCAGTTTTCCTTCGAGACAGTTTTTGTTTTGCTCTTTATCAAACTTAGCAAAATATTGAGAAAAAGCAGATTCCTGTGAAAGTAAAGGCGCAATATTAGTGCCCTCTAGAGTTAAAATTTCTTCGATTGCTCGTTCGCATAATTGGCCTTCAAACTCTTTTTCGCTGATTTTTGCCTCTAATTTTTTCTTATAATTTTCTGGCTCAGCATGCGGGCTTTTTTCAGGATTCATGGATATAATTTTTTGAATATCATTAAGCATCTGATTTATTTTTTTTAAATCTTTTTCTGCTAGCGATAAAGAATGAGTCTTTTCAATTTTTTGCGTTTTTAATTTTTCCAGAGCAACATTAAGTTTCTCTAGGATCTTGACTAAAGATTTATAGTCTTCAATTTGACATAATTGTTCTTCCATTTTCATAATGTGCTGACGAATGGGTTTTGTATCGGAAAAACTTTTCTCAATGGTTTCTTTTTCTTCAGCATCTTCATAAGAAGCTGGGTCGAGTAGTGCTAATGGTTCTTCGATAATATATTCTGTATCCATATGATTATATTCTGTCTCCAAAGTGCGTTGCGACAGTTCAAAAGAATCTTTAAGGCTCGTTGACCTATCACACAACACATCATTCCAATCCGATCCTTCTTGAATTGGGGCGACAATAAACAAATCTTGGCCGATTTTAAAACCTGCTTTAATAAAATGCTCTTTTGATTCTAAAAGTTGCTGTTCGGCATTTTTATTCCCTTTATCGTTGTCAGCAAGCCACACTACCTGAGCCCCAGGGATAAGTGAGGTGCGAATATAAGGAATAGAATCAGCAATTTCTTTTATCCCAAGTGATGCTACAACAGTAAACTCCTCTGGAATGACAGATAATAATGAGGTAGCGGTTTCCACTCCTTCGGCAATATAAATGCGAGTCAAATCGGTACCTTGGCGAATCATGGCAACTCTTCCAAATCTATCCATAGTGTGCCTATTTTCAATGACTTTTTTAGCATCGTTTCCAGGTAAGGCTTTTTGACCTTCTTCATTTAATTGAACTAGTTGTACTCCAGTCAAAATATTTCTTGAATCATAAATAGGAGTAACAAGACTTTTAGATTTTTCATCATATTTGAAGGTGGTGTGTTGCAAAACTTCTTTTGGAATATGGCGATGTTCCACAAGATATTTTTCTGCTAATGTACCTTCTATAGAACTTGCAGATTTATATATGGATACCGCTTTATTTTGTTTTTGACTTCCTTCCACAATGCTTTTTAATTTGTCGTTAATACCTTTATCATTCATAAAATTTGTCTCTGAGGTTTGCTATAAAATGATTCATGAAATTATTAATCTAATCACAAGGCAAATAGATTAATTAAAGTTCACTCTGAAAAATTGTAATTTAATTAACTTAACAAAATATTAAAATCGGTTCATTTTTTAGGCGATATTGATTTTTTATTGGATAAATAGAACTATATTAAAACATCTAGTAGGATAATTAATAATAGTATTCTGTTTTTAGAGGATAATAATAAAATATCAACTTGATTAAGTTAAAACATCAAAAAAAGATATCAATGGGTATTAGGGTCTATTGACAAATTCAGTTCGACATCTTGCGGACAGACAGTGAGACGTTGGTCTTGAAGAACGAATTGTCAACAGCCCCCCTAGCATTCAATATATCTTGGCAGTATTTAATGAGAGGAATTAGTCTAATGATCGCAGAAAAATTAAACATCAAGTTTGATATTGAGCGCATTCAAAATTATTTTAATAAATACGTCAAACATCTGGATCCTGTCAAACAAAATGAGATGTTCGGCGGTTGGAGTATATTGAGTACAAGTGGTGATTATCGGGATGGTTTTCAACAAACAGAAGAGCGTTTCTACATTGTTGATCAGGTTAGTGGTGAATATAAGTTTGACTACGAAAGAGCCAATCGTGAAATTGGTTATACGTGGCCGAAGATGCATGTTAATCCCACTCAAGTAGGTACTGAATATATTGCTGAGATTATCGATACTATTTACAAATTAGGACTACAACCTCATCATGCTCGATGGACACGGATTTCGCCCCACGGAACCACTATTTGGCATCGAGATACATGGGAAAATTCCTATAAAGTTCGATTGCATATTCCTGTGATTACCAATCCTGCGTGTAAATTCGAAACTGAAGAAGGTGCATTTCACATGCCAGCAGACGGTTTTTGTTATCTTGTCGCGGTTAATTGCTTACATAGAGCATACAACCATGGCAATGAGGATCGTATTCATATCATCATGGATGTGATTGATGATGTTGGTATCAGCCAACATCACCGGACCGCCAAATGCCTTCAAACAAATAATCGTTTTATCAATTGGCCTATTCGAGTAATTAAAAAAATTTGGGGCTCTTAGGTCGCGACAATAGAGGTTTCTCAATGATATTTAAAAGATAACGGTTTTATTACCATACACAAATATTCGATCTTCTAAAGCAAGCTTTAACGCTCGAGCTAAAACTACTTTTTCAACATCTCTGCCGTATTGTTGCATGCTTTGCCAATCGTAAGCGTGATCAATATGAATGACATCTTGCTCAATGATGGGGCCTTCATCCAGATTTTCATTGACGAAATGGGCGGTGGCTCCAATAATTTTCACACCGCGATCATAAGCCTGTTTGTAAGGATTGGCTCCAATAAAAGCAGGTAAGAATGAATGATGAATATTGATTATTTTTCCTTGATATTGCTGCGTAAAATTGGGTGTTAAAATACGCATGTATTTAGCTAATACAATATAATCAATGGAATCAAATTGCTCCAGTATACTGATTATTTGAGCTTCATGTTCTTCCCGCGAGATATTGTCAGCACTTATATGATAATAAGGAATATTAAAATGACTGCATAATGGAAATAAAACATTATGATTAGATAAAATACCAAGAATATTGGCATCTAGAAGTCCTTCTTGATAACGAATTAAGATATCACCTAAAACATGGGCTTCTTTGGTAGCCATAAGTACAATATTTTTTTTATGGGGTGGCTTAATGGTTACTGTAGTACCTTGCGGCATTTCATCGATTAATTGTGCATATAAAAATGATGCATCAATTTCACCTGCCACCACAGTACGCATAAAAAATTGATGATTCGTATTATCTACAAATTCATTATTGGAGATGATATTTAGTCCATGCTCATAAAATATCTTAGCAGCTTGATACACAAGACCTGCTCGATCTGGAGCCTGGATTAAAATACGATATTGATTCACGATAGATCTAACTCCTCTAAAACTCAGATTATATTGAATAATTATTCAATTCCTTTGTTTTTGAAATCCTTATCTATGTAGTTAACATGATTTAACTCAAAATCAGTTCGAATTTCCATTTCGTTATTACTGTGTACTATTTTTGTTTTAATTTTTTTGGAGGTGTAACAAATTTGTTGATTTACATTTATTACGTCCTCTTCCGGTTTGACCGGAAGATCCAAGTTCTTTGCTCATCGATGGATCTTTCGGTTAAGCCGAAGGATGACGAAACTCTAGCGTAATAAGACATCAACAATTTTGATACATAACCATTTTTTTCATACTGTGGTGAAGATACTTCTTATTTTCATCACTTCTTGTTGCTGAGATTATATCTCTGTATACTTGCCAAAGTTAACCTGCTTTTTCAAAATAGCAGCCGAAAGAACGAACAATAAAATCTCTCAGGAATAGTATTAAGCTTCCACAATTAACAATGATTAACAAAAGGACTTGATAATGCAAACTAAATGGCGAGGCATAATCCTGCGCTTCTTTCTTTGTGCAGCAGTTTTTTTTATGAGTAGTATTTCTCAAGCGGGAACTCCAATGTGGACATTCACACCTAATCCTGCTTTTCCCCCTAATGTATCTTTGACCCAGTCTGGGTACGCTTATGTGCAATATACAGTAACAAATCAATCAAGAAAAACAAAAACTTTAATTATGAATTCCATACCTGGAATTACTCAAATGACTACCCCAGGAAACTGTACTAATCCCTTTACGTTGGCTTATCAACAATATTGTACGCTCACCTTGTTTGTGGATGGCAGTCAACTCGTTGGTAATATTAAAGGTGGTCCCGCTGTGTGTGAACATGGTAGTCCCTTGCAATGCTATCAACCGAGGAATCCTTTAGATATTACAGTGCGCAATGCACGTTTTGTAATTACTCCAAGTGCAGGAACAAATGGGGCCATTTCACCGGATAAACCGCAAACTGTCGTTGCCAACAGTAGCTTGCTTTTTCAGGCGACCCCTAATAATGGCTATCAAGTTTATCAATGGTATGTGGATGGTAACCCAGCTCAATGGGGCGGTTTAAATTTTAGTTTAAACAGCATTACTGTGAATCATACCGTTGAAGTTACATTTAATCAGACAGCGACTATATTTGGCGGCGCAGAGAATGGGCAGGTATATTCTTCCAGTGATAATGGCCTTACCTGGGCTGGAACTATTCCGGCACCTGGGCACGCGGTTAACAGTATTTATGCCACCAGTACAGATATCTATGCAGGCAGTGCAGATCATCATGTTTATCGTTATAGCAATGGCAGTGGGAATTGGGATCAAGGCCAGTCTCCAGATGATTCTGAAGTATTAAGTGTTTTTGTTACTGCTGAAAATACTCAAACAACTATTTATGCAGGGACAAAGAATGGCAATTTATTCTATTCTACAGACGATAGAAAATCGTGGACAAATCGCTCTTTACCAAACGCAGTAACCGCAGTTAATGGTATCTATGTCACAAATAATACAATTTATATAGGTAGTACAGACAGTAATGAGGGGCATGTTTATTATTCACCTGTCAATGGCGGCAGCTGGACAAAAATTCCTGGCCCCGCGGATGTTGAGGCCATACGTGATATTTTTGTGGTTAATACATTACTCTATGCCAATACTGCACCAATTCAAATACCGCCCGATAGCGATGGGAGAGGGCCACGTGAATACGTTTATACCTATGATTTAACCACTAGCGGTCCTTGGAGTTCTTTTATGGATCAGGCAGTTTACAGCTTCTTTGTGAGCCCTGATGGCACTACAATGTTAGCAGGTACACAAGACGGTTTCGTTTATTCATTAATGACCGGCGATTTATATGGATTTATAACAGACACTAAGATTAATAGCGTTTTTTTACTAGGCGCAAACTAAGTTTATAGGGAGATAATTCATGTTAAAGCTAAAATCACTCTCGTTGGCTTTAGTATCATTGAGTCTAATAGTAACTAATTCCTATGCAGGAAAGTCCAACATACTTGTAAGCGTACCTAGCCCAGGATCTGCTTTAGTAGAAAAAGCAACGTTTATAAAACCAGTCGAAGCCCATAAAAAATTAAAATTTATTGTGTGGTTAAAACTGAGAAATAAAACTCAGTTAGATAAGTTAGTGGAAGAAATTTATGATCCCAATAGCCCTAACTATCAGCAATATTTAACTCAGGATGTTTTTGAAGAACAATATGCACCGACTAAAGAAGTGGAGCATACCTTACAAGAATATTTCATCGCTCAAGGCATGCAAGCAGATATTGTCAACCATAGCGTGCAAGTAATTGCTTCTGTACAGCAAATTGAAAATACTTTGCACACAAGCCTAAACTATTACCTCTATAATCATGACACAGTTTATGCCAGTACAAGTAAGCCTTCGTTGCAATCTGAAATTGCTCAATACATCGTTGATATTACCGGATTAAATAATATTCCACTCTACTATCCTAATAATGTGTCAAGTCAGATGAGTGCAACTTCTTCTAATGAAACATTTATTTGGGATTCATTAATTCCCAACGCCATCCCAACTACAACTTCGATACATGGATTTTCTGGTGAACAATTACAATACACTTATAACATCAATAATATTCCACCGGTAAATGGAACCCATCTGGATGGAAAAGGGCAAACATTAATCATCGTTGATGGATGTGGTGCAAGTCAACCCCAACAAATTTTGAGTGATGCCAACCAATATTTTAGTGCGAATGGGATAAAACCTTTTTTTACTTCTGGCCCAACACGAAATTTTGCAATGCTTAATCAAAATTTCACACCATACACTACATTATGCACACCAACCAGTCCGGGAGAATATGGTTTTACTGGAGAAATTGCTTTGGATATTGAATCTTCTCACACCTTAGCCCCAGAAAATAATACGGTATTAATTGTTACGAATGACAATAATCAAGCAGTAGCTTTGCAAAATGTGATTGGTTATTTAATTTCTCATAACTTCACTATTGCTGGATTTTCTAATGCATACGTTATTTCTAACAGTTGGACTAGCCCTGAGTCAGCGAGCGTTGATCCCAATACATCAATGGAACAATCGTTACAAACTGCCGCTGCATTTGGAATCAGTGTGCAATTTTCATCCGGAGATTGTGGCGATAACACGTATACAAGCCCTCGCAAAGGTGCAGATGGGAAAATAAAATGTCAAAATAAAGGTGATGCAAAAGCAGTGAATTACCCAGCAAGTTCCCCTTACGTTACGGCTGTAGGTGCCACTTCTGTATTTGTAGATACCTTTTACAATTATGCTTTTGAAAATGTTTGGGGAACTTATGATGTTAAAAAGGACGGATTTGTCTCAGGTACTACTGGAGGAATTAGCCAATTTTATCAAGCCCCAACTTGGCAAAGTTCGATCAGTTCGTTTTATGCAGGTGGTTATGGTTATATAAATGATGCAGTAAATGCTGTTTGCGGGGCAGGAGGTAATCAACCGTGCCGTGCAGTACCTGATGTATCAATGTTAGGTGATCCAAGCACAGGTCTAAATATGGTATTGGATGGAGCTTATCTGCAAAATGGCGGTACTAGTTTAGCCTGTCCTTTATTTTCTGCAACGATGCTTTTAGTCAATCAAGCGCGTGCATTATTAAATAAACCTCGTATTGGTCATACAGCACCTTATTTATATCAAATGAATACTATATTACGGTTCAAACGTGCACTTAATCCCATTGTTCCGCCGGTTAAAGTCATTGATGGGGCAACTGCTCCTGATCCAGCGACTTATCCAAAAGTACCCTCAACAGCTTTTGTTTTGCCGAATAAACAAGGGGATGTGGATATTTGGGGATGGGATTCTTCATTAACCATTGCCCCAGAAAGTCAATTTTGGAATGATGCAAGTGGGGTGGGCTCACCAAATCTTCCTAACTTTGTACCTTTAATGGCAAATCTGTAAGTTGAGTTTTATGGAAAATGATGGTGCATTACTGATAGTGTGTTCGCTTTTCAAAGCCGTTCGCACTATCAGAAAAAAGTCAGCATAAACATTGCTTTTTATATTTGTTACCAACATCTCCTATCAATTTCTATGATAGACTGTTGTTGTGTGAGGAGGCCGATGATCATCGGATTGAAACCCATCTTTATCGGCTCCCTTACCTTTTTTAATTCCCGCTTTATTCACTCGTTCGATTTCTTGTTTTACCGCTTTTTCCATTCGGTCGTAAGCTTGTTGTGTTCCTGTTTTGATTCCCAACATTTCAGCAAATTTGCTAATAAGACTTTGACTTCTACGCACATCAAACAATTTGTTATGTGCAACGCGATGTACTGTAATTTTGTCTAAAAGAACAGTGAGCGGTAATTGAGGTTTTCCTGCTATTTCTTGATATAGATGTTTTAATTCATCAAATTTCTTTCTTGTAGTGTCAGATGCGGGGTGCATTTTAGGCAAATTCTCAAGTTTTTTATAGAGTTCTTGCAGCACTTTCATTTGAGTTGGATTTGCTTTAAAACAATTAGGGGGTTGTGGAAGAACATAAAATGTATTTGCGGTTGGCTTTCCGGCGACTAATTTTGTTTTATAATCAAGTCCAATAGCAAACAAAGCAGGAACATCTGGGGAGTAGCGCAACGTATAATTAAGAAGGGCGCGTGCAGTCGTACGGCATGTGTTAGACGCTTTAATTTCTTTGGAGCCGCTAATTATTTCTTCGCGCATTTGCTGCTTGTCGTTAACACATTGATGTTCAAAAGTATTAATTGATTTATATTCGAATTTAATTTTTCCTGATTCTTCTTGAGTCGGGATATAACAATCGATGCCACTTCTTAGTTTATGGACGCCTCGTTGTGGAAAAGTCAAATTTTTATAAGAAATATTAGGAAGTTCTCTCTCTTCATAGTGTTTCAATTGATTCTGGTGAATCTCTTTTGTGAGCGCTAGAAATTCTAAATATTGTTCATAGGTAATTGAGTATGATTGATAGCTAATGTCTGAAGTAGCATCTTCATCATCACTGATTCCTTCATCCATTAATGAAGCCTCGGTGTGAGTGCCTACAGCTTTCCCAAACATAGTAAATTGTTTACCGCAACTTGTACCAAAGCTTGGGTCTATAAGATTTCCCTTACCTACCCTAGCTAAAAGTTGAGGTTTGTTATCAACCATGACTCCTAACATAATAAAACTATGAATTCCTTCTTTTGCAATAGTTATAAAAAATTCGCTATCTTTATCTACTGTAATTGACGTATTTGATCCAGGCATCTCAGCATCTCAAATTGTGTTCTATAATTGACATTGTAGATCAATTTGTATTCATTGGGAATACATAGGGTACCATATGGTTAAAAAGGTTCTTTTTGTTTTTGCTGGAACAGGAGTTAATGCACAAATGATCCGTGATTTTACCGAAGGTAAAACGGAGAATACGGGTGAAACATTTAATGACGATGTGATTCGGGTGTATTTTAATGGTTGCCAAGATAAGCATATTGGAGGCCATTCAAAACTTAAGGGATATTTAGATCCAAATCTTGATGTTGTCGCAAATAAAGTGCGTCGCGCTTTTTCTAAAGATGATGCTGTTACATTGAGTCTTGCTGATTTAAAAAGGAAATTTGGCAGTTCAATCATTATTGAACCCAAAGAAGGATTAGAAGATGTAGAGGAAGTAGATGATATTACTTTGAAAGGTTTCAGTCGAGGTGCTGTTGCTACTTTTGCAACAGCTCGAGCACTCGATGATTTAGATACACCCATGTCACTTTTAGCAGAAGATCCAGTTCCTGGTAATGTTCGTGAAAACACGTATAAACAAGATTCTTTATATGCCAAAAATTTCGATTTGAGTCATTGTAGAAATATTGTTCGAGGAGAAATACTGCTTGGAACCTATTCGAAACATAATCAAGGTTGGGAAAATAAGTGGTTTAGACAAATGGCACCTAAGTTTAATCCAACCACGGATAGTCATATTTTTATGGTTCCCAAAAAGATGCATGTCGAATTTAATCGCAGGACGACAACATATAATTCAAGCTTTTTATACCATAGAAATTTAACTACTGTTAGTCTTGCTTGGAGAGAAGAGGATGACCGTGCCTATGTAATTCCCAAAGTAGAGCAACAGAAATTTCATTTTGGTGTTGTCGGTAGGGCAGAATATTTACCTTCCTATAAAATGAGTGTTCTTCGAAATTTGAAAAGACAATATGACCCAGAAATTTTTTGTCCTATAGATGGTGATAACAAATTTAAATGGGGTCAGGCTCTTTTAGCATTACATAATGCAACTATGAGTGAGACAACTTTTGAGACTTTGTCGAAAGCTGTTTTAAAAAATACAGATAAAGGCAAAGGATTGCGCGAATTTATCGTGGAGTTTGATAGTATTGTTCAATACAGTAAAGAGCAAGGTGCTTTAAAAGCTGATCATAAGCGAACAATGGCTGCATTAGAAAAAAATATATATAAACTAATTGCAGACTTTTATAATTTAAAAAGTCCAAGTTTGAAAGAAAAGGAGGTTCTTGCACAAGCAATACAATCAAATATCAGCCTTTCAAAACGTGATTTACCTAGCAAGGTGTATGATAAATTAAAAGAATTAACCTCAATTCTATTAATTGAAAATACTTTAATGCATTCACACTTAATAAAATTTATCGATGAAAATGAAACTTTTTCTGCAAATTTACTTGCTGCCGATCAACCCGCGCTCGATGGTGCTGTAACGAATGCAGAAGAACTATCACAAAAATTATTTCATAGTTCTGTAAGACAACGTACGGTGATATTTGAACAAGAAAAAAAATCTCTAGGAGAATTTATAACCAAGGCGACTAATTTAGCAAATATTGCTTCATTTTTAACACCAAAGCAGTTAAAAGAGGTGCTTGAGATAAATAACAAAATTACAACAATGGCTGATGTACTTTTGCTCATGAAAACACTTCCTATATATGAACACCGAAAAATTATCTATCATGCTGTTAAAGAAAATTTAATCAATATGAAGCCAACATTAAATGAATTAGTAACGCTAATGGAATACTTATCCGATAAAAAATGTCAGGAGCTTTGCCAGATATTACCAATTCAAGAATTGGAGTTGGCAGATTTAATGCTCTCAAATGACTTAATGAGACGGAGACTTAGTGACGATAAAATTGCACTACTCAAAAAAGTATTGGAAGTTGTACCCGAAGAAACAATATCATATAGCTTAAATATTCGATAAACGAAGAGCACAAAAAGCTTTATATAGAAGTCACTTAAAAGAGCAGGAACTGTTTAGGGGACTTGTTAATTATGGATAGAATCATGACAAGGAGTCATTGCTTATGATGGTGTTAATACAGGCAATTTTCTTTTCTTTTGCCGCACTTTTTCCTATTGTAAATCCTGTAGGCGCCTCTATTGTTTTTCTTACTTTAGTAAAAGGTGCCTCAAGACAACAAATTAATGCACTGGCCATGAAAATTTCAATATATACAGTCGTTATGTTGTTGCTTGTTCTTGTAGTTGGATCGTTAATATTATCTATATTTGGCATAACCGTACCTATAGTTCTAATCAGCGGTGGGCTATTACTCACGCAAGTAGGTTGGCAGATGCTGCATAAACCGCCGCATGATGAATCAACGGGATTGTCTTCATCTGCAAGTCAGGACAAAAAAATAAGTCAATTAAAAGACATCGAAGATCCTAGAGCTTTTTATCCTTTAACTTTGCCTGTAACTGCAGGCCCTACTTGTATCGCAATTACAATCGCTTTGGGAGCGCATGGCGTTCAAAATGTCTGGGAAAATAAATTCTTAGCCATGTTGGGATACTCCATTGGTATTATGCTGATTGGTCTTAGTGTCTTTTTTTGCTATCGTTATTCCTATTATATTTTTGATAAATTAAAAGATGCAGGCAAAAATGTAGTGATGAGTTTGGCCGCTTTCCTTAATATTTGTATTGGACTTCAAATTATCTGGCGCGGAATAGAAATGTTAATACCTAAATAAAGGAGTGGTATTATGATTGTTAAAAAGGACCAAAAAAAATCAAATGCAAGTACCCATTCAACTTCTGTCTATGCAAGCCGTTACGATTTAGATGATTTCTCAATAGCAACCTGTAATGAGTATGGTATGTCACCTGCTGTGGCTAAGCAACTTATTGAAGATGAGTTATCTTTAGAGGCCACACCTATTTTAAATTTGGCAAGTTTTGTTACCACTTGGATGGAGCCTGAGGCTGAAGAATTAATTAAGCAAAGCATCAATAAAAATTTTATTAATTATGAAGAATATCCACGAGTGCAAGAAATTCACCAACGCTGTGTACATATTCTTGCTGATTTACTAAATATTCCTGAGGGATGTGACTATGTTGGGACTGCTACAGTAGGTTCTTCTGAAGCAATCATGCTTGCAGGTCTTGCCCATAAATTTAGTTGGCGCAATAAGTGTAAAATGCAAGGTCTTGAGAGTAGTAAACCTAATATCGTTATGGGAGCAAATGTGCAAGTTTGCTGGGATAAGTTTGCTCGATATTTTGATGTCGAAGCACGTATTATTCCTCTTAAAAAAAATAAATTTACGATTAGTGCCGAGGATGTCGCGCCGCTTATTGATGAAAATACTATTTGTATCGCGGCTGTGTTAGGGAGCACTTTTACGGGCGAGTACGATGAAATCGAAGAAATCAACGATTTGCTTATTCGTGTAAAAAAAGAAAAGGGTTGGGACATTCCTTTACATGTTGATGGTGCAAGTGGTGGGTTTATTTCTATGTTTTATGATAACGCCATTAAATGGGATTTTCGCCTTGAACAAGTTAAGTCAATTAATCTTTCTGGTCATAAATATGGCTTAGTCTATCCAAGTGTAGGCTGGCTGCTTTTTAGAGATGAAGCAGTTGTACCTAAGGACTTGATTTTTGAAGTAAATTACTTGGGTGGTCAAATGCCAACGTATACACTTAATTTTTCAAGAAGCAGTTCGATGGTTATTGCCCAGTATTATAATTTTCTAAGACTTGGAAAAAGGGGATATAAAAAAATTATCGGCAATATGTTAGCGGTTAGTGACGTAGTAGTTAAAGGATTAACTGCTACAGGCAAATTTGATTTACTGGGCGATCGACGTATGGCTCCAGTCGTAACCGTTGCACTCAAAGATAATATAAATTATTCGGTTTTTGATATTTCTAAAAAACTGCGAGAATATGGTTGGATCGTCCCCGCATACACTTTACCAGAAGCGGCAGATGAGATTGAGGCTTTACGAGTAGTTATTAAAGAAAATATGAGTTCTATGATGGCCCATCACTTCATTGTTTCAGTGGAGGAAGTATTAAAAGAATTAGAAAAGTCCAAAGGAAAGAGCGAGAAACAACAAGGTAAATCTTTAGGAATGCATTAAATGAAAAAATAGTGATATTGATGAAGTTGTTCGCTGTGTATCAACATCATAAGGACGTGCTAAAATAGATGAATAAAAATTTAAGTGCTTTGAGTTTACTTTGGATTTCAATTACCAGCATGATAGGTTCAGGTTGGCTATTTGGTGCTTTATATTCTGCACATTTTGCTGGGCCTGCTGCTATTATAGCTTGGCCATTGGCAGGTTTTTTACTTCTATTTGTAGCATTATCCTATGCTGAATTAGGTACAATGTTTCCACAATCCGATAGCCTGGCTTGTTTGCCTTTATATACTCATGGGCGTTTAACTGGGATCATTATGAGCAGTATGGCCTGGTTTTCTTTGGCCATTTTGCCTGTCATTGAAACTCAAGGTGTTCTTCAATATGCCAGTAATTACATTCCAGGTTTAGTAACCCATAATGGTATTTACTATAAAAATACTCCCTTAGGTTATGTGTTGTCCTTGGTTGTATTAATGAGCTTTGTGTTTTTCAATTATTTTGGTATTGGCTTTTTTGCTCGTATTAATGCAGCATTTACTGTTTGGAAGATAATCATTCCTGCGCTTACCATCATAAGCTTAATCACCATGAGCTACCACCCCGATAATTTTTTTCAACACGGTGGTTTCATGCCTTATGGTTGGCAAGGCATAATGACTGCTATGTCGAGTGGAGGCGTACTATTCTCCTTATTGGGATTTAGGCAAGTGATTATTATGATGGGAGAACTCGAAAAACCAGGGCTATCTGTCCCTCTGATTTTGGGTGGTTCATTATTATTCGTCACTTTACTTTATACAGGGTTACAATGGTCCTTTATTGGTAGTGTTAGCGAACAAGCACTTGAAAAGGGCTGGGTGAATTTATCGTTTAATGGTGATGCAGGGCCGTTCGCCGCATTGGCCGCATTAGTAGGAATGGTTTGGTTGAGTATTTTATTATATGTCGATGCTTTTGTATCTCCTTATTCAACGGGTTTGGTGTATTCAACAACAGCAGCACATATGTTAAGCAGTATGGGCTCAGTGGTTCCCACTCCGAGAATTCTTGCCAAACGTAATAAATATCAAGTGCCCTGGGCTAGTTTAGGAGTGAATTTTTTACTTGCTGCTTCAATGTCATTTGTGTTGCATGGGTGGCAAGAGATGTCTGCTTTTCTTGTGTCAATATTAATGGTTAGCTATTCCATAGGGCCTATAGGAATTGTATGTTTACGTAAACAATTGCCTGATTATAAAAGACCTTTTCGTTTGCAAGGGTGTAGCGTTATTGCTTTTATTGGATTTTATGTTTGTACGGTTGGTGTTTATTGGGCAGGCTTCCATAGTGTCCGAAAGTTATTGGTGATCACTATTTTGGGGTTAGCAGGTTCTTTTTTTTATTGTTTTATAAAAAACACGCATCAAAATCTCGATGGCAAACATAGCCTATGGTTTATATTGTATCTTTTGGGGCTTAGTATTTTCTCTTATCTTGGTAATTATGGGGGCAAATTTATCCTACCTAGGTATTGGGATTTAGTATATTTATTATTTTTCAGCTTGATAGTGTTTGTTTTTGCTATTTTCTCCAGAAAACCCAGTACACATACACAGAAATTAGTTACAGAAAAATTTACTGTACTTAGCAAATATGGGACGTAACCTCTTGGAGATTGATCATCAGCATTATAAGTAAGACGAATTGGGCCGACAGATCCTAGGGTTTTTGGGTATCTTACTTGCGCAAAAAATGGTGTAATCTGCTCTATAAAACAGGGAATGATGGCTTCTCCTGATGAGAGAAGTATACTCTTATAAAGGTGTTTTGTTATTGACTAAATCTATTCATTCATTGTCGATTTATTGGTTTCATATTCAATAATACGGACAGTTCATTTGGATTATGTAAAACGTCAGCTAGGGTATAATGCTCTAAAACTTTCATAAATGCAGCCTGAGCTTCGTGTAAAATACCTTTTAATCGACACACTGGAGCAATACAGCAGTTTGCTTTTTCTTTATTAAAACAAGGTACTAAATCAAAATGGGGCTCTAGTTGAGCAATAAGTTGACCCAAATTAATTGTTTCGGGTTGAACTGCTATTAAGAGACCGCCACCCTTACCACGACTGGTTTTAATTAGCCCGAGTTTGGCTAAGTTATGAATGATTTTAACCATATGATTATTCGAAATTGTGTAAGCATCCGTAATATCTTTAATCGTACATGATTCTTTTCTCAGAGTGATATAAATCAAAGCGCGCAAGGAGTAATCAGTAAATTGTGTGAGTTGCATTATTAATTCCTAATAGTTAGTTGACTCTGATTATTTCTTTTTATAAGATGTATTGCAAATACATCTTTAAGGGGGAGCCATGCATAAATCTTTATTTGAGCGCCTTGGTGGTCAAGAGGCAGTTAATAGTGCAGTTGACATTTTCTATCGCAAAATGTTGACAGATGAACGAGTGAGTCATTTTTTTGATGACATTGATATGGAGCAACAAATCTTAAAACAGAAAGGTTTTTTGACTTTGGTATTTGGAGGTCCCAACCACTACAGTGGAAAAAATATGCGTGAAGGACATGCTCATTTACTCAAACGTGGATTAAATGACACACATGTAGATATCGTTATCGAGCATTTAGGTGCAACTCTTAAGGAATTAGGGGCTAGAGCAGAAGATATCGAACAAGTGGCTGCAATTGCCAATAGCGTTCGGGATGAAGTATTGGGGCGCTCATGAGTATTATCGACTTTAATAATCAATCGTATTGCTTAGCACCTCAGGAAAATGTGTTACAGTGCCTTTTACGCCATGGTGTGGATTATCCTAACTCATGTCAGGCTGGTATTTGCCAATCTTGTTTGATTAAAGCTAAGGAAGGTGTAGTTCATCCCTCTTGGCAGGAGGGATTACCAGAGACACTTAAATCGCAAGGTTATTTTCTAGCATGTCTGGCAAAACCAGAAGTAGCACTTCAGGTGGTAGCGCCTGAAAGTGCTGAGTGTGAAATAGACGCAAAAATAATAGATCTTAAACTACTTAACTATAATGTAATGCAAGTTAAGCTTGGCGTAGATAATCTAGAGGAGTGGATCCCTGGCCAATATCTTAGTCTGATTAATCCCGAGGGCATTATGCGAAACTATTCAATCGCCAATATACCCATACAAGAAGGATTTATTGAGTTACATGTTAAAATTTATCCTAATGCCAGTATGGGGCAATGGCTTCTGAATAAGGCGACAAAACATATGGAGGTCAAACTTAGAGGTCCTTTTGGTCGTTGCTTTTACTATAATCCAGATCAATTAGTTTTTGATATCCTATTAGCAGGAACAGGTACAGGACTTGCGCCACTTATAGCGATTATTAAAAGTGCACTAAGTCAAAACCACCAGGGGTTAATTACATTAATTCATGGTGGTCTTGTAGATGAGGATATATACTACCGAGAAGAGCTAGAAATGTTATCAGCGGTATTCAGCTCTTTTGTTTACGCTCCTTGCGTGCTTCAAAGTCATGGGTGTTATCCAGAAGCATCAATAGAAAAACAAGCCTTGATTCATTTAAACGTCTCGAAAGCAACACGTGTTTATGTGTGTGGTCCTAAAGAAACAACCAATCAATTGAAGAGACAGATTTTTCTTGCTGGTGTGCCTTCTCAGTCTATATTAAGTGATGTATTTTTGTGATCGACGTATTTATTATTTATTACGGCACTTAAAGTGCTGTATTAAATGTCCAGATTTTTCTATTTCATCGAATTTTTTCGGCGTAAGGAACGAATAATAAAACCTTATTATGCTGAGCAATTGCTCTAAAAATTACCTATAATTAATTAAAATCTAAATGTCGTATTATATCATGAAATTAAATTTGACTGTTTTTTCAGAAGAGCATAAAAATATTTTGCGAGATCGAAGAAAGCTAATATTGGAAACACTCGATACAATTGCTGCTTATTTAGTAGAAAATGGTGATGTGGAATCAGAATGGCGAATGATGTTAACTAGGGAACACCGGATCAATTACTATGATGTAATTCCGGAGAAAGGACCCCTTCGACCTCATGAAATTGA
Source organism: Legionella santicrucis (assembly GCF_001468135.1). Lineage (GTDB taxonomy): Bacteria > Pseudomonadota > Gammaproteobacteria > Legionellales > Legionellaceae > Legionella > Legionella santicrucis. The sequence continues at coordinate 47,585 of NZ_LNYU01000004.1, read as the reverse complement.
TTTAGAATTCTTTGTTGTTGATGAAAATAATCATCCCGAGACAAAGATATTTAAAAAAGATGTCTTAAAAGCCAATAATGCAATAATTCGAATTGTTTCTACTAAATTGAAAGAGAGAAAGACAAAACTAATACAAATGAAACAGGGCGCGCCTAATGAACATCTTGAACTCATTAACGCTCACATAGAGCACACAGAGAGCTTAATAAAAAAATGCTTTAATTTAAAAATCGGTGGCCAACTTCTCGTTACAGAAGTTGGGGGATTACATTTTATCGATGAAATTCTTAAACAGATTAAAGATAATGAAATTAATAGTCTTACTCATGAGAACTATATACAATTCAAAAAAAATATGGATGATTTAAAAGAACTTGTTTCTATGTATTCACCGCAAAGTGCTCAAGAGGATTATGTCTCGCTTTGCAGTAGAAAAGATATTGTTGATAAACGGCAACAATTTAATAAATCTTTTAATGTTTGCAAATCATTACTCCATTCTTTTTCACAGGATGGGCTATTAGCTTCTGACATGGAGCAATCAATTCTCATGAGCTTCAATAACTTGCAGCATATGTTTTTTGCAAAATGCGATGTATATTTTATGGTTATAACGTAACGTTACATAAGACCATCTCCCGAAATCAAAGCTTTAAAACTCATATGTTCTGAACCCATCATATTCAACGTGCTTAAATACGCAAGTTTCCCACAACAAAGTAATAGAGGTTTTATTACTCATCATTTACTGTTATGCTGACAAGCCAAAATGGATTGAGATTTAGGTATGTTAAGAGAGGATTCATTTAAACCAAGATGGTTACCATTAAAAGCGATTTCTTATTTTCACAAAACACCTATTCGTTTCATGAATCAAGTTGCTTATCGTTATGGGGATATAGCAAGGTTCAAATTTTTTAATCAACGTTTATGGATCATTCGTCAGCCAGAGTTAGCTGCTGCTTTAGTTAAAAATAGCGATTTTGTTAAATCTCCACTTATTTTTAAACAACTGTATCCTGTTACTGGTCGGCAGGGATTAGTTCAGCTGGATAATAGCAGCTGGCAACTTAGGATTCCTCCGATTAAGGCACAGTTTTCTATTCAAGGACTAAACGACTTTTTACCATTGATCATCGATAATATAGAAAATGTTTTGCAGCAATTAAATAACGGACTCGTCAATATCTATCCTCTTATTATGAGAATGACTATGAACAACATATTGGGAATGTTGGGTATTGAAGGTAGGACAGATGTAGCAGCAATTATTAACGATATGTTGGTATTAAACAAACTCTGTGGTAACCGCATGCGGCAACTATTTCGGTGGCCTTTATTCTTGCCCTTACAGTCACATCGCACCATAAGCAAGAAAGCTTATGCGTTGAGGATTAAATTAAATCGTTTGCTACAAACATCAAACGTTCGCGCTAACTCACCATTACATCAGTTACAACAGCATTGGTCTCGCAGTGAATGCATCGATCACTTAAGTACCTTTTTGTTTGCTGGTTTTGAAACGACATCAAGTTCTATTATCACTGCATTGTATTATTTGGCTCAAGACCCAGAGTTGCAAAATGCGATACGAGAAGAAGGGGCTCATACTGGGAAATTATCAGTACAGTTAATGAGGCAATGGTCTTGGACGCATGCGCTTTATTGTGAGACACTTCGAATGCACCCGCCTGCATATATGTTGGTTCGCCAGCCGACAATAGATATTCATCAGGATAACTTGATTTTTAAAAATAATGATTTAATAGTCCTCAATATTTATGGTATTCATAGGCATGAGCATTACTGGCGTGCGCCCAGATCATTTGATGTGAGACGTCATTTAAACAGTTCTCCATTTGCTAATAAAGCATTTATGCCATTTGGGTTGGGAAAACGAATTTGTACTGGACATCATTTGGCAATGACTGAGAGTATGTTGACTTTGTCTTTAATATGTCAACGTTTTCAATTAACTACTCCCAATATTATCAAACCGATGATGAATACAGAGATTACACTTCATCCAAGGAGTCAAATATGGTTGAACTGCGAGCCTCGCTAAGTCAGTGGCTACATGATTATTTAAAACTAGATATGGGTAGAGATGAGCGTTTATTTACTCAATTTTTACCTGTAGGCTACACTAAAACGACCTTATCTTGTGTCAATGCTTCTTTTTATGAACGATGTCAATTAACCAAATGGATGGTAGGTGCACTTATCACTTTAACTGATGATTTTACTGATAATCCAGCATTTAGGAGCATGTCTTGGGTAAAAGGATTTATTGCAGCTATTCAAGACGGTCGTTCGATGTATCCTCTATCTTCTAAACAGCAACAGGCATTGAAATTGTCTTGTCAATTATATGAATGGATACAACAATCGATCGCTCAAATGACACTTCAACCAAGGCTTATTCCTTTAATCGAATTTGACATGCAACAATACTTCCTAAATATGCATTTCAGCACCTTTCTTAATAGCGAGCCTTCATTGATTTGTAAACGAGAGTATCTATGGCATGCGCCGCATAACATGGGTATTGTTATTGCAGGAATGGTGGATTTAGCGTGCAGCGATTACATCGAATGGCAAGAAATGGCAGCTATGCGTGAAATATTTTATAGCGCTCAACGTTGTGGACACATTTGTAATACCTTAACCACTGTGGACAGAGAAATACAAGAAGAGTGTATCAGCAATGAAATTCTATTAAGAATACTCCATGGAAATAATGGCAGTGAAGACGATATTATCGAATTTTTAAGGCAGGAAAGAGCGGAACTGTATCAAAAAATACGTGATAAATCGTTAAAAACATTCTCAATAGAGAACTATGTGAAAGGACTTGAGCAGCTACAGAGCTTGCATGATGATATGCAAGGCGTAATATGAAATCATCATTTACTATTATTGGAGCAGGCGCTAGCGGGTTATTATCAGCATTGGTTTTAGCGGAACATAATGAAGAGATTTTACTAATTGATCGATATTGGCCTGATCAAAAAGGCGTGAGTCAAGGAACCCCCCAAAGTAGTCATTTGCATGTATTATTAGCTGAAGGACAACGGCTACTGGCTTCTTTATTACCAAAAGTGTGGCGAAAGTTAATTGTTGATCTACTGCCGTTGGTTGATTGGGGTAAGGAAACTTGGTGGAAAACTCCTCAAGGGCTGCTTATGCCAAATGATTGTGATATAAAAACATACCTATTTAGTCGTCAATGGTTCAATCAGATTTTATGGTCTGAGTGCCAGCAGTTTAAAAATATAAAAACCTTAACTGCAACTGTAGATGATTGGCAAATGATTGATGGAAGAATAAAGCAATTGCAATTTAAAGATGGTAATTATATATCAATTGCCGGGAATGTTATTGATGCACGGGGTAGAGCTTCAGACTTGCAAAGGCAATTGCGACTTAAATCTTTAGAAGTTAAAAATCAATATCGCTATTTTTCTACGCGATTGCCTCAAGATGCTTGGCAAACTAAACTTGTTGAGCAACAAGTTTATATTCAAGCTTGTCCTAAAAAACAACCCATAGGTTTGGTATTGTCTCCCATTGAAGGACGGGAAATGATTTTGACATTAATTGATACCACTGGAACCATTAAAACAGATGTGCAAAGACAATTAATAGTAAACAGTTTATTCGAAAAATACCAATTAGGTTTTATTCATTGTAAGCTTAAGGGATGGGTGCCCTATGCTAATTTGAATAATAAGCGTTTAATCATCGAGCGCAGAAAGTGGCCCCAAAATTTATTTGCAATTGGGGACAGTATTTGTTACCAAAATCCAGTGTATGGGCAAGGTTTAACAGTCATACTGAATCAGGTACAGGTATTAAGACAGTCTGATAAAATAAATTGGTTAAGTCAAAAACAACTTCATCGGTGTAATTGGTTGCCTTGGCTAATGTCTTCTCATCAGGACAGGAACAATGATAAGGACACTACTTTCCAATGGTTTTTGCAAAAACTATTAAAACAGGCAACGATTGATCCTGTCGTGGGAAAAATCCTTATTCAGGTGCTACATCAAAAAAAAGGACCATGGCATTTATTAAATCCTAAATTTTTGGCCAAACTTATGTGAAAACATCATTATGATTAGACTATATCAGTATCCAGGTATTTGGGGTATGCCGAGCTTGTCCCCGTTTTGCAGCAAAGTATTTTATTTCCTCACTTGGGCAAACTTACCCTTTGAGGTTATTCAGGTTTCTAATCCGCGTAAGGGTCCTAAGGGTAAATTTCCTGTGATCGATGATAATGGTTTATTGGTGGCTGATTCAGAATTCATCATTGAACATTGCAGGCAAAAATATAAATTAGATATTGAAGATCATATAGATGATTTACCTATCAGGCGGTTAATTGAAGAGCACCTTTATTTTATCATATTATATTCGCGGTGGATTGACTCAGAAAATAAGATGCAGATTGAAAATGCGTTTAAATCTTTTTTTCCCAGAGGGATAGGAAAAATAGTATTATCTCTCATCCGATTACAACTACGAAAACAAGGCTGTTTTCAAGGGATTGCTCGACACAATCGCCAGCAAATTTATCAAAAAGGCATTAATGATTTACAAGCGATTGAGCAGTTTATCATTCATCGTCAACAAGGCAAATGTAGAGTTATTGATATGTCCTTATATGCTTTTTTGCAGGTTATCCAACAAACGCCCCTGGATATTCCTATTCGTTCTTATGTAATTGCATCAGAAGCGATTCAAGATTATTTATTTTCTCTTAAAGATGAATTTCGATGTTAAGATTTTGATAGGAGCATCAAAGGAGGATTATCAAAGAGGATGCTTTTTCATTGGATACTTAGTTTGTTTTGCTGCTTCCACTATATTTTGCTTCTAGGTAGCAATTGAAAAAAGATTTGGTATATTGTTAAAAAGTAAAGGTAAAAAGGAATTTATTAATGGAAAATAATAGCTCACGGTATCCATGGAACGCGCGTTTTATTGTCGGAATTATCATCCTTCTGCTCGCTTTTATCGGATTAATCCTGACAAATATGAAAGCGGCAAGTGCATGGCGATTTTGGCAAATAATTACAGTCATCATTGCTCTTCTTGCTTTAGGATTAAGTTTTTATCATAGGCATGTGAAGAAAATTCCAACAGCAGTCCTTATTTGGCATGAAATTTTGCATTGGTTGGGACTAATGGGTTCTGTTTATATCATTTCAATTTATGTTGATATAGGAATTATAAGTTCATTTATTGGAGCATTAGGGGTACTTGCACTTCTTGCACAAGCAATTTTTTTAGCAGGTATTTATATTGAGCCTACTTTTCTTTTGATTGGAATTGCACTTGGTCTATTCGCAATAAGTATTGCTTGGATGGAAACACATCTCTTTCTTCTCATTATTCCTATTTTAATTATTGCTGTTTTAGCTATAGCTTATTTTGCTCGGCGAAAGAATGAGTAGTCTCTGGAACTAAAGCAAGCATTGACTATTCTAAGGGATTGAAATGGAAAGTTCATAAATAGGATAAAGATAGAATATTTATGAACTTATTAAAAATATCGCTATTATCCTGTTGTTAACATGCCGCAAGAAATGCCTGTAACTGTTTTTCCTAAAAGAGGTAAATCCTTTCTTTTTATGGCTTCAATCTGAATGAGATTCAAAGGATGAACCATAGTTGATCTTAATTGAATACTTTCTCCAAGCCAGGGTTGATGAAAACAAAAATCCTTCTCACCCGTTATTTGATAGAAGAATAGGATGGCTGCTTCTAACTCTGATTGAAAAGGTTTGAGATATTCATTGGAACCAGTTAATTGATACAAGTACTGTTCCCAGATAGGGAGGTAAACTTTAGAAAGAGTTACCCCTAATTGTTTGATAAAGGAAGCAAAAAGAGCATTTTCTTTGTAAAGAACCTTAAGCTTATTTTTTTCAAGGTTATTTAGTTCTAGCCAAGTGGAACCAATACCCCACCAAGTTGGGAAAAGAAGTCTTGTTTGAGTCCAACATAGAATCCATGGGATGGCACGAAGCTTTCTTTGATCCGGTCCTGATTTTCGTTTGGTTGGACGAGAACCAATCTTGAGATCCTTCAAAAAATGATAGGGTGATGCTTGTTCAATCGTCGACCAAAACCATTCGCTCTTTATCAACGCTTTATATTTTTGACTGACTTTTGTGGAAAACAATAACAGTTCCTTTGGATAACCATTATCCGTGTTTTGATCTTGTTGTGAATAAATATCAATGAATTTGTCAATCTGACTTTTGAGTATAGAGCCCGAACCAAAGAGCCGTGCAACCATTTCTCCTTGGATGGTGGCTTTATAATTTGCCATCATTTCCTTGGACCAGGAAGCGGTTTGCTCTTTGATATCCCCTCCTCCTCGCTCAATACTGCCACCTGAACCATGAAAAAAAATGGGCCTAAGGCCCTTACTTTCCAGTGTAGACTGAATACTTTTTAAGCTTTTAGCAATCATCACTCGGGAAGGCAGTACGCCATTTTCTTTAGAGGAGTCGGAATAACCCAGCATGACTTCATAGTTGCCATCCCATTGTTTAAGATGCTTCTGTCTAATATCTTCAGTGATTGAATTATTTAAAATTGTATCAGCATTAGTAAGAGCAAGTTGATTTTCAAATAAAGGTACAACAGGTAGGGCGTAACTTCTAAAAACTTGTTTCACCAACTTAATTCCATTTTTTATATCCTCAGCAGATTCAACCATGCTAAGAATAAAGCCTCGTATATAGTCTTTGGGATCAGTCCCATGGGTTATAGAATAGACTTTTTCAAGCATATTGGTGATCGTAGTTTTTTTTATGCTTGTTAAACTCTCTTTTACAACGGCTGAATCTTCTCTGAGTTCTATGGGGATGACTAAAGCGGGATAAAGCTGAAAAATGCTAGAAATAATGGAGAATTGTTCGAGTTTAAAATTTAAAAACTTTAGTGTGTCCTTCTGTATCGCAGTTAATTCTTTTTTGAACGCAGAGACTTTTTCATGATCCCTAGGTTTTATTTTCCTAAGATCGTGCGTTTTTCTAATAAGCTGATTGAGCTGATTTGCCAAAATTTTGTTTGCCTTTAATGCGGTTGAGAGTTTGACAATTTCCAGTACTTCTTTTAGGCACTCCTGAATGTAGGCAATAAAAAAAGATCGAGAAAGCTCGAGACTTTTAATCATGATTTTGTCATTAACGCCGGAATGTCCATCTTTATCCCCTCCTACCCAGGTACGTAATTGAATAGGAATGCCTTTGATGAAAAAGGAATGATAAAGTTTGATATTGAGTGGATTGAGTGCGTATTGATAGATGTATCGAGCTTCGTCTTCTACGCTTGGTTTTTCATGAAAGGAAATATTAATTTGAAGTGAGATTTTAAGCATTTGATCCAGGCGAGATTCATTCGTCAGATAGGGAGATTTAAGAACTTCGACAAGGTAGTCACGAATTGCTTTGAAAAGTTTTAAAAATTCATTGGTGCGAGCTTCGGTTGGATGTGCTGTTAAAACATAATGAATGCCCTGAGGCTTGTCAGAATAGATTTTTTCTTTTCTTTGATTGATACGAAAAATACGGTAAGCACTTTCACAGGCATTAATGAGTTCCATCATGAGAGAAAATCCATGAGCGATTTGATAAAGCTGATTTCTGTCAAGTTTAGCAAGCTCCAGTTGAAGACTAAGAAGTGCATTTCTAAGTTCAAATGCGTTACTCCCAATCGTGTCTTGCATAGATAGTCGAATTTGCTCAATTATTTCATATGTTTCTTTTCCATAGATCTCTGCAATGGCCTTCCCTAAACGAGTAAGGGACCAAGCAACCATATGACTGAGCTCTCTTGGTAGATGGGAGACATTTTGTTTCATCGAAAACTCCAATTTCTAAGAGAGTACCTGGAATGTGTATTCTTGCGAACATCTTCCGCTTGTAAGCCAATCTCGATTAGACACTCCTATATGGACTCTTCGCCTGATTTTCAAACGATTCTAATACATTCAATCAATTGAAAAGTGTCTTTATACACGATTGTAATATACTTATATGTACTGGAAAATAATTAGTTTTACTAATGCTTTTGTTGTATTTCGTTGAGAATAAATCAATTTGGTTTTAGGGGTTGAAGAAACTTGTCGCAATCGCATTGTTCCAATAACCATTTTTCTGACTTATCTGGAAAGTATTCGCTAATGAACTTGTTTTATAGGAATAGTATATACTATGGCTAACCTTAAAATTTTTGATAATTTCATATAATTTTTCCTTTTATTTATAGGTTAACAAACATTAAATATTCGCATAATAAAGGAGTTTCTTAGTTTGATGGTCATTTATAATCAAGGAAATCCTTTATAGGCTATGATGGTTGATTTTTTTAAATTAAAAGGCACGATTAGATTAGAATTATTGATTTGTATACTTATTGAGTAACTCGCTTCTGCATTTCAGATTAAAATTTGAGGAAGCGACATTTAAAATACTGGCGCTAAGGAAGGCATTTATGAATACAACAATTATTCGTCGCTGGTTACCTTTAATCATGTTAATTGGATTATTGGTCCTTTTCTTTACTTTCCGTTTGAATAAATATTTTAATTTTGAGATGTTACAAGAAAACCGTACTTTGCTCATTTCTTGGACCAAATCTCATTATTTGAGTGCATCTGTTCTTTTTGTGGCGTGTTATATATTTTCTGTTGCCATTTCTTTTCCTGGAGCAGTGTATCTTACTTTGGTTGGCGGCTTCCTTTTTGGTATATTCTGGGGGGCTGTCTTTGTCGTTCTAAGTGCCACAATAGGCTCCACACTTCTTTTTTTTGCTGTGCGCACTTCTTTGGGGGACTGGTTGGCTCAAAGAGCATCGGGCTGGGTAGGACGAATGCGTGAAGGGTTTCAACATAATGCTTTTTCTTATTTGCTTACTTTACGTTTAATTCCTATTTTTCCTTTTTGGGTTGTTAATATTGTACCTGCACTTTTGAACGTGAATGCTAAGACATTTATAATGGCAACTTTTATTGGCATCATACCTGGCTCTATCGTTTATGTTATGCTTGGTAATGGTTTAAGCCATCTATTTGCAGCCAATCAAACACCTAATCTTCATATTATTTTTGAACCGCAAATATTAGGGCCTTTATTGGCATTAGCTGCTCTTTCTTTAATACATCCAATCTATAAATTTTTTACTCGCAATCATCATAAACGGCAAGGCAACGCTAATAAAAGCACAACAGATAATCGCCAAATCATAAGCTATGATTTGGCGATTATTGGCGGTGGAGCAGGCGGCTTGAGTCTTGCCTCGGGTTGTGCTCAATTGGGTTTAAAGGTTGTATTGCTCGAAGCGGGCAAAATGGGAGGGGATTGTTTGAATTATGGTTGTGTTCCCTCCAAGTCGTTATTGGCTGCTGCAAAGGCTTTTTATTTCACAAAACAAGCAGAGCTCTTTGGCATTTGTTGTAAGGAATTAAATCTCGATTTTCATCAGGTAATGAAGCATGTGCATCAAGTCATTGCCAATATTGCTGAGCATGACTCAGTGCAGCGTTTTGAGGCTTTAGGAGTAAAGGTAATCCAAAATACAGGGAAGTTTCTAAGCGCGAATGCGTTGCAAGTAGGGAATATGGTGATTCAAAGTAAGTATTTTGTCATCGCAACAGGCTCCTCTCCTTTGATACCAGCCATTCCAGGATTGGATGAGGTGCCTTATTTTACTAATGAAACTGTATTTTCTATAAAAGAAAAGCCAAAACATTTAATTGTAATTGGCGGAGGACCAATTGGATGTGAATTAGCTCAAGCTTTTGCCATGTTAGGCTCGGAAGTGACTTTATTAGAGCTATTCAATATTCTTCCTAAAGATGATGTGGATTGTGTTGAAGTCGTTCGTAGTCAATCAAAAATGATGAATATTGCTATTTACGAACAAATTAAGGAGTTGGCAATAAAATCTCATTTGGATGCTCATATTACTGTATCTTTTAATTACCAAAACAATCATATAACAATTACTGGTACCCATTTACTGATTGCTACTGGACGTCAAGCAAATGTTGACGGTCTTAATTTAGATAAAGCAGGAATTAAATACACATCTAAAGGTATTGAGGTTAATGATCGTTTGCAAACCAGTAATAAGAAAATTTATGCTATTGGTGATGTGATAGGGACCTATCAATTCACTCATATGGCAGAATACCAGGCAGGAGTCGTTCTGCGTAATGTGGTGTTTAAAATGCCTTCTAAGGTTGATTCTCGTGCTGTGCCTTGGGTTACTTATACTGAACCAGAATTAGCGCATGTTGGCATGCTTGTAGCTGATGCATTAAAACAACCGCACCTAAAAATTACGGAATGGTCTTTTGCTGAAAATGACCGTGCACAAACCGGACAAAACACACAGGGAAAAATTAAAATTATTACAAATAAAAAGGCAAAAATTTTAGGTGTTACTATTGTTGGTCCTCATGCTGGCGAGCTTATTTTACCTTGGATTATGGCAATTCGGGAACGAAAGACATTACGTACATTTACAGACGTAATCATTCCTTATCCTACATTAAGTGAAGTAAGTAAACGAGTTGCTGGAGCATTTTATACACCTAAATTATTTTCTAATAAAACACGGACACTGGTTCGATGGTTGCAAAAATTGGGGTAAATTATATGATTGAACAACATGTAAGAGAACATTATCAGCAAATATTTGTGAATCCAATAGCAAATCATTTGCCTTATTTCATAACTCCTAATCAAATTACCTTGTTATCAGGTATATTAGGCCTTCTTATTTTTCCGGCGTTGCTGTTTCATCAGGAGTTTTTGGCAATTTGCTTACTGCTCTTATCTGGATATTGCGACACTTTAGACGGAACAGTGGCACGTTTTAGTCAGCAAACATCAAACTGGGGATCGGTTTTAGATATTATGATTGATCGCTTAGTGGAGTTGGTGGTTGTTTTGGCTTTGTGGTGTGTTGCACCTCTAGAAAGAGGATTGTGGTGTTTATTGATGCTGGGTAGCATGCTTTTGTGTATCACCAGCTTTCTGGTAGTTGGTATTTTTTCAGAGAATCACTCTCAAAAAAGTTTCCATTATAGCCCTGGACTTATGGAGCGTGCTGAAGCTTTTTCTTTCTTTATTGCAATGATGGTATGGCCTCATGCTTTTGTTTTCCTCGCTTTTTTATTTACACTGTTGGTAACATTCACTGCTATTGTTCGTCTTAGAGATTTTTATAATCAACGAGAAATAGTAGATTAATAATGCAAATAACGAGCTGTTGACAATTGGCCAACACACTGTAAAGAAACCATTGCTATTTCATTTATATAGGAAGATTTTTCTTTTCATCAGGAACAGGTGGTACGGCACTAAAAAAATGTGCAATTAATAAGATTAAAAAAGCAGCTACTAAAAGATGAAGAAAAATTTTTGCAATAAGGGTCAGCGTAGGATTAGTTCCCTTATATAAGTAAATCGCCATGAGAATAGCGATAGCCAAAAATGTAAATGCTCCTATTAACATTATTATTCCTTTTAATTAAATACACACGTTTATCCCTATTAAACCGATTAGAAAAACTAAAGCCCACATCACCCAAAAGACCAAGAGCTTGCAAGTATATCGGAAATGCAATAATTTTACTGTTAAAGCAGTAATTAATGATAATTTTTTAAAATTATGCATCTAAAATGCTTGAAAATTTCAAAAATTACTTCTATGGCAGTAATTTTATGCTTTTATTTAGAAATTATTGATAACTTAATTAAATAAATCTAATCGCTCACATCGTTCATCTAGCAATTGGAGATATTTTTTTTGCATTTGCTGAGACAAATAGCTGAAACCAATCAGTTGGCGCCATCTGGGTATTACTTGTTGGAATTCTTGCATAATTCCGGCAATGACCTTCTGGTTTAATGTGAGTTGTTCAACAGCAAAATATTTAAAAAAATCACGTTTAGTTAAATTGTTTTTTCTACCCCTTAAAGGTAGAGCCATTTCTTCTTTGGCATTTTTTAAAGCGATGGTTGAGTTAAGTAAATCATATGCAGGGGATAGAGAAATTTTTTTATCTTTTGTAATTAGGGAGAAATTTTTTAAATGCATGTCTTCATTGCCGACGAGGAAGTTAAATAGTGTCAGCTTGAATAGTTTAACGAATTCAATTTTGGGGAATGTACAAAATTTTTCTATGATAGCCAGCACTTTTTCCATGGAGCTCTGATATTTTGTATAGCGATCTTCGCCTGATAGCTGTGCAAAATCTTCTACTGCTAATTTTTTATTATGCCCTATTCGATCAAATCGTTTAATGAAATACGTCATACTGTTGTCTTTAGAATACACTAAACCATGAACTGGTACTTCGAGGCCAATAGTTTTTGCTAATGACATAGTAATGGCTTCATTTTCTGGCAATTCAGGGAAGTTGTCACTTTGTGGTTTTAAAATATAATGACCATTTTGATCAACGATTTCAAAACATCCTGCCTTAACTTTTAATTGTGCGCTTAATTTCTTTTGAACACCTTGAATCGACATTTTTCCTACACGGTCGAGTGCTTCTTGTCTTTGCTCATTAGCACTTAATTCTAATGGACTAAGTTTTTTTAATTGAGGTGAAAGTAATCGTAACCCACGTTGTGAATAGCTTTCTTGGTCACTTATGATTTCATAAGTAATAGGGCAGTATTTCATTCTAGTTCCTCAATAGTAACTGCACCCACAACGTCATGTCCAACTGTCATCAATTGACCAAAGTAATCATTCCTATCGATTTTATATTTTCGTAATAGCGCTTCAAGCATAATACCTTCTGGTAATAAACCCTCAAAGAACGGAGGAAATATATCGAAGTCGTACACCTTGTTTGTTAATGGCATTGTCAGAGAAACTGGTGCCCCGTGATAATCATTAAAGTAAGTAAATTGATATTTTTCATCTTTTAATTCTTCTAGAATCCCAGCTTTGGTCCCATTAACCAATACGCATGCTTTTCTCATGAATTATCATCCGTTGTTTGTGAAAAAGGTGTTTCGAATTTCATTCGGATATTCAAAACATCCAGTACTTTTAATAATGTATTTAACTGCACTGTTTCTTTACCTTTTTCAATATCAAATATAACGGTTTTGCCTACGCCTGCTAATCTGGCTAGTTCTAGTTGTGATAATCCGCTTTGTTTGCGGTAATAATGGACTATTTTTGCGATCTCATTAGGGAGCATATTTACATTATAAATTAAAGGTTTATTACTTTTATAGCAGTAAAAATGATGAAATAAAAGGTTTCTAGAGTGATGTTATAACAAAAATACAATAAATTTACTTCTATGACGGTAAATAATGATGATTTATAAGTTCATGCATTTAAATTGCTTAAAAAAATTTAAAAATTACTTCTATAGCAGCAATTTGGTGTTTTAATGATTCATAGAGTCAGAATTGATAAATTAACGTAAATTGATAAAATAGATTCCTGCCAGCAGCTATATACGCTGAGACAGGAAGAAAATTACACACTTCTTAGCCTAAAGTTCTTGCTGGTCTATGTTCAGCATGGCTTACTATTTCGTGTAGTTGTTTTATACGGTCGTTTAAAATAGCTACAGCTTGCTCATAACCGATGGCATGCGTTCTTCCTAGTCCTGAATAGCCAGTAGCCTTTCTATGCGCATTTAAGAGTAATGCAAGATCCTCTACCGCTTGTTCATAGGTGGGATCTTCTGGTTTGATAATTGCTTTGAACACTCCTTCCGCAAGAGGGCGAATAAAACTCATATTAATATTGAGTAGTGCATAGTGACGGTCTTCTTTTCGGCGCCCTGAAAAAATTGATTTTATTTCGTGTAGGCAATCTTTATTTTTATCAAGAAGATGAGCATATTCTTGCAGACTGCCAGACGTAATTGCCAGTTCGGGATCCATCACTTTTCTCATGTAAAAAGAACAAGCGATTTCCTCTTCGGACAATGAACGTTTAAAGCAGCATTTAGCCGGACCAAATTTTAAAATAGCCATACCATTATCTGCGATAATAGGTATCGCTTTGGTTTTTCCTTGATAATCTAAAAAATGATTCTTCAAATAGGCTCCAATGTGGGAGTTGCTATCTCGAGTAAGTTCTATTTGTTCAGGGGTTAGAACAAGTGTTCCTATAAGCGCTTTAGGCTCTCCATCTACTGTTCCGATTAACTCTTCATCGTGGTAATGATGGTAATGCAAACCCCAGGCATCCACGGCGTGAATTTTCAAATGTTGAGAAGGTTCGTTAGGGTGATGAATAACCAAAGAAAACGGTTCGGCATCTGTTTGAAAAGGATGAAAATCTTTAAGTTCTATTGTAATGTCTGAAGTGTCTTCTATCCTTAGAAGATGTGGCAATTTTCTATAATACAATTTGCCCGTATAAGATAGCTTTGATGTGTTAAGAAAAGCCGGATTAAAAGGAATTATTGTGTTTTCTGCAAGGTTAGCTGGTTCAGCCGCTGGTTCAGGATGAAACCTCCAGCTCGTTTCGGATATATTTTTAAAATAATAACCCCATCCTAATTCTGGATCTTTCCCTTGAATTCTTAATTCGCGTGCATCATCGCCCTGTCCTGTCAAACGAATACACACCTTATGGGTAATATTAGGGAGTATATCATCTACTGGGTGTTCCACCCATCCTTGCAAAGGCAATTTACGAACGCCATGTCCAAGAAAAAAACTTCCTTCATGACCATCGGGGGGCTCAACGACAGGAGTATCTGTATAATTTACTTTCAATCCTGGACAAGCACCATTGATTTCATAGTCAATCATGCGGGTAAACAAATGCAGTTTTCCTTCTGAGTCTATGGCAGAAAGAAAAACAGTGGAGCCAGCTGCACTGATAGACTGACCTTGAGTACCCTGAGGAACAAGAAATCCTCTTGAAAAACTGGCGGGTAAACCTGTATCCCAATAGACTATTTTTAGTCCATCCTTATCGAGCACGTACAGGGTTGGTGTAAATCCAAAATCGAAATGGACTCCGTTAGCATCACTGAAGAAGGAAACGATTTCATTTGGGTGGATAAAGTCGGTTCTTCTTATTTCAGGTTTAGTGCGTACACTGCAACTAAAAGCCCAAGCTCGCCGAGTGTGAGGAAGAAAAAGTTTGTCACTACTTATATAATCGGGAGCGCCTACTATATTTTCCCAGTGAAGAGGCCTATTGTTTTCAGTTGGTTTGAAAAGATAAACACGATCTAAATTCGAAACTGCCACCACGATATCGCTTGCAACACCAATCTCAACAATTTGCTCCTCAGAAGCAAGAAGCGACTCCATATTTTTATTATAAGGTATCCCTATACCATCAAAAAGTTTCCATCCAAGAGCATCAGGATCGTCCTTGAGCGAAACGATATCGCCGCGAACTAAAGTTTTGGGATCTTCAGGCGTTTGTGTTCGTAGGTAAATTTTCCCATTATTTAATAAATAATCAAAGTTAAAAGTGCTGCCCGAATGATGATCCGGAATAGGGTTGATTGGACCTGATGGGAGAGATGACAATGGTTGGTCTAAACTAGAATTAGGCATTTCCTTTCCTTATTCAAATAAAATATAACCTATTTTTTTGTAAACCAGAACCCTGAACAAGTCAATAAATTTTTAAACTGGTTGTTGCCGATAAAAAGTCTTTACTTGAAGCCATAAATGAAAGAAGCGATTTTTAAATGAAATAGAGGAATTTTTATTAGGCAATGGAAAATGGGCATTACTTTAAAAAACAATATAAATTAATTGAAATAAAAAATTGCCTTTGATAACCCTAAGATATTAACTGCTAAGTGCAGGCATAAAAATCATGGAATGAGTATTGATGATATTTGTAAAACGCTTAAAATATCTCGGGTAGCCGTGACAGAAATTATGATTTTAATTAATTTTAAATTGGAGAGTACAGGTGAATAATAATAAAGTTTTAGAGAAGCCAAATAATTGGTTTCGGCTATGCAGTATTGCTTGTTTCGGTTTATTAATTTGTGTTAGTAAAAATGCAGCTGCAGAAAATATCTTGACTCTAGGTCAAATGGCCTCACAAATTACAAATTCATTTGAACAGCTGGCTAAATTAATTACTGCTGGTTCGTATATAGCTGGTTTAGGTTTCTCTATCAGTGCTATTTTGAAATTTAAACAGCACAAAGATAATCCAACCCAAATTCCGATTGGAACACCAATAGCTTTGGTGTTTATTTCTGCTGTGCTATTGTTCCTCCCATCTTTCTTAGGAGTGGTCAGTTCCACAATGTTTGGTGAAAGGGGTGGTGAAGTCGCAGGACCTAAAGGAACAGTTTTTGCGAGCGTAGATCAAAGGTTTGATTTTCCATAACTATAGAATATTTTGTCTGATCTTCTCCTAAAGGAGAAGATGGGAATATTAAATGCACCACGTATAATGCCGTCAACAATGGTACGTAGCATGCAGTTCTCCTTTATTTACTCCAGCCATGAATGCTTATGTGATTATCATGAAAATTTAGACTAATGCTGCAAATTTTTCTCCTTGGATAGTGTCACTATTTTTTGAATAAATTCGATTTTTAACCCATCCTTTATTTGTTTATAAGATGCCTAAAACATTGCAATTTCAGAGCGCGTAAGAAGTTGAATTGCCATTATAATTAGTCCATTATCATCCATGATTGATTATATTATAGACAGTTTTATTGATACTTAAATTTGGGCAGAGTCTACCCAATTAAGGAGGCATTTTAATCAAGTTAGCCTAATATTAAATTTAATCCATTTTGTTGTATTTGATTTTCGCACTATGTAAATGAGGTATTAAATTTGATTTAATACCTGCACCAATTCATAGGGTTTCGGTGAGTGACCAGATGGGAAGGTCAAGATTTTTTTATTATCAAACCCAAAGCGTTTTGCCATATCAAGTTGTGATTTTGAGGTACGATTTTATCCTAACTGCATAAGATATAGGCGGTTTATGGATGATGAAGTTGTCTATCTTGGTGCAATACTAACAGGAGTAGTATGTTCTTTAAATAAGTCAATTAAACGCTTTGCTGAAGGACCTATTTTGTGCGGTTGATGATGCACTAGATAAACTGGATAGGTCCTAATATTATTCTCTGCCATGTTTAGCGGAAGTATGGGCAAGTTACGTGCCTCAACAATTTGCTGAGGCAACCAGCCAAAACCAATTCCATGGGCAACACATTGAATTTTCATTTCCAAGGTACTCACTTTCCAATGAAATTCCGAACCTAACCAACCCTCATTTCGTTTTTGTTTCAGCCCAGAATCTTGAGCAATGATATAACGTTCTTCATAGAGATCCTCAAGAATTACTGTTGTTTTATGTAAGGGACTGTCTTTATGTGCATAAGGAATGAAATCAATATCCAGTAATTTATGACCCGTATATCCCTCTGGAATTTTTGAAATAATAGCCAACTCAGCCTCCCCATTGATTAATTGATCACTAGGACCGGATAAAAGTCCATGGTTTATGATCAATTTAGTATATTTATTTTCTTGACTAAACTGTTGTAATACAGCCAGTAAAATTGTAGAGGGAAAAATCTCATCAATGGCAATTCTTAGTGACTTCTCATAGATTGATTTTAAATTGAGTGCCGCATTCTCTAAATTTTTTGCACTTCGGAGCAGTTGTCGCGATAGTTTTAGGATTTCAGCACCTTGCTCTGTCAGTACCGCCTTCCGGCCTTCAATTTGGAGCAACTGCACCCCTAACATTTCCTGAAGTTTGGCAATTGTATAACTAATATTGGATTGGCTTTTATGTAATTTAATTGCTGCTTTAGCAAAACTTCCTTCATCAATTACTGTTTGCAATACTCGCCATTGCTGAAGAGTTACTTTTGTCATTGTTTTCCAAATCCCTAACTAATCTAAATTTTAGATGAATATGGTCAAAATTATGCGCTTTTTTAATTTTTAAAGCCATTTATAATCAATTTTGTTTAACAAACAAGGAAAATAAATGAACAAAATACTCTTATCACTAGTTGCCAGTGGTTTATTGATTAATTCCGTTTCCACCTTTGCAAAATCAATTCAGGAAACCAACAAAGACATCGTGAGCCAATTTTATCAAAAAGCCCTCAATGAAAAGGATTTTGATGGCGCACAACCTTATTTGGGTGATTGGTACATTCAGCATAATCCAATGGCGCAAGATGGAGTTATCGGATTAAAAAATTATATTAATTATCTGAAAACTGCTTATCCACAATCTCATAGTGAAATAAAACGAATTTTTGCTGAAGGAAATTATGTCATTGTACATGTCCATTCTGTTCTCGAGCCTGGAACTAAAGGAAGAGCAATCGTTGATATTTTTCGTCTGGAAGACAATAAAATTTATGAACATTGGGATGTAATTCAACCCATCCCTGATGAGTCTGCAAATAATAATGGGATGTTTTAGGTTATATAATCATCGTTGTACTCGCGCCTAGGTCAGGTCTTTACTTTTGGCTGAAAAAGCAAAAGTAAAGACCTGATCTAGGGCGTGTACACAAGCCATTTGATAGATTAGTCACCAGCAAGACAATTATTACAGCCAAATTAGTAGTTTGTTAAACAAATAATTTGTATAAAGTATAAAAAACTCTATCTTTTTGCTTTATGCATCAGTACTGCGCACCAGAAGCACTGGTGTTGTGGCAATTCGAATAATATTCTCCGCCACGCTACCCAGAAAGAGACGACTAAAGCCACGTCGGCCGTGCGTGCCTATAATTAATAAATCAGCAGGCCATTCTTTTGCTGCTTCAACAATTACCTCGGCTACTCTTCCCTGCAATGGTTTTAATTCCAAAATGGATGTCTCAGGTTTGAGAGATGATAGCTTCGCTATTTTTTTTGCAGCATTATCTAATATCTTTTCTCCATCTTCCCTACAAGCAGCAATAATTGAAAGATAGTCAAAAGAGGCTCCACCATAACGAATAAAGCTTTCGTCAACAACATGGATAATTCGTACATTAGCGCTCTGATCTTTAGTTAGTTTGATTACTTCGTCTACTAAGGAGTCAGATATCTTACTCCCATCAAGTGCTAGCATAATATTTTTATACATTATAATGGCTCCTTGCTCGTATTAATTTCAGAGAGATTGTAGTGCACTAGTTCTATCAAAATGAATCATGCTGTCAAATTGGTAGGGTAAATGTGTAAAGAAATAATGACTAAGGCGTTCTGTTTCTGGCCGATAAATCACTCCTATTGCTCGTTGTAATCGTGGAATTTTAAGAAAATGCTCCAATTCATCATTACCTCTCAGATTTAAAATAAAATTTTTATAACGAATAAAATGAAATAACTCTTCATAGCTACCAGAAAGTCCGGGAACAATTTTTTTGCTTTGGGCTGGTTCATCCCAGTCCGAAGCTGCAGTAACAAAACCATCATAGGTTGAAAAGCCAATCGAATAAGTATCCGTATGCTGTTCCCGTACCAGTTGCCCAATATTCACTTCACCTTTTTCACCCATTTCAGTAGCACGCGCATCACCTAAATGTGAATTATGAGCCCAAATAACAACCTTAGCCGGCTTATTAAAACGATGCTCTAAATGGTCAGTAATTACATTAAGCGTTTCAACCATATGTTTATCACGAATATTCCAAGAGGTGATATGTCCTTCAAACATGGAGCGATAATAGGCTTCTGCATTTTTTACTAAGCGAGCATTTTGTGCTGCGAAAAAATAATCATCTTCTGCACTTTTATCTTTATCATGCAGGAATTTAAAGGCATTATGCTGTAACTCATAAAGCGTTTCTAGTACTTCAACAATACATGATTTTTTTACTCTGGTATTGGTTAGGTAGCCATACATTTGGGGATCAACATTTAGATGGTCAAAACAAGCATAACGTTTTTTGGCCTGTTCAGCAGCATTGGGATCAACCTTTGTTAAATAACTAATAACTGCTTGCATCGATGCATTAATACTGTATAAATCAAGCCCATAAAATCCAACTTTATTTAAAGTTGTTGGCAATTTATTATATTCATGTAACCATTTGAGAAAAGGGGGCATGGTTGTATTGCGCCACATCCAGGTTGGAAACCTTTTAAAATCATCCAAAGCGCTTTTGCTGTTATCAATCTCACTTCGACCTTGTATGTACCGATGTACACGATGAGCATCAGGCCAATCTCCCTCTATAGCTACAGCCATAAACCCTTTTTTTTGAATAAGTTGTTGTGTTATTTCAATACGAGTCTGATAAAATTCATGGGTTCCATGTGAGGCCTCACCTATCATAACAAAACGCGCATCACCAATTTGTTCCATCATTAAAGAATAATCAGTTGGTTTTTCTAGAGGGTTTGCCGCTTCATTAATTACATCAATGAGCTTGAGTTGCGCATCGATATTCATAAAAAGTCTCCTTACCTGCTATTGAGGCTTGGGAAAGTACATATTCCAAAGGAATCAAAGCATTGTGCTTAAATGCTGGGCTTTCTAGTGAGAAACTCAAAGTAATCTCCTTATATTTGTGATTTTTCCTGTTTTTTTCGTTTTAATTTGCCATAAATTAAGAAAAGTAACTCATTTAAGCATAGCATGATCACAATACGGTTGCGTTTTTATGAGGAGCAAAAAAATTTATTGGGAGGGGAATCATTTCAATAAATTAAAGAAATGGATTGCAAAAATGCTCAATGAAAATCCCTAATAATCCATTGTTAGTTTTAATTAGAATTCTAAGCCAATATAATTCTGAAAATCGTCCATTTAAGTAACTATCAGTAAGTTTAGCCAATCGAATGTATGACTCTTGCGAGATTTCCTCCGACAAAGGTATTCAAGCTAATTTCCCCGCAAATCAAAAGAAAGTGTTACATTTGCATTTTTTAATGAACAACATATATAACCTAATGTATAGAAACAATTTTTATTCAAATTAACCAAAAAAAACGATACACTCCGTACTTTTTATAAAACCAACAACAAAAGAGGTACAAAATGTTAAATTGCGGAGATAAAGGGTTGGACGACCTGCAAGAAAAAGGGGAAATAATATCCATTGACACTTGTTGTGGCAATTCAGTCTATGGTGATCATGAATGTCGAATAGCGCTGGAAAATGGGGATAAAATATTCAGCTATGTTAGTGGGATAACAAAACTGGTTCAAATAACTCGAGAAGAGACGGTTTATGAAAAGACTGTTACGGGCGGCATGGCAAATTTCATTTTATCGTTTTTTGGCAAATCCAATCAATCTGCACCCCAGCCAGAATTTAGTAAGGGACCTGCAGGGGAAGATTTTGATAAAAATAAACAATCTATTTCTGAAAAAGAATTTAACGATGTACTTTCTACTTTACCTCCTTCCATTCAAACTTATCTAGAAAAGCGCGAAAAAGAGAGCAATAATGTTTACATTATGTCTAATAGTAATCGGAATCAGATGACCCTCTAAAACGTACTATGGCTTTTTATAAGCTTATCTTGATCCTATTGAGAACCGGCCTGATAACCTCAGCGAAGAGAAGCAAGTAAAAAGGAGATGTATTTTTAACTCAAGATCCTGCTATTGAAGTCATCTATCAATTTCAGCAAGAGCTTCATTATAAATTTATGTTGTGGGCAAATGAAAAACCATTTGTGAATGATGCTGAAGAAATTGTAAGGAGAGAGGATTCTTTAATAAGTATCGATTGATTTTACTCATTTCGAGATTCAAATCAAATCGATACTTGCCTCGTTGATTCAAAAACCTCATCATTTATGGCGAGAGAGATGTCAAAACTGTTCTTCTCTCTAAAGTAGGGGGACCATTGGGCACTTCACTCAACCTCGCATCAAAAAATTTTAGCCCAGCTTGCCTAATTTTAGAATGATTAGGTTTGGGAGATTTTTCTGATGTTAGAGTATTATTTTGAAGTGTCTCTGGAGTATGGCTTTGACTCATTTTTTCTATCAGTGGCCTCTCTATCGGTGAAGGATATTGAGTCGATTTTTTTCTATGAAAAACGGTAGGCCAAGTAAATGCTATCGATACGAATACTAAAATGACTGGAGACAATATTGCCATGGTAATGGTTAATGCAAGTTTTGCCCCTATTGTTTCTCCCAGTGTTTCACCAATATGAATTCCACTTCGGATTCCACCGGCAACAGAATAAGCAAGAGAATCACCTATCAAAGCACATAATTTGAGCATGTTGATAGCCCCATACTTTATCTTTTGTGCTCTTGTTTGGTATTCTTCTGGTGCTTGATGTATTGATTCAAATTTTTCTTTTAGATCGACATACGTTTTCGGGTTAAAGACTTTATATACTTGTGAAAAAGTATTAACAATCATGGTAGTCGAAGTGCATACCATTGAAAGAGTATGTGCTAAAAAGGTATCAGGATTAGCACCTAAAGCATTAAAAAGCTTATTAACCCCTGATGCCGTAGTAAACCAAGTGAGCGTCGCATAAACAGCTAAAAAGACTGTACTTACGATTCCTAATAAGACACATCGCAAAAGACCATAGGGTTTTTGATAATCTTCAATAAAAAGATTTTTAAATTTTGCATAATTTTCACGTATGCCTACAGCTTGAAACGAATAAAAAGAGATAGCTGCAATCACAGATAACCCAATCGTAATTGCCAAAACTAGAGGGTTAGAAGCGAGCAGACCTGCCCCCAAAAAAGTGAGAAGTCCTACGAGACCAGCATATCCAGAAATGCCCGCAGAAATACATGCCAACAAGGTTACGATACCAAAAATTAATTTCTGACCTCTATCGAATATTGTTTTTTGTTTTATATTTTCTTCGAGGGTCGTAAATGTTTTTTGTTTTTTAGGTTGAAAGCCAGCACTATCAAGCATGGCTTGTCCACGACTTAATAAGCAAACTATTCCGTTACATAAGGAAAGTACTATCGCTAAGCCGAGGCTTATGCCAAAGGGCACTCCTAAAGTACTTAATAATCCAAGGCAAAATACCATACAAAGCGCCATGGAGGTAACGACTTTGCCAGTGACTAAGGGCACTCCTTTTATCAGCCTATTTCTATTTTGAATGGGGGTTCTTGCAAATTCTTGGCCATTGCAAGAGTAGGTAGCGATTTGTAAGACCTCTTGCTTAGATAGTCTTTTTCCACCCGAAAGTATTTCCCCCCACTTAAAGGTAAGGAAACTCCAAAAATAGTGGGAAAACGGACGTTTTAGAATATCTGTTATTCGAAGATCCCCATTTAGAATAGCTTGTTGGACTTTTTTCGACTCTTCTTCAGTAAATTGATATTGGTTGAAAGAAGCAATAATCCAATCTTTTTGGGTACGAAATTTTCTTCTTAAAACCATTATGACTTCAGGACGTTTATGAATAGCAAAATCGATTTGATCTTGTTCTAATAAACTAACTATTTCTTTCATTCCGACAAATCCCTTTTTAATACAAACTGTGTAGCTTATTTATAATTTCACAAAAATTCCATTTAAATTTTTAGAAATTAATTATCAATAGGGTATGAGAGCTATCATTTTCATTAGAAAGGATTTGACATACTTTGAGAGTTACATTCTAATCGTATTTTTTTATCATGATATGGATCATCATGGCATTTTTTAATTTTCTAAAACCTGCTCCTTATCTTGATGAAATTCAGGATAAAACCATTGTTAAACAACAATATCGTTATTGGCGTATTCGCACCTTTTATGCAATGTATATAGGGTATGTGTTGTTTTATTTTACGCGAAAAAGTTTTACCTTCGCGATGCCTGCATTACAAAGCGCCTTGGGGATGACCAAAACTGAACTGGGAATGATTGCTAGCATTTTGAGCTTAAGTTATGGTATCAGCAAATTTTTAAGTGGAATTCTTGGCGATAAGTCAAATCCTCGTTATTTAATGGCGATTGGGCTAATTTTGACAGGTATTGTTAATATTTTGTTTGGATTGTCTTCTACCTGGTGGTTATTTGCTATTTTTTGGGGATTGAATGGTTGGTTTCAAGGATGGGGATGGCCAGGATGTACAAAATTATTAACACATTGGTATTCTCAATCCGAACGTGGTCGTTGGTGGAGTATTTGGAATACATCACATAACGTTGGGGGTGCATTAATTCCATTGATTGTTGCCATGTGCGCGCAGTATTTTGGCTGGCGTTCAGCCATGTTTGTGCCTGGGATCATCTGCATTTTAGGAGGTATTTTTTTAATCAATCGTTTAAGAGATACTCCGCAGTCGCTTGGTTTACCAGCGATAGAGCAATATAGGGGAGATTTTTCTGGTTTGTCAAATCATCACCAAGAAAAAACAGAATTCTCAGTCAAAGAAATTCTTTGGAATTATGTATTAAGCAACCCATATATTTGGATGCTGTCCATTTCTTATTTATTTATTTACATTGTCCGAACAGCCATTAATGATTGGAGCATGCTGTACTTAACGGAAGTGAAGGATTATTCCTTAATCACAGCAGGTAGTTGTGTCATATGGTTTGAGGTTGGTGGTTTTTTTGGAAGTTTAGCTGCCGGCTGGCTTTCTGATAAAATATTTCAAGGTAAACGTAATCCAATCAATGTTCTTTTTACTGCGGGTGTGTTTGCCACTTTGTTGCTATTTACGTTGATTAGGGGATATACACCATTCATCGATTCTTTGTTTCTTTTTTTCTTTGGCTTTTTTATCTTTGGACCACAAATGATGATTGGTATGGCGTGTGCGGAGTTAGCACATAAAAAAGCAGCGGCGACTGCAACTGGCTTTGCCGGATTTTTTGCTTATTGTTTAGGTGCTGTTCTGGCTGGTGCTCCTTTGGGTGCAATTATCAAAAATTACGGCTGGGATAATTTCTTCCTCACATTGTTTATTTGCTGCTTGATTCCATTATTTATGATGCTGCCACTCTGGCATGTGAAAGCCCGTCCAACGCATCGTAAATCAGAATTTTCAGGCAAATCTGAGTTTGCTTAGTGATTGCTTCTCTTTTTAGAGAGCCATTAAGAGCGGATCGCTCTGGGATCGTTCCTTGATGTTGTTAAGTGTTTAAAACAGTAATAAAAAAATCTGTCATTTAAACCCGTATTACAATTTTAAATAAGCTATGCATTTATTTATATGGTATGGTAATCCTCTGCTCATTTCCCCCCAATATACTAGTGATCATAACTCAGTGATAGGCATATTAACTTATCACTTAGTGATTAAGAATCTTTTATTAAAAAAGGATGGATAGAAAATGTATAAAAAAACCAAACTTCCAGTAGTATTTTTTAGTAAAGCTATTATTTTATTATCAGCGAATCAGTCTTTTGCTGATGCAAGTCTCACTATTACTCCATCCCAGCCAGTATTACAAACCGTAACCATTGGGTCATATTTAAATAGTGATGGGGGCACTGCTCCTTTAGCCTATTATGATGGTGGTATCGAGTGGAAACTAAGTTCCTCTCTACCACTCCCTTCTGACGTCCTTCAGCTTTCTGGCAAGCAGTATAGTTTTCTCAACGGTGTTGCCTGCTATAAAATGGGCCATTCTTGTACTGCGATAGGAGCTTATGTTACTAATGCTGAGGGCCCAGATGCACCGGGTTATGCACCATTAAGCTATTTTTCGACTGATAGTGGTGCTCATTGGAATTTAAGCGCCACACTCCCTTTGCCTAAAGATGTAAGTACGCCAGCTAATAGTATACGTACCGCTCTTTTCGGGGTTGCATGTGCCGGATCAGGACAATCGCATTGTTCTACTGTTGGATATTACAGTAACAACACTGGTGCCACTGTGCCATTAAGTTATACATCAAGCAATGGAGGTAAGAAATGGAAACTTAGTGAAACACTCCCTTTGCCAACGGATGTAATTATTCCAACCAACAAGCAGAACAATATACTCTATGGCATTTCCTGTGATCCCAACGGTGAGTCATGTACTGCAATAGGGTCTTACACCAATAATAACAAATCAACTGTCCCATTAAGTTATACATCAACAAATCGAGGACGTTCATGGACCCTCAGTCAAACTCCTCTTCCTCTGCCAGCAGATGTTCCTAATAGTAATCAGTTGAGTGAGCTACGCGCTATTTTTTGTAATGACATGGGATTCTGTACTGCGGTTGGGTATTATTATAATAATAGAACAGGGGTTTCTCCATTAAGCTATGTTTCAAGTGACAGTGGCGCTACATGGCAACTGAGCCCGGCATTACCGCTACCCCCTGATGTAATCAGTCAAATCTACCGTCAAAAGACGTATCTTAATGGTGTCGCTTGCAGTCAAACTGATTCAAGTTGTAGTGCGGTGGGTTATTACACAAACAAAAATGGTGTCGTTGCACCTTTAAGCTATACTTCCGTTGATGGTGGCTACTTATGGACTGTCAGTTCATCACCGCTTCCTCTCCCTTCTGATGCTGCGACCGGTATTCTTAGTAATAGCGGGCTGTTTAGTATTATTTGTGATGCATCAAAAAACCTTTGTAATTCAGTTGGATATTACAAGAAAGCGGGCACTATGGGTATTGTTCCATTAAGCTATACTTCGATCGATGGAGGTATTACATGGGAGGTTAACCCTAACAATCTCCAGCTACCTGCTGATGCTACCCAAGTAAATCAATTGTCTCGTCTCAATGGTGTTAATTAATATCAACGAAAATTATAGGCTTCCTTTCTCGTGATTGATTTTATCAATCACGAGGATTCTTTATGTTGCATGAATATTTAACTGTAATAATGCTTGAGTAAAAGAGGTTTTAATCAATCTTATTCGTTTTGAATACTCAGAGCCATCGAAAGGTAATTGCCATATACAATGAAGATGCTCAGGCAAAACAACAAGAGCATGAGTGATGAAGTTAGCTTTTGCTCTGACCGTTCGAAAAGCATTACCTAAATGGTCAATATGCTTTGTGAGATGGTCAGATTGCCTGTCTAATAAAGTTAATGTGAAAAAATAGCTGGCGCCGGGTGAATAATCTCTACGGTATCGTACCATGAAAAGCTTCCTTAAGTTGGACGAGATGATTATATCAAATTTATATGAAAAAGGGATTGCTTGATGGAGTAGATCCTGTATTACGACTTCGTCTAATACAGGCTACGCTTGCTGTAATCGATTCGAATATAATCAATTGCATTTAAGTATATCCTCATTTCTATAAGGAGGGGCATGTACTAATAGTTTTGTTATATGATTGAGAGGGTGTATGTTTTCCCCTTTTTACTATATTTTAACAAATGAATTTGTGGATGGTGAAAGAAAAAATAGCATTGACCTTCTTCAAACTGCTTCTTAGAGATTCTTTAGGAATTAATAACGAAATGCAATTATCGTCTAGAGGAGTCCATAGTGATCGCTAAAATATCAAACACTTTATTTTAATAATATTCTTTTTCCCGCGTTTTCTTGAAAGGAATGAATGTTGTTAAATTAAATTTGAATATTTTTGAATCTAAATTTAAGAGAATATGTTATGTCAAAAAGCAAGGTAGCCTGGTTGCCCGCAACCAGGATTTCTCTGGAGGGTATCTATTCAAAAATAAAAATGTTATGTTCGCCTCAGCAAGTCACCAAGGAAATACATCATGGTTAATTATAGGAGAGATAAAACTCGAGGCGCTGCTTATTTTTTTACTTTGGTTTTAAAAAATAGAAAATCAGATCTACTAACAAAATATATCACATTATTAGGACGTTCAATTCGCCGTGCTAAAAAGAATAATTTTTTCATTATCAAGTCAATAGTTGTATTACCTGATCACCTCCATATGATAATGGAACTTCCAGAAGGTGATTTGGATTATTCAACTAGAGTGCGTCAATTAAAAACATATTTTTCTCAAGAGATCCAATTATTGGGTATACCTTTATTACAAAATGATCGAAATGAGTATAACTTGTGGCAAAGACGATTTTGGGAGCATCGGTTACGCGATGAGTCTGATCTATCTACCCATGTGGATTATATTCATTTTAACCCAGTAAAACATGGTCTAGTAAAAAATGTTATTAATTGGCCTTATTCAAGTTTTCATAAGTATGTTAGTCAAGACATTTTACCGAAAAATTGGGGTGGCGAGTCATTGAAAGGTGATTTCGGAGAATGAAATCCTGTTTGCAAGCAAACAGGCTACAGCTCGCTAAAGCTGATAATGCAGAAAAATTTTCAGTTTGCATCATCAAATTACCATTCCAATAATGCGCTAAAACACCATTAATTTTATTGTTTTCAAAGGAGCCGTAATATTCTCCGTGAAATGGCGCATCTTGGTAGGTAATACCTGAGTGGTATAAGTTGTTTCTTATGAACATGGTCGTTTCTTGGTAATGATTGAGATAGGATGACAATTCATTTATATGCAATTCATCGAGCTTTTTTATCACAATCATTTTTACCTCTGTATGGTGATTATTTTTAATACACTTTTAGGATATATGCTAAGATAGCCCAATATAGGTTATTATTAAATACAAAATCTTAGAATATGATTACCTTACTTCCTCATAATCCTGCGTGGAAAGCTGCGTTTGGAATTGAAAAGCAACAGTTATTACAATTGGATATTAAGAATATAATCCAAGTTGAGCATATTGGCAGTACAGCTATTCCTGGCATTTGTGCAAAACCAGTGATTGATATTTTAATTGGTGTTAAGTGTTTGCGTGAATTTACTTCTGAGGATATCCAAAAAATTGAATCCTTGGGTTATCGATATAACCAGGTTTTTGAAACAGTTTTTCCACATCGGCGTTATTTCCAAAAAGACAATGAATATGGTGAGCGGACGCATCAGATTCATTTGGTTAACTATCCATCTTCTTGGTATGCGAAGCATCTGTTATTTCGCGATTATTTGAGTTTTTATCCTAATATTGCTAATGAATATGAAGCACTTAAGCTCAACTTGAGCAAAATCCATGACAATACGATTGATTATGCTAATGCCAAGAATGAATTTTGTCAGCTTATAGATAAGAAATCCTTTTTACATTTTGAGGTTAATAAACCATTCATTGAAACATCGCGTCTTATTGCATTTATTCCCCAAGTTGCTTGTCACGAAGACTATGCAATAATGCTTTCAAATCCTGAGTTTATTCAATGTTATGGTGTTTCATACAATGAGGACCAAGCTTTAAATCGTTTGGAGTCGGATATAACACATTACAACCAATATGGTTTTGCTCCCTGGATGTGGTATGACAAAGAAACCCACAACTACGTTGGGCGAGGGGGATTAAAAACTTTTATATTTGATGGTAAAGAGGAAGTTGAGTTAACTTATCAAATAGCTCAAAGCTACTGGGGAAAAAGTTTAGCCTTTGAAATGGGGCAAGCATCCCTGGAGTATGCTGAAGAGCACTTGGATTTGGCTAGTACTATTTGTTTTACTGCATACAATAATTATCCATCATTGCGTGTTATGGAAAAATTAGGTTTTAAATTTGAGTTTGATTTTGAGCATGCAGGAATTTCGCATAAATTTCACAGAAAACCTACAATAAAGAAACAAAAGAGGTCTTAATGGATAAAGTAAAAATTGACACCTACTTAGTCCAAAAGCTGATTGCCGAGCAATTTCCACAATGGCAATCACTACCGATACATCCAGTTGCTCAAAGTGGTTGGGATAATCGAACGTTTCATTTAGGTGAAGAAATGGTGATTCGTTTACCTAGTGATAAGGAGTATGAGCCACAAATAAATAAAGAATATCAATGGTTACCATGGCTCTCTAAACAACTCTCATTTCAAATCACGCAACCGATCGCACTTGGAAAACCATCACCAGATTATCCATTGCATTGGAGTATCAATCGTTGGATTGAAGGTGAGACTGCTTCAATACAGAATATTCATGATAAAAAAGAGTTCGCGAAAGCATTGGGTAAGTGCCTAAAAGAATTTCAATCTTTAGATGCTACGGATGGACCTTTGGCTGGCGCACATAATTTTTATCGGGGCAGTTCATTAAAGGCCTATGATCATGAAATGCAGCTTGCAATTCCTAAAATTAAAAACGTTCATGAACAAAGAGTTGCTGCATTATTATGGGAACAGGCACTTTCTTCTAAATGGCGCTTAAAGCCAGTTTGGGTTCACGGAGATATAGCTGTTGGAAATATTTTAGTTCGCCATGGAAAGCTGTGTGCTATTATCGATTTTGGACAACTTGCTGTAGGTGATCCTGCTTGTGATTTGGTAATAGCGTGGAATTTTTTTTCTAGCGAAGAACGAGAAGTATTTAAAAATGCAGTTCAAGTGGATAATGATACCTGGATACGCGCTTTAGGATGGACATTTTGGAAAACCTTATGTTGGCCAATTAAAAGTACTAATGTAAAAGGTGTCTTGCATGAAATTTATACCGATTATAATGCGCTTAAATAAACATGCGAGAAATTTTGCAAAGAGCAGTTAAATAAAACTATGTCCGCTTTGAGCATCCCATAATGTTTTATAAAAGCCTCCTGCCCCGATTAACTGTTGATGATTGCCCATTTCAATAAATATTTAGAAAGCTATCTTAATACTCTGGAAGGAAAAGAAAAGGTGCAGGTGGTTTGTATTGATGTAAGCTCCAGTTACCGCAAGTTAATCAGGCGTTACTTTCCCAATGCGATGATTGTTGCCGATCGCTTTCATGTGATTCGTTTATTGAATCAATTCTGTTTGCAGACTTATCAGCAGATTGATCCCGAAATGAAATATCAGCGAGGTCTCTTGGCCGCATTGAGAACCAATCCCAATAATCTCACTGTAAAGCGACTCAATAGACGAGAACGTTATTTGCAACAACAGCCTGTCATTGCTGCAATATATTCTTTTAAACAGCGATTACATCGGTTACTCATGAGGAAACATCGCACCGCAAAGCAGTGTACGCGTTTAATACCTCTTTTTCTTAAACTGGTTGCCAGTCTGAAGGAAAGTCCTTTTGAGTCACTAAAGACTCTGGGTAAAACATTATATCAATGGAAAGAAGAAGTGGTTAGAATGTGGCGGTTTACTAAAAACAACGGCATTACAGAAGGGTTCCATCGTAAGATGAAGCTGATTCAACGTCGTGCTTGTGTCAGATTAAGTCAAAACTAATTCAGTTTAGAAACTTTGAAAATTACAGGTTAAGGGTTAAAGTTTGGCTCCGTTGCAAAAAAGATTTAATTTATAAAATTTTAGGTTTTGGATAGATCTCAACTGTAAATCCCAAATTGTTCATTAATAAAGGATACTTCGGTTCGTGTTCCATACATCCAAATATTGAACTGTCCTTTTTTGAACATCCGCATGACTTCAAATCCTTTAATCGTTGCATAGGCAGTTTTCATTGACTGAAAACCTCTTGTAGGATTTATAAGTCGTTTAAGCTTTCCGTGGTCAGCTTCCAACCGATTATTACGATACTTTATTTGTAAATGCTCGACAGACTCTGAAATAGTGCCTTCCACTTTTAACGCCTTAATAGCTTGTCCGTATGATGGATTTTTATTAGTGTTAATCACACTAATATCACAGGTGGGATTGCTCTTTATCATTTTTTTCAAGAATCGTTTCGCAGCAATGGCATTGCGTCGGTGAGACAGATAAAAATCAATGGTATTACCCCGTTCATCAATTGCTCGATACAGATATTTCCATTCACCTTTTATCTTGATGTAGGTTTCATCTAAATGCCAACGTCTAGAATAACACTTCTTATGCCATTCAAGTCGCTTTTTTAGTTCGGGCGCATAATGCTGAACCCAGCGATAAATAGTAGTGTGATCCAGTTCAAGACCGCGCTCACTCATCATTTCTTCCAAATCTCTATAACTAATACCGTATTTACAATACCAACGTACACATTGTAGGATCACTTCACCATGAAAATGACGCCACTTAAATGCAATAGGTTTTGTTGAGCGCATTAGGATAGCCTGTTAGGGAACGAGATCAGTCTAAATTATAAACTACTTTCCCTTTTTGCAACGGAGCCTTCTATCTTGCTGCGCTGCTATAACAATTATTTTCATTTTCTTATCTTCTGAATTAGATAATAAAAATAATATTTTTTACCCCAAAATTTTTCTCTTCGAGCATATTTCGCAATAGGGTGAAGCGCTGGATTTTTAAATCTAATTTTCCACCAGGGTAGAAATATTAGTCCGTAAGTAGCAGCTATGGTAGTGAGTTCTTGAAACCATGTTTCTGCATTACCACTAAGCAAGAATGATACATATCCATAAAATCTTTCTTCATTGACAATCAGTTTTTCGTAGAGAGAAGCTTGAACAAGTTTGGTAATATTTAGTTTTTGTACTATTTTTAATTTATCATGATGTTTAATAAATTTTTCCAAACGGTTTGATTGATCTTTAAGTTTAAAATAATGATCTGCATAACAAAAATAACCGCCTAAAGAAAGAACACGCCCCACTTCGGAAAAAAAATTTTCAATGCGTGGGTAAAGGTGAGAGCTTTCAAGGTTGGTAACAATATCAAAGTTTTCATTTTCTATAGGTAAACTTTCCGCATCGGATTGGATGTAGTTTACTTTATCTTCTTGGTAAAAATTACGATGTGAATTTCTTACTAATTGATTGACCAAATCAATACCCAAAGCATAATCTGTTTTAAGTAACTCTGAACTTGCTCGTAGACCAAGACCATTTCCAGAACCAATCTCTAACAATCTTTTATTGAAAAATTGCATTTTGATAAGAGGTCTTATAAGAAAGTAAAGAAGTAATTGCGAATAAATATCTTGTATCTCAGAAATTCTAGAAAAATTAAAATTTAATTGGTTGTATTCTTGGTAAATTTTTTTATCCCATAATCCTAAATTTAAAAAAAATTTATCAGGATATATATTCCCAAAAGTTGTATAACTTTCTTGTATAAATTTTTTGAGTAGATTCAATTCTGAAACGTCCACATACTGATGACTCATCACAAAACCAATTTGTCTGGCAGCTTTAAAGTAAGTGTTAATCAATTCATTCATTTTTAATGGGACCACTAAGGAATGAAATTAAGTTTAGATTATTTCACTTTATAAGACAATTTTCTTGGGCACCGTCAAGTTAACTTTGTGCTAGGCTGTATTTTATTTGTAGGAAGATCGTGATGCTGGAAAGGAAGCCGAAAAGATATCGTTACCCAGTAGATCTTATCAGTATAGCGGTGTGGAGTTACCATCGATTTAAGGACAGCTACCGTGACGTCTCGGAACGCTTATTGTATCACGGGATAGACGTAAGTTATGAGACGATACGTCAATGGTGCATTAAATTTGGTGCTAAGTTTAAGAATGTCATTAAGAAACGAGCGCCCAGACGCACGGATAAATGGTATTTGGATGAGCAGCAATTGCGTATTTGCGGAGCAACTCATGCGCCGCGGATGATGAGGGTTATGAGCTGGATGTGTTTCTGAAAAAGCGGCTTAATAAAAAGTCGGCCATCCGTTTTCTGTCCCGCTTATTGAACGCCTATCCAAAGCCTCGGGTTATCGTAGCGGACAAGCTAAGAAGCTATTTGAGACCAATTCAGCAGATGGGTAAAAGAATTGAGCATCGCTCGCATAAATGACTCAATAATCGGGTTGAAAATGCCCATCAGCCCACGCGTAGAAAAGAGAAATGCCTTATTCGTTTTAAATCACTCGCAGGGACGCAGAGCATCATCGCGCTCATGGGGGAAACGCGTAATCTTTTTGCTGTGGCCGTCGGGCGCTATACCAATTCTGCCTCTCATCGAAAAATCCAATTTCATAAAGCCAAAGAAATTTGGAATATCGCTGCAGCGAATGATGGGTTAACGTAGCAAATGCGAATTAGCGTCATATTTCGGCCTAATTTAATGAAAAATCAATGCATACTAGCTATGAATCTAGCTAATTTGGTTATAAATTACTTCATTTTTATTTCTTCAAATGAGCAGTTAAATTTACAGTAGAGCTCAGTTCTGGCTAGGGTTAGCGATGATTCCAGTTCTGTAAATCAACCCAAATATCTATAATTGACATATAAATAGTCGTACTAGGATTTCCAATGAAAAAAACAAATGCAGTATTTACTTATTTTATTTTATTCAATTTATGTTTCTTTGTTTTACAGTTAGCGCTAGTGTATACTAATAACAGTAGTTTTGTTAATGCGATAAAACTTCCAGCGCAAATTTGGATAGAATTAATCACAACATTCATAATCCACCTCTTTCTTTATATACTGTTATCGTTCATTCAGACGCTTCTGCTTATTGGAATACTAAAACGACCATGGCATTATTTTTCTGATCAGCGCTGGATCATTATTATTTGGACGCTCACCGTTTGCGCCATACTTAGTGCAAATAGCTATTATTTTCCACTTAGCATATTTAGCAAGCTGTTTTCACCTCCAATATCAGAATCATTTATGCTAATTGTATTAGGTATTTCAGTATTAGGATTAAGCTTTTTAATCATTAACAGTATTCTTTATCGAAAAAGTTTATATACTTTGACAGCCATAGCCATTATTCCTTTAATTTTAAATCTGATCCGCCACCAAACCACTCAACCATACGCTAGTGAAAAACCTAATATTATCCTATTAGGTATAGATTCACTAAGTCCAGATAGTGTGACTTCTGAAAGCATGCCTTTTTTTTCTAAATTAGTGAATCAAAGCACTCAATTTACTGATTCAATCAGCCCACTTGCACGAACCTACCCCGCATGGTCTAGTATTTTAACCGGATTATATGCAGAGCATCATCATGGAGAGGAAAATTTAGTAGCCAAAGATATGGTCAAAAGTGAGTTAAGTATTGCTTGGATGCTTAAAAAACAAGGATATACGACAATCTATGCGACAGACGACAGGCGATTTAATAATATTGACAAGGAGTTTGGGTTCGAAAACGTTATCGGTCCTAGGCTCGGTATTAATGATGTCATTCTTGGAACATCTAATGACTTGCCATTGTCTAATTTATTAATCAATTTTCGAATTAGTTCCTGGCTATTTCCTTACAACTACAGTAATCGAGCTAGTTTTTTTTCTTACTATCCACAAACTTTTACGACTAAATTAAAACATGATTTGGCCTCAGAGGTACATACCATGCCCGTTTTTCTTGGAGTTCATTTCACACTCCCACACTGGCCTTATGCATGGGCGTCATCCTTACCCGAACAAGTTAATAATGAATTTAGTCTTGAAAAAAGAGATATTCTTTATCAGAAAGCTTTAAAAAAAGTCGATCAACAATTTGAATCATTTTTCATGTACTTACAAGAAAATCATTATTTGAACAATTCTCTTCTTATTATATTAAGTGATCACGGAGAAGTGTTGTATCATCCTAATTCTCGTTTAACCAATTACTCTAATTATCAAGGCACGCTTCCCAGTAAATTTGCAGAATATCTCAAAGAAAAAACCGCTACTGACTTAAATAAAAGCGCCGGCCATGGTTCGGATATATTAAGCCCTAAACAGTATCATAATGTATTAGCTTTCAGAATTTATAAAAATGGGCAAATAATCACGAAAGACGACAAAATTGATACGCGTGTTGCATTAATTGATCTCTCGCCTACCATTCTCGATTTTCTGCATCTACAAAATACACAAAAAATGGATGGAGTTTCTTTGCTTCCCGCGGTGCTTAATCCTAGGTACACTTTACCCAAACGAACCTTTTTTATTGAAAGTGGCATATTTCCTAACCAAAAATTATCAAAAGAAAAATCCATAAAGATTGGTCATTTATTTTATATGGTTAATCCTGAAACAGGAGAACTTGAAATTAAACCTAATAAACTTCAATATTTTGAGGAACAAAAACTATATGGAATAATCAAAAATAATTGGGTATTAGTTCTTTACCCAGATGCGAAAAATTATATTCCCGTTATTCAAAATCTTTCTACTGGGGCATGGGACGATGATCTACAGAGTAACTTTGCGAAAGCTACACCTGCCTCTCAAATGTATCAACAACTCCATCAGTTTTATGGAAACAAACTTTTTTTACCTTTACCCTAACTCGGGGTTAAATTACAGAAAGGGATTCTAAACAAAGCCATTAACCAACAGGATCAAAAAAGTAAGTTTATCGATGCTATAGTCCCTTAGGGCGTTGTTGAATAAATCGAATTAAGGTAACAATCATCGAATCAGATGATTTCTATGTAAGTCGCTTTTTTGAATTTATGGCGATATTTGTCGTTATGCTTATTGGGCATGTCCGCGCGCAGGATGAGAACATTGGTAGATACAGTAACAGTAGCTACATTCCTGGTCAAAGTTATAGGGATATTTTAAAAATACTCGATTTATTCAACAACGCCCCACCGGAACTTGATTATGTATTATACAGAACAGGCAACTGGTCCGTCTTGCAAAATAGCATACAATAAACATCCTGTTTATCAGCATAAGCCAGTACATCAATCTAATTTGGATAAGGAAAAGAGGCACATTTTCAATAAAAATAAGAATTTAAAATATTTTTTGTTCCTTTTTTATTAGTTATTATCATAGTAGAGGGCTACTTTATTACACATTCTTTGAGTAAAGATAAATTACCTTTTCCAAGAAATCCAAGTAAGGTAGATCAGAGAATTATTTTGAGCGGCGTAACAATTAATTTAAATCAATTATTTGAACAAGTTAATTTGGCTGCTGATTCCTAGCATTCCGGTAAGATATAGGCTGATAATAACTGCAAAACGGTTGCAAGCAATAATCCAAACCAAGGCACATTTGGAAATGAAGTTTGCAAGGATGGTAATAGATAACCGCTCTAAAGTTGCGGAAGTGATAATACATTTTTTTGATAAAATAAAGTAATTGCATAAGCTATACCTTGTAGCTCAAATAATCCTGTAATAAAAGCGGTAATGATCAATCCGTGGGTTCCCAAGTATTTTTGGGCAATTGCAACTAAAAACAATATGCCCATAATGAAAATCCCTAATTTAATCAGTGAATTAAAATCCAGCGGATTCGGGTAGCTTATTTGAATTTTCGCTTCTCCCTTATGCAGAAAAAACCAGGTTGAGAGCCCACCTACTGCAATCACTGCAACAATAGGCAAAAAGACGAATTTAAATAAATTTGGACTTACGGCTAAAATAACCATTAAAAAAGCCAAAAGAGTAGCAATTGTCGCAAAAATGCCTCCCAGAACTCCTGCGTAAACGGTTTGCGTTTTCCTTCTAGTTTCTTGTGAGAGTGAAGCGAATACGGCGGTTGAAGAAATAAAACCGCCAAAAAACCAATTAAAATAATCCCAAGTCGCTTACCGAATAAGCGAATGACTATGTAGCCTCCAAACTGCAAACTTGCAAGGATTAAAAAAATAATTCCGAAATTTTGCGGATTAAACAAATTCCAGGTGTCGATGGTTTTATCAGGTAAAAATGAAATTATGGCCAGTGATATAATGATAATGGTAATTGAGGCTTCGATTTCTTTTGCTGTAATTTTTTCCCTAGCAAAACGATGCAGACTGGGTCTGCCATACAAAATAAGTAACATAAATAAGATGTTACTTATTTGCTAAAAAATAATATGACTGCTAAATTTAATCACACTTACATATAAATTAATTATAAAATTGAAAGGATTGCATATCGTTTTGTAGCCAAAAAACTAGATTTCTCGAATTAACCATCAAGGAAGAGAGAAATGGAATTAAATATAAGACACGATAAAAAAAATCAAAAATTCTACGTTAAGAAAAATAATGAAGAGAGCAATTTAAAATATAAAAAACTCGATGAGCAAACATTGGATTATTATGCTACTTATGTACCTGAAAATTTAAGGAACCAAGGGATTGCTGATAATATCACTGATTATGCTTTACAATATGCAAAAGATGAAAATTATCAAGTGTTTCCCAGCTGTCCTTATGTTAAAAGTTATATCGAGAAGCATCCGAAGTATCAGAGTTTAGTAAAGGAAAAATCTGAAAATCAATCCAATCACCCATCATTAAAAAAATACTGGCCTTTAATTTCTTTGATTATCATTTCATTACTAGCAGCCCTAAGCATTAATTGGCAAGTTGGTGGCGACATGCGTGTCTGGATGCACTATTTTATGGGTATTTTTCTTTTAATTTTCAGTACCTTAAAACTATTTCATCCCCTAGATTTTGCCGATGGCTTCGAGATGTACGATATAATCGCCAACCGCTCTCGAATTTATGCTTATTGCTATCCTTTAATTGAATTACTTTTGGGCCTCGCTTACCTCTCGTTTTTTTTACCAATACTAACCTACCTCATCACGATTATTATTTTAACCATTGGTGCCATTGGCGTGATCAAGGGATTGCAACAAGGGCTTGATATCAATTGTCCTTGTATGGGTACTACCCTAGATGTGCCATTATCTACAGTCACCCTTACGGAAGATATAGGGATGGCTTTAATGGCTTTTATCCTTTTGATTATGAGTATATTTTAATAAGTATAGGCTGAGCAAATAACTCCTCTTGGAGAAGTTAGAAAATGATGACTCCATTCTCAAAAAAATATTTTTATTTTATTGCAAATATCCTACTTACAGGTTACGTACTGGTTATCTCAGCCCCTTTATTTAACCCTTTACTCGCAGCGCTTATTTTAGCTCTGGCTTTAAAACCATTTGCAACATTTCTTGAAAAATTTAAGGTTCCTCGTCTTTTGGCTTCTCTTATTTCAGTGGTTACATTCGTCATTGTTTTAGCAGGCCTTATTCTTTTTTTTCAAGCTCAAATACGAAATATCGATTTTAAGCTAGGTCATATTAGTCAAAATATGGTCTCGATGCCAACCTATATCCAAAGCTCGATTAGTAATTTTTTTGGCATTAGCCAAGAGCAGCAGACTTCTCTCCTGAACGAACTGTTTACAATAATAATTAAAAACAGCACGGTTTTATTCAATCATACGTTATCTTTTACCACATCGCTTGTTGCTTCAATATCAATTTTTATTATCGCATTATTTTTTTTCCTTAATTATCGAAAATTTTTTAAAAACTTTTTATTCAAAATAGTTAAAGAGAAATACCATTCCAATTTAAATCAGATTTTAACTCGCATTCTATCTGTTGTCAGTCGTTATATATTTGGTTTACTTCTTATTATTTTCATTGTTGCTCTTTTGAATACTTTAGGGCTTTGGTTTTTAGGAGTAGAACATGCGATTTTGTTTGGTGTATTGGCTGCTGTTCTAATACTTATTCCGTACGTTGGTATTTTTATCGGCTCTCTACTTCCTGCCTTATTTGTTTTATTGACAAAAGGATCGTTTGGATATGCCTTTGCTATGATTTTTATTTTTATTTTTATAATTGTACAATTCCTTGAAGGTAATTTTTTAACTCCTAATATTGTTGGCAGCCAAGTGAGCGTCAATCCTTTTGCGGTGATATTGGGAATCGGCGGATTATTACTAGGAATAACTGGCATTATGTTAGCGCTTCCCGTATTGGCAATAACAAAAGTGATCTGTGATGAAATACAATCCCTAGAACCTATAGGATATTTAATTAGTAATCCTAAATGATAGGGCTGCTACTCCTGTTTGTGCTGGCATTTTAACTTTAAGGATCACAACTAAGTAGGAGAATTTACCCCAATCACTTATTAATTAATTCTCTTAGGATCTAATAACTCATAAAGTTATGTACCATATGCAAATTGGCTTGAAAATATCATCTTTTTTTATTACGACTGCTCGGAAGATTGAGTTTCTTCGATTCCGTTTATTGAATACTTCTTTTTCAGTGTACTGATAGTTATCGACAGGTGATTTTTACTCTGACATGGATATAATTTTATTATATTTTGGTGCAAATGATTGCGTTTGGTTTTTCCCTCTTTAATAATACTTTCGAGCTATAAAATCAGGAATAGTGATGAGTAATGTAGATAATTGGTTAGAAATTATAAAGGTATATCAACCACATCATAAGAGATACAGAGTAGCACTCGAGTTTTTAAAATATTGCGCTGATACCGAACGTGCTGAGTTAGTTAATAAATATATTCGTCCGCTAGTGGTTTTCGATGGATATACCTTCATAGAATCATTGGAAAAATTACACGATGAGTTTGGTATAGGTCCGCATTCAATTGGTCTTTTTTTAAGAAGAAGTAACCATTTTAAAGGTATAATCGATGCATTGCTCGATCTTAAGAAACAGGGTATTTACAGTCATGAAATAACTGAACTCATGGTGTCCTTGTATGAAAGCTGCAATCACAATAGCGATCCATTCTTCCCAAATTTTGATACAAACTTGTTATCTCATCTGACTAACCTGTATCGTGCTGAAGCTTTAAATCCAAGTGTGATAACCTTATTAAAAATTTCTGCCCCTGCCTTACAGGAATCTATAGAAGCGCTTTCCTTATTAAAGGCAGCAGGACTGTATAAAGAGGAGTATATTGATATTTTATCTTACCGTGATGCATTGTATCCGGTTGAATATGCAAAAGCACTCGTCCTACTGCAGGAAGCCAATGCACTTAATCAAGAAACATTAAAATATTTTAAACACAGTGGCCTACCGCGTGAGTTTTTATCCTCTT
This sequence comes from Legionella santicrucis, assembly GCF_001468135.1. Lineage (GTDB taxonomy): Bacteria > Pseudomonadota > Gammaproteobacteria > Legionellales > Legionellaceae > Legionella > Legionella santicrucis. The sequence goes on along the minus strand of NZ_LNYU01000004.1, from coordinate 7,007 downwards.
TAGAAAAAGTAAATCATGCCCAGCAATTGAATACTGAATCAGCAAAATGGATAATGACTACTTGCTTAGGTTATGATTCTGAATCTGATCTTTTAGCGTTTATTGAACTTAATAAAGCCAAAATTCAATTTGAAATAGAGGATTTATTGTCAAAAAAAATATCAGAAATAATTTTAATTATTTCCAGGTTAAATAGTCTTACTCAAGATGTGTATCATGCATTAAAAACCAAAAGCTCTCAGCAACGATGGCCATTTATACGATGTTTGCATTACTTGGAAGAGAAGAATATAGGAACGCCTGAACTTATTCTTCGTCTTTGTAATAATGAGCTCAAACTTAACCAATTGTATGAGCTATTTGAGACAGTGAATATTGATACTGCGTCGCAAGAAGCAATGTTATCTCAAGGTTTTATTCATAATATGAATAATCAAAAACCCAATTCAGCAAGTAATGAAATAGCACCATCATCCCCTAATCGACTCTATGAACCATGATGAATGTATGTGGCCCTAAAACTTGAATTTAAATTTATGCTATCTATACTCAAAACACACTCATCATGAGCAAGAGCAATGAATAGATGGTGTGAACATAAGTATCTTGATTAGAAAAGCAACAGAGATACTCTACTCACAATAGATTACTCTCTGAAGAATGAATTTTAGGGAGAAATAGATGTGGCTTTACTATCTCGAGCAAATTAATTCAAGTATGGATATTTCTTATGTCCTTATAAGAACACTTATAATTTATATTTACGCTATTTTTTTAATCCGAATAGGCAACAAACGATTTCATTTTGATAGTAGATTTGCGGCAAAGAAGCATTGAGTCATTATTTTCGCCCCAACCTATTGATTTTATTACGCCTGCTAGCTAACCTTGCTGCCCTTAAGAGGAGCAGGGTTGCTAAATGACACCAGCAAAAGAACTACCGATTGTCATTGAAAAATCACAAGAAGACGTTGATCAGATCATTGCATTAATACACTTATCAAACTTACCAGAGGGAACAAAACCTTTTGTCATTGGGTGTATTCACCTGGCTTCCTGGATCCCGCGCGCACTGGTCGAGCATAAAATAACCGTATCCAATTTAAAGCGGCTTATCTTTGGCAAAGGAGATAAGGCTACGAAACAACAAGACAAATCTCCAAAGGAAGAAGAGAATAACGCCGGTGCAGAAGAATCCGAAACCAGCCCTTCAAATGATGAGAGCCATGAGCCCAAAGAACCCACAGGACATGGATGCCTTTCGCATACCGCCTACATCAATGCACAGGAACACACCATTGCCTTAGAGTCCCTAAGTACCGGACAACCATGCCCACATCACTGCGGTGGCAGGCTTTATTCCATAAATCCCGGCATCTTTATTAATATCAAAGGACAGAATTTAGCTTCCGTTAATAAATATTGGATTGAGAAGCTGCGATGTGCTTTATGCAATGAGATCTTTTCAGCCAATATTCCAGCTCATGTCCACCAGGAAAATATCATCCAAGTTTTAAAGCCATGCTAGCTTTACAAAAATACTACATGGCTATGCCTTTTCATCGACAAGAATATTTTCAATTGCTCATTGGCTTTCCCAAACACTAACAATAATAGTGGAGAAAAGAATGGATATATCTTTTAGGATCTTGAAATCCATAATACACGCTCATATGCCTAACGTTTCCTCGAACTGTATCAAATAAAGAATATTGCGTCATCATTTACCCCAAAAAAGGTGCGGTCGTTTCTATTAGGAGGAATCTCAATCTCAATGGTACAAAACGTATGCTAATCCAAAATTTAGCCATATCACCTGATATGCAGTATTTTGAAAATAAAACAAGTTTACGGGTTACAGAAATGGCAAAAGTGATTGAACAAGTAAAAATAAGTGGTGATACCCATGGTGTTTGGAAATATGATGGCTCGAAAGTTATGGAGCATGAAATACCTGGATCAATAAAAAGAGCAGCAGCTCATGAAATGTCCGATGTAGAATTTTCAAGTAAAAGCGGTTTCTATAAAACCGATGCGGCTCAAAGTTCTCAGGGTGGTTCTCGTTTGGCACCAACACCTTGAAATTAGTCTTAAGGTAATCCTCTTTTGTCTATTAAAGGATATCTTTTAGATTTCTGATTAGAAAAGAGTGACGAGGTCTAAGAAATATCATTTAGATGTCTTCAGATTACTAAGGAGTTTAACTCTATTCAAATAAACATGGCTGTTAATATATTAAAGGCTCTAATAACTCAGACTTATTTACCTCAATGTCAAAACCATAGTCCTTAATGAGTGATGAGATTACATTGGTAAACCATTTAGGAGCAATCGGAGAGATAACTATCCTTTCAATTAATTTCTTTACATCAACATCTACAAAAATTCCTTCAGATGAGTTTCCAGTTCTTATAGAATGATAATCCCAATGAATAAATCGAAACTCATTTTCATGTTCATACGATTTGCGTTTGAAGAATGGCTGATGGATGACATAACTAGAGGTGGAATCGCTTTCACTGTTATAGTAAATAATTTTGCCACCCGTAATATTTTTGGAATCCATAATTGCATCACAAGCGCGTTCAAGTTCCGATACAATAGCTATAGAACATTGATTGGCACCATATATTTTCCATTGAGCCATAGATTCGCTACCATTCATATGCCAACAATTAACATAAAAAGAATCTCTTGCTCCTAAATATGAGTCTTTATAAAGTTTTGCAATAACTGGATTATCCTCAGTTGTGCTATTGAAGTTTAATTTAGAGGGCAATCCTTCCCATGGATCTTCATCAATTAATTGTTTTAACGATGGAAAATATAAACAGCGATTTTGCAAAAGAGCTAAAAATTTTGCCAACTCCATATATCGCCAAATTTTTTGATGTAAGGGTGGATACGATAGATCGGGACGAAATTGAAAGGGCATATAAGACTCAATTAATTTGGTTTAGTACATTTTACCTTAATTTATTCTATAAATTAGGTTTTCACAAAACGATGGTTTTGTGGGTTAGCTTTAAAAGATCCAGTACCTCATCATTCATCCCTAAGTCGCATAAAAAAACGATTAGGCGTAGAAACCGTAGAGCAATTTTTCTTAGAAATTGTTGCGCAATGCAAACAAGCTAGTTTATCAAATGATACCAGTGTTATGACCGCCAGCATTTTACTTGATGCAAATGCATCACTTGATTCATTAACATTAAAGGAAAAAGATAAAAATACACCTTCAATTGAGGGGGAAAACGTCAACTATCTAATAAGACCCATATCAGTAAAACTGATCCGGATGCCACATTAGCTTTTAAATCGGGAACACCAAGAACATTAAAATACAAAGCACATGTCACGAGCGATAGTATTAATAGGATAATTCTTGCTATAAAAATTACTACAGGGGCGGTTCATGATTCAGTCCCGTACCTAGAACAGCTTGAATATGTAAAAACGAAGGGGTTATGTTCTATCAAAGAAACTATTGCTGATAGAGCATATGGTTCTGGAGAATAATTTCTTACTTGAGAGACAATTCTGTCACAACATATATTCCTTTATTTAGTTCTCGTAGTGGTAGCTCTGAAAATAGTTCCCTTCCCGGTTTCCAATATGATGAGACACATAACTATTATTTATGCCCTCAAAATTTCATATTAAAACCCTGCAAATCACAAGGAGACACAACACTCTACATTTCATCTGCCTCAGATTGCAAACAATGCAGTGTCGCAAAAGATTGCTTGGCAAAGCTCAAAAATAAGGGGCCAATTCGGTATGTAACACGCAATAGGTATGCTGCACTTTATAACCAAATGAAGGATGAGATGGAACAACAATATTTCAAAGAAAAATTGTATGAGAGAATGTGGAAATTAGAAGGAATTATGAATAAACTCAAAAATTACCATGACTTAAAGCGAGCACAATATAGAGGATTAGAAAATACTCAAATTCAGGCCTATTTTGCTGCTATGGCGTTGAATATCAAAAGATTGGTATTTTTTGCTCTCTACCAACTATTACAGATTTTGATCTAACTTTGATCATATTTTTCAACAGGCCGCCCCATTTTATTTACTTACGAAAAATATATGCTTGTGCTTTATTTAAACCAAAACCATGCTATACTACAAATGTAGCAAAAGAATACTATTGTAGGTGAGATTATGGGAATCCCAATAAGAATTGACGAAAACATTTATTATGAGGCAAAAAAAGTTGCTGCTGCAGAATTTCGCTCTATCCCGAATCAAATAGAATATTGGGCTAAATTAGGGAAGTGTGCATTGGATAATCCTGATTTACCCATTGAGTTTATAAAAGATGTTTTGCTTTCTAAGCTTCAAGATAAGTCTTTAGCTGAACCTTTTCAATTCGAGGGTGAAGGTGAGTGATATTGAAATAAGGCAAATGCCAGCATTTAAGAAGGTCTATAAGAAATTGCCAGCCTCACATAAATCCATCGTTAATGAGGCTGTACGAAATATTGCCAATAATCCTGAAATTGGAGAAGAGAAGAAAGGGGATTTACTTGGAGTATATGTATATAAATTTAAAATTAATCATCAACAATTTCTTTTGGCGTATGAATGGGATCCGGCATTAAGAATTCTATTAGCACTGGGTGTACATGAAAACTTCTACCGAGATCTTAAGAGAAAGTAATTTACTATGAATTTTTAAGGGCTTTTACAAAGGGATTTACATGAAAGCATTGAACTTAGCAGGACAAGAAATAATTAAAAACTCAAAAGAAACTCGTTTCAATAATAAATTAAAAGTTTTGAGTTTATTGAGAATGGCCATATATAGCATACAAAAAGATATCGAATTAACGAAAAACATTGTAGAAGAGTCTTATTTTTTTCTCCTAGAATCACTGCATTGTTCATTTATTTGTGTTGAGGGACTTGAGCCTTTAGTTTTAAATGAAAGAGAAGATGCCGAAAATCACAACAAATTAGATTTAATAAGAGAAAAATTTTATAAAAATATTTTTTGCGAAATTTTTGGTTTGGAAACAGAAAACTATGAAGGTGGAAATATATTAAGTTATTCGCGAGGAAAAATTAAACGATTATTATTAGAGACGTTTAATGAGATATGCTTAATTGAACCATTAGGGTTTAATTTAGAGTAACTAATCATTATGTAATTATGTCGAGATGTAGGAGTCATAATAGTATTCCTTTACATATTTAAAGTATATATCCAAATTTAAGTGTATTCAATTATTATGCAAAACTGGTGTCCCAAGTTAGTTTTAAAAAATTGAAGAACTCAACGTCTGTATAGAATGGTCTAAGGGTGGGAAAGGGGAGGGAAGTGTACAGTCGATAAAATCCTAATAAATCTGATTACTGTGAAAAGTAGACTTTAAGCTAGAAAACGGACCTCGAAATAGTTCAACCCTTGAAAAAAAGTGTTGCAGATCAATTGATGTTGAAAAATAAAAATACAAAAGAGAATAAGTAAAGCTCATTATGTTTTTAGTATTGGACAATTTATTTGCTTAGGATCTATCACTCAGTAAAATATCTAATTATTCCTACCACTATACCAATAATAGAACAGTCAGACATACCCCTTTTTCAATTTTCGTAAAACACACGTAAGTACTTGATTTAATGGCGCGCCCGGAAGGATTCGAACCTCCGACCCCCTGGTTCGTAGCCACATTGATCAAGAGAAATATTTAATAAAATCAGCATGTTGCGATGTAACAAAATTAGCAACTACGGCCTAAAACTGCTTGAAACAACTATGGTTATACTACAGTTTGTTACAAATTTGCTACACAATATTTTTCTTATTAGGAGGCAGGAGCCTTATAAGGGCTTACTAAAATTGATAGAATGAATGCAGTAAGCTCCTAAAGACAACGCTGATTCTTGCATTTTAAGAAGTCATTCCTATAGCGCATTGAGTTTGATTATCAATCACTGCAAAAGGCAGCATGGCCCCTGATTCTTGTATGGAATCGCTTGTGGATATTCTCTCGCATCGACTCAGGGGATAGCACAAAAGTATACCATAGCTTCCATAATTCACCGTATTAAGTGGAGGGGCGTCGTGATGTCTTTCCGAAGCGGTGTTCGGGGAACAAGCACGCCTTAAAGTGTAACTGCATCTACTTTCATTGGTGCTTTTTTAGTTTCACGAGTGTTTTCTATCATGCCACGCTCGATTTGTTTAAGATAAAATTGCACTTAAATGAATTAGGAGAACCTTATAGTAATTTACATGAGTCAAATTCCTTATAGAAAAACATAGGAAAAAAAATAACAACCTTCTATAATGATGGATTTTTGTTATTTCTGGTTGTCCTATGGTTCGGTTTGCATTGTTGCTCTGTTTGATTAGTTCTTTTAGTTATGCCGAATCCCCAGGTTCTTTTACGCAATCTAAAAAAATTGCAGCACAATTGTTTCAAAAGCATCCACAAACCATTTATTGCCAATGCAGTTATGAAGATAAGGAAGTCAATTTAGCCAGTTGCGGTATGCAAGCTGCAAATCCTATAAAGCGCGCGCACCTTATTGAATGGGAGCACATTATGGCTGCAGAGCATTTTGGTCAACAATTTGCCTGTTGGCGGGAGCCTTTATGCGAAGATAAAAATGGAAAATCCTTTAAAGGGCGAAGATGCTGTGAGAAAAAGGATGAGCGTTTTCGCCATGTTGAAGCGGAGCTGTATAATTTGTGGCCTGAAGCAGGGGTTGTCAATCAGGCGCGCTCTAACTACCGCTTCGGAGTGCTTCCTGAACAATCCAGCTATCTAGGATGTGGGATGAAAATTGATAAATCATCTCGTCGAGTAGAACCCCCAGACTCTGCCAAAGGAGTGGTGGCTCGTGCTTATTTATTCATGTCGGAACACTATGGACTTTCTTTAAGTCCCTCGCAAAAGAAATTATTAACTCATGTTACGCACGGGACTTGCTGGCTGACTAAAAAGCATTAGAATTCCGCTCTTAATTTTAGGGAGGGAATCCAATGGA
>NZ_LNYU01000003.1 GCF_001468135.1 Legionella santicrucis | reverse complement strand
CTTATGGGTTTAGAAATTTTGAAAATTACAGGTTAAGGGTTAAAGTTTTGTGTTCTTGATTAGTGCCCCCGGAAATGGGGATGAGCCAAAATTTCTAAAACTACCGTAACTACTTGATTTTATTGGTGGGCCCACTAGGACTTGAACCTAGGACCAACGGATTATGAGCCCCCGGCCTTAAAATTAACTCGTTGATTTTAAATAAATAATTTGCAACGGGAAACCACTACAAATGTCGTACTGTGTATAACAGTGTCGTACTCAAACACGCAAATCTCACGCAAGGTTATTTTTCATTTTTGTAAGGCATTTAAATCAAAAAAATTAATTATCCATTAATTCGGGCTTGAACACGCTCTAGTTCTCTTATTCGAAGTTGAATTTGAGTGTATAGTTGCGCCTCTAAATTATCTTTATCCATTACTGTTACTACAAGTGCATATGGTTCCTCCTCCAGACACAAGGGTTTTCCCCATTCTCGGTCTTGTCTAATAACAACTACAAACCATTTTTCCGAGGGATTCAGTTGTTTAAGTTCCCAGTAGGAGGATTGAACGGTGCCTTTATCACGTTGTTGTGCGCTGATAGTTCTATTGCTAGTAGACGCATCATTCAGAGTATCTTTTTCTTTTTGCATTTCACGATCAAAATGTTGCGCAACTTCTTCTAATGATTTTCCTTTTACAAGACGAAAAGTTATCTTTGTAGCTAGGTACTCAAGGCGAGTAGTGCGTACTGGAGGAGAATAGGCTAGTGAAACACGTAGCTCGCGTTTCGCTCTTTTGCTACGCAAGAAATCAACTGGTAATGGTAATTCAAAAAATTGACATATATTATTTTCAATTTTATCTTCTGCAATTAGTACTACTGCATTTTCAGTAGATCGGTATAAGATATCTTCATTTACTTTTCCATATCCTACAATATCACGTATTAGCTCGCGATTTTTAGATGGGCTATTATTTTTATATTGCTTACTAAATTCTTCAGAAAAAGTTTCGAAACAAATTTGGGGAATTTCTGCGTGATTAACTAGCAATGCTCTTAACAAATTGGCCGAGGCTTGTGGGTATTCATTAAGCACGCGTCCAGCGAGATGTGTAACATAAGGTGCAGCAAAACTTGTTCCTGAAATTTCTTTGAGTAAGCTACTTCCAGAAAATTGATGATTTAATGTTAGTACGCCTAAGCCACGAAATTCTGTCTTCCATTGTTTTCCTTCCTCTCGTAGAGGTGATGCTAAATTGCCACCTACAGCAACCAAATCAGGTTTTAAAGCTCCTTTGATTGATGGACCATGTCTAGTGAATGGTGATGGTTGGTTTTCGATTGCAGGAGAAAGACTATTAATTTCTGTGGGGTAGCGCTTTTCTTTCTCGTGAGCATTATGTTGAGCAAGGCTTCCTACAGTTAATACATTCATTGCTGGTGCAGGATCAATTATTATGCTTGATTCATGTATTAAGTATTCAGGGTATTCTTCACGCCAGCTTTTTATTGGAATAGGTGTTTCATTACAACCAAAAAAATTGCCAGCCGACACTACAAATAGTATATCGTATTGTCGTGCTAATAAATCGAGCACATAAGCTATTCCACGAATGTGATTACCATCATAAGGACTATTAAGGTTACCTATAGAGAGGTTAAATATACGACATCTAAACTCTTCAACAAAATATTTAACCGCATTTTCAATTGAGGTTTCAATACTTTTTTCATTGAAAAATGCATCTCCCGTTTCAGGATTAAATGAAAGCAATTTTCCATTAAATATCCAGAGTTGAGGTTGCCAAAAGTTTGCAGATAAGCATTCCTCAATGTTTCCATATAAAGCCACTCCGGCAACTGCTGTACCGTGTCCCGCATCGTCATGAACACTTCCATCATCAACAAAACTTGCACTTTCTTGGATAGCAGTTTTTAAAAGAGGGTGGTTAGTATTAATGCCACTGTCAAGAATGCATATTCTTGCACTATCAAGGGGAGGGGATGGTAAGTTTTTAGGAATATTGGATATATCAATATTACATTGTTGAAATGTAATACCAGTTTGAGGAGCAAGGTCTATATAACGAATATCTCGATGTTGAAATAAAAGTTTAGCTTGAACCTTATTTAATTCTACTCGATACATTAATAAGCTGTCTCTATTTAATCTATCGACCATTTTAATAGAGTTATTTTTTAACCATTGTTCGAATTTTACACATAACTGTTGGCGCTCAGGATGATTAGTGCTATGAACTGGCCATAATTCGATATCTAAATAAAATTGGTCTGAACTAGGTAATCCACTTTTCTTAATAGCCCAACTTTTCCTGTCATCTTCTGTCCAATTATGTATTCCATCTATCGCTTCTAAAATTTGTTTATAAGTAATATCTGTATCGTTAAGCCCTAATTTTGATAAGTGTTCTTCAAAAATAGAAAGACCTTTTTCATCAGAAAATACGACACACGTTTCTTGTCCTTCTTGGCTAATAAATTCGATTCCATGTTTTATTAAATGATCAAAATCTAGGCTACCAAGATAATTCAACTTTAAGACAAACTTCCCAGGCTCTGATGCAATTTGTTGGCGTGCTTGGATAGTTGCTTGATTTAAAGAATCTTTCAACTTGTGTGCATGAGCTTGTAAATCATTCCTTTTGAATGGTGGTGGTGGTTTTCTTGTGCGACGCTCATTGTGAAATATTTCTTTTTCTATTTGCAGATGTTTATATTGCTGAGTCATCCAGGTCTCTTAAAGTTGTTTCTTTCTTAATTCGCGATCTATTGATTTTTTTATATCACTTAAAGTAAGAAATTCTTGATTGTGTAAAATAATACGTTTTATTGCACGTCGTACAACTCGCTCAATATCAGCCCCACTTAATCCACTCAAACAATTTATTAATTCGGGCTCATCTAGTTCAAATTGACGGCGTACTCCGCGAAGTTTTAATGATAATATTTTATGTATCAGAGAATCAGTCGGAATAGGGAAATCTATTGTTTCGTCAAAACGTCTCCAAATTGCGGTATCTAATAAATGTTCGTGATTAGTAGCAGCAAATATTAAACTTTTTCCTTGATATGCATCTATCATCTGTAACACCGCATTAACAACACGACGTAATTCGCCATGTTCGCTAGTATCTCCCCGTTCTTTTCCAATTGCATCAAATTCATCAAATAATACTACTAAAGGATATTGAGATATAAAATCAAAAACTTTTCTCAAGTTTGAAGCTGTTTCGCCTAGATATGAAGAGACAAGAGCATCTAGTCGCACTACGGCTAAAGGATAGTCTAACTCATAAGCAATAACTTCTGCAGCTAAAGTTTTTCCACATCCAGGAGGGCCAAAAAGAATAATTTTTTGAGATGCTTTCATCCCATAAGATTTTAAAACATCATTACGGCGATGTTCTTCGAGTAACTCTTCAATAATTGATGTGTTTTCCGGTGATAGAATCAGTTCTTCTATTGATCTTTGTGGTTGTTTTATATCAAAAAGTGGAAAACCTTTTTCTTTATCTTTGGGAATTTGAGAGATAATAGAAGTTAATCCATTTCTAATTGGTGGAATAACATCGCCATAAAGAATTTGTTCGAGATCATTCGCCAACAGATGGTGCTGTTTTTGTCTTTCTTCTAATATTACAGTTTCTGATGCACGACGGAAGGCTGCCAGATCTCCAGTGGTACCTGCTTTAATTAGCTGTCTTAGTGTTTTACCATTCGACATTCTAGTTCCTCTACTTTATTCATTATAAAAGACTAATATCTTTCATATATGAAAACTATAGCAGTTGTGAATACTAATAATATAGAAGATTCTTTCTTGTCATGGGATTGATATTTTTGTATTAGAACCTTACCAACGCTCATCAGATATCTTCAATTATTTTATTTTAATCTTTCGTGGCATTGATTTTAAGTGAATTTATATATAATAAAAAGCCTTGAAATAAGGCTTAGTGATTATTAAAGATATAAATATATCTATTTAACTCCACTAACAAAAATCATCGATAAAAAGGGCATGCGCAAGAGCTTCATAATCAAAGTACTTCATTAATTTGACTGGGAGTGTTTCGTTGTAGTAGTCAGCAAATCAACTATTTCCCCTTAATAGATCAACCACGAAATCAGTGAAAAAAGATGGTCTTATCACAAGATTGCAATGGTTCCACTGGATTCTAACTAATCAGTCAGTTGAGTTGATTTTATGATAGCACGATTTGAGTATTTGTAAGCTTATAATGAGTATTAATTTTGAAGCATATGGTGCCATGCCTCAATGATCATAACCATGGCTAATGTATCTAATTCGCAGTATCTCAATAGAGCGTTTCTAAGTTCTGCACGTTCAGAATTGCTCATATTAGTAAACTGTAACTTTGCATAAGCTATTGTTGCGGCACCGCCTTCTTTTAAGTCTTCACTATCAAATAGAAATTGAGCATCTTCATCAGAGATGTCTTTATTAATTGGTGGTAACAAATGGTAGGGATCTTTTATTCGATTATTTTCTTTAACTATCCAGCATTGATTTATAAAGTTATGGCTTTGAATTCCGTTTTCGGCACCATAGATTGGGTGGCTATATTTTTCTTGAAGGTAATCTGAGCGATTTAAAATAGCTGGAAACACTTGTTTAATTGAGTTAGACCCATTGGTAAGGGGATCATAATGAAAACGTTTGACTAACTCCAAGATATCAACCATGCACCGTGGTCCCTCCCATTTTACTTTACTTTTAGAAGGTGATCTTGTTATGGAAAAAATAAAAGAGCATAAATCTTCTTTGTCATTGGGTGGCTCAATCATTTGCTCTAAATATTCACGAATAAAATTTAGATAGGTATTTTCATGACTACTATATCTAAATATTGTCCCGTCATCATTTTCTAATTCCTTTTTTAGGTGGCGCACAAATTCGATGCTTGGATCAACTCCAGGCTCAGAATTAAGATACTGACCAACATGAGCAACTTGACCTTTTTCATTAAGTGTATGATGTGAGAATTGAAAGGCGATGCCTTGATAAGGATGCGAACCCTTATTAAAAGGAATTGGCAGCATAGCGGTTTCAAAGTCTATAAAGTGGAAGGGGTATCGCCATGAGTCCATTTCCGCTTTTAGGTTTTCTTTATCAAGCCAGACACTATTATCTTGAGTTTTAACTTTTTCTATCTGAAGCCATTGTCTTTTTGTTCTGGAAAGACCCGATTTATCTGATTCTTTTATTGTGAATTCTGTTTCGTCAATGTCCTTTAGTTTGATCAGTCCTTGCTGAAAGTATTTCGGTTTGTCCCGGCAATCCCATAAATTGAGAATGGTAGGGTCATTAAAATCTGATTCTTTGTACCCTAATGATTCACTCCAGCATTCTTTAAAACCAGATAAGAGCCTGTCGGATTCATGTGTATTAAATTGGCAATCACTGCATTCGCCTTTTGCTTTAGGCGGAAACTTCTGTCCACTGAAATATATTTTGCTGAAGTGGTGAAATTGATCTTTTACGGTTTGTCCTTCGTCATTTGTTTCTTGCCAAAGTACATTTATATGATCATCAACATTAACTTCTTTTAGGATTTTCACCGACAAATCTTCTTCAGTTATCGGTGAGGTTAATGTGACAATAGCTTTACCGTTGCTATCTTTTTGAACTAGAAACTTTTGATTTAATCTATCAGTCGGGCAAATAGCATCTTTATCGACAAGCATTAAATAACTGCTTATGGTGAAGGAAGGATAAAGTTGTTCTAGCACCCACTTTTGAAAAGCGATATCGGCAATATAGGGTCGCCAATCTGAATTTATCGTTTCTTTTTTAGTTGTCATCTTAGCTTCATCTTTTTTACTGATGGATTTTGCTTTAACTTCAATTATTTTGATATGGCCTGGTCTTTTCTGCAGGATATCAGCACGTAGGAAATAGTTTTGATATTGAAAGGAAGCTTCAAATAGGGTGATAGAATCCCTTTGAAGTAACTCTTGAGTTTTTTCTAATGCCTCCTTTGTGTCAGATGCCTCAATTGATAAACCATCAGGAAAATAATGCCTTGCTAACTCTTCTACTTGAGCACCGCCTTCAGCCAATGCTTTTAGAAAAGAATTCTCATCCCGCTTATTTATATATTCATCAGGTTTATCAAAATACCAGAGCTTCGTTGGACATTCTAAAGCCATCTTAAATTTTGATTTATTTAGTAGTGCCATCCCTGCTCCTACAAGTACGGGTTTAAAATCTATTCTATTAATTTTAGTAGATAAAAATAAGAAGCCCCAATTTGGGGCTTTTTAACAGAAGGACCTTATTTATAAAGCAATAAGAAAATCATACATGAGACAGCAAACAATGCGGAGGATGCCAATGCAAATTGACTGAATTTTTGCGTCTTTCGTGTCAGGGAGTGAGCCTCAATCAATGAATCCGAGATCAATTTCTGCATAGCTTGAACCGACTCTTTAGTCGATTCATGCAGCAATCTGGTTATAGCTTCTTTACTACTAGCTAATGCCGCATTGAGAACCTTTTCAGCTTTTTCTTTGGCATCATCTTTCCATTGTGAAGAAATGCCTTCCATTTCCTCTCGGAACTGTACCAGCAAATCCTGTTGGGCTTTTCGATTTTCCTCAATCAGTTTTTCATTCATAGTCTGAAGGATAAGAATTGGATCGTCTTTACCCAAAAGTACACCATGTTTGACAGTGATGTCTTGAAGGATTTTATCAAGTTTCTCTGACATTAGATCACCCTGGCACTATCCAGCTGTCCAAATAGTTGAGCGCGAACGATTTTTAAGCGTTGACGGGTCATAATGCTTTTCTCTGGCGTACTCAGTACTTCATCGAAGGTCAGCTTTTGTTGAAGCATTTCGGTTAAATCTCTGCCGTAGGTTTCTTTTTTCAGGTCGGGGATTTGAATTAAGGCTGATATTCTGTCCTTGTTATCTCGGTAGGCTTTCAGTTGTTCAAATGCTTTTCCTTCATGCTCTATAGTTCCCCAATAGGGATTAAGCCAGACAACAAACTGTGCTTCATTTGCAAACTGGTTAATCAGCTGTGCGAAGCCATTAATAGTATCGAATAAGGCCTGGCCACCGGTGATGACCGTATGAATCACCATTTCATGGCCTAATTCCTTTAACAATGCGGGAACTTGGTTGCTGATGAGGTAGTGAGATAGCGGTACAAAAGAACTGGCACCGTTGTCTATGACTACATCATTAGTTGTTGAGGCAATTTTTTCGATGAGGACATCAAAAAGACGGGGGTTGATTTCATCACCGCTCATGACTTGAATATGATCGACGTTGAGGGCTTTAAAGCCATGAAAGGTAGAATTGATGGGGTCGGTGTCAATACACAGCGGAGTATGCCCTTTGTGTTGTTTGTATTGTGCGGTTGTTGCTGAAATAAATGATTTGCCGACACCGCCTTTTCCCTGCAGTGTGATATGTATTTTTGCCATTACAAGAGTTCCTCCAAATTAGGTTTTGGATTAAAAGTAAAACCGCGAATTTCAGTTTTTGTCTTACTTTTAGCCTTTTCATCATCCTTGGTGTTCTCCTGAATAGATGGCTTTTTTTCTGCAGCAATCAAACGTGCTACATAGCCACAAAAGGTTTTGTATGAAAATGAGATTTTACCTTCCTCAACTAAGGTTTCCCAGACAAGCTTTATAGACCAGCCGTCAGCTAGAGCTGAAGCGATATCATTTTTTAAAGCAAGAAATGCGGCTTTATTTACAGATTTAGCAGAGGCTTTTCTTACCATTTGCTTTGCTGCGATTCGTTCGCTGAGGGAGTTTCCCATGTCATACCGTCAACTTATTATTGTTCTCTTTCTGATGGTACAAACTATTTTATTGTTATGCAATTAATTAAGTTATTTTCTTTCCTTTTGGCGTAATTAAGCATCATCATAAACGTATAAATATGTAATTTATCGTAATAATTGGTAATTATTCGAAATTAAATTAGTTTTAAAACAAAGGGTCTTGAAATTACATAAAATTACCTGATAGGATGCTATTAAATGAACTTAAAACGCAGGGCAAGATAGGTGAAGTTAGCTAACCAGCAAGCTGGCTACCAAACCTCACGAGTCTTATTCGCACCTCAGGTGCTCAACGAAAAACCTGTGTTTTGAGGTCAAATCAATACCCAAAGGATTGCATAACCACTTAATAAAGAGGTCAGCATCCTTATGGACGATAAGCTTAAAGCACCTACAAGAAAAAATGGTCGTCATCTTCGCGTACCTGTCTTGCCTTCCGAAGAAATTCAAATTAAATCGAATGCAGCCACTGCCGGCCTTTCAATTGCCGAGTACTTAAGACGGATAAGTCTTGGTTATCAAATTCAAAGTAGTGTTGATAAAGATCATATACTGCAGCTAGCCAAAATTAATGGGGACTTAGGACGGCTTGGTGGACTGTTAAAACTATGGTTGACTCAGGATAAACGCGTTGCGCATTTTGACCTACAAACAGTAAAAACATTATTAAATCGTATTCAAACCACCCAGGATGCAATGTTGGAAGTGGTGAAAAAACTATGATTATTCGCCATATCCCTATGAAGAAAACAAGACTTAGTAGTTTCTCGGGTCTTGTTCAATACCTGTGTAATCAACAAAACAAACAGGAGAGAGTGGGAAAAGTCAGATTATCAAACTGTAATAGCCTGGATCCCATTTGGGCTGTTCAGGAGGTATTAGCAACACAAGCTAAAAACCAAAGAGCCACTGGAGATAAAACCTACCATATGCTTATTTCTTTTGCTCCAGGAGAAAACCCTTCCGCTCAAATTTTACGTGAAATTGAAGATAGAGTGGCATTGTCGATTGGATTTAAAGAACACCAAAGAATCTCAGTTGTTCATCATGACACAGACAATCTTCATATTCATGTTGCGATTAATAAAATTCATCCTCAAACCTTTAATATGATTGAACCTTACAGGGCATATAAGACCTTTGCAGAGGTTGCATCCCAGCTTGAAATTGAATTAGGTCTTCAAATAACCAATCATCAAACTCGGAAAAACCATTCGGAAAATCTTGCAGACGATATGGAGCGCCATTCAGGTATTGAAAGCTTGATTAATTGGATGAAGCGTCACTGTAAAGAAAAAATAGAGGCAGCTAGAAACTGGAAGGAGATTCATAGTATTTTGGCAGAACATGGGTTGATTATACGTGCTAAAGTCAATGGTTTTGTTTTCTGCAATGCGCAAGGGATGACTGTTAAAGCTAGTTCTATTTCCAGAAGCTTTTCTAAAAAAAATCTCGAATCCAAGCTAGGTGACTTCGTACAATCCTACTCAGAGGACGGTGCACCTGCTTCTAATGTTTACCGTTATGAACCACTAAATAAAAAAGTACTTGGTACGGCCCTTTATGCCAAATATCTGCATGAAAAGTCACACAATAAACACTTCATTTCAGACAAACTTAAAAACTTGCGAGAGGCCAGAGCCAAACTTATTGAAAAGGCTAAAAAGCGAGGTCGAATTAAAAGAGCGGCTTTGAAATTAATGAACCTTTCTAAAGTACAGAAAAAGTTCCTATATAGTCACATAAATAAAACGCTCCTTAATGAAATTGCTAACATAAGGAAAAATTACGGCAAAGAACGTAGCCGGTTATTAGATTCCTACCAAAACAAAACCTGGGCTGATTGGCTGAAACAAAACGCACAAAGTGGCGACCAGGATGCTTTAGTGACACTGCGTTATCGTAATCGTAAAAATAAGCATGATTACGCTATATCAGGATCAGGCTCTTCTTTTTTTTCCTCTTTAAATTTTGGACAAATCGACTCTGTTACTAAAGAAGGTACTGAGATTTATAAAAAAGATAACAATGTTATTAGGGACAATGGAAAGGAAATTTTCATTTCTAAAGGCGGGTCTATTCCTACGCTTAAAAGAGCCTTGGAAATGGCAAGGCAGCGCTATGGTGACTGTATTTGTGTGAATGGGTCTCCATTATTTAAAAAGATTATCTTGCAGATTGTTATTCAATATCAAATGCCAATCACTTTTGCTGATTTGGATTTGGAAAATCAACGTCAAAAACTAAATTTTGAACAGGAGAAATCCCATGATCAATCAAGAGCAAACCGACAAAGCCATCGAGGAAGAACTTCAGGAGGCTATGAGGCTGCTGGAACAGCCACTGGAAAGAGAAGGGGTAGTACAAAGCCCGACTCTTTCAGCATTAGACAAGGCTCGCCAGCCAAAGATCACAACAGCTTGCGAAACCTGTCCAAATGCGATCTGGTTCAGCTCACCGGAGGAGGTCAAGTGCTATTGCCGGATAATGCACATGCTCACCTGGAGCGGAAAGGATTCAAACTTGATAACCATGTGCGACGGGAAGTTTCTCGATTAAATAAGAATCGTAAGGGTTATAAGAATTGAAATCCTACTGAGATTACACAGCGTTAAATTAGTCGACTATATGCAACTGTATAAAATTTTTTATGTCTGTGTATCTTATATTTAAGATTGTCATTTGTTAGATTCTATAGAAAATTGTTTGTATGGTTTTATTGTCGCTTTTATGTCGTGTTGTTGTCGTGGTTGACAAACCTTACGTTGATACAATAAAAGCCTATTTATTAACCAGTGAGGTAGACAATGACAAACGAACAAAATAATGGTACATACGGTCCCATACCAGGAAAATATCTTGCTTTCTACATTGTACTGTACCGCAAACAGAGAGGGTGGACGCAAGAAACTTTGGCAGAACTCACGAAGCTTAGTGTCAGGACGATTCAGAGAGTAGAAAATGGTAAAAGTTCGAGTCCTGATGTGAGACGAGCTCTGGCCAATGTTTTTGAACTCGGAGATATTGATATATTTAACAGACCTTTCCAGCATCCCGATGAAGCGGCCTTAAGAGAAGAATATGAGCGGTTACAAAAAGAAACTATTACACTTTCTGTAAAAAAAGTCACATGCGGCAGGCAGCTTCGAGAAATGGCTGAGGATGCACAAGCGCATCAGTTTGAAGCAAGGGAGGGTCTTTCAAAGGAAGCTGAACACTGTTTTGCTGAGCTTCAAGATTATCTTCAGGATTGTGACGGGATATATGAGGAAATGACAGCAATACAGAAACTGGAGATCAATGAAGAACTTCAGCGCATGCTTGAACGATTTAATAGTGCAGGAGTAAGTCTTGGTATTGCCGTTAGGCGTCTTAAAATGGGAGACGAAAAAGATCCTTTTTTCATGAGAAGTAATTGTTATATTGCTGCACCCAATGACAGCTTCCCAGAAAAAATTATGTTAAACAAAAGTGTTCGAATGGGTATGTAATCCATTGAGCAGAGCCTTCCGGTTATGCTGGTCGGATGATTATCATACTATATCACTTTGCTTAATAACTTAATGGCGATAATTGGACACATTAATTGTCGCCATTGAAATTGAATCTATAAAATATGAGCCACATTACACTTTTGCGATAATCTCAAGTTGCTGTATCTCTTAGCTATTCTATCAATCTTTGGCTTTATTTGCCGTTTTACCCCTTCAATACCCAGCATGCTTCTATTTCCCAGATCATTAAAATCGCTGAACTGAGCGGGGTTTAATGCCTGTTCGCCTGGTGCAAAAGTTGGGAGAATGACAAAGCCATTGACTGCATCTGCTGCTTCGCCTCCTTTTTCCTTTCCAGGATTGATGCCTTGAGTTAATTCAAGGTGTTTGTCATCGTCTGTGGCCACAATGATTGGGGTATGAGGATATTTTTCATGTAGCGCTTTCGCCACAGACTTGAGGTTTCCAGCATCAAACGCTGAAACGACAGCCGGCAGCTCGGTTGCCTCTTGTATCGTTGCAGCGGTGGCATAACCCTCCGTTATCAGAATAACGGGTACCTCTGCAAGCTTGTCGATACCGCCCAATACATGAAAACAACCTTCTTTTCTTGAATCTTTTGCAAAGCGCTTGGTTCCATCTTCGGCAATATACTGAACAGTCCAAAGTGTTCCTTCGCAATCAGTTGCTGGAATACAGGTTATTTTTTTTTCTTCATCAGTATACACGCCAGAATGAACCTGAATACCTTTGGCCTGCATATAAGGGGTGGGTTCCACAATTTCAGTCATCATGGATAATTTTCGTTCGAGTCTTAATGCCGTACTTTTTTGTTTAGTTTCAAGCTCACGTTGACGAGTTTGTTGATGCTCAAGTGCTTCTGCCTTAAGAGTTGCCTTCTGTTCATCAGTTAAAATGTAGCCCTTACATTTCCAATTAAGCTCAGTACCAGTTCGGTTGTTTTTAATATATCCTGCTGGAATACCATCTAAATGAGCTATATAAAAACCTGCTTTTTCACCGTTTTTATCACCCTCTGTAGCTATGCGATGAGGTTTACCATCCATAATTGGATGCCCACCTGAAACAATAGCACCAATGTTTATTAATGCTGCTTTAAACTCATCCTCAGGGATAAGCGATTTTTCCTGGGTTAATGCCTGATGTTCAGGAAGCCAGGCTTTAATTTTCTCAACAGGAACACCAGGATTTGCATACCAACATTTTTGAACTTTATCCCAGGCAATACCTGGTGTTCCATCAGGTAGTTTTCCTATTGTAGATTTGGCAATCTCTTTTTGTTTGAAGGGGATGCTTAACCAGACCTTTTCAGAAGTGGTGTTGTCAGTCGCCATAAAGATTTCCTCTTTTAGTTTATCATCCTTGATTTCAATAAGTGGTGCCAATTGAATATCTTGAGTTTGCTCTAAAGCACACAGGTGATTCACTATTTTCTCTGCATCTGCGGATGCTCTGAATATTTCTAAGGGCTCATCTTCCAAAACACGAATCCATGATTTGATATATGCCGTGTGTTGAGAAGGGTCATGACCTATACCAAGCTCAGCACCTAAAAGCATGCTTGCAATTTCTGCTCTTAATTCTTCTTTGGCATAGGCATCTGAACCAAAGGGATGGCCTAAATCTCTATCCAGTCTTGAAGGATGACCGCTCCAATGCCCTAGTTCATGCAGGGCAGTAGCATAATAGTTCGCTGCGGATTTAAATTGCTCTTTAGGTGGAAGATGAATGCTATCAGTCGATAACCTATAAAATGCTCTGTCTGCTTCAGAGTGAATAATGGTGGTGCCAGAGTTATGTAGCAGTTTTTCTGCTCTTTCAATCAAGGACCAATCTGGCTCTTTTGCAATGAGTTCAGGCATATTTTCAATTTGCGAAGCATGAAATACTGTTGTATAAAACACTTTAGGTCGTTCAAGATTCACCTGCACTTTTAATGGATTACCATGCTCATCAAGCACAGGTTTACCAGCATCATCGTATTTAGTTTGCTCTTCATGAAATTTCCAATATTGGATTGTGGTTCCTTTTTCTCCCTTGCGAACCTGAGCATCCATACTTTGAGCTTGTTTGTAGGTTAACCAACGGTTGTCATCACTTTGATTTACCATCAAATACAAGACATTGATTCCTCGATAGCGTTTACCTGTGACTGGATTATAAGGAACTTGACCATTACCTGTGCCAGGCTCCCATGGTTTTAACCAGGGTGCGGTTCTTGTTTTCAGGCTTTCAATAATTTGATTGGCAACGACTTGATGGTAGGGAGTTTTAGTCATAAATGGCCTCCATCGCATCTTCTTCATTGAGTGCATTTTCAACAAAAGCTCCCATGATGTCAGCTTCTATCGGGCTGACCTCGACAAGAAAGCCAGGGATTCCTAAATCTTTGAATTTTTCTGAAATCACATCCATTAACTCTGTTTCGTGACTCATGTGGTTTTCTCCCGTTTATTAATTACCCATATGGGTGTGATCATTCCCTTGATTTGTCTTGTGTGAACAAGACCATAATATCGACCATCAAATGACCATTCGCTTTGACTGGTCATGGTCATCACTTCATTTTCTTTAAGCAGATAATCTAAGGTCCTCCATTGAGGTAATGTTCGGTTAATTCCATCCTTTAATTTTGGCTTTGAAAAGGGAAGCAACGTTTGATTTACCAAGACCCCTTCAGGTGTCACAGAAAGAATATCGCCAGATATCGCGACCACTTTTTTCATTAAATAACCATATCCACCACAATTAAGACCATGGTCTATATAGCCTCTGTTCTTGGCTAACCTAAACGACTTCCTGTCATCAGGGCAAAAAATCACATAAGCATTTTTGAGAGACTCTGCACTGATGATGCGATATAAGCCTATAGGTATGGATTCAGTCAGGTTCATCCTAAAACCCATAGCATGGAACAATGCGCCTAAAGCAATAAGACTTATCAAGAAAATAGCGATGAAGACGGACAATTTTTTCATAACTTGATGAGCTCATCGTCACTTAAACGAGCACGCAAAATATCTGAGTATACTGGTGCCTCGACAGATGCTCTGGCTAAGAAAACCGGATCGTTAAAATAAAGTGGTTGTTTCCCATAAATTGCAGGAAAACCTGCAACATAAACCACCATATCACCAGCCTCCCGTATCAAACCATCGGCATCTTTTTTCGGTCCTGGCATACGCAAACACTCATCAACGGTTAAAAGAGGTCTTGATACTTCCTGCACGGTTTTGGAAATTTGATTTAAAAAAGTTGATAAGCGTTTGCCGCTGGTGGTGATGTGTTCTTTAACAATCGTCGTCTGTCCTGTCAGCTTGGAAAGATGTTCTGCCGTTTCAACCCGGTTAGGTGGATAAGCATTTTGAATATGGCAATTAGACGTGATGGTTTCATCAGGACCATAACCACGTTCACGGCTTTTAAGCTGATTAATGTCCTGACAAATTAAGTAAAACTTTAAACCATAACCTGCAACGAACGCTAATGACTCTTGCAGAATATCGAGTTTTCCAAGACTTGGAAATTCATCGATCATGCAAAGCAGTCGATGCTTATACGTTTTTTTCGTTCTGACATAAGATAAACCTTTATCATCAGATACACGCTCAAACTCCATTTTGTCAGCCAATAATCTCACTATCATATTAATCATGACCCTAACCAGAGGCTGAAGCCTTGCTTTGTCATTGGGTTGAGTAACGATATAAAGGCTCACAGGACTTGCATGGTTCATTAAATCGCGGATGCAAAAATCCGAGGCAGAGACGTTATGCGCCACCACTGGATCGCGGTAGAGCGCCAGATAAGATTTTAAGGTGGATAACACAGAACCAGCTTCTTCCTCGGGACGGTCTATCATGTCACGGGCGGAGGCTGAAATAACCGAATGGGTTTTGCCCTCGATATGGGGGTATTGGGTCATTTCAATGAGTAGATCGGCAATATTAATATTGGGATCAACCAGCATACGGTCAATGTTGGGAAATGTGGCGGGTTCCCCCTGGTTGTTTAGTTTGTAAATCGCATGCAGAACAAAACCCACCAAAAGGGCTTGTGAGGTTTTCTGCCAGTGGGTTTCAAGTCCTTTACCATCAGGATCCACTACAAGTGTTGCCAAATTTTGTACGTCACCCACCTCTGATTCCGTACCGACTCTAATTTCATCAAGCGGATTCCAACGGGCTGAACCAGTTAATGTTGCTGGTTCAAAGCGAATCACTTTATTGTTGGCATGCTTTTGTCTCCAGCCGGAGGTCATTGCCCAAAGCTCACCTTTTAAATCGGTAATGACACAGGAGTGCTTCCACGATAAAAGGGTTGGAATCACAAGACCAACACCCTTTCCCGAGCGCGTTGGCGCATAGGTTAAAACATGCTCCGGTCCATTATGGCGCAAATAATGAATTTCTCCCTGCGTATCTTCAATTGCCCCAACATACACACCTTCCTCCTGGTCAAGCAAACCAGCATTGTTCAAATCATTCTTATTCGCCCATCTGGCTGAGCCGTGAAGGTATTCGCTGATGCTTTCTTTTTTAAAATGACGACTTGCAAACATCAGCAGCATTAAAAAAAGACAGTTACTCATCACCACCATGCCAAATGCGGCATTAAAATATTCGGGATGGTAATGATAATCGTTCATGTTCCACCAAAGCAGTTGCCAGGGTAGATAAACATGCGCAAAGGATAAGCCTAAACTATTGTGATAATGAAACTTATAAGCCACATATTGTGTGCCAATTTCCAGACTGATTAAAAACCCCAAAATAATCATTCCAATGAGTCGTATGGTTTTCTTTTTATCCTGTTTTTTCCTTACCTGTGGGCCAATAGATTTATTAGGCTTATTCAGATTCATTGGCTGTCTCCAGATGCTTTTCGATTGACAAAATGGCTGACTTCATCATCATTTTCTCCGGCACTGAAACTTCCTTCTGGAGCGACTATTGAAGTAATATTTTGAAATGCACAATCCTGCTGTTCAGATGTTGATAAATCGTTTTGTGACTCCACTCGTTGATAAATTGCATCTGCAATTTTCCCACCTGTAGTTTCGGCCACTGTAGCAGCGATTGCGTCCTTTACAGCACTTGCCTTTTCGTGAGCCACATCAAATGCTCCTGTGGCTAAATGCGACCCGAACGAACCGGCGAATTTGGAAGCTTGTCCCATGGCTTGTGCCAAACTACCGGTTTTGGAACTGACATTGCCCTCTGAAGCAGAACCTAAATCACCAGTCCCCATACTTTGGGAAGCCGCTTTGAATGCAGCATGAAGAGCGGATAATCCTCCTGCGCTCTGAGCACTAACAGCTCCCGCGCTACTGGCCAAAGCCGCACCTGCAATGCTGGCAGCACCTAAAGCGCCACCCAAGCCAATACCACCGCTGCCTCCGCCACCGCCAGATACAATGCTGGCGAGAACAGGGGGGATTTTATTAATCAATATCAGCAAAAGAATGGCGACAACGAGCATCACAAACATTTCTTTTAACAAAATGTCTTTTGCCATAGCCGCATAATATTGATCGACAAAAGACTTACCAATACCAATAATCAAAATCATCGCAAATGCCTGTAATGCAATACCAAGTACCGTTTTGTAGTATTGAATTGCTATATCGCAAGTCCAGCGTCCGCCACCAAAGCCCAACAAGATGATTCCGCCATAGGTTAAAATCCAGGCAGTAATGAGAATAATCAGCATGTTAATACTGACCAGTGCCAAAACGACCAGAATCACCCCAGCAACGATCAATCCCACTGTAGTTGCTGCAGGAGACCATAGAGACGAGTTATCAATAGCTTTGGAGACAATATCAAAACCTACGTCAATAATGTCAGAGGGGGAAATGTGCGTATCAATTCCGGAAGCCTTAGCTGCGAGTTGTCGAATGGAATCGATGATTGCGCTGGCAATGGCAGGTCCATTATCCAAAATCCAATAGAAAAAACCGACAACCACTAAAAATCGCACCGTTTCAGCCATAAATTCCTGAATATCCGCTCTTCGTAATGACATAAGCCCATAGGTCCATACCATGCTAATTAATGCCAGAGACCAGAAGAGGTATCGAGCATAACTTAATATGGTTTGGCTCCATGTAGAGGCTGTACTGGAAAACCGATAGAGAATATTATCCAGCAAATCCCTGCTGTCCATGCTGCCTTGTGCATGAGCCGACAAGGAAAACCCAATTAAAAGGAATACGATTAAATAAGTGATTGTCTTTTTTTTCATAGGATTACCATTTTGTCCCTGAACTTTTGGAGTAACTTCCGCCTTTAAAACAGGCATCAGCTATTGCCTGCAGCTCATCGGCTGTCCGATTCACTTTGGAACTGTTACACGTTAATGATGCGAGATGCTCTGCCTTTTTTCTTCCTTTCATTTCAGTGCTGTCACAGCCTGTAAGTAAGAATGCTAAAAGCGCTATGGATAATCCTAATCGTTTCATTGTTGTCTTCCTCTTGTTATAAATGAGTTACCATTTTTTACCTGAACTTTTATGGTAGCTGCCTGATCTAAAACGCTCATCACCAGCAGTTTGTATGGCTTCTTTGTTGGCGGCTGCTGCATCTTTTGTGGTTTGTGCGCTTTGTTGTGCTAACAAAAGTCCTCTTATTTGAAGCAGTTGATGGGATTGTTCGCTTGCTAGTTGCGAGGCAGCCTGAAGCGCTTGTTTTTGTCCCTGGGCAGTTTGAGCTTGAGTTTGCAAGGTGCGCAGTTTTACCGAATCATCTTTTAAACTTTGCTGCTGTTTATCAATTCCCTTGAGCATGGCATCGTTAGCGCGTTTTTGAGCAACAGAAGCAGATATTTTACTTTGCCTTATTTTCTGGATTTCTTCGGGACTACAATGGTTACTGCCATTAAAGCAGGGGGTTTTTTGATAATATTCCTGACTTTGATACCTATTCAGGTAACTCTGAAGGCTACCTGCTTCCTGTTTGTAATAATCAATCGTATCGGTGGATTCAAGCAGATTATCTATTACCCCATTGGCATTGTCCCACTGAAACGATGTAAGTGATTTGGTGTTATCCAGCATGTTTTGATATTGCTGAATCTGGTTGTTGTATTGATCAACCTGAGTTTTATACTCTTTAATCTGATTCAGTAGCATTTTTCCATTTTGTACGTAATTGGGTAAATCAAATACAGGCATATTGGAGCAGGCATTAAATGTCCATAAATAAACAAACAGGATTCGAAATTTCATCACAGTTCCTCTTTTTTGTTATCTGAACTGCCGGTAGGGCTTTCTAAAAGTTAAATCTTTGACGACAATGATGTTAAATCGATAACCCGGACGAATGTTTAGAGTCGGTGCTACATTCAGATTTTTTGCCACCAGTTGCGAAGTTACCTCACCCAGCTGTTGTCCTAATGCCTGACTTAATACACTGCCCGCTGTAGGGGGGCTAAATCCATACTGATTGGTCTGATTACTATTTTGACTGTAACTGATTCCCCCAACGATACCGGACATCAAGAGGGCTGAACCATAAATTCGTAAGTAATGATTATTTATTTGATCACGAAAGCCTGCGTAACCTGCACTATCAGCTCCTGGCATGGAGCCAATATCCAAAGCTTTTCCATCTGGAAAAGTAAGACGTTGCCAGGCTACCAGCACCGAACTCTGACCAAAGCTCACCTCACTGGAATAAAGACCAAAAATCTTTGTACCTTGGGGGATTAAAAGATACTTACCGGTCGCCGTATCATAAACGTTCTGGGAGACTTGACCGATGATTTGCCCAGGCAGTTCAGAAGAAATACCGCTTACCATCACTCCAGGAATAACACTTCCGGCTCTTAACTCGTATCTACTGTTGGGATTCTCGAGTCGTGAATTTAAATGCCAGCGCATTTCATTTTCCTCACCACCCAAAGTTTGCGGCATGGGTCTAGCATTTTGTCGTCCCTCGAGCAGTTGCAGTTGCTCTTTAAAGGAACTGCCGCCATCGACATCGAATGGTGCAACAGAATTGGCTCTGTGTGTATTGATACGTTCTCTGCTATTTAAGCGAGGATTATCAACCATAATTGATGTTTTTGCTTTGACTGCTTCTTCAAATGCTTGAGTTTTTTCCTGACGAATTCGTTCCAGCTCCGTATCGGATACATTTTGACTATCCATGTCTTGTTTTTGAAGGAAGTTTCGCTCCACAGGTAACTCAAGTACCGGCTCATGATTGATGATGAGTGCCTCAGGCATTACACCGGTTTTGTGATTCCCAACGACTTCATTGGCCAGACTCATGTTATTTTTTTTCTGTCCCGTGACTTTTATGACTTCTGGGGTTTGGTTTTGTGCATTGGCTCTCTTATGGGCAACAAAGACGATTAACACGACAAAAAGGGTCAACACGCCAATTGCTATCACTAAAGGGAGATTATTCACACGTTTGACCCCTGTTGTTTTGAGTTTTTGCGGTGAACTATTCGGTGATAATAAATCGATGTTTTGGTTCATTTTGTTACTCCTTGTGTGACCATGGGCTGGCTGGAGCGATTTGTTCTTTAGTTTTGACATAGACTCTGCTTAATGTTTGCGAGCCGACATACAGACTGACTCGATAAAAAGAGCCTTTTCGAGCCTCATCTACCACATAAAACAAATTTGCTTTTTGTCTTGGTTGGATGTTTTCAATCACTCCATAACCTTTGTTTCGCATTTCATGAATCAAATTAATGCCAAAGCCATCATTTATTTTTTGACTGATATAAAAGGTATTTTGAGCTGGAGGATAAATCCGTATGAGTTGTGATGTAGCATCCTTCGCCAAATAAATATCTTTGCTCTGAGAGGCGACCGTAAAATTTCCATACTGCATGCTTGCGCAGCTCGACAAAACAATTACCAACAATAGAACACTTAATTTCCTCATCTTTAGCACCTCGTAATGGTAATTTTTTCTTGAGAAGAGCCACTTCCGATAATCAGTATTGCTTTGTCGAACACACTATCAACAATATATCGGCAGCCCTGCAGGCGATAATTGACCATCACCGATTCTGGTTTTTTAAACAAACCACCATTTCTTAAGACCAGTAGTGCAGGGGCTTCGCGTTCAGACATGCTTCCAGGCATTTCAATAATGGTTTTCACACCATTGTTATAAACTCGAACCGGTTTAAATCGGGAATTTCCTTGTATCCTGTAATTGAAATTAAGATCGCCTAAATATTCGTTGGTTTCTGCGAAGGTATTGGCTTGTCGCTGTTGTGCTTGCATGTGCTGAATCAAACGCCATTTTGCTTTTGCATCCTCTGGATAAGTAAAAGAGACATAGGGCATAAAATCATTTTGATCCGACTTCAATCTAAAATGGTAGGTTCTTCTGTCTGTAGTAACGACTAGAGAAGTATCTAGCCCAACATCTTTGGGTTTGATTAACAAGTGGATTTGCTGATCCATACCTGAACCAGTAATAGACGGCTCTACGAGAAAACGTGGATCACCGACATTCATATCGTTAAGTTGCTCGGCTGGCTGCAACGCAATGTCGCAAACCTGTAATGGTGCACATACCACTCTGATTTGACCTGAACCATAAACAAAACTTACCGAGCCATCAGAAGAGTGGAATGGCTTGCTGGTTTTGTCACCCTTCTGCCATTCTTCTGCAATGCTTAAAGCCTGCTTTTCCTGATTCGATAATACAGGGATGCTTTTAGAAAAATAGAAGTTAGCCAGCTCAGTGTTATCCACAGCAAAGCTTGTCAAAGGGAGTAATAAACTAAAGGAAAGAATTATTTTTTTCATGCATTTTCTCCATGCTGAAGATCATAAGACCAATTGAAATCGCGGACATAAATCAGATGAGGGTTTTTTAAAATCGATTCATTAGATACATCATTGAGCTCATTATCTTGATACATCGTCACCATTGCTTTCATCTTGGCGGGCTTTTCTTTGAGGGTGCCATCACGGTTTCTTACGGTCTCCACCCAATCAACCTGCCAGGTATCATTAGACTCTTGCAGGACTGAGCGTATTTCAATGCTGACGATTTCATGAGCTGCTCGTTCAAAGGGATTTAAGTGTTGTTTGTCACTGTAAAATTCCTGAACTTTGGTAAGTGCCGCATCGTTTTGATTCAAATAGGAATAAACTTGGAATACAGCCTTTTTCTGCAGTGCCACATCAACACTGACCATTCGGATGTTTTCAATGAAATGGGCTGCAGCCGCTCGGTAATCATCGATACTTGCCTCACCGACATGGTCTGCACGAGTGACAGAAAGTGTATTGCCGCTGGCATCCTGCTGAAATACCAAGGGGATAAATTTGGACTGACTTCCAATCGTTATGAGCCCGCCAATAGCAGCCAAAGTGATTAAAAGACTACCTAGACTTACCAATTGCCATATCTGTAATGATTTCATAAGACCTGCAGTATGAAAATTCCAGGCTCTTTTGGCATTGAGATAAGGATTATCTGTTACGTTGTTTTTTTTCTTTTTAAGGCTTAACTTTTGTTTTATTTGGTTCATGCTGCTTCTCCAAATTGATTCATCGTAATTCCTTTTTCTAAAAGCCAATATGAAACCCACTCAGCGCCATGTTGAGCCTCAAGCTGTTTCATTCGTTCGATGGAGTCAGGATCTGTGGCACCCACAAATGCTAACGCCAATGGACCTAAAGCCAATTGATACAGACGCTGTCCTTTTTCACTGACGTAGTAGTAATCACGCTTGGGTTGAGCTGATGCAATGATGTCAATCTGACGGGGATTTAATCCCATGCGTTCATAGATCAGGCGTGTTTCAGGATCTCGTGCATACAGATTAGGTAAAAAGATTTTTGTGGCGGTTGATTCAACAATGATGTCTAAAATGTCAGAATTCGCGGCATGCGATAAATGCTGTGTTGCCATAAACACCACGCAGTTTTTCTTGGCCATGGAATCAAGCCATTCAGCAATTTTGTTTTTAAATACGGGGTGCGCTAACATCAGCCATGCTTCATCCAGTAAAATCAGGGTTGGCCTGCCATCCAGTGATGTCTCAATGCGCCGAAACAGATACAACAATACTGGCAAAGCAAATTTCTCACCCAGCCCCATAAGATGTTCAATTTCAAAGGTCATAAATGAGGACAGTCCTAGACCATCGGTTTCGGCATCCAATAAATGCCCCATCAATCCATCGATGGTGTACTGTTTCAAGGTCTCACGGATGGGTTCATCTTGAATGGTCATGACCAATTCAGATAAGGTTTTAGAACCACTCTGATGCATGCTCATAATGGCATGGCCAATTTCATTGCGTTGGGCTGGCGTTGTATTTAATCCATTTAAGGCAAGAATCGTATCTACCCATTCCATAGCCCAGGCTCTATCGCTTTGAGTGGCTAAAAACTGTAAGGGCGCAAATGAAAGATGTGAATTTTTATCTGCAATCGTGTAATGTTCTCCTCCACTGGCCTTACACGTTGGATACATGGACATGCCCTTATCAAAAGAATAAATGCGTGCATCCTTGTAGCGGCGCCAGGAGAGTGCGATTAAGCCCATGTGAGTGGATTTCCCAGAACGTGTGGGGCCAAACATGATGCCGTGGCCTAAGTCTCTCACATGAAGATTTAGGCGAAAGGGCGTATTACCATTAGTGACGCAATGCATCAATGGAGGAGATAAAGGTGGAAACAGTGGGCAAGGGGATTTGTTTTCGCCTGTCCATATGCTGGAAGTAGGTAATAAGTCAGCCAAATTCATGGTATTCACTAAAGGCCGTCTTATATTTTCAACGCCATGCCCTGGAAGACTGCCCATAAAGGCATCCATGGTATTAATGGTTTCTGTTCTTGCCGTAAATCCCAAGGCATTGATGTTCTTTTCAATCAGAAGCGCTGCTTTTTCAACTAAATCACGGTCTTCATTCATTAAAATAACAACCGAGGTGTAGTAGCCTTGACCCACCATGCCTGAGTTGGTTTCTGCAATGGCTGATTGTGCGTCATTCACCATATTGAGCGCGTCTTCATCGATTACACCTGAATTGGTGTTAAACACCTGGTCGAAAAAACCTCTGACTTTTTGTTTCCATTTTTTACGGTATTTGGTGAAATGTGCCACCGCTTCATGTGGATCCATAAAAATAAATCGAGAACTCCAGCGATATTCAACTGGCAATTGAGTTAAGGCAGTTAGAATCCCTGGGTAGGACTCCATTGGAAAACCTTCAATCGCCACACACTGAATGAATTTCCGGCCAATTTTAGGAGTAATCCCCGGTGTTAAATCCTGACCACCAATTAACGCATCAAGGTAAATAGGGTTTTTAGGAAGATTGACCGGATGGTTAAGTCCTGTGACACAATACTGAAGATGCCTTAAGAAATTATCCTGAAGTATGGTATTGTTATATTCATCACTATGCTGTTCGGCTTTCAGACGTTCGAGGTTAAGGGCTGAACTGAGTCGTGATTCAAAATTTTTGCAGGCTTGCTTGAATTCCTCTATCAGTTGATGCGTCTTTGCCTTTTGACTTAAATTCAGTTCTTCGTCATCAAACATCAATTCCACAAAACGCTTTTGGGCAATCACCGGTGGATACCAGGTCAAGGTAATCACAAAATACCCTTCATATAGGGTTTCCATGCTTTCAAAGAGTATCCTTCTTTCCTCATCAATCGCATAGGAAATTGGATCCGGAAAGTGAGAATAAGCACGCTCACTATAACCTGGAGCCGCACGTCTTATAGCATCTACATGAACCATCCAGCCATTGCCCATAGAAGACATTGCCTGATTGATTCTAAACGAGACCATCTCACGAGCCTGATCCGTGGTATTGGCATTGTCTTCGCCATGGTAAAGCCAGGCTGCCATAAAAGAGCCGTTTTTGCCGATAATCACGCCATCATCGACCACTGATGCATAATTGAGTAAATCAGCAGTACCTCCTGAATTATGGCGGTGCTTTTTTAAATGGTATTTACGGCTTTTCAGACGAATTTCCCAAAACAGGACGCTCAAAAGTAAAAGTCCTGTGGTGCTGATTAAAAAGGTGATTAAGGCAATCATTGATAACCTCTTTTATTTATTTTGAAAGGAGTTGAACGGGCGGAATAATAGGCTTTGTAGTGTCTTTGCCTTAAATATATAGCCCTCATATAAGGATCGGATTTGGCCATTAGACGAAGCCCTTTCAGGGTGAGATACCACATGATTAAACCTGCGAAAGCGGCAAGCACATCTTGAGCTGCAAAGATTAGGATTGCTGACAAAAGCCCTGAGAACATGACTAGCTCACGGTCTCCGCCCATAAAGAGACTTGCGCGGTTTCCGCATCGTCGTATGGGGATGGTACGAAGACTCATGGCTGAGTCTCCGTTGCAACGACTCCAACAGATGGTTTAGAAATTTCAGCGCCTTTGCCAGTAATTGCCGTCATGGTATTTTGAGCTGCTACCAGAAATGAGAGCACCAACACAAAAAAGACAAGAGATCGCATAAATCCATTTAATTCACCGCCAAAAATAAGCGTCGCACCTGCTGCAACCAATCCGATGATGGCAGCGCTAAAGGCGAAAGGGCCTGTAATGGATTTTTGAATTTTAGTCAGCCATGAGTCGAAGGGAAGTCCTCCACCTGCAGAGGAAGCAGCGGCTGGATGGGTGATTAACAACAAAAGTAAAACGATTAATCCCATTATCCAGTAGTTTTTCTGATTAAACAGAGTTATTTGATTCATTCATTTTCTCCTAAATAAGTTTTTCGATGATGTAATGACCGTTTTCATAACCATGAACTTTAATGATTTCTTGAATTTGTCGTCCCTGCGGGGCTCTTGAGATGTGTACGACACAATGGACAGCTTCGCCAATTAAAGGTTCGATTTCAGAAGGTGCAGCCGGGTTTCTGGTGATGAGTGATTTCAACCGATGAAGACCTGCAAGACAGTTATTCGCATGCAATGTGGCTGTTCCTCCTTCATGTCCAGTGTTCCAGGCATCCAGCAAGTCAAGCGCTTCACTACCGCGAACCTCACCAACAATGATTCGGTCGGGCCTCATTCTCAGGGTTGTTTTTAAAAGTTGAGTCATACTGACATCAAGTGTTGTATGGTATTGAACACAATTTTTAGCTGCACACTGGATTTCTCCTGTATCTTCAATGATAAAAATACGTTCTTCAGGCGCATGAATAACCATTTCATTGATAATGGCGTTCACCAATGTGGTTTTGCCAGAACCAGTACCACCAATGACTAAAATATTTCTATGTGAAGAGACGGCTTTTTCAATGACCTCACGCTGGGCTTCTGTCATAATTGCCGATTGAACATAGTCATTGAGTGTAAAAACCGATAAAGCTTTTTTGCGGATGGCAAAGGTTGGACTTGAAACAACCGGAGGCAGTTGTCCTGCAAAACGGGAGCCATCTAGAGGCAGCTCTCCTTCCAGCAAAGGTTTCATGCGAGTTACTTCTTTTCCATGAAAACCAGCAACAGTTTTGATGATGGATTCGGCACGAGCTTCAGTGATATTCCCTATATAACGCATGGTATCACCAAGCCGTTCCTGCCAAAGCTTGCCATCCGCATTGAGCATGATTTCAACGGTTTTAGGATCACTTAGCGCTTGTGCAATCATGCCACCCAAGTCACGCCTTAGTTTTTCACAGGCGCGGTCTTTGACTGTCATCCCTTGTTCTTCTTGTGTCTTCATACGATATAAACCTCAGTTGCTGATGATTTTTAAGCAGACTTTAATCCTTGCTTGAATTTGCTAATTAAACGGTCAACGATACTTTCCTTATTGGGAGGAGAGTCATTGAACCATTGATCTTTTTGGCGTTCTCGATAAATGCGTCTTTGAATTTCATCGCGGTGAATCGGAATCGATTGAGGGGCATCAAACCCAAGGCGAACTTCACCATCACGATAACCCACTACAGTACAGTAAACATCCTCACTGATAACAACAGATTCCCCAACTTTTCTTGTTAAAACCAACATATCGTTTCTCCTTCTGTTATTTAAATAAAAAGGCTTTGCACTGCCTGATATTGTCTTCAACCACTTCTTTACTGGCTGGTTGATATTTTTCGGGTGCGGCATAAAAAGCATTTTGCTTTTTGATATCACGACAAAAACCAATCATTTGCGGCAGGGTAGGAGGCATTTCACAATGATCGCGGCAATCAATAATGACCTTATTCAAAATCTCATCACTGAAATGGCTTAAGCCATCCAGCCACTCCTTCTTGGCAAAATCCAAAAACCCATCACTCTTGAACTGACTGCGCCACAAATGCCCGTAGAAGACCGCAAAACGGGTAAACAAGTTCTCAATGCGCTTTTTAGAGCTGTCGGTAGCATTGCAGGTTGATGATATTTGATTGCGAATAATCGTCTCCACCTGTGATTGCTGCATCTCCTGTTTCTGGATTCCAGAATGGATCAATGGCTCTGTTCTTAGTATTTGGGCCGCACTTTTCATTCCTTTTCTCCTGCGTTAATTCAAATTTGACTTCATCTTCCCAGCATTTTTGGGACAACCAGTTGGCTGGAAATTTCCATGCTGGAACCCATTCTCCATGCGCTTCTTGTTCTCTACGGGCTTTGATTTGTTCAGCAAGAGCTTGCAAAATACTTTGCAGCAGAGGCTCATCTGGATTGATTTGTTTAAACATTTCAAAGGCACGTTCACGTGACTTTTTCTCGGGATACATATGCCAGAAATGGTCGAAGCGTTGTAATAAATAAATATAATTATTTTCTTTTATTAGAGGTGTGTCGGCTTTTGGGATTTTATATATGTCGTCTTTTACCTCTGCACCCTCGGAAACCACAGTATTTACAAGGAGCTTTGCGTGTGGCTTTGTGTCTGCTTGCTGTGTCGGGTTTGTGTCGGGTTTATTTTGAACACAATAACTGATATCCGCTAAAAGACATTTTAAAATAAGATGTTTATCGAAAGACTGAATAGCAATAAGTCCTGAGCGTTCAAGCCCTTTAATAGCTCGGCGAATTTGCTGACGGCTAGGACTTCCTGATTCTTTAATCCCTTGATGGGGTTCAATATAAAGCACCTCAGCTAGCGATTGATAACTAATACGTCGCTTAATTCCTACTATGAGTGTATTGCGATCCATGTGAGGTCGAATCCCTCTTAAGTAGGTAATTTGTTGGATGTACGAAAGGCCACAGAGCGCATCCAATTCCTTGTCATTCACTGTAAAGTACATAAATAATCCGTTATTCCTTAACTTAAAGTCTTAGCGACAAATGAAACATGTGATACCATTTTGAGAACTTAAGACTGAAAATGGCTCTTAATGAGTTTAACTACTCGAATCGAGTAGTTAGCAAATCTTAAAATAACACATAACGAGTAGCAGTCAATGGGTAAATGAATTAATTTATTAACCAAACACCGTGGAATGGATATGAACATCAAAGAGAAAATCGGCCAAAGAATCATGAATGAACGAAAGGCGAAAGGATTGACGAGAAAAGCATTGGCTGAGTTGACTAGTGAATTGAAAGTTTCACGTATTAATAATTATGAAAGAGGGGACCGTACCCCTGGCCCAACAGAAATTAAATTGCTGGCTGATGCACTGGAAGTTTCAGCCTCTTATTTGATGTGTTTAACTGATAATCGCGAAGGAAAGATAACGAAATCTCCTGGTATAGGCGCATTGATTCCTGTATTAGATTACAAGCAAGCAGCTGATCCGGTTGCCTGCATCCAAAAAATCAAAGAGTATGTTGATACCAAAGTTGAATTTGTTCCTGTTAGTACAGTTGTTAGTGACAGCATTGGAAAAAATGCTTTTGCGCTACAGATTACGGATGAAAGCATGATGCCCGAATTTCGGATTAATGATGTCCTTATCGTAGATCCTGATACAAGTCCTAAACCTGGCGATTTTGTAGTGGCCTTGATTGAAGGAGAGCAGGAAGTCATTGTTCGCAAGTATAAGCAATTATCGGCTTCTAAAGAAGCTCAGCAGTTTGAGTTAATTGCACTTAATGAGGATTGGGCTGATATAGAGATAGGTAATGTGCAAAAAGGTAAAATTATTGGTTCCATAATCCATTTGAATAGGCTACTTAAATTCAACTCTACAACTTATAAATATTAAAATTAAATTTAATGATCTTTGAATTCAGCTGCAACTCCATTCGATGATAGCTTTTAGATAGATTTTTTGGAGCAAATCTCACTAAAGTCGTCTTTAGTAGACTTGTTATTATCATGAGGTTACTGAGCTTTGAGTGAATTTAGCTTCAAATTTTTCAATATAAAGAAATATATTTAGGTTTTGGAAGTAAAGCGCATAAAAGTCAAATTTTAGTCAATTTGTAAAATTTATAATTTAGTCAATACTTAAAAATAAAAGGGATTGACTAGGTTTTATGAAAAAAACAAGCAAACAGGGTAACCAAGAAAGCCGAAATAGCTCATATCACTCAGATCTAACTTTCATTGTCAATGATGGAGGAAAGACTCTTTTACATCGATTCAAAGCGTTAATTAAAGACGCACAATTTTTTGACAGTCTTGTAGGTTATTTTTATACCACGGGTTTTTTTAAATTATATCCTGTTCTTGAACAAACTGAAAAAATTAGAATTTTAGTAGGAATTAATACCGATCCTAAAACCTTTGAACTCACAAAAGTAGCTGAACAAAACTATCAAACTCTATCTGATGTAGAAACGAAAGAGAAGTTTTCCAGTGTATTAGCTTC
The DNA here is from genome assembly GCF_001468135.1 of Legionella santicrucis. Taxonomy (GTDB): domain Bacteria; phylum Pseudomonadota; class Gammaproteobacteria; order Legionellales; family Legionellaceae; genus Legionella; species Legionella santicrucis. Next base: position 36,062 of record NZ_LNYU01000003.1, on the reverse strand, counting down.
GGAATTAGAAATTTCTGAAGATACTGAGTATGTAGAAAAAGGAATTAATAAATTTATCAATTGGATAAATTCAGAAAAGCTTGAAATACGTGCTTATCCAAGAGGAAATATACATTCCAAGCTTTACATTTTTTCATTTAAAGAGGATGACCGCGATCAAGGCCGAATTATAACTGGCTCAAGTAATTTTACTGCTTCAGGGTTAGTGGATAACCTGGAGTTTAATGTCGAACTCAAAAATAATTTTGACTACCAATTTGCAAAAACTCAATTTGAAAAGCTATGGGAAGATGCAGTTCCATTAGAAGAAATTTATACAGAAACCATCCAAACCAAAACATGGCTTAATGACCAAATTACTCCTTATCAACTTTATCTCAAATTTTTATATGAATATTTTAAAAACGAGTTAAATGTCGATGAGGGAATTAATCTTGATTATCTCCCAGATAATTTTAAGAAACTAGAATATCAATCTCAAGCTGTGCTTAATGCAAAAAAAATTCTAGATGAGTACGGTGGTGTTTTTTTATCCGACGTGGTTGGTCTTGGCAAGACATATATGGCTGCAATGTTAGCTAGTCAACTTGATGGAAGAACATTAGTAATTGCTCCTCCTGTACTGCTTACTAAAGAAAATGCTGGATCATGGCCTGATGTTTTTTCGGATTTTAATATCTCTGTTCATTACGAGTCATTAGGCAAACTAGACATACTTTTAAATCAAGGTACAGAAGGATATAAGAATGTTATTGTTGATGAATCCCACCGGTTTCGAACTGAAACTACAATATCTTATGATAAATTAGCTCGTATTTGTCGTAACAAACGAGTAATACTAGTATCTGCAACTCCACTGAATAACACTCCTACAGATCTACTTAGTCAGATTAAATTATTTCAGAATGGGAAAGACAGCAACATTCCTAATGTTCGAAATTTGGAAGTATTTTTTCGAGATCTTGAACAGAAAATAAATAAACTGGATAGACAAAAAGATAGAGAAGAATACCTGCAAACCATCAAAGATAATGCAAATAAGATTCGTGAATCTGTTTTAAAACACATCATGATTAGAAGAACTAGAAAAGAAATTGAAAAATATTTTTCAGATGATCTTAAAACACAGGGGCTTGAGTTCCCAGAAGTTATTCCACCAGAGCCTATTTATTATCAGCTAAACGAAATAGAAAGCCATATTTTTGATAAAAGCTTAGAGCTAGTGACCCAAGAATTTAAATACGCTCGCTATAAATTCATGCGTTATTTCAAAAAAAGAAAAGCACAAGAGGAAATCCAGACGCAAGAAAACTTAAGCAAGTTCATGAAAATATTGCTGATAAAAAGATTAGAAAGTAGTTTTCATGCTTTTAAAAAGACAATTGGCCGTTTTATCAACAATTATGAACTTTTCTTACGGGAGTTTGAAGCTGGACATGTATATCTTAGTAAGAAATATGCCTCAAAAATTTTTGAACTATTGGAAAATGATGACGACGAATCTATCCAACGCTTAATTGAAGAAGATAAAGCCAAGCATTATTCTAGTGAGGACTTTTCAGATAATTTAAAAGAAGATCTGGAAACTGATCTTCAGATATTGTACGAAATTAGAAAATTATGGGGTAAGGTTGAACGTGATCCAAAAATTGATTATTTTGTACATCTACTATCCACCCATCCCATCTTAAAACAACATAAGATTATTGTATTCACAGAATCAAAAGAAACAGCGGAGTATTTGGATCATCAATTAAATATTGTTTTTCCCAATAAAATACTTTTATTCACAAGCAGTACAAAACCAGTTTCTAGACAGTTAGTAGTTGACAATTTTGATGCTCGTGCGAGGGCCCCAAAAAATGATTATAGAATTCTCGTCACAACAGAAATACTGGCTGAAGGCGTAAATTTACACGCATCCAATACAGTCATTAATTATGATATTCCTTGGAATCCTACTCGTCTGAGACAGCGCGTTGGTCGTATCAATCGGGTTGATACCCCATTTAAAAAAATATATAGCTTTAATTTTTTTCCAACTAAACAGTCAAATGAAAAAATTAAATTACAAGAAGCTGCTGAAGCTAAAATTCAATCATTTATAACTTTATTGGGTGACGATGCTCATTTATTAACTGAAACAGAAGTACTTGAATCACATGAATTATTTAGCCAACTAACATATAAAAATATACTTCAAGAAGAAGATGATTCAGACAGTGAGCTTAAATATTTTCAGACTATTCGAGAGGTTCAAAAAAATAATCCGGAACTATTTGAATTAATTAAAGGACTACCTAAAAAGGCAAGGACTGCCAAAGAAACTCAAACTATAAATGGTCTGCTTACTTTTTTCAGAAAAAACAAAATTGAAAAATTTTTCTTAACTACCAACAATAAAACAAAAGAGCTTGATTTTATCGAAGCTGCTAAATTACTTGAATCAAATGTGCAAGAAGAACGCACCCAATTTCCTGATGATTATTTTGACAAACTACATTGTAATAAAAAAGCATTTAAAGAGATTACCGCTGAAAAAATTTTTCAAACTATGCCAAGTAAATCCAGAGACAGCAGTAGCCAATTGTTGAAATATATTAAAGCAATTTTTAGGGATACCAGTCAATTAACAGCAGAGCAAGTTGGTTATATCCATCTAATCCAAAATCAAATTAAAGCAGGAGCATTACCGAAACACACCATAAAACAAGTGCTAGAGGCTTTGAAAAAGCATATTGGAAAAGTCGAACAAAACCTCTTAGGTATTTTGTGTGTACTTAGGGAACACATTCCAAAAGAACTATTAGCAAGCCATTTTTCTGAGCGAACTGATAAAACATCGGCGTATATGGAAGTTATTTTATCTGCCTATTTTAAGGAGTTGCATCCATGAAGAAGAAAGCAGCTATAAAAATAGTAGAAAATACCCTTCACAATCGTTTTGATGAAGCGCGATATTTTGAATTTACAAAAAATATCTTCAAGAAATTTAATATAGTCAATGAATCTATTATCAGTGATTCTGAATATATAAGCAAAATAGAATTACTCGCATCCTATACAGATGTTAACAATAGACACATAGATATTATGGTTGCAAATTTACACAAAACAAGTTCTTTAGAACGAGTAAGAGTAGGTTTACGTAACACTATAGCTAAATTACTTCACAACTCTGATAGAGACGCTGCTTTGGTTGCTTATGTTTCTCCTAGTAATGAGGACTGGCGGCTTTCTTTAGTATCAATTGAATATAGCTTAAATCATGGGAATAGAATTGAACTTGGAACAGCTAATAGCAATACGTTTCTAGTTGGAGAAAATGAAAAATGTCATACAGCTCAAGAACAATTTGTGCCAGTTTTAGAAAATGATATTTGTCCGACTTTGAATACAATTTCAGAGATTTTTAGTAAAGAAAAGGTCACAAATGAATTCTATGATAAATACTTAAATTTATTTTTAACTCTCAAAGAAGAAATCGATAAAATTAAAGATAAGGATGAGGAAGTTAGAAAAGAATTTGAGAAAAAAAATGTTGAAACTCACCTTTTTGCTAGGAAGTTATTGGGACAAATTGTCTTTCTATATTTCTTGCAAAAGAAAGGTTGGTTAGGTGTTAAAGTTAATGAAAATTGGGGTACAGGCTCCAAGAGTTTTCTGAGAGATCTGTTTGATAGAAAGAGAGAAAATCAAAATTTCTTTAATGATATTTTGGAGCCCATGCTATATGAAGCATTGCGATTAAAACGCCACAGTGATTATTATAGATTATTTGATTGTCGGATACCCTTTTTAAACAGCGGTTTATTTGACCCTATTAATAACTACAGATGGCAGAACATAAAGTTATTAATACCAGATGAGCTTTTTTCAAATAAATTACCGGATAAGAAAAATAATATTGGCACTGGGATACTTGATATCTTTGACCTTTATAATTTCACCGTTAAGGAAGACGAACCTCTCGAACATGAAGTAGGCGTAGATCCGGAAATGCTTGGCAAAGTATTTGAAAAGCTCTTGGAAATTAAAGACAGGAAATCTAAATGTGCATATTACACACCTCGAGAAGTTGTACAATATATGTGCCAAGAGAGTTTATCTCTTTATCTGGGGGCAATTTTCAAACATTCCATTCCTAAACGAGAAATTGAACAACTAATTAAGTTACATATTTCTTCTAAAGCTATCCAGAACAATGCCATGCTCATCGATGAAATATTGAAAAACATAAGCATTTGCGATCCAGCAGTAGGATCTGGGGAATTTCTAATTGGCATAATGCATGAAATTGTTAACTTGAGATTGCTGTTGACTAGGTGGATGAAAATAGATGATGAACATTCTTCTTACAATTTAAAATTTAATACAATTCAAAATTGTCTATTTGGAGTAGATATTGATCAAGGTGCTGTAGAAATTGCAAGACTTCGTTTGTGGTTATCGCTAGTAGTCGACGAAGTAGATATAAAACAAGTAAAACCTCTTCCAAATCTTGATTACAAGGTTGTACTCGGAGACTCGCTTTTAAACGTGAAAGATAAGAAATTGGAAATTTCATTATTAAAAAAACTTAAGAACATAAAATTAAAATATTTTAATGAGAATCAATTCAAAATAAAGAAACAATATCAAGAAGAAATATTGGAGTTAATAAATAAAATCACCAATGGCATTAAGAAATTTGATTTTGAGGCATACTTCTCTGAAGTATTTGAGGAGAAAAAAGGGTTTGATATAGTAATCGCGAATCCACCTTACAAAATAGTTTATGATGATCATTTAAAGGAGCAATTAGAGGAGATTTACCCGACGTTTAAGAGGAACAATGACATATCCATCGCTTTCTATGAGTGTGGATTAAACTTATTAGCATATGGTGGAGTATTAACTTATATTTCATCCAATACTTTTTTAAATGGTGACTATTTCAAAGATTTCCGGAAGTTATTGACGAAGCAAATGGTTATAAAGGAAATATTAGATTTTAAAGAATCGCGCATTTTTGAGGATCCTACAGTTTTTGTTTGCACAATCTCTTGTCAGAAGCAAAAAGAAATAGAATTCCCCTATGAGTATTGTCTAAATACTCCAATAAACTCCTTCAGTGAAATATTAAAAAATAAGGTATCCATAAAAGAACCATCAACTAATAATCTTAAGGTTGATAACAGTTTATATCTGAAACTGATGAATCTGAAAAACGTGCGTCAGGCAAAAGAGATTCTACATATCAAAGACGTAGGCTTCAATTATTGGACCAAAGGTAGGGGTAAACAACGTGGGGGAGATTCAATAGGTAATCGTGTATTCTATTCTGGGAATTTAAAAGATAAGCGGGACATTCCTTTTTTAAAAGGCAGGAATATTTTTCGTTATTATATAAAAGAAACAACAAATTTCCTTAAGCATAACTTTGAATCATACTTAAATCCTGAAAAAGACACTTTTAGATTTACTAAGAGTTTATTAGAAACAAACCCAAAGATTATTTATCGTCAAACTGCCAACAAAATTATTGCAACTCTGGATACATCTGGCTATTATCTAGATCGAACTGTTCATTTAATTGCCATAAAGGATAAATATTCCCAAATAGATATAAAATATATCTTGGGTTTGCTTAATTCTAGTCTTTTTAATTACCTATATGCAGACATAGCTCAAGAAGGAGAAAAAAGAACTTTTGCACAAGTTAAAACAACCTACTTAAAAAGACTTCCCATTAAGTTCGAAAAATCAGAATACCAAGAATCCTTAATAGCCCTAGTTGATAAAATAATGGAAATTACTAAAGCTCCTGACTATTTGGAAAACCCAATCAAAATAGATAAAGTCCATACCTGCGAAAAGCAGATTAATATTTTAGTGTATAAGATTTATTCTCTAACTCCTGAAGAAATTAAGGTTGTTGAACTAAGTAACAACCTTATAGAGCATTCTAAAAAATCTATAAAGAAGAAGAGAATTTCAGCAATCTAAAGAAATATATCTATTAGTGGCAAATTATCATAAGAAAATAATGGAATAAGTTATGAGCCTTCTCTGGCCCTAAGAATTCTTTCCCTGCCAAAACTTGGCTGGCTACCAAGGGGCTGACTTCAAGTACTTGGGCTAGTTCTTTACAGTCCAACTCGCTGTAGGAAAGAATATAATCAATCAAATATTTCTGAGTATCTTTTTTTAATTGAAACTTAACATCAATAACAGGTTCTGAAACCTTGATAAAACATTCCATGTAACAACCCCACTTTCATTTATTACGGCATAGTCCAGTCGAGAAACAGTAAACCATAGCTGTGATATCGATAAAATTAGTTTTTTTACATGGAAAAGATCAGAGGTAAAATGCAATTCTGCTCTGTTTTATATCAATTGTTTGCGTTTGATACCTTTTTTATGCGGTTGTTATAGCCTCCGGTAATCCTGAGTCACTTTTCTGCTCAATAACAGTCTTAATTCTTTTGGCGATTAAGTGAAGGAAAACAGCGCCCAATAGTGCCCACATCCCTAACTGGTTAAACACATGCAGATAATCGCCATTGGATAGCAATGGATTCGTGGATTCACCTTTGGTCATGGCATTAGAAAAATAATGTGATAACGATGCTGATACGCCTGATACCATCATCCAGGTGCCCATGAGGACGCCTTGTAATTGTGGTGGGGAAATTCTGCCGATCATGGCATAGCCTACTGGTCCTATCAATAACTCCGCAATTGCTTGCGTGATAAAATGAAGTATCACCCAATAAACATTAATATATCCATCCATATTGGCAGAGAGAATACCACCTGATAACAAAAAGAAGGAACCTGCCAGTATCAGAAAGGCCCAGATAAATTGTTTGGTTACTGATACATTGTATCCTTTTATCTGTAGTCTTGTTATCACTATTGATAATAACGGAGCCCCTATAATTATCACAATGGCATTGATATTCAAAATCCATTGAGTTGCCATTTCATAATGGAACATGTTTTTGTCGACATTGTTTTTAATGAATAGGGTTACGCCCATTGGGCCTGTAAAGTAGATCATCCAGAATAGGATTGATGTTACTGTTAGGATTAGAAAAGTCATAATTTTTTGCTTATCTAAAGTCGATTTTTGTTGGTGGCCAAGATACAAAATGACAAAAAACATAATAACGCTGAAGCCTACTACAACCCCATTACTGAGCTGTGCTTTATGAAAACAAAGCAAAGTGAATGGGATAAGTGATAATATAATTCCCCAACCAATATTTTTTTTGTAATTCAGCGAAGCTTTGCCCTTAACTTTGAGTAGGGAGGTATCACGATCGTTCAGGTTTGCCCAATAACTCCACATAAGGAAAAGCGAGATTACGTTTGGAATTATGCTGGCATAGAGCAGAGTTTGATACTGATTGGAGTAATCAAAAAAGCCGCTGATGATGTAGCCAGCGCAAAAGCCGACGTTCATGCTGGAATAGCTCAAGAAAAAAGCTTTATCTCTGCGGTTATCATCCGGTGCAAAGCGCTGTGTCAGTATGTTGTTGTATGCAGTAGTATTTAAGCCACATCCAACAAGAAATAAACTTAGCCCAAGATAAAGCAGCGACTTAATTGATAGTGCCAAAAGTAAAATACCAATGGTTTGTATGGCTGTGGTAATTAAAAATAAGGATCGGTTACTTAGAAATCGTCCACCAACCACACCACCTAGTAAATGTAAAACATAGTTAAATGCTAGAAATAACCCAACAATGCTGTTTGAAAAGGTATTAGACAATCCTAATTGTTTAGTGAGAAACAGAGATAATGAGGAATATAGAATTGCATAGGAAAAGGTTGAAAAAGCCTGTATTAAATACAGGGACATAATTCCTTTTGGCATTTTTTCTGGTAACAACATAATTTTTTCCCTAAAACTATTTTGGAAAGTGACTCTACCATTAAAAATGGATAAACTTAATCCCTTTCTTCAATTATCCTTCTTTTTAAGAAAGGATAATTGATATTTAATTGCTATATGGTGTTTAGGAATGAACAATATTACTAAAGTTTCATGGGATGAAATCAAACATAAGGTAAAACCAGTCAATGAATCGATATATCGAGTCATTGAAGAAATTAAACCTGGTAAAAAAATACCATTCTTTGTAGCTCGTTATAAATTTGGTGAACATTTCGGTATTAAAAATCATGCCTATCTGCCAACCAGTAGTGGCCAAATGGAAAAGATTGACAGCAAACACACCGATAATGAGTTATTCAATCATCTTGGCTATGGTAAAAATAGTCTGCCTTTGGGATTGATACTGGATAAATTTTGTGAGTGGCATTATTTTGGAGAAGATGAGCGCATCTTTCCAGACTGTGTCCAGGGACCTGGTGCAATTTTTAATATGCAGGTTATTTTTGATGAAGATCAGACTGTAGATAACAATGTGCTGTCTGTTTCTTCTGGTGCGCTTTCATCCTTTTTATTGCCGAATATCGGTTGTAAAAGAAAACATGCTAGAGTCCAGAAATATTTTAATGTTGCTGTATCGGCTCCCAAATCTCCTTATGAACATTACCAGGTATTCAAAGAGATATTAAAGGATAAAAATACTAACGATAATTGGCATAGTGAGATTCTTTATTTTTCTGAGCAGTTTATCAATGAAGTCAAACATAATGATAAATGGCTTAAGCTGAAACTATATTTCTCGGAGTCGTTAAGGAAAAAGCTGACGCAAAATACTTATGATGCTTCCTGTAACGATTTATTCCTCAGTGCCAAAAGTATTAATCGTTTCAGACCTACGCCATTCATCATGGATACAGCAAAATACATTTTTAATATTTGCATGGGCTCAGGTATTGGTGTGAAGCCGGCAATTGATGAGCAGTACTTCCCCGTTAAAACGATTCAGAAAGTTTATAATGAATGTTATGACTTAGAATACACAGCGACCGTAATGGTGCCGTCAACATTAAATGGCCAGTCTGATAGCGTTTATTATCCCTTACAGTGCCCCTTCGCCAAGATTAATACATTTAAAACAAATCAAAGCAACAGCGCTTATAGTGAACTGGAAATGCTAAAAAATGTGTTGTTGGCTTATCAGTCGGAATTTACTGCCGATAATAGTTCCGCGTTTGGAAGTCCACTTTACCATGTGAGTAAACAAACAGAATTTTCTTTTTACCATTATAAATCTTCTAATAATCACAGTATTCTATGCTCTGAAGGTTTAAGGGAGACAGATAACCGATTTGTTTTTTCTTATTGTACTGAGTCAGTACAATTTGCCAGTGACGCTAAGTTATTTAGAGGTTGTGTAAGATTAAGCAAGAATGATTTATAAAATAGTTAATTAGTGTTTATCGACATTAGTAAAATATTTTTTGACATGTGTTAAAAAACTGATTAAAAGTTTATAAATTTTATTCTGAGAGAGAGGAATTGTTATTGTTTGATTAGGATATTTAACAATTTCCATGTATTGTTTGACTCTTTTGAAATTATGCTCATTTACATTGCTACCTGAGCCCAATAACTCTAAAAAGTTAGCACTTACATTTGAAATTTGTTCGAGAGCTTTTAAAGCATCTTTTTTTTGATTATGAATTTTTGTTGACCAGCGATGAAAATAATTAGTTCTTAACCTATGGACGTCAATTAAATTTTTTCTTTCAGTGTCTGAGATTATTTTTGCATGTTGAAGCCATCGAATTCGTAAACTTTGGTCTAAGTTGTTTGCAATGTTAATTAATTTTGTATCTCCTCTACTTCTAATTTTTATCTGATCCTTTGATTCCATGTTACCAATATTATTTATTAATTCATCACTGCTAGTAATGCATAGATAATTTGCTAACATTTCTCCATGCAGTGCACAAAGCTCAATACACGCAAGGTATTCCCCAAACGAAAAAGTTTTCTTTGCCGAACTTAATGTACTAATTAATTTTGTATGGATATTTTCTTGAGTGGTTCCAGCACTTATATTTGTCATTATATCGCAGGCTTCTACATATCTCTCAAGCAAAGCCCTATAAAGTTCTGATGAATCTAATTCAAAAAAAGCACATATCCACTTTCTTTCATTGCAATATGACTGATTATCTAAATCTAAAAGTTGACTTATATCATTTTCATTTAGATGATAACCAAGAACATTAAATTTTAATGTAACATTTTGCATGTCAATACTATCTGTGACCTTTCCCCTAAATTAGTACCACTTCCCTGATGAGATTCGTTATCTTATGCCACTCGCTTTGCATACACAACAGGTGGCATGTAGTTGAGAGAACTATGAGGGCGAACATTGTTATAATGCTCTCGCCATAGAGCAATCTCATATTTTGCTTCATCAAGTGTTCTAAACCAGTGCAGGTTTAAACATTCATTTCTGAATTTTCCATTCAAGCTTTCCACAAAAGCATTTTGAGTAGGTTTTCCTGGTTGGATAAATCCAAGCTGCACCATGGTTTCTTGGCTCCAGAAAAACATTGCCTTGCTGGTAAACTCTGTGCCATTGTCACAAATAACCTTAACTGGTTTGCTACGCTCCTCTATTAATTGATTTAAAAATCGCGCGACTTGCCTACCATTAATTGAGATAGAAACTAATTGACCTACCATCTCTCGGGAATAATCGTCCACAACATTTAATACGCGAAAGCGTCTACCATTACTCAGCTGATCAGAGACAAAATCCATCGACCAGCGTTGGTTGGGGGCAGTGGGTAATTCGATTGGCAGGCGTGGTCGTGTAAGCTTTTTCCGCTTCCTTGTTCGCACCTGAAGCCCTTCCTCCTTGTACAGTCGATAGGTATGCTTTTTATTCGTAACCAAGCCCTCTGCTTTGAGTAAACCATGAAGAAGCAAATAGCCATAGGCAGGATATTGCGTTGCTAATGTTTTAAGACGCGCTCTGACTTCATTATCTGGTCGCGATTTAGGTTGATATCGAAACATCGTTCGGCTCAATCCTGCCAGCTTACAGGCCACACGCTCACTGATTTTAAACTCCGATATAAGGTGTTTGGCTATTGGCTTTCTTTCTGCTGGCTTCACCACTTTTTTGACAATACATCCTTCATCGCTTCAATTTCGAGAAGCTTATCAGCTAGAAGCCTTTTAAGCTTATTATTCTCGGACTCAAGATCACGAAGTCTCTTTGCTTCATTTACTTCGAGGCCGGCATATTTACTTCGCCAATTGTAAAAAGTACCTGAGGAAATCTTGTAATCTCGGCATATGTCATCAACTTTAGTCCCTGCTTCATGGGATTTGATGGCCCTTATAATTTGCTCTTCTGTATAACGTTTTTTCATCTTGAGGTCTCCAATGACGTCATTTTAATGGAAATCTCATCAATGTCATGGTCTTATTTTTTGGGGATAGGTCAATGTTGAGATAAGTTTTTTTGTTTTTTAAGCAACTGCTTTAAGAGTGTTAATTAAATTTCTACGCTATAATTGATAAAAGGCATGCTTCAAGGATGCAGTAATGAATATTACTCGAAACATCATTAATAAAGCTGTGGAAGCAAAGATCATTACCCAAAAACAATCCGAAGAACTTATTGAATTCATTAGAAAGCAACCCGGTCAAAATAAAGGATTTGGGTTAACTAATGTTCTCTACTATTTAGGAGGATTAATAGCAATTGGTGCTATGAGCATATTTATGACTCTAGGTTGGGAGCTTTTTGGAGGTTGGGGTATATTATTTCTCTGTATCTGTTATGCCATATTAGGTTTATCATTATCCGATATTTTTTACAAAAAAGGATTTATTGTTCCCGCTGAAATATGCGCCACATTTGTGGTATGCCTTACTCCCTTAGCAATTTATGGATTACAAAAGGGAATGGGATGGTGGCCTCCAGATGATACTGTTTTCCGTGAATATAATTACTATATAAAATGGCATTGGATATTCATGGAGCTAGGTACTCTTGCTGTTGGTATTATTATGGCTTGGATTTATCGCTATCCTTTCATGATCATGCCCATAGCAATTACATTATGGTATATGTCGATGGATCTTACTGCTATGCTTACTGGCGGAGAAAGCGTTGTTGATCTCAGTAGTAAAGTTTCTATGTATTTTGGACTAATTATGCTGCTCATTGGATTTTGGGTTGATTTTCAATCGAGACAGTCCGAAGACTATGCTTTTTGGTTGTATATATTTGGTGTACTTACATTTTGGGGCGGCTTAAGCGCGCAACATTCAGATTATGAACTGTCTAAATTTATTTATTTATGTATTAATCTCTTACTCATTTTCATCGGAATAATTCTTAGTAGAAAAGTATTTACTGTTTTTGGTGGAATTGGGGTTTGCTTTTATTTGGGACATCTGGCTTATGATATATTTAAGGACAGTTATTTTTTTCCCATAATTCTTACCATTATTGGATTAGGTATCATTTATTTAGGTATTCTTTGGCAGAAACACGAACAAAGGATGACAGTTGCAATACGCAAAATATTACCTAAGTCGCTGCAGGAGCTTTTGCAAGCACGGGATCAATTAATCTAACATCCAACAAAGGTTGAATAAAAAATACACTCGAAGTTGTATTACTTCCGTTTGCTTCGAAAAATAATTTTTTCTAATAACGATAGCTTTTTTCAAATGAGCAGTTTACATTAAAATATATTCATCATTCTGGAGAATCATTTATCATGATTTCAATGACAATATATTGGCAACAATTCAAAGAGTGTATTGATAGCCTTCAAATGTCGACTCAAGATATGGAATACTCAAGACAGATTTCCACAGCTAAGGATTTGATTGAAACTGGCTTAATCATAGAGAAACTCGGGCTCTTGGAAATTCAACAAGTGTCAGAACAATTACATGAAAAAGCAAAACTTTTTCAAAATGAGATTTGCTTTAGAGCTAGTAACCATGAATATACATTTTATTTACCAAAAATAACCAATACACAAAGCTTTATTTTTGCCATTATCTATTATCAACATTTGCTCAATTATCAAAATGTAAGTTATCAAGGAACTATCAATTGGTTTCGAAAAAATGTAATTGATGGCATTAATCAAAAAAAAATCACCACAACTATCCAGGCACAAGCATTACTTCAAGAAATTCGCCAATATTGCCAGAAACAAAATTTAAATGTTGATGAGCTCTTATTTTTAAAAAAAGAGGATGAATCAATAAACGAGTATACTTCAAGACTCACAAAAACTTTTGATTGCCAAGTTGAGCAACCCAAGATTGAAACAAAAGTCCATTTACCACCACTACCACTAGATGAGATAACTACTCTCGAAAAATCGCTTGAATTATTAAACCATAAATGGGATCAATTAAAAATTAAAGCTGACTTAATTGATCAAAAATTATCTGTTTTTAAACAAGCCAAACGAGACTATTTTCAATTAAACAATGAATGGAAAAATAAGTGGTTTTTTACTAAGGCCTTTTATTGGTTCATCTCTTTCTTTATTGAAGTATCAGAGATCAAAAATTTAAAAACAGCACATGGACACCTCACTCAAACCAAAAATGATTTGAAGCAGGAATTACAGAATAATACCTCAAAATCATATTGTGCCAAATTACAAAAACAGCTGCGAAAATTAGAGCATGAGCAAACCAAACTTAAAAGTGAAATTGCCCTTAAGAAGGAAATACAACCCCAAAAAGCACATACACCGAAGCTTGAATTACTTACCCATAAAGAATTAGAAAGAAGTATCGCGTCTGTGTCTAAAGAGAAAGAGCCGTCTCCCTATTTAGAAACTTCGTCCAATAATGATTATTATGGATTTTTTAAAAAGAATCTACCCAGTAGATATACCCTACAGGCTGTTGCTGTGGGTGTTGCGGCCATTGCAATCCAGAATTTATTATAATATAGCGTCATCCACTAAGTTCTAGACAATGAGGTAAAAGAGTAGAAGTACGTGACTGAGCCGAACGAGCTTGCAACGATGCGTAGAACTTAGTGGGTGGCGCTATACGTAAAAGAGTTTGGGGTTTGTTGTTCTAAATAATTTCCATTTTTTATGTACCATGCTTACATGCAGCATATGGTACATAAATTTATATAAAACAATTTCTCCAATACTAAACTTAGAATTCTTTTTACCTACAACCTGGTGTTCTTGCATACTCTAGAGATATACCCTCAGAAGGAGCGTCAGAAGAAGAAGTATAAGAATTCCTATTTGATGTTTGCATAACACCATTAAGAACATTTACTAAAAAATTAACCTTGTCTGACGAAGAAAGATCGCTTGATAGTACCTCTTGGGTAATTCCAGCAAACGCCTCGGATAAAATGGAGGAACTTTTTGCAAGCTTTGTTCCATTTGAATAGGTATTAATAAGTGTTTTACTTATTCCTTCAAGTGCTGAGCCAAGCATTAATGCATTTTGATTTGAAAGCACTATATCCATTTTTACAGTTTCTTCCTTTTGTTTATCAAGCACTTTAACTTTAGCCTTTTTTCTTGGAGAAGAAGAGAAAAAGCTCATTTTTTCCTCTACTGAAATCGAAGGTTTTAAAGGCGTCTCTGCTGAAGAAGTATTACTTTCCATCGAAACTAAAGGTTGTTTTGGAGGATGGCTTCTTTTAAAATTAACTTCTAACCAATTTACTAAGCGAGTAGGATCATCAGTATGAAGGCTATATTTATTATGGTCACATTCCTCTATAATATTCTTTCCCTGCGAAATTCGAGGAACATGCTTTGGAACAACAAAGAACTCTTTTGTTGCTTCAAAGGGGGGTAAAATCTCACCAGGATAAATTATAAAATTGTACCCTAAAGAAGCTGCCAACCACATCACTGCAGGGCTTTCTTCCATAAGATAATCATGGGAACGAAGTCTCCATAGCTCTTCCTCACCATCTTTACCATGGCGCTTAACAAAATTATCTTGTGCCTTACTAATAGACTCTTTAAGCCCCTCTACGGAATCATAAAAATTCATCATTTTATTAATTTTTTCCTGACTCTCATTTTGAGCAACCCAAGTTTGCCAACGGACTATTTCGAAATTTTTTCCTTGTTCATCAGCTAACTGATTGATAATATTAATTATTTCATTAACAGATTTATTGGGATACTTTTCATTGAACTGCTCGATGGTCATATCCAATGGAGTTAAAAAAGCACCTAGATTGGTTAGAAAATAATTATCACCAATCTTAATGGCCTCTTGCTTAAGCAGTTCAACTTCTGATTCGGTAGAGGTCAATTGCTTGATATTATGCCAGTAAATTTCATCAGCGATTAAGAAAGTTGTTTTTCCTTTCGTACCAGAATGATCAATAGGCGTTTGATGAGTTGCAACAGCTTGTTGCACAATAGCGCCTAGATATTCGCCTGCGCAATATTCATTCCCTCGAATACTCAACAAAACTAAATCTTTTGTAGTCTTTAAGGAAGGAAAAATACTTTTCTCTTTTCCATCAAAACTAGCAGTAATCACTTTACCATCTCTGGGGCCTCTAACTTTTGGCATTATATAATCCTCTGCGCTTTTGATTAGCTACGCGTGTAATTCATTGTTTATATTATATTTAATCAAGTTGTAATATATTTGCCATGTATAACCAAAAATTAAACCATGAGCAGATACAAAATTTTGATCACGATTATTGCATAGTATAAATCAAATTGCAAAAAAAATAACCATTTTTCTCATAAATTGGATTATAATAACCAATATCTAAAACTTTATGGTCAAGAATTTTTAACTTCTCTTGACTATACTCAATATGTGGAGTGTTCATTAATATATTGTTTATTTTTAATAAAAACTGTACACTCGCAATACAATAATCTAAAATACACTCTCCTAACATCGGGCACGGTGAAAAATGGATTCAAAAGAAATAAATGAATTACAAAAAATTATTGATGAAAAAAATAATGAAATTCATCAACTCATTCTAAGTCTAGAGGAAGAACGCTCAAAGTTTAAAAATGAATTACAAGCGATTCATGAATATTACGATAATATCATTGCTTTAATGCCAGGACATGTTTATTGGTTAGATAAAAATAATGTTTTTTTAGGATGTAATGATTTGCAAGCTAAAAATGCACAATTAAAATCAAGAAAAGATATTGTGGGAAAAACAAACTTTGATATGCCTTGGAAAGATCAAGCTGAGGAATTAAACAAGGTTAATAAATTAGTGATGGAGACAGGTATACCTCATACTGCAGAAGAGTATGCAGTAATGGCGAATGGAATGGGCATCTATTACTCACAAAAAGTTCCTTTACGCAATCAAAAAAATGAAGTCATTGGTGTTTTAGGGATTTCCCTAGACATAACTGAACGTAAAAAAATGGAAGTTGCTCTGCGTCGCGCCAAAGAAAATGCTGAGGTTGCCAATCAAGCAAAAAATGAGTTCATCGCCAATATGAGCCATGATATTCACACCCCATTAAGCGGGATTGTAGGGATGTCAAAGCTTCTAGAAGAAAAAGAACAAAACCCAGAAAGAAAGCAATATGCACGTTGGATTCATGAAAGTGGTGAACAGTTACTGGAACTACTCAATGGTGTCATGGAAATTGTAGCTACAGATAATCTAAGAGAAGACGATATCCATGAAGAGTTATTCGAATTACGCAAAAATATTCAAGATATAGCTCATCTTGTGCAACCAACTTTGCAAATGAAAAAAATTAAATTAAATATTGAAATTGATGAAACAGTGCCTAACACTATAATCACTGATGCTACAAAAATACATAGAGTGTTATTAAATCTTGTAGGCAATGCCATTAAATTTACTGATAATGGCGTCGTCACCATAAAAGTAGAAGTACTTTCACTCGAAAATAATTACACACAGCTTCGGTTTAGCGTCATTGATACAGGAATTGGCATACCCCCCGAATTACAAAGTAAAATTTTTGATCGTTTTTTTCGTGCTATTCCTTCTTATAAAAGTACTCATAGTGGTTATGGCGTAGGTTTACATATCGCCCAAAAATACCTAAGTCTGTTAGGTGGAGAAATAAATCTGGAAAGCGAAATTGGCAAAGGTTCAACTTTTTATTTTACGCTTACGTTGAAGATTGGCTATAATGATAAACCAACACCCAATGCTATTACTGGATCTGCTCCTCAGGAAGATACCCCCCTTCTCTCCCCCCTTATTCTATTAGTTGAGGATAATATTCTTTCATTGCATATGATAGAAAATATAGTGGAACAAGCAGGTTATGAATTTTACTCTGCAATTGATGGAGAACATGCTCTAGAATTAATAGAAACTAATGATTTCGACCTAATCATTACTGACGTAAACTTATCAAATCTTTCAGGGAATAATCTTGCGCTATGCATCCGTGAACTGGAAAATCAATTGCATAAAAAACCTGTACCGATTATTGGCTTAACGACAAATACCTCAGCTAAAGCAGAAAAAGAGTATTTTCGCTTGGGCATAAATAAAGTACTCTCTAGGCCAATTCATTTAAAAGCACTTCAAACAGTGGTTAATGAATTTTTTTCACCTAAAACAAATAAAATTAACTGAACTCAAACAGCTAGCCATTTCGTGACATTATGGAGTTTCAAAATAATTGTTATCAAAAGGATAACAAATCCAGGTCATAGTAGAACCTCTATAATTTACGTCAATGTATTTAGTATCTAAAGCAGATAAAGTTGGTTGCTTATCCAGATAACAAACTTCTCTTGCTCCATCCAATAGAACATAGTAATAAGAGGTTGTTATTGTGTAACGATTAGGCAAATAATAAAAATTTCCTTGTTTTTCTAGAATAACTGGGTTACCTATAATAGCAATTTTACTTGCATAGGAGGTTATACTAAAAGTCATAAAAAAAGAAATAGCGAATAAAAGTATTTTTTTCATAATAACTTCACTCCTTGAAATAATTGGGCAACTATGACAAGTATAGAACAATTATTTTTAGGTTAAATACTTCATCTAAAATATGAGAAATATATGAATATAATAGATTGGCTGACAAAACTTATCGCTTTTGATACCACTTCTCGTAACTCAAATTTATCGCTTATAGAGTTTCTGGCTAATACTTTGAATGATTATCAGATAAAACCTATTATAATTCATGATATTAAAGAGCCTAAGGCAAATTTATTAGCGACTATTCCTGCTCATAATAACCGTTTTGACGGCGGAATTATCTTATCAGGACATACTGATGTTGTTCCTGTAGATGGACAAATCTGGGATAGTGATCCATTTCAAGCCATTATTAATGATGAGCGTATTTATGGCAGAGGCGCTTGTGATATGAAAGGATTTATCGCTGTAGTTATGAGCCTCATTCCACAATTAAAAGCATTAAAGCTTGGGTTTCCTATACATCTTGCTTTTTCTTATGATGAAGAAATAGGTTGTCGTGGAGCACCACATCTCATTGATAAAATAAAAGCACTTAATTATAAACCCAAAGCATGTATTGTTGGTGAACCAACCTCCATGCAACCCGTCATTGGTCATAAAGGAATACACTCTTATCGTTGCAAAATTCATGGGGTTGCTGCCCATTCATCACTTACTTCCCAGGGATGTAATGCCATAGAACATGCCGCATCTTTGGTCTGTTTTCTTCGAGATTTAGCAAGCCAATTTAAATCCGAAGGACATAAAGATGCCTTATATGATGTGCCTTATACTACAGTTTCCACAAATCTTATCCAAGGTGGAAATGCTTATAATACTATTCCAAATCTATGTGAATTTATTTTTGAAATTAGAAACTTAGCAATAGATGATTCAGATACGATTTATAAAAAAATAATGAATTACATCGAAAAAGAGCTACTTCCTAGGATGCATCAAGAGCAACCAAGTGCCCAAATAATTTTAGAAAACATTGCTAATGCACCGGGTCTTGAAACACTACCTTCAGAAGCAATTGTTCAAGCAGCCCAATCTATTTGCCAAAATCAAAAACAATCAAAAGTAGCCTACGCAACAGAAGCAGGACTATTTCAACATGCCCAAATTCCTACTATAGTTTGTGGTCCAGGAAGTATAGAACAAGCACATCGTGCCAATGAATTTGTCGATCTGGAGCAATTATATCGTTGTGAGCGATTTATTATTGAAATGCTCAAACTCCCTTTTCTTAATGCTTCTGATGTCTGATGATAACGATAAATACCATATGAACAAAAACAAATCATCTTTTGAAAACAAGGGGCACTAATTGTATAATATGAATCGTTTTTAAGCCTTAATAGAGAATGCCTGCATGAAAATTTTATATATCCCTTTCCATGAAGAAAACGATTTGTGTATTGCTGCGATTGATTGGAAAGAAAGGCTTAGTGAGGAAAATATACTTATTATACAACATGGTCAGCCAATTAATTATAATGCGATTAAAAAAGAAGTGGGAACAATCTCTCTTTATATACTAGCACACGGAATGGACAGTTTCAGCCAACCCTTTCATTTAGCAAGTCATTCTAATCTTACCAGTAAAACAACTACGCTTGATATTGAAAAAATTGCTGATCGTTTCAATTCTGATTTTGTGTATTTACATCATAAAATAAACCGCATTAAGCTGTATTTCTGTAACAATAAAGGAAATCAAAAACTCATCGCCGAACGATTCAATAATAATTTAATATTATTTAGTTCATCCATTGATTATTACGCAGGCTTTATAACCCCTCCATGGGGAGATAAAAAAAAATATTCTCTTTTTTATGGGGTATGGTATAGAACTTCCAAAGTTCGTAGTACCTTATATCAAAAAAGAGAACCCCTGGATTTAGATATTAAGCTTACCGTAAAAGAACGGTCTATACTTGAATTTTTAGAAAATGCAAAACAAAAACGCCTAGATGCTGCACTTCAAAGACAACGTAAAGCGCGAGAAGAACGGCTCATGAAAAATAGAAAAGAATACATAGAAAAATACAGATTACATCTTGAAGATACTACACCTAATGAACCATCAAATCACAACCCTAGCTATTTAGGATAAAGAAACAAAAAATTAAATAGAGTACAAAATTGAGCTGATTTTAAACAAAATTTATTTTTTTTTCTTTCTTAATATTTCCTTAATAAATTTTATTTACCATTCCACAAAAAATTAGTAGAGGTATTTACCATGCAAGCAAAAACAGAAAATAACTCAGGTAA
The DNA here is from genome assembly GCF_001468135.1 of Legionella santicrucis. Classification (GTDB taxonomy): domain Bacteria; phylum Pseudomonadota; class Gammaproteobacteria; order Legionellales; family Legionellaceae; genus Legionella; species Legionella santicrucis. Next base: position 15,921 of record NZ_LNYU01000003.1, on the reverse strand, counting down.
TCAAGGATTACCTTTTGCGCCAACACCTTATTTTTTAGCAAATTTAGGAATTAAAACAGCAGCAATTTCTTTTTCTGTCTCAGCGCTCACACAACCATTTCAATCAATGCTCACGAAACTTCAGATGAACGCACCGGGTGGGTTTAACGGAGGACTTTTCCGCGGCATGTATCGTGGTTTTCTACCTTACGCAATCGCAGGTCAAAAAAGAGGAGCGGTATCCGTAACAGCAAAGCAAGCAAACAAAGAAGTAATTGAAGAAGAGGAAATAGAAATACCTGGTCGTCAACGATGGATGGGAACATTTCTTTTTTCTCAAGCAGATCTACTCATAAGCAATGCTTTGGGTGGAAAATCAAAATTGGAAAATGCAGGTATTATTACTAAAACAAATTTCAAATGGTCTTTTGCAAATTATTGGAAATTAACCGGTGTTAACTGGGGAGCACGTTCTTTTGCAGGTTTTATTAATTTTTCTGCCTTAGGCTTTGCAGGGGATTACATTAGCTCCTTTTATAAATTCAATAATGATTTTTATAACAAGTTAGCAGGTGGTTCCACTGCGGGTGTAGTCGCAACAGTATTCACAACAATTCCTAACTCTTATGCTGATCGAAAGGTTCTAGCATCAACCGTTGAAAACGGACGTCTATTAACTGTATCACCCTTCACAATGTTTAGCCAAGTGAAATCCCATGTCAAATCAGTTGGTATGAAAGAAGCTTTTTCTCACTTTGTGAAATTTAACTTTTTAAAAGAAGTTTTGGTACGAAGCCCTATGTCTGCTTTGACCTTCGGCATTATTTTCGGCTTGGATGATTTAATGGGAGCTGAACCATTGAAAAAAGTTTGGCCAAATACTGAAGAAGTTGACGCTGAAAAACCAGAAAACAGTCCATCAAAAAGAATGTAATGCAACAAAAAACAAGGATGTTGTTTGAAAACCTAATGAATTGTATATTTCTATTGTTCACTTTAATTCCTGTTTAAATATCAAATATCTTCTAATGAATACAGTTGCATTCGTTAAAATTTCATTTAGAATTAATGATTGATATTTGATAGAATTTGTTAATTATTAAACAGGACGGATATATGATGTCATTTTTCTTAAAAAGTGGATTTAATGTGATTCAAACTGCAATGAAAAGATCATTAATTGATGCAACTAGAAGTGTATCAACAACAGGGATAATATTTGGCGGTTATTATATCTACAACAAAACGGCCCCTTTATTTACTCGTCATCGCTTTTTTAAAAATGATTCTAATACAATAGATATAAAAGAAATTTGTGAATACAATAATAAATCTTCATTTTCAGGCTCATAAAGGAAAGGGGAATAACCTCCTTTTGTCTTAGGAGCTGATCAATGAAGCTTTTGGATATTTTTGTAACGGCTAATCATTCGTTAGCAGCCTTATGCAATTCTGATTTCTTTTTCCTCAAGCTCGTGTTTGGTTGCTTCTTGTAATCGATTTTTAACTGCACTGCTTTTGCCAAATCCAAAGGATTTTCTTTATAGGGTAATATCGACAGTATAAGAAATGGAAACTTAATAATTAATAGACGAGTTTTCAATTTTATAGACAATAAATCAATAGCTATCACTGTTTCTTGAATATTTTTAATTTGAATGGAATCACCGATTTTAAAAGACATTAAAATATTAGAAGAAACGCTAACGAAGTTTGAAGCAGCTGTTTTTGTAGCAAAGCTCAATGCAACCATAGCAATGCCTGCCACACTAAATTACACACAACAATTGAATTATTTATAATCATTTAGTATAATTATGCATCACCTATGTGTGATTAGTAATTTTTAATATTAAAGGGTCCTATTATTTCATGTAATAAGGAATTTCTATACTAGGAATAATAAAAAAACTAGGGAAAGTATGAACTGAGAGATATTATAGTGGAAAGCAAATTTGACGAGAGCATAAAGCAGTTTGACCAAAAGTTACAATTACCAGAGAAACAATTAATTATCTTAATCAATCCTAATAAGAATAAAGATATGGGGGATAGATTAAAATTATTTCTAGATCATGCTATTGCTCGTGGCGACGATTCTAAAATATCAGCTCTAGCTCTTGTTCAAGGCTCGAATCAAATAGAAGTAATAGATGTGAAAACCCAAACAGCTTTGGCATTTAAGGGTGAAGAAGTTAACACATATAAGCCTTTTGTAAAAAAAATAAAGGGAATTCACCCTACTAAAGATTCAGATTCTTTCGATAGTATTCTAATTATAGGTGCAGGAGTCCCAAACGCTAATAGAACTGCCTATAAAAGTATCAACGGTATTAATGATGTTAAAAAATTGATTGAACCTATTGAAGATATCCTTGCCTCCTATTTAAAACCGAATGGCATTGTTAGAGTGCAAATCTGTCATTCCAATACATGTAAAGATCCTGATCAAACTACTACCTTTGCTCAAAAAATTACAAAAGCAGCAATTAATACAAAAAATGCCACATTAAGTGCTCCTGAATCTTTTAGTATAATATCTACGAATGATGCTAGGGTATTTGATGTGACAACTCAAACCAATGCTTTTGAGAAAATGCGTGTCCCTTGCAAGAAGCTCTTAAATAGAAAGTATGATGACTCAGAGATTCAAAGTAAGTTTATGCTATACCTAAATAAAGCCGGACATAATAAGATTATATTTAAAAATGTTTTGCAAAGTGTCAAATTAGTTAATCATAATATTGAAATTTCTTTTAAAGAAGAAGATATAAAAAACGCTCTCGCAGAAGAAAAATTTTTAACAACCAGTAAAGTCTCGTATATGGAAGAAGAGAAAAAGATGGAAATAGACAAAACTTCAGAACATTCATTATCTGACTCTATAGAAACCAATCGAGGTACGAAAGTAAGAGGCAACTACGCTCCATCATTTTTCACTAATAAAGAGACAGGATTGACGCCTGAGCTTAATGAAAAAGTAGCCCAAGAGGATACAACATCGGATAAGATAACCCTACAAGAAGATAAATTGGATTTAGATAGTTTCTTCTCTCATGATATATAGATATCGCTCTTATTGTCTCTCAGAGGGGTGTAAAGCCCCAACTGCTGACAAGATTGTCAACCTTATGGACAGTATAACCGAATAGTTGACAGTATTTTTGGATTTATTTATAGTAGGAGTTATTTTATATGACAAATCATGTTATCTCGTGTCGAAAAATCGATAAACCCCCAAAAGCAGCTTATTATTTTAATTAATCCTACTAAAAATGATGCGATGGGTAGCAAATTAGGCCTTTTTCTAAATCATACTTTGGCTCGTGGCAAATCTCTAAATACGAGTAACTCAGCAGTCATGATCACAAAAAAAGAGGGAACTAATCAGGTTGAAGCATTGGATGTCAAGAGTTATAATTTTATTGACTCTGAATTATTTGCTAAAGATTTTTCTAGAGAAAAAAAGCTCTTGATCGACTTCCAGGATAAAATACATCCATTAGAAATTGCAGCTTCTTATGATGAAATTGTTATTATAGGGTCGGGAGTTCCATTTAAAAGCACCAATACTTATACTTCAATCAATGGATTAAGAAAAAATTTTTTCCCTTCATTAGTTACTTGTATTAAAAATGTAATAAGCACCCATCTTAAAGAGAATGGTCATGTGAGAATCCAAATATGTCACGCTGCGACCAAATCCCCTATAGTCTCATCCGATGAGTCTATGCAAGAACAAAGACCACTTTCTGAATGTATTCAAGTTGAAGGAAAAAATTTTACAATTCATGCTCCATCAAGTTATAGCATCATTTCTCCTAACGATGGAAGAGTCATAGATGTTACATTTCAGGGAACTTCCAATCAGTTTGATGAGTTTGCTAAACATATTAAAAAGTTTTTAAATTATAAAAATAGTAACGATTATGTTACAAAAATGACCCAAATATTTGTATTGGAAAATGAAAAGAAATCTCATTATACTAAACTCATTAAAAATTTGAGTATAGTAAATACCCAACAAGAAGAATTTTTAATTGAAACCTCAGAGGATAAAATTTCCTTTAAGAAAAATAAATTTGGCTTATTTGCCAAAAACAAATCTTGTAAAGAATCCATTTCAGAAGAGCTAGATGCACATCCAGATGCAGAAGAAATGTCATTTGCTCATTTCTTTGGAAGTTGACTACTTTATAAGAGAAATAGCTGGGGCTCAAACCAGCTATTCCCCATCAGAGCTTTAACACAAACATACCTGAAAGAGCGTTGCTAAAACCTTTAATGTTAAACACATTTGAATGGCTCTATCATTAATATATTTTTATCAAACTGTATTCATGTGAAATTTGTATTCTAGCCAAACATGTGAGGGAGATTATATTCAGTAGTCCATTGAGGAATATTGGTTAGCACTATTCCTCAATTTTATAATTTTTAGTTATTAGCTGGGGAAGAATAAAATAATTCGGGGTGATCTACTTTAAATTCCTCAATCGATTCAGCCAATTTACTGTCTGACTTTAATACATCCGCAATCTTTTGGCCAGGTTGCATTTTATCCTCTGTTAAAGGGGATTTTTTATAAAGTTCCAGATATTGAGTAATTGCCGATCTTTCATAAGTATTAAAGTCTCCTTTAAAAATGACAGGGTCATGCATCATCTTTTTTGTAAGAGGACAAATGAATACTTTTGGAATCTTTATTTCTTTTGATTGTGAGTTTACTTTGGGTGCAAACATTCCAATGGAATTTAATGCATTTGCATTAATGATAGGTATACTCGGTGCCTGGGCAGCTTTAATGACCTCAGATTGTGCTGGCTCTGGGATACACTTTATAAATTCCATGCGATTGGATTCATCCAGCATTTTTACTATTGCAATATACGAACTCAGATTTTTTATATAGTTAATGTTATTTTTTGCGGCCTTTAATTTTTGTTGAGGATAAATCATTTTTGGTATTAGATTTAACAATATTGATTCGTTAGAATACATTTCGTTGTTGTTATATCGAACTTTCCCAGTGTGTATATAACCACCATCGATACTTCGTTCACTCCCCAACAAACTGTTTGCCAAGGCAATACCTTCCTGGAAATTATTTTCAATATAACCACATAAAATAGGAACCCAATTATTAGGTTTTAATTCTGGCAAAATAGAGAATACACTAAGATGTGGATTTGCTTTTAAAAATTCATTCACCAAGGTGTTTTTGATTTCCCAGGCATTGCCAAACAGATGAGGTTCAAATAAAGAGAGAATGGAATCCAATGAGTTGACTGTCATCAAGTGTATGTGAGATTTAACAAAGTCAAGCCTGTTTCCATATAACTTATCACCAATTTGTGCGACATCAATACCATCAGTGATAAGATTATCAAATTTTTTTAAAAATTCATCGTTTCTAGAAGGTAAGGCCCCCAAAACCAAAGATAATTTTTTGGCACTATCGATAAAGTGACCGTAATTATTAGCCACTTGCAGAGAGGATTCTTTAGGAAAATACTTTAATAACTGACAGAGGCTATTGCAGTCTGTGATAAATGAATTAGCATTTTCATTTAATAATGAAGTCTTAATCTCAGGGTTTTCTATAACTTTTAAAATAGCTAAAAATTGATCGATTTTGCTCCATTTATTTCGATGTTTATTAAGAAATGCATGGAGATTATCACCATGATAAAATTTAATAAGATCAGCAAAAGAAGGTTTTTTCTCTCTAAGAATAAATTCCTCATCCAATACTTTTAGAATTTGTTCATTCGTAAGGTTTGAAAAAAAAGAGCGGTCAATATATTTTTCCAAAACAGACAATACCCATTTTCTTCGACATAGGGAATATTGCACGTATGGGCTTAGTTCTAAATCTTCTAATCCACCCTGTTTAAAAATATTTTCAAGGATTTTCGATTTTTTTTCGTCAATGTAAGAATTGCTGGATTTCATTTGTGCTCTCTTTTCGCTTTAGTTGGCGCAATTATAATCAAATTGTAAGATTATATTAACTGTCATTAAATTATAGGTATCCGTTCATGCCCTCTGTAACAAGGATGTTGGCGTGGTTGGAAGCAGAGTTCACGGGAACCAATGCCTTGAAAAAGCATAGCAATCCCAACCCGAATACCGATGGAGGAAAAAGAAATCTGGCCCATAAATTCACCTAAATTTAATCTGCAAAGAGAAATAAAACAGGGATTTCTTTTCCCCTCTGCCCAACCTATATATAACAGATGAAAATATAAAAAAAATTAGAAATAGTTAATATTCAAAGTTATGATTGTGCTTTTAAAGCAGTGAAAAGATACTCTGAGATTCTCTGAACCTTATGTGCACCAACCAGTTGCTGTATATAGTGTCACATAATATGCAATACCTGAGAGTAGACTGCAAATCACAAAGTGCTAATGAATTTGGAAAAGCTGTATGTTTCTATTTTTTTGCTATTTGTTATTACTGAGTGCCCACTAGTGTCCCCTCATGGGGGATTCTATAACTTATTGATTCTATTGATAGGCCGTATAGGGATCGAACCTATGACCAAGAGATTAAGAGTCTCCTGCTCTACCAGCTGAGCTAACGGCCCATAACTTGGGGATACAACTACAACATGTCGATAACATGTTTAATAATAACTTATTAAGACAAGCTTTGTCATCTTTCAACTTAAAAAATCCTGCTAAATCATAATAAATCAATATCTAAAAAATCACATATCTATATGAAGATTATTTATTTTAATTAAAATTAATTTAAGCTTCGCTGAGACGTTTTTTTATCTCTGGCGTTGTTCTCGCTCCCAATTTGTCCTGATAAGCCAAGAAAAATATTCCTGTGAAACCTAGAGCCAATGTTATTGGAATAACACCTATTCCGTAAATAAAAGCATTTGCATCACGAATCCCGCCATGGGCATTAATAACAATTCCAATAACCGTATGAAAACCATAGCCAAAAATCATAATGATCATATTAGCAATAGCAGTAGTCAAACCAGCAAGATTATCAGGAACATAAGTAGACACTTTATAAATAGCCAAAATCTGATAAGCACAACACATACCCACTAATATAAAGCATACCGTTATACTTGATACAGTTAACATACCTGTAACAAGCGCAACAAAAACCAAACACATGGTTATTCCTGCAGTAATGATTGTACCTAGATAATATCCCGTTTTTTCTGCAATCAAACTTAACACAGGTGAACCAAAGCACATACCTATGAAAATCATTGAAGGCAAATAATTAGCAACCGAAGGCTCTAAACCATATACCTGTTTTAAAAAACCTGAACCCCATACATCCGAAAATCCCTCTAAAGGTCCAAGCATTAAACCCGAAAAAAAACAAAGTAGCATGACTTTTTTATTAGAAAAAACGGTTTTTACATTAGCAAATACCGAACAATGGTAGGTTGGTTTTTCTTCTGGGACAATCAAATAAGTAATACATGCAAGTATTAACCCTAGAGCAATAAAAATTTCAACAACCACTTTATAACCCAATGTATGAGAGAGATAGCTTACAGGCCCCCCTCCATAGACAGCACCGATTAGACCAATCATGACTGAAAAGCTAAGCATGCGTGAAAAATATTGTTCTTTAAACGACATTCTTATTATTTTAAATGTGCCCAAAATCGCAGCAGAAGACCCTATACCGATCAAAGCCCTACCTATAAGTGGATAAATCCAATTGTCCGCAAAAATAAGCGGTAACAAACCAATCACAGGAAGCAAAATACATACTGTCATCACTCTTTTGGGGCCAAATCTATCGAGCATAATGCCAATAGGTAAATGCATTAAAGAATAACCTAAATAATAGATACCAGAAAATTGTCCAAATACTGTCGCATCAATGTGGAATTGAGAGGTAATATTATCCATCATAATGTTGGGCATAACTCTTAAGACATATTGATAAGCATAAAAAATCGAGGCAACAACCCAAACAAACCAGGCAACAACACGTGAAGCAGACATAATATCCTCAAATAAGAAAACAGTATTTTATGTTCATGATGAACAATTAAACATCATTAACATATTTTAATTCAAATCCTTTGAAATTAAATTGCAAAATTATGTTTTGAAATTATTATTTTTGAATTTTTATTTCAAATAAATATTATTTATTGAAATAATATTCTATAATGTTAATTATTTATATTATTTTCATTGCTTATGGATCGTATTGATAAAAAGATACTTGATATTCTTCAATCAAATTGCAAAATCAACAATCAAGAATTAGCAGACATGGTTGCATTATCCCCTTCTCCTTGTCTTCGCAGAGTCAAGCTACTTGAGGATCATGGCTATATTAAAAAAGAAGTAGCTCTTCTTGATCCAGAAAAAATAGGCTTAAAATTATCAGTGATTGTTTTAGTTGGATTAGATAATCATCAACCTACAGTAATGAGCCATTTCGAAGAAGAGATTCGCTATCTTCCTGAGGTGATTCAATGTTATATGATTACTGGGCAATCCGCAGATTATTTATTAAAAGTCATTGTACCGGATCTTAATGCTTACCAAACATTTTTATTAGATAAACTAACTCGTATCAATGGTGTATCAAGCGTTCAATCAAGTTTTATATTAAGAACAATTTGCGAAACAACGTCCCTACCCCTGAATCATCTTGATTAAAAAACTTTTATAAACTAAACAAAACCAGCAACCAGGATAAACAAGCGTTTCAATAAATAGGAATAAATATAGTCTTCTCCACCTGTAATAATTTACAATATCAAAAATAATGTACAAATAATGAATTATTCATGCTAAGAAGGATTTTCATCTTAATACTATTGATTGAAATAGTAGCAGGCTGCCAGAGAAATGTTGAACACATCTCGACACCACTTAAAAAGTTTCCTTCCAGTACCAAAGCATATAAACCAATAAATAACCTACCTTATACCGCTTGGTGGCAACAGTTTCATGATTTAGAATTGAATCAATTAATTGAAACGGGCTTAAAAAATAATATGGATATTCATATCGCCATAGGAAATGTACAACAAGCTCAAGGAGAACTACAGCAAATCAAGCTCAGCTGGATTCCAACCTTAAAATTATTTGCTGGTTACTCCACTAACCCTGCCTTAGGTGCTCCAGGCGCATTTTATGGCGCATGGCCTTACTATGTTTTAAATATTATGCAACTTTATACCCAGCAAAAGCAGGCCACTTATAATGTACAAGTATATCAAGCCGCTGTTGATGGGGTGCGTTTAGCCTTAATTGGCCAAATTACCTCCTCGTATTTCACTTTAATCGCCCAAATGGAACAATTAAGATTACTGCAGCAACTTGATAAAGATTTAAAATCCTTGATTGCATTGAGCCAACAAGATATCAAGATTGGTTTAGTTAATGAAATTGATTTAGCTCAGCTGCAATCTGATGAACAAATAATTGCGGCACAAATAAAACCCATTTTGCATAATATTGTATTTAGTGAAAATGCACTTCGCTTTTTAATTAACGAAATTCCCGGAAGAGTAAAAAATAAAAATAATTTTGCCGCATTAGATTTTACACGTTTTAAACCGGGTAGCTTACCAGCCACCGTTTTAAATAATCGACCTGATATGAAAATGGCTGAATATGCGTTAAAAGCATCGCGCATAAAGATATCTGTTGCTTACAGTAATTTTTTTCCAGCCTTACAATTAGATGATTTTCTTGGTGAAGTAAACTTACCTCAAAATTCTTTTGCACAAGTAGTGGACAGTTATGTAAATTGGACAATAGCGCCAAGTGTTTTAGGAAATATCGCCGCAAGCAAAGGCGCCTATCATGCAAAAATTGCTGAATTTGATAAAACAGTAAAACGCATTTTAAAAGAAGTAGATACTGGTTATTCGGCAAATAAACGAATGAATGAACAGTTTACCGCTTATTTACATGCGGAAGAAGATTATCGTCGCAAGTATAAATTGCAGCAAGGATTATTAAAAACAGGATTAATTTCTTATAAAGATTTATTACAAAGTAGGATATATTTGGATAACTTGGCGCTTTCAACTAATCAGGCCAAATTAGAACTTGCACTGTCTTTAGTAGCTTTATATCAGGATTTGGCTGGAGGTTATGCCTATCATCTAAAGCCCCAAAAAGTGCAGGAAGAATGATAATCGTGAAGTTTGGGACTCCTCTTTTGAGGGGATGAAAAATTTAAACTAATTTGTTTTTATGAAAAATTTTATTCAATTTCGTACAAAAATTAAAAAAAACTATACTCGCTTAAAACATTCGATTACCTTAGTTAATACAATTATTTTTATAGGTATTTTAACGACTGTTGTTTATATTTTTTCTTATTTATTTCCTTTCACCGATAATGCATTTGTTGTTAATAATGTACGACCCGTTGCCGCTCTTACTAACGGTTATATTACTGATCTTTACGTCCAAAATGGCGATGTTGTTAAAAAAGGACAAAAACTTTTTACCGTGTTTCAAAAACCTTATATCTATGCAGTGGAGCAACTTACTGCAGATTTAGCCAGTGCTCAAGCACAATTAGCAGTATTAGAAACAACTTATGATCGTGATCTCAAGCTCAGTGAAAACGAACAAAGAAATTATATTAAACTCAATCAAGATGATCAAAAATACCGTGAAGGTTATAGAATAAAATCTATCTCCTTAATGACTCTCCAAAATTCCCAACAAGAAACACAAGCAGCAAAAGACAAATGGCAAGCTGCTTTAAAACAATTAGAAATTGATAAAAATCAAATAAAAGCACAAGCAAACGACATTAAATCCATTGATGCACGATTAAAAAATGCAAAAGTCAATTTAGAGTTGACGGATGTCTATGCACAAGGAAATGGAATTATCCAAAATTTATTCTTCACGATTGGGACACCAGTGAATATCAATCAACCACTTTTTTCGTTAGTAGATACTGATAATGTCTACATACAGGCAAATTTTAATGAAACAGATTTACGTGATGTACGTAAGGGTTCAAAAGTTCTAATATTTCCCAGAATGTATCTAAGTAGAAAAATGTTTCATGGTGTAGTGGAGTCCGATTATTGGTCTGCTAATCGGCAATTAGTAGACAATCGAACTCAATTACAAAATGTTATTAATGAAAATCAATGGATTTTATTACCGCAACGACTCCCTGTCATTATTCGAATCACTGATCCTGATCCTCATTATCCACTTCGTGTTGGAACCAGCGCTTATGTCTATATTAAAGTTTAAACAATGGCTTGATGAAGTTGATCCTTATGCTCTTCAACGCATTACACTTTATAAATGTCTTTTTATAGCAACTGTAGAAGTATATGTTTATTGGTTATTTCAACCTGTCAGCTTTATTGCTTTTTTTATACCCTTTCTTTTAGCATCACTTTATGAAGCGCCTGTACTTCCTACTTTTAAAGAAAAAGAGCAATTACTGATTTTTATTACCATAGGGGTAATTCTCATCAGTATTACATTCTATCTCGTTTATCCTTTTCGAGTAATTTTTTTCTTTTTTTCCGTTTTTGTTCTTTCAATCACTTACTTTTGTGTACTAAAGTATTTTTACACTCTAAAAAATTTAACGATGTTACTTATTTCATCAGGCGCTCTCGTTTTAAGTATTGACCCTCCTGCGAATCTTGAAGTGGCATATGGCTTTATTTCATCCATTACATTATCAATGACTTTTATTTTCATTTGTTTAAGAATTTTTCCGAATATGTATTTAATCGTCTGGAACAAAGCACTGCAAAAATTCATTCAATACCTTGAAAAAGATATCGATTACACCATCAATAAAAATGATAAGAAACCGACTTGGGAAGAGATTATGCATTTGGGTGTAGTTAGAAATTACACAAAAATGCTCCCAAAGAAATATATGATCCCTGCCTATCGTATCTCAGTAAACATTCGCAATATCCAACATTCTTTAGATAATCTTTATTATGAAACCATGAATGAAGCATTTTGGTATGGAATTAAAAATAACTTACTCTGGCTTAGGCTGCAAATGCATACTTATTCTCAATGCGGCTTGCCCCAGCTTCCTATAGAGCCTAAAACAAAACTACAACATCATGTTGCCCTTTGCCTGAAACAATCATTTAGTAGCTGGAATAAATTATGCTTACTCAAAATGCGTTAAAAAGAAAGCTTGATTATGCACGATTTGTTCACTTAGCAATCATGTTTATGGCTGCCATGTTGATTTACTTGTTTTCGAACATTCCTCATAAATGGTGGGTTTTGCTCACTGTCATCGTCATCAGCGCTGGAATTGAGCCAGGTTTAATTGTTAAAAGAGCTATTTTTCGCATAGGTGGCACTTTTTCTGCCTTATTGATTCTAATCCCATTACTTTATTTAACACAATTTAATTATCGATTAATCCCCGTTATCTTCATCGTAGCAATTATTGGATTTTCTGTGTCCTCAATTAACACAAATCGCTATGATATTAGTGTTTTTTTTATGACCATTATTGTGTTCTTCTTATTAGCTCAAACTACTGAAATGAACTCTCCTGAAGGTCCATTTGTGATGATGTTAAATCGGGGAATATGTACCTTACTTGGTGTTTCTATAGTTTTAATTGGCGATTACTTTTTATTTCAGACCTATCACTATTCCCAAAAACTTTATTTATTTCATCAGATGATGGTTTACAATTTTTTTAATGATGTGGTGCAACAAATCACCCAAACCAGGTCCCAAAGAATTAACTCTTCTATTTTTGTCGCAAAATTACGCACCCAAGTTATAAAAACCTGCTCACCTATAGTCGTTAGTTCACAAAATTTAAAATTGGAAACAAAAGTAAGTTCACAAACTATAAAGCGAATCGATGCTTTTCAAGAAACAATTTGGGAAATACGAAGAGTACTTTTTGCATTATGTGTTTCTGAGTTTGTGTTACATTCTCCAGCAACGACTCAGAAACATTTACAACGATTTAATATTTTAATGAATAAGGCAAAAAATAATTTTATTTATGCCTAAATAAAATTATTTTGTCAGTTATTTTGAGTATCCTTGAACTATTTGAGGTACACTGATTAACTGTTCTTTCTCTCGAATAATACTATTAAGAATTTTTAATTCAGAAATAGCTCCTGATTTCTTTTTTGTTAAATCTCCAAGACTCTTTGTCAAATGTTCAATCATTAAATCTGATTGATGTATAGGGGTTATAAAGCATAATGACTCTTGATTATAAACTTCCATTGGAGATACACCAATCGATTTTCTTGCAAGAAATCGTTCTGAAGGATCAGTGATGTCATTTAAGGATTCAAGACTGAGCCTAAACTCCTGCTCGCTCAATACCACCGAATCATAAGTGAGATCATGATTATTTTTTTGTTCTTGTAATGTGTGTCGATGTTTAGATTCGGCTACTAAAGTCTGATTGCATTTATCAATTTGGTCTTCTAAATTCTCAAAATGCAGACCATAAAAATGATTTTGTTCGATCAATTGATCTAAGCTCAATTTTTTAAAATATTGACGAAGCTCATAGGGGGTTTTATTTGGAAATCTTGACATCATTACAGCCTATTTAATTAAAAAAGAAATACTATCATCTTATTTTATACAAATAAAATAGTTACTCCTGAATATAATAAGAACTCCTTGGTATTTTTCAAATCTCTAGCTCTCTATGGTCATAAACATAATATTTAAATGGGAATATTGCTATTTTATCGTTTTAAGTATATTAATTTAATATCCTGATGCTTGCGAGATAAGCAATGTTTTTTAATCCTCTTGATAATCGGTATCTTTATAATATTTATGATTTTAATATGCGTTTACTGCAGCCTTATGCCGATTATTGTGAAAATCTGGCAAGACGTTTTCGTAGAGTTTCCGATAATATTGACTTGCCTTATAAAATCCCTTACATCTCTGATGATACACAAGACTCTTTTCGTAAAATATTAGAAGCAACATCGAGTCATTACCGTCGAGTATCAGGTTATGCCTATATTTTTCATATGATTACTAACGTTTATGACAAGCCTAAATTTGATATTAATCAAGTTAAAATTGACGATGAATATTACGACATTCAAGAGGAAATTATTGATAAGCAAAGCTTTTGTAATCTGATTCGTTTTAAAAAAGCGTATGCAGAGCATTTGAATTTACCTAAAATGCTTGTAGTCGCTCCTATGTCAGGACATTATGCTACTTTACTCCGTGATACTGTAATAAACCTATTACCTTTATATGATGTATATATTACCGATTGGAAAAATGCTCGTGATGTTCCCTTAATTGAAGGTTCATTTGATTTGGACGATTATATTGAATATATGATTTCCTATTTTAATTTGTTAGGACCTAATTTAAATGTAATGGCAGTTTGCCAACCCACTGTTCCTGTTTTAGCTGCAGTTGCATTAATGTCCACGAATCATTCAGCTAACTTACCACGGACAGCAATATTGCTAGGTGGACCAATTGATACAAGCCAATCTCCTACCACAGTAAATAATCTAGCTGCATCGCGAGGAGATGATTGGTTTCAGCAAAATGTGATTTCCATCGTTCCCTCTCGCTTTCCAGGAGCAATGCGTCTTGTATACCCTGGATTTATGCAACTTGCTGGTTTTATGAGTATGAATTTGCAACGACATATGGAGTCTTTACAAAGAGCTGTCGACAGATATGCAGAAAATCAAAAAGAAGCCGCATTCAAAATCATTAAATTTTATCTTGAGTATTTTTCAACTATGGACTTGACGGCTGAGTTTTACATGCAAACGATTAATACCGTCTTCCAAGAAAAATTATTAACAACAGGCCGCTATAAATCTCGAGGCCATAATGTACGCTTACAAGACATACAAAAAACAGCCATCTTAGCTATTGAAGGCGAACGAGATGATATAACGGGGGTTGGACAAACAAAATCTGTAATCAGCTTATGTAAAAACTTGCCTGATTCCATGAAGAAATATTTTCTTGCTGAAGAGGTTGGACATTATGGATTATTCAATGGCAAAAAATTCCGCAATATTATCATTCCAGAAATTCATAAATTTACTCAAACATACGCTGATTCATAATCATTGAATCTACATTTAGGGAAAGACAATAAGCGTTACTTCGAGGTCTACCCTCGTTTTGAAAAATTCACCTCTCTCTTAACACAAATTTACAGAATAATTTTTATTTATTTGTTTTTATGTCACTTAAGCTTACTTTAAGACTTATGGTGTAATATTTGCTCACCATGAATCATTTTTATAATTTATATGTTATCTAAATACGTATTTGAAAGTTTTTCAATTAAACCTATATTCAGAAAAAACTTAACTAACAATGAAGAAACTCCTTCATCTTCTTCTGCGGATTCATTTCAATCAGTAAATGATCCAACTCTTTCCCCTCAACATATGGCTCCTATTGGACCAGGAACTACAAATACATGGAATAAAAAAGAACTGATTTTAAGCGAAAAAACACGACTTAAATACAATGTAGCAACTTGCACTGCAGTCGACATTAATGGTATAGGTGCAAAGTGTTTAACTGATGCCTATCATGAGATTCATGGTTTACCTGGATTCGTTCATCGTTTTTTACATGGCAGACCTTCTTTGGAAAGAGCTTTATTTGTACAAGCGCCAGAAATGTATCCAATTTTTGATACACCTTATGATGACTCAAAAACTATATTAATGACCAATCCTGCATACCTTGACGTCAAGAAATTTTTATCTGATTGTGAAAAAGTATCCACTAGTTATGCATTGAAACAATTAAAAAACTCTGAGAATGGTTTAGCTTTAGTTACCTGGTATATTCATCCTGAAGCTTTACCTACTAAATTTCGTAATAGGTCACCCCTAATAAACTTTAAAGAAGTTTATTAGGAGAACTGATCCTCTTTATATTCTAACCAAAGCTACCGCCAAAA
>NZ_LNYU01000002.1 GCF_001468135.1 Legionella santicrucis | reverse complement strand
AGGCGGGTCGTGAGTTTGGTAAAACTCAAGCCACTCTTTTTTCAGGGCATCAAGTCACGTGCAAAATTTGGATATTTGATTTGGTTGATTGCTGCTCCAAAGATGGATGGCTTGATAAGCTACACATTGATTTGTGCCGCGAAGAAGACAAAAAATTGGGGAGGGCGAAGAAGGATTACTTAGCCCATTATGTGGGTGAATATTGTTCTGAAAAAATATTAGGCGTGTGTACGGAATATAAGAATACCTACTGTGTTTTTGATAGCAAAATGGCGCGTATTGTGCAAGAAGAAGGGCGCTTAAAACAGCTTAATCCCAATGCGTTAGGCGATGCGGAACACACCACCTGTCCTGGATTAAGTGTGGGTGAGTTACAGCGCTTAGATATGGGGCGTATCAATTTTTTGGCTCCGGTATATCCCTATCCTCATGGAAGCTCAATGAAAGAGGCCGGCATTGTGGGGGACGTTAGTTTAAATAGTCCTAATCCTGACAAAACCATGGAAGAGATAAAGCGGCGTGTACAACAAAGGGCTGCATCATGATGAAACGACTTGTCTTCTTTTTAATGCTCCTTGCAACCCAAGTCCAGGCCGATTTTGTAAAAGTTCCTGCACATGGATTTCATTGGTATAGCCTAGATGCCAAAGAGCCTAAGATTAAGCCTCAAGAGTTGCCAAAAAAATCGGCGCCTCACCCTACCCCTTATGAACAACTCATGGAGGTTCGACGTGCCACCTTGAATAAGTTGGCTCAAGCGTTAATGAATCCTTCATTTGAGGGAACTTTGGACTACATGAAAGCACAACAAGCGTACGCCAAAAACAATCAGAAATTTGTGCAATATTGGCAAGAAGTCTTAATGACGCATCCTGAATTGGATCATACCTTGAATTTTCCTACGGATAATTCAGCAATTGCTATTCGCAATGACTCCATGAACCTCTTGATGGAACGAGTGATTAAAGAAGGGGCGAAGCGCTATGGTTTGATTCTTTTTTATAGGGGGAATAGTTCTATTTCCCAAAAAATGATTAGCCATCTCGTACCTTTTGTGATGCATACTCATTTTGCCATGATTTCTGTGACTACAGATGGACAGCCCATTGATGGGTTACCTAATCCGAAAAACATTCCTTTGGAAGTGGTGCAACAGACGATGAATTTTCAATCACGTTATATGCCAGCACTGTTTCTTGTCGATTTAAAAACGCAAAAAATGTCGCCTTTGTCTTACGGTTATGTCTCTGTGGCTGAGTTAAAAGAGCGATTATTGGATGTGGCGACCCATTACAAACGATTCAGTTATGAGGGAGTTGGCGCATGATCTCTCGAATACTTTTGATTTTATTGTGGTGCATCGCCCAGATTTCATATGCTAATAAGGCGGTTGACGAACTCAATGCATTGCTCGTTAAAAAACAAGTCCCCAAAACGAGTAGTGTGCCACCAAGCCCTGAAATTCAAGATTTGTCCGAACATTATTATTTTGTGTTTATTTATCGCAGTACATGCCCTCATTGCCATAAATTTGCACCTATTTTAAAGGATTTTTCCAGTACGTTTCATATCAAAGTTCAAGGATACAGTCTAGATAGTGAGTCGTTGGATGGGTTTGATGCCAAACCATTAACCCCAGAATTATTTCAAACTTTTTATGTGGACGGTGGGTTTAAAGCCACAGTGCCCGCCCTGTTTTTAGTCAATCGCCATACGCTCCAAGCCTATGCTGTATTGTTTGGGCAAGCATCTCCTTATCAATTGGCACGCCGTGTCCACGAATTAAAGCAACACATTGAGGAGCGATTTCATGAATAAAGTTTTTGGGTTCATTATCGGATTGGTTTTTTGCACGAGCGCATGCGCAGGTCACAATATATTTGACGAGCTCCCGCAACTAAATAGGTTCGATTTAGTGTCTGAGGGTGATTGCCCAGCATTTAACACTCAAAAAAGATGCAGTGATCTGGATAGCGTTTTTTATGGCTGTAAAGAAATACCAGACAG
The DNA here is from genome assembly GCF_001468135.1 of Legionella santicrucis. Lineage (GTDB taxonomy): Bacteria > Pseudomonadota > Gammaproteobacteria > Legionellales > Legionellaceae > Legionella > Legionella santicrucis. The sequence continues at coordinate 39,138 of NZ_LNYU01000002.1, read as the reverse complement.
TCTAGAGGAAGCGCATCAAAGGATGGCTTTGGATGATGCACAAAATGCAGGAGGGCAATGATGATGCAATTCATAGTCGTTATATCCATGTTTTTTTTGAGTTGCCTAACCTATGCCAGTGCAAGTGATGATCTGAATCATTTTTTTAACCATTTAGGTTATGGAGCGAACGTAACGGGCATGCATTCTTATGAGTCGCAAGCAGCAGGTTTTGCTTCATTAGGTTCTGTCTATGCAAGAAATCAGGTGCGAACAATTCAGATTGCCCATGTGGATGTTCCTGGGTTTCGTTCGGGTTGTGGCGGGATTGATGTATTTGCTGGAGGGTTTTCTTACATTAAGGCATCTCAAATTGTTGATTTCATGCAATCCATTTTAAGCAGTGGTGCGGGTTATGCCTTAAACCTTGCCCTTGAAACAGAGTTGCCCGAAATTGCGCATTCCATGCAGTACATGCAAAAACTGGCTAACGACATTAATGGCACTAATTTTAATTCGTGTGAAATGGGTGAAAATTTAGCTGCCGCAGCCTGGCCAAGAAATCGGGCAGCCCATCAAAAATTATGTGAAGACATAGGAAGCCACACCGGTAAATTTAGTGATTGGGCACAAGCGCGACAAAAATGTTCTACAGGTGGCGAGATGGAACACCACCTAGAGGCTGCGAAAAACAACCCCGAGTACAAAGACCGGGTTTTAGTCAATACCAATGTGGTTTGGGATGCATTACAACTGAATGAATTTATCAAGAAGGATTCAAAAATCGCTGAAGCTTATATGTCGATTTCAGGAACTTTAGTATTTGATGCGAAAGGTGGTATCCAGACTTATCCTTCTTTGGCAACGAATCAAGACTTTATTAAAGCACTACTTTATGGTGGAAAACTTCCCAGTTATCAATGCACCGATACGGGTACTCCAATTAAATGTGTGTCGATTAATGCCCAAGGGAATCAAACCATTCAAAGTAAAGATTCATTGGTTTTTCAGGTACAAACACTGCTTCAAGGAATATACGAGCATATTAAATCAGGAACAGCGTTAACTGAGGAGCAAAAGGGTTTAATTGAGATGACCCAACCTTCAGTGTTTCAGATGATTTCAGCGAGCGCCCAACAAAATATAGGCATTCAAAGTAGTTATGAGTTAGCGCAGAGTGTGGCTACCGATTTGCTTGCCCAATATCTGGCTAATTCGCTTGAGGTGATTCGTGCATCACTTGCAGGCAAAGATTTAGGAAACATCAATGAAGAAAAGCTATTTAAAAGCATCCAAGTGGCACAGGAATTTGTGGCACGCTTCAATAGCGACACTCGCGAACGATTTAATGCGGCACTCACCACGAATCAATTAGTGCAGAACAACGTAAAACAAGCGCTCCATACATTAACGCCGATGTTACGGAAAACTTATATAGGAGGGGCAGCATGAGTCCATTATTAATTTATACCCCGCAAAATGGAGAGTATTTAAAAACGGTACTTGATGCAGTGGTGACTTTATTGGGTGAAGAAACTTTTAAGACAGGTATCGACATCATCATGATTTTGGCAGTATCCGTGGTGGGTTATCAGTATGTGATGGGTAAAAAACTGGGATCCTTAGTCCAATTTGTTGTGCTTTCATTTTTTGTGTCTTATTGCTTGTTGGGTATTCGCGTTCCTGCGGCCATTATTGACATGCAATATGAAGCAAATGGTGCGGGTCCTGCATTAACTGTGGATCATGTTCCTTTAGGAATTGCTTTACCTGCTGCATTAATTAGTGGGATGGGGTATGGAGTAACACGTGCGTTTAGTGATGTATTTCATATGACTAATGATTTAGACTACATCAAGTCGGGGATGATTTTTGGATCAAGAACCTGGCTTGCCGCAACCAATACGCGTCTGTCAATGTCGCCCGATTTGGCCTCTGACATGTCGGCCTACATCAGGCAATGCATCTTTTCAGCAAAACTCTTAGCCAGTCATCAAATCACACCACAAGAATTAATCAACAGTGATAATTTAAGTAAAACCTATTTTGAAAATCCTTCGCCGGTTTATCGTGTGGTTTTACAGGATGGTAGAAATTTAAGTTGTGGGGAGGCAGCAAAAGATCTCAAAGAACGTCTACCCAACGCTGCAAAACTTGAATTAGAGCGTTTGGCACATTTACTGACTCTAGATAATACACAGAAAGATAACCCAGACACATCAAGCCAGACTGCATCAGATAAATTCACTCGCATCTATGAAGCTGCACATCAATATTATATGAATATTTCTACCAATGCAGCCTCCGTGCTCACCCAAAACATCTTAATCAATGCAACACGCGATGCAGCAGCTGATGCCTTTGCCTTTTCGGGAGCGGATGCAGAGCTCATGAATTACACCAATACAGACAGCATGCAAAAAATGCATGTCGCGGAAGCCAACAGTTTTTGGCTTGCCAGTTATCGTCTTCCCTATTATATGACGGTGATGTGGATAGTGACTTTATGTATTTTTCCATTAGTGGTTCTCATTGCGTTAATTCCAAGCATGCAGAATGTCTACAGTATTTATTTAAAATCACAAATCTATCTTTGGTCGTGGCCACCGATGTTTATCATCATTCATTTTCTGGTATCGCTTGCCTCCAGCAGCATCATTACCGTGTTTGGTCAAAAAACCGGAGGAGTTACTTTTTCCAACATTGATTCTTTAGCAAGCTTCCACAGTAACTTTGCTTATACTGCTGGAGCATTGGCAGCCAGTGTGCCTTTTATTGCCCTTTACATCACAAAGGGATTAGGTCAGATTTTAAGTACCTCATCACAGCATTTTGGCGGAATGATGCAAAGCCTGTCCTCCAGCGAAGCACAATCTGCGGCAACAGGGAATGTATCGATGGCAAATTATAGTGGCTGGAATATGAATTATGAAAACACAAGCCACCATAATTTATCGGCGAATAAGCATGATTCCAATTGGACTCACCTCCATGGCATGCATACCATGCAAATGGAAAGTGGTGTGTTAAAAACCATGACAGGCAGTGGTGATGCGGTATTTGATGTCAGTCCCGCCATGACGCGAAGCCCTGTACATATTTCTGATACCAAAGCGTTAAGTGGTTCATTGAATCAGGCATTTGAAGAATCAAGACAGGCAGCAGCCAATGAAAGTCAGCATTATCAGACAGCACTCTCGAACTTTTCTCATCGAGCAGTGCAATTATCGAAGTTACAAGGTCATGACATGCGACTTGGTGATAGTGTATCTGAAAATGAATCAGGTCAATACAGCCAAGCGCTCTCGACAATGGCTCATATTGCCGCAGATGTTGCCAAACGAGAAGGGATCTCACAAGAGGATGCTCTGGCACGGATGACTTCTGCGGGGTTAAATGCGCATGCAGGAGTATCAAGTGAAAAGAGCATGTTGGGAAGTATTGGCAGGTTTGCATTTGGAGTAACTGGTGGTGTAGATGGCCATGCCAAATTGGAGCGCTCTTCAACCAGCACAGATAGGTATCATGAAGGGACTGACTCTGTTGTTTCTGCCAAAGAAGCAAATGATTTTAATCAGGCACTCAATTACGTAAATCATTTTGCGCAATCGCATCATTTGGACAACAGCTATTCACAAGGCGCAAGTCTGTCCAATCAAATAGGGGCTGATTTGCGCGATGCACAGACCGCAAGTCATAACTTTGATGCATCAATGTCACATGCAGCACGAATAAGCACGGCTCGAAGTTATGTGGAATCCAATTCTAAGCAGATTACAGCGGATCTAAATCAAGCATTTGTAGGCTTTGTTGCGAGCCGAACTACGCAAGATGAGCGAGATGAGCTGTATTCCCGCCCAGGAGATATGGCCTCGTTACAAAAACTACAGGCTCTTGGCAATGAATTTTTGAGCAAACAACGTGATGGTTTAATTGCTCGCTTTGGTAATGCGGACAAAACAGCACACCTTGACTCCTTATATCAGCATGGATCTGCCCCGTTAAAAGCCAAAGAAGGGGAACTGGGAGTACACTATAAACATAATGACAGCGCCTTGCAAAACGCTGCCAAAACTAAAGAGCTGGGTGTTGATTTAGCAAGCGCTGAAGGGTTTAAAAACAGGATTGACAAACAAATCGATGCAAGTGTTAAGACGACCAATCAAGGAGGAGGACAACTTCAGGCTCAATATCAACAAGCGGTGCATACGACCAATAAAGACATGACAGAGGGAAAAAAACTAGGCCAGGCCAATTTGAATCCGATTGTGCCTGAGGCACTAACCAAGTGGGCTGATCATCACGACAAATCAGCCCCTAAAAAGGAGCTTATCCATGAATAATAAGGACAGGAGTACTCAAGAATTAAAAGAGGCAATAGCTCAGGATATCGAAACACTAAAAACATTGGAAGTCGACATCATGCCCGCTCATGAGTATTACCAGGCAAGCCTTCATCTGTTTCGGCAGGTTTTTTTAAAACTCTATGGAACGATTCTGTTAGGGTTTATTCTCCCTATTCCCTTTCAATGGTTGTTTCAGACTCGTTTTTGGCAAGACATTAAAAATGAGTCTATTTGGGCTTTGGTTAAAGGATATTCGTGCATGGCGCTTCTTGCTTTGGGTTTGTGTGCTTTTGCATTTTTATTTTTGTACAGTTCGCTAACTCACTACGTTTTAATTGACCATCAATTAAAAGACAAGCTTAGAACAGGGCAGTTTCTGGTTGAAAAAATAAGGATGGCAGGAACGCTTGCCTACCGTATTTTTGCCTTGATTGTGCTTGCCCCCGCACTCTTTTTGCCACCGGGTTTTTCTTTGTTTCTTGCCATCGGCGCATTGTTTGCCAGTGGCTTAATTACGGGGATTGTTGTTGAAATGGAGCTCAATCGGATTGGCATTAGCACACTCTTTACGCTTGTAAAATCCTATTTTGACCCGAATAAGAAGCCTAATCATGATTTGATTAAAAACAATTAAAACAAACCAATAAGATTATTTATTAACCACAAAATCAAGCAGTGGAAGCCGCTGCTTTGCCTAAAAAGAACAGGAGGCAACAAATGAGCAATGAATCCAATTACAAACATTATACCCGTGGTGGCCAAATATCGTTTCATAATCTGCGCATGTGGTTCCAAGTCAATAGAGCGCTTTTTAATGTATACCTGGTTATTTGGATAGGGATGACAGGGTTAGTTACATGGGTGAGAGCACCTCATGGAATGCTGACTCAGACTTTGTATTATCACTGTGCCAAATTTTATCATCTTGTTGGAAAGAGCCATGTATTTTCGGTTCCTGTTCAAGGAGGACATGCCGCTCAATCGGTGGAGCAACTTCTTCATAATGCTTATTTTTCAAGAACTTCTGCTCGCTGTATGGATCTTTTTGTTGGATCCATTGGATGGGGATTTTTGTTGTCCCTAACCCTTGCTTTCGTGGTAACGCGTTATTTTATTTATCGGGGAAAATCTCAAACTCAAAATCAATTTATCCGTGGTACAAGCCTTTCATCACCCAAAGAACTCAAAAAACAAATGATTCAACATAATAAAGCCTCAGATTTAAATCTTGATGGGTTTCCTTTAGTGCTGAATTCTGAAGTGCAGCATTTCCTGGTACATGGGACAGTGGGTATGGGAAAAAGCCAGTTTATTATGAAATTGATGGATTGCTTACGCGCTCGGGGTGATAGGGTCATTGTTTATGACAAAGGATGTACGTTCATAGAGGCTTACTTTCAAGAAGGGCATGATGCGCTACTCAATCCGTTTGATGAACGTTGTGCCAATTGGGATTTATGGAAAGAGGCACCCAAAGAGGAACTATTGGAAAATATGGCGGAAAGTTTAATCCCCATGCACGGAGAAAACGATCCCTTTTGGGTGAATGCCGCACGTACCGTATTTGCTTGTGTTGCAAGTCGAATGCGAGATGATAAAGAGCGCTCTTTATCTAAATTGCTGCAACTCTTAGTCACTGGTGAGTTTAGTGAGTTGGAACCTTATCTTACTGGAACTGCTGCGGCAACCCTTGTGAGTAATAAAATAGAAAAAACAGCCATTTCTATTCGCTCTGTAATCACTACTTATCTTAAATCATTGCAATCCTTAAATGGGCTGGAACAATCTGGGAAGCCAACATTTTCCATTCGAGATTATTTACTCAATCAAGAAGAGTCAGGGTGGCTTTTTATCTCATCTAATGGGGAGCAACATGAGTCGTTAAAACCATTAATCTCCATGTGGATCGCTATGGCTTCATTGACTCTTTTAAGCCTCACCGAAGATCCAAATCGACGTATTTGGTTTATTTGTGATGAACTACCAAGCCTCCATAAATTGCCTTTATTGGGAGAAACCATTGCAGAGGTTAGAAAATTTGGTGGATGCTTCTTGTTGGGAATGCAAAGTTTTAGCCAATTGGAAAAAGTATATGGTCGTAGTGGCGCTTCTGAGATTTTTGATTTATTAAACACGCGTGCCTTTTTTGCAAGCCCAAGCTATCAGATGGCGCAACTTGTCAGTAAAGAGTTAGGCGATGAAGAAATCGATGATACACGTGAAAATTATTCTTATGGTGCGAATTCAATTCGAGATGGTATTTCTTTGGGCAAAAACAGAACTACTCGTCCTGTAGTAGCTTACCCTGAAATCATGGATCTTGCTCCTCTTACCTGTTATTTGCGTCTTCCAGGTCAATTTCCCATGACCAAACTGGAACTTATTTATCAAAAAAGAACAGCCAAGGCAAAAGGATTTATTTCGCGAGCTATGCCTGTTTCTGCACCAATGACAACCCACAAGAGTAGTCACAGCTCAGAAGACGTCAATGAAGAACAAGACATACGTAAGTCTTCTTCACGACCCAAAAAGAAAGCGCGTGAAATGGGTATGGAATCTATTTTTTAAGCCTTGAGGATGCATGATGCTAAGTTTACAAATAAAACCTATTAGAAACCCAAGTTATTATTTTGATAAAGAAAACTATTATTTTAGAAGCCAATTAACTACAGAATGGGTTGGGAAAAGTGCTGCAAAACAAAACCTATTGGGTGAGGTGGATGAACATACACTAAAAGCCGTTGTTGGCGGAATTTTACCCAGTGGTGATGTCATTGGACTTAAATCCAAAAGCGGTGAAATCAACCATCGTGGAGGATATGACTTAACTTTTTCAGCGCCAAAGTCAGTCTCTTATCTTGCATTGGTTTCAGGACATAATGAGTTTATCGAGTTACATTTAAATGCAGTAAAAACAGTATTAAAGTTTATTGAAAAGGAAGCAGCCTCTGCCCGAAAGTCAGGAAAAGAGGGTGTGGCATATGAAAAAACAGGGAATTTGTGCTTTGCAACAATTCTTCATGATACCTCACGAGAATGCGATCCCCAGCTTCATGTGCATGCCTTGTTAATGAATGTCACCGAGCGTCTTGATGGTAATTGGCGCGCTTTGGCTTCTGATATCAGCCGTAATCACGGTACTATGGAATGGATTATGGACAACCAGATTTTATTAGGCCTGGTCTATCGTTCAGAACTTGCATTAGGTCTAAACCAAATGGGATTGGAAATTGAGCACACAGGTGATGCCCATGGTTTATTTGAAATAAAACATTTTGATCAACAATTATTGCAAAGAATGTCGAAACGCCGCTCACAAATTGAAGAGCATGTTCAGGAAATGCATTCTGACTCGTTAAAAGCCTATGACAGAGCAACACTTCACTCTCGAAAAGCAAAAGAGCATGTAGATCCTGAGATTTTACGGCAGCGTTGGACAGAAGAAAGCAAGACATTAGGCATTAACCCGTCCACTTATCTTGAACGTTTAAAAGGACAAACTAAGGAGTTTAACGCAAGCGAAGAGAACCAGACGAATAACCAAGAAATGAGTAGGGCAGTCAAAGAAGCCATAGCTCATCTTGAAGATAAAAAACTAAAGTTTACTTATCAAGATTTATTACAAAGCAGTCTTTATTTTTCATTAGGAGAACAGCGTCTTGAAACATTGATGGCACAAATTGATCATGAGATTAAAACAAAAAACCTTATTGCTCTTGATGCAGAAGACAGAAGTTTTACTACGCAAACGCTCATCAATAAGGAGCGTGAACTTGTTAATAAAATATCAAGCTTTAAACCACAAACAAAATCGATACCGCGAAATCAGGATAAAATCAATGAATTAACGGGAAATCAATCAATTCAAACTGTTGTGACTCAAGCCTTATCCTCTAAAGAGGGCATTATTCGGATTAAACAACAAAGTGCTGTATCTCGTGAGTTTTTAAGCACTCTGATTGATTATGCAGAAGATTCGAAAAAAATTCGTATATTGAGTCCAATCCAATTAAGTACATTGCGTACGAATCAAGAAATGACTAAATCTCCATCAACTTTGTGGCAGTGGGTTTTATCTATTGGGAAAGAGGATTTATGTGAAACTGTTTCAGGATTTAATTATCGCCATGAATCAGAACATAAACTTCCATTTTTCAAGAGTAAAAAAGGGCGGGAATTATTTATAGTCGATGATGTCCAACGCCTGTCTGCTGATGAGATGAACACGTTACTAACCATTGCTGACAGGCGTCAGGCTAAAGTGGTGCTTCTGGAGAAATCACACGCTTTATTGGGTTTTAAATCGGATATTCCCGATCTGCTCAATAAGGCTCGGGTAACAACATTGGAGGTTGAGGATAAACCGTCTTTAAACGCTCATATTAATCTCATTGAAGCAAAAACCAATGAGGCACGGCTTTTAAAAACAGCGCAAATGGTTTGCGATTTACCTTTGAATCAAAGACGCAGTACACGTGTGCTAACGGTTTCAAAGCTCGAATCTAAAGAGATCAATGAGATGATTCGCGCCCAACTTAAAGAGAGGGGCGAACTTTCATCTCATGAAAAAGTGATTCATACCTTAACTCGTCTAACACTCACGGATAGTGAAAAGAAATTGGCCAAAAGCTATGAACAAGGATGGGTGTTAATTCAAAATTCGCGTGCAGGTTTTAAAAAATGGACGGTGCTTGGCATTCATGAACAAGAAAATCAATTAGTTGTTCGTGATCATCACGGCATTAAGTCGACCTTGTCTCCTCAATCGATTTCAAAATCGGCACACGTCTATGAGCAAACCCCACTATCTGTTGGGATAGGGGATAAGTTAATTGCGACAGGAACTCTTAGTTTTGAAGGAATAAAACTCGGTACTCAGTATGAAGTATCCGCGTTTACTCGGCATGGGATAAAAATAAAAAATGGAAAAAATACGATTCATTTAATAACGGATTCTGAGAAGAATTTTCCTTTGAGTTACGACTATGCCAAAACAATCTATGCCGAGGATTTTAAACCTGTAGAGCAAACAATCATTACGCTTCCGGCTTATGCGTTTAAGAAAAACACCATGTCCTTGTTATCGGAGTCAAGCAAAAAAGAATTAAATATTATTACTGATGATGTTGATAAAGCCAATCGCTATGCCTTAAAAACAACCTCCAAAACTTCAGCACTCTCCCTAACGTTAGATGCTGCAAAAACCAATCATGGGATATCTCTTATTAATCATGCAACCACTTCAGAATTATTAAAAACGCTAGAAGAAGCGTTAATGCATTTGTCTTTTGATAAACCCATAAAAACTGAAAGCGAAAAAGCATTAAGCTTTGCTATTGCACATCTTTCTGAGCGGGAAGCAGCATTTTCACGCGCTGATTTGCTTAAAGTAGCGATTAATAAAGCTCTTGGTAAATCTGGGTTTGGTGAATTGAACGATACGGTAGATAGCCTAATCGCAAGCGGTTCTTTAATTTCAGGGAAAAAGAGTTTGTTAACAACAAAGGAAGCAGTTTTATTCGAAGAATCAATTATTAACACAGTGAAATCAGGAATTAATGCGGTTAAGCCTTTGATGAGCCGTGAAGAGGTTCAAAAGCAATTAATGACCACTCCACTTACTAAAGAACAAAAGGAGGCTTGCGAATTAATTACAACCACACCCGATCAATTTATTATCATTCAAGGTTATGCTGGAACTGGAAAAACAACCATGACTCGCACAGCCATTGATTGCATGAATCAAGCACAATCTATGGCCTCTGAAGGCATTGAGCTCATCGCAGTAGCTCCTACCCATCAAGCTGTGAAGGAAATGAGGGCATTAGGAATCCAAGGGCAAACCTTAAAAAGCTTTCTGATGGAACAAGAGCAAGAAGCAACCTTAACACATAAGTCTTTAGTATTGCTTGATGAGTCCTCCATGGTATCCAATCGTGATTTTGCGAGTCTCGTGCAAAAAGTTAAAGATTCAGGGGCGCGTTGTGTGCTCATGGGGGATATAAGCCAACATCAAAGTATTGAAAGTGGAAAACCAAGCAAAATATTAATGCAGGAGGGAAGTATTCAAGTTGCGTGGATGGACGCTTTGGTGAGACAGCAAGTCGAAGAATATAAAAGTGCAATTGAAACGTTGATTGGTGGGGAAGAAGATAAGGCATTGGTTCAATTGAGCTCATTGTCTTTGAATCTGATTGAGAGGAACCATGCCGATAGTCCTTATCATGAACTAAAATCTTCGGTTATTGAATCAGGGAATAAAGAGCCATTCCAATCGCTGCAGAAAGAGTCCTTAAAAGCCAGTTTTAGTGAACAATTAAGCCAAAAAAGCCCAATTGCTCTGGCTGTAGGTGATTATTTATCACGCACACCCGAATGTCGCGATAAGACCATTGTCATTATTCATGAGAATAAAAATCGAGAAATTGCCAATAACCTCATTCGAGATGCTTTAATTGAAGAATCTACTCTAGGATCTGAAAATAGGGTAGTTCCTCGCTTATTAAGTACCAACTACACCACTGCAGAACTTTATCACTGTGAAACCTATCGTGATTGCCTAGGAAAAGGGGAGCATTTTTTGAAAAAGGCAGAGCAGTATTTCAAGGTGGTTTCAATCGATGAACAAGCCAAAGTCGTGATTTTGAATGATCAAAAAGGAAATAAAGTGCTCTTTATTCCTGAAAAGGAAAATAAAGACTGGAACATTGAGTTGTTTCAATCCTTGCCAGGCAAAATTTCTGTTGGAGAGAAAATTCATTTTAAGAAATCTGATAAAGCGTTAGGCCGTTTTGCCAATGAACGGGTACAAGTAACGAGCGTACGGCAAGAATCATTTACGGTGAAAGATAACCAGGGTATTGAACATGTATTGCAAAAAAATGAGATGAAAGATACTCATTGGGATTATAGTTATACTGCTACAAGTTATTCCATCCAAGGTGCATCATCCCCTTTTGTTATTGGTGTAGCAGAAACAGGCAATGCCAAGGTCAATCATCTGCGTTCATTTTACATTATGGTTACGCGTGGTTCATTACATGCCATGATTTATACCGATGACATTCAAAAATTAAAAAAACAATTGCGCATTAATCCTGAAAAAAGCTCAAGCCTGGAAGCATTAAATCGATTGGGTTCTAAAATCAAAAGAAGCCAAAATACCACGTTGTCCGAATCCCAAAAACGCGTACGTAATCAATCCCCCATAAAGGAGCCAATCATTCAATATGATACCCATACCCTATCACAAAATTTATCCCATCATGCAGAGCTTGTTATTGAATCGCTTCTTGGCCAGCCTAATCGTACTTTATCTTCAAATAAGGAGTATCGATACGGTACTAACGGCAGTTTAACCTTTTGTTTGAGCGGTGAAAAAAGAGGGACGTGGTTTAATTTTGAAACCTTGGAAAAAGGAAATTTGCTGCATTTAATTCAAAAAACATTAAATCTAAATTTTAAAGAAAGCCTCGCTTACGCGGCAAAATTAACTGGTGATGATTTAAGGAAAACAATTACATCCATACCACAAAATTCTAAGCCAAATAAAGAAAAGCAACCAGAAGGTTTAAGTAAAACCCAAAACTATGGAAAGCAATTAGCGCAAGAATCAAAACCTGTATCAGGAACAATCGCAGAAATTTATCTAAAAGAAATTAGGAAAATTCATAATATTTCAGGTGAAAATATTCGTTATCATCCGAAAGTCTATACCAAGAGCACCGAGGCAGTAAAATACAGACCAGCATTATTAAATATTGCACGAGATAAAGACAACAATGTAGTTGCAGTTGAAGCTGTCTACCTGGATCCAAAAACGGGAAATAAAGCGGCTATTAACATAAAATCCAAGAAAACCTATGGGGCAAAAATAGGTGCTGGAGTCATTTTAAATGAAGGAAAAGAGAAAGAGTGTGTTACTTATCTTGCAGAAGGGGTTGAAACAGGTTTGAGTATTCGTGATGCAGCCCAAACGGAACGTGTTATCGCCACTCTTGGAAAGAGCAATTTTCTAAATATTGATATGGCTCTTCTTACAAATAGAGTCGTTCTTTGTCTTGATAATGATCTCAAACCCATTAAAGAAGATAAAGTAATTATTCAAGCTATTGAACGATTAAAACAGCATGGAAAAGTGGTTGAAATTGCCATGCCTATTCGTGGCAAAGACTTCAATGATGTGAATAAAAAAAGTGGCGTACAAGGTGTTGTTGAATCATTAAATAAAGCGATGAACATCGATAAAATTATGGGAACCACTAACAAAATTGATGTGAATAAAGAGCAAATTAAAAAATGTCTTGAATCAATTTCACAACAAATGAGGGTAGATATTTCTGAGAATAAAAATAAATCTATTGAAAAAATTAAAGCACTTCAGCGAGAAGAAATGGAGATATATTAATTTTCCGTGAATTACGTAAAAAATATATACTCTCCTCTCCAGCCTAATTAATTATTGATATATCCCTCAATGAAATTATCTACTTTCTTTTTAATTGTTGCTATATGCTCCTCTGCATTTTCCGATCCTTCAGGAAGTTTATTTTTATCACAGACACAACGAAATATATCAGCGCTTATTGCCAGTAATCTTAAAAGATGAGTAGTGTGTTGACGATTTAATTCCTCTTCTTTTTCTAAACGTCTTTTTTCTTCCTCATTAAGCCCTGGATTTTCTTTATTATGGAGATAAACTTTAATACCTAATTCAATCATTTCCTTCATGGTTTGAGACGCTGAATCGTGCTCTTCATCCCTTTTAATTATTTCAAGCTGGTCAATTGTTTTTTGATTCAGGTAGCAATAAGCCTTAGGCATAAAATCCTCTTTGTAAATTTTTTATGTGCACTTTAGTACGTGGGTTTAGATTATTTTAGAAGCTATTATACCATCGCTTTTTAGGTGTTTAATAGGTGTGTTTTGTTAATTTTACAGTGTTATTAGAGAAATATATAGGTGTGCATTGGGTGTTGATTTATTATAACTTATTGATTAATATTAAAGAGTGGATGCACACCTATAGAAAATTGAGACTAATGTAAAATTTAAAAACCAAGATTGCATCTAAGCCATTGAATATTATGTAAAATTATTTATGCCATGCTAATGGCGAGGGGTGTGTTTGTTTCGTGTTATTCTAGATTCTTGTGATGTGTATTCAATGGGTGTTTTTATATTTTTAGATTTAAATTATTTGGTAATAAGAGCGCACAATAAATTGCGAGTATGTGATTTTATTTTTTATAATTAAATTACGCGGGATATAATCCAAAATAAGGATATTTTTAACATGAACTTGATTAAACTGATTTTAAAAACAATTGCCAAGATCATTCATTTTCGCCCATATTCTGAGTGGACTGAAGAAGAAAAAATAGAATATGCTAAAAGGCAACGTACTTTTAATTCTTCTAATCAATTAAATGAAACAAGAATAAATCCGGCTACTGGGCTTCCAATGATTGGTTGTCTTGACGTTAACGGAAATTCTTTTGGAACTAATCACAGCAATGACCATTTCAGAAGAAACAATGACGACTATTATCGTTTCTTTTCTTCTACAAGTTACAGCAGTAGTTACGATCCATTTACTAATCGCTATTAATAGCGCATCAATAATGCGAATCAAAAATAAATTGATGGGAAATTATGGCTTTAAATTAGCGCAAAAAAGTTAATGAAAAAGAAAGAATTAAATTAGATATAGAGCGTTCGCCTTATAGTTTATTTATTATATAGATTTGCCAAATTCCAGGCGCGTAGCCATGCTCTCAATATAGCCGTTGTGCAGGTCTCACCGTTTGGAGTTTCAGCACAAAAACGGCCTTTAATTATGGCCATCAATTTGGCATCGCGACATGGTGTAGGAGGAATTCCTTTTTTAAAAGCATGTGCACCCAATACAGAAGCTGTAACGATTTGTTGTTCGAGTTTGTTCATTTTAAACATCCTGTTAACTTGTCAGTAGAGCAACTTTTGAATAATCACTAAATTGCACCACCTCATGCAGGTGGCGCAATACCATGCCTATTTAATCGTTACTGCCCACCTTTTAATTCCATCATTTTTTCAGCAAGTGTCCATAGAGCTTTATTTAATTTGATGCTCTGATCAATTCCTGTTACCTGACGAGTACGAAAGCGCTTGGGATAACCATGCGAATCCTTTGAGTACCCACTTACTCCACCTTTGATAACATTTTCTTGAACAATATTAAACACTGTAAATAAATCATTTGCGTTTGCTTCTTCTCTTCTACGTGGAGCAAGCAATTTTGATGACGCAATATCACCTCCTATCTCACTGTCCTCAAATCGCAATGTATGTGCAGCGTTTGCAAATAATTGCTTTTCTTGTTGATCCAGCGTTACTGAAGCCATTTTATGTGATGATTCAATCATTAACTGTGAGTCTTCGATAATTTTATAAGTACCCTCAATAATATTTCCAACAATATCACCCTGGTGGCGCACTCTCAGTTCATCATAAGAATGGCCAGCTACGAGACCATTGCTGCAAACAAGACGAAATACACCTGCATTTAAACGATAGGAAGACAGGCCATTGTGAGAATTAACAAGAACAAGCTCAGGAAATAATTGAGTAAAAGATGGCTTTGTATCACGGTGACGAAAACGGATCATGTGCTTCGTAAATGCTTTTTTAGTTTCCATTCGACAATTACTTTGATGAGCCCATGTTGGATAAAATCCTTCTTGCATTAACCCTTCAATGACATTGATGGTTGAAATATGTTGATATTTATCGCTGGTGTGCTCTGCACTTTCTTGAGTAAAGATTGATGGTGCTTTACGTCTTAACATATCAATAGTTAAGTAATTGGTATGTAACATTTTTGTTATCCTTATTTGTGGTTTAACCATGTGTCCCGATTGGACATTTTTATAATAGCAAAATCAGAAGCCGATGTCAACAAATAAACGCGACAAAAAATTGTTGATTTCTTATGGAATCCTACATTATAATAAAATGTCCACTTGATTTGGGACTCAAGGTTAAACCACAAATAAGGATAAAAATAAAACAATGACTATTAAGCTCAGTATTAGCCACTATGACAATCAGAACCGTTGGCTATACGGTGAAACGGATAATGGCAACAAGTATGTGTTTATTGATGAATGGCATGAAGAGAAAAGGACTTATTATCCAGTTCTTTATACTTGCACTCGTAACGGCTTACCCTATATACCGCTTTATGATGAGAACTATGAAATTAAGTGTGGATTTAACCATACATGGGATAAATCTATTGTCGAACGTTTTTCAAGTGCATATGCAGTATATACTGCAATTCTTGAATAGTTACAAAATAAGTCTGGCAAATAACTGGATATATAAATAAATCAGAATGAGCTAATAAATCCTGTTAAGTATTTTATCTACCGTTTTAATGAATGAGGCATTCATGAAAGAACAATTGCAAATTGTCTTAAGAAAAAATCGCCGATCTGGTGATTTGATCCAGATTGCACGAAAGGCAGACAAGAAAAAAATCATCCATAGCTATCAAGAAGGAGTCGACCCTTTATCCGATACCCCGTTTTTAAATAAAGCTGAGCTATTTGAATTGAAGTGGTTTGATCAAATGCTTAAATTTTTCCTTGAACAGACAGAGAGTCACGCCACTGATCTAGAGCGTTATCGTTTATTTATGCCTGAATCACTCTATCAAGCGATGTATCATCTTTGGGTAAGATGTGAGGAAAATAATATTGATTATCGCCCCATGGATTCCATAATTAAATCCATTATTAACAAAATTAAAGCAACTGAAACTAAGCTTTACGAGAAAACAGGGGAACGAGTTAATGTATTAAAAGATATTAATTTTCGTGAACTCGTCACGGATACTGATAAAGACGCACAAGATGCAAAAACTATATTTAGCACATTAATTGAAACCCCGAAGTTTTTTGAGTTTTTTAATCAGATGGCACAATCAAAATATCGGAAATTATCAAACATTAAAGAAAATCACTTTAAAGGGTACGCGAAAGCACATCATTTGCCGCCAAAATGGGTTTATGCTTGCGCTATTGATGTAATTGCCAAACGCATCAACCCACTATCTATTATTACAGAAGATTGTTTATTCGTGCTTTGGGTTAAGCCAAGTCTTCGTATCGGGATAAGTAAAGACACACTGCTTGGTCAGTTAAATGAATGGGGTGTTAGTCACCATATTATTGAGAAAACCAGGCAATTAGAGCTTTTTTAGTGTTTAGTTAAGCATGTATTGCAAAAGATCGTGGAGTATTTGTCATTAAATCCTGGAAACCATTTCAGTACAAAGGTACATCCTACCAATTAAATCATCTTGATGAATTTAATTGGGAATTTATTCAACCCGCAATTAAAGATAAGCCGGAAAAGCGCTATGATTTTGTTATTGCGTTTGGCCTGCATTGTTTTACTCGTGGATTAAATAGCCACACCCAGGAGACTTGGCAAGACATTGAAATGGATCTTATTTATTCAGACTCCAGAGAAAAGCGTATTTTTTGCTTTTCTCGCTATGAATTATCATATCTCTTGCCTGAAATTGCTAAACAGGTTGATCACCGTTCCTGCTTCCATACCGGAAAAGGGAATTTTTTTACCATCGAACTATCAAATCAACAGGAGTATGAGGTATATTTTAAGGTCTCGAAATCAGGTAAGGGATTGCTTCGTTTGTTTATAGAAAGCGCTTATGTGCGCGACAAACAGCATGCCTCTTCACGCCCACAAAAGAAAAAAATATCTTTTTTTGTTATAGCCCATCACATACAGTCAAATAAGCCAATAAAAATACCACCCAAATAAAAAACCCTGTAAAACAGGGCTCTTTATAAAATAAACTAGGCTCGCTTTATAATCGCTCTTGGGCAGATACCGACCTTAGATCGGCGGAGGAGTGCATGGCTTTCACCATCCTGTTCATACACTCTGTAGCATAATTATGGCAGGTTATTGCTCAAGTATCAAATTGTTTTTGGATTTCACACTCTATTTTTTACTGATTTTAGGATATTTAGGATGTTCCCCTCATTTGCAGGTCGCAGATATTATCCCCAAGAAACTCATGCTTTGTCATTAAACTCTCGCAACAATCTGGCTAATCTTCATAATGATTCGTCCATGCATCAATACAACGCTGGATTATTCAAAGTCAGATTCATCATGACGATTCACAGCACTAAAAAATCCTTCCTCAGCTAACTGCTTGCACACTTCTTTGATGGTTTCATGAGCAAACCCACGACCACTTAAAAATCGATAAATCCGTGTTTTTGATTTCTCAGGATGTTCGTCCTTTAATCCCCTGCTCTTGCGGCGCGCTTCATCCAAAGCCCGTGGGTATTCATCACCTAGATTAGCCAGCACCTCATCAATTACTTCATCACTGACGCCTCTTTGGCGCAAAGACTGAATCGTAAACCGATTGCCTTTGTGCGCGTAATGCTGGGCAGTGCTCTCGGCAAGACGGTGGTCACTAATTAAATGCAGTTCATTCAGGCGCGTGATGGTCGACTGAATTAAGGCATCAATATCTGGCTTATCAGCAAAGGATTTTTCCAATTGTTTGCTAAGCTCGCGCTCTGTATAGGGTCGTTCTGATAAAAGCTTCATCGCTGCATCAAGTAAGGCACTCATACTTACTCCTTTTTGTATCGTTTACTGCAGTACTTTTCTTCAAAATATTTTTTTAAAAGTCCACGCAATGTTCCGCGACTTAACCCTAAAAGCTGGGCAGCTCTGCTTTGATTGTACTGGCAACGCACCATCACAGTTTCAATGAGCGCAGGCTCAATTTGCTCCAAAACCATACGATGTAAATCAATAACCCCATTGCCGTAATCCCTAAGATAACGCTGAATCAACTCGCTTGTTGCTTCAGACAAAGGCGGACATTCAACCTGCTTCTCATTCATGCTGTCATTGTTCCTTCTACAAAATAACCTATAAAATCCAATCAGTACTAAGAGTACTTAATTGGTGCGCAAGAATAATTTTTTTTGTATGAAGTCACAAGAAAAACTTAACTTCATTCCCTTGAATTTTTACCGAAGCAACCCTATTTTTAGATTATCCAAAAACAATAATCAAGGAGAAGTCATGAACGATTTGAGAAAAACATTGCCAATTTATCGCGAGATGGGTAGTTTGCTGGATAATTTTTTTAATCTACAACAACGTGATGATGCCTCATTTATTGAAACAAGCACCTGGTCACCCCTGGTCGATATTAAAGAAGAAAAGGATTGCTTTCTAGTACTGGCAGATATCCCTGGAGTAAAAAAGGAAGATGTCTCTATTTCTTTAGAGCAGCACATACTGACGCTAAAAGGCGAGCGCCATTTTGAAAAAACAGAACATCAAAATGGTTATACCCGAAGAGAACGTGCTCAAGGACAGTTTTACCGCCGTTTCAGCCTGCCTCAAACCGCAGATGATGCAAAAATTACGGCACATTATGCCCATGGAGTTCTTGAAATCAGAATTCCAAAACGAGAGGCGGCTACTGAGAAAAAAATAGAAATCACTGTGGAAAACTGATGCTTTATAAGGTCTCTTCGGAGACCTTTCACCAAAACAGCACCACACCTAAATTATTTAAGGATAAACCACTTGATAGAAATCGATTCCTCCTTATTAAGCAAGGCTCATCTGGACAGTCTTATAAGTCAAATAATTGCTCAAAAAGCAGCCTATGATGGGGCAGATAAGCGAGGTATTGATGAAAAAAAACAGCAGCTACTGCAACAAATTCAACAGGGACTCTCCGTAATTGTGTATGATGCTAAAGACCATTTTTATGATGTGATTTCTGCCGAAGAGTTTCAAAAAAGCTGCCCTTGAAACAAACGATACGCATTTCCTGCTTCCCTATAAAAGCAAAAAATAAAATTAAGTCACAAAAACTAATGAGCTACTGGCATGTTGCAGCAATGATATGGCTAGATTGTATCAAAATTGTTATCATATCGCTTTCAACTTAATTCAAACAAAAGGCTGTTAGTGACTTCGAATATAAAAAAAGAAGCCATTTGGGCTGAAGTTAAAAAACGTTACCGCTTATCGAATGAAATCATCCAGATGGCGAAAAAGCTTGGGCTAAACCCTAAAAAATTGGGTAGCATGGCCAATCACCATCAACAACCTTGGAAACAACCTCTACCTGAGTTTATTAAGTCCCTTTACCAACAGCGCTTTGGCGAACACGCTGAAATTGACCAATGAAACCTACTTTTTTGTAAATTAAAGGACATTCAACTGTGCATTACCAAGCCCCCATGTTACCTGATGTAGATTATATGAAGATTCTGGACGATGGAGAGTTTGATCCCTTCTTTTCACTCGTCGACATTGAATACGATACATTCAAAAGCTGTTGTAATTTTTTAGAAGAAGTTAAATCTGTTCTGTTGGAAGAACAATTAATCCAAGTTCCTGAATTGCTTGTTGCACATCTTTGTGCTTATCTTGGCACTGTAATTACATTACATACAGTCCATGATGCCGAAGAGGTAGAACCATTAGTCATTAATCTAATCACTCATCAAGCCCATGCGTCCTACCAGCATTTTAATGTGTACCCCATTAACAGTTCTGCCAAAAGTCATGAGCAAAAAATACAAAATCTTGGACATCTGCGCCAAAGCACCCCAGGAAGTATTCTCAATCAAACCATGCGCCTTGGACGGTTTATGATGGATGTCTTAGAGGAACTAAAAAACAACCAACCCATAGACCGCTTTCTTAAACCAAAACAAACTGAATTGTTCTGTAATCAAGAATCACTCATTAAAATCGCCCTGTATCTGGGAAGCAAGCAATGTGCTGCATGGAGAGAAACACTAGATGGATTATCCGATAACTACGTCATGAACCAGCTTGCTATTCAAATAGGCTGGTTAATTGGTTATTTTTCTCATCTTGATAATAAAGAACCTGATAAAACCCAGTACCTTGATTATGGCCTCCCCTTGATTCGCTTATATCGAGAGCATGTCTATAAAATGATGCATGCTTATGTCGATGCACAAAACAGAGAAAGCCAAAGAAAGCACGAGGAAGCAGAAGCGCTTCTTTCTGAAATACGCGATACCTCAGAAAAAGTACGTACCCAAGCATTCCCTGCAATCACCGAGTTCCAAAAACAAATGGCTATTGCAAAGGCAGGAATTGAAAAAGCGTTAATCGAACTGATGAATCAGGGCTGTGCGATTAAAATCCTACTGATGAGTCTCTTTTATTTCTGGTTTACACTGGAAGCACCCCTTCATGCTCAAAATCTAGAGGATATCAATGAAGAGGATCCCTTTTTACACATGGGAAATATCATTGATCTGGTGAAAAAAATAGTGAGCACATTACCTGAGCCCGAATTAAATCCTGAAATTCGAATTTTAAATCAAAAAATGCAACAGTTAAAAAAATATATGCCCAATCCAGAATCACTGGACAGAGTTCCCCAAGAGAAGGTTGAAAACGAAGCGGCGAATGTCAATACAACCATCCATACCGTCACTAGCGAATACCTCAAACAAGATTTCCATCCTGAAGCAGTTGCTAATGCTTTATTTAGCCATTGGCTTCGCTTGTCCGTTTTCTTTGGTGTACCTGAAAGTCATTGGCAAAAAATGGATTATTATTTTAAAGAAATCATGGGAGAAACAAGACGCTACTTGTCCAGAACATTTTCAGAGCATTGAGAACAGTATGACTTATAGATATTGGAGTAAAACGATATGAATTTTGATGAAATAAGTCCTCAACAACAAGAAAAAAGCAGCCAATGGGATCATCCAAGACCTCTTTTACCTGCCTTGGAACTAGAAACGCCATACCCAACTGATGCGCTACCGCCTATGTTGAGAAATGCAGTAACCTCCTATCAACACTATGGCCAACAACCTATGGCTCTGGTTGCTTGCAGCGCTTTAGCCAACCTGTCATTAGCCTGCCAAGCGCTTGCAAATGTTGCCAGAGATCGTTACCTGGTAAGCCCTGTTTCACTCTATTTTTTAGTTGTTGCTCAATCGGGTGAGCGAAAAAGCGCTGCCGATAGCGTTTTTTCAAAGCCAACACGGTCTTGGGAGGCAAAGATCAGGAAAATCCGTGAACCTGATGTACAAGCAGCTTTAACACTCCATCAAACATGGCAAATGGAACGCGATGGGCTTTTGAATCAAATCAAACGCGGCATGATGTCCGGTGAAGACACCACTTTTTATAAAGATCTCTTAGCTCGGTTAATTCGTGCCGAACCGGATATCCCTTTATTACCTACATTATATTTTGAAGATGCTACCCAAGAAGCACTGGCCATCCATCTAGCACGTGGCTGGCCAAGTGGGTCTTTATGGTCTGATGAAGCAGGAATTGTATTGGGCAGTCATAGCATGCAATCAAATCCAGCTCGTTTTGTTGCTTTACTTAATCGCCTGTGGGATGGAAAGAGTTTCTCAGCGCATCGAAAAACCACGGACAGCTTTATCCTGAAAAACAGACGACTCACCTTAAACCTGATGATGCAGCCACTATTGCTACAGACCATGACGAATCAGTATCAGAATATTGCTCGCCAAAGCGGTTTTTTACCACGCTGCCTTCTTGCTTACCCAAAAAGTGCCATGGGTATCCGATTTTATCAGGAACCTCCTGAGTCAAAGGCGTACCTGAATGAGTATGAAGCACGGATTGTTGATTGCCTGAATCAATCACAACACTTAAGCAGAAAAGGATGTCACAAGCTCCCTACCCTTTTTATGAACAGTGAAGCAAAGCGCGCTTGGGTACAGTTTTTTAATGCAGTTGAATCAGGATTAAACTACCAGGGGCAGTGGGCAGGACTTCAGGATTTTGCCAGCAAAGCTGCTGAGAACGCAGCGCGTCTTGCTGCCCTTTTTCATTTGTTCGAAGGGAAAATGGGCGACATTGGTTTAGAATCAATGGAGCAAGCAATCGCTGTGATTCATTGGCACATGAAAGAAACGAGACGCCTGTTTGATGCAGGCAATGAAACCAATGAGCTTTCAGATGCGCAAACACTCTTTGAATGGCTTAAGGATAAAGGGGTTCGTAAAACAACAGCCCGCGACATTCAGCGCCTAAGTCCATTACGAGATATAGAGCGGCGTGATAATGCCATCGCCATCTTAATTGAGCATCAAATCGCACAATTAACTAGAGAAGGAAATAAAATGACCTTGGAATTAAATCCCCTTTGCTTTCATGATTGAAATCCGATTACAATTAAATTTGCGACACCGCGACACTTGCGACACATGTATTAGGGTTGATTAAATTTTAATTGGAGTTACTTAGATATGACAGAGGATTTATTTGTTGCTGCATGGAAAAAAGGCATTCAAAAAGTAGGTGCTGAATTTTTTAATATAAAGGCATCCTCCCTTGATGCAGCACAGAAAAAATGGCAACTAGAACCTAACTATGCCTTTATTCAAAGCGCTATGGGCGGATATAGCCACGGCAAACAAGTGTTATTGGCCATGATGTACTCTTTTTTTAATCCAGAAGCGGGTCAAAAACTACTTGAGAAAACCCAGACTCCCAATTTTGTACAAGCCCTGTCTATCCTTAATAAAGAAGGACGAAATATTATTGCCCAACTATGGCTGCATCATGCAGGATGGTAAAAATCCATCTGAAATTTGGCCTGACATAACTTATCTTAATAAATTGCGACACATGCGACAGATTGGGGAAGAAAAATCAAATTACGCATATTTTTTGTACTATTCCTCTCAAATTAAAAAGCGCTACCCATTGACAAGGACTTCTGGCACCAGAAGCCCTTGTCAATGGAATATATTTTCCTTCATTTCAAATGCTAAACAACGATTTCATAGTACACTATTTAAACAATTCGGAATGTGATCCAGTTCTCATCAATCGTAGCAAATTAATCTCCTCCTCTACTTTATAAATGAGTAACCAATCTGGGTTGATATGACACTCCTTGTAACCTTTCCAATCTCCAACCAAAGAATGATCGTTGTTTTTTTCAGGTAATGATTTGCCAGCACACAATAAATTAACTATTTCCTCCAATAAACTTAAATTTTTTCCCTGTTTAATAATTTTTTTAAGATCTTTCTTAAACTGTGTAGAACGACGTATATCAAGCATCCTCATTATCCAAATCATCAATCATTGCCTGAAAGGATGAAAATCTTTTCCCTCCACCACTTTCTAATTCATCCATCGCCATTTGTGTTTCACGATTTGGAATTTTTAATTCAAAAGGCATCCCTTTGCACATCACTATTTGAGCATACAGTGCATTTATTGCTTGCGAAGCGGTAATCCCTATTTTTTTAAGAATTATATCTCCTTGTGCTTTAAGATCGGGTTCAATTCTCGCCTGAACCGTTGTTGCTTTAGTCATAATACACCTCATAATAAACTCATATATTATATTGTAGTTGTATTGTAATACAAAAGCAAAGCCATTAAGATATCATTAGAGCTTATCGGTGTAATAATTTCCAACGGCCATTTTCATAAGCCATATTCACTATTAGTTTATTATCAGAAGTCAACTTCACCAATATCAAGAAATAAAAATTCATTGAATTGATACAGCTCCATAATTCATTTGCACATCGGTTTAAAAGACGTTAATTTAGTAGTCAGTTCAGCGTCTTTTTTTGTTTATGCAGACAAGTAGTACGAGTTAATGATTGTGAGCCGCTACAGTTATTTGTCAAAAGGTATTGAAGGTTCCCATTATGTATCGTACGATACACTCCCATGAACATACATCCAACTACACCAACAGAAGAGCTGTATTCTGCATTACAAGTCGCTTACAATCATTTTAATAACAGCTTATTTGATGCAAAACTGCCACCCATATTGTTTACCTTTCAAAGGCAACAGGGCATGATGGGTTATTTTGCGCCAAACCGATGGGCATCTTCCCAAGGAAAAAATTGTCATGAGATTGCGATTAATCCTTTGTATGTCGGCAGAGCAAAGCTGATTGAACTCATGCAAACACTCGTTCATGAAATGACACATTGCTGGCAACACTGTTATGGGACACCAGGAAGAATGTCGTACCATAACAAAGAATGGTCAGAAAAAATGATTTCTGTAGGCTTAATGCCAACATCAACCGGAAAGCCTGGTGGAAAAATAGTCGGGCAGCGTATGGGGGATTACCCTATCTCGAATGGATCGTTTGTTTTAGAATGTGTGACTTTGCTCAATACGAAAAATTTTAATTTGCCTTGGGTTGACCGGTTTTCAATACGCGATTGGAACACTGGAAACGAAGGCATAAGCGAATCCTGTGAAAACACAGTTCTTACTGATGCATTAACCGGCATAGACAGCAACATCGCCGATCAGTTAATCAGCAATTTAAGCCATCTGTTTGACAATGACTTGTTTGAATCCCCTTCTCATCAAAGCAGCAAGAAGACAAAATTAAAATATACCTGTTTTGAGTGCGGCATCAATGTATGGGGTAAAGCAGGTTTGTCTCTGCGATGCGACGATTGCAATAACCCCATGCAAGGAGGTTAAAATGTATCGTACGATACAGTAAACTAAGGTATATTCCGTGATGATTTTAGCACTAAACTTGAATCTAAATTGTCTCAAAACGAAGCAGTTCAGGACAATCAATTAATTTCTCTTTCATTGTTCTTGGTAATTTTTTTATATAACGCTCCACCTTCATTGCTCTACCCTTCCCCTCTTTTATTTCCCATGATTGAGCGATTTTTATTGGCTTAAAACTTCGTGTGTATTTACAACCACTGGTACCCTCTACATGAGATGCATAACGTTTTTCAAGATTATTGGTATAACCGGTATAATAAGTATTGTTCTCACAAAGTAACATATAAACCCAATAAGTTTTGCTACTTGCCATTAAACCCCCTTATGCAAAGAGCTCTTCTATAGTTTCTTGCATCTCTTCTTGACTGGGTTTGGCATAACGAAATATTTCTTTAATCGAAACGTTACCACTTAACTCTTGAGCAAAATGCACGCCATGTTTGTCCGTCACTTTCTTCAAGAAAGTATGCCTGAGCTTATGCGGAGTAAATTCAAATCGTTCATTCGGAGGTAACAGCGCTGACACTTGCTTTAAAACACGCTGACAAATGCGAAAGATGTTTCGGGTATTGATACGATTCCCTACCTTATTGATAAACAAAGGCTCATCCGGCTCTGGAGTGCGACTGCTCAAGTAGTTATCCAAATGCTCTCTGGCCTCAAGAGGCAAAGGAATTTTATTCGTCACTCGCTTGCTTTTATGGCGAACAACTGAATGCAAACCCTTTGAATGATACTGATGTACATTTAAAGAAACCAATTCCGATTCACGTAACCCAGTTCCTAGAAGTACATAGAATACCGCCGTTTCCAAGAGCGCATTTTGATTTTTACGAGTACATATTTTAGTACGCTGCTCGCATGCGGCTTTTAAGCGCATGAGTTGTTTCGAATTTAAGCCATTCCATTCCGGTGCATCGGTTTGTAAATCTTTAACTCCAGATAAAGGATCTCCAGCCATCAGTGGCCTTTGTTGGTTAAGCCATCGGCCAGCATGTCGAACAGTGGCCATGGTTCTGTTAATAGTAGTTGCTTTGTATACTTTGCCTGTTTTTTCGGAAATAGTATTACCTAAGGATCGTTGAAAATGCTTGCTGACTGCAGGAGTCCAATTGTCTACCAAATCGTGCCCCACCTCCCTTTGAAAGAAATTTAAAAACTTCGTTAAATCTTTTTGTTTCGCAGATTCCGTTTTTTCAGGCGCTCCCTTGACATGAACCTGAAAATAAAAGGACAACCAAGCGGATAAAGAATTGGTGTCAAAATGAACATCCAAGGGATGAAAAATCTTATCTACCCCAAACTTTCGATTTTTATCATTTTGCGCATCCAATAAATTCAAGGCATTCTCCATGAGTGTTTTTCTCATTTTACTCTATTTAGGGTAGATAAGGTACGTTATCTATCTCAAACCATATCAAATTATTTTCTTCATTAAATTCTTATAACGTGGCCTTTTTGTGCTACAATTAAACCATCATGATTTTTCGAGATAAAAATGAAAACAGCAACTGTAAGAGCGCGAGTAGAGCCAGAATTAAAGCTGGAAGTAGAATCCGTATTAAATGAATTGGGTTTATCAGTATCAGAAGCTATTGAAATTTACTTACGTCAAATTAAATTAGTACATGGGATCCCTTTTGATATCCGCATCCCAAATAAAACAACCCAAGAAACATTTGAGCATACTGATCGCGGTGAGAATCTTAATTATTATAAGAATGCCAAAGATATGTTTGATAAGTTGGAAGGCTAATGCTTAAACCCATAACTACAAATCAGTTTGAACGGGATATTAAACTTATAAAAAAACGCGGCAAAGAACTTAATAAGGTTTTTAAGATCATGCAATTACTTTTAAACCAAGAAAAATTACCACCAAAAAATCGAGATCATGCATTAACAGGTAATTATGCTAATCGCCGTGAATGCCATGTAGAACCTGATTGGCTTTTAATTTACAAACTAGAATCTGATGCGATTATTTTTGAAAGGACAGGAACGCACTCTGATCTGTTTAAATAAAATTAATTGTCCTTTCTGATGAGCCCCTAAAACTTACTCGGTTTTAAAAAACCACTCCAACAACCAACTTAAGGTGATCTAGCCATTCTACTCAACCATGCCCCATATACCCAAAACATCAGGAATTAGGTCTTATCAAAAGCAAATTTTAATGAATGCTGTAAAAATACTGATTTATTCTGAATTGCTTCAGAAAATCTTATTGATAGCAGCATACAGTAGAGACCTGAACGAAATTTACCATCTTTATTAAGTATTCTTTTTTCACGTTCAGTCAAAAAATTAACAGGCGCATCTTTTTTTATATAGCCGTCATTTTTCTTGAAATAATTAACTGCTTGAATTAAATCACTGTCCGAATGTTCTTCATCTAGCTCTAATATTTTTAATACTTCAAACAAAGAATCCTCTTTTGCCTGCTTATATTGTTTTTCAAGTCCCTCACAATAAATAGCATATTCAATATCATCATACTGTTGATTATTACCGCTATGTAAATTATTTTGTTCAGTTGTCATGGAACCTCTTTCGAATAAAAATAGGCTGCTAATTGTAGCAGCCTATGCCTTCCCCTACCGGGCGAACTTCAAAACGAGGATAGTAGCATAAAAGCCCGAGACAGAGAGATATAAAAAGATGGGTTCCGTCGAAAATAGAAAATCCAGGTTATACTATAGTCCAATAAATTAACCTAAAATGAACTTTAAACAGCCCAATTCATCACTTGAATTCAATCATAGCCTCTACAACCCCCATAGCCATATAAAAAATAGACTATTATTTTAATAAATATACAAATATAAGATTTTAAAATGGCAACTAATAATATAAGAAATCAATTAACGGATCTGATTGTAGATAGATTAAATGAAACTAAGGAGCATTTGAAACAACAGTTTTTTCTTGATCATCCTATAAAAGTTGCCCGTTACTTTACCCTAGACGACCTTCTTCCAACTGAAATTGCTGAAAAAATATATACCGATTTTCCTAACCCAAGCCAAATGCATCTATTAAGTATTCCTGGAAAATTAAAGTTAAAATACAGCCACTTAAAAGATGTATCCAGTTTATTGCAAGATATTAATTTTGCAATTCAAGATCCCCGAGTTGTCGCTTTGATTGAAGAAATAACCGAGATTAAAAATCAAATTCCTGATCCATCAGAATATGCTGGTGGCATTAGTACATTACTCAAGGGATATCGCCTTAATCCTCATTTGGATAACTCGCATGATGTAGATAGAAAACATTATCGAACGGTAAATGTACTTTATTATGTGTCCCCCAATTGGCAGCTCGAAAATGGTGGAAATTATGAACTATGGGATAAAGAAATTAAAAATCGCATTATTGTCCCCAGTCTTTTTAACCGATTGCTCGTGATGGAAACAAATCGAACCTCTTGGCATGCTGTGAATCCAGTTTTATGTAACGCACCTCGATGTTGTGTGTTTAATTACTTTTTTTCTAAGCAATCTCCTGAAGGTGAAGAATATTTTTTCAATGGGAATTCATTTAGCGCTCGACCTGAACAAAAAATTCGTCGTGCAATTGAACGTGTTAAAAAAACACTCATAAGAAGATGATGATTTATCAATGCAACTGGGTACGCATTAGGAATGCATTGAACGAAGTTGAGAAAAGGATCAGATAAATGTTATTTGCTTTAGTTGTTCTCTTCGGTGTTGTTATGGTTCTTTTTTCAGAGGAGTTTAGCAAATCCTTCAAAAATCTATGGGCAATAAAAGGAGCTAGATTACTTCTACCACTGTTTGCTGCTTCTTGGTTTATCTATACTTTTGATTTTTTGTTTGTGGGGGTACTTTTTTATTCGCATCAATTTTTGCACGATATACTGGCCTTTTTGATAGGGATTATGCCTTTCCAACAAGGTGCAGAATCCGCAGCATTAGTCATCTTATTAACGTTCTTTTCTGTTGTTCCTGTACTGATTATTGATTTTTTTACGCGAAAGAAAAACTATAAGGGTTATCAATACCCTTATATAACAAGTACACTAATTTGGATATTTTGCGTTGCTCTATTAATAATCATCTAATTGTCTCCACTCTGCTATTTTTAAAAAGGAAGTGAATATAAGAGCTCGCTAGCTGATTTTAATCCATTGTAATTGAGTCATCGCCACTTCTTTGATCTAAACCATTTAATACATAGTCCCAAATTTTACTTGGCACATTAATTCGCTCCCCATCAGAAGGATCAAGATGCAAGTCGATATAGGGAAAGCTATTGTTTTCAATAATTCCAAATTGTTGTTTATGCCATGGAAGAGAAACATCCTGACAAATAAAATCAAGACCTGTAAGGGGTATATTGAGAATTTTATGTACTTTTTCCAATAGCAATTTGTTCTCTGGATGGATTAAATCGATAACATTACTAATTTTTGCACCACTACCCATAGTCACTTTTTTTGAAATAAAGATTTGTTGTCCTTTGTTTAGTACTGTGTTTTGTGTAACTCCCTGAGCCTCTAGGATTTTCTTCAAGTAACTATTGAGAATAATTTTGTGTGCATTACTACCAACAGCAGCAGCTTTATTCTTTTTATCGATTAATTCTGCAAAAGTACTGATACCATCACCAATAACGCTCCCAGGTTGTCGCATCACACAAGCAATTAATGAATCATTAATAATTAATGAGCGATAAACATTCCCAGGAATGTGTTGTTCAACCAATACGCGAAAATCAACTTGCTTTACTATTTTAATGGCCTCTTTCAATTCTTTCGGCGTTTGAATAGTACAAAATGCATGGATACTTAGGGATTCGGATATTGGCTTCACAGCAAGAGGAAACCCTAATTCAATGCCATATTGATACGCGCTTTTACTGGAAATAAAAACCCTTCCTACAGGACAGGGAATTTTTTGGTTCAATAATTTCTTTTTGAGGATCCATTTATTATCGTATTTGGTATCATCATCAAAGCAGGTATTTTTTTGATAAAGAAGAGAAATAGGGGTTTGTGTAAAATAATATTTTTTGTTATTAAATACCAACATAAAATACAACGTATGTAATTGAGACTCCTTAAAATTATACAGTTCTAATCCCCTTCGTTGCGCTTCATCCCATAGTGCAAGCACGCTATTATTAAATTGGTTCCTATCAATGATATTGGTTTTGGTAAATAGTTTTAGTTTTTGAAAAATATGAATCGACACCCTATTTAATAGGTTATCGAATCGTAAAAAATCCTGCTCTGACAGGAGAAACGTTTTAGATAAAAAATAGATCAATGGATTGAATATAAAATAATCGAATAAACTAAAAAATTTCCTTCTAACATGACAGCGTTTTTCAGGATAGCAATGCTCACAGATTTTATCATCCATCACCGTATACTCCCTTATAGGTATGGTGTTATCTCAAAATGTAATAACGCTTTTATTTAAATCCGTCTGCTCGACCTTTTACTCTTAATAATATGTTCTTCGTACCCCCAAAGCTACCCCAATATGCTAAGCAATTAGTTTAAAAAGACTTACCTATGAGAAACCCTGATTTAAATCCACAATAATTATCCTGTTGATTTTTTTCCTTTCTCTTTTCTGGTGTCAAAAATCCTAAAGTTAATGTTTTTGCTTTGGGTAAAGAGGAAGTGAGCCGTTCTGATTCTTCACTCATAGCAGTTCTTTTTTCTAATTCTTTGGGTGTATCTGGTTTTTCTTCAATCTTAGGCGAAGTTTTCTTTAAACAATTGGAGTTTACCCCATGAAAATTAGTTATTCCTTGTAGCTCATCAAAATTCCGTGCAAATCCATAGGTTTGAAAAAAGTAATTAAATACGTTATCTATCTCTACTTTTGGAGAGATGATTGAATCTGCTAGAATATGACCATTATGCGAGTTGGCAAAATAAACTACAGCCGACTTGTCTTCTAAATTCATAGCCACCCACGCTCTGTATTCATTCATATCACCGGAATGATAGGCTCTCTTTGCACTATGGATACGTCCTGTTACAGAGGTAATCAATTTTAATTCACTCCCTTGGGCTAATTTATAGGACTCGGTGCATTTTTCTTTTAGCCTATTAAAATCATCCTGATTACTCTGTGTCAATTCGATTTTCTGAACCGTTCGACTGGTTTGATCTGCATAAAAAAGCGTATCATTAAATAGAATGACCGCATTTCTCTCCTCCAATAAGCCTTCGATGCAATCAAAGGGGGATTGGCTTGGATCGGTTGTCACTTTAAGAAGACCGCACCCACATTGCTTATCGATTTGTAATCCAAAACCTAAACCCCATGCCACATGGTTTTTATCCTGTTCTAATCCATTGACATCCATTGGCCAGTTGCCAGGTAAATAATCATTGTTCATGGAAACCATGGGTTGAAATGCATACTGTAGCTCTTCATCATTCATCCAAGCTACTATAAATTTGGCATAATCACTTGGCGTTGTATAGAGGCTATTTGCCGCTTGCGGAGGCCTGCTTTTATCGGTGTGAAAACTACTGTGCTTCATGTTTAACGCTTTTTCCCCAAAGATGTGTTCTTGGGCAAGTGTTTCAAGATTAGAGTCAGTTAATGCTTCGATGACTTCTTGCAAGTAAGCAATTCCTGGACCCGAATAGGCATATTTTGTGCCAGGGGCAAACTGAAATTCAATGAGTCCTTTGCTCTCATCATGCGTAATAGGTAGCCCTGTCGTGTGGGATAATACCATCTCTGCGGTCAAAAGCTTGGCCTTATCCTCATCTTCTTTACGGAATTTTTTTAGTATCTCTGGAAAAACTTGATAAAGAGGGGTTTTTAAATCAAATTGGGCGTTAAATTGTCCTAGTCCAGGTTGGGCTTTATTCGCATTATTTGCTGCGATTAATTTTAGTACCAAATAGGCAAATACAGGTTTACTAAGCGATGCGGCTCCAAAAACTGTTTCAGGAGTTACTTCCATGGAAGGGCTTGAGTGAAGATGGTCTGTAATCGAGGTAATCTCACTTAATTGATCATCAGACAAGATATCTATTTGTTCGTCTTTGGCAAAACTTTGACGTACTTCTTCGAGCTGATATTCATCCAGTTCAAGCTTATGAAGTTTATCCTTCGATTTGTTATAATAAAGCAAGCCTTCTTCGGTAAGGATGTAATACGATTTATAGAATTTGCTTTGCTCTTCTTTAATTTTAGCCACGGGCATCTTCAATAACCCGCATTGGGTTGAGCTGACAGTGCCTTTAACAAATGGCGTAGAAATAATTCCTTCATGATTTACCGTGGCAACTGATATTCCTGGAATACCGGCTTTTTTCATCACCTCTTCCAATTTCATTTTTGATGTAGGAATAGTTGCTTTTTGTTTCTTCTCTATAATGGGCTGAAATGCAAGATCGAGAAAATGATAGGCAACGTGCCCTCGTTCTGGGTCAAATTCAAGGCGAAAATTGAGATTGTTTTCTGGTGAAAACAGATTCTTACCCACAGGAATAAGCTTATAACTTTGTCCAAATGATTGAAGTTTGAGTGACTCTCCTTCAAGGGTTAGTTCATGAGGCCCATACTTGCCCGTATATTCCTGTAATTTTTCTTTTCCTACCGCAATTGGGTGATCCAAATCGTTTAACCACGCGAGGTGTTTTTCAATTTGCTTCTCAGATTCTAAATCTTGCACCAGTGCTTGATTGAATTTGATTATGGCGGTTTTATAATCACCTTTTAATTCTGCTTTTACTCCCTCCTGTTGCTCTTTCCAACCTGGCTTATCATAACACTCGATGTGTTGGGTCAGTTCAACAGTATATTTAGGTTCCAATTCAATGGCCTTGAGCAATTGGATTTTTGCAGTGACATAATCGCCTCGTGACTCAGCCAGTAAGCCTTCATGTCGTTCTTTATAACCCGGTTTATCATAGTGCGTGTAATCATATTTGCCACAAAGGTAATCGAGGCCTTTTGTTAAACCAACATGAGGAGTGACTAGTTCTTTGACAAGAGATAACCCATTTTGGCTATTCGCAAAATAACAAATCGCTGAACCATTTTCAGGGTTGATTGCAACAAATGCCTTCGCCCCTGATGTGTCTCCCCAATGGAATGCAAAGGTTCCTTCCTCTGTTTTTTCTAAACCCCATCCTAATCCCCAAAATACGGATTGTAACACTTCTTGGGAGATCTCTTTCTTTCTTGCTGTTTCATCTTTTTCTGTTGAGACGAGCTCTTTCATTGCTGTCTTTCTCAGCGTTTGCTCTTTGAGTAGTGCCATTACAAATTGTGCATAATCATATGCTGTAGTTTGTAACGACCCAGCGGCAGTTACTTCATCTCTATACGGTTGAGGCTGCATGAGTTCATTATGACGGGAGGCAAATTGTGTTCCTGGCTCAAAACGAGCATGTTCAAAGTGACTGTTTTTCATTCCAAGCGGTGTGAATACATATTCTTGCGCAAGCGTTTCAAGGCTTTTACCCATTTTTGCTTCAATGACTTTCTGTAAATAGTGATACCCTTCGCCAGAATAATGATATTGGTCACCGGGTTTGAATTGAAACTCAAGTTGATTATTACCAGGCTCCCAATTAGGCAATCCAGTTTGATGCGACAAAATCATTTGAGGCGTTAAAGACACTACTTTTTCTTTGTCCTCACGCTTAAATCGTCCATATTCTATTTCAGGCAAGGATTGAGTCAGGAAGTCTGGCGGCAGTTGGTCTTTTTCTATCAGTTTTAATACCAAATAAGCAAACAAGGGTTTACTCAAGGAACACGCCTCAAATACAGTAGACTCATCAACACAATCTCCTGAGTCCATATCAGAAATACCAAATGCACCGTTCCAAGAAAGTGTTCCATCAGAAATAGTGGCAATGGATACTCCAGGAATGTAGGCATTTTTCATCAAGTCATGCAACATCACTTTTTTTCCTGAATCAACGGTTGTTAAAGAGGGTTGCTCCTTTGTTCCACCTGTTTTTTCATGAGCAGTTTCTAATTGGGGGTTTGGTAAAGATTGTTTAAACAATAAGGTTTGCTCACCATGGATAGAACGAATTTCTACGAGATCTCTTTTGAAACTTATTTTAAACGACGGATCCTCTTCAGGCAGAAATTCAGTTTCTGATATTCGCACAAGTTTCGTTTCACTATTAGAACGCCTACAGATTAAACTTCCTTCTCTTAGATAGATCTCTACTTCATTGTTATAATTTCCTACAAAAGGCTCCATTGGAGAGGTAAATACTGTTTTTTCTGAAGAGGAATTTTGATGAACTGCATTCGACCATTCCAAACGTCTTAACTCAATGGCCTTTTCAAAATAACCTCTCGCCTCTTTAAGTCTTCCCTCATCTTCACAAATCTTACCTGCAATGGTTTCTTGCCATCCGGCCTCATCACTTTGACTAAAACTCATATAGTTAAAGAGCTCTTGCATGTCGCCAATAGGATGTAAATCAGGAGAATTCAAAATTTGAGTGGCAATACTCATCCCATTTTCTGAATTTGTAAAAAATACCGCACCCTTTTTTTCTGTAACATTGAGTGCAATAAACGATCGTGTATTAGGGTTTGCACCCCATTGATAAGCGATGACTGCATCTTTATTTTTATAAATATGCCAACCTAACCCACATGTATTCGCAATACTGTATGTACTGCTTGGCTCAAAAGCTTGTTTTATTATTGGATCATCCATACTGTCCAACCAAGCACTCATCAATTTTGAAAAATCATTGGCCGTTGTAAGAAGTGATGCAGCAGAATGAAGTGGTGGCTCTATGTCTAATATGGGAGTCGGTTTTTCTAGTTGAGTATGAACCACTACAATATTTTTGTCGTCTTCTGGTTGTGGCTTGAACGTAGAGCGATTCATTTTTAAGGGGTCAAACACATACTTCTTAGCCAGCTCCTCTAAATTTTTACCCGTTTTTGTCTCGATGACTGTTTGTAAAAAAAGAAACGCTTCACCTGAATACGAATATCCACTACCTAGATCTGATTTAGGATCAAACGTTAGTGGTGAAGATAAATTTGGAGTCCAATTGGGCAAACCCGTAGTGTGTGACAATACATGTCGAGCGGTTAAATTTTTAGCCTTTTCAGGATATTCACCATTGACCTTGAATCGCTCATATTCCTGACCTTGTTGCTGCAGAATAGAAAGTAATGGCTCATCCAAATCAATTTGCTTCTCTTTGACCAGCTGTAACACCAAATAAGTAAATACAATTTTACTCAGTGAAGAGGCTGGAAATCTCGTATTACCCTCTACGGTATTTTCAGTACCTGTGGATTGAACATTTTTTTTGCCAAGAGCAAGAGAAGTTTTTACCAATCCGTGTTGGTGTTGTTCATTGGATTCAACATATGCATAACTTACAGCGGGAGTATGCGCAGAATCGATTATTTTTTGGAGTTGCCCTTTATTAAGGGCAACAGTTGTGAGTTCTTGGTGAAGCATTATTTTTTTATCATGCATGTTTTTTCGGTCTATAATGGCCTTTTTTGAGTCTTTTACTCGTTTTGCATCCTCTTCATTTTCAGGCAAGATAACGGGCAATTGACTCACCGTATCCAGATAATTTTTAAGTGCTGTTGGTGGCTGGCCATGTTTAATGTACTCATCAGCGATGAGAGAGTATGTCCAAAAATCTCTGAGATTAAAACTAAGCTCACCCCGATGTTCTTGGAGAATTTTATCTATTTTTTCAAAATCACCATGCCTTGCATAGGCAAGCATTCGCTCTCCTACTGATAATTCTTGAGCGATTCTAACTAAATCGGTTGAATCGATTGTGACATCATGAATAACAGGCTCTAAACCAAGCTTCATGGCACATACATTGACCGCCCTAATGTTTGCCGGTGAAAAATAAGCATGAGTAAAATTAACAAAACCAGTCAAATTGACTTCTTTTCCAGAATGTAATGCATCAAATAACTCCTGCGTGTATTTTCCAGTATCATGCTTTATCGCACTGCCTATTTTAAACTGCCAATCACCCTGTTCGTCTTTAAAAAACAGTATGTTTTCAAATCCCATAGCATCCAGGATAATATTAGTCCTTTGATAAAAATCACGATAATGATTTAAAAATTCAATCATGACTTCACAGAGCTTGGGATCGCTATCCAAATGGTGCAAAATAGCGCCGATTCGCTCATCAATGAGCGCATAATCATTAAGCTCAAAATCTATTCCAGAGCCTTCTTTATGAATAAGTGCTTTATGTGCCTTATCAAACAACTCCTGGTTGTGCTCCATTAAATAAATATCAAGTTCTGCAGGTTCTATTTTAAAATCAAATTTAACTCTAGATTTGAAACATTTTTCGTATGGAACGATTGATAAAGCTGCTTCTTGAAGCTCCTTTCCTGGAAGTTGCACCTGATGAGTGATATGTTGTTCCCGAATGCATCGTTTTTTCCCTTCTTTGTCAAAGCACTCATATAAAACCGCATATTTTTTCTCTAACTCTTCAAGTTCCATAGGGTTAGGATTTTGTTTCATTAATTTAATAACAAAAGGCGCATCTGGAAATCGATAAAGTATGTGAGTCCCACCTTCAGCGATACGCTCCGCTTTAGTTAAATCAATTGCACCCGATTCAGTCTTTGGTACTGAGTAAACGAGATCTTGCTGTGCCGATTCACCAGACGTTTTGTTCACGGATAAAATTTGAGCGATTTCTGTATTGGATGTAGACATAATAAAAAAAACAAAAATAGGAGTATTGCGCACATTTTAAACTAAAAAAATTGCGCTCACTTTGGGTGATCATTTTTTTACGGTTTTTTTACAGCTTAAATGCTTTTTTATGATGGATTACTATGACGCCCAGGCTCATCAACTAAGATGGGCATTAAACTGACGCCTTACCCAGCAACGAGTCATTTGTCTTGTGCCAGAAAACAAATTAACTCCTTATTATTTACATCAATAATGCGAGATAAAGCCACAAAAATTAAATTTGACCCACACAAAAGGATGGATTTCTGTACATACTCTACGCGTCACGATCCATATAGTGTATTATTAATCATCTCAATGGTACCTATAATATTGACCGCTAGAATCCCACCAAATACATGAATTAAACCCTTTCCAGTAGCTCCGGGTTGGCTACCCGAACCTGCGGCGCGCGCAATCAATACCCACCCTCTTACAAAAGCAATGAGGCCGATGACTTGAATAATAATAGTCAATGGCCTTCCAACGACACTTCCACTACCAAATAATGTATCAAGAGTCGAATTACCGCTGTTTACCGGTGCATATTGAAGAACATTTTGATAACCAAATGAAGATTGCATGAACATCGAAAAGGTCGTTGGAAAATAAATCAGCATTGTACCCACTAACAAATAAGTTATTGGTTCTTTAGCATTAGTATTACTCGACATCATTGTTCGTTGTTCGCCATATTGCTTTAAACAATAGACTCCCTTAAATAAAAAGGCGCAACCAATAAGATACGCTGCTCCTGTAATCAAGCGCTCTACAGGAAGCAAGTTATTTGCAATATTATTTAATATATTGACCTGACTTGATATCCAGCATGCTACTGTCCCGCCCGTACATGTATCAGCCATATAAAACCTCGACTATGTTCTTAGCTAATCACTCGTACTGGGCACGTTAATACCCATCACCCCTTCACCGAATGAATTAATTTCACCCCATACCTTGCAATTTTTGTTTTTTCTCTTACAGTTAAGTTTAGGACATTTGTGCCAATTTGTTTTGCGCAACCGAAAATCATTACTTAACGCTAATTTTGCATTAAATTAATTCACTATATGTAAAAAATAACACTTTTTTACATATTTTTTGCAGATAATTTAATATTTGTGTATAATTGTCATAATGTTTATAAATTTAAATTTGGTATCCTTCATGAAAAAAGACAATGAAAAAGAGAAAGAAAAACATCAGCCCGTCCCTGAACCAACCACAGCAGGTGGAGCAAAAGAACAAACCTCTTCAGCCGCACTTACATTAGAACTATTAAAAAAAGAAAAAGAAAAACTTAAAGAGGTAGAAAAAAAAGAAGCTGCTGCTGAAGGAGCAAAAGTACGCTGTCGAACTTGTTTTAAAGAAATAGCCCCTACCCGTCGTTGTTTCGGACATGGTGGAGGAGGCGGTGGAGGTGATGGCGGCTCTGGTAAAACCTCCGAGGAAAAGGCAAGTTCCGGTGAAGATAAATCGCTAACCAAATCAGGAAAGGTAGTTGAGTCTACAGATGAATTAATGGGCGAGTTTGCTTCAATGGGTGAGGGTGAAGGACTTGATTTAGAATCTAGTTTTGACCCGGAAATAATTGAACAATTAATCGCTGACGGGAAATTGCTGGTTGATAGTGATCGCGAATCATTGACCCTTACGATTAAACTGCTTTGTGAGCCTAATGAATTAACTGAAGAACAAAGAGAAGAATTAAAAAAATTCATGGAAGCGATTATAAAAGAATTCAATGAATTTAAAAAAGAGAACAATCTTTCCGATGATTGTTTACAACTCATTCAAGATGAGGAAGGAAACATACGTTCTCTTCGTATTACCATGCCCACCTTAGCCTTATACGATGCATTTATCCAACGGCTCGCAAATAATTTAGTGCCCATACCCACTCCGAAAGCACAAGAAAAGGATGAGGTCACAAAAGAGCAAAATTTTACTCCAAATCCACTTTCGATGGAACCCAAACCTTCTTATAAAGATAAACCTTCTAAACAAGAAGAAATTGAGTCAAATAAGAATATAGAACCTAAAAAGACAGAGGAAGAGGAGGAGGAACAAGTAATCTTTAACCCATCTCCTTTCAATACGAAACCTTGGTAAAAAAATGGATGCGAATGCAAAGTAAGACAATTCTTATTCGCATCCATTGACAATTTTAATTATTGTTTTAAATAACCCAAAAATAACCTAACTAATGCTTCATATCTAATCTGATGAGAGCATTTCCAATGTATTGTGTCATGATCTAAATCCACAGAAATTATTTCTGTAAAACTGTATTTAAGCATGCAAGTGATCTATTCAAAATATATTCGTAGTTTTAGTTCAGAATAAATTCAAATACTCATCAATAAATTATCGATGTAACAATTTCAGGACTTACGAAAAACGCCTGAATTAGGTGAATAGATCAAGCAAATACAAGAAATTTCTCAAATAGAAGAAGGAGAAAAGATCATTT
>NZ_LNYU01000001.1 GCF_001468135.1 Legionella santicrucis | reverse complement strand
TCTTTTGGCGGTAGCTTTGGTTAGAATATAAAGAGGATCAGTTCTCCTAATAAACTTCTTTAAAGTTTATTAGGGGTGACCTATTACCAAATTTCATGGATTTTAATGCATGTGCAGCGACATAAAAAGCAGATACCTGCTTTTTATGTCGAACTTACGTTTGCTAAGGCACCTTTCTGGTTTTTTCACCAGTATAAAGCTGACGAGGTCTACCTATTCTTGATTTTGTAGCAACCATTTCCATCCAATGACTCATCCAACCTACTGTACGAGCAAGGGCGAATATTACAGTAAACATATTTGTTGGGATACCAATAGCGCTTAATGTTAATCCTGAATAGAAATCAACATTAGGATAAAGTTTTTTCTCAATAAAATAATCATCTTCAAGAGCAATGCGTTCTAACTCCATGGCGAGCTTGAACAAAGGAGCATCTTTTGCTCCCACAGCTTCTAAAACATCGTAACAAGTTTGACGCATTACTTTAGCTCTGGGATCATAGCTTTTATACACACGATGGCCAAAGCCCATTAAGCGAAATGGATCATCTTTATCTTTTGCTCGTTTAATATAATGTTGAATTCGATCTACACTTCCAATTTCTTTAAGCATGTTTAAGCAGGCTTCATTTGCACCACCATGAGCAGGTCCCCATAATGCCCCAATACCTGCAGAAATGCATGCAAAAGGATTGGCACCTGTTGAACCAGCAAGCCGTACTGTGGAAGTGGATGCATTTTGCTCGTGATCCGCATGTAAAATAAATATAGTATCCATTGCACGTACGAGAACTGGATCAGGAGTTGATTCTTCTGTTGGAACACTAAACATCATATGCAAAAAGTTTTCAGCATAAGACATCTTATTTTGGGGATAAATATAAGGTAATCCTATTGAATATTTATAACTCATAGCCGCAAAAGTAGGCATTTTTGCAACCATACGAATCGCTGAAATAAAGCGATCTTCTGCATTATTCAGATCCATAGTGTCGTGATAGAAAGCAGATAGAGCGCCAACCATTCCTACCATAATTGCCATAGGATGTGCATCACGACGAAAACCATTTAAGAATTGATACATTTGTTGATGTACCATAGTATGGTTATTAATTAAGCCAACAAATTTTCTCTTTTCTTCAGCGCTGGGTAACTCGCCATTAAGCAAAAGATAACTTACATCAAGAAAATCTTTTTTCTCAGCAAGTTGCTCTATTGGATAGCCTCGATAGAGCAAAATGCCTTTATCGCCGTCAATATAGGTAATTTTGGATTCACAGGAAGCAGTAGATAAAAAGCCTTGATCAAAGGTAAATACGCCACGAGCACCCAGTTGTGTGATATCAATCACATCGTTCCCTAAAGTTGGTGTGTAAACGGGTAATTCAAGCGGCTCTTGGCCTTCAATACTGAGTTTAGCTGTTTTTTTAGTCATTGCTACTCCTGATTAAGGATCTTGTTGTTTGTGGGTGGCACTATATACAAAACGAGCACTTACAGTCAATTTTATTATGGTTTAGAATTTGAAAGAATTACAGTAGAAAATAATAAAATTATTGAGATAATGTTGTAGTGCAGCATGCTCCATAATCCTAACTGCTCAATTTGAAATTATAAGTATTTTCCATTTTTCACTTAGTCATATTTAGTACAGACATTTAATTAAGTGCGTCTGTATGCTATTCTTCATCATTAAAATTTTTCATCAAGGATACGTCCAAACTATGGTTTATCTAGCGAAAGAAGTCTTGCCAGTTAATATTGAAGATGAGTTAAAGCAATCCTACCTGGATTATGCAATGAGTGTCATAGTAGGTAGAGCCTTGCCTGATGTACGTGATGGACTTAAGCCTGTTCATCGGCGTGTTCTTTATGCGATGAGTGAGTTAGGTAATGATTGGAATAAGCCTTATAAAAAATCCGCACGTGTTGTAGGGGATGTTATTGGTAAATACCATCCACATGGTGACACAGCAGTTTATGATACGATTGTCCGTATGGCACAGCCTTTTTCTATGCGCTATCTTTTGGTAGATGGTCAGGGTAACTTCGGTTCAGTAGATGGTGATGCTCCAGCGGCAATGCGGTATACCGAAGTAAGAATGTCTAAAGTGGCACATGCTTTGTTAGCTGATTTGGATAAAGAGACGGTTGACTTTAGCCCTAACTATGATGAAACCGAATTTGCCCCTGTAGTATTACCTTCAAGAGTACCTAATTTATTGGTAAATGGTTCTTCAGGTATCGCCGTGGGTATGGCGACTAATATTCCACCTCATAATCTTAGTGAAGTAATTAATGCATGCATCGCTTTGGTTGATGATCCAGAAATTAGTTTAGATGAGATTATGCAAATTATTCCTGGCCCTGACTTTCCTACTGCTGCCATCATTAATGGTAGAGCTGGGATCATTCAAGGCTATCGTACAGGAAAAGGGCGCGCTATTATTCGAGCTCGAACAGAAATTGAAACTGATGAAGATTCGGGTCGTCAATCGATTATCATTACCGAGCTCCCTTATCAAGTAAATAAAGCACGTTTGGTGGAGCGAATTGCTGAATTAGTAAGAGATAAGAAAATTGAAGGAATTTCGGGCCTCAGGGATGAGTCAGATAAGCAAGGAATGCGTGTTGTTATTGAGTTGAAACGACAAGAAATAGCAGATGTGATTCTAAATAACTTATATACACAAACTCAGATGCAAAATGTTTTTGGAATTAACATGGTTGCATTGGTTGATGGACAACCGCGTACTTTGAATTTGAAACAAATTCTAGAGTATTTTATTAAACATAGACGTGAAGTAGTAACGAGAAGAACTTTATTTGAATTGAAAAAAGCGCGAAGTCGCGCGCATTTGTTAGAAGGGTTAGGGATTGCTTTAGCTAATATCGATGAGATGATTGCTTTAATTAAACAATCACCAACTCCTCAAGATGCAAAACAAGCTTTGCTTGCAAAACTATGGCAACCAGGTATGGTTAAAGCGATGTTGGAGCGAGCAGGATCAGATGCATCGCGCCCCGATGATTTGGCTGCTGAGTTTGGTTTGAGTCCCGAAGGTTATAAGTTATCAGAGGCGCAAGCTCAAGCTATTCTTGAATTAAGACTCCATCGTTTAACTGCTTTAGAACAAGATAAAATATTGGCTGAATTCGAAGAGTTATTAGCGCTGATTCGAGAGTTGTTAGAAATATTGGCCTCACCAGAACGATTGATGCAAGTCATTCGTGATGAGCTTGTTGAAATAAAAACTCAATTTGGTGATGAGCGTCGTACTGAGATTATTGAATCTCAAGAAGACTTAACTATTGAAGACTTAATTACAGAAGAGAACGTTGTTGTAACCTTATCGCATCAAGGATATGTTAAGTATCAACCAATTAGCGCATATCAAGCCCAGCGTCGTGGAGGCAAGGGAAAATCTGCTACAAATGTTAAAGACGAAGACTTTGTTTCTCGTTTGGTCATTGCAAGTACACATGATACTTTGCTTTGCTTCTCGAATCATGGAAAGCTTTATTGGTTAAAAGCTTATG
Source organism: Legionella santicrucis (assembly GCF_001468135.1). Classification (GTDB taxonomy): domain Bacteria; phylum Pseudomonadota; class Gammaproteobacteria; order Legionellales; family Legionellaceae; genus Legionella; species Legionella santicrucis. The sequence goes on along the minus strand of NZ_LNYU01000001.1, from coordinate 14,683 downwards.
AGCTTCCTTTAGCGAGCCGGATTTCTCGTGGTCGACCAATTATTAATATATTACCGCTTGCCGAAGGCGAGGAAATTAATGCCATGTTGCCGGTAAGGGAATATCTGGATGGATATTATGTATTTATGGCAACTAAAAAGGGGACCGTTAAAAAAGTACCTTTAAATGCTTTTAGCAGACCACGCTCTAATGGAATTATTGCTGTAGATCTGGATGAAGATGATAGTTTGGTTGGTGTGGATATTACTGATGGCAGCAAAGATATTATGTTGTTTACTGATGCGGGTAAGGTTGTTCGCTTTGATGAAAGTAAAGTAAGACCTATGGGGCGCACTGCTCGTGGAGTACGGGGTATTCGTATCGAAGAAGAACAAGCAGTAATTTCTTTAGTTGTTGCTCATCTTGACGGAACTATATTGACCGCAACAGAAAATGGGTACGGTAAACGTACTTCAATTGATGAGTATCGCGTTTCTGGACGTGGGGGACAAGGAGTAATTTCAATTCAGGTAAATGAACGTAACGGTAAAGTAGTTCGCTCAGTGCAAGTAACGGATGCAGATGAAGCCATGTTGATCACTGATAAAGGAACGCTAGTGCGTTTTAAAGTCAATGAGCTATCGGTCATTGGTAGAAATACCCAGGGTGTTCGTCTTATTAATGTTAGCTCTGGTGAAAAAGTAGTTGGAATGCAAAAAATTGAGGATTTAGGTGAGGATTCCAATGATGTAAATGATGATATAGTTGAAATTGAAGAAAGTAGTGATGACAACTCGAGTATATAATTTTGGTGCTGGACCTGCGATGCTTCCGGAGTGCATACTCCGAGAGGCCCAGGAAGAATTCCTTGATTGGAAAAACTTAGGTATTTCTGTTCTTGAGATTGGACACCGTAGTTCAGAGTTTATGGCCCTATTAAACCATGCGGAACAAACACTAAGGGAACTACTAACCATCCCGAAAAATTACCAAATTCTTTTTTTAGGAGGGGCTGCTCGTACGCAATTTGCGATGATTCCAATGAATCTTTTGCATCCGAATGAACAAGCAGGTTATATAATCACTGGAATATGGTCACATATAGCTTTTTCTGAAGCACAATATTTAAAAAAAGCATATTGTATCGCCAGTAGTGAAAAAAATTCCTACAAAAATATTCCTAGTGCTAAAGACTGGGAAATCAATGAAAATACCGCTTATGTTTATTATACGGCTAATGAGACGGTTAACGGGGTTCAGTTTCCCTATGTTCCTCCGATTACAGAAATTCCTTTAGTTGCTGATATGACTTCTTCTTTACTTAGTGAGCCTTTAGATGTTAGTAAATTTGGTTTGATTTTTGCGGGTGCGCAGAAAAATATAGCCAATGCAGGTTTAACTATAGTGATTATACGGGATGATTTATTAGAAAGAGCGCCAAATCCTCCTGTGCCAACAATGCTTCATTATAAAACTCAAGCAGAACATCATTCGCTTTATGCTACTCCGCCGGTATTTAATTGTTATTTAGCTGATAAAATGTTTCGCTGGATCAAAGCACAAGGTGGAGTTGATGAAATGTATCGACTCAATTGTCAAAAAGCAACTAAATTATATCAGTATTTAGATAGTTCAGAATTTTATAGTACTGACATCGATAATGATGCTCGCTCTATAGTTAATGTATGTTTTTCTCTTAAAAATACCCGATTAGAAAACGAATTTCTTAGATTGGCGCAGCTAAGAGGTTTATATGCATTAAAAGGCCATAGATTAGTAGGTGGGATTCGTGCAAGCCTATACAATGCTATGCCTATGGCTGGAGTAGATGCTTTAATTGAATTCATGTCTGAATTTGCAAAGGAAAATAGTCTGTGAGAATACACAATTTTATAAGTAAACCTGTTACCTCGATAAAAGGGGAAATTACTGTTCCTGGAGATAAGTCTATATCACATCGCTCTATCATTTTTGGTTCTATCGCAAAAGGAACAACAGTTATTAATGGGTTTCTGGATGGGGATGATTGCATCGCTACTTTGAAAGCATTTCAAGCAATGGGAGTTACCATAGAAGGCCCTGATGAACAGCAGGTAGTGATTTATGGTGTAGGCAAATATGGCTTGAAAAAACCAGAGCAGGTTATTGATTGTGGGAATTCAGGAACCAGTATGCGCCTATTAGCTGGATTATTGGCTGCACAATCTTTTGATAGTCAATTAACTGGAGATGAGAGCCTTTTGAAAAGGCCAATGTTGCGAATTAGCAAACCCCTCGCTTTAATGGGGGCTGGGATTTCAACAGTTGATGGAAAACCACCAATTACTATTAAAGGTGGAAAAAAACTTCATGGAATCGATTATGTAATGCCTGAGGCTAGTGCCCAAGTCAAGTCATGTATTTTGTTAGCAGGCCTTTATGCCGAAGGCGAAACATTGATTACTGAAACAGGGGTGAGTCGTGATCATACAGAACTTATGCTAAAAAATTTTTCTTATCCAATAAATCGCTCAGGAAATACTTTGGCAATTAATTCTGATCATGAGTGTTTAGCTACTGAAGTATATGTTCCTGGCGATATTTCTTCAGCTGCATTTTTCATTGTTGCAGCAACAATTATTCCTGGATCGGATGTCCTTATACGTAATGTAGGTATTAATAAAACCCGTACGGGAATTATTCATATTTTGTTAGAAATGGGAGCAAAGATCACCCTTTTAAATCAGCGCCAACTTGGCGAAGAATGGGTGGCTGATTTGCGTGTTCAATATGCTCATTTGAAAGGAATTAATATATCTGCAAGCATGGTTCCGCTTGCAATTGACGAATTTCCTGTTATTTTTATAGCCGCAGCTTGTGCGCGTGGACAAACTACTCTTCGTGGTGCAAGTGAATTACGCTTTAAAGAAAGCGATCGAATTGCTGCTATGGTTGATGGTCTAAAAAAATTAGGAATTCAAGCAGAGGCATTAGATGATGGCGTTTCCATTGAGGGAGGCACTTTACAAGGAGGTATTGTTGAAAGCAGAGAAGATCATCGTATTGCTATGTCTTTTGCTGTTGCAGGAGCTGTAGCTAGTGCCCCAGTTACTGTTAGAAATTGCGCTAATGTGGCTACCTCATTTCCTTTGTTTGTAGATACAGCCAAGCAACTTCAACTTCAAATAGAGGAAACAGTTGATAATGTACAATGACGATGTACCTGTAATAACCCTAGATGGACCAAGTGGAACTGGTAAAGGAACTTTATGTCAGTTGCTTGCAAAACATCTGAAATGGAATATGCTTGATAGTGGAGCAATTTATCGTGTCTTAGCTTATGCAGCGAGAAAAAATAATATTGCATCCCATGATACAAAACAATTAGTGGTGTTGGCTCGCTCTCTTAATTTGCGTTTTGATTTTTCTGATGAATATGGTTCACGAGCCATTCTTGATAATGTAGATGTCAATCGTGAAATTCGAAGTGAACAATGTGGGCAGGACGCATCTCAGATTGCTGCTATTCCTGAAGTAAGAGAAGCTTTGCTTGAGCGTCAACGTAATTTTGCTCAACCCCCAGGTCTAGTGACAGATGGTAGGGATATGGGCACTGTAGTTTTTCCTGATGCCATTTTGAAAATATTTTTATATGCAAATGCAGACGAAAGAGCAAATAGACGATATTTACAGTTGAAAGAAAAAGGAATTAATGTTAGCCTCGCGCAGGTTGTAGAAGAATTGGCTAAGCGGGATGTAAGGGATACTGCACGAACGCATGCGCCATTGAAGCCTGCAGTTGATGCAGTGCAAATTGATACAACCAGGTTATCCATTGTACAAGTGTTCGATAATGTATTAAACTTAATAAATGAACGTCTATACAGTGTTTAAATGTTTGTTGGGGGAAAGATGAGTGGAACTCATTCTTTCATTTTTTTACTAAAGAGTTTATAAACATGTCTGAAAGTTTCAAAGAATTGTTTGAGCAAAGTATTGCCGGCGCTCAATTTTATCCTGGTGCTATTATTAATGCTAAAGTTATTGGTATTGATAGTGATTATGTCATTTTAAATGCGGGTCTAAAATCTGAAGGAATTGTACCTAAAGAAGAGTTTTATGACAAAGATGGTGCATTGGAAGTAAATTTGGGTGATACGGTTGAAGTAGCCTTGGATTCTGTGGAAGATGGCTATGGCGAAACAATCCTTTCAAGAGAAAAAGCAAAACGTCAGGAAGCTTGGCGTAAATTATCCAAATCACATGAAAACAATGAAACAGTTACTGGACTTATTTCTGGAAAAGTTAAGGGTGGATTTACTGTTGAAATTGGTTCCATACGCGCATTCTTACCTGGCTCATTAGTAGATGTCAGACCTGTAAGAGATCCTTCTTATCTTGAAGGCAAAGAGCTTGAATTCAAAGTAATTAAAATGGATTTAAAGCGTAATAATATTGTGGTATCACGTCGTGCAGTTGTTGAAGAAGAAAGTAGTGCCGATAGACAAGCATTGCTTGAATCCTTACATGATGGTCAAGAACTTCATGGTATTGTTAAAAATCTTACCGACTACGGCGCATTTATTGACCTAGGTGGTATTGATGGTTTACTGCATATTACTGATATTTCTTGGAAGCGAGTGAAGCATCCGAGTGAAGTATTATCCGTTGGTCAGGATATAAAAGTAAAAGTATTAAGTTTTGATAGCGAACGAAACCGTGTTTCTTTAGGTATGAAACAATTAGGGAACGATCCATGGGTTGATCTCGTAGAACGTTATCCTATTGGTAAGAAGTTGCAAGGTAAAGTAACCAATATTACTGATTACGGTTGCTTTGTGGAAATTGAAGAAGGTGTCGAAGGCCTAGTCCACATGTCTGAAATGGATTGGACCAACAAAAACGTACATCCAAGTAAAGTGGTTGCACTTGGTGATGTTGTTGATGTTATGGTTCTTGAAATTGATGAAGAAAGACGCCGCATTTCTTTAGGTATGAAGCAATGTGTTGGCAATCCTTGGCAACAATTTGCTGCAAGTTACAATAAAGGACAAAAAGTAAGTGGTAAGATTCGTTCAATCACTGACTTTGGAATCTTCATTGGTTTAGATGGAGATATCGATGGTTTAGTTCACTTATCTGATATTTCTTGGACAACCCCTGGTGAAGAAGCAGTAAAACAATACAAGAAAGGACAAGAGATAGAAGCGGTTATTCTTGCTATTGACCCTGAGCGTGAGCGTATTTCTTTGGGAGTTAAACAACTTGAAGGGGACAACTTTACAAGTTTTGTTGATGAGTATACTAAAGGCGCAATAGTTAAGGGTACTGTTACTGCTGTAGATCCAAAAACAGTTACTGTAGCATTAGCTGACGATATTACGGGTACAATTCGTGCAAGTGAATTATCTGATGAGCGTGTTGATGATGCTACTACTGTTGTTAAAGAAGGTGATGAAATTGAAGCAAAAATCATAAATGTTGATCGTAAAAATCGCTCAATCACACTTTCAGTAAAAGCAAAAGATGCACAAGATGAAGCAGATGCTATTAAGAAGTACTCCAGAACCGAAGGTTCTTCAACTACAACTTTAGGTGATTTGCTCAAGGAAAAAATGGCTAGTAAAGAAAGTGAATGATTTTTACAGCTAATGAGTTAAAAAGCGTAGATACTTCTACGCTTTTTTATTTTGTTAATCTGGGTGAAATGGAGAATTGCCTAGGTTAATATGGCTATTGTGTTCTGGATGATCTCGGGTTTTGCCCTGAATCTTCTATATAATTTACCGAAAAGCCGCATTTGGTACATCTTGAATAAAAGTGATTCTCAAAAGTGTAGTGTGCTCGTGAGAATTATTTTCGTCCAACCTGAACTCGAATTTGACTTTTCCCCAAGATTTTAACTTGCGACTAAGAGACAGGGTTTTACCCAGGCTACAAAAAAGGAAGACTTCAATGCGCATATTAATGCTAGTTATTTATATTCTTCTTATTGTTATTGGTGTTAGCTTTGCTGCTTTAAATGCGACATCGGTAGATGTTAATTTTTATTTTGAAACAATATCGATGCCTATTTCTATTTTGATGACGATTATGTTGGGGATTGGTGTTTTAATAGGTTTTATACTTTTTATAGCGCGCTATTGGCGTTTAAAATCAGAGTGTCATAAACTCAAAAATCAATTAAAATTAACCGAAAAAGAAATTAAGAACTTACGTTCAATTCCATTGCAAGATCAACATTAGTTTTATTATTATAAGTATAACATGTACAGAGGAGGGTAATAATGATTGATTTATGGCCATTACTATTGCCTGCCGCTGCTTGGTCGGGTTGGTGGATGGCGAATCGTAGCAAATCAAAAGATATTCCAAATCTTTCTAATCGTTTATCTCGTGAGTATGTTGTAGGACTGAACTATTTATTAAATGAGCAATCTGATAAGGCTGTTGATATATTTATTAAGTTATTAGAAGTAGACAGTGATACGGTCGAAACACATCTTGCCTTAGGAAGTTTATTCAGACGTCGTGGAGAAGTTGATCGGGCTATTCGTATTCATCAAAATTTAATTGCTAGACCTCAATTAAGTCTGGTGCAAAAAAAAGAATCTTTAATGGCTTTAGGCCAAGATTATATGAGTGCGGGTTTATTCGATAGGGCAGAGCGAATTTTTTTAGAAGTGGTTGAATTGGGTGGTTCTAAAGAAACCAGTAGTTTGCATGGTTTGCTGGCGATTTATCAACAAGAAAAAGCTTGGGAAAAAGCGTTAGATGTAATTAAAAAATTAGAAATTACAACGGGTACAAGTTTTCATCATCAAGCTGCCCATTATTATTGTGAGATGGCAAGTCAGGCATTAAAAACTAACTCTTTAGACAAAGCAGCTTATTGTATCAAACAAGCAATAAATGTTGATGTGGCTTCTGTTCGTGCGAGTTTAATGCATGCGAGCTTGGAAATGAAAGAGGGACGTTACAAACAAGCAATACGCTCATTAAAAAAGGTTCCTCAGCAAGATGCTGATTTTTTAACAGAGATTATTGAACCTTTAGTTTTATGTCATAAAGAATTAGATACCATGGATGAGTGTATCAAATATCTTGAGCAGACTTTGGCAGATAATCCTCGAGCTTCAGTAATTTTTGTTATAGCGGAATATTTAAAACAACAAAAAAATATGGATGCAGCTATAGATTTTGTAGCTGATAATTTGAGTAAACATCCATCGATACGCGGTTTAAACCAATTAATTTATTGGCATCTTGAATCTGCTCATGGAAAAGTACGCGACAAATTACAAATGCTCTATGATATAACTAGCAAATTTTTAGACAATAAGCCAGTATATCGATGTATACACTGCGGGTTTGGTGGAAAACATTTACATTGGCATTGCCCTAGTTGTAAAAACTGGGGAAGAATGAAGCCAGTCCATGGCTTGGAAGGGTATTAACTATTTTTAAGAGACTATGATGCAATTTATCGATTTAAAAAGACAATATTCAATAATTGAACACGATATTTTAAACAGCATAAAAAATGTTTTGAACCATGGCCAATATATCATGGGGCCTGAAATAGCCCAATTTGAAAAGCAATTGGCTGAATTTGTTGGGGTGAAACATGTTATTGTCAATTCAAGTGGGACTGATGCTCTGTTAATGGCACTCATGGCTTTGGAAATTCAGCCTGGAGATGAAATCATTACTACGCCTTTTAGTTTTTTTGCTACTACTGAGGTGATCAGTTTATGTCAGGCTAAGCCAGTTTTCGTGGATATTGATCCACTCACCTATAATATGGATCCCAATCAATTAGAAAATGCTATTACCAATAAAACTAAGGCCATAATGCCTGTTGGGTTATATGGTCAATGTGCTGATCATGATGAAATCAATGTTATCGCTGAAAAATATGGCATTCCAGTAATTGAAGATGCAGCCCAAAGTTTTGGAGCAACATATAAAGGACGATACTCTTGTGCTTTATCCACAATTGGATGTACAAGTTTTTTCCCATCTAAGCCTTTAGGCGGCTATGGAGATTCAGGAGCATGTTTTACTAATGATGATGCATTAGCGCAAAAGCTCATTGAAATAAGAATTCATGGCCAAAATGCACGTTATTGTCATAATCGTATTGGCATTAATGGGCGGATGGATACGATTCAGGCCGCTGTTCTAATTGAAAAAATGAACCTTTTCCCTGATGAAATCATTATGCGGCAAAGGGTTGCTAAAGCATATGATCAAATGCTATCGCCTTTAGTAAGAACACCATTTATTCATAATTATAATACTAGTGTATATGCACAATACACTATTGAAGTAAATAATCGAGATGCCTTTCAAAAAGCAATGCAAGAATTAGGAATTCCTACGGCAGTACATTATCCTGTACCCTTGCATCAGCAAACTGCCATGGCCTATTTAGGTTATAAAATAGGTGATTTTCCTCATGCAGAGCAAGCAAGTCGTCGTGTTATTAGCTTACCTATGCATCCTTATTTACAAGAAGCAGAGCAAAGCAGAGTCGTTGCAGCAGTTAAAAAAGCTTTAACACTGTACGAAGAAGAGGTAATGGTATAAATGTCACCTAAATTAATTGTTGCTTTAGATTTTAATACAGAGATAGATGCTTTAAATTTAATAGAAAAACTCGATCCCCATCATTGTGCCTTGAAAGTAGGAAGTGAACTTTTTACTTCATTTGGAACTCAATTTGTAAAGCAATTGGTTCAAAGACAATTTAAAGTTTTTTTGGATTTAAAATTTCATGATATCCCCAACACTGTTTCAAAAGCATGTAAAGCTGGCGCTGATTTAGGTGTTTGGATGATGAATGTGCATGCAGCAGGCGGTCCAAGCATGATGCACGCCGCAAGGGATGCGATTGAGTCTTATGGTGTTGATAGACCTTTATTAATTGCAGTAACTGTTCTTACGAGTTTTAATCAGAATGAATTGAGTACTATAGGTATTAATATACCCATAATAGAACAAGTAAAAAAATTAGCAGTACTAGCAAAAGAATCAGGTTTGGATGGGGTTGTTTGTTCTGCTCAGGAAGTAAAAGTCATAAAAAGTATCTGTGATGTTCAATTTATAACGGTTACGCCAGGTATACGTTTGGATACAAGCCCCAAAGATGATCAATCAAGAGTAATGACACCAAAGCAAGCCGTGGAAGCTGGTAGTGATTATTTAGTAGTTGGTCGCCCGATAACACAAGCGGAAGAGCCTCAAAAAGTTATCTCTGAAATTTTAAAAGATATAGCTTGACTTTTTAGTTATCTCGCTAAATTCTTTTAAAGAGTTTTTGAGATCTATTTATGCCTCGTATATTGTAGCCAGGGTGCCGCGTAGCGAAACTCTGGCTATAATGCATCACAAACAATGTGAAAGATCCCATCGTGACCTGTTACATAAATTTAGATTCTTAAGGCCCAATGATCCTTGGTAAGATTTTTACTCTTGCTGATTTAATTTGACAAACTCAAAATTGCTTTTTTTCTTTGTGAGTAATCTTAAAGTACTTAACCCAATTTGTTATGTATCTAGGGATATATTGCATTAATGCACCCCTATCAAAAGGGTGTATGGATTTTTATTGCAAATTTTTAATCCTGTCAATAATTTATTTTTACTATTTAATTTCTGAGTAATTTGTGTTAATTATATTTGTGATGGATAAAAAAATAAAAACAATGCTCATAAATTAACAGCTAAATATAGGTGATGAAAAAATAGAATAGGCTCGAGATAAATAAAGCAAAATTTTTCAGATTTAGGGATTATCATAACTTAAGGATAAGTAATGACACCACAACATATAATTAGCCAGCTGCTTGAGTCTGACTCTTCCCAATACCTCAAAAACCTAGAATTATTAAAAAAAATTATTATTATTTCCTACTTAGGGCGTTTGCAAATTAATGGTTTGCCACCAGACAATCAAATTGCTTTAGGTAATTATTTATTCGATAACGAGCAATTAATATTTGACTTTACGCGCTTAAGTGATGAAAAAAAAGCCATATTTATGCAATGGTTTTTGGAGCCTCATCAAAAGGAAAAAACTAAAAACTTTTTAAGTGGCTCTACTGTAAATGAATATCGTGGATTTACTGCAGAAGTTTCTTTAACGTGGTGGGGTAGAATAAAAAGCTGGGTTGAAGGTACGTATCTAGAGTATTGGAAAATAAGTGATTTAAATTTATCACTGAAAAATATATCTCAGTATAAGTTGACTGGAATTGAAATGTGTCATGGAAGTCATGGAATATTAATTGGCTTTCATCAATTTCTTGTTCCTGGAACAGGAACAAAATATAAAGATCCCAACGATCCTCAGCAAGAGCCCTTGGGAAATACAAAAAGAGTTTTTATCACTGATAAACTTGTTGACCGGCTTATTGCTTTAAATACTAAAAATATTAAATTTGAATCCATATGTAAGAATCCACATCCGCAGTCTATAGAGGTAACTGATCCGCAAGAACGACTTGATAAAATGTATGATTACCGAAAAATGCAGAGGTTTATGTCACTTAAACCTTGGTATATACGTATGTGGAGTTGGTTATTACCTTGGTTAACTGAAGAAAAAGAGAAAAGTAAATCAATTAAAGAAAAACAAATTGTTCCATTGCATGAAACAAAGAAATTAGAAATATTTCGTTTCTTAAAATCACATCAGATTCTAGTTCGAGAAAAAAAACCGAATATAGAAAATATCGTTTTTTGTGGTGGTGGCGCTAAAATTTATGCGCATGTTGGCGTTTGTAAAGCTCTCAATGAAGCTAAAATTTATCCTGAAAAATTTGCCGGTAGCTCAGCAGGCGCGATTATGGCATTAATGTGTTATTTAGGTTATTCAGGAGTTGAAATTGAAGAGTTATTTAAGCATTTTAAACACGAACATTTAGTTCATTTTGATATTAATCTCAATGGAATTTCAGAGGCACATTCATTAAAAACAGCTTTAGATTTTGCAATTGCATATAAATTGAATCAAATTGTTACCAAATATCAAATTCCATATCCGGATGGAAAAATTACTTTTGCTACTTTAGAAATGATCCGACAAAAGTGTCCTGGTTGTGGAATTGGTAAGGAATTAGTTGTTACTGCCACTAATAAGCGACAAGGTAGCACACGTTACTTTTCGTTAGTTCGTTCACCAAGTTTTGAAGTCAGTGAAGCAGTTAAAATTTCAGCAAGTTTTCCTATAGTATACCGATCGACGCTTATTGATGGAGAAGAGCATAATGATGGTGGGGTATTAAATAACTTTCCTACAGAAGCATTTTTTGATGATCATTCTACATTACTCGAATCTGAATATGGCAATAATCTAAAAGTATTAGCAGTGAAATTTGATGATGGACCAGAAAGAAAAGCAATAGATCGTGTTATGGATAGAGTCTATAGAGAAAATGTTATTCTTAATGGAATTTACACGTTACTTACAGGTGTGAGTGATCCTGCCAGTGGTTGGGAACGAGATCGATTGAAATTAAGAAAATACGCGTGTCAATCGATAGTGATTAATGTAGATAACGTATCAAGTTCTTCTTTTTCAGTCAGTGAAAAAAGTAGAAAGGAAATGATTGCGTCAGGTTATACAGAAACCCTCAACTATTTAAATATGCGTTATCATAAAAATGAATTGCAGGAATATGAAAACGAAGAATATATGTATTCAACATTTAGCTCATTAGGTGAATTGCTTTCCTATTGCTGTTATAGAGGAGATAAGTATTGGTTTGATGTTGTCTATCAACTTATTGAAGAGTCTACTGCTCCGAATCAAAGTGAATTAATGAAACAAGCAGAAGAGTTAAAAGCTCTTTATTTTAATCCGCCAAATTCCATATCTCAAATTCCTAAGCATGAAGAGAACTCTTTTACCTTTTTTGGTAATGAAGCGCCACAATCATCTCTATTAACAATTCAATCAGAAAATCATAAAATTTTATTAGCAGTGTTTCCTATCTTTTTAAAATTATCCCAGGATCTTTTGAAAGACAGTGTTGATAAAAAAGCTTTTGATGATGCGCGCCATTCTTTTTCATTAAAGTCTCCTTTTGCTTGTTTGAAGCATTTTGCAAAAATTCGCAAGGAAGCACACGTGATTATTCATATTGTGGTTAATTTGTTAAAAGAACTGAAAGAAAATCCAAGTGAAAATGTATATAATGCATTAAATCAAGTATTGCAGTGGCTCACCTCGGGTAAGAATATTTATAAAGAAGAATATTTTGCGCGCTGGGATTTGACTTTTTCACAAAGCATACGGCTATTAAATGCAATAAGTGATAACTCACATCCTCATTTTCGTTTAATTCGCTCCTTAAGTAGAAAATGCGAGCCTATGCAACGTGTAGTTTCAGGGGTTTTTTGTGAGGATTATGATGATTTTGAACGCGAAGAAGCATTTTCTTATACTGTTTAATATTTGAGTCGCCAAAATAATTTATTGATGCAAGCTCCAAATTAAGGAATAAAATAAAATTAACCGTGTTTTTATAAAAGCAATAGGATTTACTTTGCTTGAATTGCTTATCACTATGACTTTGTTTGCAAGTTTATTAATTATTGGTGTAAGTTCATATGGGTATTTTACGCGAAAAAATGAGCAGCAGATAATAATCGATGAGCTACGAAATGCAATGCAGTATGCAAAGGTACAAGCAATGATAAGGGGTAACTCTGTGTTCCTTATGCCATTAGATGCTTCATTGAATTGGTCTAAAGGCATGATTTTGAATTCCCAGAATAAACAAACAAATCAAGTAGAGTTAATTTTTCAATGGCAATGGAATCATCCACGCTGGAGTTTAAATTGGATGGGTGTTAGCTCAAATAAGAAAATTGTTTTTTCTAATAATCCAACTCAAGCAATGTGTAGCGGCCATTTTAGTTTGATAAATAATAATACTCATGAACAAATTACGCTTATTTTAAATAGATTAGGTAGAATAAGAGTAAGTAATAACTTGTCCCCAAAGCAGTAATTTTGTAAGATCATACTGAAATATATTTTGTAATTAATCAAAGTCCATGCCTATCAATACTAATTCTATTTTTGTAATTAATGTGCAGAGCCCTGAAAATCTCAAAAAATGGCTGAATTACCAAGCATCGTTAACTGAGAGATTGCAAAAAATCAAGGGTGAGGCACAGCTTGAACTTATTTCTCAACAGTGGGTAAATACAGATTGGTGGGATCAAAATGTCTTACAGATTCAAGAGGAATCTGTTTTCAAGCGCGACATCATCATGAAAAGTCAAGGAGTCTCTTATTGGTTTGCTCGAAGTATTATTCCTAAGAAATGTTACGAGCTTGAGCCTTCTTTTTTTGACCGTTTAAAAAATGAATCAATAAAAAATTTAATCTTTGGAAACAATAAAGTACAACGTATCAATGGAGCAAATTATGCAATTGATCACCATTGTATTGAGTTTTATTGGGTGAAAAAGAATATTAATACTGTTGAAGGTATTCTATGGGTACGACTGGCTGAGTTTTCTTTTCAACAACGCGAATCTTTTTATATAGCAGAGATAATGCTTCCTGAACTAGAGTTTGTTTTATGAAGTGGGGCGCGTATTGGCGTTTAATGCGTTTTGATAAACCAATAGGAATTTTCTTACTTTGGTTTCCAACAGCTTGGGCATTATGGCTTGCTAATAAAGGGATGCCTAATTTTAAACTTTTAGCATTTTTTGTGTGTGGTACTGTATTGATGCGTGCTGCAGGCTGTATCATCAATGATGTAGCAGACAGAAATATTGATAAACACGTCATGCGAACTCAATTTCGACCATTAACCGCTGGTGAAGTAAGCTTGACTGAAGCATTTATTTTATTAGCCTTGTTGCTTTTAACCGCATTATATATATTGGTTCAGCTGCCTAAAAACTGCTTTTATATAGGACTAATCGCTCTTTTCATCTCTTTTGTTTATCCTTTTTGTAAACGTTTTCTAAATGCACCACAACTAGTTCTTGGATTTGCATTCTCTATGGGAATTCCTATGGCATTTGTGGCTTCAAATGTGTCTTTAAACAGTGAGTTTTTTTTATTATTTCTTATCAATTTTGCTTGGATTTTGGCATACGATACCATGTACGCTATGACGGATAAAATAGATGATTTGCGTATAGGTGTGAAATCTACGGCGATTTATTTTGCGAGCTACGATCGATTAATTATTGGTTTATTACAAGGTATATTTCATGGTTTATGGTTATTTTGGGCTATTATCAATCAAGTAAATTTATTGTTTTACCTTTTTTGGCTGACAGCAACTTTAGTTTTAATTTATCAACAAAGACTAATTTATAAACGAGAACCTCAAAGTTGTTTTAAAGCCTTTATTGTCAGTGTTTATTATGGCGCTTTAATGTGGTTGGCGCTTGGCGTGAGTATTTAATAATTACTTTGAATTTCTGTGTCTGTATTTTTTTAAAAAGCTCTTTAATTGTTTATCATGTGAATTAATTTGATTAATAAGTCCCCAAAATATCTAATTAATTGGATTTATATGCCATGCCAAATTGATAAATAGTCTATTTTTTAATGAATTAGCAGCAAATGCAGGAAAATAGGAGTGTTTTTTTCTAAAGGAGTAATAGGTCACTGGTGATTAGCAAAAACCAAAGATTTTTTCCCGGAGAAATGATCCATCAAAATCTGCGAGCAAACATCAAAGGC